>NZ_JADWPD010000045.1 GCF_017308975.1 Amycolatopsis sp. MtRt-6 | reverse complement strand
GAGGAACAGCTTTCCCCAGAACTTCGTCATCCGGCGGTACTTGTCGTTCCCGGTGCGCACCCAGGCCGTCTGCATCCCGGCGACCAGGAACGACAGCCCGATGGTCAGCGGGACGAAGATGAAGTGGTAGACGGTGGTGATCCCGAACTGCCATCGCGCCAGGTCGAGGTTGCTCATCCGGATCTCCTGATCGCGCGGACGGACGTTGACCTCGGCAGCATCCGGTGCGCGGGCCCTGGAGCGAGAGGGTCCTTGGTCACTTCCCCGATGGTCCCGGGTCCCTGCCGTGAAGGGCCTTGCGGTCGTACGCTGATCCCTGTTGAACCGTTCTCAGGAGGTCGGATGCTTCGGGTGTTTCTCGTCGATGATCATGAGGTCGTCCGCCGAGGGGTCGCCGACCTGCTCGACGAGGACGAAAACCTCACCGTGATCGGCCAGGCCGGCAGCGTGTCGCAGGCCCTGGCCCGCATCCCGGCGCTCAACCCGGACGTGGCAGTGCTCGACGTCCGGCTGCCCGATGGCAATGGGATCGAGCTGGCGCGGGAGCTGCGGTCCAAGCTGCCGGAGCTGAAGTGCCTGATGCTGACCTCGTTCACCGACGAGCAGGCGATGCTCGACGCGGTGATGGCCGGGGCGAGCGGGTTCGTGATCAAGGACATCAAAGGCATGGACCTGGTCTCGGCGGTGCACGAGGTCGGCGCCGGGAAGTCGCTGCTGGACGCGCACGCGGCGGCGGCGCTGATGGGCAAGCTGCGCGACAGCCAGGCCAAGAAAGGCCCGCTGGCTGATCTGTCCGATCAGGAGCGCAAGCTGCTGGAGCTGATTGGTGAGGGCTTGACCAACCGGCAGATCTCGGAGCGGATGTTCCTGGCCGAGAAAACGGTGAAGAACTACGTCTCGCGGCTGCTGACCAAGCTCGGCATGGAACGCCGCACCCAAGCCGCCGTCCTCGCCACCGAACTCCGCAACCAGGGCGAGTGAATCCCTGACACATCGGTAACAGGCGGTCATGAGATCCCGACCTTGATCGTATGCCGCCGCGACCACGATTCATGCACATGGTCGATGCCTCGCGCGACGAGGCGCAACTGGCCGTGCGTCTGTACAACGACCCGTCGGAAATTCGCTCGTTCGAGAGCTTCGTCGTTCATATGCACCTCGCCTGGCTCTACCTTCTGCACGCTGAGCTCACCCGGGACGGCGTCGACTTCCGGTTCTGGCGTACCCAGGGACGTGCTCGGCGTCTCGAACGCATCGACGGTGAGCCGAAGCGCTGGGACCTGGCCACCTCCGTGCGGCACCGTTGGCCCGGCGATACGCAACCGGTTCGGGTGAACCTCGAGTTCTTCATTGCCTTGCGCAACAAGATCGAACACCGGTACGCCCGCGAGCAGCAAGCTCTCACCGCCGCGGTAGGAGGCCAGAGCCAGGCCCTGCTGCTCAACTACGAAGAGGAACTCACCGGTCAGTTCGGACCCGGCTCGTCGTTGGCCACCCGGCTGCGGTTCCCGGTCTTCGTCGGAAGCTTTACCGACGAGGGCGAGCGCACCCTGCGGCGGCTGCGCTCGCAGCTTCCGGCGCCATTGCGCACCTTCATCGCCGAGTATGACGCCGGCCTCGACGATTCGATCGCCCGCGACCCGCGGTACGACTTCCGGCTGCGCGTCCTCCAAGAGCTCGCGCCCAAGGACCCGGACGCGCTCGCCATCCAGTTCACCCGCTACGACGACTTGACGGAAGAGCAACGTGAGGACGTCGAGGCGATCGGCAGAAAGGGATACGTCGTGGTCCGCGAGCGCAAACGACCTGTCGTCGGCCATGGGCTGCTGAAACCGACGCAGGCGGCGCGGATGATCCAGGACCGTATCCCGTTCGGTTTCAACACAGCACTTTTCACCATTGCCTGGAAGAAACTCGGTGTCCGTCCGTTGGTAGGTGACGTACATCCCGAAAAGACGGACGAAAAGTACTGCTTGTATGACGAGCGACACAACGATTACGGCTATACCCGGGCTTACATCGACAAGCTCGTCCGGGAATGCGCGGACGAAGCAGGCTTCCGGGCGTTGCTGGGAACGGCTCCCAGAGACAAGGTGACCGGCGACTGGGTGGGCTCACCCCCACCGGGTGCAACGCCACCCTGGAGGCGTCCGGCGCCGTCGGCGGAGCAGTCCGAGGATGCGACGACGCGCTCGGCCTGACTTGTCCCCCGGCTGCTCACGCGCTGAGCTGAGCGGGCTCCAGGAGGACGTCGTCCAGGGAGCGGCGCGGCGTCCACGGCACCGGCGCGCCGTGGCCGAGGCGCAGCACGATCTGCGGCCACAGCCCGCCGCCCAGCAGCTGACGCAGCTCGGCGCGTACTCCGGGGACCTCCACCGGCTGTGAAATGAACGACGCGTCCAGCCCGGCGGCGGTAGCCGTCAGCAGCACCCGCTGCATCGCCTGACCAGCGCGGATCCGGTCGGCGCGGGTGTCGTCGAAGGAGCCGATGACGACGACCAGGGGCTCCGTGTCGCCAGTCCGGTCGCGCTGCTTGGAGCCGAAGTCCCGCAGGACCCAGCCGCCGTTGTCCGAGGGCATCGCGCCGGCCGCGTACTCGGGGACGCCGTCCCGGCTGCTCCGGTCGCGTGCGGTCCAGTACTGCCACTCGGCGAGGAACGCGGGGTCGGCGGTCTGGGCGAGGTGGCTCTTGTGCACCAGCTCTCGCAACCCCTCCAGTTGCTGCGCGCTCAACCGGGGCAGCCACGCCTGTTCGACCTCGGCGGCGTGCCGCAGTTCGGCGACCACGGGAGCGGGGACGGCGGCCGTTTCGAACGGCGTGCGGTTGGTGTGGCGGCGGGGGATCGCGTCGGCCAGCCGGACAAGGCGCGGGTCGGGTTTGCGGGCCGCGTACGGCCGCACGACGGCCAGCAACGTGGGGTCGTCCCGGCGGGGGAGCAGGGTCGTCGCGGGGTGCGCGCCGAGTGCGTGGATGGCCGTGCGCAGGTTGAACAACGCCGCGCCGCAGGAGAGCAGCAGCTCCCGCCGGTCGGCGTCGGCCGCCGGCAGGGCGCGGCCCGGATCGGCGTGCAGCTCGAGGCCCGCGGGAGTGCAGCGGAACCGCCAGGGCTGCGTATTGTGCGTCGACGGGGCGAGCGTCGCGGCACTGATCACGGACTTCACCTGATCGGGGTCCAGCAGGCCGATCGAGGTGATGGACGAGGTCATGGTTTCCCCTCGGCGTCCGGACAGGCACACTGTCGTACGGGGTGGCTCAGCGCAACCATCTCTCCGGTCGTGGCTCCGGGGAAAGGGCAGAAAGTCACCAGCGTTGAGGCCGTGGCCGGTGAGGCGGAGGTTGGACAGGTGTCGGTGGACGAGTTCGACGATCTGGCGGCGGATGGCCCCGGTCCGCGGCGGATGGCGGGCACGCTGTCCGGTCTGCGGCTGCGCGAGGTGCTGCGCGACCTGCAGGACCGGATCGAGCTGCTGATCGGCACCCGCGACAAGATGGACGGCCTGCTCGACGCCGTCCTGACGGTCGCGTCCGGGCTGGAGCTGGACACGACGCTGCGGCGGATCGTGCAGTCCGCGATGGAGCTCGGCGAGGCGAAGTACGGCGCCCTCGGGGTGCTGGCCGAAGACGGTTCCATGTCGGAGTTCATCTACCTCGGCATCGACGACGAGACCCGCCGGCTCATCGGGGACCTGCCGACCGGGCACGGGGTGCTGGGTGTGGTCATCGACGAGGCCAAGCCGCTGCGGATGGAGGAGATCTCGTCCCATCCGGCGTCGGTGGGCTTCCCGGCCCACCACCCGCCGATGCACTCCTTCCTCGGGGTGCCCGTCCGCGTCCGCGACGAGGTCTTCGGACGGCTCTACCTGACCGAGAAGAAGAACGGCGAACAGTTCACCGACGACGACGAGGTCGTCGTGCAAGCCCTTGCCGCGGCGGCCGGGATCGCGATCGAGAACGCCCACCTGTACGAGCAGGCCCGGGTGCGGCAGCAGTGGCTCGCCGCGACCAGCGAGGTGACCACCGAACTGCTGGGCGGTACCGACCCGGCCGAGGCGCTGACCACCATCGCCAGCAGGGCTCTGGAGCTGACCGGCTCGGACGTCACCATGCTGGCGCTGCCGAACTCGGGGCGCCTGGACGTCGACGAGGACTGGGGTGACGAGGTCGACGACCTGACCGTGACCGTCAGCGCCGGTACCCGGGCCGCGGAGCTGGCGGGCCTGCACATCGAGCTCGAGGGCAGTGTGCCGGGGGCGGTGTTCCGGGACCGCACACCCCGCAGCGTCGCTGAACTCCCGCTGGGCGAGCACCGCTTCGGGCCCGCGCTGGTCGTGCCGCTGCGCGCCGGCGACCGGACGACGGGTGTGCTCATCGCGATCCGGGAATCCGGGGCCACGTCGTTCGAGTCGACCCAGCTGTCGGTGGTGGCGTCCTTCGCCGACCAGGCGGCGCTGGCGTTGCAGCTGGCGGCGCAGCAGCGGGCGGCGCGGGAGCTGGACGTGCTGGGCGACCGCGACCGGATCGCCCGTGACCTGCACGACCACGTGATCCAGCGGCTGTTCGCGGTGGGGTTGTCGATGCAGAGCACGCAGCGGCGGACGAAGTCGCCGGAGCTGCAGAAGCGGCTCGGGGACAGCATCGAGCAGATGCACGAGATCGTGCAGGAGATCCGCACGGCGATCTTCGACCTGCACGGCGGCGTCGCGGGGGAGACGGGCCAGCGGCTGCGGCACCGGCTGCACGACGCGATCGCCGAGCTCACGGACGACGCGCCGGTCCACCCGACGGTGAGCATGTCCGGCCCGCTCGACACGGTGCCAACCCAGCTGGCCGAGCACGTCGAAGCAGTCGTCCGTGAAGCGGTCAGCAACGCCGTCCGGCACGCCGAAGCTGCGACGTTGTCCGTATCGATCGCGATGAAGGACGACATGATCCGCGTCGTGGTGGTCGATGACGGCAAGGGATTGCCCGAGGACGTCTCGCCGAGCGGGCTCGGCAACCTCGGTGAACGCGCGGCGGCCATGGGCGGGCAGTTCGCCATCGACTCCGTCCCGGCAGGCGGCCTGAAGCTGGAGTGGTCGGCCCCGGTCGGCTGATCCGCCGGCCCCGGATTGCCGGAGTCGAACGTCTGTTCTATTCTAGATGGGTGTCGGGCGGAGTGGGGAAGACTCCGCCCGACACCCATGTTCTTCCCGCACAGCCGACCGCGAGAGCGCGGCGGAGCCGAGTAACCGGGCCATAGGTCCGCCCGGTGGGTTTCGGTGACGAAGGTCCTCTGTGTTCGGGTAGTCCGGCCGCGTCGCGGCAACCGGTGCCTGAGGTCTCCTTGTGGTGCGACGCCCGTCGTCGCGGAGAGGAGAAACACGATGACTGCCTTGGTGCCGGGTTCGCGCCTGGCGTTGCCGAGCATCGCGGCGTGGCTGGAGAACCCCTGGCCGTTCGCCGAGCACAACCCGGTCCGGATCGAGGAGTCCACTGAGGACGGACGGTACCTCGTGCGGGCCGAACTGCCCGGCTTCGACCCGGAGAAGCACATCTCCGTGACCACGCACAACGGGCTGCTGACCATCTCCGCCGAGCGTGAGGCGAAGGAAACCGCCGAAGGCGGCCGCAGTGAGTTCTACTACGGCACCTTCAGCCGCACGGTCAGCCTGCCGGCCGGGGCCGACCCGGCGAAGGTCAAGGCGACGTACGCCGACGGCATCCTCGAGATCTCGATGCCGGTTTCGGAGCACCCGCGCGACAAGCACGTCAAGATCCAGGTCACCAAGGACTAGGTGACCCTCCGCGGTGGGCGCGGCCCTTTTCGGCCGTGCCCACCCTCGTGCCGTGAGGAGAAACAATGAGCGTCGAGGCGGGCTCCCGGGCCCTGCTCGCGGACGGCGACGTGGTGCTCGTGCGCCCGTTGCACCCGGCCGACACCGCCGAGGTGCTCGCCCTGCACACCCGGCTCACCCAGCAGGACACCTACTTCCGGTTCTTCGGGGCCCGGCCGTCCGGGCTGGGCAAGCTGGTGGCGGAAATGGCCGCCGAGCCCGGTCCTGGGCATTACGCCGTGGGCTGCTACCGGCGCGGTGAGCTGGTCGGTGTCGCGAACTACGAAGTCCTCAAGGACACCGCGGACGCCGAAGTCGCCCTCGTGGTGGACGCGTCCGTGCGCAAGCTGGGCGTGGCGACCCTGCTGATGGAACACCTGGTCTCCCACGCCCGGAAAGTGGGCCTGAAGCGCTTCCTCGCCGAGGTGCTCGCCGAGAACGCCAAGGTACTCCACGTCTTCGCCGACCTCGGCCTGCGGTTCGAGGCCAGCATCGGCGGCCCCGAGCGCGACGTCGTGATGAACCTCGACGAGGACCCGGCCTACCTGGACGCCGTGCTGAAGCGTGACTCGGTTGCCGACGCGGCGAGCCTGGCCCACGTGCTCGAGCCGTCCTCGGTCGCCGTGATCGGCGCCGGACGGCGCCCGGGTTCGGTGGGCCATGCCGTCCTGGCCAACTTGGTCGCTTCCGGCTTTCCCGGTCCGGTCGAGGCGGTGAACCCGCACGCTGAAGAGATCCTCGGTGTGCCGAGCGTCCCGTCCGTGGCGGCGTTGAGCCGCACCCCCGAACTCGCCGTGGTGTGCCTGCCCGCGCCGGCTGCCGCCGAGGCGGTCGAAGCCTGCGGAAAGCGTGGCGTCCGGGCGGTCGTCGTCATTTCTTCGGGCCTGACCGGCACTGAAGCCGGTGACCGAGTCCGCGCGGCGGTGCGTGCCTACGGCATGCGGCTGGTCGGCCCGAACTGCCTCGGCGTCCTGTCGACCGACCCGGCCCGTCCGATGAACCTGACCTTCCTCGCCGGGCAGGTCAAGCCCGGCAACATCGGCGTCGTCACCCAGTCCGGCGGGGTCGGCATCGCACTCGCCGAATCGCTGAACGACCTGGGTCTCGGCATGTCGGCGCTGGTCTCGACCGGGGACAAGTACGACGTCAGCGGCAACGACCTGCTGATGTGGTGGGCCGCCGACCGCCGTACCGAGCTGGCCGTGCTCTACCTCGAGTCGTTCGGCAACCCGCGCAAGTTCAGCCGGCTGGCCCGCCGGCTCGCCCGCACCCGGCCGGTGCTCGCCGTCCGCTCCGGCAGCGGTGACACCGCCCAGCGCGCCGCCGCCTCGCACACTGCCGCGGCCGCCACCCCCGCCGTCACCCGCGACGCGTTGTTCGAGCAGGCCGGGGTCATCGCCGTCGACACCGTCGCCGAGCTGGTGGACGTCATCGCCGGGCTGTCCTGGCAGCTGCTGCCGGGCGGTCCGCGGGTGGCCGTGGTGAGCAACGCCGGGGGCGCCGGGGTGCTGGCCGCCGACGCCTGCGAGCGCGAGGGCCTGGTCATGGCCGAGCTGTCCCAGGACACCCGGGACCGCCTCGCCAAGCTGCTGCCGTCCGAGGCGGCGGTGTGCAACCCGGTCGACACGACCGCGGCCATCGCACCGGAGGTGTTCGCCGACGCGTTGCGTGCCGTGCTCGCCGACGACGGTGTCGACGCGGTGATCGCCGCGACCGTGCCTACCGCCGTCGGCGATCCCGGCACGTCGCTCGCCGCCGTGCTGCCGCCCGAGTACAAGACCGTCTTCGCGGTCCGGCCGGGGCAGCGGGCGCGCGTGGCGCCGCTGGTGCCCGGCCGCGGCGTGACGGCCTGCTACGACGACCCGGCCGCGGCGGCCGCGGTGCTGGCCCGGCTGGTCCGGTACGAGCAGTGGCTGAACCGGCCGGAACCTGCCGAGTCCGTGGCCCCGCTGGGCGATCCCGTTGCGCTCCGCGCGTTCGCCGCCGGGCGCGAAGGCTGGCTTTCGCCTGCGGACGCCGTCGAGCTGCTACGGCTGGCCGAGATCCCGATGGTGGAGACGCACTACGTCGAGGCCGACGACTCGATGGCCGCCGCGGCCGCCGACCTCGGCTCGCCGGTCGTGTTGAAGGCCGATGCCGACGGCCTGCTGCACAAGACAGCCGGCGGCGGCGTGTTGCTGAACGTGCACGGCGCCGACCGGATCCTGGAGGCGTTCCGCACCCTGCGGTCCCGCTTCGGCTCGGCCCTGCGTGGGGTCACCGTGCAGCCGATGGCCGAACCGGGCCGGGAACTGCTGGTCGGCGTGCGCTCGGACCCGGTGTTCGGCCCGCTGGTCGTGTTCGGCCTCGGCGGCGTCGACACCGACCTGATCGCCGACCACGCCGCCCGGCTCGCCCCGCTCACCGAGGCCGACGCCGACCTGCTCCTGGATGGCTTGCGGTCGTCGAAGGCGCTCTGGGGGTCTGGGCTCGATCGGGCAGCGGCGCGCGAGCTGCTGCTGAAGGTCAGCCGGCTCGCGGAGCTCGTCCCAGAGCTGGCCGAGCTGGACCTCAACCCCGTGCGCGTCCGCTCGGACGGCTGCGTGGCACTCGACGTCCGCGCCCGATTCGAACCGGATGTGTCCGCCGACCCGTTCCTGCGCCGCCTGCGCGACTGAAACCGGAGGAAACCGTGCATGTCCTGACCTTGAACCCGGGCTCGTCGAGCATGAAGGTGTCGCTGGTCGCCGACGGCGCGGCCGTCGGCTGGGCGGCGTGGGACATGGCCGTTCCCGGCGTGGTCGCCCAGGCGGTCCGCCGCTGGTCCGATGTGGACGCCGTGGCCGTCCGGTTCGTGCACGGCGGCACGCAGAAGGCGCCCGCACGGGTTGACGACGTCCTGCTCGCCAACCTCGAACGGCTCACGCCGCTGGCGCCGAACCACCAGCCGCTGTCGCTGTCGGTGACCCGCGAGGTCCGCCGCCTGCTGCCGGACGTCCCGGTGGTGGCTTGCTTCGACACCGCGTTCCACGCCCGGATGCCCGAAGCCGCCGCGCGGTACCCGCTCCCGCGGGCGTGGACGGCCCAGAACCGGTTGCGCCGCTACGGTTTCCACGGCCTGTCGTGCCAATACGCGCTGCGTCGCACCGGCGAGCTGCTGGGCCGGACACCGGAGGAGTTGCAGCTGGTCTGTGCCCACGTCGGGGCCGGGGTGTCGGTGACCGCGATCCGCGATGGCCACGGCGTCGACACCAGCATGGGCTTCACCCCGCTCGAGGGCGCCATGATGGCCACGCGGTCCGGCTCGATCGACCCGGGCCTGCTGCTGCACGTGATGCAGACGGCGCCGATGAGCCCGGCCGAGATGGCCGACGCCCTGTTCCACCGCTCCGGCCTGGCCGGGATGACCGGCACCAACGGCGACCTGCGCCGCGTGCTGGCCGCCGCGGCCCGCGGCGAACGAGACGCCGAAGTCGCGCTGGACGTCTACCGGCACCGGTTGTGCCGGGAGATCGGCGCGGCCGCGATGAGCCTGTCGCGGCTGGACGCGGTGGTCTTCACCGGTGGCGTCGCCGAGCACCAGCCCGGGCTGATCACCTCGGTCATCGCGAGGCTGGGAGTGCTCGGCCTGCGTGCCGGGCAGGTCCCGCACACCGAAACCGATCGGGTCGTCACCGCACCGGACTCGCCGGTGCCCGCCCTGATCGTCCTGCCCCGGGAAGACCTGGAGCTGGCCCGTGGCGCCGAAGAGGCGCTCGCCCGAGTGTCCGTGAGGTGACGCCGTGCACGTCCTGCTGACCGAATCGTCCTTCGGCGACTCCGACTTCCTGCTGCAGCCCCTGCGTGACGCCGGCTGCCTGGTCAGCCGGTGCCACAGCCGCGCCGGAGTCTGCCGCGCGCTGGCGGTCGGGGGCCGCTGCCCGCTCGACGAGCCGTTCGCCCAGCCCGACCTCGTCGTCGACGTCCGCGGCCAGGAGCCCGAGGTGACCGCACGCGAGTACGGCGTGGTCTGCGCGGTCCGCGACCATGTGCCGGTCGCGCTGGTGTCCCCGGACCTGGACGTGCGGGCCGAGGTACCGGCAGGCCTGGAGCATCGCGTCACCGTGATCGACGTCGACGGCCTGCTGGCGACCTGCCGGGCCGCGTCGGGAGAACTCGGCGTCCTCGGATGATCTCGCCTGCGTTCCGGTGGGACCGTTCGTCGCGAGCCGTCCTCGGCGACGCCCTGGTGCGGCTCGGCCCGAACCGGTGCGTCGCGGAGGTCCGGCCGGACGAGATCGCCCTGACCGAGCCTCCCGCCCGCCGCGAGCGAGCCGGGCGGGCCGCGTCGTTCGAATGCGGTGCGGCCCTGTCGACGGTCTGGACCGTCGTGCGAGTGCTGGGTCGCGAGCCGGTGGTGGCCTTCCCGGACGACCCGGACCGCCCCGGCGTCGTGGCGGTCGTCCGGGCCGGTGACCCGCGTGGTCCGTCCAGCGGCGAATGGGCGCGGTACGCGGCGCTGGGCAAGCTGGGCGACCCCGGCCAGGGCAAGCCGTGGCGGCCGGTCAGCCTGGCCGTGCTGGATGCGCTGGCCGGCGAAGACTTCTGGCCGGAGACCGACGTCCGGATCGTCCGCCCGGAGTGGGCACCGACGCTCAACCAGCTCGGGGCGGACCTCACCGGCCAGTCCTCCCTGCTGATCACCACCCCCGGCGACAGCCGCCGCCACCACGTCCTGGCCGGCGCCGCGCTGCACGCAACCCGCCTGGCCGCGGCGGTCCGCAGCTTCGCCTCCCAGGAGGTTCCGCTGCCGGTCCAGACGCCCGCGGAACGGGCCCGGTACGTCGAAGAATCGCTGCTACCCGGCATCCCCCAAGGACTGCTGCTGATCGGCCTGGCCACGCCCAAGCAAAGGAACGCAGGATGACCACGCACCTCAGGACCAAACCGGCTGTCGCCGAGGCGCCGCTGGTCGATGCTCGGGAGCCCGTCGCGCGGCTGTTACGCGACCTGCGCACGGGGCCGTCCGGGTTGACGGCGCGGGAAGCCGCTCGCCGGCTCCAGGTGAGCGGTCCCAACGCCCTGCCGTCGCACGGCGGGCCGAAGTGGCCGCTGGCGTTGCTTCGGCAGTTCGTCCACCCACTCGCGCTGCTGCTGTGGGTGGCGGGAGGACTGGCATGGGTTGCGGGCACCACCAACCTCGCGGTCGCCATCGCCGGTGTGATCCTGCTCAACGGCCTGCTGGCGTTCGTCCAGGAACAGCAGGCGGAAAAGGCCGTCGAGGCGCTTGGCAAGTACCTTCCGGACCGGGCGCCGGTGCTGCGGGACGGCCAGGTGTGGCACGTCCCGGCGACCGAACTGGTCCCCGGCGACGTCCTCGTGCTCGAAGAGGGCAACCGGGTCCCCGCCGATGCGCGTCTCGTCGACGGCACGGTCGACGTCGACGCGTCGATGCTGACCGGGGAGTCGGTCCCGGTGACGCGGATGGCCGACGCGCACGACGACGCTTCGCGTGCGCTCGACTCGCCGGTGCTCGTGTTCAGCGGCACGGTGTGCGTTGCCGGCTCGGCGCACGCGGTCGTCTACGCCACCGGGCGGCACACCGAGATCGGCCGGATCGCGTCGCTCTCGACGCGGGTCGGCCGGGAGGAAAGCCCCCTCGAACGGCAGGTGCGGCGGGTCGCGTGGTTAATCGCTCTCGTCGCCGTCGTCGTCGGCATCGGGTTTCTGCCACTGGGCTGGCTGGCCGGGCTGTCGTGGTCGGCGGCGTTCGTGTTCGCGATCGGCCTGCTGGTGGCGAATGTCCCGGAGGGCCTGCTGCCGACGATCACCCTCGCCTTGGCCGCCGGCGTGCGGTCGATGGCGAAGGCGGGCGCGCTGGTCAAGCGGCTCTCCGCGGTCGAGACCCTCGGCTCGACGACCGTGATCTGCACCGACAAGACCGGCACGCTGACCCGCAACGCCATGCACGTCGAAGAGGCGCGGTCCGCGACCGGCGACCTGCTCGCCGACCCTGGCCCGATGGCGGCGGCGCTGGCCCGGTGCAGCACGGCCGACCTGAAATCCGGCAGCGGTGACCCCACCGAACTGGCCCTGCTGCGCTACGCGGCCGAGCAAGGCGTCGAACTGTCCACCCGGGACGCCGACCGGAAGGCACTGTACGCCTTCGACCCACGGCTCAAGCGTATGTCCACCGTGGATTCCGTAGCGAACGTGCTGCAAATTTCGACCAAGGGCGCGCCGGAGCAGGTGCTGCCGCACTGCTCGGTGGTGCCCGGCGGGATCCCGCTGACCGAAGAGCTGCGGGCGCGGATCACCGAGCAGGTCGACGCCATGGCCGGCCGGGCGCTGCGGGTGCTGGCCGTCGCGCGCCGCGAGGTGTCTTCGGTGCCGGGAAGCCGAGAGGAGGCCGAGACGGACCTGTGTCTGCTCGGGCTCATCGGCCTGGTCGACCCACCACGTCCCGAGGTCGCCGCCGCGGTGGCGGACTGCCACTCGGCCGGGATCACCGTGCACGTGGTGACCGGCGACAACGGCCTGACCGCCGCCGAGATCGCCCGCCGCGTCGGCATCGGCGCCGACCGCGTGATCAGTGGCGAGGAGCTGGGCCGTCTTCCCGAACCGGAACTCGACGAAGCCTTGACCGCGGGCGGCGAGATCGTGTTCTCGCGGGCCGCGCCGGAGGACAAGCTGCGCATCGCCGACGCGCTGCGCTCCTGCGGCGAGGTCGTGGCCATGACCGGCGACGGCGTCAACGACGCGCCGGCGTTGCGGCGGGCCGACATCGGCGTCGCGATGGGCGTCGGCGGCACCGACGTCGCGAAGGAAGCGGCGACGGTGGTGCTGACCGACGACAACTTCGCCACGATCGTCGCCGGAGTCCGGGAGGGGCGGCGGGTCTTCGACAACGTCCGGAAGTTCGTGCTCTACATCTTCGCGCACGCCGTCCCGGAAGTGCTGCCGTTCCTGCTCTTCGCGGTATCGGGCGGGATGATCCCGCTGCCGCTGACGGTGCTGCAGATCCTCGCCATCGACCTCGGCACGGAAACCCTGCCCGCGCTGGCGCTGGGCCGTGAACCCGCCGAGCCGGGACTGATGACCCGGCGTCCGCGCCGCCGGTCGGAAGGTGTCGTTACCGGCCGGATGCTGCTGCGGGCATGGGGGATCATGGGCCTGTTGTCGGGAGTTCTGGTGCTGGGCGCGTTCTTCGCGGTGCTGTACGCGGCGGGCTGGCACCCGGGCGCGGACGTCTCTTCGGGGGCTTTGCACACGGCTTACTTGCAGGCGACGACGGCGAGCTTCGCGGCGATCGTGTTCTGCCAGATCGGCACGGCGTTCGCGTCCCGCACCGAGCGGGTGTCGCTGCGGGCCGTGGGACTCACGACGAACCGGCTGCTGCTGGGCGGGATCGCGTTCGAGCTGGCCTTCGCGGCGGCGTTGATCTACCTGCCGCCGCTGCAGGACCTGTTCGGGACGGCGGCACTGCCGGCTTGGGTGATCGCGATGATGCTGCCGATGCCGGTTCTCGTGTGGGGTGCGGACGAACTGTTTCGCTGGACCACCCGCCGCCAGTGAGCGGGTCAACTAGAGGCCGTGGGTGCACATTTGGGCCAAGAAGGTCCATCTATCGGCGCCCACCCGTGACACCTACGGTCTGGTTCAAGAGAAGACTGCTGGCCGCGTACGTCGCGCGGAACGGTGGGCTGCGCCCGCAAGGTGGTTTGTCGACAGCTACTGTGGGGCGGGCGCTGAGCTTCAGAGCCCGTCTAATTCTGTTGTCGATCATTCTGCACCAAGTCTAGTCTTCGCGTTAAGGGTCAATTTCTAGCTTTATCGAGAAAAACGAACTCATTGTCTAGAATTTCATTCGCAGCCGCCTGTAGTGCGGGCAGTGCGGCTTGTCTGATAAATGCTGTCAGATACCACGCCTGGTCAGGGTTTAGTCGGAGGTCGAGAGCTGAGGGTCGGTAGCGAATCAGGCTTGATACGAGATACACTGATAGATATCGAGCTAGATCTGACGTGAGTCCCACTAGCTCTGAATCCGAGAGACTGATGCTCAGTGTTCCGTCGAAGTATCCATGTGGATGGCCCAGTAGTGGGCGCAGTGTCGCAGATAGCTCGTCTTCCCATTCGGGGAGGCGAAGGTCCCCAATGTGAACACCGTCGCCGGCTCTCACGTATTTTCCATTGCGGGGAACGAGAAGCGCGAAGCTGTCGAGACTAATTCGTGATGATAATGCGAATATCTGCCACGGGTTATTGTGATGCTGTGGCGGAAGCTCTTCGAAAGTTCCCTGAATGAGGTCCCAGCTGGGCTGATTTTGCTGAATCACCCCGTAGCCTTCGACGAGCAAATGACTCCAACTGTAGACGCCGTCGGTTACCATTGTCTGGTAGAGCGGGACGGCTTGTAGGGCCTTGCCTCTGACTTGGATGTACTCCATGCCAGACTCCAGGCATCGAGAGAACAGTTGATCCGGGTTAATTTCCGCAGGAAGCCGTGAAGCGGGCATGCCCATCCGCTTCTCGTACAGCAATGGAAATACCCCAGCCTTCTGAGGCTTTACTCGCCAATCTTCAAATTGTCCCGTCGCGTGGCTGGCGCTGATCCCGTGTGTCAGCTTCTGGTTGATGATGGCGTCGGGTCGCCAAAGGAGAAGCTCGGCCTTGGCAAGATTCAGTAAAGCATAGTAGTATTGAAGTGCTGCACTTGGGCCGGTCGTTTCTTCGCCTGCGCGATAGTAGACTTCGGCTTGACTGATAAACGCGGAGAACTCGTCGCTGACTGCTTGTGGGTTTGGCCAGGTTACGTTAGAAAGACGCTTTGAGCAGCCGGGAACGTATGCCACTCGGCGAAGTTGATCCCAAAGCAGGTCGGCGTTTGCGGATTCGAGTACCAGAGTCGCTTGGGCGCTGACGAGTGGTCGACATATCCGATTATTGAGGTAGCTACTCTGCTGAATGTCTAATGCGATGCCATGTGACCGCATCGAAAAATTGAACTCTGCTGCAATGTCGGATACTCTGTGTAACGCTTTACTCTGAAACTGGGGAGAAGGTGGGAAACTGTCAGACCTTGCATCCACATGAACCCAAGCCAGAGCATTTTCGGCGGGGTCATCTGGGTAGTTACCTGTGGTTGGGCTGGCGTCGATGCCCTCGGCTTGAAACCGATCCATGAGTTCCTGTAGGCGGTCGGGCGGGCCCGATAGGTTCATCGAGAAGTGGCCTGGCTTCGACATGTGATGCACACTACACGCTCCGGATCTGCGAGCGGTGCTTGCCGGTATGCAGGAACAGTTAGGCTCAGCTGAAATAAGCTGTGCGCTGGCCGACTAGGATGGGTCGTGGAAGAGGCCTGGTGAGCGGCTGATCTACGGCAACCGGTGGGGCAAGGTCGGTGGCTTCCCAACCTTGCCAGGGTGGGGAGCCACCGCTTGCTGTCTTTCGCCGCTCAAGACCCGCTGTGCTGGGGTGTCAGGGTCACTCGGATGGGTTCGGATTGAATGTATGAAACCCGGTGCGGTCGGTGACCATGGCGCCGCTCGCCGACGTCGACGGCGTCCCAATTCCTGCCCCGTCCTCGTGCTCATCGAATCGGTGGAGTCTTCCGGATTCCCGCAGGTAGCTCCCGATCGTTGTGGCCTCACGCCGGAGTCAGCCGGTGGGCCGCCTCCGGCGTGATGACCACGACCGGGCACCGCGAGAAGCGCACGCACTCCCGTCCGACGCTGCCGAGCACCAGGTCCGACATCGCGCCGCCGCGGTGGGTGCCGAGGACCAGCAGGTCCGCGTCCGCCGACGCGGTGACCAGTTCGGTCGCCGGGTCGCCGTGCACTGTGCGGGTTTCCACCTGTGCTGCGGTGTCGATGGCCAGCTTGGCGACGTGCTCGTCCAGCGAGTAGCCGGCCTCCGGCACGCGGCCGTGGGGCTGGATCGCGAACGACGTCCCGGGCAGCAGCGCGTCGCGCGGCCGGACGAGGATCGCGCGGACCGTGTCCCCGGCGTGCGCGCCGATCTCCAGCGCCCACCGCAGGGCGGCGTCGCCGTGAGGTGTGCCGTCGATGCCGACGATGAGCACGCGGCCAGTAGGTGAATCCATGATCTGCCTTCTTTCCTCCGGTGTTGTCCCGATCGTGTGGCGCGGCGGGCGTGCGTCGGTAGGGGACGAATTCCGCCGGACCGAGGGACTTTGTGCTCCGGTGCCGATCCCGCGGCCGCGGCGACCATGAGAACGGCGGAGCGTCGGACTCCGCGACGGGAGTGATCGCGATGACCGCCGCCGCATCGGCCGCACTGACGACCGAGCAGATCGGGCTCCTCGCGCGAGCCGTGAGCCGCGCGCCTTCGGTGCACAACAGCCAGCCCTGGCAGCTGCGCATCCGCGGCACCGAGGTCGACCTCACGGCGCGGCACGGGGTCGAGCTGCGCAGGCAGGACCCCTTCGGCCGCGATCGGCTGCTGTCCTGCGGTGCCGCGCTCACCGACCTCGAGCTCGCTGTCCGGGTGCTCGGCCGGGACTGCCACGTCGAGTACCGCGACGAGGAAGACGTGGTGGCCACTGTGACGATCGGCCGCCCCCGGCCCGCCTCGGCCCGGGACTTCGCGCTGTACCGCGCCATCGCCCGGCGCCGCAGTCACCGGCGCGCGTTCTTCCACAGCCGGGTGCCCGACGGCGTCCGCACCGCGGTGGTCGCGGCCGGGGAGACCGCCGGCGTGCACGTCGTCGAACTGGGGCGTCCGGACAAGCTGGCCGAGCTGCTCGGCTTCGCCACCCGCGTGCTCCGTGACGACCGGGGCTACCAGCGGGAGCTGGAGCTGTGGACCGCGCACAGCCACGGCTGGAACGCGGTCGGTGACGGCGTCCCCGAGGACGCGCTGAGCCCCGAAGCCCTGCCGGTGGCGGGACTCGTTCGCCGGGACACGCCGGTGCCGGACGACGTCGTGCTCGCCGGCCGGCTGGCGGCGGAGAACCTCCTGATCGTCTGCACCGACACCGATACCCGCGCCGACCACCTCGCCGCCGGCGCGGCCCTGCAACGGGTTTGGCTGACCGCGACGGTCAAGGCCCTCGTCGGTTCGGTGATCACCCAGCCGCTGCACCTGACCGGCTTCCGGGCGCGACTGGCGTCGGAGCTGGCTCTGCCCGGCGTGCCGCAGGCGATCTTCCGGTACGGATACCCGGCCGTTCCCGCGGCCCCCGCACCACGGCTCCCGCTCGGCGAGCTCTTTCCCGACGGACCGGCAGGAGAACTTCGATGACTACGGCTATCGAAATCGCCGGGCTGCGCAAGCGGTTCGGCCGGACAGCGGCGCTCGACGGCCTCGACCTTACCGTCGAAGCGGGCGAAGTGCACGGATTCCTCGGCCCGAACGGCGCCGGGAAGACGACCACACTCAGGCTGCTTCTGGGCCTGCTGCGCGCCGACTCCGGCGAGATGCGGCTGCTCGGCGGCGATCCCTGGCGCGACGCCGTTGCACTGCATCGGCGGCTGGCGTATGTGCCGGGGGAGGTGTCGCTGTGGCCTAATCTCACCGGCGGCGAGGTCATCGACCTGCTCGGCCGCCTGCGCGGCGGGCTGGATCCGAAGCGCCGGGAGCGGTACCTCGAGCTGTTCGAGCTGGATCCCCGCACCAAGGGCCGGGCCTACTCGAAGGGCAACCGGCAGAAGGTGGCGGTCGTCGCCGCTCTCGCGTCCGACGTCGAACTGCTGCTGTTCGACGAGCCCACCAGCGGGCTCGACCCGTTGATGGAGCAGATCTTTCGCGAGTGCGTCCGCGAGGAACGGGAGCGGGGCCGGACGATCCTGCTCTCCAGCCACATCCTGTCCGAGGCGGAAGCCCTGTGCGACCGGGTCAGCATCATCCGCGCCGGCCGCCTGGTCGACTCGGGCAGCCTCGACGAACTGCGCCACCTCAGCCGGACCACCATCACCGCGCGGCTCACCGGCGCTGTGGACGGCCTCGCGCACCTGCCAGGCGTGCACGACTTCACCGCCGACGGCGACCACGTGCGGCTGACCGTCGACAACACCGAGCTGTCGGCTGTGCTCGCCCTGCTCAGCCACAGCGGGGTCCGTAGCTTGACCAGCAACCCGCCGACCTTGGAAGAGCTGTTCCTGCGGCATTACCGCACCGAACCGGGCCGGACGGCGGTGCCGGCATGAGCTCGCTCACCGGCACCGGCGCGCTGGTCCGGCTGGCGGTGCGCCGGGACCGGGTTCGGCTGCAGGTGTGGACCGCGGTGTTCACGGCGGTGGCGGCGTCTTCGGCCGCGGCGACCGCGGCGGTCTACCCGGCCACGGGAGACCAGCAGGCCGCGGCCGACAGCATCAACTCGGTCCCGGCGCTGGTCGCGCTCTACGGCCCGGTGTACGAACCGACGCTGGGCGCCACATCGGTGTTCAAGCTGACCGCGTTCGGTGCCGCCCTGATCGCGCTGCTGATGATCTTCACCGCGGTCCGGCACACCCGGGCCGAGGAGGAGGCCGGACGGCGGGAACTGCTTGGCTCCGCGGTGGTCGGCCGCTTCGCCGGATTGGCGGCGGCAGTCGTGGTCACGGCGGTGTCGAGCCTGGTCATCGGTCTCTTCAGTGGCGCCGGGCTCGCGTTGACGGGGTTGCCGGTGGCAGGCTCGCTGGCGTTCGGCCTCGGCTGGGCGGCCGCCGGTCTCGTCTTCGGCGGGGTCGCCGCGGTGACCGCCCAGCTGACCAAGAGCGCGCGAGCCGCGTCGGGGCTCGCCGTGGTCGCGCTGCTCGCCGCGTACTTCCTGCGGGCGGTGGGCGACTCCGCCGGCCCGCGCTGGTTGTCGTGGGCGTCGCCGATCGGGTGGACCCAGCAGGTCCGGCCCTACGCCGGCGACGTCTGGTGGGTCTTGTCCCTCCCCATGCTCGTGACGGCCGTACTGTTCGCCGTGGCGGTCGCGCTGGCCCGGGTCCGCGACATCGACGCCGGACTGCTCCCGGACCGGGCGGGTCCCGCACACGCCGGTCCCGTCCTGCGTGGCGCGTGGGGTCTGGTGTGGCGTCTCAACCGGGCGAACCTGGCCGCGTGGCTGGCCGGGTACGTCCTGATCGGACTGGTCCTCGGCGGTCTCGCGGGCAACGTCGGGAAGATGCTCGACAGCGACGGCGCCCGGGCGCTGATCACCGCGCTCGGTGGCGAACAGGCTCTCGAGAACGCCTTCCTCGCGGCCGAGTTCTCGATGGCGGGAGTGATCACCGCCGCCTACGCGATCACCGCGCTGGTCCACTTCCGGAGCGAGGAGCGGGCGCTGCGGGTGGAGCCGCTGCTGGCCACCGCGCTCGACCGCCGCCGCTTGCTGGCGGGGTACCTGCTGCTTGCGGTGGGGGCGCCGGTGGTGCTGCTGGCGGCGCTGGGTGTCACGGCCGGGCTGGCGTACGGAAGCCGCCTCGGTACCCCCGGTGCCGAGGTCGCCCGGCTCCTCGGTGCGGCACTGGCCCAGCTGCCTGCGGTCTGGGTGCTCGCCGGGCTCGCGGCGGCGCTGTTCGGCTTCGCGTCGCGGGCAGTGGCGGTCGCCTGGGTCGCCCTGACGACGTTCCTGCTGCTCGGCGAGTTCGGCACCTTGCTGAAGCTGGACCAGTGGGTGCTCGACCTGTCGCCGTTCACCCACTCGCCGAAGCTGCCGGGTGCGTCCGTCCAAGTCGCTCCGCTGCTCTGGCTCACCGCGCTGGGCGTGGTGCTGGTCGTGGCGGCCGTGGCCGGGTTCCGGCGGCGTGACGTCGCCGGCTGAGGTGAAGGGAAGAACGATGTCCGATGGCAGGGGATCTCGTGCCGCAGTGCTGAGCGCCACACGCCGGGCCGGGTCGTGCCCCGACCCGGTGCTGACCTTCCTCGGCGGGGCAGGCTGCGCCCGGTACCTGCTCGAGACGCCGGACTCGAAGCTCCTGGTCGGGTGCGGCCTGTTCGCCGGACCGGACGCCTTGTGGCGCCGCAACTTCTCACCCGGCCCGGACGAGCTGCACGCGCTCGACGCGGTCATCCTGCCGAGCGCCGGCCTCGGGCACGCGGGCTTCCTGCCGCAGCTGGTCGCCGAAGGCTGGCACGGACCGGTGTTCGCGACGCCCGGGACCGCCGCGCTGCTCCCGCTCGTGTTGTCCGACGCCGCGAACCAGTTCGAGGAAGACACGTCCCGGTGGCGCCCGTCCGGTCCGGCCGTCCCGCCGTTCCGGGCCGAGGACGTCGCCCCGGTCATGGCCCTGATGCGGCCGGTCGAATTCGGCACGCTCTGCCGGGTCGACGGCGCCAAGCTGGAATTCGGCCGCGCGGGCGGGCGGCTCGGGGCGGCTTGGGTACGGATCCGCGCGGCCGGCCGTTCGGTCGTGTTCGCGGGACCGCTGGGCGCGGCCGGCCATCCGCTGCTGTGCCCACCGGACCCGCGGCCGCACTCCGACGTCCTGGTGCTCGCCGCGCCACAGCCGCCCGGCGACAGCCACCTGCCTGGCCGGTTCGCCGCCGCGGTGCACCGCGCGGTCCGGCGAGGCGGCAGCGTCGTGGTCCCCGCAGCCACGGTCGGAGCCGAGCTGCTGCTGACGATGGTGCGGGACCTCATGGACGCGCAGGAGATCCCGCCGCTGCCGATCCTGCTGGACAGCCCGGAGGGCCTGGCCGGAGTCGAAACCCACCGGCGGGCGCTGGCCGAGCGCTGGTCCGAACTCCGCCAGGACGGCCGCGTGGGTGTGCCCGACCGGCTGGTCGAGCAGGTTCCGGACCGACCGTCGATCATCGTGGCCGGACTGGAGACGGCGGACTCCGGCCGGGTGCTGGGGCACCTCGCCAGGCTGCTGCCGGACCCGCGCAACGGAGTCCTGCTGCTGGGCCATCCCGAGCCCGGGACCCGCACCGCGCAACTCGCGGACGGGGTTCGTCAACTCAAGATCCACGGGCACTACGTGCCGGTCCGGGCGGAAGTCACCGCACTGGGCACCACCGGCGCATTCGCCGGCCCGGCGGAGGCACTGGCCTGGGCGACCGCGACGCCGGCGCCGGAGGCGGCCTTCGTCGTCGAGGTCGAGCCGGAACCGGCGCACGCGTTCGCCCGGGCGTTGCACGCCGAAGCGGGGTGGTGCGCGGTAGTCCCCGAGGACGGGGAGCGGGTGCTGTGCTGACCTACTGATCGAGGGTGAGCTGCTGGAGGTGGAAGGCGAAATGCCGGGCCGGATAGCGGTAGATGTCGGCCAGCGTCATGTACGGCCGGAAGAAGGGGTCCCACCGGGTCGGGTAGTGCATCCCGCGATCGAGGTCGGCTTCGGGGGCCCGGTCGAGGCTGCGGTGGAGTGAGGCGATGATGCGGTCGAGCCAGGCGGCCGCGAACCGCGGGCCGATCAGGCCGCCGCCGCAGGACCCGAGGTAGTTGATCACATGGAACGCGGGTGTGGCTCCGTTCAGCACGGCGGCGAACCCACGGCTCACGGGGTCCGGCAGGCGGCCGAAGAAGCGGACCAGGATCAGGAGGGCACGCACGATCTGGTAACCGAACACCAGGTGAAACAGCAGCTGCCGGTTGGTCCATCGGGTACCTCGCGACCGGCGGCGCAGCTGCGTGGGGGTGGCTGCCGTCGCGAGTGTGTGGAGCGTGGCGCGGTCGTGCTCCCACTGCTCGTGCACTGCCTGGCGATCCATGGTCCAGCCCTCCGGGGCGCGGTTCCGGTCGAGCATCGCACGGACCGGCCGAACCCAGTACCCGCGGGAGGCCTTTGGTCCCTTCGGTTCGTGACGCGTGGCCGTCGCGGGCGGACGCCGCCGCCGGTGATGCTGGGTGTGTCCGTCCCCCAGGAACCGGAGCCCGACGATGAGCCGACCACTGCCCGGTGTGTTCGACCAGGCCCTCGCCTCGGCCGTGCGCGCGCCGTCGCCGCACAACACCCAGCCGTGGCGGTTCGTCGTCGAGCACGACGTGATCGAGGTGTGGCTGGACCGCGAGCGCCTGCTCACCGTGGCCGATCCGCACGGGCGGGAGGCGCGGCTGGCGTGCGGTGCCGCCGCGTTCAACCTGGTCATCTGCCTGCGGGCCAACGGGCTCGCGGTGCAGGTGCGGATGTTGCCGGACCCGGCCGAGCCCGATCTGGTCGCGGTGGTCCGGCTGGACGGCAACCAGAAGTCCACCGCGGCCGAACGCAAGCTCGCCGAGGCCGTGTTCCGCCGGCACACCAACCGGCGCCCGATGCTGGACAAGGACGTGCCGTCGGCGGTGCGGTCGGCGCTCAAGTCCGCGGCGCTGCAGGAAGGCGGCCAGGTCGAGTACCTCGACGCGTCGGGCCGCTACACGCCGGTGGCGTCGCTGGTCCGGCAGGCGGAGGCGCTGCAGGCGGAGAACTCGGCTTTCCGAGCAGAGGCCGCCTACTGGACTCATCGCGAGGCCGACAGCCCTGACGGCGTCCCGAAGATCGCGTCCGGGCCGCCGCCGCACGGCCATGGCGTCGTCTCGCTGCGGGCGTCGCACGAGAACGAGGATTTGCCCGCCCGCGAGTACGAGCAGGAGCCTCTGCTCGGCGCGGTTCTGACCCGTGACAAAGGGCCGCACGCGGAGGTGCGGGCGGGGATGGCGATGCAGCGGGTGCTGCTGACCGCGACCGCGGAAGGCCTGGCGACGTCGTTCCTGTCGCAGCCGTTCGAAACCCCGCGCACGCGCGAGTCGCTCGACCGCCTCTTCGCCGGCCTCGGGCAGCCGCACACCCTGCTGCGCATCGGCTACGGCTACCCGACGCGGCTCACTGGCCGCCGGCCGGTCGAGGACGTGCTGACCCACCGCGCCGGGCCCGACGTGCCGGCGGAATGAGACTCAGGCATGGCCGGCGGTCGCGCGCAGCACGTCCTGGAAGGTCACCATCCCGACCACGTGCCCGCCCTCGACGACCGGCGCTGAGCGCACGCCGGCGTCGGTCATGACCCGCGCCAGCTCGCGCACATCGATGTCACCCGCCACGGCGAGACCGGACTGGCGCATCACCGAGCTCGCCGTGCGCGGCCCGCCGTCGAGCATCACGCCGGTGTCCGGGTCGCCGGGCGGAACCGGGACCCGCAGGATGTCGGTTTCGGACACCAGGCCGAGCAGCTTCCCGTCCGTATCGACCACCGGCATCGAGGTGAACCCGTGGCGAGTCATCATCTCGGCGGCCTCTTCGAGGGAGGCGGACGGCGTCAGGGCGAACGTCGGCGTGGTCATGATCTCGCGTGCGAGCATGGTTCGTTCTCCGTTCAGGTCGCGTTTCTCGACCATTCCCGGCGATTCCGCCCCGGCAAAGGGCCCTAAGTCCTCAGGGCACCGCCGGAGGACCTCCCCAGCGGCGCAGACGAGTCCCGGCGCACCGGGGACCAAGGCCTCTTCGAACGGTCCGGGAAATTGACGATCCTGGTGGTACCAACGTTTTCCGACCGGAGGGCCAGGATCATGAGCACGTCGTCGAACCCGATCGCGCGGATGTGGCGCACCATCCTGCCCCGCCGCGGCTCGGTCGCGCGGGCTTCGGACCGGTTCCAGGCCGGCCTGGGAGTCCTCGTGGTGCTGCTGGCGCTCACCGCGCTGCCGGTCGCCGCCAGCTTCGGCTCGGAAACGTACGTCCGGCAGCAGGCGCAGTCCGCGCAGCAGCTGGGGGAGCGCACTCAGGTCACCGCGACCCTGCTCGCCGACGGACCGGCAATCATGGTCAACTCGCGCGCCGGCGTCATCGGAAACGGCGAACCCACCGACGCGACCTGGATGCTCGCCGACGGAACTCGGCGTGTCGGCCAGGTGGTCGCCGCCCGGGGCACGCTCAAGGGCGAAACGGTGACGATCTGGGTGGATCGCACCGGTAACCCGGTGGATCCGCCTCTGAGCAACGCCGGTGTGGCCATCGAAGCCGTCGGCGTCGGGCTCGGCCTGTGGCTCGGCGCGGTGGCACTGCTGGCCGCCTGCTACCGGCTCACGGTGTTTTCCCTCGACCGCTTCCGCCTCGCCCGATGGCAGCAGGAGTGGTTCCAGCAGCAGGACCGCAAGACCCATTCCTGACAACGAAGAGAAGGTGAAATCCCCATGACCACGGCAAACCAGGGCGACATCGTCGTCGGCGTGGACCATTCGGCGGTCAGCGTGGCCGCGCTGCGCTGGGCGGTTGCGGAAGCGGCAGTGAGCGGCCGGCCGGTCGTCGCGCTGCGCGCGTGGACGTTCGAGCCGGTCTACGACCTCGGCGCGGCGGTCGCCGGAACCCCGCAGACGGTCGCCGACCGGGAACGGCAGCAGCTCGACGAGATCGTCGGCGAGGTCCGCGCCGAGCACCCGGGCGTGACCGTCCGGACCGAGCTGGTCGAGCACTCGGCCACGGTGGCGCTGGAGGAGGCGTCGAAGACCGCGGCGATGCTCGTGCTCGGCAGTCACGGCCGCGGCCGGTTGCTGAAGCTGCTCGTCGGCTCGGTCGCTGAGCACTGCCTGCGCGAGGCGAACTGCCCCGTTGTGGTCATCCCCGCGCGGACGGTCCCCGAGCCGGAGAAAGAAGCCGAGCCCGTGGCGGAGCCGGCAGCCACGTACTACCCCGGACCGCTGCTGTGAAGGAGATCAAAATGCCCAGTCGCCGCAAGGTCGGGTCGGTCATGACGACCGAGGTCGCCACCGTCGGACCCGACACCCCGTTCAAGGCTGTCGCCGTCCTCCTGGCTTCGTGGAACATCAGCGGAGCGCCGGTGGTGGACGAGGACGACCGGGTCCTCGGCGTCGTCTCCCAGGGCGATCTGCTGGAGCACGAGGCTCCCCACGGCCTGCTGAAGCCCGGTTCGCGCCAAGCGAAACGGAAGGCCGGCGCCGCGTTCGTCGCCGACCTGATGACCAAGCCCGCGGTGACCGTCCGCGCGGACGACGACGTCACGGTGGCGGCGAAACTGCTGGAGGAGCACCACTTCCACCGCCTGCCCGTGGTGGACGACGCCGGCAAGCTCGTCGGTGTCGTCTCCCGCTCGGACCTGCTGCGGGTGTTCCTGCGCACCGACCGCGAGATCCGCGACGAGGTCCGTGACGAGGTGCTCCTGCGCGAGATGGCTCTGGACCCGTCGTCCTTGTACGTCGCGGTGCACAACGGCATCGTGACGCTCAACGGCACGGTCGAGCGGACGAGCATGATCCCGGTGATCACGGCGCTGGTCCGCCGGGTCGACGGGGTCGTCGAGGTGCGGCAGAGCCTGAAGGCCCACTTCGACGACCGAGGTGTGTCCCCGGTTCCGCCGGGCGAGGTCGGAATCCTGAGCTCGCACAGACCGCACAACTGAAAGAGCGGCGAAGGGGCCACCGTCCATACCGGACGGTGGCCCCTCTGTGTTCCCGGTGAAGCGATGACGACCGCTTCAGCCGAACTACCGCGGACGCCTTCGAACGGTGCCGAATACGAGCCCTACACCGATGATCGTGGTGAGGAAGGCGCTCAGTGCCAGCCAGGTCACCTCGACACCCGTCGTCGCCAGGCCGGCCGGTTGTGCCGCGACCGGCCGCGGCGCCACTGCGGCCGGGAACGTCGGCGCGGGCTGACCGCCGGGCTGCGGTGCGGGATCAGGATCGGCCTGGTTCGGTCCGGGAACGACGATGATGTGATGGTTGTAGGGAATGGTCTGGATGACCCCGTTCTCACCATCGCGTACCAGGAACTCCGGATCGGTGTACACCAGCCGCCAGGGGCCGACGATCCCGAATTCGTAGATGCCGGCCGGCACCTCGTAGAACGTGAAGTCGCCGCCGGTTCCGGACACCGCGCGAGCGACGACCGCCCCGGTGACCTGGTTCCGGAGGTAGACCTTCACCCCGGGCAAGGGGTCGCTCGAGGGGAACCCGAGAATGGGCTTGTACCGGAAGAGCCCGAGGTAGCCGACGACCTTCGGGGCCATGCCGCCGGGAACCCTGGCGGTCGCCCGGACGGCAGACGGTCCGTTGAGGTGCGGCGGTGCCCCGACCGAACACCACACGCGCAGGTTTCCTTCGGTGGCCGCCTCCTCCGTGATCCGGACCGTCATGTCGACGGTTCGCGTGGCACCGGAGGGCACGGCAACTCCCGGCCCGCTTGCGGCCAGCTTCCCGGTGTCCACCTGGCCGGCGGCAGTGGCCCAGCAGTCGGCGGTCAGGTTCGTCATCAGCGCCGTTCCCTTGTTGGTCAAGGTCATGGTCAGGTGCGCGACGTCGTTCACGCGGTACGACCCCCGCGTGAACTCTGCGGACGCAGACAGCCAGGTGGCGGCCGAGGGCACGCCGCGGATCAGGACGTCGGGGTCGTTCATCCCGGTCACTTCGACACTCGGTGCCGTCAGATGCCAATCGGTGCTGTCGAACCAGGTCCAGTAACCGCCTGCCGGCAGATCCAGGAAAACGAAGTGTCCTTCGGCGTCGGTGACCGCGGTGCGGACGACGTTCGGGTTCCCTCCCGAAGTACCGACCCGGATCCCGGAGAGGGCTTCGCCGGGATCCATCGTGCGATTCCCGTTGCGGTCGCCGTAGACGGTTCCACGGTAGCTACCGCGGACGTGGGTGACCGGGACGGAAGCCGTGACGGCGTTGTCCGTAGGGTTCGCGTCCGCCTGGTCGCCGAGCAGCCGGACCGTGACGGTGATGGTCAAGGGGCCGGAATCGGTCGTGACGTACCCGGTGGTGCGGCTTTCCACGGTCTGGCCCGGCTCGATCGGTGCTCCGGACGGCGACAGCGTCGCCCAGGACTCGCTCGACAGGTTACCGGTGGAGTTCACCCTGGCCTCACCCGCCGCGGCGGTACCCACATTGGTGACTGTGGCGTGCGCGGTGATCGGTTCTTGGGCGAGATAGGCGTCCTTGTCGAACCACACCGACAACCGCAAGTCCGCCATGTCGGGTGCGGGCGCGGCCGGCTGGGCTGCCGTGGCGGTCGGTGTGCTGGGTGTCGGCTTGGATGGAGACGGCTCGGCAGTCGCCGCTTCGGTCGTGGGCGTCGGGGAGGTCGCGGCCGGTCTGGATGGTGCGGGTGCCGTCGTCGTTGCGGGGGAAGTCGGCGTAGGCCCGGCGGCGGGTTCATCGGGGACGGCGGTCGCCGTGCTTTCCGGGGAGTCCTGCCGGGCCGGCTGCGTGTCGGCACCGAACGCGGGCCCCGCCGTCGCGGCGAGGCAGAGTGCGATCGCCGACAACACCGCTCCGGCAGACCTGGGTAACCGTGACATCGGTTTCCTCCTTGTCTTGTGGACTTCTCCTTCGTGTCACGTTGGCGAACGGTGGCGTCAGACGCACCGAAGGCGGCTTGGGTGCGTCTGACGCCACCCTGGGGCGCTCAGCTGCGGAACAGGGCGACCTTCAGTGCGTTGCTGTCCTGTGGGTGGGCGAAGACGTCGTAGGCCTCGTCCATCTCGTCGAGCCCGAACCGGTGGGTGATGAACCGGTTGGTGTCCAGCCGGCCCGCCGCGAGCATGCGCAGCAGCATCGGTGTGCTGGAGGTGTCGACCAGGCCCGTGGTGATCGTGACGTTCTTGATCCACAGTTCCTCGAGGTGCAGCGTCGCCGGGGCGCCGTGGACGCCGACGTTCGCCACGTGCCCGCCAGGACGGACCAGCTTCGTGCACAGTTCGAACGTTTCCGGGATGCCGACGGCCTCGATGGCGACGTCCGCGCCGAGCCCGCCGCTCGCTTCGGCCACCGCGGTGACCGCTTCGCCCGGCCGCACCAGCACGTCGGCGCCGAACGACTTCGCCGCGTCCAGCCGGGCCGGTTCCCGGTCGACGACGATGATCGTGCTGGGGGAGAACAGCTGGGCGTTGGCGACCGCGGCCAGGCCGATCGGCCCGGCTCCGACGATCACCACCGTGTCGCCCGGTTTGACGCCGCCGTTGCGCACGCCGACCTCGTAGGACGTCGGGACGATGTCGGCGAGCATCAGCGCGGACTCGTCGCTCACGCCGGAGGGCAGCACGTAGGTCGAGGTGTCGGCGAACGGGACGCGCGCGTACTCGGCTTGGACGCCGTCGGTCGTGTGGCCGAGGATCCAGCCCCCGCCGCCGAGGCACTGGCCGTAGGCCGCGGCCCGGCAGTACTCACAGCGCCCGCAGGCGGAGATGCAGGAAATCAGGACGTTGTCGCCGGCCTTGACACCTGTGACGGCTGAGCCGGTGTCGACGATGGTGCCGACCGCTTCGTGGCCCAGGATCCGGCCGCGCTCGACCTCGGGGACGTCGCCCTTGAGGATGTGCAGATCGGTGCCGCAGATGGTGACCGCGTCGATCCGCACGATCGCGTCGGTGGGTGCGGTCAATTCGGGGTCGGCGTGGTCGGTCCAGCTGCGCCGGCCGGGGCCGTCGTACACGAGTGCCTTCATTTCTTCTCCTTGTCCGGACAGCGGGAATGGGCGCCCGCCGGTCGGCGGGCGCCCATGGATGACATTCGATTCACCGCAGCCACTTGCGGTCGCCGACGAGGACGGCCCAGCGACGGCCGATACCCCACGTGTTCCCGGCCGCGGCGGCTGCCAGCACGATGAGGACCAGTGCGTAGATGATGTGGTAGTCGATGACGGGGTTGGTGGAGTGCGTCGCTTCGCCGGTGCTGGTGCTGAGGGCGAACGGCCATTCGGCGGCCCACATCAGGAGCATCATGAGGCTGCCGGCGATGGCGCTCAGGCGCAGGCCGATGCCCGCGATGACGGCGATGCCGACGGCGGCGAGGCCGAGCATGAACAGCCAGTTCGCCCACCAGGTGCCGGCCCAGGCGTGGAACATCGACTCGAACGGTCCGACGTGGACACCGCTGAGGAATCCCTTGGTCGGCGAGCCGCCGTTGATCCAGGCGCCCTTGGCCGGAGTTGCGTAGCCGAAGCCGAACAGCTTGTCCAGGAACGCCCACAGGAACACGAATCCCGTGGCGAACCGGAGAACAGCCAGGGACTTCCCGGCGATCGTCGGTTCGGCGACGAAGTCGGGGACTGTCGCCGGCTCGGTGGCCCGCTGGGTCGGGACGCGGTTCGACGTGGTCTTCTTTTCATCCGGTCGGATGGACATGGGAAACCTCCGTTCTTTCGTTGCTGCCATCAGCTTCTGCCGTCGCCGCGGCGCGGTCTGGAGTCGAAGGTCCCCGGCCGGGAGGCCCTTGGGCGCTCGTTCGCGGGGACCGCGGTGAATGGACCAAAGTCCTGCGGAACAAGGGCGGAAGCCCCGCGCCGGAGGCGGCTTCGGCCGGTTGACTTGCCGTGAGCAGTGACGCGAAAGGGGAAGCGGGATGACCGGATCGGCTTCAGCAATGGTGGTCGGCGTCGACGGCTCTGAGGGCGCGCTCATGGCGGTCCGCTGGGCGGCGCGCGTCGCGCGGGAACGAAACCTCGGTCTGCGCCTGGTCCATGCCCTGCCCGAGCTGCCCCCGCCCTACCCGCGGGGCGACCCGACGTTCGAGCAGATCCAGCAGGCGGTCGGTGCGCGGGGCGAGCGCATGCTCGCCGAGGCCCGTGCCGTCGCGTCCGGTACTGGTGTCGAGACCGTGGTGCGGTCGGAACGGCCCGCCGAGGCGTTGCTCGCCGAAGCGGAAGGCGCGACGATGATCGTGCTCGGGACGCCGGGCCTGCGCCCGCTCGGCCGGGTGCTGCTCGGGTCGGTCTCGGTGGCGCTGGCCGCCCACGCGCCGTGCCCGGTCGCACTGATCCGGGCACATACCGGGGAAGACGAGCCGCCGGCCGAAGGACCGGTCGTCGTGGGCGTCGACGGCACTTCAGCGAGCGAGGAGGCCATCGCGGTCGCGTTCCAGGAGGCGTCCTGGCGGCGTGCGCGGCTGATCGCGGTCCACTGCTGGCACGAAGCGTTCTTGGCCGCCATCTTCGAAGAAGGCCGGTGGACGATGGACAGCACGGCGATGGAGGAGCACGAACACGAACTGCTCGCCCAGCGGCTGGCCGGCTGGCAGGAGAAGTACCCGGACGTGGTCGTCGACCGCGTCGTGCGGGCCGGACGCCCGGCCGAGCAGCTGCTCGACCTCGCCGACCGGGCGCAACTGCTCGTGGTCGGCAGCCGCGGCCGGGGCGGGTTCAGCGGCCTGGCCTTGGGCTCGACGAGCCAGTCGCTGATGTCCTACGCGCTTTGCCCGGTCGTCGTCGCCCGCGGGACCCGCGCGCACGCGAAGTAGACCACCGGCCCGACGTAGTTCACGGCGATCACCAGGGTCCACAGCCACTTCGGCCCGCGGACGCGGTCGGCGGGCAGCCGGGCGAGGTCCCACCAGGCCGCTGCGGCGAGCAGGAGCTGCACGCTCGCCGCGGCGCCGATTCCCGTGCGCTGCCGCGCGGTCAGGTCACGCCACCGCTTGTGGTGTCCCATGTCGTGCTCCTCTCATCGGGCTTCCAGGCAACGGCATCGGAATCCCCGGCGCAAAGGGGCGAAAGGCCTCTCGGCCGGGGACCGTAGCCTGCCGCGCGAACCACCTGCCGGCTCCTACCGTGGCCGGAGAAGTGTTTCCGACGGAGGTGCAGTCATGCGTGGTCCGCTGGTGTCCGACCTGATGAGCCGGCCGGTCGTGTCGGCCGGTCCCGGGAGGTCGTTCAAGGAGCTGGTCGCCTTGCTGGCCGAGCACGCCATCGCGGCGATCCCGGTGGTGGACGAGCACCGGCGCCCGATCGGCGTCGTCGGTGAGGCAGATCTGCTGGCTCGCCACGGCCGGGACGCCCGGCGTGAGCGCGGGCTCGGGCGGCTGCGCGTGTGGACCAAGGCCCAAGGCCTGACCGCGCGCGAGCTGATGACCCGCCGCGTGCCCACCGTGGCGAAGGACGAACCCGTGGCAGGAGCGGCCCGGCGGTTGGTGGAGGCGAACCTGCGCTGCCTCTACGTCGTGAACGGCGCGGGTCATCTCGTGGGCGTTCTCGCGCGCCGAGACGTCCTGTGCGCCTTCCTGCGGCCGGACGAGGAGATCAAGGAAACCGTCGAGCGTGAAGTCCTGCAGCGGTCGATCTGGGCGGACCTTTCGGCGGCCGGGGTCCAGGTCGACGACGGTGTCGTGACACTCAGCGGCGTGATCGACCGGCGTAGCGAGGTGGAGCGCGCGGAATGGCTGACCGAGGCAGTGCCGGGCGTGATCGCGGTACGCAACCGCTTGAAGTACCTGCAGGACGACGGGGCGGCCACCCAGCCGCGCTGAGGACCCTCGACGAACGGAGCCGGCGATGAAGCGCATCGTGATCCTCGGCGGCGGCACCGGCGGAACCCTGGCGGCGAACCGTCTCCGCCGTGATTTCGGCGAAGGCGCGGAGATCACCGTCGTGGACCAGGACGACGACCACGTGTACCAGCCGGGGCTGCTGTTCGTGCCGTTCGGCATGGCCGACGCCGATGACCTCGTCCGGTCGCGCCCGCGCCAGCTGATCGACGGGGTCCGGTACCACCGTGGAGAAGTCGGGCGGGTCGACATCGACACCGACCGGGTGCACCTGGCGGATGGCACGACCCTCGATTACGACGTACTGGTGATCGCCACCGGCGCGCGGCTGCTGCCGGAGGAGACCGACGGGCTGACCGGCCCGGGCTGGCGTTCGCACGTCGACACCTTCTACGACCTCGACGGCGCCGTCGGTCTGGCGTCGGCCCTCGAAGCTTTCCACGGCGGCCGGCTTGTCGTGAACGTGGTCGGCCTTCCGGTCAAGAGCCCGCTCGCGCCGCTGGAGTTCTGCTTCCTCGCCGATTGGTACTTCACCGAGCGGGGCGTCCGCGACCAGGTCGAGCTGACCTACGTCACGTCTCTCGATGCCGCGTTCACCAAACCGGTCGCCGCGCGGACACTGGCCGGTCTGCTCGAAGCCAAGGGCGTGCGGCTGGTGACCGGGTTCAACACCGGCGAAGTCGACGGCACCCGGAACCGGCTCGTTTCCTACGACGGTCGTGAAGTCGCCTTCGACCAGGCGGTGGTCGTCCCACTACACGGTGGTGCGTCCTATGTGGACCGATCGCCGGGCCTCGGCGACGAGTTCGGCTTCGTCCGCGCCGATGAGCACACCCTGCGTTCCACGGTACGGGACAACGTTTTCGTTCTGGGGGACGCAGCCTCGCTGCCCACTGCCAAGGTGAGCTCCGCAACCCACTTCGCGGGCGCGGTGCTGGCCCGCAACGTCGGTCAGTTCCTCGACGGCCGCGAACTCGACGGAAGCTTCGACGGGCACGCGAACTGCTTCGTCGAAAGCGGGTTCGGCAAGGCGCTCCTTATCGACTTCAACTACGACACGGAGCCGCTGCCCGGCCACTACCCGGCGGACACGGGTTTGCCGTTGCTGAAGGAGTCGCGGCTCAACCACCTCGGCAGGCTGATGTTCCCGTGGATCTACTGGCACACCATGCTGCCCGGGCGGGACCTGCCCGGCCTGTCGAGTGCGATGCCACGCGCGGGCAAGCAGTTCCCGGTCCCGATCGACCGACAGCAGCTCCGCGGTGAGAACGATCTAACCCGCGGTTGACTTCTACGAGCGGGTCCTGGCCGACGACGCGGAGCTGGCCCCGTTCTTCACCGGGACGAGCATGCTCCGGCTGAAGGGGATGCAGGTCGAGTTCTTCGCGGCGGCCCTCGGCGGGCCTGACGAGTATCGCGGGCGGACCATGAAGGACGTCCACCGTGGCCGGGGCATTGCCCAGCACCACTTCGACCTCGTGGCGAAGTACCTCGCGGACTCCCTCCTGGCCGCCGGGGTGCCGGAGGAGACCACAGAGACGATCATCGGCGCCGTCGCGCCGTTGTCGGAGGACATCGTCACACCGGCATGAGGAACGGGCGCCCGCCGGGCCGGGTCACCGGCGGGCACCCGTGGCAGCGGCCGCTACAGCGATCGCCCGATCAGCTCCACGAGCTCGACCGTGCGGGTCGCGTAGCCCCACTCGTTGTCGTACCAGCCGAACACCTTCGCCAGGTGCGAGTCGGCCTTGGTCAGCTCCGCGTCGAACACGCACGACGCCGGGTCGCCGATGATGTCGCGGGACACGATGGGGGCTTCGGCGTAGCGCAGAATGCCTTTCAGGTCGCCGTCGGCCGCCTCGGCGAACGCCTGGTTCACCTGCTCCGCCGTCACTGGGCGCTCGAGCTCGACCGTCAGGTCGGTCAGCGAGCCGTCTTCGACCGGGACGCGCACGGCGACGCCGTCGAGCTTGCCGGCCAGTTCCGGCAGCACCAAGCCGATCGCCTTGGCCGCACCGGTGCTCGTGGGTACCACGTTGACCGCCGCCGAGCGGGCGCGGCGCGGGTCCTTGTGCGGCCGGTCCAGCAGGGCCTGGTCGCCGGTGTAGCTGTGGATCGTGGTGAGCAGGCCGCGCCGGATGCCGAACGCCGAGTGCAGCACCTTCACCATCGGCGCGACGCAGTTGGTCGTGCAGGAGGCGTTGGAGATGATGTGGTGGTTCGCGGGGTCGTAGTCGCCTTCGTTGACCCCGAGCACAATGGTCGCGTCGACGTCCTTGCCGGGCGCGGAGATCACGACCTTCTTCGCTCCGGCGGCCAGGTGCACGCCGGCGGCTTCGCGGGTGCGGAACTTGCCGGTCGATTCGACGACGACGTCCACGCCGTACTCGCCCCACGGCAGTTGCGCGGGGTCCGCGGTCGAGCTCACCTGGATGAGGTGGTCGCCGACGCGCAGCGCTTGGCCGTCGACGACCTCGACCGGCGTGCGCAGCCGCCCGTAGGTGGAGTCGTGCGCGAGCAGGTGCGCCAGCATCTCCGGGGACGTGATGTCGTTGACCGCGACCACTTCGATCGGGCTGTCCGGCGTTTCCAGCACACACCGGAGGATGTCCCGCCCGATCCTGCCGAAGCCGTTGATCCCGAGCGTTACCGTCATGGGTCTCTCCCTGTCATCGTTTGTTCCCTTCGATGGTCTGCACCGCGCGTCCTCGTGCGTAGGGCCCTTGGTCCTCGCAGGTCGGGCAGAACGGCAGCTTCGCCGGACGGCCGGAAGGCGTTGGCTGGCAATCGAAGGAGTCGGCACCGCGGGAGGAGCAGCGATGACGGAAGGAACCGCAACGGGCCGGATCGTGGCCGGCGTCGACGTTGAGCCGGCCGTGACCACCATCGCCGAACAGTCCGCAGCGGCTCCGGATGCCGCCGAACCGGCTGGGACGCCGCTGCTGCGCGTCCAGGGCGTCACCAAGAAGTTCGGGCCGGTGCAGGCGCTGGCCGGGGTCGACCTCGACATCCCGGCCGGCCAGGTGACCGCACTGGTCGGTGACAACGGCGCCGGCAAGTCCGTGCTGATCAAGTGCGTCGCCGGCATCCACGTGCCGGACGCCGGTGAGTTCACCTGGGAAGGGCGGTCCGTGCGCATCCGCAGTCCGCGGGACGCCGCCGCGCTCGGCATCGAGACCGTGTACCAGGACCTCGCACTCTGCGACAACCTCGACGTCGTGCAGAACATGTTCCTCGGCCGCGAAAAGCTGCGGCACGGGGTGCTCGACGAGGACCGGATGGAACTGGCGGCGAAGGAGACCTTGCACAGCCTCGGCGTCACCACGGTGACCTCGGTCCGGCAGCCGGTCGGATCGCTGTCCGGCGGTCAGCGCCAGGCGGTGGCGATCGCCAAAGCCGTGTTGTGGCACTCGAAACTCGTGATCATGGACGAGCCGACGGCGGCGCTCGGCGTGCAGCAGACGGAAGTGGTGCTGCAGCTGGTGGGAAGGCTGGCCGAGCGCGGCCTGGGTGTGGTCGTGGTGTCGCACAACATGAACGACGTCTTCGACGTGGCCGACCGGATCGCGGTTTTGTACCTGGGCCGGATGGCGGGCGTGTACGCCACCGGTGAGCTGACCAAGGAAACGGTCGTCGGCCTGATGACCGCGGGCCGCTCCGACCGCTGGAGCGGACGAGTGGAAGGAGTGGCCTCATGACTGTCTGGCTGATCATCGCCGCGGTCGTCATCGTCTTGCTGGCGCTGTCGATCCGGATCGTGAAGCAGTACGAGAGGGGGGTGCTGTTTCGGCTGGGCCGGGTGGTCGGGGTGCGCGAGCCGGGACTGCGGTTCATCATCCCGGTGATCGACGTGCTGCGCCGGGTGTCCCTGCGGATCGTCACGATGCCGATCCAGTCGCAGGGCATCATCACGCGCGACAACGTCAGCGTCGACGTCTCGGCGGTGGCGTACTTCCGGGTGGTGGACGCGACGAAGTCGGTGGTCGCGATCGAGAACGTCTACGCGGCGATCGACCAGATCGCGCAGACGACGCTGCGCAAGGTCGTCGGCCAGCACACCCTGGACGAGACGTTGGCGGAGACCGACAAGATCAACTCCGACATCCGGCAGATCCTCGACGTGACCACTACCGAGTGGGGCGTCGACGTGACCCTGGTGGAGCTGAAGGACATCCAGCTGCCGGAGTCGATGAAGCGGGCGATGGCCAAGCAGGCCGAGGCCGAGCGGGAGAAGCGAGCCAAAATCATCAACGCCGAGGGTGAAGCCCAGGCCGCGGCGGCGCTCGGTTCGGCGTCGGACACGATGATGGCGCACCCGCTGGCGCTGCAGCTGCGCAACCTGCAGACGCTGATGGAGATCGGCGTCGACCACAACAGCACGGTGGTGTTCCCGGCGCCGCTGATGAGCACGATCGGTGAGCTGGGCACGTTCCTGGCCCGCGAAGCGGCCGCTGCCGCTCCGGCGGCTGTGGTCCCCAACGGCGAAGCTGCGGTTCCGGCGCCTCGGTGAACCCGTTGCCGTGATGGCCGTTTCGAGTGACTCAGCGTCACTCGAAACGGCCATCACGAATACCGGAAGCCCGGCGGGTCACCATGACGGCCAAGACCACGAGCCAGGCGAAATAGGCGTAGGCGTTGATCCGCTCGAAGCCGCCGGCACACGGGGTGTCGTTCCGCTCGAGCCCCCGCATCGCGAGCGAGGACGCGATGCCGAAGCCGACGACCACGACCGTCGTCGCCAGCGCGTAACGGCGGAACCAGCCCGGGAAGGCGACGGCGGAGAAGATCATCATCGTCACCACGAGCAAGCTGAACACGCCCGACAAAGCGATGTGCATGGTGTCGTTGAACCCCGGCGCGCGGCCGCGGGAACTCATCGCCCAGAACGTGTGGGTCGCGATGCCCACGAGGACGAACTCCGCGATCTGCAGGGCGCCGATCCACCACACACTTCTGCTCCGGGACACCCGGAGGACGCCGATCCCGAACGCGAGCAACAGGACGTTGTGGATGGCGATGACCGTCACCATCAGCGGCCGGACGGGCGAGCCGAAGGCGCTCAGCTCGCTGATCGCCTGGTCCGTGTAGCTGTATCCGTCGTACAGCAGAGCCGAGAGCACGTCCCCGGCGATGTACACCGCAACCGCCGCGACAGCGACCGGAACCAGGAGCGGGCGCCGAGTCACCGGGCCAGCCAGCGAGTCGCGCCGCGCAAGCCGAGAGCCATGGTGTCCCAGCCGGCGCCCGCGTGCACCGGCAGCCCGGCGCGGAACCGCCCCGGGACATACGTACCGAGGGCCTTCTTGCCCAGCCGCCAAGCCGCCGAAGTACCGACTCGGTAAGCGTCGAGCGCCTCCGGATCGACGACGACCGGGCGGACCGGGTCGCCGGTGACCGACAGGGGGACCTGCGCGAAGGTTGCCTTGTCGAACATCTCCAACACGCACATGCTCACCGGCTCGAAGCCGGTTCCCGGCAGGTGCGCACCGACATCGGCGGCGATCTGGCCCGCGACGGCCTGCGCTTGCAGCAACGCGAGGAACGCCTGCTTCACCGGGAAGTCCCCGGCGTCGCCGGGGGCGTAGACGTCAGGACACCCGACCACCTCACGCGTGCTCGGCACGCACGTGAGGAAGCCACGGTCGTCGGCGGGCAGTCCCTCGAAACGCTGGGCCGCGACGTAGGGCGGGAACGCGACCAGGAGGTCGAACTCCTGCGTGGTGCCGTCGGTGTAGGCGACTTCGAGCTCCCTGACCTTGTCGGGGACCGCGCCGGTGCGGCCGTCGATGCCGCGCGTCGAGAACTCCGTGGCGACGACGTCGTGCAGCTTGGGACCGAATGCCTGGACGTAGTTCTGCTCGGACGTGGTGAACGCGAGCTGGACGTTGTCGCGGACGTCACGGCGACGCAGCCAGGTGTCGAGCATCAGGGCGATCTCGTACAGGGGGCCGGCACACTTGTTCCCCGGCGGCACGAGGAACAGCACTCGCTGCAGCCGGCCGTGGGCCGCGTGCTGGACCACCCACTGCAGCTGTTCGCCCAGCGCGTGCAGCCGGCCGGGGGACCAGACCGTGTGGGCGTGCTCGGCGAGCCCGGGCACCTCCTCCGGGCGCATCGCGGCGCCGGTGGCGATCACGAGTTTGTCGTAGGGGACCGGTCCGCGAGAGGTGCGGACGACGCCACGTTCGGTATCGATGCCTTCGGCGGTCGCGATGTGTGAGGCGATTTCCCTACGCCGCAACGCCGTTCCCAACGGCACGTGCAGCGGCGCCTCGGCCGCTCCGAAAGGCAGGTAGATGCTGTTGGGCCGGAACAGGAAGTCGTCCCGATCGGAGACCACGCTGAGCTGCACGCGGTCGGGGTTCGCCAGCGCGCGCAGGGAGAACGCGGTCTCCAGGCCGGCGAACCCGCTACCCAGCACGACGACGTGGGTGGGAGACATGAATTCCTCCGATGCTTCGGTGATTCGGCAGAGGTCTTGACCATGCCGAAGCAGGGATCGTCGAGGGCAGGGCACTCCGCCTTGCCCGAGGGTGACTTCCGGCCCTTTTCCCGATGGCAGCGGGGTTGCAGAGTGGTACGAGGGCGACAGGAGCGGGCGATGGCAGTGTGGAATACGCGGAAACTGATCGGGCCGCATCGGCGGATGCCGGCGCAGGACAGCTTGTGGCTGCATCTGGACCGGCCGGAGAACCTGATGATCGTCACGTCCGTGCTGTGGACCACGACACCGGTGGACGTGACCCGGCTGCGGTCGCTCGTGTCGGACCGGCTGCTCGCGCGGTACCCGGTGTACCTGCAGCGAGCCGTGCGGCACGGCGGCCCGGGACAACCGGTCACGTGGGAAACCGATCTCGGCTTCGACCTCGGGAAGCACGTGGTGGAGCAAGAGCTGCCCGCACCCGCGGACCAGGCGGCGCTCGAGGACTTCGTCGCTGCTCGGCGAAGCACCCCGCTCGACCTGAATCGTCCGCTGTGGACCATCGATCTGCTGCAGGGCTACCGCGGTGGCAGCGCGCTCGTCTGCCGCACGCACCACGCGATGGCCGACGGGATCCGGCTGACGCAGGTGCTGTTCAGCCTTCTGGACCCGGTGGACGGCGATGCCGCGGCCCCGCACGCGAAGGTCGGCGGTGCGGCACCACACCGGGAAGCCGTGGCACAGCCGGTGGCCCGGCTCGGTGCCGCCGCCCTGCGCGCGCTCGGCGACACGGGCGCGAAGGCCCAGCAGCAGGCGGCCCGCGTGCACCCCGTACTGGAAACCGCGGTGGCCCTGCCGATACTGGGAGCGACCGCGACAGTGGGCGCCACCAGCGCCGTCGCCGGGTTCCTCGCCTCGGCGCTGGTCGGCGGCCCACGCCGCGTGGTCGACACGGTCGCCGGCGCCACGACGACGGTCTGGCACAGCGCCACCGGCGCCGCGGACCTGCTCGGGCCGTCTACCGCGACCGGGCTGTGGGACGGCGAGCCGGGGGTCGAGAAGACCGCGGCGTGGGGCGAGCCGATCCCGCTGGCCGAGCTCGCCAGGATCGGCCACGAAACCGGGACGACGGTCAACGACGTCTGCACGGCGCTGGTCGCCGGCGCGCTCGACCGGTACTTCACCGCCCACGGCACCGCCCGTCCGGACCCGTCCGATCTGGGGTGGCTGATTCCGGTGAGCCTGTCGTCGTTCGACGACGAACTACCCGCGACGCTGGGCAACCACTTCTCGCTCGTGCTGGCCCAGTTGCCACTGGGGCGCCGGACGTTCGCCGAGCGCCTCGCCGAGGTGCACCGCCGGGTGGCCCGGATCCGGGACTCCTACGAACCGGTGCTCACGTTCGGGATGCAGTACGCGATCGCGCAGAGCCCGGCACCGCTGGGTTTGGCGCTGAGCCGGTTCTTCGCCGGCAAGGCGGTCGGGGTCTTGACGAACGTGCCCGGCCCGCGAGCGCCGATGACGCTGGCCGGTGCCGAGGTCGAGGGCGTCGTCGGCTGGGCGCCGTGCAGCGGGCGACAGGCGATCACGATCTGCATCTTCAGCTACGCCGGCCAGGTCCGGTTCGGCTTCGGCACGGATCGCAAGCTCATCCCGGATCCGGAGGCGCTGGTCGCCGGGCTGGCCGCGGAGTTCGCCGCGATCCGGTGATCACCGGACCGCGGCTCGCAGGGCTTGGACCTCCCGCTCGATCGCCTTGGCAAGCACACCTGTCTCCGGGACGGTGTCGGCGTCCGAGGTGATCCCGAACGTGATCCGGCCGGCGTAGCTGAGCATCGCGACCCCGGTCCGGACCCGCAGCGCGATCGGGACGTACGGGTAGATCTCGAGGATCCGGCGGCCGAGCGCGGACAGCGGTTCGACCGGACCGGGCACGTTGGTCGTCACCGTGACGATGTTGCGCTGCGGCAGGTGCGTGGCCGCCCGGATGGCCCAGGCGATCGGTGCGAACGGCTCGTGCGCGGCGGTCGAGGTCAGCAGCGCGCCGGCGTCGGCCTCTTTGCTCGCCTTCAGCGTGCTCAGGCGGTGGTGCACCCGGATCAGGCGCTGCACCGGGTCACTCAGATCGACCGGCAGCAACGGCAGCAGCAGGGAGACCTCGTTGTCGAGGGCGGTTCCGGTGCGCACGGACACCGGGACCAAGGTCCGCACGCTGTCCGCGGCCGGTGTTTCGCCGCGGTGGAGCAGGAGTTCCCGGAATCCGCCGGCGACGGCGGCCAGCAGGACATCGTTCACCGTGACTTCGTAGACTTTCGCCACGGCCTTGACATCGGCCAGGGCCACCGACGCGGTGGCGTACCGGCGGTCGCGGCCGAGCGGTCCGGTCAGCGGAGTCGGCGATGCGGGCAGCAGCGCGGAGGTCAGCGCGGCGAGGCCGCGGGCGGCATCGCTCACGCGGCGAGCCAGCCGGTTCGGGTGCAGCAGCTCACGGGCGATCAGACGCGTCTGATCCCACGGTGCGCGCATGATCGAACCCACCGAGTCCAGCAGCAGCTTGGCCGAGCCGGGATCGGGTGCTTCCTCGCATCGAGCGGGCGCGGGTGTGTCTCCGAAGAGGATCGTCTGCAGCCGGGTCGCGGCGAGCCCGTCGGCCAGCGCGTGGTGCACCTTGGCCAGGATCGCCCAGCGCCCGTCCGGCAGGCCCTCGATGACCCAGAACTCCCACAGCGGCCGGTCGCGTTCCAGCCGTTGGCCCATGAGCAGGGCGACCAGTTCGCACAGTGCCTGCTCGTCGTGCGGTTCGGGCAGCGCCATCCGGCCGAAGTGGGCCCCTGCGTCGAATGCGGGGTCGTCGACCCAGGCCGGCGGGCCGAGGTCGAACGGCACCGTGCGGACCTTTTGGTGGTATCGGGGGATGCCGGCCAGCCGGGCTCGCACGGCGGCGACGAACTCCTCCTGCTCCGGGGCGGGTCCTTCGGCGATCGCGATCGAGGCGATGGCAAGGGACGCACTGGGGTCTTCGTCCTCGATCTCGAGGAAGGCTGCGTCGAGCGGGCTCAGGCGGTCCATGACGTCCTCTCAATGGGTCACCCACCAAGGGCCGCGCCGGCCGCCGGGACGAGGCGGTCGGCGCGGGCACGTGGCGGTGTTTTACGTTCGGGCCAGGGCGTCACGGCGGCGTTCGTACTCCTCCTGGTCGATCTCGCCGCGGGCGAACCGCTCGTCGAGGATCCGCCGGGCGGTGTCGCCCGGCGTCGGCGGTTGCGGTGCCCTGCGGGCGAGGACGACGACGAGGGCGACAAGAGCGGCCAGCACGAGCGCCATCAGCACGAGCATGCCGATGCCCCCCCGCCCAGGCCATCGTGGTGGTGGGGTAGCGCCAGTACGGCATGACCGGCTCCTTTCCTAGTGGGCCTGGAAATGCTTCGGGGCCGCTTCGAGCGGCTGCAGCACGTCGGCGAGGTGACGGCGCGGGGTTGCGGGCAGCGGGTCGGCGTTGGCGGGGGCCCAGCCGACGCGCAGGATCATCTGCGGGTACGACCCGCCGGTGACCCGCTCGGTCACCGTCTCGCGGACGTCGGGCAGTTCCAGCGGCTCGGTGAGCGGGCACGAGGACAGGCCGAACGCGTTCGCCGTGAGCAGCACGGCGCTGGTCGCTTCGCCGGCGCGCAGCCGCGACATCCGGTCGTCGGAGGCGGTGCTCAGGACCAGCAGGACGGTCTCGTCGTCCTCGGCCTTGGCGTCGGGCGGCTGGGTCAGCAGCGGGTCGGCGAACGGGCGGGCGCGCAGCGCACCCGGGGTGTCGTCCGGTGCCGGGGTGTTGCGGGCCGGGACGCCGTCGGGAGAGACGTGACGGCCGCTCCAGGCCGCCAGCTCGGTGCGGTAGGCGGGATCGTCGCCGTGCCGTCGGGAAGCCTCTTCGATCGAGGTCGCGAGGTGGTATCGCGCGGAGTTCTCGACGACCTGGAGCACGGTGCCTTCCAGCGCCGCGGCCTTGGCCATGGCTTCGACGTGCCCGCGGGGCACCGTCCAGGAGCTGTGCCGGCGCCGGTCGGTGCGCCGCCGGGGGATCGCGGCCGCCATCGCGACTTCGTCCTGCGTCGGCTGGTGCTGCCCGAGGGTGATGGCGGCGAGGTGGTCGGGCTCGCCGGGGTTGGGCAGCCGGTGCACTTCGGCGGTCCAGCCGAGCGCGGCGAAGCCGATCCGCAGGTGGTGCAACGCGGCGCCACAGCTGAGGATCAGGTCACGGCCGTCCGGGTCGGTTTCGTGCAGGAGCCGGTCCGGGTCGGCGTAGAGGTGCAGCGAGCTGTGCCCGATCCGCCAGTACCACGGTTGGGAGTTGTGCACCGACGGCGCGCGGACGGCCATCGCCACCGCGGTCCTGACGGTGAACTCGTCCGGAAATGCTCGCTCCATCATCGGCCTTCCTCGTGGTCCGGGTGTTCGGTTGAGTCGAGCCTCGCATCGCCCAGCTCGTCGGCAGCAGGGCCGGAATGCCTCTGGATCGGGGACTTTCGGTGCCCCGGCGCCAGCCAGGCCAGGGCACGCGCGACCGATTCGGCCGGCGCGCCGGTGGTCGGGAGCGGGTGTGCCTCGGGCCAGGGGTCGGCGTCGGCGGTCATCCGGTGCGCGATGTCCGGGGTGGCGTCGGAGAGGGTGTCCGCTCGGCCGGTGATCCGGTGTGCTGCTGTCGCTTCCGGTGCCTGGCAGTGGACGGCGACCAGCAGACTGCTCGTCCGTCCGGCGGTCTCGGCGGCGAGCTCGCGGTGCCGGGCGGCGTTCCAAGACGCGTCCAGCACGACGGTCTCGCCCAAGGCGAGCAGGTGCTCGGCTCGGCGCACGAGTTCGGCGTAGGTCGCGTCGGTGTGGTGGTCGTCGTAGAGGCCTTGCCGGTAGCCCTCGGCGGGCCGCCTGACCGGGACGAGCCCGGCCAGTTCCTTCCGCAGCCGGTCCGACTGCAGCAGCGTCGCGCCGAGCCGGTCGGCCAGCCCGCCGGCGACCGTCGACTTGCCGGTGCCTGGTTCTCCGCCGACGAGGACCAGCCGCACCTGTCCCCGCCGGAGGTGCTCGAGGGTGAGTTCGGCGTATTCGCCCGCGAGCCCAGCCGCTTCGGTGTCGCCTTGGGCGTGGCGCAGGCAGGCGACCTTGACCCGGACGAACGCCCGGTAGGCCAGGTAGTGGTGTACCAGGGCCGGGGGAGCGGGGTCACCCGCGAACTCACGGTAGTCGGCGAGCAGCTGTTGGCCCAGCTCCGGCGCGCCGAGCCGTTCGAGGTCCATGGCGAGGAAGGCGACGTCGTCGAGGACGTCGACGTGCCGGAGGTGGTCGTCGAACTCGAGGCAGTCCAGCACGCGGGGACCGTCGTCGAGGCAGAAGACGTCGTCGGCGAGCAGGTCACCGTGGCCGTCGACGACGTGTCCCTCCGCGATCCTGCGCTCGAACAGCGCCTCGCGGCCGGCGAGGAAGTCCTCGGCCAGGGTTTCGATCTCGAGCGCCATGGCCGGGTCCAGCACTTCGCCGTGGAAGGGCCGCACCTGCTCGAAGCTCGCGCGCCACCGGCTCCGGACCGCGTCGCGGTTCTCGTCGGCGCTGACCCCGGGGCCGCGTTCGGCCCGAGCGTGGAAGGTGGCGAGCTGCCGCGCCAGCTGCCGGATCGTCACGTGCAGCGGCTCGTGCCCGCGAACCAGCGTCGACAGCCGGCGATCCTCGGGCATCCGGCGCATGACCACGAGGTGGTCGCACACCGCGCCGTCCGGGCCGGTGACGTCGGCGACGCCCAGGTAGACGTCGGGTGCCAGCCGCCGGTTCAGTTCCACCTCCCGGTGGCACACCCGCTCCCGCGTCTCGCGGGCGGTGAAGTCGAGGAAGCCGAGGTCGACCGGCTTCTTCAGCTTGTAGGCGAGGTCCCCGACGAGGAAGACCGCACCGATGTGGGTTTCGTGCACATCGGCCCAAGGCGCGTTCATGTCCCGAGGATCGCCGGTCGGCACGTGTCGCCGAAGGGCGTTAGGTCACCGGTCGGGAGCCGGAAGTCCCGGACCGGGGACGAAAGTCACCGCAAGCCGGGACCGCGGGCACCTGACTCGCCGCCGGCCTCCGCCGAGCATGGAGGCGGACGGAAGGAGCACGCCGTGGAGGAACCGGCGATCGAGGTCGAGGGCCTGCGGGTCCGGCGCGGCGGGCAGGACGTTCTGCGCGACATCGGGTGCACCGTCCGGCGCGGTACCGTGACCGGCCTGCTCGGACCCAACGGCTGCGGCAAGAGCACGCTCATGCGCTCGATCGTCGGCGTGCAGATCGTCGAGTCCGGCCGGGTGACCGTGCTCCGGCGCCCGGCCGGGAGCCCCGAGCTGCGCCGGCGGATCGGCTACGCGACCCAGGACCCGGCGATCTACGCGGACCTGACCGTGACCGAGGCGTTGCGCTACTTCGCCGCCGTGCTCGGCGCTCCGCCGTCCGATGTGGACCGGGTGATCACGCAGACCGGGCTGACCGCCTCGGCCAAGACCGTCATCGGCCGCCTCTCGGGCGGCCAGCGTGGCCGGGCCAACCTCGCCGTCGCTCTGCTCGGCACCCCCGAACTGCTGGTGCTCGACGAACCGACGGTCGGCTCCGACCCCGAACTGCGGGACGAGCTCTGGCAGCTGTTCCACCACCTCGCCGCGACCGGGGTGACGCTGCTGATCTCCAGCCACGTCATGGACGAGGCCGCCCGGTGCGACGAGCTCCTCTTGCTCCACCACGGGAAGCTGCTGGCCCAGGCGACGCCGGACGTGCTTCGCGAGCGCACTGGTGCGCCGGACCTCGAACAGGCGTTCCTGCGGTTGATCAAGGGCCGGGAAGGAGCGGCGCGATGAGCGCCTCGATCACGTTCGCCACGACCCGCCGCATCCTCACCCAGCTGCGGCACGACCCGCGCACGGTCGGCCTGATCATCGGCGTGCCCAGCCTGCTGATGATCCTGCTTCGGTACGTGCTGAACTCCGAACAGGGCTTCAGCGCGATCGCGCCCGCACTGCTGGGCATCTTCCCGTTCACGATCATGTTCCTGCTGACCTCGATCACCACGTTGCGCGAGCGCACGACGGGAACGCTCGAACGCCTGATGACGATGCCGATGGGCAAGCTCGACCTGCTCTCCGGCTACGCGCTGGCGTTCGGCCTGCTCGCGACCTTGCAGGTGCTGGTGGCCGCGGGGATCAGCCTGACCTGGCTCGGCCTCGACATCGCCGGCTCGGTCTGGATGCTCCTCCTGATCGTGGTGCTGGACGCGCTGCTGGGCACGGCACTCGGTCTCTTCGTCAGCGCGTTCGCGCGCACGGAGTTCCAGGCGATCCAGTTCCTGCCGGTGTTCGTGCTGCCCCAGTTCCTGCTGTGCGGCCTGTTCGTCCCGCGCGACGAGATGGGCTGGCTGCTGAGCGCCGTTTCGGACGTGCTGCCGCTGTCCTACGCGGTGGACGCGCTGACCCACGTGACCCGCTCCGCGGCGGTCGACGGCACCTTGGTCCGCAACGTCGCGATCGTCGCCGGCTGCGCGGTCGTGGCCCTGCTGCTCGGCGCGGCTACTTTGCGCCGCCGCACTCCGTGAGTTCTGCTGTGGGCCCTGCGACGTTCAGGTGACGAAAGTCCTTCCGCTGGGGGCCGAACGACGCCATCCCCACGCGGCGGCGGAGCCGTACCGTCGGAACGAGGGGGAATCCGGCCCGACGCGGCCGGAGAGGAGTCCCACGACGAGGGAAGGTGATTCCCCTGCTGACCGGTATCGACCGTGACCACGGGCTGCGGTGCGGGCTGACCGGCTACCTGGCCGCGGTGAGCGCGGCAGTCGGTGTCGGCGAGGAGTCCTGCACCGTGGACCTCGGCACCCCCGTGTCGGGCTACGTCGCGCTGGACGTGCGGCTGCGCAGCCACCCGGGCCGGGACATGGCTCTGCTGTGGGACGAGCGCCACGGGTGGGCGTTCGCCATGGAGACTCACTCCGGCGAGGACCTGCTGGTGCTCGCCTACCTCGGCGGTGAGCTCGTGCCGGCGCCGTCCCGCGTCCGCCGCTTCGTGGCCGGTATCCACGCCACCGGCGGGCCCGTCTCCGCGCCGGTTCCGGTGGATCTGCGCGGAGACCCGGGCGAACTGGCGGCCCGTCTGCTGCGCTACCGCCGCGACGAGTGGTCCGAGTCCTTTCTGAGCCGGACCGGGTGACCCGGCATGTCCACCGCAGAGGGAAGGCCCTGGACGACGGCCGAGACCGAAGTACTGCTCCGGTCGATGATGCGCGCGCCGTCGGTGCACAACACCCAGCCGTGGCTGCTGGAGGTCGAGCCGGACGAGCTGCGGGTCCGCGAACGCGCCGAACCGGCCCTCCCGCACCACGACCCGCACGGCCGTGACCGCGCCGCGTCGTGTGGCGCGGCGGTGGCCAATCTCGAACTCGCAGTCCGGACCCTCGGCCGGGCCGCGGAGACCGCGTTCCTGCCCGACGCACGCCAGCCGGATCTGGTGGCGCGGATCGCCGTCGGCGCCGAGGTTGCACCCACCCCCGAAGAACTCCGCCGCTACGGGGCGATCGCTCGCCGGGCGAGCCACCGGGCGCCGTTCAACGGCGTGGCCGTGCCGGCACCAGTGGTACACAAGCTCGCCGACGCGGGTGGGGCGCCGGGCGTCGAAGTACGTCCCGTCCGGCCCGGCAGTGAGGTCGCCGTCGTCGCCCGGCTGCTGCACTTCGCCGCGGAGCACTTCCGGACCGACCGCGGCTACCAGCGCGAGCTGTCCCTCTGGACGATCCGGGACGAAGACGCCCACCGGCACGGCGTGGGTATCCCCGCCAGCCGGGTGCCGTCGGGTTCGGTGCCGTGGGCCGGGCTGGTCCGGCGCGCCACGGAGGTCCCGGACACGCCGGAACTCGAGCGTCGCCTCGCCGGGGAGACCTTGCTGGTTTTCGTCACGGCGGATGACGCCCCGCTCGACCACGTCCGCGCCGGGTACGCGCTGGAACGAGCCTGGCTCGCCGCGGTCGACCTCGGCCTGGCGGCGGGGGTGCTGACGCAGCCGCTGCACCTGGAGCCGGTGCGTTCTGCGCTGTGCGAGGACCTCGAGCTCCCGGGCTTCCCGCAGGCGCTCCTGCGCATCGGGTACGCCGCGGAGGCCGACCCGCCTTCGCCGCGGCGGGGGGAGCAAGAGGTCCTGCGCGGCGGACCGGGACCGGCTGTCCGCCCACCGGGACGATGACCCGCGCATCGCGGCCGGTCGTCGAACGCGCAAGTTCCGCCGATCGGGCTTTCCTCGCCATGGAAACGCCTGACGTGCCGGTGCAGTTCGGCGTGCTCCTGCCGCTCGGCCAGGCCGGGGGACTCGACCTGGCGCGGGTCCGGCGGCTGATCGCCGAGCGGATTCCGGCCGTCCCGCGCCTGCGTCGCCGGTTGGTCCGGCCGCCGCGGGGGTGCGGCGGCCCGATCTGGGTCGACGACGTCGCCTTCGACATCCGCCGCCACGTCCGGCCCGCGGTGTGTGCACCGCCGGGGGACCGGCAGGCTGTCCTGGACACCGCGCTGTCGCTGGTCTCCACTCCGCTGCCGCGTGATGCCCCGTTGTGGTCCGTGGTCTTCGTGACCGGGTTGGCCGAGGGGGAAGCCGCGCTGGTGGTCGTGCTCGACCACGTGCTCGCGGACGGCGTCGGCGGTCTCGCCGTCCTGGCCCACTTGGTGGACGAGGGCGTCGTGGGGGCCAGTGAGCCCTTCCCACGTACGCCACCCGGAACGGGACCTCTGCTGCGGGACGCCTTGGCGGCCAGGCTGCGTGCGGTACGCCGGGCCGGACCGGCCTTGCGGGCACTGCGGGCGTCCACCTCTGCCGGCGGAGGTCTGCACCCGCCGCGAGCGGCCCCGTGCTCGCTCGTTGCGCCGACCGGGCCCAGCCGGCGGGTCGCGGTGGTCAGCGCCGATCTCGAGCCGCTGCGGGCGGCCGCCCACCGGCACGGGGCTTCGGTGAACGATGCCGTCCTGGTCGTGGTGGCCGGTGCCCTGCGCCGGTTGCTCTTGGCTCGCGGAGAGGACGTCGGCACCTTCGTGATCACTGTCCCGGTGTCCGGCAGGGCCGCGGAAGATGGCCCGGCGCTGGGCAACATGGTCAGCCCGGCGCTGGTCAGCGTCCCGGCCACCGGCGACCTGTCCGGGCGGCTCAAGAGCGTCGCGGCGCAGGTCCGTGCCGCCAAGGCGACCGCGACCGGGCCAGCGCCGATCGCCCTGCTGGGCCCGTTGTTCCGGCCGCTGGCCGCGCTCGGCGGCTACCGCTGGTACCTGAACCACCAGCACCGGATGCACACGCTCGTCAGCCACGTGCGGGGTCCCGCCGAGCCGGTCACCTTCGGCGGTGCGCCGGTCCGGGCGGCCATCCCGCTCAGCGTGGGCGAAACCGGGAACCTGACCGTCGTCTTCGAAGTGCTCTCCTACGCGGGCAGCCTGACGATCTCGGTGCTCGCCGACCACGGCCGGTGCCCGGATCTCGAGGTGCTCGCCGACGGCCTGAGCGCCGAGCTGGACCTGGTGTGTGGCGAAGCGGGGTGAACGGCGGCCTTTCGGCTCTGCACTCGTGGACTCAGGACCCTGCCCCCTCGCGGGGTCACGGGTCGATGCTCGAGGCAGGAACGGAGGTCACCATGACAACCAGCGTGAAGACCCGCCCACCCGTCCGGTCCCGGCGCGCCGGTTACCTCCTGGGGGCGGTGCTGAACGGCGTTCTGCTGGTCCTTGTCAACGGCCGGCCGGGCTGGGAAGCCGTGCCGTTCCTGACCCCGGCGTTCTCCTCGGTGGTGGGACTGGTCGATCTTGTCCTGGTGGCCGGCCTGGTCACGGCGTTCGTTCAGGTCTGGTACGACCCCGGATGGCTTGTCGCACTCAACGGCGTCGTGACGGCCTGCGCCGGTCTGGCCGCCCTGGTCCGGCTCTGGCAGGTCTTCCCGTTCGACTTCGCGGGGGCGTCGTTCGACTGGGCGCTGGTGGCCCGGGTCGTGCTGGTCGTCGGGCTCGCCGGGACCTCGATCGGGCTCCTGGTCCAGCTGCTGACCCTGGCGCGGTCCGCCGTGCGGCGGCAGTGAGGGCAGGCACCGCAGATGGTCTCGTTCCCCGTGGAGAAAGGTCCGGCCATGACGAATCCCGTGCACGCCGCCGATGAACGCCGGGAGCAGACGCTCGCCGGCGAAGACCTGCTGATCGATCGGTTCCTGCCCCGGTTCGACGTCACGCTGATCGAACACGTCGTCGCCGACGCGGACATCGCCGAAACCTGGCAGGCGCTGCGCGAACTGGACTTGATGCGGGTCCACTCGCCGTTGATGGACGCGGCCATGTTCGTGCGAAGCATGCCTGCTGCACTGACCCGGCGCTCCACGCCCGCCGAGCCGCCCGCGGAGCTGAAACTGTTCGGGGGGAGTACTCCGCTGCCGGGATGGCTGCCGCTGGGTGAGACCCCGGGCCGCGAGGTCGTCCTGGGCGCCGTCGGAAAGTTCTGGCAGCCCGACATCGAGTGGCTCGACGTGCAGGGCATGACCCCCGACGAGTTCGCCGGATTCACCGAGCCGGGCTGGGGCCGGATCGCAGCGGGCTTCTCGCTGCGTCCCTACGGCCCGTCCCGCACTCTGGTCACTTACGAGGCGCGGACGGTCACCACGGATTCCAGCTCGGCGCGCCGGTTCGCGCGCTACTGGTGGCTGGTGCGGCCGTTCGTGCGCACCGTCATGCAAGCAACGTTGCGCACCCTCCGCGAGGACGCCGGATCGCTCGTCGACGGCCATCCGGACGAGGCGTCGCCGACGGGCGGGCGGGTGAAACGGTGGCTTTACCGAGGCGGCCGGCCACACGCCTTGGCCCGGGCCCTGAACCGCGGTGCCGCGTTCGGCTACGCGGCCGGGTTGCTGCCACATCGGGTCGTGACGCTGGAGGTGCCCGGCAGGCGCACCGGCCGGCTCGTCCGGGTGCCGCTCGTCGTCGCCGACCACGACGGGGAGCGCTACCTCGTTGCGATGCTCGGCGCGCAAACCCAATGGGTGCGCAACGTCCGTGCGGCCGACGGCCATGTGGTGCTCCGGCACGGCCGCCGCGAAGCCGTCCGGCTCGAAGACGTGGCGACCGAACGGCGTCCGCCGGTACTCAGGCGCTATCTCGCCTGCGCACCCGGAGCGCGGCCCCACATCCCGGTCGACCGGCGCGCCCCCGTCGAGGACTTCGCCCGGATCGCTCCGGACATCCCGGTCTTCCGTATCGTGGCCGAGCCGGCGACCGATGACTGAGACCTCAGCCGGCACCGTCGTCGCGTACTTCACTCAGTCGGGTACGTCGAAGGAAATCCGCTCCTGACAAGCCGGTGCGGCGTCGTAGGCTTTCGCATCGCGCGAGCGGAGGTGCGGTATGTCGGTCGAGGCAGGTGGCCAACTGGACATGGAGACGGCGGAGGCGCTGGGCCGGACCTTCGAGCCGGCTGAGTCGTGGATCGAGCGGGTCGGCCGTCCGGCAACCTTGCCGGCTCCGGGTAGCGAGCTGGCAGTGGACGACCAGGCCACCGACCCGCGCCGCTTGTCTCATCTCGCACTGACCGCGGTGGGGGCGGCGGTGGACCACTTCCACGCTTCGAGCTTGTTGATCTCGACCGGTCGGGTTGTCCATATGAATGCCCAATTCACCCTGCTGCGGGCGGCGCTGGAGAACGCAGCAACGGCCGTGTTCATGCTGGGGCCCGACGACAGTCAGGAAAGGATCTTCCGCGCTCTGCGCATCGCCTGGAGCGACGTGGTCGATCAGCACAATCTGCTGGACAACGTGAACCAACCACCGCGCAAGTCCCTTGCAGCCCACAAGACCGAGTTGCAGAACCTCGCCAAGGCTCAGGGAATGACCAAGGCGGACGTCGCGAAGATCGCCGCCCGGGCGTTGTCGTATTCGATGATCGTGAAGACGGCAGGTGCCGAGGCCTTCGGCGACAAGGTCGGCCCCCTGGCGTTGACGATCTGGATGGTGAACAGCGGGTCGGCGCACGGCAAGCAGTGGGAGGCGATCACCAAGATCGACCGCGCGAACCTGGTGGCGACGGACGACGTCACCGTCAGCCAAGGGCAGGTCACGGCGGGGTCGACCCAGTTGCGCCTCAGCGCAGTCATGGCGCGCAGGATGATCGAGCGGGCGTGGGCGTTGTATGACCAGCGCCGTGCCGCCTGACCGCCGAGAACGCGCCGCCGGCTCAGCAGATCCGGGGGAGCTGCTCGCCGACCAGCATGTCGACAACTCGGGTCGAGCCGACGAGGGTGCGGGCCGTGACCTTCGCCAAGTCGCCGGCTTCGCCGACGACGCCGATGGCCTGCGCCTGGTACCCGGCCGGGTGATTTCGCATGGCCCGCAGCACCGCGTCGGCGGCGGAGGCCGCGACGAAGGCGACGAGGCAGCCTTCGTTGGCCACGTGCAAGGGATCGAGCCCGAGCAGCTCGCATGCCGAGGCGACCTGGGGCGGCACCGGCAGCCCGGTTTCGTCGATCTCCACCGTGACGCCGGAGGCCTCGGCAAGTTCGTTGAGCGCGCTTGCCAACCCACCCCGAGTGGGGTCCCGCAGGGCGTGCACGGCCGGTCCACCTGCGGCGATCATCGCGGCGACCAGCCCGTGCAGCGGCCGGCTGTCGGACCGGATCTCCGACTCGAAGCCCAGCCCTTCGCGGGCGCTCATGATCGCGGTGCCGTGCGCGCCGATCGGGCCGGACAGCAGCACGATGTCGCCGGGCTCTCCGCGAGTGGCGGACGGGAAGGCACCGCGCAGCCGCACGCCGATGCCGGTGGTGGTGAGGTAGCAGCCGTCGGCGGCGCCGCGGCCGACCACCTTCGTGTCCCCGGTGACGACCCGGACCCCGCACTCGCCGGCGGCCCGGGCGACCGACGCGGTGATCTCGCGCAGCTCGGCGAGCGGCAGCCCTTCTTCCAGGACGTAGGCCAGGGCGAGCGCGACCGGGCGGGCACCGCGCATCGCGAGGTCGTTGACCGTGCCGTACACGGCGAGTGAACCGATATCGCCGCCCGGGAAGAACCGCGGTGTGACGACGAAGCCGTCCGTGCTGAACACGAGATCGGTGTCGCCGACGCCGATCACCGCGGCGTCCTCGAGCGGACCTGGTTCGCCCAGCTGCGCCGTGACCACCTCGTCGAGCAGCTCGGCCATCAGCTGCCCGCCGGAGCCGTGGCCCAGCAGGACGCGTTCGGTCTCGGTGGCGGGGACCGGGCAGGTGGTGCGGGCCGGGTCGATCGTCGTCATCGGATTACCTCCACGGTGGACTGTCGGCGGCCGGCGTGGTGGAACGCGGCGCACGTGCCTTCGGCCGACACCATCGGCGCGCCCAGCGGGGTGCGGGGCGTGCAGCGGGTGCCGTAGGCGGCGCAGTCCGTGGGGACCGCCGTGCCGCGCAGGATCAATCCGGCGATGCAGTCGGGGTGTTCGGCGGTCCGCACGCCGTCGGTGGCGAACCGCGCTTCGGCGTCGAACGCGGAGAACTCCTCTGTGAGGGTGAGCCCGCTGGCCGGGATCGGGCCGATCCCGCGCCAGGTCCGCTCTGTCACCCGGAAGACTCGGCGCACGACGTCCTGCGCGGCGGTGTTGCCGGACCGGCGCACCGCTCGCGCGTACTGGTTCTCCACCTCGGCCCGGCCGGTCTCGAGCTGGCGCACGGCCAGCACGATCCCTTCGAGCAGATCCAGGGGCTCGAAGCCGGTGACCACGATCGGCACCCGGTAGCGCGCGGCGATCGGCTCGTATTCGGTCCAGCCCATCACCGCGCAGACGTGTCCGGCGGCGAGGAACGCCTGGACCTGGTTGTCGGGTGCGTCCAGGACGGCGGTGATCGCGGGGGGCACGAGGACGTGGCTGACGAGCACGGAGAAGTTCCGCACCCCGGTGTCCGCGGCGTTCAGCACGGCCATCGCGTTGGCGGGTGCGGTCGTCTCGAACCCGACGGCGAAGAACACGACCTGCCGCTCGGGGTTCTCGCGCGCGATCTTGACCGCGTCGAGCGGGGTGTAGACGACCCGGACGTCACCGCCACGAGCCTTGACACCGAGTAAGTCCCCGCTGGTGCCGGGCACACGCAGCATGTCGCCGTAGCTGGTGAAGATGACATCCGGGCGCGCGGCGATGGCGACCGCCTTGTCGATCGTCTCCAGCGGGGTGACGCAGACCGGGCAGCCGGGGCCGTGGATCATCCGGATCCCGGCCGGCAGCAGCTCGTCGATGCCCTGGCGGACCAGGGTGTGCGTCTGGCCGCCGCAGACCTCCATGATCGCCCACGGCGTGGTCGCGACCGCGCGCAGCTCGGCCAGCAGCCGCCGGGCGAGCACCGGATCGCGGTATTCGTCGAGGTACTTCACAACACCACCTCCGGGCCGAGTTCCGTGGCGAGGGCGTCCGGGATCGCGCGGAGCACGGCCAGGGTCTTCGCCGCTTCCGCCTCGTCGACCTGGCTGATCGCGAAACCGACGTGCACGATCACGTAGTCGCCGACGCCCGCGTCAGGCGTGTAGGCCAGGCACACCGGGCGCCGGACGCCGTCGAAGTCGACGGTGCCCATGCGCAGGCCCGGATCGCCGTCGGACTCGGCGACGATCCGGCCGGGTATCCCGAGACACATCGCGGCTCACTTCCCGTTCATCCGGGCGCAGGCGATCGCGGCCTGGCCGTAGCTGATGCCGCCGTCGTTCATCGGCACGCGTTCGCCGGCCAGCGGCCGCAGGCCCGCGTCGGCCAGTCCGTCGAGCAAGCTCGCGGTGAGCAGTGAGTTCTGGAACACGCCACCCCCGAGGCACACGATGTCGGTGCCCAGCGCGGCGGCGGCCTTCTCGGCGAGGGCGACGACGACCTCGGCGACGGCCCGGTGGAACCGCGCGGCGATCTCGCCGGGTGAAGACGTCGAGGTCAAGGCGTCACGCAGGGTCGGGATCGGGTCGTAGACCCACAGGCCGTCCCGGTGGCGCAGCGCCCAGTCCAGCGCCCGGTCCGGCTCGTGGCCGTTCGCCGCCGCCTCCAGCCGCGCCGCAGCCTCGCCTTCGTAGCCGTTGTCGTCGCAGAGGCCGAGAAGCGCGCTCATGGCGTCGAACAGCCGCCCGGCGCTCGACGCGATCGGGCAGTTGACGTTCCGGTCGATCATCGTCCGCACGAAGGCGACCTCTCGATCGTCCATTCTGGACAACAGGCTGCCGGCGAGTTCGCCGGGCAGGGGCGCGCCGAAGGTTTCGGCGCCGTAGAGGTAACCGAGAGCCATCCGGGCCGGGCGGCGGACTGCGGCTTCGCCGCCGGGCAGTGGTGCGGTGCCGAACCGGCCGAACCGCCGGAAGTCCCGGTAATCCGCGAGCAGGATCTCGCCGCCCCAGAGGGTGCCGTCGGTACCGAAGCCGAGCCCGTCGAGCGCGACCCCCACGAACGGCCCGCGCACGCCGTGTTCGGCGGCAGTCGCGGCGACGTGCGCATGGTGGTGCTGGACGGCGATCCGGCGTTCGGCCGGCCAGCGTCGGCCGTACTGGGTGGACAGGTACCCGGGGTGCAGGTCGTGCGCGCACCACGCCGGATCGGCTTCGTGCAGACGGCGGAGATCGTCGGCGGCCCGCTCGAACGCGACGAGCGTCCGCGCGTCGGAGAGGTCGCCGGTGTGCGGTCCGAGGTGGGCGACGTCGTCGTGGGCGAGCGCGCAGGTGTGTTTGAGCTGGGCGCCCAGGGCCAGCACCGGTTCGGAAGCGGGATGCGGTAGCGGCAGGGGACCGGGGGCGTAGCCGCGGGCGCGGCGCACCATGGTCGTCCGGCCGCGGCTCACCCGGACGACCGAGTCGTCGAAGCGGGACCAGATCGGCCGGTCATGGCCGAGAACGCCGTCGGCGATCGGGCCGAGCGTGGCGTGCGCGTCCGCGTCGTCGATGACGATCGGCCCGCCCGCGCGGTTGCCGCTGGTGACGACCAGAGGCCGGGCGAGCTCGGCGAGCAGGAGGTGGTGCAGCGGGGTCGTGGCGAGGAAGACGCCGATGTCGGTGAGCCCGGGGGCGATCGCCTCGGCGAGCGGCGCGCCGGGACGGCGGGGGAGCAGGACGATCGGGGCCGCGGCCGACGTCAGCAAGCCTGCGGCTGGCTCGTCGACGAGCGCGAGCCGCCGGGCGCCGTCGAGGCCGGCGGCCAGCACGGCCAGTGGCTTGGTCGGCCTCGGTTTCTCCCGCCGGAGCCGCTGGACCACGGCCTCGTTCGCCGCGTCGCAGACCAATTGGTAACCGCCGAGGCCTTTCACCGCGACGATCCCGCCCTCGGCGATGACCGCACAGGCCGCCGCGAGCGCTTCTTCGCCCTGCACAGAAGCGGACCAGCTGAGCCGGGGACCGCACGCTGGACAGGCGATCGGTTCGGCGTGGAAGCGCCGGTTCGCCGGGTCCCGGTACTCGGCTTCGCAGTCCGGGCACAGCGGGAACGAGCGCATGGCGGTGCCCGGCCGGTCGTAGGGCAGCCGTTCGACGATGCTCGCGCGCGGACCGCAATCAGTGCAGTTGAGGAACGGGTAGCGGTGACGCCGGTCAGCCGGGTCGAACAGCTCCCGCACGCACTCCGCGCAGGTGGCCAGGTCCGGCGGTACGTCGCCGGTCCGGCCGCCGGTGCTGGCGCCGACCCGGAATCCCGGCGCGAGCACGACGTCGTCGGGGAGCATCGCAACGTCGACACCGGTGACCTTCGCCTGCGGAGGCGCACGCAGGACCAGCCGCGCGAGGAAGTCGTCGAGCCGGTCACCCTCGGCGTCGATCACCACGTACCCGCCCGCGTTGCGCACCTCGCCGCCGATGCCGAGTTCCCCGGCGAGGCGGTGGACGAACGGCCGGAACCCGACGCCCTGCACGGTTCCCCGCACCACGACGCGGCGGCGGCCGACGCCCCCGATCTCCGCCATCCCGCCTCCCCGCTCGTGCCCGTCGATCACCACCGTGCTGTGGGCGGGCTGCCACGGCCAGGGCATGAAGTACCCGGCGAAGGGACTTTGGTCCTCACGCCCGGTCGATGACCTTCGGCCCTATGCCCTTCACCCGGGCAACCGGTTCAGTGGGCTTCCTGGAGGTGCTGGTTTCGATGGAGACTCAGGTACTCGACCGGACCGGACTCGGCCAACTCGTCGGCGCATTGCGCGACGACGGTTACCGGGTGATCGGCCCCACCGTGCGAGACAACGCCATCGTGCTCGCCGAACTCGATTCCGCGGAGCAACTGCCCGCGGGGTGGGGCGTCACGACCGCACCCGGCCGGTACCGCTTGCGGCGCCGGGACGACGAGGCCGTGTTCGGGCATTCGTCCGGGCCGCAGTCGTGGAAGAGCTACTTGCACCCGCCGCGCCGGAAACTCTTCGAGGTGAGCCGCGACGGCGAGTTCACCCCCACCCCGGAGGACGACACGCGCTACGCCTTTCTCGGCGTCCGTGGTTGCGACCTCGCCGCGATCGCGATCCTCGACCGGGTGCTCGGGGCCGGAGCGCACCCGGACGGCTCGTACCAGCGCCGCCGCCGGGAGCTGTTCTTGGTCGCGGTGAACTGCACCGAGCCCGGCGAGCTGTGCTTCTGCACGTCGATGGGTACCGGGCCCGCGGCTGGTCCGGGGTACGACCTCGGGCTCACCGAACGCACCGACGGCGACGGCCACCGGTTCGTCGTCGATGTCGGCACCCCGAAAGGTGCGCAGCTGCTGGGCAAGGTCGCGGCCCGCCCGGCGGCTTCGGACGAAGTCCGGTCACCACGCGAAGACGTCACCGCCGCGGCGAGCCGGATGGGACGGGCGATGCCGGCGGCCGACCTGCCCGCGAAGATCCGCGACGCCCGGGAGTCGCCGCAGTGGGAGGAGGTCGCCAGCCGCTGCCTCACCTGCGCCAACTGCACGATGGTGTGCCCCACGTGCTTCTGCACGACGACCGAGGACGTCACGGACCTGACCGGCGACCACGCCGAACGCTGGCAGCGCTCAGCGTCTTGCTTCGAACTCGACTTCTCCTACGTGCACGGCGGCAGCGTCCGGACGTCCGGCTCGAGCCGCTACCGGCAGTGGTTCAGCCACAAGCTCGGCACCTGGCACGAGCAGTTCGGCACGTCCGGCTGCGTCGGCTGCGGCCGCTGCGTCGCGTGGTGCCCGGCCGGGATCGACATCACCGAAGAGGCGGCGAAACTGGTCGCGTACCCCGGAGGCAGGCCGTGACCGAACCCATGCTGCCGGTGCCGTACCGGGTGGCCGGCCGGGTGGTGGAGACCGCGGACTCGGTCAGCCTCCGGCTGGAACCGCGCGGAAAGCCGTTGCCCGAAGCGAAGCTCGGCCAGTTCATGATGCTCTACTGCCACGGCGTCGGCGAGGTGGCGATCTCGGTCAGCGGCCCCGGGCCGACCCACACCATTCGGGCCGTCGGCGCGGTGAGCCGGGCCTTGCACGACCTCACGCCGGGCACCCTCGTCGGAGTGCGCGGGCCGTTCGGGACCAGCTGGGACGTCGAGGACGCGGCCGGCCACGACGTAGTGATCGTCGCGGGCGGCGCCGGGCTCTGCCCGCTGCGCCCGGTGCTCGCCGACGTCCTGGACCACCGCGGCGACTACGGGCGGGTCGTCGTGGTGGCGGGCGCCCGGAAGCCGGACGAATTCCTGTTCCCGCACGAGCTGGCCTCCTGGGCCGGCCGCCACGACGTCGAGTTGCTGCGGACCATCGACCGCCCGGCGCCGGGCTGGACCGGGCCCGTCGGCTTCGTCACCGAACCCCTGGCCGGTCTCGCGCTCGATCCCGAGCGCACCCGGGCCTTCCTGTGCGGGCCGGAGCCGATGATGCGGGCGTGCGCGGAAATCCTGCTCGCGAAAGGGATGTCCGCACACCACATCCGGGTTTCCTTGGAGCGGGCGATGAAGTGCGGGATCGGGCTCTGCGGGCACTGCCAGCTCGGCCCACTGCTCGTCTGCCGGGACGGCCCGGTCGTGGACTACACGGTCGCCGGACCCCTGCTCGCCGTGAAGGAGCTGTGATGCCCGCCCCGACTCTCGCCGTCTGGAAGTTCGCCTCCTGCGACGGCTGCCAGCTGACCCTGCTCGACTGCGAAGACGAACTCCTCGCACTCGCCGGGCAGGTGCGGATCGCGCACTTCCCCGAAGCCTCCAGCACGGTCCTACCCGGCCCGTACGACGTGTCCCTGGTCGAGGGATCCATCACCACCGAGGCGGATCTGCGGCGCGTCCACGAAGTGCGGGCCCAGTCGAAGGTCCTCGTGACGATCGGTGCCTGCGCCACCTCGGGTGGCATCCAGGCGCTGCGGAACTTCGCCGACGTCACCGAATTCACCTCCGTCGTCTACGCGAACCCGCAGTACATCGACGCACTGGGAACGTCGACCCCGATCGCGGCCCATGTCCCGGTGGACCACGAGCTGCACGGCTGCCCCATTGATCGCGGCCAGCTGCTGGGCACGATCACGGCGTTGCTCGCCGGACGCAAGCCGGACCTGCCCGACACGAGCGTGTGCACCGAATGCAAGCGTCGCGGGCTCACCTGCCTGCTGGTCGCCGAGGACACCCCGTGCCTCGGCCCGGTCACCCGCGCCGGGTGTGGCGCGCTGTGCCCCGGCGTCCACCGGGGTTGTTTCGGCTGCTTCGGTCCCATGGCGCAGCCGAACACGCCGGTGCTGATCCCGCTGCTGCGGTCACGCGGGATGAGCGACGACGCGGTGGACCGCGTGTTCAGCACCTTCACCGTCGCCGAAACCCGGCGGGAGGAACGATGAGCCACCGAAGCCGGCAATTGAAGGTCAGCTCGCTGGCCCGGGTCGAAGGCGAAGGCGCGCTGCACGTGCGGATCACCGGCGGCGAGGTCGAGCGCGTCGAACTGAATATCTACGAGCCACCGCGGTTCTTCGAAGCGTTCCTGCGCGGCCGCGCGCACACCGAACCACCCGACATCACCGCGCGGATCTGCGGCATCTGCCCGGTGGCCTACCAGACCAGCGCGTGCAACGCGATCGAGCAGGCCTGCGGCGTCACCCTCGACCCGCAGCTCGCGGATGTACGCAGGCTGTTGTACTGCGGCGAGTGGATTTCCAGCCACGCGCTGCACATCTACCTGCTGCACGCCCCCGATTTCCTCGGGCACCCGGACGCGATCAGCCTGGCCACCCGCCACCGCGAGATCGTCGAGCGAGGCTTGGCGCTGAAGAAGGCGGGCAACACGCTGCTCGAAACGTTCGGCGGCCGGGCGATCCATCCGGTCAACGTCCGGGTCGGCGGGTTCTATTCGCTGCCCACCCGCGCCGAGCTGACGCCACTGGCCGAAGTGCTGCGGCGGGCCCTCGACGACGCCATCGGCACCGTCCGCTGGGCGGCCGGGTTCGAGTACCCCGACCTCGAGCTCGACCACGACTTCCTCGCCGCGTACGAGCCCGGCCGCTACGCCATCGCCGACGGAACCCTGCGCACCACGTCGGGGTTGGCCTTTCCGCCGCGCGATTTCTCCGCGCACGTCGTCGAGGCACAGGTGCCGCATTCGACCGCCTTGCACGCCTCGCTCGACGGGCACCGGTACCTGACCGGACCGCTGGCGCGCTACACCCTCAATTCGGCGCAGCTCTCGGCGACGGCCAGGCAGGTCGCCGCGGAAGCCGGGCTGGGCGGCGAGTGCCGCAACCCGTTCCGCAGCATCCTCGTCCGCGGCGTCGAGCTGGTCTACGCCGTCGAAGAGGCGTTGCGGCTGATCGACGAGTACGAACAGCCAGCACGCCCATCCGTCGATGTCCCACCGCGAGCGGGGATCGGGCACGGGATCAGCGAAGCGCCGCGCGGCACGCTGTACCACCGCTACGAACTCGACGACGGCGGCCTGATCCGCGCGGCGGACATCGTGCCGCCGACCTCGCAGAACCAGGCCGCGATCGAGGACGACCTGCGCCGCGTCGTCAGCGGCAACCTCGATCTCGACGACGCGGCGTTGACCGGTCTCTGCGAGCGCACCATCCGCAACTACGACCCGTGCATCTCCTGCTCGGCCCACTTCCTCGACATCACGTGGGAGCGCCGATGAGCCGGGCGGTGGTGATCGGCGTCGGCAACGAATACCGCCACGACGACGGCGTCGGGCTCGCCGTGCTGGCCGAACTCGACGCGAACCCGATCCCCGGCGTCGTCACCGTGCTCTGCGACGGCGAGCCGGCGGCCCTGCTCGAAGCGTGGACCGGGGCCGAGCTCGCCGTCGTCGTCGACGCCGTGCTGTGCGAACCGAGCACGCCGGGCCGGATCTGGCGGTCCACAGTAGACGGACTGCCGTCCAGCCGCGGCACCGCGAGTTCCCACGCGCTCGGCATCCCCGACGCCGTCCGCCTCGGCGCCGCGCTCGGCCGGGTGCCGGACGAACTCGTGGTGTACGCGATCGAAGCCGCGGAGCTGGACTTGGGAGTCGGGCTCACGCCCGCCGTGCAAGCCGCGGTGCCCGAGGTCGTCCGTGCGATCCGCGGCGAATTCGGCTGCTGAGCGCGTCACCTCAGCGCGGCCGCCTCGACCGCGGCGCGCAGGCGCGCGGCGGCGTGTTCCGGGGCCACGGTCGTCACCGGGACACCCGTCGCCAGCTCCAGCCCGGCCGGGATTTCCAGGCGCGGCACGAGCTGCAGCGACCAGGCGAGGAACGGCGCGGTCTCGTACCCGCCGGGCGCGGTCCGCACGACGATGTTGTAGGCCGGGTCACCCAGCTCGGCGCGCAAGGCGGCGAGGACCGCCCGCAGGCACCGGGCCGTCGCGTGGATCTCTTCGGCGCTCGCGGCGGCGAAGTCCGGTTCCGCCCGGTGCGGGAGGATCCGGACCTCGTAGGCGGCGATCGGTGCGAACGGCGTGTAGGCGACGACGTGGTCGTCGGCGAAGACGATGCGTTTGCCGTCGCTCAACGCCGCTTCAAGCTGCTCGTCGGCGAGCCGACGGCCGTGGTCGCGGTGGTGGACGCGCGCCGTCTCCAGCTCGCGCCGCGTTCCCGCGGACAGCACCGGCAGGCCTGCCACCTGCGAATGCGGGTGGGCCAGCGAAATGCCGGCCGCGAGGCCGTGATTGCGGAACACGATGACCTGGGCGGCCGCGGACCGCAACGCGCGGTACCGGTGCTGCCAGGCGGTGAGTACGTCGGCGACCTCGGCGTCGGTACCGGTCGCGAGGTCCCAGTCGTGCCGGGGCGACTCTATGACGATCTCGTGCTTGTCGGACAGCGCGTACCGGTTCGGGACCGCGCGGACACGCCAGCCCGGTCCGTCGCCGGGCAGCCGCCAGGTCTCGGGCGGGGTGTCCTCGGTACCCGGGCAGAACGGGCACGCGGCGCCGGCCGCGCTGTGCGGGCGCGCCCGGCGGCCGGGCGCGAGGATCGTCCAGTCCTCGGTCTCGGCGTTCCAGCGCAGTTCACCGCCGTGCCAGGCATGGGTTGTCACGATGCTGTCCCCGGGCGGAAGGCGGTGCGGCACCGCTGGGAACAGAAGGAGTAGGTGCGGCCGTCGTCGACGACGGTGGGCGTTCCGCCGCCGGGCGGAACCGCCAGCCCGCAGACGGGGTCGCGGTGGTCGGACCGGGTCATCAGCGCGCCGGGCGGATCGCCATGGGCGAGGCCGTCGAGGAGCGTCAGCTCGTCGAGCAGGAGCCGGGGGAGCAGGAAGTGCCGCCGGACGCGTTCGCGGCCGGACGCGCCCAGCGCGGCCGCGCGGCCCGGGTCCTTCAGCAGGTCGAGCAGCGCCCGCGCACAGTCTTCGGTGGAGTCGATCAATACCCCGCCCGCGTCGTCGGCGACCTGCAGGGGGATCCCGCCGGCCCGGCCCGCGACGATCGGCGTGCCCTTCCACAGCGCTTCGGAGACCACGAGCCCGAAGCCCTCGCGGATCGATTTCTGGATCATCACCGACGAAAACCGCTGGAACGCGTTGACCTCGACGTTACCCACGCCGGTCAGGTTGGTGAAGACGTGGATGTCCGGGTCGTCCAGGCTCGCGTCGCCGATGCTGCGGTAGACCTCCCAGCCCTCCGGGTCGTCGAGCGCCATGGATCCCACCAGGGCCAGCTGCAGGCCGGGCACTTCGGGCCGCACCAAGCGGAAGGCCTCGATCACGCCCAGTGGGTCCTTCCACGGATCGAACCGGGACACCTGCGTGACGAGCGGTCGGTCGGGTTCTATTCCGATCCAGTTGAGCACCGCGTGCGCGGTCCGGTCGTCCAGGGACATGTTCTTGGGGCTGAGCGGGTCGATCGCCGGGCAGATGATGTCGGCGCGGTCGCGCGAAAGCGTCGGAGGCACGAATTCCGGCAGCGTGAACACCGTCGCGTCGTAGCCCTCGACGAACTTCCCCAGATAGTCCCAGACGCCGGCCGCGGGCTGGGACGTGTCGACGTGGCACCGCCACACCGACCGGGCCCGCGGAGCTTCCGAAAAGGACAACACCGCCGCTGGTTGGGGATCGTGCACGAACACGAAGTCACAGTCCGCAAAATCCGGATCGGCCGACAGCTCCTCGGCGTTGCGGCGAGAAGTCTCCTCGTAGAGCCGGATTTCGGCGTCCGTGATCGGTTCGGTGCCGCCTTGGAGAGCGTTGTGCAGCTTCTTCGTCACCGCGAAGAAAGCCGGCTCGCCGCTGATGATTTTCCAGCTCGCCCGGATGCCGAGGTCGTTGTAAAGAGGGACCGCCGACCGCAGCAGTTCGGAGACGCCACCGCCGTAGGGCGTGGCGCTCAGGTGGAGCACGCGCGCGCCGCGGAGCCGGTCCGCCACGGTGAGCAGCGGCTCAACGACCCAGTCCGGTGCCACCTTCCGGTACGCGGACAAAGAGAGTTCACCGACGTCGACCGTCTGCATCTGGAGACCTCTCGCTCGGCGGGCCGGAGGGTTCCAGCGTCGGTCCGCCGAACCGGTGCCGCCAGGGCACAAAGTCACCGGATCGGCAGCGGCGGAAACGGCCGCAAGGCCCGCGGACGCGGGACTGTGTGCCCTGCGCCGTGACCGTGGGCGTCCGTGATGCTGGGCGCACCCCACGTTCTCCGGACCTTGCGGAAGGCAGGAAACGATGTACGCGTCGATGTGGTTGACCCGGTTGCGACACAGTCTCTTGCCCGGGCGTGACACCGTGGCCCGGCCGTCGGACCGGATCCAGGCGGCCGTGCTGCTCGTCGTGGTTCTGGCGTCGCTGCTCGCCGGCGTGGGTGCGGTCCTACTCGGAATCGGCATTCACTCGGCGGAAGCGGCCGAGTCCCGTGACCAGATCGCCTCGCGCTACGAGGCGACGGCGGTTCTGCTGGCCGACGGACCGGCGCCCGGCACCGTTGGCCGCAGCGGCACCCTGGGCGAATCCGGTCCAGCCAAGGCCTTTTGGCTGACACGTGACGGGCAGCGGCACACCGGCGAGGTGGACGCTGCGGCCGGAACGGTCGCCGGCAACGAGATTCCGGTCTGGCTCGACGGCACAGGCAGGCCAGTCGACCGCCCGCTCACCCCGATTTCGGCGGCCGTCGACGCGGTGGTCGTCGCGACCGGGCTTTGGGTGGGCGTGGTGTTCGTCCTCGCCCTGGCCTACCGCGGCCTCGTCTTCGCACTCGACCGGTTCCGCCTCGCCCGCTGGCAGCGGGAGTGGTTCGCCCGCCAGCCCGGCCGCACCCGGCGGGATGACCAAAGTCCCGCCGGCTCGTGACCGTCGGCCACAGCGGCGCATCCACCGATCCGCGACCGTCGACACGGTCACAAAATCACCCGTCGCAATGGGAGCGAACATGAAGGCTGCAGTCGTCACGGATTTCTCGTCCGCGCTCGAGCTGCGCGAGGTACCGGCCCCGGAGCCCGGCCCGCGGCAGATCCTGGTCCGATTGGAGACCTGCGGGATCTGCCACACCGACATCCACGCCGCTCACGGGGACTGGCCGGTGAAGCCGACGCTGCCCCTGATTCCGGGCCACGAAGGCGTCGGCATCATCGAACGCGTCGGTGCCGGCGTGCCGGAGACCCGGATCGGGCAGCGGGTCGCGCTGCCGTGGCTCGGCTCGGCCTGTGGTGAGTGCGGGTTCTGCGTCTCCGGCTGGGAAACGCTGTGCGAGGCGCAGCAGAACACCGGCTATTCGATCGACGGCGGCTACGCCGAGTACGCCGTCGCGAACGCCCACTACGCGGTCCCGGTGCCCGAAGGTGTCCCGCCGATCGAGGCGTCCCCGCTGACGTGCGCGGGCGTGACGACCTACAAGGCCGTCAAGGTCGGTGACGTCCGCCCGGCGGACCGCGTCGCGATCTTCGGCGTCGGCGGCCTCGGTCACCTCGCCATCCAGTACGCGCGCATCGCGGGCGGCTTCGTCACGGCAGTCGACATCGAGCCCGGAAAGCTCGACCTCGCCCGCGAGCTCGGTGCGGACCGCGTGGTCGACGCGAGCGACGGCGACCCGGCCGAAGCCATCCAGGCCCAGGGTGGGGCGGACGTGGCGATCGTGCTGGCCGCAGCGCCGAGCGCGTTCGAGCAGGCACTGCGTTCCCTCCGCCGCGGCGGCCGCCTGGTCTGCGTCGGCATCCCGGCGGGCGGCGTGCTTCCGGTCCCGATCTTCGAGGCGGTGATCAAGGGCGTCTCGGTGATCGGTTCGATCGTCGGTACCCGGAAGGATCTGGCCGAGGTGTTCGCCCTGCACGCGGCGGGCCGGACGACCGTGACGGCCGAGGCGCGCAAGCTGGAGGACGTCAACGACGCGTTTGAGGAGGTGCTGGCCAATCGCGTCCCGGCGCGCCTGGTGATCGAGTTCTGAGATCCAGACTGGCGGTCCCGTGTCCCGCAAGCAGGGGTCACGCACTTGTACCTGCGGGCTGGTGCTTCGCCGGTAGGCCGGCCGTCGGCCCGCAGGACATCCATAACCAGGTACCGCAGCCGCCGGCAGACCCGCTGCGTCTGGACGGCAAGACCCTACGTAGGGCTGTCGCCCCTGACGGCGGCCAGGTGCAACTGCCGGCCGCGGTGGCGGTCGCGCCGAACCGGCCCGTGACCTGCTGGAACCCTCGATATCGAGGGCAGCACAGTCACTGCGGACGCGTTGCACAAGGTCTTGGCCACCGCCGAGCTCATCCACTCCTGTGGCGGCCAGTTCGTGTTCCCGGTCAAGGAGAATCGGCGTGCGCTGTTCGACGCCTCCGACGCCCTTCCTGGCAACGCCCCCGATCGCTGGCAGCCGCACCGACACGGCCACGGACGGTTCGCCCGGCACACGATCCGGGTCCTACCCCGCACCGCCCGACCTGCCATTCGCGCGCGTCAACGTTTGTCTGCGTGCCCGAGCGAAGCGGCGTTCATGAGCTCCGGTGGGTCAACCACAGATTGGCGGCGTTGCGGAGTGCGAGCTTCCACGGCTGCGGGTCGTCGGCGGCGATGGTGGTCCAGAGGCGAGCGTTGACGGCGACGAAGGTGTCGAGGCCGTTTCGCGGGGCGCGGCTCCAGGCAGGAAGCGTTCGGGCCCAGGTTTCTGCGGCGGTGGGGGTGTGGCCTTCGGCGATGAGCCAGAGTGCGGCGCAGGCAGTGTCGATCCAGGGTGCGCCGAGGGTGGGCCAGGCCCAGTCCACCAGCCAGGCTTGGCCGACGCTGATGAGGATGTTGTTGGGGTTGAGGTCGGTGTGCAGCAGGTGCTCGCCGGAGAGCAGGGCCAGGTCGGCGTCGTCGGCCAGGCCGGTCCACCGTTGTTCGATCCGGGGCAGGGGCAGCGTTGGTGGTTCGAGTTCGCGCAGCCGGGCGAGGGTGCGTGCCAGGCCGGCGAGGTCGGGGGAGGTGGGGGAGAGGTCTGCGGTGTGGCCGGGGAGGTGGTCGAATCCGAGCAGGTCCCAGCCGGCGGTGTTCAGGTGCCAGCGCAGCCGGGGAGCGATCCCGGCGATGTGGGGTGCGATGGCGGCTTCGCGGTGCTGGCCGCGGACACCGGGGTGGTCCTCCGGCATGCCTTTGATGAATACAGCGGCGTCGGCGGTGTGCAGCACGGCGGCGAACGCGGAGTTCAACCCACTGCTTACCGGCTCAACGTGACGGATCTCGCCGATTTCGGCCTCGACCGCGGCGCGGACTGCCGGAGGGAGGGTGACGCGGTCGCGGGTGCCCATGGACGCCGCTGTGCTGCCGAGCTGGTTCACGCGGCCACCGCGCAGGTGAAGCCGAGGGTGGTCAGCCCTTCGGAGCAGAACAGCGATTCCGACGGCCCGCCGGCGGCGGCCTGCAGCAGCTGGTAGTGCGCGCCGTGCCAGGCGCCCCAGGCCATGGCAGCCCGCCACAGGGCGCGGCCGTGCCCGCGGCCGCGGTGCCCGGGAGCGACCCCGAAGTACTGCGGCAGCAGGACCGCTGCCCCATCTCGATCGGGCATCACGGCGAGCGGACCGATCGCTCCGAGCACCACGCCGTCGTCGACGGCGGCGAAGATCGGCCCGTCGACGCGGCCTTCACGCCAGCGCCGGCACAAAAACCCGAGCCCGGTTTCCGGTACCTGCTGGGCCAGCTGGACGAACGTGTCCTGGGTGGACGGAGGGCAGGCGTCGAGTTCGCGGATTCGTTCGGCAGCGCCGGATCTGTCCTCCTGGGCGAACGTCTTGATTAGGGCCCGTGTTCCTGTGGCGGTGTCGGTCGGAGGTGGCTCGGGGGTGAACCAGATGACGCGGCCGGTCGCCGCGCCGTAGCCGGCGCACCATCGGTGTGTCGCCGCGCGCAGAGCTGTGGTGTCGGGCTCGGCGGGGCCGTAGACGTGGATTTTGATCATGCCGGTTCCGCGGTGGTTGAGCGTGGGAATGATCGTCAGGTCAGGGCGGTGAACGATTTCGCCGACCAAGACGGTCTCGGACTTCGTTGCCGACCAGCGGCGCTCCTTGTCGAACGGCAGCATCTGCCCGGTGCGCGCGGCGGCGACGACCTCCTCGAAGATCTCCGGCCCGAGCGTGTCCGGGTGTACCAGCCCCAGGGTGGGGACGACGGGCACCTGCAGGACGCGGCGCAACCAGCTGGGCCGGAATCGCATTCCGGCACGCTACCTGCCGCCAGCAGGCCGCTCGGTGACCCCCCGGTAGGAGACACGCCGGAGGTCACCGAGCGGGTGGACGCGCGGCTAGTACGGGTTGTCGTCGCCGGCGTTGCAGCTGCACTTCGACGACTCGACGAGATCGTCCAGGTGCTCGACGAACTCGATCTCGACCGGGCCAGTCGGCGCGGTGAGCGGCACGGGGACGGTGGCGCCGCTCGGCTCGCGCCGTTCGAGCGGGACGAGGACAGCGGTCATGATTTCCTCCTTTCGGGTGATCAGTGCTGGCAGTAGCTGCTCAGCGGGGCTTTGGCTTTCCGGTAGAGCGTGACCAGCGGCATGCAGGTGCCGCAGCTGCCCTGCAGCTGGCAGCCGGTGCAGCCGCCTTGGCGCAGCAGCAGCCGGTCCGCGATCCCGCCCAGCTGCGCCAGCCCGGCCAGGCCTTCCTCCAGGAGCGGGATCTGGGGGTCGCGGCCGACCTTGCAGATGCTGGCCATGCCGTGCGGGTCGACGTGGAAGAACGTGTGCCCGGCGTTGCAGCCGGTGAACGGCTTCCGTTTGCGCAGGTACTCCTGCGACTGCGCCGGGAGGCTCTCTGCGCCGCCGTAGATCGTCGGCGACATGTTCGAGAACACGTGGTGCGGCAGCTCGAAGCGCTCAGCGAGTGCCTTCATCGCGTCCAGCTCGTGGGCGTTGTGCTGGGTGACGATCAGGTTCAGGTTCAGCGGTAGCCCGGCCTCGTGCGCGGCGGCCAGGCCGCGGGAGAACTTCTCGAACGACCCGCGGCGGCGGGTCAGCCCGTCGTAGGCCTCGGCAGTGGCGCCGTAGACGCTGATCGGGAGCCGGTACGGCCGGTACCGGGTCAGCAGCTCGAGGATGTCCGGCTGGGCGAGGCGGGAGCCGTTGGACGAGATCGACAGCATCATCCCCAGCTCGAACGCTCGCTGGTAGACCGCGGTGAACAGCTTGTCGATCAGCGGTTCTCCGCCGGTGAGCTGCAGCCACAGCACGCCCGCGTCCGCGAGCAGCTGCAGCAGCCGTTCCCGATCGCTCCAGGGCAGGCCTTCGAAGCGTTTCAGGCCGAGGTAGCAGTGCTCGCAGTCGTAGTTGCAGCCCAGGTTCAGCTCGTAGGAGGCCCGACCGTAGGCGTGGCCGGATGGCGCGCGCACCAGGACCACGTCGGTGAGTCGGCGGCCGGAAAGATCCAGATCCGGCCAGCGATGGCGGGCCGCGTCGACCAGCCAGCCCGGACACGGACTTCCGCCTTCGGCGGACGACAACTCGGTCCACAACCGCGCCGGCAGCCGGATGCCGGACTCGCTGCCAGGACGCAGGACGAGGTACTCGTCGAGGAAGGGGCTGACGATGAGTTCGAACACGGAGAACTCCTTCTCGCGGTTAGCGGATCGGGTGTCCGGTGAAGCGGCGCTGTTCGACGAAGGCGATCGAGTCGTGAATCTCTTCCTCGTCTGGGACGGGCAGGGCCGCGTTGACCACGACCGTGAGGCTGCGTCGGCGAATGTCGATGAATAGCGGATCGATGTCGGTGTGCTCGCAGAGTTCACGTAGGGCGGTCTGCCATCGTGCGGGGTCGTTGTCCGGGCCGAGGTGTTCCCAGGGCGTGACGATCCACTTTCCGCGCTGGAGTGCCGCGGTGATGTGTTCCGGGTCGGATGTCCAGCGCGGGGCGGTCATGGCGGGAACCGGGCCCGGAGCTGCGGGCCGAGGACGATCATCACGACGCCCGGGCGCGAACCGCGGACATCCAGGCGTCGATCGTTGAGCCGTGATCGGAAGCGTGTCGTAGGAGAGCCCTTGCCGCCTGGTGGTAGCTGGTTCGCAGTGATGTGCTGGTCAGGTATGCGGTGCAGTGGTCATGCTGGAGAGCGATGGCTATCGGTGTCGTTTCGCTTGCGAAGACCGTGAACGCATCAGTCGGATGCCGGGGCGCCGGTGTCGAGGGGATGATCCGGATGGAGACGTCCCTGCGTTTGCTCACTTCGCGGATGAAGTCGATCTGCTGATCCGCGTGACCAGACTCCTCGCTGAGCATGCGCAAAGCCTGGTCGCCGAGGAGGAAAACATACTGACGCTCGCCTTGGTTCGCCGGGAGCCGGCGGCATCGCCGGTGAAACAGCTCTTGGTCCAGTTTCGTCGTCGGCGTCACGTCGCCGTGTACTGTCGCTTCGAGCCACCTGTGTGTCCGGAGAAAGTCGGGAATGCGGAACGGCGCCCACTCCAGGATGGAAGTCGACAGCTGTTCGTAGATCGCCCACAGGTCGGCGACCGGTGACGTGGACTGGTCGATGTAGTTCTTGACGTCGACGTGCTCGGCGACGTTCATCAGCTGTTCGTACTCGGTGGCTTTGACCTGAAGGCAGCCGAGGATGCGCGAGACGGTCGTCGGCTTGGCTCGCCTCCCGTTCACTTCCATGCCGGACAACTTCGACGGGTTGATTTCCAGCCGCCGGGCCAGTTCGCGCAGACCGATACCCTGGCGGTCTCGGACCTCGCGCAGGCCGTTGCTGATCGTAAGTGATGCCGGTGTGCGAATTTCGTGCGCTGTCATGGTTTTTCCTTGTTGAGTTGCCGGTCCAGGTCATGCGGCCGTCGGTACCGCGGTTGTAGCGGGCTCGTAGCTCCGTTCGCGGGTTCGCGGAAGGTGACGCAAGCCGTGGAGGACGCGGCTGAGGAGGACGTAATACGGTTCCTCGGCCATGGCCAGGTCGGCCGCAGTGGGCCATCGCGGGGTGGCCGTCACCGGAGAGCCGACGCGGCTGACTTCCACAGGTGACGTGTTGTCCAATGTCCTGTACCTCCTTGAAGCCTTCGAGGTCGAAGTCGAGTGGGTGTCCACCGACTCGGTCGGGTGATTGCGTAGACCGGTTTGTCGCGGTGTCCGAAACCAGAAAACCGCAGATCAGACGACCAAACCACCCAGTTCTACCGTGATCTTGACGGGCAGGATGTCCCTGTTCAACCGGGACGTTCTGGGAGACACTTCAGGTTGGGTACGGTGCGCAGCACCCAGGAGAAGGGGCCTGTACGAGATGCCATCCGCGACGCGCAGCCTGCGGCAGGAGCAGCGGCAATTGGCTGCCGAGCTTCGGGCCCAGTCAAAGACCTGGGTCGAGATCGCGCAAGTGTTCGCCGGGCGTTACCACGTCAACATGCGTGTGGCGCTGCGGCTTGTCCGCGATTGGAGCCAGCGGGACGTTGCCGAGCACTGGAACAAGCGATGGCCCGACGAACCGAAGACGTTCAAGAACTTCTCGTACTGGGAGTTGTGGCCGGCGGATACCGGGCATGCGCCTTCCCTTGGGGTGCTTCAAAAGATGGCTGAGCTCTACGAGTGCAGCGTTGCCGATCTGGTGGCAGACGCTGCCGATTTCCGCGCTGCAGACGACGCGCAGCGGGTACGGCAGCAGCTCGTTGAACTCAAGCCGACGGACGAGGACGGGTTTCAGGAACTCGTGGCTCGGCTTGACGGTATCGACGTGCGGGAGCTGGCGCAGATGGCCTCGACATGGTCTCAATCCGGTGGAAACGCGGTCAGCCGGAGGTCTGTGCTGCTGAAGGTGAGCGCGGCGCTTTCGCTGGCGTCAGCGGGATGGGCGTTGACGACCGATGCTGCGGGGGCCGATTCGCTGCCCGGTGGCACCGAGGCAGAGACCGACCTGTCCGGGATTTGGCACAGCCAATACAAGTACCCCAGTTCCGGCCGTCGCAAGGTATTCACCGGGGAGCACTACGTTGTGCTGCGTGCGCACGGCGGCCGGCTGGCCGGGCAGAGTTTGCCCCATTCGACCGGCTCGCGCCTGCGGCTGGAGTTGAGCAGGGACATGGCGGTCGCCACCGGCACGTGGCGTGAAGAAACATCACCGACCGGCTACTACAAAGGAGCCTCGTACCACGGCACACTGCAGATGGTGATCGACCCGGCGGGGCGCCGGATGAGCGGGATGTGGCTCGGGTTCGGGCGGGACTTCGCCATCAACAGCGGCGAATGGCGTCTGGAGCGGTGTGAGACTGACGTCTCGCCGGCCACCCAGCAGGCGTACCACGGCAAGGCGTAGTCCTTAGCTCAGCACCGCGATGATCCTGGTACCTGGCGGGAAGTCGCCTGCTTCGGTTCGGGCGAAGATCCCGTACATCATCTTCGCCTCGTAGACCCAGTCGAGGGTGACGCCGTGGCGTTCGGTGAAGTCGATGACGAAGTCGTCGAGCACGGTGTTGCGTTTCGCGTAGCCGCCGAAGTGGAAGTCGAGGTCGACTGCCCAGTTCGTGGTAGCCGTTCCGTATGCCTCCTGTTGAAGTCGGCGGACCTCTTCTTCCAGGAACCTCGCGCCTTTGAGGACTGCGAAGCCGAGCGCTCGTTCTGGACCGGACATGCCGGAGGCGATGCCGGCGAGCGTGCCGCCGGTCCCGGTGGCGCAGCAGATGACGTCGAATTCCGTGGTGATCTCGTCGACGAGTTCGGCGGTGCCGCGTACGGCCAGGCCGTTGCTGCCGCCTTCGGGCAAGACGTAGCAGGGGCCGAACTGCCGGGCGAGGTCCGCAAGTACATCGGGCTCGGTCTTGCGACGATACGTCGTCCGGTCCAGGTACGTCAGAGTCATGCCGCATTCGGCAGCGTGGGCAAGGGAGTCGTTGAGTGGCTCGTGCTCTTCACCTCGGATGATGCCGACCGTGTCAAAGCCCCATAGCCGCCCGGCCGCGGCTGTCGCTCGGATGTGGTTCGAGTACGCGCCACCGAAGGTCAGAAGCCTGGTGTAGCCCTGCTCCTGGGCAGCCTGGAGGTTGTAGCGAAGCTTGCGCCACTTGTTGCCGGGTATCTCCGGGTCGATGAGATCGTCTCGCTTGAGCTGGAGGTGGACGCCGTGGCGTTCGAGCCGCTCGTCCGGTAGCTCGTGCAGCGGCGACGGCAAGCGAGGGAGGCCGGTCGTTCCGCCGTCGCTCGAGCTCACGCTCGTCAGCTTAGGGCTTCGGGAGGCTCGGGAACGTTCATCGAACGCATGTTCTATGACTCTGATAGGTTCGTCGGAGCCGAGATCGGGATCGCTGAGCCGGGAGGTTGCCGTGGCGTGGTTGCTGAGGGAACGGGCGAGCGGCCGGGAGTGGCGCTTCGGCGACAGCGACCTCGCCTGGGAAGCCGGTGGCTACGACACGGCACGGTTCGAGCTGCACGTTCTCGACGAGGACGTCAGCGGAGCGCCCGACGGCTCGCCCTTGGCCTCGGCCTGTAAGGGCTGACGCGGAGGCGGACCCGCGGTCTGATCCCTACGATGATCATCTCTGGGTCTTACGATCGTGGGGTGGGTGCCGGATGCTGCGTCTGGCTGTCGGGCTGGCGGTGGGCTTGGTGCTGACGCCCGTGGTCATCCTTCTCGTGCGCCGGGCTGCGGACACGAGGCTGCCGCGTTGGGCCGTAGTCGTGGCCGCTGTAGCTGTCCCGGCTGCCGGAGCCGCGGTGGCGGCGTGGGTGCCGGCCACCATCGCCTTCGGAGCGGCCTTCGTGGCGTTGGGTATTCCCGCGGCCGTCGTCGATGCTGTCGAGCACCGCATCCCGGACCGCTTCAGCCTGCCGCTCGGCGGAGCCGCCGTCGTCACCACCCTCGCGGCCGCGATCGTCGGCAACGACCTCGGCAGCGGCTTGCGAGCCGTCGCCGGCGGCGCGGCCTGGAGCGCCGCGTTGCTGCTGTCCTACCTAGTCACCGGTCAGCCAGGACCGGGCGACGTCAAGCTCGCTCCGAGCGTCGGCATCCTGCTCGGCTGGTTCGGTTGGCCGTGGGTCCTGGGCGGCTTACTCGCGACGTACGTGTTCACCGCGGTGGCGGGATTGGTCGGCGTGCTGCTTCGCAGGTACTCGTTCCGGGAGGGGCAGGTGCCTATGGGGCCGTCCATGATCGCGGTCGCCTTCGCCTGCGGCACGCTTGCCGCGATCTCAGGCTGAGCGGCGGCCGTTCTCCGCATCCGGGCTTCGGCGGTGTCGCGCCTGGTCGACGATGTCCGTGTGCCGGCTGACCCAGTCGGCCAGTGGCTGCATTGCTTCGAGCGCTTCCCGGGTTGCCGGCGCCAGCGAGTAGACGACCGACGGTGGAAAGACGCCCGCTTCCTGGTTGCGGACGATCAGGCGGTCGGCTGTCATCGTCTTCAGCGTGCGCGTCAGGACGCTGGCGTGGAGCACGCGCGGGCGTCCCGACCAGTTGTTCGCGGCCGCGGCATCGTTGAGCGAGCCGACCATGTCGAGCAGCTCGGTGTAATGCTTCGGACCGCTCTTCAACGCCAGCAGGATCGCTGTCATCCAGTCGCCGCCGAAGAGCTGCTTCGCGTCGTGCAGCTTGCGCAGGCGCTCGGCGTCCTCGGCGGTGATCGCCTGTGTGCTCGGTCGAGTCATCGTTCCCTCCCCGGTTCGATCACCCCAGGCAGTTGATCTTAAGTTTCCGCAGGTCGTGTCTCAACTATCGGACGGGTGTTCACCTGATCGGGTCTTAATCTGAGTTAAGAGGCCTGTTCGGCGGTAGTTTCGAGGGGAGCTGAGGAGGGGTGATGGCCGAACGCGGACGTGACTTCGCGGACAAGCTGAACCACCTGTTCGCCGTCACGAAATCGCCGGAAGGCGACGAGTACAGCAACGACTTCGCCGCGGACTCGATCACGGTCGCCGGCACGAAGATCTCCGGCACGTACATCTGGCAGTTGCGCAAGCGCAAGCGGGACAACCCGACGATCAAGCACGTCGAGGGGCTGGCCAAGTTCTTCGGGGTGCCGGTCAACTACTTCTTCGACGACGACGTGACCGACCGCGTCGACCAGCAGCTGCGCGACCTGGCCGCGGAACAGGAACGCCTCAAGGCGAACGTCGGTGACCAGGAAGCACAGCGGATCGCGATGCGAGCCGGCGAGCTGACTCCGGATCGCCGTCAGCTAGTCATGGACCTGCTCGACGTGGTCTACCGCGATCAGCAGGCAGCGCGAGAGCGAGGGGAGCAGTGAACGAGCGGCTGCTGCGCCGCCGGTGCCGGCGGCTGCTGAAGGAGCTGGACATCCGGCCTCCGCTGGACGTCGTCGAGCTGTGCCGGCGCGTCGGCGAACGTCGCGGCAAGCCGATTCGCCTGCTCGCCCACTCGATTCCGGTGCCCGGCCCGTTCGGCGTGTGGATCAGCACCCGCCCGGCGGACTACATCCTGTACCAGCGGGAAACCAGCCGACCGCACCAGAACCACATCATCCTGCACGAGCTCGGCCACCTGCTGGCCGGCCACGAAAGCGATCCGTGCGACGACGAACTCCTCGCCGGGCTCTACCCGGACATGTCGCCGGACAGCCTGCGCCAGCGGTACCCGGATCTCGAGCCGGACGCCGTTCGCCGGGCTCTGCGGCGCACCTCCTACGACACCGACCAGGAGCGCGAGGCCGAGACAACAGCGACGATCATCCTGGAGTGGGCATCGGTCCTCGACCAGGTCGGTGCCCGCGGAAGATCGGGCGATGCCGCCCAGGAGATGGGAGCCGCGCTCGAAGGCCGCTTGGGGTGGCTGTGACACCTCTGGTCCTTGCGTACGGGATCACGTCGGCCGCCTTGCTGCTGTGGCTGGCCGGGAGACTCGCGCGGAACCCGCGGAACGCCGCCCTGCGCGCCGTGACGGCGTTCGTGGCGTGCCTGGCCGTGGCGTTCCCGTTCGGTGCCGCGGCTAACAAGGGGGCCTACGTGCTGGGCCTGCCGCCGATGATCGCGCGGCTGATTCAGCACGGTCTTCTGCTGGTCGGCGTGTACAGCCTCGTGTGCTTCTTCCTTTTCTCGGCGCGGGAGCGCGCGGTCGCGCGGCGACGCGCCGGTTGGTACGCCGGCCTGCTGCTGGCCGCCGAGATCGTGCTTCTCGTCGCCGCGCTGGTGACGTCGGCGTCGGCGCGGACCAACGACCAGTCGGTGCCGAGCGTGGCGGTCTTCTTCATCGCGGCCGACGTCTTCATGGCGCTCGGCTTCGCCGCAGCGGCGGTCTGGGCTTGGCGGTACGCCCGCGAGGCGGGCGGCAGGCTCGGCCGGGGACTGCGGATCGCGGCCGTCGGCCTGGTCGCGATCGTGCTGGCGAACTGTGTCTTCGTGCCCGCGATCGTGTTGGGCTTGCTTTACCGCGTCGGGGTTGCTGATCGCGGCGGATCCGCCGGGACGGTGGCGGGCGCGATCGCCGTCACGGTCCTGTTGATGCCGGGTGTTCTGCTGTTCCTGGCCGGAGTCAGCTATCCCGCCGTGATGACCCGGGTGGGTGCGGTGCGGGTCTGGTGGCGGCATCGCCGCGGGTATCGGCAGCTGGCACCACTGTGGACGGTGCTGCACGCGGAGTTTCCGGATGACGCGCTGGACCGGGTGCCGGCCGCGCCGTGGCGTGATGCGCTGCGTCTGCGTGGGACGCACCGTCGGTACTACCGCCGGGTCGTCGAATGCCGCGACGGCCTGGTGCGGATCAGCCCGTACCTGGCCCAGACCGACAGCGCCGACGGCCTGCCTAGCCGTCTGCGGCAGGCGCTCGCCGCGCACGCGGCCGGTGAGCCTGTTCCGGCGAAGGCGGTCCCGGTCGCGCTGCCGGAAGGCGACGGGCTCGACGCTGACGTCCGCGAGCTGGTGCAACTGGCCCGGGGCCTGGAGACGAAGGGAGCAGGATGACCAAGGCGCTGATCATCGGCGGAGGCATCGCGGGTCCGGTCACGGCCATGGCCCTGCAGAAGGCGGGCATCGACTCCGTCGTCTACGAGGCTTACGAGACGGGCGCGGACGACGTCGGCGCGTTCATGACGATCATGAACAACGGCTTCGACGCCCTGCACGCGATCGACGCCGACAAGCCAGTGCTGCAGGCGTCCTTCCCAGCCGATCGCGCGTTCTTCTGGAGCGGCTCGGGCAAGAAGCTCGGCGAAGCACCCATCGGCGGCGGCACCGCCGGGGCGTACGGGCCGCACACCATCAAACGGGCCGAGCTGTACCGGGTGCTGCACGAGGAAGCCACCCGGCGCGGGGTCCAGATCGCGCACGGCGAGCGCCTCGACGACGTCGACACCAACCTCGACCACGGCATAGCGGCGATCTTCGCAGACGGCTCCCGCCGCGAAGGCGACCTGCTGATCGGTGCCGACGGCATCCACTCGGCCACCCGAATCCTCATCGACCCGGAGGCGCCCGAGCCGCGCTACACCGGAACGGTCGTGCTGTGCGGCTATGCCCGGCAAGCGCCGGTCGACCCGCTGCCCGGGGTGTATCGGATGATCTACGGCAAGCGTGTCTTCTTCGCCTACACCACCGCGCCGGACGGCGAGACCTGGTGGTTCGTCAACCTGCCGCGCCCGGAACTGTCCAAGGCCGAACTCGCGTCGACCTCGCTCGAGGAGTGGAAACGGCAGGCGACGACGCTGCTTCGGCGAGATCGGTCGCCGGCGGCGGCGATCGTCGAGGCGTCGGAGCAGATCCGCGCGAGCAACGGCTACGACATCGCATCCACGCCGAGGTGGCACGCCGACCGAATGATCGTCATCGGCGACGCCGCCCATGCTGCGGCGCCGAACGCCGGGCATGGCGCGTCGATGGCCATGGAGGACGCCGTCGTCCTAGCCAAGTGCCTGCGCGACCTACGGGAACCGGCGGCGGCGTTCCGGGCCTACGAGCAGCAGCGCCGGGAGCGAGTCGAGCGTTTGGTGGCGACCAGCGCGAGGATGGGCGGCACGGCCACACCCGGACCGATCAAGCGGCTCATCCGCGACATGGCGATCTCCAAGCGGCTCAAGGGCGGCCCGCGCAACACGGCGGCGTGGCTGACTCAGTACCACATCGATTGGGATACGGAGATCACGGACGGCCAGTAGACCTCCTCGTGCGAGCGGCAAATTCTCCAGCCAAGCATCCTGTCATTCCTGTGACCCCTGGGGATCGCGCCGGAGTCCAGGCGTTCGGTTGCAGCTGTGGCCGTCGGTGCCCACATCGAGCGCGGCGGACGCATCTTGGAGCGCCTTCACGATGCTCTCCAGGTCTCGTTGGCGCTGACCTGCGTTGGCCGGCATCGTTACCACGACGCGGTGGGTGAGTGGTTCGCCGGACTCGTCCACGGTGACGGGTACCCACGCGAAGTCCGCGGCCGGGCTGCCCCCGAACGCCTTGTCGGACATGAACGGCTGAGCTATGTCTTCGGGCGCCACGACGGTTCCGTGTCCCTCGTAAGCGAAGATTGTCAGCACTTTGGTGCCATAAGCTTCCAGCTCTATGTGCTTCCGGCTCCTCAGCTCCGCCGGAATATGTGCTTCGATTTCACCGTCGAGAAGCACCCTTGACCGTGTATCAGCCGGTGGGACGAGCAGCTTGTGCTCGCGGACGAGCCGAGCCAGCGGCAGATGCTCGGGGGCATTCCGGCGGGGGACCATCGCGACGAGCCGGGTGCGGTAAAGCGGGCGCGTCGCGAGCCCTTTCCCCGTGGTCGGAAGGCCGATGACCAGGTCGAGCGCCCCATGCGCCAACGGAGCAAGCACGTGCTGTTCGAAACCGACTCGGGAGCGGTGGTGCTCCGCGAGGACTTCCAGGCGCAGGAGTATGTCGGTTGTCCGTGTCAGTTCTTTCATTGCCTTCGCGACGATGTGGGCGTGCTGCGGCAGGAACGCCACTGTGCACTCCTTGCGCCCCACCCGTGCCAGGCCGCTGGCGCGTTCCAGAAGCTCCTTGGCGCGGCGGACTATTTCCTCGCCGTGCGGCGTGATCGGCATCGAGCCGTTGGTGCGGACGACCAGGTGGCCGCCACCGAGGTCCTGCTCCAGCTCGCGAATGTGGTTCTTCACGCTGGACTCGCTTCGCTTGATCGCGCCCGCGGTGTCCGCCACGGAGCCGGCGTGGTCGTGGAGAGCCACCAAAGTGGCCAGTCTGTCCAGGGTGACTCGGTCCGGAATCTTGTACTTGAGTTCTGTCATGTCCTTCGGAGTCGTTCGAGGCGTCAGAATGTTTCGCGATGTCGGCAACTTTTCGGACACTGCCGGCTTTGGCAAGATTTCGCACACTGGCACGGCTGGGAGGATTCTTGAAATCTGCACCGTTGGGCAGCTATTCATATACTGGGCGAGAGGTCAGAAGAAAGATCCCAAGAACGCCTGCTCGGAGCTTGGGCTGCGGCTACAGTCGAGGGCAACCTTGAAATTGCGGTGCGGCCATCCCGTCTCGATGGCCGCACCCGCAGGCCACCCCGGTGCTCGCCGGAGCGGCCTCGACACGCCGCCCGTGGAGGGAGCAGCACATGTCGAAGCTTCATCGTACGATCGAAACGAGTCCCTGGGAATCGGCCCTTTGGGGTCTGATGGGTCTCAACGTCACCGTGACCGGCAGCGGGCACGTCATCCGGACCGTCATGATGCCCACAATGCACGCTTGGCCGGTGGTGGGCGCGGGCTGGCTCGCGCTGGCGGCGGTCGGTGTCCCGCAGTCGTGGCTGGCCTATTGCCTGGTGACGCTCGCCGGTCTTCTCTTGACGGAGTACACCGATGCGCGCGCGAGACTCAAGGAATCAGATGTAACCAGAACGTCGCAGTGGCGTGAAGTCGGAACGTGGGTGAGTCTCGCCGCGAGCGTCGGCTACCACGCGTATCAAGTGCTCGGGGTCCACGATCTTGCCGCTGTGAAGCCGCTGGGATGCTCCTCTGGCCTCCTGGTTTTGTGGTTTGTCAAGTACGTGGCTCACCACGTTCAGCGGGCGCTTCGACTGTTCGCGGAGATCTGCGCCAAACTGGACACCATCCAGGATGGCACCACTGACCCGGACCCGGACCCCGAACCGCTCGTTCGCGGCCAGGAGATCGCAGTGGTCGTCCGCCTGGACGATCGGCGGGCCAGGAAGCATCGGAAGCCACATGGGCGGCATCGCAAGGCTGCCTGACCGTGAGGCGGCAGCTCGATCGCCAACCCAAGCGCCCCAGTACCCACTGGGGCGCTTTCCGTTTGTCCGGCTGGGCAACCGTGGCGGGTTCGACGTGATCGAGTGAATTCAGTCAGGTTGTTCATACGTACTTCAAAGTCCGCTTCATGCGCCGTTTGCAGTGCGTGGGACCTCCGCCTGTAGACCGGATTCAGTGCAGAACAACAACTGATCTGGAGGTCCAATGTCAAATTCGAATAATCTCCACTGGGCAAGCCGGGGCATCGCCGTCGGGTCGGTTGTGATCGCCATGCTCGGCGCCGTACTGGCGCCGGCCGCGGATGCTGCTGTGCGCCACGATCTGAAGGATCCGTGCGGATACCAAGGCTGGGGCCAGTACCGGCATTGCGACGGCGGCACGGGGTCGACGATCATGCTCGACGTGCAAGACATCTGGGGCAACATCTACCGCTACTGCGTCGGGCCGGGCGTGACTGACCTCCAGCCGGTCATCAGATGGCGCGTCACCGGAGCCTGGTGGAACGGCGGCGTGGGCTGTTCGCCCGGCTACTACGGGCCGGCGTGAAACACACATTCGAGTGAACAGAACTGCGACGGCTCAAGTCGTCGCGCTTGCCCGGTTTGATGAACCTGATCAACGCTCATCAGGAAGGTTGAACAATGGTGCAAAGCTGGTTCTCGGTTGCGGCGCTCATTCTCGTGTCGGCGGGTTTGGCGAGTTGTGCGGGAAACCCACCGGAGACGGCGCCGCACGCATCGCCTTCCGCGGTGTCGTTGCCGCCGGGTTCGAAGACCGCCCGGCCCGAGGATGAAGCCGCCCAAGCCGCGTTGGCCGCCTACGAGCTCTACTGGCAGATCAGCGAGCAGGCCGGGCACGCGCCCCGCCAGAAGGACTGGCGGCCCGAGCTGGCGAAGGCCATGGCCGACCCGGCCTTGACCGACTACGTGAACGAGGTCGCCAACCTCGCCTCCGTCCCGGCGCACACCGTCGGCCGGTACGGGCGCGCCCCGAAGGTGACGTCGGTGTCCCTCGGCCAGCCGCCGCGGGTGGTCGTCACCGACTGCCTCGACGCCACCGACGAGCACCTCGTGAGCGACAAGGCCGGCGAGTCCGGCCGGAATCTCGACAATCCCGACCAGCCGCGGCGGTACGAGTTCGAAGCGCAGATCGTCCGCTACCCGAACCCCGACCGCTGGCTGGTGCAGCAAGTCCAACCACGCCTGGAGAAACCATGTTGAAAGGAAGCTGCCTCCTGGCCGCCGGCCTGGTCGTCGCCACCTTGCCTACGGCGGCGCACGGCCAGACCGGCCCCGGAGGATGCAAGTCGGCCGGCACCCGCGGGATGTGCTGGGTCGAGGCCACCGACCCCGGACGCCCGGGCAGCCCGGCCGGCGGTGTCCCGCAGCGCGGGAACGGTCCGGGCCAGCGGGCCGGCGGCCACACCGCGGGAAGGCCGCAGTTCGCCTGCGTCGACCAGCCGTGGACACCGCCGCCCGCCGGCGACCCGCTGTGGGGTGGCCACTCGCCGTCCCAAGGCTCGTTGAAGCTGCTGATCTGCCAGGGCGGGGGAGCCCTGCAGGGCTGGCCGCGGGTCGTCTTCGCGCCGAACGGACAACCCGTCGTCGTTCCCCAGGTGTCGCCCGCCGAGCTGGCCGAACAGGCCATCTCGGAGATGGGGTTGTCGGCTCCGGACATCCGGCTCGCGCCCCCGGCGGACTCCCCGCGCGGTGCGACGATCGGCTTCCCGGTCTGGATGTGGACCGCCCGCCGCGAAGCCACCGTCGGCCCGATCACGCGGACCGCGAGCGCCGGCTCGATCACCGTGACCGCCACGGCGACCTTGGCCAAGATCGACTGGTCCATGGGCGATGGAGCAACCGCCACCTGCGCCGGGCCGGGCACCGAGTTCAGCGATGATCGGGCTGGGCAGCCGTCGCCGACCTGCGGTCACGTCTATCGCGGCCTCGTCGCCGGGGGAGTGGCCGGGATCAACGCGACGAGCCGCTGGGAGATCCGCTGGTCCGGCGGCGGCCAGAGCGCGTTCCGGACGATGGCGCTGACCTCGTCGGCCAGCCTGCCCGTCCGCGAGATCCGCACGCTGAACACCAGGAGCGTGCGATGACCACCCGGGTGCAGCAGTTGCGTGGAGTGCCCGACACCCCGCCGCCGGCGCCGGTTCCGCTCCGGCCGCCGCGCCGTCGCCGGTCGAAGCTGCTCGTGCTGTTCGGCGTGGTGCTGTCCGCGCTCTCGGCCGCCGGTGTGGTCTGGGCTTTCCGCGCGACCGATGACGCGGTCGCCGCGGTCGGCGTAGCCCGTCCGGTCCGGTACGGCGAGACCATCTCCGCCGAGGCGTTGCGTGAAGTCCGAGTCCGGCCTGATCCCGGAGTTCGGCCGTTGCCTTGGGAGCGGCGGTTCGACGTCGTCGGCCGGACGTCACCGACCGATCTGCAGCCGGGCGAGATCGTGACGCCCGACGCGGTGTCGGACGCGGCCACGGTGCCGGCTGTCGGCCAGCAGCTGATCGGCGTCCCGGTCAAGCCGGGGCAGCTGCCCGCGGCGCCGTTGCAACCCCGCCAGCCGATCCTGCTCGTCCCTGCCGGCGCCGAGGCGTGGCCGCCCGTCCGCGGCGCGGTGATCAGCGTGAGCGAACGTGACGCCACCTCGACGCAGGTGGTGGACGTGGTCGTACCGGAGGCAAGCGGCGTTCAGCTGGCCTCTCGAGCCTCAGCCGGCGGTGTCGCGATCGTCGTGCTGCCGAAGGGCCGGTGATCGACGTGCTGATCTCCTTCGTCTCGGTCAACGGCAGCCCGGGAGTCTCGACGGCTGCGCTGGCGCTGACCTGGGCCTGGCCGCGCCATGCGGTGGTCGCCGAGTGCGACCCGGCCGGCGGGCGTGCGCTCGGTGTTTTCGACCCGGACGGCAACCACGGCCGGACTGGCGTCTTCGAGCTGATGCTGCAGGCGCGGAACATGCCGCTACACCGGGCGATGTCCAGCCAGCTGCTCGTCCTCCCGGACGGCACCGGCCGCCGCCACCTGCTGGCAGGCGTGAGTTCCCCGCGGGAGGCCGACAGCCTCGATTGGCGGCGGCTGACCTCGCTGTTCCTGGACCTGGAAACGGTCGACGTCCTGGCCGACTGCGGCCGGTTCCGCAGCCGCGCCACACCAGCCGCAGTGCTGTCCGAGGCCGACCTCGTCGTGGCGGTCGTGCGCAACTGCCGCGGCTCGCTACAGACTTTCGCGAAGGCCGTGGACGTCGTCCGCGAGGAGCACGGCGTCTTCGACCACGAAGGGCTCGTGGTCCTGATCGCCGACCCGGACCCGCGGATCCATCAGCGCTTCCCGCACGGCGAGATCGGGAAGGAACTCGGTCTGCACGTCGTCGGAGCGCTGCCCTGGGACCCGCGCACCGCGGCCCAGTTCACCGACCTGCATCGGCCCGGCCGGAAGTTCGAGACGTCGCCCCTGCTGACTCACGCACGACGGGCCGCGGACGAGATCGGCCGCCGCGCGATGGAGCGCATGAGCTGGCTGCGGAAGCCACCGCCGGTGGTGAACGGCCATGTCCGTTGACGTCGCCGCGTTTGCGGGCATCGACGAGGTCGTCGACCGGGTGCAGCAACGGCTGGCCCCGCTCGTGCAGCAGCAGATCGCCGCCGGGGAGGGCGACGAGCGCGCGGTCGCGGAGATCCTGCTCGACGACGTCCTCGCGACGGTGATCAAGGAGTGGGCAGGCTCCGGGCGGCCGTTCCTCGACTTCGAGCAGGAGCAGACGGTCAGGTCGGCCGTGCTGGCCGAGATGTTCGGCCTCGGCCGGCTCGAGGCGCTGCTGGCCGACGACGAGGTCGAGAACATCGACATCATCGGAAGCGACCCGGTCTGGCTGTCCTACCAGGACGGCCGCGTCGGCCGGGCCCCGCGGATCGCCGCGACCGACCAGGCCGTCGTCCAGTGGCTGCAGCGGATCGCTGCCCGGATGGGCCGCACCGAGCACACGATCAACGACGCCCGGCCACTGCTCAACATGGAGCTCCCGGGCGGTGAACGGCTGGCCGCGGCGATCGGCGTCACCGACCGGCCGCACGTCTCGATCCGCCGGCACCGGCTGCCGACCGCGGGCCTGGAAGCGCTGCAGCAGCGAGGCATGCTCTCGACCGCCCAGTTGGCGCTCCTGCGGGCGGCGGTCCGGGCGGAGAAGAACATCGTCATCTGCGGGCGGCAGAAGGCCGGGAAGACGACGCTGCTGCGCGCACTGTGCTGGGAGGTGCCGCCCACCGAGCGTTTCGCGACGCTGGAGACCGAGTTCGAGCTGGGCCTGCACCGTCACCGGGACCGGTTCCCCGCGGTGGTCGCGTTCGAGGAGCGGGAGGGCAACACCGAGCGCTGGGAGAACGGCCGGCCGGTCGGCGGCGTCGATCTTCCGCGGCTGGTGTGGCAGTCGCTGCGGATGCACACCGCGCGCACGGTCGTCGGCGAAGTCCGCGGGGGCGAGATCGTCCCGATGCTCAACGCGCTCGCCGCCGGCGGCGCCGGGTCGCTGTCCACCCTGCACGCGCGCAGCGCCGCGCAGGCCATCCACCGCATGGTCCTGCTCTGCTTGGAGACCAACGCGGCCTGGACGTCCGAGTTCGCCTACGAGGTCGTTGCCAACACCATCGACCTGATCGTCCACGTCGATCTGGTGCACGAGCCCGGTCGTCTCGATCGCCACGTTGCCGAGATCGTTGCTGTCGAGCCGGGGGAGTACGGGCGCCCGGCCAAGACCTTCCTCTTCGTCCCGGCGGAGGGCCGGCGTTCCGAGCCGACAGGGAACCTGCCGACCGACATCGCGGACTACGAGCGCGGCGGCTTCGACCGCAGCTGGCTGACGAGCAGCGGCGACGGCGGCTGGCTGACCGATCGGAGCCCGCGATGACCGAGTTCGTCCTGACCCTGGCCGGCGCAGGTGCCGGCCTGGGTCTCACCCTGGCCGTCCTCGGCATCCACGGCCTGGAGCCGAACGACGTGCCGGCGTTCCGGCGCGGCCGGCGGTTCCTCACCTGGTGGTCGGCTCGGCGACGCAGCTCGGCACGATGGGCGGTGGCTTGCGGTGCGGGTGCGCTGGTCTGGCTGGTCAGCAGCTGGCCGGTCGCCGGTCTTGCCATCGCCGCGGCCGGCGTCTTCCTGCCGTGGCTGTTCGGCGCCGGCAAGGTCGCCACCGAGCGGATCGAGCGGCTGGAAGCGCTCGAGGACTGGCTGCGACGCCTCGCCGACGTCCTGCGCGCGGGCAACGCCGGCCTCGTCGGAGCCCTGCAGAGCTCCGCTCACGACGCGCCGCCCGCGATCAGCACCGAGATCACCACGCTGGGGCAGCGCCTCCGCACCTGGGACGTCGCCGACGCCCTCCTGCAGTTCGCCGACGACCTCGACGACCAGATCGGCGACGCCGCCGCGGCCGGCCTCTGCGTCGCCTACCGGCAAGGCACCGGCACCGCCGAGCTCCTGACCACTCTGGCCAAGCAAATCGCCGCCGACGTCGCGGCACGCCGAGACGCGGAAACAGAGCGGGCCCGGCGGCGGTTCGCCGCCCGGATCCTGCTCGGGCTCTGGGCGGTGATGTTCGTCGGCTTCGCCGCCTTCGGCAGCGACAGCTACACCTCGGTGTACAGCTCGGTCGGCGGACAGCTGGTGCTCGCCGTGGTGCTGGGCATCGTCGGCGCCGCAGTGGTGTGGCTGCGCCGGCTCGGCGTCGAGCCCCCGGCGCCGCGGTTCCTTCCCCGGGAACGGCCATGAGCACCGAAGCGGCCCTGATCGTCTTGGCGATCACGGCGGCGATCGGCGTGACACTGATCGTGGCAGCCTTCGCGCCGACGCGGCCGCGGCTTGCCGACGTGCTGCACGAGACGCCGCAGGGATTGCGCCATGCCCTCATCGCGCGTGCGGATCGGATGAAGCTCGTCGCGAAACCCGCTGATCTGGCGCTGGTCGGGCAGTCCCGGGAGTCCTTTGTGGTCCAGCGGATCGGACTGCTGCTCATCGGTGCCTTGTGGATCCCAGTCTTGACCCTCGTCCTGGCGCTGGTCGGCGCGGCACCGCCGATCGTGCTGACCGGCGCGGCGTCCGTGGGGTGCGCGCTCCTCGGCTGGCAGCTGCCGGTGATCGTGCTGAAGAGCAAGGTCAAGCACGCCCGGGCGGCGTTCGCCGGCGCTCTGGCGGCCTACTGCCGGCTCGTCGCGTTGGGACGCCTGGGAGACCGCGGGCCGGTCGAGGCGTTGCGCTACCCGGCCACGCTCGGCTCAGGCTGGGCGTTTCGGCGGATCAAGCTGGCCATCGACGAAGCCACCCTGCGCGGCCGGATGCCCTGGGACGGCTTCGCCGAGCTGGCCGAGGAAACCGGCGTCCGCGAGCTGAAGGACATCGGGCACATCATCGCCAGCGCCGGCCAGGACGGCGCCGGCATCGTCGACACTCTCCGCGCCAAGGCCGCCGCGCTGGACGAGAAGCAGCTCGCCGACCGCAAGACCGGCTCGTCGGTCCGCTCGGACCGCATGGACATGCCCGTCGCCCTGCTCGGCCTGGCGTTCATCGCCTTCCTCGCGTTCCCCGGCCTCTACCTGATGCTCCACACTTGAGAGGAGAAGATCATGCTCGGCAAGATCACGTTCTGGTGGATTTACATCCAGACTCGCCTGAGCCAGTTCGCCGACGAGGGCGAACGCGGCGACGAGAACATCACCAAGGCCTTCTACGCCGCGCTCGGCATCACGGTCGCGACGCTGATCGGCGCCGGCATCACGGCATTCGTCAACGGCAAACTCCCGCTGATCGGCGGCCACTGATGCTGGCGGGCGAACGCGGCGACGACAACGTCACCGCAGCCATCATCTTCAGCGCCATCCTGCTGATCGCCTGGGCGATCCTCCAGGTCGCTGTCGTACTGGTCGGCCGCGGCGTCGCGCTCGAAGCTGCCCGCGACGGCGTCCACGCGGCCCGGCTCCCACCGGTGGACACCGCGGCCGCCGCCTCGGCAGCGGCCGGCTACGTCACCCGAGCCACGGGCTCATGGCTGAACGAGGTTGCCGCACACGCCGAGACCGACGGACGCAACGTGTCGGTGACGGTCACGGGGGAAGCCGTGTCCCTGGTGCCGTTCGCGCAGTTCCCGATCAGCCAGACCTCGTCCGGCCCGATCGAGGAGCTGCGGCCATGAAGCCGTCCGAGCGGGGCGACATCACCATCGAAGCGGTGGTCGGCGTCGTTGCGCTCTTCCTGATCTTCCAACTGGGCGTGGTCGGTCTGCGGGTGCTCGTGGCCGACGCAGCCATCGACGATGCAGCCCGCGCAGCAAGTCGGGCAGCATCGATAGCCCACGACGGTCAGGCGGCAGCGATCACGGCGGACCGGCGCGCCCGCGAGGTGCTGGTCGAGCAGAGGTTGGCGTGCAGCAGTCTGAGCGTGAACGTGGACGCACGCGACTTCGCCAAGTCACTCGGCGAGACGGGATACGTCATCGCCACGGTGACCTGCGTCGTGGCTCTCGTCGACCTCGTTCCGGGGATCGGCTCGAAGACTCTTCGCTCGGAGTTCCGCTCGCCGATCGATCGGTACGGAGCCAACCACCGTGAGTTCACGAATTCTGAAGGCCGGTTGAGAGGGAACTGACGTGTGTCCGATGTGGATGGCGGTGTGCGAGCGCGTCGGTTGGGGAACTGGCGGTGGTTCAGGGGCTGGCTGGGGGCAG
>NZ_JADWPD010000044.1 GCF_017308975.1 Amycolatopsis sp. MtRt-6 | reverse complement strand
TCGGAGTGTTTCGGTGGTTATAGCGTCAGGGAAACGCCCGGTCCCATTCCGAACCCGGAAGCTAAGCCTGACAGCGCCGATGGTACTGCAACCGAAGGGTTGTGGGAGAGTAGGACACCGCCGAACTCAACATGAAGTGGAAGGCCCCGGTCGAGACGGAAACGTCTCCCGGGGCCTTTCTCATACCCACCCCCAGCCATGCCGACCCCCGGATCACACGTGATGCCCTTCCAGTCACGCATGATGCCTCGCGAATCACGCGTGATGCCTCCGGGCGCTCGCCGCCGGCCGGAGCCAACCGAACCTTGCGTGCTCAAACCCGCAACTCGCGTGATCGGGCGGGCATCTCGCGTGATTGGCGGGGTATCTCGCGTGATTGAGGGGGCATCACGTGTGATTGGCGGGACGACACGGGCCGGGGGCGAGGCATCGGATGAGATCCGGCCCCCATCACGCGAGATCCGCCCTCAATCACGCGAGATACGGCCTCCATCACGTGGGTCCCGGCGCGGATCACGTGAGTTGCGCCTGCGGCCCGGGCCGGGCTGGGACGGGCGGAGCCTGGCCGGTGGCGTGATGCCTTCCCAATCACGCGTGATGCCTCTTCCGTCACGCGAGATGCCTGCTGGGGCACGCGTGAGGCCCCCGAACGCACCCGGGTGAGTGGGGGGAGAGCGGTGGGTAGAGAAAAGGGGGTCAGGAGCGGAGCTCCTGACCCCCGGATGGCCGGTGAGAGAAAGGTGACCGGGCGGCTTACTTGATGGCCGAGCCGGCCTGCCAGTCGGACCACGACTTGGACCAGTCCCCGTACAGGTCCCACACCGGCAGCTGCGGGCCGCCCGAGTTCGTGACCTCCACGACGTCGCCCAGGCCCATGTTCTGGAAGAACCACTGGGCGTTCGCGTCGTTCAGGTTGATGCACCCGTGCGACACGTTCGAACTGCCCTGCTGGCTGACGCTGTTCGGGTTCTCGTGGACGAACTCGCCGTCATTCGAAATCCGTTCCGACCACTTCTCGTTCGAGCGGTACGCCTTCGGGTCCGGCGGGCAGACGCCGTACGTGCAGGAATCCATCGTGTAGTTCGCCTGCTTGTCCGAAATCACGTGCGCGCCCAGGTGGGTCGGGGTGGCGTCCTTGCCCATCGAAATCGGCATCGACTTGACCATTGCGCCGTTGTGGAAGATCTGCATCTGCTCGGTGTTCCCGTCCGCCTTGGCGATCCAGGAATCGTGCACCTTGTACGTTTCCGTGCGATCTTCCGCGCCGAACACCCCGCCGCCGAAATCGACGCCGTAGATCTTTGCCGTCACCTTCAGCGTTGTGCCGGCCTGCCAGTACTCCTTCGGCCGGTAGTGGACGTTCGAGTCGTCGATCCAGTACCAGCCGCCCTCCTGCTTCGGGGTCGACTCGACCGTCAGCGCCTTCTCGACCGCCGCCTTGTTCTTCACCGCGATCTTGCCGAAGCTGAACACGATCGGCTGGCCGACGCCGACACCCGTGCTCGCCACCGCGGACGGTGCCGGGATCAGGTTGGCGTTCGCCTGCTTCTTCGGCGACAGCGTCGTGATCTGGTTGTCCTGCTCGACCGGCTTCCCGTTGGACCCCTGGGCGTGCGCGACGATCTTGTACGTCGCCCCGTAGCCGAGCGGCTCGGTGGACGTCCAGCTCGACCCGTCGGCCGCCAGCGTGCCGGCGACCGTCTTCCCCTTGGCCGGGTTGGTCACCGTGACGTCGAGGAGTTTCCCGTTGGCCGCTTTGACGACGATCGGCGTCGCCGGGTTCACCGCCGAGCCGCCCGCGGGGTCGAACGTCACCGCGACCGGGCTGTCGGACGGCGAGGCGGCCCCCGGCGTCAGCGCTCCGCCGGCGGGCGAACCGCCGTCGTCACCGGACGAACAGGCGGAAAGCAGCAGTGCCCCGGCAAGGATTCCGGCCACCGAAAGTAAAATCTTCTTGGGGAGCATATTGTCTCTTTTTGGGAATTGGGATCGGCGGGCATTCGTCATCAAAACTACGCGATAGCGATGACGTTCTTGCCGGCGGATCGGTGCATCGGCGTGACGTGGATCACGTGATAACGAGTCCCGGCGCGCCGTAAAGCCCGGGTCCGCTCACCGAAAGCTCGCCGAGGTACTCGCGCGCCGCCGTGTACGCCGCTTCCGCCAGTGCCTCCGTGTGCCCGAAATCCAAAGGGTTCACACGCACCGGCGCGGGCCCCGGCAGGTAGACCACCGGCACCGAAGCCGCCGCCACCGGTGCTTCCAGTACGGCCTGGTTCCGCATGCTGATCATCGCGGTGAACATCATCACCTCGGCGAACGTCCGCGGCGCGCCCGGCAGCTTCCCGGGGAACGCGCAGTCGAGCACCACCAGCGACTTCGCGCCCATGGCCAGTGCTTGCCGCATCGGCACGTTCGCGACGAGGCCGCCGTCGTACAGCAGCTGCCCGTCGTGCTCCACCGGCGGGAAGATGCCGGGGATCGCGCAGCTCGCCAGCAGCGGCTCCAGCAGGCGCCCGGACCGGATCAGCAGCGGCTCGGCCGTGTCGACCTGCGTCGTGACGACGCCGAGCGGCAGCGCCAGGTCCTCGAACCGCGTCGACGCGCCGAGGTGGTCGGCGATGATCCCGGCCAGGCCGCTGTTGGGGAACAGGTGCGTCTTGCTCTGCGTCAGCGTCCGGACGCGGCTCAGCACGCCGCCCGGGAACGCCTCGGCGCGCGTCATGTGCGCCCAGATGTCATGCAGCCGGGCGAGCGCGTCATCGCCGGAACGGGCCAGGACGGCCGCGTTGAGCGAGCCGACCGACGTGCCGGTCACGACGTCCGGCGTGAGCCCGGCCTCGGTCAAGGCGCGCAGCATGCCGACCTGCATGGCGCCGAGGCTGCCGCCACCGCCGAGGACGAAGCCGGTCGGCCGGGGAAGATCCGCGAGACTCATACCGCCGAATGTAGTAAACCCCGGTGATCAGGGCACGTGTTCGGGCTCCGGCTCCGGTTCCGGCTTGGAGGCGACCGCGAGGGCCTTGCGCTTCTTCAGCCGCAGCAGGAAGAACACGGCCACCGCGGCGAGCACGCCGACCACGATCAGGCCACCCGTGTTCAGGGCGCCTTCGATGCGCTTGGCCGCTTCGCCCAGCGCCGCGCCGATGCTGATGTGGACCAGCGACCAGCAGAACGCGCCCGCCGCGGCGGCGGGCAGGAACTTGCGGAAGGCCAGTCCGGACGTCCCGGCCGCGGCCGGCGTCAGGGTCCGGATCACCGGCAGGAAGCGGGCGAAGAACACCGCCCAGGCGCCGCGGCGTTCGAGGACGCCGGTGGCCTTGTCCCAGGCGTCCAGGCCGTACTTGCGGATCAGCTTCGTTTCACGCAGCCGCGGCCCGAAGCGGCGGCCGATGAAGTAGCCGAGTGTGTCGCCCGCCGTCGCGCAGACGGTGACGACCAGCCACAGGACGAGGAACCGCGGGACGGTGGTCGCCGTCGTCGCGGCCACGAGCAGCCCGGATTCGCCGGGGGCTATGAAGCCCAGTCCGATCGTGCACTCGGCGAACACCAGGCCGCCGGCCGCGGCTACGAGCCCCGGTTCCGGGAGTCCTTGCAGCCAGTTGAGAAGGTCCGAAACCAGGGCCATACCACCCACTTTACTGATCCTTTAACGATCATGGGGTGACATATATCACCTTGCCAGGAGCGACGTCGCTTCCTGGGCCGCAGGCCCTTCGGCTGCCAGGTGCCGCAGGTTCTCGGGCAGGACCTCGCCGCGGTGGGCCTTGGTCTGGGCGTAGAGGCGCCCGGCGCGGTACGACGAGCGCACCAGCGGCCCGGCCATGACGCCGGCGAAGCCCATCGCCTCGGCCGCCTTCGAGTGCTCCACGAACTCCTCGGGCTTGACCCACCGGTCCACCGGGTGGTGCCGCGGCGACGGACGCAGGTACTGCGTGATCGTCAGGATCTCGCACCCGGCATCCACCAGGTCCCGCATCGCCGGAGCCACCTCGTCCGGGGTTTCACCCATTCCGAGGATCAAATTGGACTTGGTCACCAAACCGGCCTCACGGGCCGCCGTGATGACCTCCAACGAGCGCGCGTACCGGAAACCGGGGCGAATGCGCTTGAAAATCCGCGGAACTGTTTCCACGTTGTGCGCAAGAACCTCCGGCCGCGACCCGAAAACCTCCGCCAGCTGATCCGGGTCCGCGTTGAAGTCCGGAATCAGCAATTCGACACCCGTACCGGGGTTCAACGCGTGGATCTGCCGCACGGTTTCCGCGTACAACCACGCGCCGCCGTCGGGAAGGTCGTCCCGCGCCACGCCCGTCACCGTCGAATACCGCAGCCCCATCGCCTGCACCGACTCCGCGACCTTCCGCGGCTCAGTCCGATCGAGGGCCGCCGGCTTACCCGTGTCAATCTGACAGAAATCACACCGCCGGGTGCACTGATCGCCACCGATCAGGAACGTGGCCTCACGGTCCTCCCAGCACTCGTAAATGTTGGGACAGCCAGCTTCCTCGCAAACCGTGTGCAGACCTTCGCGACGCACGAGACCCTTGAGTTCGGTGAACTCCGGCCCCATCCGCACCCGCGTCTTGATCCACGACGGCTTCTTCTCGATCGGCGTCTCACTGTTGCGAACCTCGAGACGCAGCAGCTTCCGGCCTTCAGGCGCAGCACTCACACCTCAACCGTACGCCCGTCCGGGCTAAGCGGGATCCGGGGTGACGCCGGTCAGCTTCGCGGTGACGTCCCACAACGCGGCCCCCAGCGACTCGCTGCGCGCGGCGGACAGGGGACGGCCCTTGACCGGATTGCCGCGCATGCCGCCGAGGCCACCCGGGACGATGTAGTCGCCGCCCGCGACGCCGTCCGCCGTAGCCGCGTACAGCTGGGGCAGCGCGCCCTGGCGGACGTTCTGCGCGAACAGGGCCTCGCCGATCCGGTGGCCGCCGGCGATGACCGAGCGGACGACCGCGTTGGTGTACGAGCGCGCCATGCCGCTGCCGAGGCCGGTCGCGGTGTACCCGGGGTGGGCGGCGACGCTCAGGACGTCGTCGCCGGCCGCGCGCAGCCGCCGGTCCAGCTCGAGGGCGAACACCTGGTTGGCGAGCTTCGACTGCCCGTACGCGGTCGCCGGGTTGTAGCGGCGGTGCTCGGCGTTGGGGTCTTCGAGGTCGATCCGCGCGCCGGTGGCGGCCATGCTCGACAGCGCGACGACGCGGGCGTGCCGCCCGCCGCGCAGGGCGGGCAGCAGCAGCCACGTCAGCGCCGCGTGCCCGAGGTGGTTGGTGCCGAACTGCAGCTCGAACCCGTCGGCCGTGCGGCCGCGGGCGGTGGCCATCACGCCGGCGTTGTTGACCAGCACGTCCAGTGCGTCGCCCGTGCGTTCCCGCACCGACGCGGCGGCCGCGCGCACCGAGGCGAGCTCGCTCAGGTCCAACGGGACGAGCTCGGGTTCGACGCCCGCGGCGGCCGCTTTCACGATCTCGAGTGCCTTCGCGCCGCGTTCGGCGGAGCGGCAGGCGAGGAGCACGCGGGCCCCCTTGCCCGCGAGCACCAGTGACGTGCGCAGACCGAGCCCGGAGTTCGCTCCGGTGACCAGGACGGTCCGGCCGCTCTGGCCGGGAATGTCGGCTTCGGTCCAGCGCTGTGTCATGCGCTTACTTAACTCTGTTTACGCACTCGGCGCGAGCAACCGGCGCAGGTGTCCGATCACCGGACGGCGACGCACGGTTTCCTCACGGTTCGCGCGCAGGAGCGCTTCGAACGCGCGCCCCACCTTGACGATCTCTTCGGCCGGTTCGCGGGGGTCGGCCAGGCCGGCGGTGACGGCGAGCATCCGCAGCTCGCCTTCGTGCATCCGGCGCAGCGACGCGTGCCGCTCGTAAGCGCCGTCGAGGACCGCGCGCAGGTCGGCGTGCTGGGCGACGGCGGCGCGCCAGGCGCGGGTGACGGCGTCGACGTGGTCGCCGAGGCCGTCGGCGTCGTCCGGGTCGGCGACCTCGGAGCGCAGGCGGCCGCTCAGCGTCCGCGTCCACTGGTACTGCAGGGCGGTCAGGACGTTTTCCTCGGTGCCGAAGTGCTCTTCGGCACCGGGCACCTCCTCGAGCGGCAGCGGCTCGCCCGGGTTCCGGGCGGCCAGGCGGACGGTCGCTTCGAGGATTTCCTGACGTCGGTAGAAGTCTGTCCAGCTCATCGTGTGGCTCCCCTTCCGTGGCCCGGGTCATACCGCGGGTCTGCGGCATACTCCCGGTACGGACCTGACGCGCCGAACATACCATGAGTATGGAGAGCTGCTCCGGGCGTAAAGTTGTGAAGGTGGCGACAATGAGGTCCAGACGACTCGACTACTCCGAGTCGACCCGGTCCGCGCTGGTCGACAGCGCGGTGGAACTGTTCACCAAGCGGGGGTACGCGGGAACTTCGCTCGACGAGATCGCCAAACGCGCCCGGGTGACCAAGGGCGCGCTGTACCACCACTTCAGCGGCAAGCAGGCGCTGTTCGAAGCCGCGTTCGAGCAGGTGGAGAGCCACGTCTACGACCGGCTCGACAAGATCATGACCGGCGACGGCACGCCGTGGGAACGGGCGCTGGCCGCGCTCAACGCGTTCTTCCGCGCCTGCCTCGACCCCGCCTACCAGCGGATCGCCATCCACGAGGCGCCGGTCGTGATGGGCTGGGAACGCTGGCGCGAAGCCGAGGAGCGGTGCAGTTTCGGGCTGGTGCGGTCGGGTCTGCAGGCGCTGATCGACGCGGGCGAGGTCGAGCCGGTGCCGGTCGAGATCACCGCGCGGCTGCTGTTCGGCGCACTGTCGAGCGCGGCGACCGAAATCGCCGGTTCGCCCGATCCGAAGAAGGTCGGCGCGGAGATCGAGGACGTCATCGTCCGCATGCTGGTACGGCTGCGGCGCACCGAGCCCGACGTCTCTATAGGCTGACCTTCGTGGACTTGAGGATCTTCACCGAGCCCCAGCAGGGGGCCAGCTACGACGACCTGCTGCGCGTCGCCAAGGCGACCGAAGCCGCCGGGTACGACGCGTTCTTCCGCAGCGACCACTACCTGAAGATGGGCTCGGCCGACGGCCTGCCCGGCCCGACCGACGCGTGGATCACCCTCGCCGGCCTGGCCCGCGAAACCAGCCGGATCCGGCTGGGCACGCTCGTCACCGCGGCGACGTTCCGGCACCCCGGGCCGCTGGCCATCTCGGTGGCGCAGGTCGACCAGATGTCCGGCGGCCGCGTGGAGTTCGGCCTCGGGGCCGGCTGGTACGACGCCGAGCACGAGGCCTACGGCCTGACGCTGCCGCCGCTGAAGGAGCGCTTCGACCGCTACGCCGAGCAGCTCGAGATCGTCACCGGGCTGTGGAAGACGCCTTCGGGTTCGACGTATTCGTTCGACGGGCAGTACTACAAGCTGACGGAGTCGCCGGCGTTGCCGAAGCCGGCGCAGTCGCCGGCCCCGCCGGTGATCATCGGCGGCGGCGGCAAGAAGCGCACCCCGGCGCTGGCGGCGCGGTTCGCGGACGAGTTCAACCTGCCGTTCACCGACACCGAGACGGCGGCGGCGCAGTTCGCCCGCGTCGAGGCCGCGGCGGCGGAGATCGGGCGCGACGCGAAGGAGATCCTGCGCTCGGTGGCGCTGGTCATCGGGGTCGGCCGGTCCGACGCGGAGGTCGCCCAGCGGGCTTCGGTGCTCGGGCGGGACGTCGAAGAGCTGAAGGCCAACGGTCTCGCCGGGTCGCCGGCGGAGGTCGTCGACCGGATCGGGCAGTGGCGGGAGAAGACCGGGATCACGCGGGTCTACCTGCAGCTGCTGGACCTTTCGGATCTGGACCAGCTCGAGCTGGTGGCCGCCGAGGTCGCGCCGCAGCTGGACTAGCGCCCCAATGTGGCCTTCGGTGCGTTCAACGCACCGAAGGCCACCTTGGGTGCGTTGGTCAGCACTGCGGCGCGAAGCGCCTCCGTTGAGGGTGGCGGCGGGGGCATGGATGGAGCAACCAAGGCCACATTGGGGCGCTTGCTCAGTTCTGGAGCGCGAACGTGACGCCGGGAGCCGTCGGGGTTTCGGGGCGGGGCAGCCAGCGGTCCTCGCTCACCGGGAGCTCGCCCTCCAGCGCCGCCAGGACCGCGTCCCGCGCCAGCGGCAACACCGCCTCCACCGTCACCTCTCGCCGCAGCTCGTACGACAGCGACGTCACGCCCGCGTCGCGGATGCCGCAGGGGACGATGTTGTCGAACGCCGACAGGTCCGCGTTGCAGTTCAGCTCGAAGCCGTGCATGGTCACGCCGCGCTGGACGCGGATGCCGATTGCCGCGATCTTGCGCTCGATGCCGCGCTCGTCCGCCGGGATCCAGACGCCGCTGCGGCCCTCCACCCGGCCGCTCGTCACGCCGAGCTGGTCGCACACGTGGATCAGCGCCTCCTCCAGGCGCCGCACGTAGTGGACCACGTCTATCGGGTCCGCGAGCTTCACGATCGGGTAGCCCACCAGCTGGCCCGGGCCGTGCCAGGTGATCTTGCCGCCGCGGTCGACGTCGATCACCGGGGTGCCGTCCGTGGGCCGGTCGGCCGGCTCGGTGCGCTTGCCCGCCGTGTACACCGACGGGTGCTGCAGCAGGAGCATCGTGTCCGGGGCGGTGCCGTCCGCCCGGGCCGTCAGGAAACCGCGCTGGAGCTCCCAGGCTTCGGTGTAGTCGATCGTGCCGATCTCGCGGACGTCGACGGGCTCGGTGCTGGCGCGGCAGGTGCGGGAAGAACTCACCCGTCGAGGCTACGCCCGTCACCCGGCGGAAGCAGCCGCAAGGCGCACGCTGAGAGCAGCCCGACACCGGTCACCGCCAGCACTGCGCCGATCGTGTCCGTCACCCAGTGCACGCCGAGCACGACGCGGCAGGCCGCCGACAGCACCACCGCCACCGCCACGGCCACCGCGACCCGCTTCACCAGCCTCGGCCACAGCCACGCGCACAGCAGCAGGAGCACGAACCCCGTACTCGCCACCGACACGACGTGCCCGCTCGGGTAGCTCAGGTCCGGGTAGTCGCGAGGGCGTTCGCGCAGGAAGACCGGCTTGGCCGTCAGGCTGGTCAGCCGGCACAGCAGCAGCACGACGGCGAGGCGCACGCACAACCCTCGATGAGCCGGCCTGCGCAGCGCCAGCGCCAGCAGCGCCACGGCCAGTATCCAGGGCAGCACCGGGCCGAGGATGTCGCTGCCGATCTCCGCCACCTGCCCGAGCGGCTGCGTGTAGACGCCGTGCAGGGCGGTCGCGACCTGGGCGTCGAGGGTCATCGGCTGCCGGGCGACGCCGAGCCCGAGCGCGACGAACGCCGCCGCCAGCGCGATGCCGACGACGATCCAGCGCTTCAGCGGGACAGTCATGCCGCCGCGAGCGCGCTGTCCAGGGTCCGGTGGCGGAACTCGTAGCCGGACCGCTCCAGCACGGCCGGGACGGCCCGCTGCCCGAACAGCGCCATCTCCTCGCCGGCCTGGCCGAGCACGGCCTTGAGCGCGATCCCGGGCACCCGCCACGGCGCGGGCCGGCGCAGCACGCGGCCGACCGCGCGGGTGAACTCGGCGTTCGTCACCGGCGCCGGGCCGGTCAGGTTCACCGGCCCGGAAACGTCCTCGTGCGTCAGGACGTGGACGATCGCGCCCACTTCGTCCGCCAGCGCGATCCACGGCATGTACTGGCGGCCGTCGCCGAGCCGCCCGCCCAGGCACAGGGCGAACAGCGGACGCAGCGTGCCGTACAGCCCGCCCTTCGCCGACAGGACCAGCCCCGTCCGGATCTTCACGACCCGCGCGTCGCCGGCGCCCGCCGTCGCCGCTTCCCACGCTTCGCACAGCTCGGCGAGGAAGCCCCCGCCGCGCGGCGCGGACTCGTCCACAGTGGACGAACCGGTGTTCCCGTAGTACCCGACGGCGGAGGCGTTGACGAGCACGCCGACGCCGTGTTCGGCCACGGCTTCGGCGAGCACATCGGTCGGCTCGACCCGGCTGTCGGTGAGCTGCTGCTTGCGCATCGCGCTCCACCGGCCGGGGAACAGCCGCTGGCCACCCAGGTTCACGACCGCGTCGACGCCCTCGAAGGCGCCGCTCGCGATGGTGCCCGACGGCGGGTCCCAGCGGAATTCGCCGCCCGCGCGGGCTTCCCGCCGCACCAGGCGGCGGACCTCGTGCCCCTCGTGCCGCAGGCGTTCGCCCAGCGCCGACCCGATCAAGCCGCTCGCTCCGGCGATCAGTACTCGCATGCTTCGATCGTGGCCCATCGGGGTCACCGGCGCACGCCCAGGTCCCGCGCGAAAGCGGGCAGATCGGACAGGATCGCCACGCCGAACGCGGCGAGCGGAACGTCGGGGAAGCCCGTGCCGGTGAAACACATCGCGATGGTCGCCCCGCCCGTGGACAGGCCGAAAGCCCGGTTGCCCGGCAGGACGCCGCCCTTGAACAGCACGGGTGCGCCCTCGTACCGCGCGTCGGCGCCCAGCTTCCGGCGCGCGAGCTCGGCGGCGGGGCTGTCCGCGGTGGCGAGGTGGCGGTGGAAGGCGAAGAGCTCGGCGGCGGTGCCCCGGGCCGTTCCCCGCGTCCACGCCCGTTCCGCTTCTTCGGAGATCGGCTCGCCGCGGACGCGGTCGAGGACTTCCCGCCGGAACGCGGGATCGGTGGTGAAACGCTCGGTGAGGTCCGGTTCGCCGGGGAAGTACGAGCGCAGGGTTTCGCCGCAGAACCAGCGGAGGTCCGCGCCGGGCCAGCCGCCGCTCGCCGCCGCGGCCCGCAGCGCGTCGTCGCCGAGCCGGGCCCGCAGGTAGTCCGGCGCCGCGTTGTCGCTCACGGAGATCATCGCCGCGGCGATCGCGTCGAGCGGGACGACCTGCCCGGGATCGCGGGCGACGCCGAACTCGTCACAGCCGACGCCCAGCGTGGTCAGCGCCCGCAGGTGCGCGCCCGCGCCGCGCGGGCCGTCGCCTTCGAAGGGGTGCCAGGCATCCCAGTCGCCCACCCGGACCGGCTCGGCCGGGTCGAGCCGGCCGTCGGCCACCGCCGTCGTGTAGGCGAGCAGGTGGACGACCTTGATCGTCGAGGCCAGGACGCGGGGCACGGCGGCGTGGTGCGCCAGGTGGTGCCGGCCGTCGTCCGCGACGATCGAGACGTCGTCGGGGTGCTCCGCGAACCAGGTCATCGCGCCTCCTCCGGATGCGGCGAAGGCCGCCACGGCATCCCGTGGCGGCCTTCGTCAGGGGTGACTCAGAGGCCGAGTTCGCCCTCGAAGTTGCCCTCTTCCAGACGCTGCTTGATCGTCGTGAGGAAGCGGCCCGCGTCGGCCCCGTCCACCAGGCGGTGGTCGTAGGTCAGCGGCAGGTACGCCATCGACCGGACGGCGATGGTGTCGTTGCCGTCGGCGTCCGCGATGACGACCGGGCGCTTGACGACCGCTCCGGTGCCGAGGATGCCCGACTGCGGCTGCACGATGATCGGCGTGTCGAACAGCGCGCCGACGCTGCCGATGTTCGTGATCGAGAAGGTGCCACCCGACAGCTCGTCCGGCTTGATCTGGCCCGACCGCGCGCGGCCCGCCAGGTCGGCGATCCGGTGCGCGAGCCCGGCCAGGCTCAGCTCGCCCGCGTCGTGGATCACGACCGAGAGCAGCCCGCGCTCGGTGTCCACCGCGATGCCCAGGTGTACGGCGCCGTGGTAGGTGATCTCCTTCGTGTCCTCGTTGTAGGACGCGTTGACGTTCGGGTGCTGCTTGAGCGCCTCGACCGTGGCCTTCGCGAAGAACGGCAGGAAGGTCAGGTTGACGCCCTCGCGCTCCTTGAAGGCCGCCTTCGCGCGCTGGCGCAGCTTGGCGATCTTCGTGACGTCGACCTCCTGGACCTGCGTGAGCTGCGCGGCGATCTGCAGCGATTCGCGGGTCTTGGTGGCCGTGATCTGGCGGATCCGGCTGGCCTTCTGCACGGTGCCGCGCAGCGCGGCGAGCTCCGGCGACACCGGGGCCGCGGGACGCGCGGCCGGCGCCGCCGGGGCGGCGGCCGCGGCCGGAGCGGCGGCGGGCGCCGGAGCCTGCTGCTTCTGCTTCTCCTCGGCCGCGGCCAGGACGTCCTGCTTGCGGATCCGGCCGCCGACGCCGCTGCCGGTCAGCGACGCGAGGTCGATGCCGTGCTCGGCCGCGAGCTTGCGGACCAGCGGCGTGACGTACGGGCCGTCCGCCGAGCCGTCCTTCGCCGCGGCGGCCGGGGCCGCCTCGGCCGCCTTCGCCGCGGGCGCGGCCTGCGGCTGCGGCTTCGGTTCCGGCTTGGGCTCGGGCTTCGACTCCTGAACCGGCTCGGGCTTGGGTTCCGGCTTCGGCTCGGGCTTGGGCTCCGGCTTGGGCTCGGCCTTCGGCGCCGCGTTCGCGTCGCCGATCACGGCCAGGACGCCGCCGACCTCGACGGTCTCGTCCTCGCCCGCGCGGATCTCCAGCACCGTGCCGGCCACCGGCGACGGCACCTCGGTGTCGACCTTGTCGGTCGAGATCTCGAGCAGCGGCTCGTCGACCTCGACCGAGTCGCCGACCGCCTTCAGCCAGCGCGTGACGGTGCCCTCGGTGACGCTCTCGCCCAGCTCGGGCAGCTTCACCTCGGTGCCCTCGCCACCCGACGCCGGCGCGGTGTCCGGCTTGCTCGGGGCGCTCTCTTCGGCCTGGGCCTGCGGCTCCGGCTGCGCAGGTGCCGGCTCCGGCTTCTCTTCCTGCGCCGGGGCGGACGACTCCGGCACGCCGCCGGTGCCGTCGTCGATGACGGCGAGCTCGCCGCCGACCTCGACGGTCTCGTCTTCCTGGGCGCTGATCTTCACGACCGTGCCCGCCACCGGGGAGGGCACCTCGGTGTCGACCTTGTCGGTCGAGATCTCGAGCAACGGCTCGTCGACCTCGACGGTGTCGCCCTCCTGCTTAAGCCACCGGGTGACGGTGCCTTCGGTGACGCTCTCCCCGAGCTCCGGCAATGTGACGGAGTAGGCCATCGTTCGCTGACTCCTCTTCCAAGTTCTGCGTGGTCTGGATTCTGCTGGTGGGACGTCAGCTGTGCACGTGCAGCGGCTTCCCCGCGAGGGCGAGGAACGCTTCACCGAGGGCCTCGGTCTGGGTGGGGTGCGCGTGGATCAGCGGGGCGACGTCCTCGGGGAAGGCCTCCCAGCTGTAGATCAGCTGCGCTTCGCCGATCAGCTCGCCGACGCGGTCGCCGACCATGTGGACACCGACGACCGGGCCGTCCGGGGCCTTGATCAGCTTGACCCCGCCCGAGGTCTTGAGGATCTGGCTCTTGCCGTTGCCGCCCAGGTCGTAGGTGAACGTCGTGACGTCCGAGCCGTACTTGTCCTTGGCCTGCGACTCGGTCAGCCCGACCGACGCGACCTCCGGGTGCGAGTAGGTGACCCGCGGGATGCCGCTCTCGTCGATCACGCGCGGGTTCAGCCCGGCGATCTCCTCGGCGACGAAGATGCCCTGCTGGAAGCCGCGGTGCGCGAGCTGCAGGCCGGGGACGATGTCGCCGACGGCGAAGACGTTCGGCAGGTTGGTGCGCAGCCGCTCGTCGGTGAGGACGAAGCCGCGCTCGATCTTGACGCCGGCCTCCTCGTAGCCGTGGCCCGCCGAGTTCGGGCCGCGGCCGACGGCGACCAGCAGCAGGTCGGCCTCGATCGTCTCGCCGGACTCCAGCGAAACGCTCACGCCGTTGTCGTCCTGCTTCGCGCCGGTGAACTTCACACCGGTCTTGAAGGCGATCTTGCGGCGGCGGAACGCGCGCTCGAGCTGCTTGGACGCGAACTCGTCCTCGTTCGGGACCAGCCGCGGCAGCGCCTCGACGATGGTGACGTCGACGCCGAAGGAAGCCCAGACGCTGGCGAACTCGACGCCGATGACGCCGCCGCCGAGGACGACGACCTTCTTGGGGACGTAGTCGAGGGCGAGGGCCTGCTCGCTGGCGATGATGCGGCCGCCGAGCTCCAGGCCGGGCAGCGTGCGCGAGTACGAGCCGGTGGCGAGGATGACGTTCTTGCCGGTGTAGCGGGTGCCGTCCACCTCGACGGTCGTGCCGCCGACGAACGTTCCGCTGCCCTCGACGAGGTTGACCTTGTGCGCCTTGGCCAGGCCCTGCAGGCCCTTGTACAGGCGGGCGATGATCCCGTCCTTGTACTTGTTGACCCCGGCGATGTCGATGCCCTCGAAGGCGGCCTTGACGCCGACCGCTTCGGCTTCACGGGTCTCGTCGGCGACCTCGGCGGCGTGCAGCAGGGCCTTGGTCGGGATGCAGCCCCGGTGGAGGCACGTCCCGCCCAGCTTGTCCTTCTCGATCAGCGTGACGGAAAGGCCCAGCTCGGCCGCGCGGAACGCCGCGGCGTAGCCGCCCGATCCGCCTCCCAGGATCACGAGGTCGGCGGAGGTGTCGGTCACTTCATTAACTCCTCGGCAAGCAGTGGGGTGATGCTCTGTCGTCGCCCGCGCGCCGGTATAACCGCGCGCGCGACACCCGCCATCTTGTCACTACGCCGGACGGGGCTGCGAGCTAGCCGGGTGTGCGACGCCGACCACACGCGGAGTCCGGGATAATGAGTGGTGGAAGTCTCGTGAGGGAGGGTGGTCGAGGTGGGTCTCTTCGACTCGCTGCGCAGGCGGGCCAAGGGTGGTCAGCGGGCCGGTACGCTGCGGAAAGCCAGCTCCGAGGACACCCGCCACCTCGAGGAGTGGGCGGCCACGCGGCGGGGTGTCGAGGCGTTCGTGGAGCCGAAGACCAACGTCACGGAGACCACTGTGGTGTTGATCGCCCATGACGGAGAGTGGACGCGGCGGCGGATCGCCAGCCTGGAGGCCGCCCAGCAGTTCGGCCACCGGCGCTCGATCCCGGTGTACGAGGTGGCGCGGGTCGGGTACCCGAAGCGGATGCGCGAGTACACCGAGCGGAAGAAGCGCGGCCAGGTCTAGAGGTCGAGCCGGCCGACCACCTCGCCGTGGTGGGCCTGGCCGGTGGGGCGGAAGCCCAGCTTGAGGTAGAACTTCTCCGGGCCGTCGTCGGCCGGCAGCCACAGCACCGTCACGACCTTTTCGCCTCGCCGCCGGGCCTCCTCGAGGACGGTTTCGACGGCGAACCGGCCGTAGCCGCGGCCTTGGACGCAGGCGCCGACGTTGAGCCGCCAGATCGAGCAGCGGAAGAAGTCGAGGTCGGCGCCCGGGTCGAAGCGGCCCATGACGAAGGCGACGGGTTCGCCGTCGCCCATGATCAGCCGCGGCCAGGCGATCTCCGGCTGGGTGTAGGCCTCGGCGAGCGAGACGGCGACGGGAGCGACGAACTTCTTCTGGTGCGGCTGGACGGCCAGCTGGCAAGCGGCGGCGACGTTCTCCGGGGTGATCTTCTCCACGGTGAGGATGGTCACCGTGTCCAAGCTAGCCTGCCTGGGCCAGCAGGGCGGCGTGGTTGAGCAGCGCCGCCCGGAAGGACGCGTGGACCGTGGTGCCGAGGACCGTGTCGACCTCGACGACGTGCCCGGCCGAGAGCAGGAGTACCGCGGGCTCGCTGAGGATCACCACGCCGTTCTCGGCGCGCAGGTCCGCGGTGCCGAGCAGCCGCGGGAAGACCACGTCGGCGGGCAGGCCGTCGCAGGTGCGGAGGAAGCCGCGGTGGTCGGCGGGCAGCTCGACGCCCAGGCGGAGCTCGGCCGAACGGATCGCCGCTTCGGACGCCGGGGGCGGGAGGGTGGTCCGGCCGCGCAGGAGTCCCGCTCCGCCGTGACCACGCAGGCGCATGATCTCCGCGATCAGCTCGGGCCAGGAGCCGAGCGTGAGCGGGTACCGCTCGTGCAACGCCGCGACCAGCGCACCCGCGCACGCCGGCGCCCAGTCACGCAGCCCGAGCGGGTCCGCGCCCGCCACCAGCGCCGGGGCCAGCGCGCGGGTGGCCGCCAGCGTGGCCACGTCCGGGTGCGGCCCGGCCGAACCAGCCCACGAGCCCAGGTCCCCCTCGGCGAGGGCCGCGCGCACCCGGTCCGGGCGGGTCGGCGCGACCCGCTTGACCACCTCGGCGACCGGGCCCGGCGGGAGGACGCCCTCGAGGTCCGAGACCGGACGCCGCAACCCAGCCGTGTGGGTGCGCTCCTCCGCGTCGAGGTCGAGCGGCGGCAACCCCTCCGCCCAGTCCGGACGCCCGCCGCGCGCCTCGAACAGCATCGCCCACGCGCGTGCCCGCACCGGGTCCGCGGCCAGCGCGGCCACCGGCCGCTCCGTCCGGGCCTGCCACTGCGTGACCAGCCGGTCGGCTTCGTCGAGGGCGCCGGTGACCGCGAGCAGCAAGGCCGCGTACCCCACCTGGTCGTCGACGCGCGCCTCGGGCGCCGTCAGGATGTCGCGGACCGCCGCTTCGAGGTAGTCCTGCACCCCACCGACCCTAGCCGAGCGCCTGCTTGGCGCCCGGGTGCAGCGGGACCGGGTCGGTCTGCGTCGCCAGCTGCTTCGAAATCTCCTTCGCCGCGGGGTGGACCTTCGCCAGGTCCGCCTGCTTGTCGAAGATCAGCTTCGTGATCGCGCACGCGTTGCCCGCCGGGAAGTCCTCGCGCACCAGCAGCAGGTTGGGCACCACGACCGTCGGCACGTCCGCGGGCTGCCCGTAGGTCGCCGCCGGGATCGGGGCGGCGTCGTACACCGGGTTGACCTCCTTCAGCTTCGGCAGCAGCGGCGTGATGTCGAGGAACTTCACCTTGTCCTTCAACGCCGTCGTGATGTCGGTGATCTGCGCGGTCGGCAGGCCGCCGGACCAGACGAGGCCGTCCAGGGTGCCCGCCTTCATGCCGTCCGCCGTCTTGGCGAGGTCGAGCCGCTGCGCCTGGACGTCGGTGTCCGGCTTGAGGCCCGCCGCCTGGAGCAGGCGGTTCGCGATCACCTCGGTACCCGACTTCGGCGAGCCCGTCGAGATCCGCTTGCCCTTCATGTCCTCGACGCTGTTGATGCCCGCGTCCGCGCGCACCAGCACCTGCGTGGAGTTCGGGTAGATCCGGGACAGGGCCTGGACCTTCTGCGGCTTGCCGTCGAAGGCGCCCTTGCCGTTGACGGCGTCCGCCGCGGTGTCGGCCAGCGAGAACGCGACGTCGTAGTTGCCGGCCACCAGCTGCTGGATGTTCTGCACCGACGCCCCGGTTTCCGAGGCCGTCGCGCGCAGCTTCGTGGAACTGCTGATCAGCTGGGCGAGCCCGCCGCCCAGCACGTAGTACACGCCGCCGCTGTTGCCGGTGGCGATCGTGATGCGGCCCTCGGCCGCTTCGCACGACTGGGTCCCGCCGGGCGCGGCCTGGTCGGTCTGCTGCTTCCCGCCGCAGCCGGTGACGGCCAGGGCGAGCACCGCGGCGGCGGCGACTGCGCGTTTCATGCTGTCCTCCTCGTGATCACGGCGTGGGTGAGCAAGGCGGCGACGCCGCACACGGCACCGATCGCGATCGGCACCGGCTCCAGGTAGAGCAGGCAGAGGGCGGCGGGCACGAACAGCAGCCGCGCCGGCAGGCCGACCGGCCCGAAGAGCCAGCCCCCGGTGACCACCGCCAGCGCGGCGACGGCGAGCGCGGACACCGCCGTCACCCACACCACGGTGAGGGCGTCGGACTGCAGCAGCAGCGCGGCGCCGTTGTCGGTCAGCACGAAGGCGATCGGCACCAGGAACGCCGGGAGCGTGTACTTCCAGCACTGCCACATGGTCCCGAGCACCGAGCCGCCGGTGATTGCCGCCGACGCCACCGCGGCGAGCGCGGTCGGCGGCGTGACCTCGGACAGCACGGCGTAGTAGAAGATGAACATCGCGCGCTCGGCGTCGGCGACGCCGAGCGTCTCCAGCGCGGGACCGATCACGACCCAGGCGATGATGAAGCTCGCGGTGACCGGCACCGCGAGTCCCAGGACGCCGACGGCGATCGCCGAGAGCAGCACGGTCAGGACGAGGATCAGCGTGCCGTTGTCGGTGAGGACGCCGGCCAGCTCCACCAGTGCGTCGGCGAGTTCGAGGCCCAGGCCGGTCTTGGTGATGGTCGAGGTGATCACGCCGGCCGCCGCGCACACCGCGATCACCGGCAGCGCGCCCCGCACGCCGGCCGACAGCGCGTCGACCATGTCCCTGGCCCAGCCTTTGACGTCACGGCGGCGGGCGATCAGCGCGAAGAGCGCGGCGACGCCGGTGGCGTAGACGACCGCGGCGAACGGCGGGATGTCCAGGGCGAGGAACACGACGATGATCGCCAGCGACAGGAAGTGGTAACCGCCGCGCAGCAGCAGCTTCCACGGATCCTCGTGCGGCACGTCGACGGCTTCGGCCTTGAAGCGCCGCGCGTCCGCCTCCATGGCGAGCACGATGCCGAGGTAGTAGAGCAGGGTCGGGACGGTCGCCCAGATCAGCACCTTCAGGTACGACGTCTGCAGGTACTCGGCGATGATGAACGCCGCCGCGCCGAGCGTCGGCGGCGAGAGGATGGCCCCGATGCCGGCCGCGGCGAGCAGCCCGCCGGCGTTTTCCTTGGGGTAGCGGGCTTTCTTGAGGATCGGCCAGGTGATCGAGCCGAGGCTGACGGCGGTCGCGGTGCCGGACCCGGACACCGTGCCGAGCAGGAAGCCCGACAGCACGGTGGTCCGGCCGGGCGCGGTCCGCGACCGGCGGAACGCGGCGAAGGAGATGTCCACGAAGAACTGCCCGGCGCCGGAGGCGTTGAGCACCGCGCCGTAGAGGGTGAACAGCACGATGTAGCTCGCCGCGACGTCCAGCGGGGTGCCGTAGAACCCGCTGGCGTCGTTGAAGAGCGCGTTGACGATCTGGCTGAAGTCGATGCCCGCGTGGGCGATGCCCCAGTTCTGCGGGAGGAAGCCGCCGTAGTAGGCGTAGGCCAGGAAGAGCACGCAGACGATCGGCAGCACCGGCCCGGTGGTGCGGCGGGTGGCTTCGAGGATGAGCACCAGCAGCAGCGCGCCGGCCACGATGTCCAGCGGGGACAGGGTGCCCTGGCGGTTCAGGAAGTCGTCGTAGCCGACGAGGACGGGGTAGAGGCCGACGGCGAGGGCGGCGACGGCGAGCGCCCAGTCGGTCCAGCCGGGATCGTCGCGGCCGCGCAGGCGCGGGCGGTAGCAGAGGAACACCAGCGGCAGCGTCACGCCGAGGAACAGGACCAGGGAGAACTGGGTGCCCTTGGCGAACGGGAAGAACACCTGCTTGAGCACGAGGACCGCGACGGCGAGGGCGACGAAGTAGACGACGCGGTCGGGGACCCCGGACAGCTTCCGCGCCGGGCGTTCCTCGTCGTGCTCGGCGGCGATTTCGGCGGGGGAGTCGCGTTCCACCGGCTCGGTCGTCACCCGGTCACCGTACGGTGTCCCGGATCACACCGAAAGCGGCAATTCGATCACCGGCCCCAAGCGCCCCAATGTGGCCTTCGGTGCGTTCAACGCACCGAAGGCCACATTGGGTGCGTTCAACGCAACCAAGGCCACATTGGGGCGCTTGAGTGTCAGCCGTTGGCGGCGATGTCCGCCAGGACCGCGGCGATCGACCGCACCGGGACGCCGGTGCCGCCCTTGCCGGTGTAGCCCCACGGCGAGCCCGTGTTGAACGACGGGCCCGCGATGTCGATGTGGACCCAGTCGAGGCCGTCGGCGACGAACTCGCGCAGGAAGATCCCGGCCGCGAGCATGCCGCCCCAGCGGTGGCCGGTCACGTTGGCCAGGTCGGCCAGGCGCGAGTCGAGGTCGGCGCGCAGCTCCTCCGGCAGCGGCATGGCCCAGCCGTTCTCGCCGGTGGCCTGCATGATCGCCGCGACGCGGTCGCGGAAGTCCTCCGAGCCCATCACGCCGGCGGTGCGGTTGCCGAGCGCGACGACCTGGGCGCCGGTCAGCGTCGAGGTCTCGATCAGGTAGTCCGGGTTCTCCTCGGCCGCGCGGACCATGGCGTCGACCAGGACCAGCCGGCCCTCGGCGTCGGTGTTGAGGACCTCGACGGTCTTGCCGCCGTACATCGTCAGCACGTCACCCGGCCGGTACGACGTCCCGGACGGCAGGTTCTCCGCCAGCGGGATGTGCGCGACGACCTCGAGCGGGTACTTCAGCTTCGCCGCGAGCACCACCGACGCGAGCACGCCGGCCGCGCCGGACATGTCCGACGTCATGTGGTCCATGTTCGCGGCGGGCTTGAGCGAGATGCCGCCCGAGTCGAACGTGATGCCCTTGCCGACCAGCGCGACCTTCTTGGCGGCCTTGGCCGGCTTGTAGGCCAGGCGCAGCAGCCGCGGCGGGCGCGACGAACCGCCGCCGACGCCGAGGATGCCGCCGAAGCCCTTGCGCTTGAGGGCCTTCTCGTCGAGCACCTCGAACTCGAGGCCGTTGTCCTCGGCCAGCTTCTTCGCGCGGTCGGCGAAGGAAGCCGGGTAGAGGTCGTTCGGCGGGGTGTTGATCAGGTCGCGGGCGACGATGACGGCCTCGGCGATGCTGCCGGCCGCCTTCAGCGTCGCCTTGTGCTCGCGGGCGGTGCCGCCGGCCGGGCTCGCGAAGTCGGCCTTCGCCAGCGGGGCGTCGCCCTTCTCCGAGCGGTAGGCGGTGAAGACGTAGGAGCCGAGGACCGTGCCCTCGACGGCGGCCTGCAGGTCGATCTCGGACAGCGTGACGAGCGCGCGGTCGGTGCCGGCCAGCGCGCGGCCGGCGGCGCCCGCGGCGCGGCGGACCTGCTCCGGGGTGATGTCGCCGGCCGCCTTGCCCAGGCCGACGGCGAGCACCACGCCGGCCGGGAGCTTGCCCAGCGTCGGGACCTTGACGACCTCTTCGGCCTTCCCGCTCGCGCCGAGCGTGGCCAGCAGGCCGGCGAGCCTGCCGTCGAACGCGGCGTCCACGGCGGCGGCGCCGGGAGCGAGCACCGGACCGTCCTCGCCGGCCACGGTGCCGATGACGACAACATCGGCGCGCGTCTTGGCCAGTGCCTCCCCGGTGTTGTCGGACAGGGCGAGCTTGGGCACGGTCACTTCTGGCTCCTCGCGCGTTCTCGGTGGTACCGGGCACCGGCCCGGTCGGGATCGTGAGCCATGCTAATGACGACGAAATCGCGGGTGAACACAGGTACGGGAGGGCTGCGTGCGGCTGGGTGGCGGGCTGCTGGTGGTGCTGGCGGCCGGGGCGGCGGGTGCGGGCTGGTGGCTGCTCGCCGGGCTGGTGCTCGCGGCGGTGGCCGCCGGCGTGTCGGCGCGGGTGCCGGAACCGGGGGACGCCCTGGTGGAGCGGGTCGCCGTGGCGGTCGCGCGGCCGGCGGAGGTGACCGGCTACGCCATCGCGTTCGGCGCCTACGTCTTCCCCGGGCACCGCGAGGCGGCGGCCGCGGCGTTCGTCGTCGTGGTGACCGGCGTGGGGTTCGCCGGGCTGAAGATCCCGGCGATCGTCGTGCGCGCCGTCTGCGGACTGCTGCTCGTCGCGGGCCTCGTGCTGGTCGGCGTGTGCGTGGCCGTGCCGCCGGTGGCGACGGCCGGCGGCGGCCCGCAACCCCCGGACTTCGCGGGCGTGCTCTTCGTGGCCGTGCTGGCGCTGCCGTTCCTGCGGCCCGCGGGACGCGGCAAGGCCGGGCTGCGCGTCCTGCTGCTCGGCGCGGTCGCCCTGCTGGCCGGCTTCGCCGCGCTCTACCAGCTCGGCGCGGTCCGGCTCGGGCTGTCGCTCACGTCGCTGCGTGACCTGCTGTCCGCCGCCGACGCCGACGCGCTGCAGCCGATGCTCACGGTCGTCGCCGTGGTCGCGACGGTGCTGCCGGCGCTCGCGGCCGGTGCGGAGGTCCGCGAGCGAACCGGGCCGCCGGGGCTCGCGGGCGTCGCCGTCGCCGCGGTGGCCGCGTACTTCCTGCCGGTGCTGCCCGTGCTCGTGGTCGCGGGGCTGGCGGTCGTGTTCGAGCTGCTACTGGGCGTACGCGCCCGCAGGTACAGTGGGGCTCGTGAGTGATCGACGCTGGCGGCCGGGGGAGACCGTGGTCGAACGGTTCCACCGCCCCGACGGCTCGATCGGCCAGGTCCACCCGCTGCGCGTCCTCGAAGACGACGGCCGCGTCCTGCTCGCCTGGCTGCCGGCCGGCACGCCGATCGTCGGCAGCAGGCTCGCCGACGGCCGCCTGATGCGCGACGCCCCGCTCGACCAGCGGTTCCGCATCCCGCGGGTGCCGGTCCCCGACTCCTGGCACGGCGCCTCGACGCTCCGGCGGATCCCCGAAGACGAGTGGTCGTCGGTCTGGTGGTTCTTCGACCTCGAAGGCCGGTTCAAGAACTGGTACGTCAACCTCGAGATCCCGCTGGGGCGCACGGCGGGCGCGGTCGACCGGATCGACGGCGTGCTCGACGTCGTCGTCGAACGCGACGGCAGCTGGCGCTGGGACGACGAGGACGAGGCCGAGGCCGCCCTGGAAGTCGGCCGCCTGACGCTCGAGCAGTTCGACCGGCTGCGGGCCGAAGGCGAGCGGATCGGCGCGCTGGCCGAACGCGGCGCCTACCCGTTCGACGGGACGGACACCGACTTCCGCCCGGACCCGGGCTGGCCGGCGCCGGAGCTGCCGGCGGAGCTCAGCCCGCGAGCAGGAGAAGGATCAGCGCCAGCACGGCGTTGACCACCGCGAGGACGACCACCGACTTCGTCGGGATGACCGCCGGGAACACCTTCTTGCCGTGGATGCTCCGCCACCACACGATGGCGAACACCCCGCCGACCAGGCCGAGGAAGCCGCCGAAGCCGCTGCTGAGCACGGCCCAGCCGACCATGCCGAGCAGGCCGACACCGAAGGTCAGCAGCACCGCGGTGACGAACGTCTTGACGTCGGCTCCGCCGGTCTTGGGCCGGGGCACCGGCTCAGTGGAGTGGTAGGTCACAAGGGCATCCTAGAGTCATCACGAGCCGGACGCGGGGCGCCCGGAACAGATGGACATCCGACTAACGCGCGTCCGAGCAAGCGGTATCGTCTAACCATGACGACCACGGCACAGTTCGCCCATGTCCCGCACCCGAGTCCTGCGAGCGCGGACCGTGTCGCGGAGGTACTCGAAACGCCCGGGTTCGGGTTGTACTTCACCGACCACATGGTCACCGTCAAGTGGTCGAAGGGCCAGGGCTGGCACGAGGCCCAGGTGGGTCCGTACGCCCCGTTCACGCTCGACCCGGCGACGTCGGTGCTGCACTACGGCCAGGCCATCTTCGAGGGGCTCAAGGCCTACCGCCAGCCGGACGGCTCGATCGCGTCGTTCCGCCCGGACGCCAACGCCACCCGGTTCCGGCAGTCGGCCGAGCGGCTCGCCATGCCGCAGCTGCCCGAAGAGATGTTCCTCGAATCGCTGCGGGAACTCGTCGCCGTCGACGGCCGGTGGGTGCCCACCCGGCCGGGTGATTCGCTGTACCTGCGGCCGTTCATGATCTCGACGTCGACCGGCCTGGGCGTCAACAGCCCGGCCGCCGACTACGTGTACACGGTGATCGCCTCGCCGGCGGGGTCGTACTTCGCGGGTGGCGTGAAGCCGGTCAGCGTCTGGCTGTCCACCGAGTACGTCCGGGCGGCTCCCGGCGGCACCGGCGCGGCCAAGTGCGCCGGCAACTACGCGGCGTCGTTCGTGGCGCAGGCGCAGGCCGTCGAGAAGGGCTGTGACCAGGTCGTGTGGCTCGACGCGGTCGAGCGGCGCTGGGTCGAGGAGATGGGCGGGATGAACCTGTTCTTCGTCTTCGGCTCCGGCGAAAACGCCCGGGTGGTCACGCCCGAGCTGACCGGGTCGCTGCTGCCCGGCGTCACCCGGAAGTCGCTGCTGCAGCTGGCTTCGCGGCTCGGGTACAAGGTCGAGGAGCGCCGGATCTCCACCGACGAGTGGGAGAAGGCGGCGGCTTCGGGCGAGCTGACCGAGACGTTCGCCTGCGGCACCGCGGCGGTGATCACGCCGGTCGGGCACGTCAAGCACGGCGGTGGCGAGTTCACGATCGCCGACGGGCAGCCGGGTGCGCTGACGATGAAGCTGCGCGAGGAGCTGACCGGGATCCAGGAGGGCACCCGCCCCGACCCGGACCACTGGATGGTCAAGCTCGGTTGATCCGACACCCTAGGGGTAACTGCCTCATCGATGAGACAGTTACCCCTAGGGTCGGCGAGCCGACCTTCCGGGAGTCGCTTTCGTGGTTCAGGACGCGGGCGCGGCGATGAGCGGGCCGGAGACGCCGGCCTGCTCGTGGGTGGCCGTCTCGGCGAGGACGCGGGCGGCCATCATCAGCAGCGGCAGCGCGGTCACCGCGCCGGTGCCTTCGCCGAGCCGGACGTCCAGTTCCAGCAGCGGGCCCAGGTCGAGGTGCTCCAGGGCCAGGGCGTGCGCCGGTTCGGCCGTCCGCTGGCCCGCGACCCACCAGCGGCGGGCGCCCGGGGCCAGGTCCTCGGCGACGAGCGCCGCCGCGCAGGCGACCAGGCCGTCGAGCACCACCGGCGTCCGCCGGGCCGCGGCCTGGGCGAGGAAGCCGGTCATCGCGGCGATGTCCGCGCCGGCCGTGCTGCGCAGCAGGTCGACCGGGTCGGCCAGCACCGCGCGGGCCCGGCGCAGGGCGTCGCGCACGGCGGCGGCCTTGCGCATCCAGGCGTCGTCGTCGATGCCGGAGCCGCGGCCGACGACGGCGACCGGCTCGCTGCCGGTCAGCGCCGCCACCAGCACGGAGGCCGGGGTGCTGTTGCCGATCCCGAGGTCGCCGGGGATGAGCAGGTCGGCCCCGCCGTCGACCTCGGCGTCGGCGATCGCGATCCCGGCGCGGATCGCCTTCTTCACCTCGTCGGCGGTCAGAGCGTCTTCGACGTCGATGGAGCCGGAGCCGCGGCGGACCTTGAACTCGCCGATCGAGCGGGTCGCGGGAGCCTCGGTGTCGACGGCCAGGTCGACGACCCGCACGCTCGCGCCCGCGGCGGCGGCCAGGACGTTGATTGCGGCCCCGCCGGTGAGCATGGTGCCGAGCAGCTGCGCGGTGACCTCGGCGGGATAGGCGGAAACGCCCTTGGCGGCAATGCCGTGGTCCCCGGCGAAGACGACAACGCGCGGCCGCGTGAACGGCCGCGGCGGCGACTGCCCCTGGCAGGCGGCGATCCAGACGCCCAGCTCTTCGAGCCGCCCGAGCGAACCGGCGGGCTTGACGAGCTTGTCGTGCAGGGCGATCGCCGCGGAGCGGGCATGGTCGTCGGGCGGGGTGATCTCGGGGAACTCGATGTTTTCCGGCTCCACGCCAGGCCCTTCCTCTTCCGCGGCAATGCTGCGGCCAACTTACCGGGAAGAGCCGGGTGGTGGTCTCGCGGCTCGTCGCCCGCGAAAGCACAGGCGGCCGGGTCGACGCCGTGCTGCCGCACGACGCGGCCCGGCCGCTGGTCCACCTCGAGTCGATCGGTGCGGTGTCGGCCCGTACACGCGAGGACGGGGGGGCTGTGCCGGGCCTGGCCGCGGACGACGCTGTCCGAGGTGGATGCCGGGCACCCGGTCCGTCCGGGTGCCCGGCGCGATCCGCGTCCAGAGGCCTCAGGGCTTCCGGGCCGGACCGCAGCTCGTGCCCTACGGGTAGGCCGAGTGCGAAGGCTTCGGGGGAACGGGTGCTTCCTGGCGCATGGGTGGTTCTCCTCCCTGCCGATCGGTGGGGTCACCTCGTCTTCGCGGAGCGGCGGCCGGCCCGCTGCGCCCGGAAACCGCTAGGCGCACGCGGGCGGGCCACCGCCGTCGTCTCCCTCCTGAGGCAGCCCGGTCGGCCGGATGGTGACGTCCCGCCGCAGCTCGGCCGGGATCCGGCAGTCCGGCTGTGGCCGGAGTGCCTGCAGCGGCGCGCCCGGGGTGCCGGGCTCCGCCAGGGTGAGCACCGCCCGCAGCGTCCACACCGGGGTGGCGTGGTACTGCCAGGTGACGACTCGCGGGTTGAACACGTCCGTGCCCGGGAACGTCGGCACGCGGTAGGCGCTGGCCCGGTGCTCGTCGCGGAGGATGATGACGTCCGCGCAGGTCGGCCAGCGGTGCACGGCCGCGTAGATCTCCGGCGCCTCGCGGCCGCCGAACAGGTGCAGCACCCATTTGCGGCGCCGGAGTTCCTCGAGGAGTTCCTCGAGGCCCGGGCCGCCGGAACCGGAGTTCGGTGTGGGCGGGGACACACTTTCGAGGGTAACTAGCGTACTAGAGCGCAGTCCAGTGCGTGTACTAGTACACCTGGGTGGTTCTGAACAGGCCTTTGTGGGACACCCCCCGGCGTGCTAGAACACTTGTGCGTGTTGTCCCTGTGAGGAGCCGCCTTGCCCACCCTCGACCGCCCTGAGCCGCCGTACCTGCAGATCGCGGGCCGGATCCGTGACGACATCCTGTCCGGCCGGCTGCAGGAGGGCGACGCAGTGCCGTCCGCCCGCGAGATAGCGCGCACCTGGACCGTCGCCATGGCGACGGCCACCAAGGTGCTGGCCACGCTGCGCTCGCAGGGCCTCGTGCGGCCCGTGCGCGGCGTCGGCACCGTCGTCGACCGCGGCGGCCTGCACCGCACGGCCCGCGACCGCTCCGCCGCCTCGGCGCGGACCGGCCGGATCTACCCGCCGGGCCACTACGCGGTGATCCGCTCGGCCACCCTCGAACCGGCGACCGAACGCGCCGCGGCCGCACTCGGCCTGGAGGCGGGCGCCCCGGTGATCCGCCGCCGGCGGACCACGTACGGTCCCGACTCGCGGCCGCTGTCGACGTCGACGTCGTGGTTCGACGGCGCGCTGTCGGCCAAGGCGCCGGCGCTGCTGGTGGCGGAGCGGATCGTCGAGGGCACCGCGGCCCACGCGGCCGCCCGGCTGGGCACGAAGATCGCGACGACGCAGGAACGCCACGCGGCGGGCCGCGCGGGCGAGGAGGAGGCGGCCGAGCTGGGCCTGCCGGAGGGGTCGCCGGTGCTGCTCGGCCGGAGCACCTTCCTGGCGGCCGACGGGACGGTCGTCGAGTACGGTGAGTCCGCCGCCTTGCCCGACCACTGGGTTTTCTACGAGTACACGACTGAGGACGGCGAATGAAGCACATCCACGCGGGCAAGGTCCGTGACCTGTACGAACTCGACGGCGGGGACATCCTGCTGGTCGCGTCCGACCGCGTCTCGGTCTACGACGTCTCGCTGCCGACGCCGATCCCGGACAAGGGCAAGCTGCTCAACCAGCTGTCGGCCTGGTGGTTCGACCGGATGACCGAGGTCGTCCCGAACCACGTCGTGTCGACCACCGACGTGCCGGCGGAGTTCGCCGGGCGCGCGATGCGCTGCAAGCCGCTGAAGATGGTCCAGGTCGAGTGCATCGCGCGCGGCTACCTCGCCGGCCTGGGCCTGCGCGAGTACCAGCGCGACGGCAAGATTTCGGGTGTCGCGCTGCCGCCGGGCCTGGTCGAGGGCGACAAGCTGCCGGAGCCGATCTTCACGCCGACGACGAAGATCTCCGACACCGGCCACGACGAGTTCATGACCTTCGACGAGGTCCTGAACGAGATCGGCGAGGACACCGCGAAGCGGCTTCGCGAGCTGACGCTGGAGATCTACACGAAGGGCGCGGAGCACGCGGCGAAGCAGGGCGTGATCATCGCGGACACGAAGCTGGAGTTCGGCTTCGACGCCGACGGCACGCTGACCCTCGGCGACGAGGTCCTGACGTCGGACTCGTCGCGGTTCTGGCCGGCCGACGAGTGGGAGCCGGGCCGCCCGCAGCGCGCGTTCGACAAGCAGTTCGTGCGCGACTGGTCGCGGTCGACGGGCTGGGACCAGACCCCGCCCGGGCCGGAGATCCCCGCGGACGTCGTCGAGCAGACGCGGCAGCGCTACACCGAGGTCTACGAGCGGATCACGGGGAAGACCTGGGTCCGTGGGTGAGTACGACCCGTACCGGCTGATCGACGACGTCGAGAGCCTGCTGGTCGCGCACGGGCTCGCGCCCGCGCGCGTGCCCGGCCGCGGCGGCGACCGGCTGGCGGGTGCCAGCCGGCTGCTGCGCGGGTTCGGCCTGGAGCCCCGGATGGCCCCCGAGGACGCGTTCGACCTCGGGGTGCCGTTCCAGGGCCGGATCAACCAGGACTGAGCCTCCGGGTCAGGGGCTCTTGGTCAGGCTCGCGTCGCGCTCGACGACGTCACCGAGGACGTCGTCGATGGCCTGCAGGAGGTCGGCGTCGAGCTTCTGCCCGGCGGCCTTGACGTTCTCGTGCACCTGCTCCGGCCGCGAGGCCCCGATGATCGCCGAGGCGACGTTCGGGTTCTGCAGCACCCATGCGACGGCCAGCTGGGCGAGGCTCAGCCCGGCCTCCTTGGCGAGGGGTTCGAGCTGCGCGACGCGCTTGAGGACGTCCTCGTCGAGGAAGCGGGCGACCATGTCGGCGCCGCCCTTTTCGTCGGTGGCGCGCGAGCCTTCGGGGTAGGCCTGGCCGGGCTTGTACTTGCCGGTGAGCACGCCCTGGGCGATCGGCGACCAGACGATCTGGCTCAGGCCTTCGCGCTCGGAGGTGGGGATGACCTGCTCTTCGATGACGCGCCAGAGCATGTTGTACTGCGGCTGGTTCGACACGAGCGGGATGTGCAGCTCACGCGCGAGGGCGGCGCCGCGGGAGATCTGCTCGGCGGTCCATTCCGAGACGCCGACGTAGAGGACCTTGCCCTGGCGCACGAGGTCGGCGAAGGCGACCATGGTCTCTTCGAGCGGGGTGTGCCGGTCGAACCGGTGCGCCTGGTAGAGGTCGACGTAGTCGGTGCCCAGCCGCTTGAGGCTCGCGTGCGCCGACTCCATGATGTGCTTGCGGGACAGGCCCTTGTCGTTGGGGCCCTTGGGGCCGGTGGGCCAGAAGACCTTGGTGAAGATCTCGAGGCTTTCCCGCCGCTGCCCCTTCAGCCCCCGCCCGAGCACGGCCTCGGCGGCGGTGTTGGCGTAGGCGTCGGCGGTGTCGAAGGTGGTGATGCCGGCCTCGAGGGCGGCCTCGATGCAGGCGCGGGCCTGGTCCTCCTCGACCTGGGAACCATGGGTGAGCCAGTTCCCGTACGAGATCTCACTGACGTTGAGGCCACTGCGGCCGAGACGACGAAACTCCATGGCTGTGAGCTTAGGCGGTAATCGTTTGCTTTGCTAACGACCTGGAGTGACTCCAGCCACGGCGGGGGTGGCCCGGAGGTCGGACCCGCGGTCGCGGACAGCGAGAAGCCGGGTGGAGGCTCGCTCCACCCGGCTTCTCGAAATCGGCTCAGTTCGGGATCGGGTCGCCCGGCTTCAGCCGCGGCTTCGGCATCCGCAGCCGCCGGATCTGGGATGCCCGGACGAACGCGTACCAGCCGATCGACCGGCCGTTCACCGCTTCCTTCGGGAACTTCTCCCGGACCAGCTTCGCGATCTTCCGGCCGTTCACGAAGCCCTCGATCGCCATCACCAGCAGCATCGCCGTGCACAGCAGCGTGATGTACGACTGCACCTGGGGCAACGGCACCAGCAGCGCCAGGAACACCACGATCGCCAGCGGCATGAACAGGCCGAGCAGGTTGCGCCGGCTGTCGACCAGGTCGCGGACGTACCGCTTGACCGGCCCCTTGTCGCGCGGCAGCAGGGCGCTGTCGTCGCCGCGCATCATCGCGTCGCGGCGAGCCTTCGCGGCCGCCCGGCGGTCTTCCTTGGACTGGGGGTTCGCCTTGCGCAGTTCCTTGTTGCGCTTCATCGCCTCACGCATCGTCGTGGGCGGCGGTGCCACCGGGCCGCGCTTCTTCGCCTCGGCGTCGCGGCGCTTCGGCGTAGCCTTGCCCTTACCGGGCGTGTACGCCTTGCCGGCGACGTCGACGGCTTCGGCCGTTTCCGGCTCTTCGGCGGCGGTGTCTGTGGTGCTTCGGCGCAGGAACCTCACCTCACCAGGGTATTGCAGGCGTCACGCCGCCGGTAACCAGGGCGATCCATGTGCGACCATGGTGGGGGAACAGATCGGACGCCCCGGGTGTTGAACACGTCAGCACGAGGAGTATCCGCAGCGAGTTCGACTTTGATGAGGGAGTGCCATGACGACCGCTGAGCACGCCGGCGCGACGCAGGCCGAGACCGCCGAGGAGACCCACGGCGTCACGTTGACCGACGCCGCGGCTTCCAAGGCGAAGGCCCTGCTCGAGCAGGAGGGCCGCGACGACATGCACCTGCGCATCGCCGTCCAGCCCGGTGGCTGTGCGGGCCTGCGTTACCAGCTGTTCTTCGACGAGCGCACGCTCGACGGAGACCTGTTCCGCGACTTCGACGGCCTCAAGGTCGCCGTCGACCGGATGAGCGCGCCGTACGTGTCGGAAGCCGTCATCGACTTCGTGGACACGATCGAGAAGCAGGGCTTCACGATCGACAACCCGAACGCCACCGGCTCCTGCGCCTGCGGCGACTCGTTCCACTGAGCCACGACACCACAGCAGAAGGCCCCGTCTCCCGGGTGGGAGGCGGGGCCTTCTCCGTTGCTGCGGGAATCCGGGGGTCAGACGTAGGCGTCGAGCTCGGCCACCTGGGCGTGGCACGCCTCGTCGACCTGCCACGGTTCGGCCGTGACGAGCGAGGTCGGGAGGCTTTCGGCCTGGAGCGTCGCCGGGATGAAAGCGCAATCGGCGATCAGCTCGGACAGGGTCTCGGGTTCGGTGACGGCGTTCACGATTCGTAACGCTATTGATCTGCGCTCGACTGGAACAGGAGTACCAGCCGGTAGTGTCGGCTGGGCGCGCGCGAACTACCCGGATGGGTCATGACCCGGGGGTAACTTCGCGCCTTTTGCCGTGAGGAAAGAGCACAAAGGAGCAGCCGGTGGCAGAAAAGGCCAGGATCGCGGTGTCCGGCAGTATCGCGACCGACCACCTCATGCACTTCCCGGGCAGGTTCGCCGAGCAGCTGGTCGCCGAGCAGCTGCACCGCGTCTCACTGAGCTTCCTCGCCGACGACCTGGTGGTCCGGCGCGGCGGCATCGGCGCGAACATCGCCTTCGGCCTCGGGGTGCTCGGCGTCCAGCCGGTCCTCGTGGGTGCCGTCGGCGCCGACTTCGCCGACTACCGCTCCTGGCTGGAGCGGCACGGCGTCGACACCTCGGGCGTGCACGTGTCCGAGGTCGCGCACACCGCGCGGTTCGTCTGCACCACCGACGAGGACCTCTGCCAGATCGCGACCTTCTACGCCGGCGCGATGGCCGAGTCCCGCAACATCGAGCTGTCGCCGATCGCCGAGCGCGCCGGCGCGCTGAGCCTGGTGCTGATCAGCCCGGACGACCCCGAGGGCATGATCCGCCACGCCGAGGAGTGCCGCCAGCGCGGGTACGCCTTCGCCGTCGACCCGTCGCAGCAGCTGGCCCGGATGACCGGCGAGCAGGCGCGCGCGTTCGTCGCCGGCGCGAAGTACCTGTTCAGCAACGACTACGAGTGGGAGCTGCTGCTCCAGAAGACCGGCTGGACCGAGGCCGACGTCCTCGACCAGGTCGGCCTGCGGATCACGACGCTGGGCGAGAAGGGCGTCGAGATCGTGGGCAAGGACGGCGTCGCCCTGCAGATCGGCGCGGTCCCCGAGCGCACGAAGGCCGACCCGACGGGCGTCGGCGACGGCTTCCGCGCCGGCTTCCTGGCGGGCCTCGACGGCGGCCTCGGCGTGGAGCGCGCGGCCCAGCTGGGGTCGCTGATCGCGGTGCTGGTCCTGGAGACGGTCGGCACCCAGGAGTGGACGTTCGACCGCGCCGAGGCCCTGGCCCGCATCGGTGAGGCGTTCGGTCCGGACGCCGCGGAGGAGATCGGGGCGGTCCTGCCCGCCGCCTGAGCCTCGGCACGGGAAAGGCCCCGCACCGAGCCGGTGCGGGGCCTTCGTCACGCGAACCTCAGAGCTTGACCGGGTACACCGGCTCCGGGATCTCCGGCTTGATCCGGTGCTCCACGAAGATGCCGTGCCACAGCATGAACACGATCAGCGCCCACAGCTGGCGGCTGCGGTCCAGCTGGCCCGCCTTGTGCTCCTCCAGCAGCGCCAGGATCGCCTTCTTGTCCAGCAGCTCCTCGGTCTTCGAATCCGAGATGATCCCCTTCGCCCAATCGTACATCTCGTTGCGCAGCCACAGCCGGATCGGGACCGGGAAGCCCAGCTTGCGGCGGTTGAGCACGTGCGCCGGGATGATCTTGGCCAGCGCCTGGCGCAGCGCGTACTTCGTCGTGCCGTGGGCGAGCTTCTGGTCCAGCGGGATCGACGCCGCGACCTTGAACACCTCGGCGTCGAGGAACGGCACCCGCAGTTCCAGCGAGTTCGCCATCGTCACCTTGTCGGCCTTGACCAGGATGTCGCCGCGCAGCCACGTGTACAGGTCCACGTGCTGCATGCGGGCCACCGGGTCCCAGCCGCGCGAGACGTCGTACCAGGGTGCCGTGACGTCCTTGAAGCCGACGCCCTCCTGGTACGTGCGCAGGACGTTGCGCAGCTGGTCGTCGCGGAAGTTGCGGGCGTTGCCGTAGTAGCGGTCCTCCAGCGGCAGCGCGCCGCGGCGGAGCAGGTCCTTGCCGCGGGTGCCCTCGGGGATCTTCGTCGACACCTTGCCGATGATCTTGCGCATGCCGCCCGGGATCTTCTCGAACGGCGCCAGCGAGATCGGCTCGTTGTAGATCGTGTAACCGCCGAACAGCTCGTCCGCGCCTTCACCGGACAGCACGGCCTTGACGTGCTTGCGGGCCTCGCGCGCGATGAACCACAGCGGGACCAGCGCCGGGTCGGCCACCGGGTCGTCGAGGTACCAGACGATGAGCGGCAGCACCTCCATCATCTCGTCCGCCGACACCGTCCGGACCACGTGCTTGACGCCGATCGCGGCGGCCGACTCGGCGGCGACGTCGACCTCGGAGTAGCCCTCGCGCTCGAACCCGGTGGTGAACGCGATCAGGTTCGGGTTGTGCTCCTTGGCCAGCGTGGCGGTGGCCGTGGAGTCGATGCCGCCGGAGAGGAACGCGCCGACCGTGACGTCCGGGTCGGAGATCATGTGCTTGCCGACCGAGTCGCGCATCACGTCGGCGATGCGCTGGTACAGCTCCTCGGCCTCGGCGGGGGAGCTGACCGGCTTCGCGGTGAACTGCGGGTGGAAGTAGCGCGTGAACTTCACCTCACCGCCGGGCACCACCTCGAACGACGTCCCGGACTCCACGCGCCGGATCGCCGTGTGCAGCGACTCGGGCTCGGGCACGTACTGCAGGACCAGGTAGTGCTGCAGGGCCTTCCGGTCCAGCTCCTGGGCGACGCCGAGGACGTCCGACAGCTCCAGCAGGCTCTTCTTCTCGCTGGAGAAGGCCACGCCCTCGGGCCCGGCCGAATAGAACAGCGGCTTGATCCCGAACGGGTCGCGCGCGCCGAAGACCCGCTTCTCCTGGGAGTCCCAGATCATGAAGGCGAACATGCCGCGCAGGCGCTTCACCCACTCCGCGCCGAGGTAGTGGAACCCGGCGACGATGGCCTCGCCGTCGCCCTCGGTCTCGAACTTCGCGCCGTGCTGCTCGGCGAGCTCGGCCCGCAGCTCCAGGTAGTTGTAGATCTCGCCGTTGAAGTTCATCGTGTACCGGCCCGGCGCCTCGGGCGGGCCCCAGACCAGCGGCTGGTGCGCGTGCTCGACGTCGATGAAGGCGAGCCGGTTGAAGCCGTAGACGACTTCGGCGTCGGCCCAGGTGTCCTGCTCGTCGGGGCCGCGGTGGCGCTGGCAGCGCATGGCCGCGCCGACGGCGTCACGCGCGTTCGCCGCGCCGGTCTCGGTCGCGCAGATCAGTCCAAGCAGGCCGCACACGGGGACTCACACACCTTCAGGGTCTTCGCGGGCTGGGGAAGGCCCCAGTATGCCGGGACGCTGGTGGCGAGTAACACGCACGTCGATGGTTACCCCTTGGTCAGCAGGACCGGCCAACTCGGCTAGAGTCCGGCTGTCACAAAGATCGGTCGTAGGAGGCTCTGGGTGAAAGGGCGAGGCGCAGTGGGACAACCCGAGCGCACCCTGGGGAAGCGGACCGTGCGCGTCGCCGCGCTGGCCGTGCTGGTCGCGCTGACCGCGACGGGCTGCTCCGGCGACGAGATCCTGCGGTTCGGCTGGCCGGTCGGCGTCACGCAGCAGGCCACCGACATGCGGAACCTGTGGACCTGGACGGTTGTCGCGGCGCTGGTCGTCGGTGTCATCGTGTGGGCCCTGATCTTCTGGACCGCGACGTTCCACCGCAAGAAGAAGACGGCCGACGGCGAGCCGGAGGAGCTGCCCCGGCAGTTCCAGTACAACATCCCGCTCGAGCTGTTCACGGTCGTCGTCCCGACGATCATGGTCTGCGTCCTGTTCTTCTTCACCGCGACGACGGAGTCGAAGGTCCTGGACAAGATCCCGAACCCGGACGTCAAGGTCCAGGTCGTGGCCTTCCAGTGGAACTGGGAGTTCAAGTACGAGGACGAGTCCGCGAAGAAGGCGGACGGCCAGCAGATCAGCACCGTCGGCTCGTCCGGCGAGATCCCGCTGCTGGTGCTCCCGGTCGGCAAGACCATCCAGTACGACCTGGTCTCCACCGACGTCATCCACTCCTTCTGGGTTCCGGAGTTCCACTTCAAGCGGGACGTCATGCCGAACCCGGAGAAGAACAACCAGGACAGCTCCTTCCAGAACAAGATCGACCGCGAAGGCTCCTTCGTCGGCCGGTGCGCGGAGCTGTGCGGCACGTACCACTCGGTGATGAACTTCGAGGTCCGCGCGCTGTCGGCCGACAAGTACGACCAGTACATCGCGCTGCGCAAGCAGGTGAACCCCTCGACGGGCCAGTCGTTCACCGCGGCCGAAGCGCTGGCGAAGATGAACTGCGGCGAGCTGTGCACCCCGCACGCGGTGACGACCCAGCCGTTCAACACCGACCGCACCGCGCGGACCGCGTCCAACTGACGGCCGGCGAGACACAGGAGTAGGAAAAGACCATGAAGGTCGAAGCCCGCATCTTCTTCATCGTGGCGATCTTCGCCGTGTTCATGGCCGGCGTGTACTGGGTGTGGACCGCGCTGGCCGCGACCCACGGTGCCGAGCCGGTGGGCATCGTCGCGCTGTTCCTCACCGGTGGCCTGGCGTTCCTGGCCGGGAGCTACCTGCAGTTCGTCGCGCGCCGGATCGAGCCGCGCCCGGAGGACCGCGAGGACGCCGAGATCAGCGACGGCGCGGGCGAGCTGGGCTTCTTCAGCCCGGGCAGCTACTGGCCGGTCGGCATGGCGGCCACCGCGGCGCTCGGTGCCGTGGCGCTGGCGTTCTTCCACATCTGGCTGCTGGTCATCGCGCTGGTCGCGCTGCTCATCACGATCGGCGGGCTGGTGTTCGAGTACCACACGGGGCCGTCGCACGACTGAGTTTCACTCGCCGGACCGGCCGTCGCACTTCGGTGCGGCGGCCGGTTTCGTTTTTCAGCCGCGGAAAGCCGTCCGGTAGGACGACGGGCTCGTGCCCCGCAGGCGGCTGAACTGGTGCCGCAGCGCGGCCGCCGAGGCGTACCCGCACGCCGTCGCGATGTCCTCCACCGAGAGGCCGCCCTCCTCCAGCAGCGCCTGGGCGCGGTCCAGCCGCCGCTCGGTCAGCCAGCGGTGCGGCGTGGTGCCCGTGGCCGCCGAGAAGCGCCTCAGGAACGTCCGCTCGCCCAGGCCGCTGCGGCGGGCCAGCTCCGCCACCGTGAACGGCTGGTCCAGCCGCCGCTCCACCCACTCCAGGGCCTCCGCGACCACGGCGTCGTCACCCGCCGCCGTCGCCGGCACGGGCGCCTGGACGAACTGCGCCTGGCCGCCCGCGCGGTGCGGGGCCGCCACCATCCGCCGGGCCAGCGTCGTGGCCGCCGCGACGCCACGCAGCCGCCGGACCAGGTGCAGGCACAGGTCGACCGCCGCGACCGTGCCCGCGCTGGTCAGGACGCCGCCGTCGTCGGCGTACAGCGCCTGCGGGTCCACCTGGGCCGCCGGGAAGCGAGCGCGGAACTCCGCCTCGTACACCCAGTGGACCGTGCAGCGGCGGCCGTCGAGCAGGCCCGCGTAGCCCAGGGAGAAGACTCCCGCGCAGAACCCCGCCACCCACGCGCCCCGCCCGGCGGCGTCGCGCAGGACGTCCAGCACCGGTTCGGGCGGCGGCGCGGTCCGGGGCGCGCACGTCGGCACGATCAGCAGGTCGGCCGACGCCGCGAAGTCCAGGTCACGCAGGCCGGCCAGCCCGAACCCGGACCAGCTCTCGACCGCGGCCCCGGCCGGCGAGCAGACGCCGAAGTCCCAGCCCTCGATGCCGTCGGCGCTGCGGTCGGTGCCGAACACCTCGCACGCGACGCCCAGCTCGAACGGCGAAACGCGGTCGGCGAGCACCACGGCGACCCGCTTGACGTCCATGCCGGCCAGTCTGTCACAAGTTTTGCGGCCGTTGTCATCTCTGACACTGGTTGACCTCCGCCCGCGCGACGAACCTGGTCGCATGACGAATTCGGAAACCCGCCCGCTGCTCCAGTGGTCCGCGGCGATGGCGATGTCCGGCACGATCGGCGCCGTCGTCCTCGAGAGCGGCGCGGCCGCCCCCGCCGTGGCCTTCGCCCGCTGCTTCGTCGGCGGCGCGCTGCTCGTGCTCTGGTGCCTCTCCCGCGGCTGGCTGCGGGCCTGGCGGCCGTCCCGCCGCGACCTCGGCCTGGCGGTGCTGGGCGGGCTGTTCCTGGTCGGGAACTGGGTGCTGCTGTTCGCGTCGTACGCGCTGTCGTCGATCTCGGTCAGCACGGTCGTCTACCACACCCAGCCGCTGATCCTGGTCGGCCTGGCGGCGGCCTTCCTCGGCGAGAAGGTCGCCAAGAGCCACCTCGCCCGGGCCGCGATCGCGTTCGGGGGAGTGGCGGTGATCTCGCTGTCCGCCCACGGCGAGGACGGCAAGCCGGTCCAGCTCGCCGGCATCGCGCTCGCGCTCGGCGCGGCGGTCTTGTACGCTGGAGCGTCCTTCGTCGCGAAGCAGCTGAAGCACATCCGCCCGCACCTGCTGGCCGCCGTGCAGACGACGGTGGGCGCGCTCGTGCTGGCGCCTGCGCTGCTGATCACGCCGCTGCCGTCGACGACGTCGGGGCTGCTCTGGCTGGTGCTGCTCGGGACCGTCCACACGGCACTGATGTACGTGCTGATGTACGCGAGCATCGGCAAGCTGCCGACCACGACGGTGGCGCTGCTGTCCTACCTGTACCCGGTGGTCGCGGTCCTGGTGGACATCGCCTGCTACGGCCACCGCCCCAGCTGGCTCGAGGCGCTGGGCATGCTCGCGGTCCTGGCGGCCGCGCTGGCACCGCAGCGCAGCCGCCGGACCGAAAAGCAGCGGGTGAAGGTCAGCTGAAGGCGATCCAGCGGTCCAGCAGCGCGGCCGCGGCACCCGAGTCGATCGCCTCCGCGGCCCGCGTCAAGCCGGCCCGCAGGTCGTCCTCCAGGGACTCCGAGAAGCCCGTGAAGGCCGCCAGGGCCGCCGCCGCGTTGATCAGGACCGCGTCGCGGACCGGGCCCGGCTTGCCGCCGACCAGCTCGCGGATCACCTCGGCGTTCGCCGCCGCGTCGCCGCCGCGCAGGTCCTCCGCCGTCGCGCGGGCGATGCCCACGGCGGCCGGGTCGAAGCTGCGCTCGGTCACCGTGCCGTCCGAGATCACCCAGATGGTCGACGTCGTCGTCGTGGTGATCTCGTCGAGACCGTCGTCACCGCGGACGACCAGGGCACGCGTGCCGCGGCGGGCGAACGTCTCCGCCAGCACCCGCGTCTTGTCGGCGTACGCGCAGCCGACCAGCGCGGCGCCCGGCTGGGCCGGGTTGGTCAGCGGGCCGAGCAGGTTGAACGTCGTCGGGATGCCCAGCTCGCTGCGCACCGGGCCGGCGTGCCGCAGCGCCGGGTGGAACGCCGAGGCCAGGAAGAACCCGACGCCGACCTCGGCGAGGCTGCGCTGGACGTCCTCCGGCGGCAGGCTGATCGTGACGCCGAGCGCCTCGAGGACGTCCGCCGCGCCGGACTTCGACGACGCGCTGCGGTTGCCGTGCTTGGCCACCGGCGCGCCGGCCGCCGCCGTGACGATCGTCGCCATCGTCGAGATGTTGACCGAGTTCGAGCCGTCGCCGCCGGTGCCGACGATGTCGACCGCCGGGCGGTCCAGCTCGACCCGCCGGGCGTGCGCCAGCATCATGGCCGCCATCCCGGCGATCTCCTCGGGCGTCTCGCCCTTGGCGCGCAGCGCGACGGCGAACCCGGCGATCCGGGCGGGGCTCGCCGCGCCGCTCATGATCTGGTCCATCGCCCACGCCGTGTCCTCCGCGGAGAGGTCGACGCCCGCGATCAGCTGCTTGAGCAGGGGTGGCCAGGTGCGGGGGACCGGGGTGGTCACCGGGCTCAGCCGTTCACGACGGGGACCCGTCGCGCGCGCAGCACGTCGGCGACGGTCTCCGCGGCGGTCAGCGGGTCCAGCGGGTGCACCAGCACGGCGTCCGCCTGCGACCAGGTGGCCAGCCAGCGGTCGTCCTTGCGCCGCACGGCGACCACGATCGGCGGACAGTCGGTGATTTCGCTCTTGAGCTGCCGGCACAGGCCGATGCCGCCGGTCGGCTGCGCCTCGCCGTCGAGGATCGCCAGGTCGACGTTGCCCGCGTCCACCTCGGACAGCACGTCGGCGATCCCGGCCGCTTCGACGTAGTCCACGCGCGCCAGGTCGGCGGCGGGCCGCCGGCCGACCGCGTTCACGATCGCCTCGCGCACCTCCGCCTTGTGGCTGAACACCAGGACCCGCATCGACCGCTCGCCCATTGAGCACGCCTCCGTCTCGCGATGTACGTCTCCGCCGATCGTATCGGCAGAGACCGACATCACGCGGTCGGCTCCGGCTGTTGCGCGTCCCAGCCGAGCGCGTCGCCGCCCAATCGTTGCGCGAGACCCGCCATCCGGGAGCGTTCCTGGGCGCAGTGCAGGGCGTCGAGCACCTGGACGCGGACCGCGAGTACCCGCGCCAGCCCCTCCGAAGGAGCCTGTTCCCGCAGCTCATAGCCGTCCTGGGCGAGGATCGACGCCGCCTCGGCGAGCCGGTCCGGCGGCAGCAGCAAGTGGTGCCGCAGAACGGCCGGTGCCGTGCTGACCCAAGCAGGTGAACCGGCGAGCACGGCGGAGTCCGCGACGACCGGGTCGAAGGCCTCGGCGACGATCTCCAGCCCCGGCGTCTCAGGCGTCAGACCGGGCGTTTCCCGCTTCTTGACCAGGTCAAGCAGGCGGTCGAGTAAACCCATGAGTAGCTCTCACCTTCCCGGGCATCCGGTGTGATCGGTTACGCAGACGACCCGCCGTGGACCCACCCGGCGGAGCGGTGGTGCGAGAGGACATAATGCGACGCGTGACAACGGCAGCTCCCACCATCAGTCAGCGGGTCCACTCGCTGAACCGGCCGAACATGGTCAGTGTCGGCACCATCGTGTGGCTTTCCAGCGAGCTGATGTTCTTCGCCGGACTGTTCGCGATGTTCTTCACCGTCAAGGCGCAGAACTCGTCCGGCGCGTGGCCACCACCGCTGCACGGCGAGCCGTTCCACCTCGACGTGGCGTACGCGATCCCGTTCACGGTGATCCTCGTGCTGTCCTCGCTGACTTGCCAGTTCGGCGTGTTCGCCGCCGAGCGCGGCGACGTCTACGGGCTGCGCCGCTGGTACATCATCACGTTGATCATGGGCGCGATCTTCGTCGGCGGCCAGGCCAACGAGTACCACACCCTGGTCGAAGAGGGGCTGACGATCCCGTCCGGCCCGTTCGGCACGGTCTTCTACCTCGCGACCGGGTTCCACGGCCTGCACGTCATCGGCGGGCTCATCGCCTTCGTGTACCTGCTCATCCGCACGAAACTGAGCAAGTTCACGCCCGCCCAGGCCACGTCGGCGATCGTCGTGTCCTACTACTGGCACTTCGTCGACATCGTGTGGGTCGGCCTGTTCGGTGTGATCTACCTCCTTCCGTAGCTCCGCCCAGCCGCCACCACCTTCACCATCGGCCTGAACTGACAGCAAGGGTTGCCGCAAGATGACCACCAGCACCAAGTCCTCGGAGCGCCGTTACCGCGCGCGGTCGAAGCTGCGGAGGCGGTTCGCCGGCCTGCTCGCGCTCGGTATCGCGCTGGTGGGCGCCGGCGCCGGCTACGCCCTGCTCGTGCCGGAGCCGCAGACCGCGCAGGCCCAGGGCACGCCGGCGCAGCTGCGCCTCGGCGAGCAGGTCTACAACAACACCTGCATCGCCTGCCACGGCGCCAACCTCGAGGGCGTGCAGGACCGCGGGCCGAGCCTGATCGGCATCGGCGACGCCGCGGTGTACTTCCAGACTTCTTCGGGCCGCATGCCGGCCGCGCGCCAGGAGGCGCAGGCCGCGCGGAAGCCGCCGAAGCTGACCGAGGCCGAGATCGACGCGGTCGGCGCCTACATCCAGGCGCACGGCGGCGGCGTCCAGCGTCCCGCGGAGAAGGGCGAGGCCCTGCGCGGCGACGACCCGGCCCGCGGTGGCGAGCTGTTCCGCCTCAACTGCGCGTCGTGCCACAACTTCACCGGCCGCGGCGGTGCGCTGTCGGCGGGCAAGTACGCGCCGAACCTGGACCCGGCCAGCGAAGAGCAGATCTACACGGCCATGCTCACCGGTCCGCAGAACATGCCGAAGTTCTCCGACCGGCAGCTGTCGCCGGAGGAGAAGAAGGACATCGTCGCCTACGTGAAGTCGGTGTCGGACGGCAACAATGACCCGGGTGGTGCCGGCCTCGGCGGGGTCGGCCCCGCTTCGGAGGGCGTCATCGCCTTTATCGTCGGGATCGCCGCGCTGGTCGGCGTGACGTTGTGGATTGGATCGAAGGCATGAGTGCCGAGGGGCCGAAGCCGCCGACGGAGGCGGAACTGGCTGAGATGGACCGGGACCAGCTGGTCAAGCTGGGCGGGGCGCTCGACGGCGTCGAGATCGTCGAGTACCCGACCCCGTGGCCCGTGGAGGGCACCCGCGCGGAGAAGCGCGCCGAGCGCCTGGTCGCGTTCTGGTTCGGCCTGTCCGCGCTGGCCGGGATCGGGTTCGTCGTTTCGCTGATCTGGTGGCCGTGGAAGTACGAGGCGCCGGACAACGAGAGCGGCCACTTCTGGTACAGCCTCTACACCCCGATGCTCGGCATCACGCTCGGCCTGGCCATCCTCGGCCTGGGCATCGGCGTGATCCTGTACACGAAGAAGTTCGTGCCCGCCGAGGTCGCGGTGCAGGAGCGCAGCGACGCCGGCGGCGCGGGGTCGGCCGAGGTCGACCGCGCGACGATCCTCGCGCACCTGGCCGACGCCGGGAACCGCAGCACCATCGCCCGCCGCTCGCTGATCAAGCGCTCGGCGATCGCCGGCGCCGGCGCGCTGGGCCTCGCGGCCGCGGCGCTGCCGATCGCGTCCTTCATCAAGAACCCGTGGAAGGACACCGAGAACCGCGAGTCGCTGTGGCACACCGGCTGGCAGCCGAACTTCCCCGGCGAGAAGGTCTACCTGCGTCGCGACACCGGCAAGCCGGTCGAGGTCGAGCACGGCCATGAAACCGAGATCTCGCTGGTCAAGGCCGAGGACCTCGACGCGGGCGCGATGGAGACGGTGTTCCCGTTCCGGGAGTCCGAGCGCAACGACGCCGAGAAGCTGGCCGCCGCGCTGAAGCGCGTCGACAACCCGGTCATGCTGATCCGCCTGCGCCCGACCGACGCCGCCAAGGTGGTCAAGCGGGCCGGCCAGGAGGACTTCAACTTCGGCGACTACTACGCGTACACGAAGATCTGCAGCCACGTCGGCTGCCCGACCTCCCTGTACGAGCAGCGGACCAACCGCATCCTGTGCCCGTGCCACCAGTCGCAGTTCGACGCCCTCCACTACGCCAAGCCGATCTTCGGCCCGGCGACGCGGCCGCTGGCCCAGCTACCGATCACGGTGGACGAAGAGGGATACTTGATCGCGCGAGGCGACTTCATCGAGGCCATCGGTCCGGCCTTTTGGGAGCGTAAGTCATGAGTTCACTCACCACGCCGACCAAGGGCTCGAGCGCCGTCGAGCGGCACCTGGGCGAGGCCGCGAACAACGCGGACCAGCGGTACCACCTGGCCAAGGGCCTGCGGCACCAGATGAACAAGGTGTTCCCGACCCACTGGTCGTTCCTGCTGGGCGAGATCGCGCTCTACAGCTTCATCATCCTGCTGCTCACCGGTGTGTACCTGACGCTGTTCTTCGACCCCTCCATGCAGGAGGTCGTCTACCACGGCAGCTTCAAGAACATGCAGGGCCTGGAGATGTCGCAGGCGTTCCGCACGACGCTGGACATCTCGTTCGAGGTCCGCGGCGGCCTGTTCATGCGGCAGTTGCACCACTGGGCCGCGCTGATCTTCGTCGCGTCCATGGCCGTCCACATGCTCCGCATCTTCTTCACCGGCGCGTTCCGGCGGCCGCGTGAGGCGAACTGGGTGATCGGTGGCCTGCTGCTGATCCTGGGCTGCTTCGAGGGCTTCTTCGGCTACTCGCTGCCGGACGACCTGCTGTCGGGCACCGGTATCCGCGCGACGCTGTCGGGCATCGTGCTCTCGGTGCCGGTGGCCGGCACCTGGATCCACTGGGCGCTGTTCGGCGGGGAGTTCCCCGGCGACCAGATCATCCCGCGCCTGTACACGCTGCACATCCTGCTGCTGCCGGGCATCATGCTCGCGCTGGTCGGCGCGCACCTGGCGCTGGTCTGGTACCAGAAGCACACGCAGTTCCCGGGCGTGCGCCGCAAGGAGACCAACGTCGTCGGCGTCCGGATCATGCCGTACTTCGCGCTCAAGGGCGGGGCGTTCTTCACCCTGGTCGTGGGTGTGCTGGCGCTGATGTCGGGCCTGTTCCAGATCAACCCGGTGTGGAACTTCGGTCCGTACAACCCGGCGCAGGTGTCGGCGGGCTCGCAGCCCGACTGGTACATGGCCTGGGCCGACGGCATGCTCCGGATCTGGCCGGCGTGGGAGGTCTACCTCGGGAACTACACGATCCCGGCGGTGTTCTTCCCCGGCGCGGTCGGCATGCCGATCCTGTTCGGCCTGCTGCTGGGCTACCCGTTCATCGAGCGGAAGCTGTCCAAGGACACCTCGCACCACAACCTGCTCCAGCGGCCGCGTGACGCACCGGTCCGCACGGCGCTGGGCGCGATGGCGCTGGGCTTCTTCATGGTCATCGAGCTGTCGGGCTTCAACGACATCATCGCCGACCAGTTCGACATCTCCCTGAACGCGACGACGTGGGCGGGCCGCATCGGCGTGCTGATCGTGCCGCCGCTGGCCTACTACTTCACCTACCGCATCTGCCTGGGCCTGCAGCGGGCCGACCGCGAGGTGCTGGAGCACGGCGTCGAGACGGGCATCATCAAGCGGCTGCCGCACGGTGAGTTCATCGAGATCCACCAGCCGCTGGCCGGCGTGGACAGCCACGGCCACGCGGTCCCGCTCGAGTACCAGGGCGCTTCGGTGCCGAAGAAGATGAACAAGCTGGGTTCGGCCGGTCAGGCCGTGCCGGGCACGTTCTGGTCGCCGGACCCGGCCGAGGAAACCGCGGCACTGCAGCGGGCCCACGGCAACGGGCACTCCGGTGCCGAGAACGGCCAGCACGGCCAGCACGGCGAGTTCGACTCCGCCGAGACGGCGTCGAGCGCGAAGCAGTCGGACCACTAGGTCCACCCACGCCGAAGGCCACCTCCCGCGGGAGGTGGCCTTCGGTCGTTTGGTGGATCGATCTCGGATCCAGCCTTGCGTATTGGCACCGTGCCAGCGCCCCAATGTGGCCTTCGGTGCGTTCAACGCACCCAATGTGGCCTTCGGTGCGTTGAACGCAACCAAGGCCACATTGGGGCGCTAGTCCTCGACGCCGATCGAGAAGGCCGATTCGGTGTCGGCGCGGCTGTAGGACCGGAACGCGATGTGGGTGACGGTGTCCAGCACGCCCGGCACCTTCCCGATCTTGCCGGGGATCAGGTCGGCCAGGTCCTCGTGCGTGGACACCTGCACCGTGGCGATGAGGTCGACGTCCCCGGCGCACGAGTAGACCTCGCCGACCCCCTCGATGTCGGCGATCGCCTGCGCCGCGTCCGGGATCGCGTCCGCCTCTGCCTGGATCAACACGATCGCGGTGATCACCTGGGTCCTCCAAGACTCGTCTGCGGGTGTCGTTCGCGATCCTAGCTACGCCGCGGTGTGGGCCAGCCAGTGCGCGGCGAGTGCTTCGTCGCCGGTGACGGTGACGCGGTCCAGGGGCAGGCGGCGGGTCAGCACGAGCAGGAGGTCCCGCACCGGGCCGGTCAGCGTGACGTCCGCGGTTTTCGTGGCGCGGGTCCACCGCACGCCCTCGGGGGAGCGGGTGATGAGCCAGCCCGGACCGTCCCGCGGTTCGAGCCGGAGGGTCTGGCCGGTGCCGCGCAGCTCGGCGAAGGCCGGTTTGAGGCTCGTGGTGACCGGGTCGCACAGCACTTCCAGCCACTCGCTGATCGCGTCGGCAGCGAGGTCCGGTGCCACGGTGAACGCCCTGCTCGTCGTCAGGGCCGCGTCGGCGTGGTGGACGACGGTGTCGTGCAGCATCCGGCGCAGCCAGAACCGGGCCGGCTGCGGGCCGAAGAATGTCCACACCGGAGTGTCGCCGGCGGCTCGCACGGCGTCTTCGAGGTCTTCGGCGCCTTCGCGGAGCCAAGCGGACCACTTCCCGGGTGTGCCGGGGTCGGCGTCGAAGGGGTCGGGAACCGGCGACGGCCCGTCCCGGACGATGCTCGCGGCCCAGCGGTGGGCCTGTCCGATGTGGCCGACGAGCACCCGCAGCGGCCACTCCGGGCAGGTGGGCACCATCGCGGCGGGGTCGGCGTGCTCGACGGCTGCGGCGAACCCCGCGGTGTGTTCGTGGAGGCCGTCGGCGAGTCTGGCGTTGTCCATGGGCCGTACCGTAGGAATTCCACCCGGCTGGAGGTTCGACGGAAGGTGACCGGAGACACACTCGGCATCGGCGAGCTGGCGCGCCGGACGGGCGTGCCCGTCCGCACGATCCGCTTCTACTGCGACGAGGGCGTGCTGGAGCCGGTGCGCAGCGCGGGCGGTCACCGCCGCTTCGACAGCGCGGCGATCGACCGGCTCACCCTCGTGCGCCGCCTGCGTGGGCTCGGGCTGGGCCTGCGCCCGATCACCGACGTCCTCGCCGGCCGGAGTTCCCTCGACGACGCCGTGGCGGCCGAGCGGAAGGCCCTGGAACGCGAGCTGGCGACGTTGAACTGGCGTCGATCGGTGCTCCGCGCGGTTTCGGAGGCGGCGCCGGCCGACCGCGCGGCGCGCCTGGAGCTGATGTCGGCGGTCCAGGACGGGTATTCGGCCCACGAGACGCTGGTCCGCCTCTGGCGCCCGATGACAACGGGCCCGATACCCCCGGAGACGGCCCGCATGTTCCTGGAGGTGAGCGTGCCGGAGCCACCGTCCCAGCCGACGACGACCCAGGTGGTGGCGTACGCGGAGCTGGTCCTGCTGGCGGCGGACCCCCGGCTGGCACGGGACCTGAAGGCGAGCACGCTGGCCGGCCACGAACGCGTCGCGGACCTGGGAGCGCTGCACGCGGAGGTGGGCGAGGCGTGCGTTGCGGCGGTCGTGCGCCTGTCGGCGGGCGAGCGGCCGGCACCGGGCCCGGAGCTGGACCGTTTCGTGGCGGCCCACGCGGCGGCACTGGGCGCGACGGACAGCTTGCCGTTCCGCAGGGCGCTGAACCACCGGACGGCGCCGGACCGCGATCCGCGGCTGCGCCGTTACTGGCACTTGACGGGAGAGGTCACGGGTGAGCCGGCGCCGATGGGGCTCGCCCACACGTGGCTGCTGGACGCGCTGGACACCTCGGTCGCCTGAGCTCACCTCCGGCCCGGCCGGCCGCCTCCGGCACCGAAGCGCTCGTCACCGACGCTCCGCTTCTCGCTCCGTGGTTAGGTGAACCGACCGTCCGGGCGCGCCGGCCGACCCTCCAGGTACGCCGGCCGACCATTCCGGTACGCGAACCGACCATTCCGGTACGCGAGCCGGCCCCGGGCGCGAGCCGGCCCCGGGCGCGAGCCGAGGCTGCCGTCCAGTCAGCCGACGTGCTCCAGCGAATGCGCGTTCGCCACCAGATCCAGCCACCCACGCCACCCCGCGACCGCCGTCGGCTCGGCCCACGGCCGCGTCGTGCGCACCAGCCTCACCCCCGGGCGGGCCAGCCACCGCAGCAACACCCCCACCTCCTCCGGCGGCGCTCCGTGCAACGGCCCCGGCTCCGGGAGCACCGTCTCCGCCGACGCCACCAGTGCCTCCACCACCGGCATCGGCGGCACCCCGCGCCGGGCCACTCCGGCCGACGCCAGCCGGCCGTAACGGATCACCGACAGCTCCCAGCCGCCCGCGCCGTCCGGGGCTGCCGCGATCAGCTCGCCGATCGACGCCAGCGAGGCCTGCCGGTGCGCCCGGCCCAACGCCCGGATCAGCGCCGCCAGCTCGTCGCGGTGCCGCGCGGCCTGCTCGTAGTGCCGGCCCGCCGCCAAGCGCTCCACATGCGCCGCCGCCGTGTGCAGCGGGCTGCCGTCCACGCCCGCGATCAACCCCGACACCGACTCGACCAACGGGCCGTACGCCGCCACGCTCTGCCGGCCCGCGCAGGGCGCTCCGCAGCGGCCCAGCTCCGCCAGCACGCACGGTGTCCCGTTCGCCGAACGAGGCGAAATCCGCTGGGTGCACGTCCGCAGCCCCGAGGCCCCCGCCAGGGTGTCCGCCGTCGTGCGGGCGTCCGCCTGGTTGCGGAACGGGCCCAGCACCCCCGGCCGCGGCAGGCGCACCACCGACAACCTCGGGAACGCCTCGTCCGTCAAGCCGATCCACCAGCCCTGGTGCCGGTTCTTCGACCGCCGGTTGTACGCGGGCCGGTGCGCCGCGATCAGCCGGAGCTCCCGGACCTCCGCCTCCAGCGCGTGCGCGCACACCACGTGGTCGACACCCTCGGCCAGGGCGACCATCTCCCGGATGCGGCTGCGGTTCTCCGAACCCGTGAAGTACGTCCGCACTCGCCGCCGCAGGTCCTTCGCCGTGCCGACGTACAGGACCTCGTCCTTCGGGCCCTTGAACAGGTAGACGCCCGGGGCCGATGGCAGGTCGGCCGCCAGGTGCCGCTTCGCCCGCTGGGCGACCGTCACCTCCGGCAGGTACCCCATCAGCTCCTCGAGCGAGTGCACGCCCAGGTTGCCGACCCGCTCCAGCAGGCCGTGCAGGACGTCCACCGTCGCGCGCGCGTCGTCCAGCGCGCGGTGCGTCGGCCGGGTCCTCGCCCCGAACAGCATGGCCAGCGCCGTCAGGTTGTACCGGCCGACCTCGTCGCGCGGCACCACCCGCCGCGCCAGCCGGACCGTGCACACCACCGTCAGCTTCGGCCACACGTACCCGTGGCCCTCGCACGCCGCCCGCATGTGGGAGGTGTCGAAGCCGGAGTTGTGCGCCACCAGCACCGCGCCCCCGACGAACTCCAGGAACGCCGGCAGCACCTCCTCGATCGGCGGCGCGTCGTAGACCATCGCCTGGGTGATCCCGGTCAGTGAGACGATCTGCGGCGGGATCGGTGTGCCCGGGTTCACCAAGGTCGCGAACTCGCCCAGCACCTCGCCCCCGCGCACCTTCACCGCCCCGATCTCGGTGATCCCGGACGGCCCCGGCGGGGCCCCGGTCGTTTCGAGGTCGAAGACGACGAATGTGGTGCTCCGCAAAGGAGTTCCGAGCTCGTCGAAGGCGAGCTGAGCCTGGACCGAACGCATGGCCGGGACTGTAGGGGCGACCACCGACAGTTTCCGCGCGTGGCCGGTCCGTGTGGCGCGCGGCGCGGGATGCGGGGGCGGGGCCTACCCTGGACCAATGCACCCGCAGCCGCTCGTGCCGGAGCCGCCGGAGGACCCCGTGGGTCCCTCGGGCGTCGCGTCGCGCCCCGAGCCGGCCGAGGAGGCCGCTGACCAGGCCGGACATCCCGATCCGGCCGGCTGGCCCGCCCTGCCCGAACCGGTCCGCGACCGGATCGCCGAGCTCGCCGCGGCCGCCGTCGCCAAGCTGCCCGCCACCGACGTGCCCCGCCAGCTGCGGCCCGTCGCCAAGTTCGCCCCGGCCAAGCGCGCCAAGCTCGGCGGCGCCGCCCTGCTCGCGGCGCTGGCCGACTCCGCCCAGTTCCGGACCGCCGTCATCGAGTGGCTGCGCGAGCACCGCACCGACGCCCTCGACCCCAACGCCACCGACTCCGTCGCCGCGGCGGCCGCCGCCGTCCTCCTCGGCGAGTCCGGGGCCGCCGGGCGCGTCCGGCTGGTCGCCAAGAACGCCGAGGAAAACGCCCTGCGCGCCGAACGCGACGCCGCGCTCGCCCGCTCCCAGCGGCTCGAAGCCGAGCTCGCCCAGGTCCGCGCGGAGCTCGCGGAGGCGAAGCAAGCCGCGGAGAGCGCCCGGGGCGAGCGCGAGGGCGAAGTCGAGAAGCTGCTGAAGCGCCTTCGCGAACAGGGCGTCCAGCTGCGCCAGGCCCGGGACGCGGCCGAAGCGGCGTCCGCGGAGGCCGAACGCGGTTCCGCGGCCCGGATCGACGAGATCGCCGCCCTGAACGCCCAGCTCGAACGCGAACGCCAGCGCGTCGCCGGCGAGCGCGCCCGTGCCGAACGCGCGGTCGCCGACGCCGAGATCGCCCGCCAGTCCGCGCGCGAGGCCCGGCAGGCCGACGAGGTGCGGCTCGCCCTGCTCATCGACACGATCGACGGCGCCGTCACCGGCCTCCGCCGCGAGCTCGCCCTCGGCGCGCGTGGCGCCCGCCCGGCCGACATGGTGCGCGGCGCCAGCTCCGGCACCGGCCAGGGCGGCAAGATCGCCGATGTCTCCACCTTGGACCGCTACCTCGCGCTGCCCAACGTGCACCTGATCGTCGACGGCTACAACGTCACCAAGACCGGCTACCCGGAACTGGCGCTCGCCGACCAGCGCGACCGGCTGATCCACCAGCTGTCCGCGCTGGCCGCGCGCACGTCCGCCGAGGTCACCGTCGTCTTCGACGGCGCCGGCGTGCTGTCCGTCCCGGCTTCGGTGCCCCGCGGGGTGCGGGTGCTGTTCTCCGACCGCGGGGTGCTGGCCGACGACGTCATCCGCAACCTCGTCGCGGCCGAGCCGGCCGGGCGGCCGATGGTCGTCGCGACGTCGGATCGCGCGGTCGCGGACTCGGTGCGCGGCCGCGGCGCCCATCCCGCGCCGTCATCCGTGCTGGTCAGTCGCCTGTCGAGGGTCTGACCGCCGGAAATTGTCGGTGGTGGCGCCTACCGTCCTCCTCAGTCGATCCCGACGTGAGGAGGACCCCATGACCGGCACCCCCGAGCTGTCCGCAGTGGACGTCTCGCACATCGCCGTTTCGGACATCGAGAACCTGGTGGTCGATTGCGACCGCTGCGTGGTGCGCGGCATCTCCTGCCACGACTGCGTGGTGAGCGTGCTGCTCGGCGCGCCACCCGCCGTGGTGTGGGACGCCGACGAGCGGCGCGCGGTCGACGCGCTGGCCGAAGCCGGGATGGTGCCCCGGTTGCGGCTGGTCGAAGAACCGATCCGGCGCACGGCCTGATTTCCACCGTTTCGTGACGGCGCGCCGAATGGTCGATTGAATCGGTGAACGGTCGGTAGTCGAAAAGCGCGCCGGAGAATCCCCAGCGTGTAACGGCCATCACATGTCTTCTCCCTCCCTGGTCCGATGGTGTTCAGCGGTGTCACGCACAGTTTTTGGCCGAGAGGTGGTGGACGCGGTGGCGCTCTTTTCGTAACCTGTCCGAGATCTCGTGGCCCCCGGCCGTCGGTGGAGACGGCGACGCGAGATCGCCGCCGGACGCAGCTTTGTCGGGAAGCTGGGAACCGGAACCACCACCGCGTGCTTCACCTGTTGCGGCTCGTGCATGGCAAAAGCGCACGGTTCGGGTGCGTGGTGGCGGGACAGCGGCGAAGAGGAACTCCCCGGCCTCTTCAGTGCCCCGGTCCCCGACGGCGGCCGAGACGCAAAGGAGACCCGCGCGACCGTGCAGTCGCATTCCCTCAGGCGCGTGGTTTCAGGTGCCCTCGCCGCGGCCTCGGTGATCACTCTCGTCACCGTGGCCCAGCCGTCGGCCATCGCCGCCCCCGTCCCCGTTCTCCAGACCCCGCCCACCGGCTCCGACGCCCTCGCCCAGTACCGCGACCTCGCGGCCCAGGCCGAGAAGCTCAACGAAGACCTGCTTTCGGCCCAGGACGACCTGAAGAAGAAGCAGGCCGACCTGGACAAGGCCACCGCCGACGTCAACGCGGCGAAGGACCAGGCCGCCCAGGCGTCGGAAAGCCAGAAGAAGTACCAGACCGAGGTCGACAAGTTCGCCGGTGCGTCGTTCACCAGCGGTGTCCAGCTGAACAAGCTGTCGGCGCTGCTGGCGGGCACGTCCACCCAGGACTTCCTCGACCGCTCCTCGGCGCTCGAGGTGCTCGCGACCGGCAAGAACGCCGCGATGGACAACCTCACCGGCTCCGTCCGGCAGGCCACCGACGCCGCGGCCAAGGCCAGCGACGCCGCGAAGCGCGCGCAGGACGCGCGGGACGCCGCGGCCAAGCTGACCGAGGACATCAAGGCCAAGCAGAAGACCCTCAACGACCAGATCGACCAGCTCAAGGCGGCCAACCGCAACCTCAGCGCCGCCGACAAGGCCGCGCAGCGGGATGTTGGTGGGGACGCGCCCACCAACATCAAGGCGCCCACCGCGGCCGCGCAGGCGGCCGTGAACGCCGCGCTGAGCAAGCTCGGCAGCACGTACGTGTACGGCTCCACCGGCCCGACCACCTTCGACTGCTCGGGCCTGACGTCGTGGGCGTACAAGCAGGCCGGGCTGACCATCCCGCGGACCAGCCGTGAGCAGTCCACCTTCGGCGCCGCGGTGCCGCGCGACCAGCTCCAGCCGGGCGACCTCGTGTTCTTCTACTCGCCCGTTTCGCACGTCGGCATGTACATCGGCGACGGCAAGATGGTGCACGCGCCCGACACCGGTGACGTCGTGAAGATCTCGCCGCTGCAGAGCCAGTACTCGGGAGCGCGACGCCCGACGTCGTGACCCAGGCAGCAAGGAGGGGCGGTACCGCACACGCGGTGCCGCCCCTTCGCCGTCCCCGGACGGCACAGCTAGCCTCTGGGGCGTGCTCAAGACCCTCCTCGTGACCAACGACTTCCCACCCCGGCCCGGGGGGATCCAGAACTACCTGAACTCCCTCGCCACCCGGCTGCCGGCGGACGACCTGGTCGTCTACGCGCCGTCGTGGGAGTCGCGGACGGGGTCGCACGAGGAATTCGACGCCGAGGCGCCGTTCGAGGTCGTCCGGCACCCCACGTCGCTGATGCTGCCGACGCCGGACGTGCTCCGCCGGGCGAAGCAGATCATGCGGGCGCGGGACTGCGAAGCCGTCTGGTTCGGCGCGGCGGCGCCGCTCGCGCTGCTGGGGCACCCGCTGCGCCGGGCCGGGGCCCGCCGCGTCGTCGCGTCGACGCACGGCCACGAGGTCGGCTGGTCGATGCTGCCGGCGTCCCGGCAGGCACTGCGGCGGATCGGCGACACGACCGACGTCGTCACCTACGTCAGCCGGTACACCCGCAGCCGCTTCGCCGCGGCCTTCGGCGCGCTGGCCGGGCTGGAGCTGCTGCCGTCCGGGGTCGACACCGAGGTGTTCCGGCCGGATCCGGCCGCCCGCGCGGAGATCCGCGCCCGGCACGGCCTCGGCGACCGGCCGACCGTCGTCTGCGTCTCCCGGCTGGTCCCGCGCAAGGGCCAGGATCAGCTGATCCGCGCGCTGCCGTCGATCCGCGAGCGCGTGCCGGACGCGGCGCTGCTGATCGTCGGCGGTGGTCCCTACCGCAAGAAGCTCGCCGGCCTGGTCACCGAGCTGGGCCTGGAGCGCGACGTCGTGCTCACCGGGTCGGTGCCGTGGGCCGAGCTGCCCGCGCACTACACCGCGGGCGACGTCTTCGCGATGCCCGCGCGCACCCGGGGCAGGGGCCTCGACGTCGAAGGGCTCGGCATCGTCTACCTGGAGGCCTCGGCGACCGGGCTGCCGGTGGTCGCCGGCAACTCCGGCGGGGCGCCCGAGGCGGTGCTCGACGAGGTCACCGGGCACGTCGTCGACGGCCGGGACGTCGGCCAGCTCGGCGAAACCCTGGCCAGCCTGCTGGCCGACCCGGTGCGCGCGCGCCGGATGGGCGAGGCCGGGCGCGAGTGGGTGACGGCGAACTGGCGCTGGGACGTCCTGGCGCGGCGGCTGTCCGGCCTGCTGGACGGCGACCCGGTGGCCGTCGTCCGCTAAGGCGTGTAGAGCGCCGGGTGCCGGGGATCGTCGACGCGCACGACGACGTCGGCGAGCGAACCCGGGCCGACCTCCTCCTCGTAGCGTTCGTAGGCCGGGACCGCCCAGGCGTCCGGCACGCGGCGGCGCAGGGCGACGGGGGAGAGCCACAGGTGCACGGCCAGGTCGAAGGCCAGCCCGGCGCCGAGCAGCAGTTCGCCGTCGAGGAGCACGACGCCGCCTTCGGGCAGCGGCACCCGTGCGGCGCGGGTCGCGCGGTCGCGTTCGGCGTCCCACAGCGACGGCAGGATCTCGCCGGACCCCTTCAGCGGGTCCAGGACTTCGCGACGGAGGGCACCGAGGTCGAGCCAGTCCGTGTAGCGGGCGTCGGGGTTGGTGCGGCCGTGCTCGAAGCGCAGCGACGCGGGGCGCAGGAAGTCGCGCGCCGACACGCGCAGGGTGGCGCGGCCGCGCAGGCGCAGCGGGTCGACCAGGGCGTCCGCGAGGTCCGCGGTCCCGGTCGCGCCCGCCGCGCCGTCGACGGCCACCGCGAGCCGCGGCCCGGGGAGCGCGTCGATGCGGTCGGTCAGTTCGCCGGCCAGGACGGCGGGGGAGATCGGGCGGTAGCGCACGGGTTCCCATCCTCCACCCGGGCCGGTCGCCGTTTTTGTCGTACCCCGGTGCGAAGATGCGGGCATGACTTCTTCAGTGGGGAAGACAGCCGATGCCGGGTGGCAGATCGGTGTCTCGCGGACCTTGCCGTACCCGGCCGAGGCCGTGTGGGACTTCCTGGTCAGCCGGGACGGCGTCGCGATCTGGCTCGGCCCCGGTGTCGAGCTGCCCCGGGAAGCGGGCGCGGAGTACGAAACGGCCAACGGCACGGTGGGCGAGATCCGCAGCTTCGTCGGCGGCGACCGGGTGCGGCTCACGTGGCGGCCGAGCGACTGGGACCACGACTCGACCGTGCAGGTGCGGCTGAGCGGCTCGGGGGCCAGGACGACGCTGCGGTTCCACCAGGAATGGCTTGCGGACGCGGAAGAGCGCGCGGAACAGCGGGCATACTGGCAGGACGTGACCGAGCGCGTCGTGGCGGCACTCGCCGAGCGCTGACGCGGCTGGACTGTGGGGGCTGACATGACGAGCGACGAGATCCTCGAGGTGGCGGAGGACTTCGCGCAGGACGCGCACCTGTTCTCGGAGATGCTGCGCGGCGGCGGCCCGGTGCGCCTGGTGCGGCTGCCACCGCGGGGGCTGCCGTGCTACCTGGTCACCGGGTTCGCGGAGGCCAGGGCGCTGCTGGCCGATCCGCGGCTGCGGAAGAACAGCCAGCGGATCCGTGAGCTGTTCGAGGCGAAGCTGCCGCCGGAGGCCCAGATGAGCGGCTTCGGGCAGGACCTCAGCCAGCACATGCTCAACTCGGACCAGCCGGACCACACGCGGCTGCGGAAGCTGGTGAACAAGGCGTTCACCGCGCGGACGGTGGCCCGGCTGCGGCCACGGGTCGAGGAGATCACCGCGGAACTGCTCGACGGGCTGGCCGGGAGCGAGCGGGCCGACCTGGTGGCGTCGTTCGCCGCGCCGCTGCCGATCACGGTGATCTGCGAGCTGCTCGGCGTGCGCGAAGAGGACCGCACGGAGTTCGCCGGCTGGTCCAAGACGCTGCTGAGCGCGGCGGCGCGCCCGGAGGAGATGCAGGCCGCGGCGGCGAGCATGTTCGGCTACCTGACCGGCCTGATCGCCCAGAAGCGCGCCGAGCCGGCCGAAGACCTGCTGTCGGACCTGGTGCACGCGAGCGACGACGGCGATTCGCTGTCCGAGCCCGAGCTGGTGTCGATGGCGTTCCTGCTGCTGGTCGCCGGGCACGAGACCACGGTCAACCTGATCGCGAACGGCGTGCTGGCGCTGCTGCGCGAGCCGGAGCAGCTGGCCCGCCTGCGCGCGGAGCCGGAGTTGCTGCCGGGCGCGGTCGAGGAGTTCCTGCGTTTCGACGGCCCGATCCACCTGGCGACGCTGCGGTTCACGGCGGAGCCGGTGGAAGTCGGCGGCGTGACGATCCCGGCGGGCGAGTTCGTACTGGTGTCCCTGCTGGGGGCGAACCGGGATGCGGAGCGGTACCCGGAGCCGGACAAGCTGGACATCACGCGCGCGGCCGGCGGGCACCTGGCCTTCGGGCACGGGATCCACTACTGCGTGGGGGCGCCGCTGGCCCGGCTGGAGGCGGAGATCGCACTGGGCGGCTTGCTCGAGCGGTTCCCGGAGATCGCGCTGGACGGCAAGCCGGACGAGCTGGTGTATCGGCAGAGTTCGCTGGTGCACGGGTTGGAGGTGCTGCCGGTGCGGTTCGGCTGAGCGCCACTGTTTTAATTCGAGGATGGACTCCGCCGGCCTGCTCGCCCTCGATGCCCAGCACGTCTGGCACCCCTACGCGCCCATGCCGGCGAAGGTGCCGTCCCTGCTGGTCACCGAAGCGAGCGGCGTCCGGCTGACGCTCGCCGACGGGCGGCAGCTCGTCGACGGCATGTCCTCCTGGTGGTCCGCCATCCACGGCTACCGGCACCCCGTGCTCGACGCCGCCCTCACCGCTCAGGCCGGGCGGATGAGCCACGTCATGTTCGGCGGCCTCACCCACGAACCCGCCATCACCCTCGCCAAGACCCTCGTCGACCTCAGCCCGGACGGCCTGGAGCACGTCTTCCTCTGCGACTCCGGCTCGGTCTCCGTCGAGGTCGCCGCGAAGATGTGCCTGCAGTACCAACGTTCCCGCGGGCGCGCCGGCAAACACAAGCTGCTCACCTGGCGCGGTGGCTACCACGGGGACACCTTCACGCCGATGAGCGTCTGCGACCCAGACGGCGGCATGCACTTGCTCTGGCGCGGTGTCCTCCCCGAACAGGTCTTCGTGCCCGCGCCGCCGTCCGGGTTCGACACCCCGCCCGAACCGTCCTATGTGGACGTTCTGGCCGCCGGAATCGAGCGGCACCGGGACGAACTGGCCGCGGTGATCGTCGAACCCGTCGTGCAGGGCGCCGGCGGCATGCGGTTCCACCACCCCGCCTACGTGCGTGCCCTGCGCGAAATCACCGCAGCGCACGACGTTCTCCTCGTCTTCGACGAGATCGCCACCGGCTTCGGGCGCACCGGTGCGCTGTTCGCCGCCGAGCACGCCGGTGTCACGCCCGATGTCCTGTGCGTCGGCAAGGCGCTCACCGGGGGCTACCTCAGCATGGCCGCCGCCCTCTGCACCCCGGAAGTCGCCGCCGGGATCGCGCGGGGCGAACTGCCCGTCCTCGCCCACGGCCCCACCTTCATGGGCAACCCGCTCGCCTCGGCCGTCGCCAACGCCTCCCTCGGCCTGCTCGCCGACGGCCGCTGGCGCGGCGACGTCACCCGGATCGAAAAGGCCCTGCTCGACGGCCTCGCCCCGGCGCGCGACCTGCCCGCGGTCGCCGATGTCCGGGTACTGGGCGGGATCGGCGTGCTGCAGCTCGATCACCCTGTCGACATGGCGGTCGCCACCGAGGTCGCCACGGCGCACGGCGCGTGGCTGCGGCCGTTCCGGGACCTCGTTTACGCCATGCCGCCGTACGTTTCGACTGACGACGACCTCGCCGTGATCACCCGCGCGATGCTTGCGGTCGCCGAAAAGGCCTGAATTTCAGCACATCGGGTGTGACCACCGGCACACCGAGACCCGAAGGTCCCTCATCGTCGCACTGCGTGGCAGAGCAAGATCGAAACCACGCGAACGGTCGAGGCGGTAAGTGTGAAGGAGCCGGGAAACAGGTCCGTCCTGTGCCCGGGCGAACGCGAGAAATGCTTGCGTAGCGGACTTTTCGCGCGGTTTCGGCGATCCTGCCCCCATGATCGAGATCGTTCGTGGCGAGCACGACACCGGACCCCCGAAGCGCTCCGAGCACCTGGAGAACCTCAAGCACGATTTCCTCGCGTCGATAGTCGTCTTCCTCGTCGCCGTCCCCCTGTCCCTCGGCGTGGCCTTCGCCGCCGGGGCGCCGCTGCTCTCCGGCCTCATCTCCGCCGTCGTCGGCGGTCTGGTCGCGAGCCTCTTCGGCGGATCGCCGCTGCAGGTCAGCGGCCCGTCCGCCGCCCTCACCGTGGTGCTGGCGGACACGATCGCCACCCACGGCTGGCCCGTCACCTGCGCGATCACCGTCGCCGCGGGCCTGCTCCAGATCCTCTTCGGCCTCACCAGGGCCGCCCGCGCCGCGCTCGCCGTGTCGCCGGCGATCGTGCACGGCCTGCTCGCCGGCATCGGCGTCACGCTCGTGCTCGGCCAGCTGCACGTCGTCCTCGGCGGCTCGGCGCAGGGTTCCGCGCTCGCCAACGTCCTGGCGCTGCCGGGGCAGGTCGCCGCGCACCACGACCAGGCCGTGCTGATCGGCGTGGTCACCCTCGCGGTGCTGCTGGTCTGGCCGCGGCTGCCGCGGGCCGTCCGCCGCGTGCCCGCGCCGCTGGCCGCCGTCACGCTGGCCACCGGCCTGTCCGTCGCGATCGGCATGACCCTGCCGCGCGTGGACCTCCCCGCCGGGCTGCCCGCGCTGCACATCGTCCCCCAGCTGCCGGACGGCGGCTGGGGCAGCTTCGCCGCCGCCGCGGTCACCATCGCGCTCATCGCCGGCCTGGAAAGCCTGCTGTCCGCCGTCGCGGTGGACAAGCTCCGCGGCGGCCCGCGCACCGACCTCGACCGCGAGCTCGTCGGGCAGGGCGCGGCGAACGTCGCCGCCGGCGCGCTCGGCGGGTTCCCCGTCACCGGCGTCATCGTGCGCAGCATGACCAACTTCGAGGCGGGCGCGCGCACCCGGGCGTCGGCGGTCCTGCACTGCGCCTGGATCCTCGCCGCCTGCCTGCTGCTCACCGGCGTGCTGCGGCTGATCCCGCTCGCGGCGCTGGCCGCGTTGCTCGTGTACGTCGGGATGAAGCTGGTGAACCTGCCGGCGCTCAAGGAGGTCAGGCGCCACGGCGACCTGCCGGTGTACGCCGTCACCCTGGTGGGCGCGGTCGCGGTCAACCTGCTCACCGGCGTCGCGGCGGGGATCCTGCTCGCGCTCGCGCTGATGCTGCGGCGGTTGATCTTCTCCGGGATCCACGCCGAGCAGGACGGCGACCGCTACCGCGTCGTCATCGAGGGCGCGCTGACGTTCCTGTCCGTGCCGCGGCTGACCCGCGTGCTCGCCGGGGTGCCGCCGCACGCCGAGGTGACCCTCGAGCTGCTCGTCGACTACCTCGACCACGCCGCGTTCGACTGCCTGCGCGGCTGGCAGCAGGCCCACACGGGGCCGGTCACGGTCGACGAGATCGGGCACCCGTGGTTCGAGCGCGGCCGCGCGGGGGAGCCGACCGTGCGGCGCAGCGTCGCCGCGCGCGTCGTCCCGCGGTGGCTCGCGCCGTGGTCGCAGTGGCAGGCCGAGCACGTCGTGCTGCCGGCCCAGCGCACCGCCAGTTCGCCGCTGTGCCGCGGCGCTTCGGAGTTCCAGCGCCGCACCGCGCCGCTGCTGCGCGAGACGTGGGACGGGCTGGCGCACGGCCAGCAGCCACACACGCTCTTCATCACCTGCGGCGACGCGCGGATCGTGCCGAACCTGATCACCACGAGCGGGCCGGGCGACCTGTTCACGGTGCGGAACATCGGCAACCTCGTCCCGCCGTCCGACGGCACGGACACCTCGGTCGGCGCGGCGATCGAGTACGCCGTCGGCGTGCTGGAGGTGGCCGAGATCGTGGTGTGCGGGCACTCCGGCTGCGGCGCGATGAAGGCGCTGCTCGGCCGGGCCCCGGACGGGCTCGACCAGCTCGGCAGCTGGCTGCGCCACGGAGAAGCGACGCTGCGGCGCCGTGCCCGCGAGGCACCCCTGCTGCTCGGCGGCGAGCGGCCGGCCGCCGAGGCCGACCAGCTCGCGCTGCAGAACGTGGTGCAGCAGCTGGAGACCCTGCGCGGCTACCCGGTGGTGGCGGCGGCCCTGGAGCGGGGCGCGCTGCGGCTCACCGGGATGTACTTCGACGTCGGCGCCGCGCAGGTGTCCCTTTTGGACGACGCCGGGCGCGGGTTCGTCCCCGCGAGCGCGCTGGAGCACTGATCACCGGTCGGGGCCGCTTCCGGGTGCACGTGCCCCGGAGGCGGCCTCCGCCGTGCCTGGGGCCGGCGCGGCAGGGGTCGGCCGGGCCCGGACCCGGCCCCTTGCCGGCCCAGACGCGAGGAAGCGCTTTCTCGTGAACGAGAGGTAGATCACTCTCCGCATCCACTCGACTACCACTCCACTCGGTGAGACGGTTCCCGCTCACGCCGCCAGGGTCGGAAACCCTTATATATTCCCAGATTCAACTGTCAAGCGACAGGCACACAGTGTGTTACAGCCGTGTTAACGGCATGTCCGATTTATGACAAAAGAGTGAAATATGGCCAGTTCTTCACTCGAATGGGTCGAACACTGCGGACATTTCACCCGTTTTCCGGTTGCATGGTGATCATGAGACCCCTCGCCGTGCTTCGACACGACCTGCCGGCCTCACTGGTCGTCTTCCTTGTCGCTGTTCCTTTGTCCCTGGGCATCGCCCTCGCTTCGGGCGCCCCGGTCGCCGCCGGGTTGGTGGCCGCCGTCGTCGGTGGCATCGTCGCCGGTGCGCTCGGTGGCTCCGCGCTGCAAGTCAGCGGGCCCGCCGCCGGTCTGACCGTGGTGATGTACGAAACCATCCAGACGTTCGGGTGGGCCGTCACCTGCGCGATCACCGTCGCCGCCGGCGCGTGCCAGATCCTGCTGGGGCTGAGCCGCATCGCGCGCGCCGCGCTGGCCATCTCGCCGGCGATCGTGCACGGCATGCTGGCCGGTATCGGCGTCACGATCGTGCTCGGCCAGCTGCACGTCATCCTCGGTGGCAAGGCCCAGAGCTCCGCCGTCGAGAACGTCGCCGCGCTGCCCGCCCAGATCGTCGCCCACCACGACTCCGCCACCATCGTCGGCCTCATCACCATCGGGCTCCTGCTGATCTGGCCGAAGCTGCCGGCAGCCGTCCGCAAGGTGCCGGGGCCGCTCGCCGCGATCGCGGTGGCCACAGGCGTGTCGGTCGTGTTCGGGATGACGCTCCCGCGCGTCGACCTGCCGGGCGACCTGCTGAACATCCACCTCGTCCCGCAACTGCCGGACGGCGGCTGGGGCGGGTTCGCGCTCGCCGTCATCACGATCGCGCTGATCGCCAGTGTGGAAAGCCTGCTCTCGGCGGTCGCGGTCGACAAGATGCACACCGGGCCGCGCGCCAACCTCGACCGCGAGCTGGTCGGCCAGGGCGCCGCCAACATGCTCTCCGGCGCGCTGGGCGGCCTGCCCGTCACCGGCGTCATCGTCCGCAGCTCCACCAACGTCGCCTCCGGGGCGAAGACCCGCGTGTCGGCGGTGCTGCACGGCGTCTGGGTGCTGCTGTTCGTCGTGCTGCTCGCCGGGCTGATCGAGAGCATCCCCCTGGCGGCGCTGGCCGGTCTGCTGGTGCACGTCGGCGCGAAGCTGGTCAACCCCGGGCACATGAAGACCGTGCTGGCCCACGGCGACCTGCCGGTGTACCTGCTGACCCTCGGCGGCGTCGTCGTGTTCGACCTGCTCACCGGCGTGCTGGCCGGCATCGGGCTGGCGGTCGTGCTCATGCTGCGCCGCACGGTCTGGTCGGGCATCCACGTCGAACGGGAGGGCGACGACTGGCGCGTCGTCGTCGAAGGCGTCCTGACGTTCCTGTCGGTGCCGCGGCTGTCGAAGGTGCTCGGAACCATCCCGGGCGGCGTCACGGTGCGGCTGGAGCTGGTCGTCGACTACCTCGACCACGCGGCGTTCGAGAGCCTGCACACCTGGCAGCAGGCGCACGAGCGCGCCGGCGGCACGGTGGAGGTCGACGAGGTCGGCCACCCGTGGTTCGGCAACGGCAAGGACGGCCGCCCCACCCGCCACCGCTCCGCGGCCCGGGCCGTGCCGCGCTGGCTGGCGCCGTGGTCGGAGTGGCAGGCGGCGGAGGGGGTCGATATTCCGGCCCAGCAGACACGCCGCGGCGCGACGGAGTTCCACCGCCGCGCCGCGCCCCTGCTGAAGGACACCCTGTCCGGCCTGGCCGACGGCCAGCGCCCGCGCACGCTGTTCATCACCTGCGGCGACTCGCGGATCGTGCCGAACCTGATCACCACCAGCGGACCGGGCGACCTGTTCACCATCCGCAACATCGGCAACCTCGTCCCGCCGGGACAGGCCGACGCGTCGATGAACGCGTCCATCGAGTACGCGGTGGGCGTGCTCGGCGTCGAGGAGATCGTGGTGTGCGGTCACTCGAGCTGCGGCGCGATGGCGGCACTGGCCGACGGCCCGCCGCCGGGGCCGCTGTCGACCTGGCTGGCCCACGCGGAGCCGAGTGCCCACCGCCTGGGCTCGGCCACCCTGGACGGCGAGCTCCCGGACCGCAAGGGCGACCGGCTCGCGCTGCACAACGTGTTGCAGCAGCTGGACCACCTGCGCGAGTACCCGTCGGTCGCGGCGGCGGAGTCGGCGGGCAGGCTGCAGCTGACGGCGATGTACTTCCACGTCGGCGAGGCCCAGGTGTACCTGTTCGACGCGGTGGAGCGCACGTACCGCCCGGCCGGGGCGCCGGTGGTGGTCCCGGGCGCCTGACCGCATTGTCCGAGGTTCGAGCCGGGTCCGTGTCTCACGGGCCCGGCTCGCTCGGTTCCGGGGGCGAGCCGGTCGAAGTGCCCGGTGAGCGGCCCCGCCGGCCCTCCGGCCACGGCCCGCGTGCGCACCCCGGCTCCGATTCACTATGTTGATGGCCCGTGACCATGCTGGTGATGACGGGGACCGGGACCGGGGTCGGCAAGACGATCACCACGGCGGCCATCGCGGCCCTGGCGGCGGCCGGAGGGCAGCGGGTGGCCGTGCTGAAGCCCGCCCAGACCGGGGTGCGGCCCGATGAGCCCGGTGACCTCCAGGACGTCCTGCGCCTCGCCGGGCCGGACGTCACCACGCGAGAGCTGCGCCGCTACCCCGATCCGCTCTCCCCGGAGGCCGCCGCGCGGCGCAGTGGCCTTCCCACGCTCGATCCGGGTGAGATCGCCCAGGCCGCGTCCGACCTCGACACCGCGCACGACCTCACCCTCATCGAGGGCGCCGGCGGGCTGCTCGTGCGCTTCGACGGCACCGGCGCGAGCCTCGCCGACGTCGCCTGGTCGCTCGGGTCGCTCGTCATCATCGTGGCCGAAGCCGGCCTCGGGACGCTCAACGCCACCGCGCTCACCGCCGAGGTCGCCGGCAAGCGCGGGCTCACCGTCGCCGGCGTCATCATCGGTGCCTGGCCCGCCGAACCGGACCTCGCGGCGCTGTCCAACCTCGAAGACCTGCCCGTCGCGGCGGGCGCGCCCCTGCTCGGCGTGCTGCCCGCGGACATCGGGCAGGCCTCCCGCGAGGACTTCCTCGCCGCGGCGCGGACCGGGCTCTCGCCGTGGTTCGGCGGCGAATTCGACCCGGAACTTTTCGCGGGATGCGCTTCCGCCGGGAAGTGACCTGCGTCGCTGTCCCCTCGCGGCACCTTCGTGCACGATGAGGGACGCTTGCCGCACCACCTCGATCAAGGAGCGCCCGTGACCGCAGTCCCGGACACCGATGTCCTCGCCGTTGCCCGCGAGCAGGTCCTCGAAAACGGCGTCGGCTTGGGGGAGCAGCAGGTCCTCGACGTGCTCCGGCTGCCCGACGACCGGCTGCCCGACCTGCTCGCCCTGGCGCACGAGGTGCGGATGCGCTGGTGCGGGCCCGAGGTCGAGGTCGAGGGCATCATCAGCCTCAAGACCGGCGGCTGCCCCGAGGACTGCCACTTCTGCTCCCAGTCCGGCCGCTTCCCGACACCGGTGCGCTCGGCCTGGCTCGACATCCCGAACCTGGTGAAGGCCGCCCGGCAGACCGCCGAAACCGGTGCGACGGAGTTCTGCATCGTCGCCGCCGTCCGCGGCCCGGACAAGCGACTGCTCTCGCAGGTCCGCGAAGGCGTTCGCGCGATCCGCGCGGACGGCAACGACATCCAGATCGCCTGCTCCCTGGGCATGCTGACGCAGGAGCAGGTCGACGAGCTCGTCGACATGGGTGTCCACCGCTACAACCACAACCTCGAGACGGCGCGCTCGCACTTCCCGTCCGTGGTCACGACGCACACGTGGGAAGAGCGCTGGGACACGCTGCGGATGGTCGCCGAGGCGGGCATGGAGGTCTGCTGCGGCGGCATCATCGGCATGGGCGAGACGGTCGAGCAGCGCGCGGAGTTCGCCGTGCAGCTGGCCGAGCTGAACCCGCACGAAGTGCCGATGAACTTCCTCATCCCGCAACCGGGCACGCCGTACGAGCACTACGAGATCGTCGAGGGCCGCGACGCCCTGCGGACGGTGGCGGCGTTCCGGCTCGCGATGCCGCGCACGATGCTGCGCTTCGCCGGCGGCCGGGAACTGACGCTCGGCGACCTCGGCGCGGAGCAGGGCATGCTCGGCGGGATCAACGCGATCATCGTCGGCAACTACCTGACCAACCTGGGCCGGCCGGCTTCGGCGGACCTGGAGATGCTGGACGAGCTCAAGATGCCCATCAAGGCGCTCAGTGACAGCCTCTGACGCAGCCTTCTGCGTCCACTGTGGACAGCAGTCGCCGGGTGGGGCGGACCACCCGGCGTGCCACAACCCGCGGACGGCGCTGGAGCCGCCGCGGTACTGCACGTTCTGCGCGCGCCGGCTGGTGGTCCAGGTGAGCCCGCTCGGCTGGACGGCCCGCTGCAGCCGCCACGGCGAGACGGCCGGCGGCTGACGGCGGCGACGGCGCGGGGTAACGAACCGGATCGTTCATCGGGTGCCCGGTGCGCGGCGGGGTAACGAACCAGATCGTTCATGGGGGCCGGGCGCGGGCGGCGCGTAACGAACCGGATCGTTCATGGGGGCCGGGCGCGGGCGGCGCGTAACGAACCAGATCGTTCATGGGGGCCGGGCGCGGCCGGCGCGTAACGAACCGGATCGTTCATTGGACGGCAGGGTGCGCCCGCCGCGACACGGGCGAGCGGCTCACCGCGCTCACGCATCGACCGGTTACGCTCGGTGGGCGCAGTCGCAGGAAACAGCCGCAGGAAGGAGTCCGGGTGAGTGAGTCGTCGGGGCCCGCGCACCGGCCGTCGGCCGTGGCCGGCCCGTGGTCGGTGCCCGTGCTGTTCCGGGAGCGGCGGCCCCGCGTCGTCGTCAAGGCCGACCTGCTGCCCGCCGTCAGCGTGCTCGGCACCCTGACCCTGCTGAGCTTCCCGCTCGCCTTCGCGTGGTCGCGGCTCGCGCCGCCGGAGCGGGTCCGCATCGTCGACGCCGACGGCACCCAGGGCGCCCTGGAACTCGAAAGCTGGCACCGCTTCGACGACCTGGCCATCTTCGGGTTCCTCTTGCTGGGGCTGGGGATCGTCGTCGGCGTCGTCGTCTGGCTGCTGCGCGAACGGCGTGGCCCGGTGGTGTTCCTCGCCGCGGTGCTCGGCGTCGCGCTCGCCGGCGCGCTCGCCATGCTGCTCGGCGTCGGCTGGGCGAACAGCCACTACGCCATCTCCAGCCCACCCGCGCTCGGTTCGGTGATCGAGCTGGCGCCACGCCTGGAGTCCTGGTGGGTGCTGCTCACCGGCCCGCTCGGCGTGTCGATCGCCTACAGCCTGCTCGCCACCTGGAACGGGCGCGACGACCTGGGGCGCCGCCTCGGCTGACCGATTTCCCCTAAGGTGGTGTCCGTCACCTACAGGGGGGATCCAGCAGTGACCGAGGACATCGAGGTTTCGCGGCACAACGCCGTCCGCTTCCCCGGCATCAGCCCGAGAGCGTACGAGCACCCGGTGGACCGCGGCGCGCTCGCCACGCTGCGCGCGGTGCCCGGCTTCGCCGAGGTCGTCAAGGCCGTTTCGGGGTTCTACAACGAACGCGGCGAGCGGCTGATGGCGCTCGCGTCGTCGATCCGCGTCGGGCCGAAGCAGTACCCGGAGCTCGAGCGGCTGCGTCACGAATGCGCCGAGACGCTCGACCTGCCCGCGGTGCCGAACGTGTTCGTCTTCCAGGACGCGCAGATCCGGGCCGAGACGGTCGGCATGGACGAGCCGTTCATCCGCGTCAGCACCGGGCTCGTCGAGCTGATGAGCGTCGACTCCCTGCGGTTCGTGCTCGGGCACGAGATGGGGCACGTGCTGTCCGGGCACGCGGTCTACCGCACGATCATGGTGCGCCTGATCCGCCTGCAGCTGGCGATGTCGTGGACGCCGGTCAGCGCGCTCGGCATCCGCGCCATCGTCGCGGCGCTGCGCGAGTGGTTCCGCAAGGCCGAGCTGTCGTGCGACCGGGCCGGGCTGCTGTGCAGCCAGGACCCGACGGCGGCGCTGCGCGCCCAGATCCAGGTCGCCGGCGGCATCGACCCGGCCCGCATCGACGTCCCGTCGTTCCTGCAGCAGGCCGCCGAGTACGAGTCGGTCGAGGACATCCGCGACAGCTTCCTCAAGCTCAAGTCCGTCGAGACCGAGTCGCACCCGTTCGCGGTGGTCCGCGCGGCCCAGCTGCAGAAGTGGGCGGCGTCCGAGGAGTACCGCGCGATCCTGGCCGGAGACTACCCGCGCCGCGACGGGGACTCGCCCTCGTCGGACTGGATGGACGACCTGAAGTCGGCGGCCAAGTCGTACAAGGACTCGTGGAGCTCGTCCACGGACCCGCTGACGAAGGTGTTCAGCGACGTCGGCGGGGCGGTCTCCGGCGCGGCGGGCAAGGTCTTCACCAAGTTCGGCAACGGCTCCGGGGAGTGAGCCGGGCCGATCAGGTGCGGTCGTGCAGGGTGACCCGGTAGCCGTCGGGGTCGGCGAAGGTGAACGTCCGGCCGAAGGGGCCGTCGATCGGTGCGGAGACGATGGGGTGGCCGTCGGCGGCCAGCGCGTCGTGGATCGCCTGGACGTCGGTGGCGTGCAGCCAGATCGCGGCCCCGGCGCCCGGCTGCGCGAGATCGGTGCCGGGGATGACCTCGCGGAGGGCGAACGCGATCGGCTTCGTCTCGAAGACGACGGCGTGCGGCGGTCCGGCCGGGGAGCGGACGAGGCCGAGGTACCGCTCGTAGAACGCCTGTGAAGCGTCGAGGTCGCGCGCTTGGAACGAGATGAAGTCGGGGCCGGTGGCGGGCAAGGGACGCTCCTTCGGTTCGTGTCAGGTTTCTGACACGGCCCACGGTATGTCAGGATACTGACATGAGTCAAGACGGGGTCGACCTGGAGACGTCGCTGGGCTATCTGCTGAAGGAGGCGTCGAGCGCGCTGCGCGTGGCCATGGAGGAGGTGCTGCGGCCGCTCGGGATGAGCGTGACGCACTACTCCTGCCTCGAGCTGCTCGCCCAGCGGCCGGGGCTGTCGAACTCCGAGCTCGCGCGCGGCGCGTTCGTGACCCGGCAGACGATGAACGTGCTGCTCCAGGCCCTCGAGCGGGACGGCCACGTGACCAGGCCGGCGGCGGCGCCGGTCGGGAAGGCGCTGCCCACCCGGCTCACGCCGCTGGGCAGGCGGAGCCTGGAGAAGGCGACCGCCGCCGTGCGGTCCGTCGAGGTCAGGATGCTGTCCGGGATGACCGAGGCCGAGCGGTCGGAGGCGTTCCGGCTCCTGCGGGGCATGGTCCGTTCGCTGCGGGACGGTTAGCGGTCAGTTCAAGCTGGCCGGCCGGCTCAGGTCGGTGAACTCGCCCGGGGGCAGCGGCACCGCGCCGAGGGTGTTCAGGAACCCCGCCTCGCGCGTCAGCAGGCGGCAGGCGATGCGAAGCCGCCGCAGCGGGTGCAGCTCCTCCAGCAGCCGCTGGCGGTCTTCCAGGGGCAGCAGGCAGTCCGCGGCCAGCGCGTACGCCAGTTCGGCGATCGGCGTGTCCGGGTCGGGGGCGTGCCAGTCCTCGCTGCGCCACGCCGTTTCGCAGTACCGCTGGTGGGCCGCGCGCGCCACCGTGGCCAAGCGCTCGGCCATGCCGCCGGACGGGGCGGGCGGGTCGTCGTCGACCCACTCCACCGAGGCGATCAGGTACGGCGCCGAAACGCAGTCGAGCTCGCGCAGGCGGAAGCGGCGCCGGGCCTGCGTCACCACGTCGAACCGGCCGTCCGGCAGGCGCTTGGCCTCGCGCAGCACCGTGCTGCAGCCGATCTCGTGCAACTGGTCCAGACCACGTACTTCGCGGGTGAGTGACGAGCGCAGTGCGACCACGCCGAACTCGCGGCCCGGCACCGTGCCGCTCACCAGGTCCGCCGTCAGCTGGCGGTACCGCGGCTCGAAGATGTGCAGCGGGAGCTTGGTGCCGGGCAGCAGCACGGTCTGCAGCGGGAACAACGGCAGGATCGTCGTCGTCGCGTCACTTTCCGATTCCGGCTCCGTCACGCGTCCACGGTAAGGGCATAACGCCCGGACCGCAGCACGGTCACCGGCTGGGCGGCTTGAACACCGCGAACGGATCGGTGATCTGCATGCCCTTGCCGGCGAAGGAGAACAGCGCCGCGGGACGTCCGCCCGAGCGGCCCGGCGGCGCCGTGTGGCCGGTGGGCACCAGCAGTCCGCGGCGGGACAGCACGCGCTGCAGGTTGGTCGCCGAGACGCGGTAGCCGAGCGCTGCCGAATACAGGCCGCGGAGCGCGGAAATCGTGAACTCGTCGGGCGCCAGCGCGAAGCCGAGGTTGGTGTACGAAAGCTTCGAACGCAGCCGGTCGCGGGCGCGCAGCACGATCGCCTCGTGGTCGAACGCCGTGCGCGGCAGTGAAGCGACGGGGTGCCACTCGGTGTCCTCGGGCACCTCGGGGTCGACGTCGGACGGGACCAGGCCGAGGAACGCCGTCGCCACCACGCGCGGCCCCGGCACGCGGTCCGGGGCGCTGAACACCGCGAGCTGCTCGACGTGCTTGAGCTGGCGGACGTCGACCTTCTCGGCGAGCTGGCGCCGGATCGACGTTTCGACGTCCTCGTCGGGCCGCAGCCGCCCGCCCGGCAGCGACCAGCGGCCGAGGTGTGGATCGAGCGCGCGCCGCCACAGCAGCACCCGCAGTGTGTCCGAGCGCACTTGCAGTACCGCGCCCAGAACCTCGTGGACCAGGGGGGCCTGGGTGTTAAGATGACTTCGCACGGTTTTCGATTGTAAGGCGAAAACCGGAGACCGGTCCAGGAGGGCCAGCATGACTTCGACGCTCGAACAAGACCTCACCCCCTACGGCGGGGTCGAGGCGAACGCGGCCTGGGCCGAGGAGGTGCGGCGCCTGGCGAAGCAGCGCGACGCGGTCCTGCTCGCGCACAACTACCAGGCCCCGGAGATCCAGGACATCGCCGACCACACCGGCGACTCCCTCGCTCTCAGCCGCATCGCGGCGAGCAGCGACGCGTCCACCATCGTCTTCTGCGGTGTGCACTTCATGGCCGAGACCGCGAAGATCCTCTCGCCGGAGAAGACCGTCCTGATCCCGGACGCGCGCGCCGGCTGCTCGCTGGCCGACTCCATCACCGGCGCCGAGCTGCGGGCCTGGAAGGCCGAGCACCCGGGCGCGGTGGTCGTCTCCTACGTCAACACCACGGCCGAGGTGAAGGCCGAGACCGACATCTGCTGCACGTCCTCGAACGCCGTCGACGTCGTCGCTTCCATCCCCGCTGACCAGGAAGTTCTCTTCCTGCCGGACCAGTTCCTCGGCGCCCACGTCAAGCGCGTCACCGGCCGGGAGAACATGCACGTCTGGGCGGGGGAGTGCCACGTCCACGCCGGCATCAACGGCGCCGAGCTGGCCGCCCGCGCGGCCGAGGAGCCGGACGCCGACCTGTTCATCCACCCCGAGTGCGGCTGCGCGACGTCGGCGCTCTACCTGGCCGGCGAGGGCGCCGTGGCGCCGGACCGGGTCAAGATCCTCTCCACCGGCGACATGGTCCACGAGGCCCGCGACACAAAGGCCAAGACCGTCCTGGTGGCCACCGAGATCGGCATGATCCACCAGCTCCGCAAGGCCGCGCCGGGCATCGACTTCCGCGCGGTGAACGACCGCGCCTCCTGCCGGTACATGAAGATGATCACGCCCGCCGCCCTGCTGCGCTGCCTGCGTGACGGCCTCGACGAGGTCCACGTCGACGTCGAGACGGCCGCCCGCGCGAAGGCGTCGGTGCAGCGGATGATCGAGATCGGGCAGCCCGGCGGCGGCGAATGACCACGCCGGTTAATGACCCACGGGCGAAAACCCCGGTCTGGGAGGCCCGCGCCGACCTGGTCGTGATCGGCAGCGGCGTCGCGGGGCTGACCGCGGCGTTGCGCGCGCAGGCCCTCGGGCTGCACGTCCTGGTGGTCACCAAGGCCGCGGTCGCGGACGGCAACACGCGCTGGGCCCAGGGCGGCGTCGCCGTCGTCCTGGAAAACGAGCACGACCTCGACGACTCGGTCGCCAAGCACGCGGAAGACACGTTCACCGCGGGCGCCGGCCTGTGCGACGAGGTGGCGGTGCGCTCGATCATCGACGGCGGCCCGGCCGCGGTCGCCCGGCTGCGGGCGGACGGCGCGAAGTTCGACGTCGCGGCTTCCGGGTCGCTCGCGCGGGGCCGCGAAGGCGGGCACAGCGCGTTCCGCGTGATCCACGCGGGCGGCGACGCGACCGGCGCCGAGGTCGAACGCGCCCTGGTCGCGCAGGCCGGGCAGGCGGGAGTGCCGGTGCTGGAGCACCACATCGCCGTCGACGCGCTGCTCACTCCCGGCGGCCGGGTCGCCGGCGTGACGGTGCTCGACCGCCACGGCGTGCCCGGCGTCGTCCGCGCCTCGGCCGTGCTGGTGGCCAGCGGCGGCCTCGGGCAGCTCTACCAGGCGACGTCGAACCCGGAGATCGCCACCGGCGACGGGCTCGCGCTCGCGCTGCGGGCCGGCGCGACCGTGGCCGACATCGAGTTCGTGCAGTTCCACCCGACCGTGCTCTACACGCCGGGCGCGCGCGGCCGGTGCCCGCTGGTCACCGAAGCGGTGCGCGGCGAGGGCGCCACGCTGGTCGACGGCGCCGGCCTGCCGGTGATGCGGGGCGTGCACCCGCTCGGCGACCTCGCGCCGCGCGACGTCGTCTCGGCGGCGATCACGCGGCGGATGGCGACCGCGCCGGGCGGGATCGACGACCACGTCTTCCTCGACGCGACCGGCGTCGCGGGGTTCGCGCGGCGGTTCCCCACGGTGTTCGCGGCGTGCGCGGCGCTGGGCCTCGACCCCGCCGTCGACCCGATCCCGGTGACCCCGGCGGCGCACTTCTCGTGCGGCGGCGTCGTGACCACTGTGGACGGACGATCGTCGGTGGGCGGGCTCTACGCGGCCGGCGAGGTCGCGCGGACCGGGCTGCACGGCGCGAACCGGCTGGCGTCCAACAGCCTGCTCGAAGGCCTGGTCGTCGGGCAGCGCGTCGCGGAGGCCGTCGCGGCGGACCTCGCGGCCGGGCTGCTGGCCGATCCGGCGCGCGGGCGGCTGCCGGCGCGGACCACCGCGCCGGCGGCGGAGCGTGATTCCCTGCAGCGGGTGATGAGCCGGTACGCGGCCATCGGCCGGGACGCCGACGGGCTGGCCGCGGCCGGCTCGGTGCTCGATCTGTCGCTTTCGGACACTCCGTTGTGGACACACGCGGGCGTCGAGGACGCGGCGCTGACCGTGGTGGCGCAGGCGTTGCTCGCCGCGGCCGTCCGGCGCACCGAGTCGCGGGGCTGCCACGTGCGGTCCGACTTCCCGGGGCGCGACGACACCTGGCGGCGCAGCCAGCTCATCCGGCTCAGCCCGTCCGGCCAGCCGGTGCTGGCCGACCCGATTCCCCTGGAAGGCGTGGCATGACGTTCCCGATCTCCGACACCGTCCGCCGCCTGATCGCGGCTTCGGGGCTCGACGTCGACGACGTCGAGCGCGTGGTCGCCACGGCGCTGCGCGAGGACCTGCGGTACGGGCCGGACGCGACGACGGCGGCGACGGTGCCCGCGGCCGCGGTCGCCGTCGCCGAGCTGACCCCGCGGGTGAACGGCGTGGTCGCCGGGCTGCCGGTGGCGCTCGCGGTGTTCGACATGGTCATGGGCGACGGCTACGAGGTGCTCGCGCGGCGCGAAGACGGCGACCGGCTGGTCGCGGGGGAACCCGCGCTGGTGCTGGCCGGCCCGGTGCGCGGGCTGCTCACCGCCGAGCGCACGGCGCTGAACCTGCTGTGCCACCTCTCCGGCGTCGCCACCGCGACGGCGGCTTGGGTGTCCGAAGTGGACGGCACCGGGTGTGCGATCCGGGACTCCCGCAAGACGTTGCCGGGGCTGCGGCTGCTGCAGAAGTACGCCGTCCGCTGCGGCGGCGGGGTCAACCACCGGCTGGGCCTCGGCGACGCGGTGCTGATCAAGGACAACCACGTCGTCGCCGCGGGCTCGGTGACGGCGGCGCTGGCCGCGGCCCGGCAGCACGCGCCGGAACTGGCCTGTGAGGTCGAGGTCGACACCCTTTCGCAGTTGGAGGAGGCGCTGGCCGCCGGGGCGGACGAGGTGCTGCTGGACAACTTCACGCCGGAGGAGTGCCGCCGGGCGGTGGCGCGCCGCGACGACGTCTCGCCGAAAACGCGGCTGGAATCCTCTGGTGGGCTCACCCTCGACCGTGGTAAGGCCTACGCACTGTCCGGTGTGGACTATCTGTCGGTGGGCGGGCTGACGCATTCCTCGCCGGCGTTGGATCTCGGCATGGACCTTCGCTGAGCCGTCGTTCCGGGCTAGACTGGCGGTGGCGGACTTCCTTGTCCGCCACCGTCTTTCGGTTTCGGGGGTTCGGGTGCGGTTACCGGCGGTGCTCGCGGTGGCGGGTCTCGTGGCGGCCTCCGGCGTCCTGGGGGCGCCGGCCGCTTTCGCGCAGGGGTGCGCGAACCCGTCCGGCACGTACACCGGCGAAGTCCCGTGGGGCCAGCGCCTGGTCGACCCGGCGCGGCTGTGGCCGCTGACCCGGGGCGCGGGCCAGCTGGTCGCGGTGATCGGCACCGGCGTCGACGGGCAGAACGCGCAGTTCGCGCCCGGCCAGCTCGAAGGCGGGCCCCGCACCGAGCGCACGGACTGCGACGGCCGCGGCACGATCGCGGCCGGGATCGTCGGCGCTCAGCCTGATCCGTCGACGACGTTCGCCGGTGTCGCGCCCGGCGTGCGGCTGCTGCCGATCCGGTACGCGACCTCCGGCGGCGGCGACCCGGGCGAGCTGGCCGAGGCGATCGACACGGCCGTCGACCGGCGCGCGGGCGTGATCCTGGTGGCCGTGCCCGCGGCGGCCGACAGCCCGGCGCTGTCGTCGGCGGTGGCGCGGGCGCGGTCGGCGGGGGCGGTGGTCGTCTCGGCGGCGTCGGCGTCCCAGCAGGGCACGCGGACGTACCCGACGGCGACGTCCGGGGTGCTGGCCGTCGGGTCGGTGAACCCCGCGGGCGAGCCGGTGCAGACGGAAGCGGGGGACTACGTCGGTGTCGCGGCGCCGGGCGCGGAGCTGGTGAGCACGTCGGCGGGCGCGGGCGGCGCGGTGGCCCACCGCTGGCCGGTGACCGACCCGGGCCTCGCGGCGGCGTACGTCGCGGGAGTCGCGGCTTTGGTCCGGGCGTACCACCCGGCGCTGTCCGGCGACCAGGTCGTCACGCGCCTGACGTTGACGGCCCACCGCCCGCCGTCCGGCGGCCACGACCCGCGGCTGGGCTGGGGAGTCCTGGACGCCTACGCGGCGGTCTCGTCCACCCTGCCCGCCGACGTCCCGCCGCCGGGCGGTCTTCCGCCGTCGCCCTCGGCCCCGGCGGTGGTCCCTGCCGCCGCAGCCGCGCCACGGCCGTCCGACGTCACGGCGGGGACGATCGCGCTGGCCGGGGTCGCCTTGGCCGCGGCCGCGGGAGTGACGGTGGCCGCGGTCCGCCGGGCCCGACGCCGAGGCTGGCGTCCCACCCGCTTCACCCCGTAGGCCGTGTCGACCCCGCAATCACGAGTGATGCCCCGCCAATCACGCGAGATGCCCGCTCAATCACGCGAGATGCCCCTTCCGGCACGCGAGTTCCGGTGATCGAAGGCGGGACTCGCGTGATCCGGGGCGGATCTCGTGTGATTGAAGGCGGATCTCGCGTGATTGGAGAGGCATCACTCGTGATTGGGGAGGCATCACTCGTGATTGGAGAGGCATCACTCGTGATTGGAGGGGCATCAGGCGGGGACTGGGCGGGTTGAGCCGAGGATCGTCACCGCGCCGGCGACGTGGATCGTGAAGTCGGCGCCGTCGCGGGTGAAGCGGGTTATCCGCTCGCGGGATGTGCTGCGGTCGTGGGATTCCCAGCCCTCGCCGTGCAGGGCCGGGAGGAGGGTCGCCAGGGTGGTTTCCGGGGCGGCCGGGTGGTCCACGCGGACGCCGTACTGCCAGCACAGCAGGTTCCCCGGGCTGGTGGGGTCGCAGTCCAGTTCGCCTGAGAGCGTCGGGTCCGCGGTGCCGAAGGCCGCCGCGGCGGCGTCGATCACCGACGTCAGCTCGGTGGCCAGGCGGTGGAGTTCGGGGGTCACAGCTCACCGCCCGAGGTGAGGACGCGGTAGATGTTCGTCCACGAATCCGAACCCGGCTTCAGCACGTCGTTGTGCGACGACACGCCCCACAGCAGCGAACCGTCGGCGGTGGAGCCGGTGCCCAGTTCCGTCACGCCCGGGAAGACGTCCGGGTCCGCGCCGTGGCCGATGCCCGTCCACTCCAGGCCCCACGCGTTGCCCTGGGCCAGCACGATCGGGTCGAGCGGTGCCGTCATCGAGAACCGCTGGACGCCCGCCTGGCTCGCCGGCAGGTCCGCCGGCGACCACACGCCGTGCCCCATGCCCGCCGACTCGACGTGCAGGACGCGGTCGACGTCGAGGCCGTGCGCCTCCGCCAGCCCGACCGTCGCCCCGCCGTAGCTGTGCCCGATCGCCGTCAGCGTGACGCCGGCACCCGCGTGGCCCGCGATCTCGCCGCGCAGGTCGTCGGCGAAGTGCTTGAGGTCCGGCGCCATCGCCTGCGCGTACCCCGCGTCCGGCCCCTGCGCCACCGGGCCCTGCGGGAACACCCCGTCCGCCCAGACGACGACCGCCGTGCGCCCGGCCGGGTCCGCGGCCACCAGGCTGCGCCCGAGACCGGCGTAGGCGTCGAAGTTGGACATTTGCGTGTTGACGCCCGGCACGAACAGCCCGACGTTCCGTGTGCCCGGCTCGATGTGCCCGACCAGCTCGGCGATCCGCCCGTTGCCCGACGGATCGAACCGCAGGATCTGCCGGTCGTGCGCGAGGATGTCCTCGTACAGCTTGATCCGCGCCTGCGAGCGCGTGACTTCGTCGGGATCGGTCAACCCGGCCAGCCGCAACCGCTCGGCCGTCAGGGCGTCGGCGACCTTGACGCGGTTGTCCGCGATCGCGCGCGCCCACGCGCCGGTGTCGGCCGCGCCGCCGATCCCGGCCGGATTTCCCGCGCGGGGCAACGGATCCTCGGGCAGCAACGAACGGTACATCGCGGCGACCTGCGCGTCCGCACGCCGGTAACCGGCCGCACCAGCAGTGAGTCCACTTTGGATCGTCCGCAGCCGGGAAACCTCCGACTGGAGCCGCGAACCCAGCTCCGTCATGGTCTTCTCGAACGTCTTGGCCGCGGCGCCGGACTCGCTCACCCGGCCGAACGCGGTGGCGGGCAGCTTCTCACCCGCCACCGCGGACTGCGTCGAGGACAGCGCCTCGGCGCGGGAACCGGACTCGCCGGCCACCGCGTCGAGGCGGGCCGGGGCCACGCGATAGCCCGCCGCCGTCATCAGGAGCCGTCTTCGCCGATGACCGGCGGCGCGACCGGCGCCGACTGGCCCCAGACGTTCTCCGTCTCCACCAGCCACGCCGGGATCCGCCGCCCGGACCCCATGTCCCCGCCGCCGCCCATGCCCATCGGCATCATGGGCATCATCGGCATCGCACCCTTGGCCGCCGCCGCGCCCGCGGCCCCGGCCGCGCCGCCGGCGAGCCCGCTCAGCGCGTTGCCCGCGCCGCCGTCGCCGGCCAGGCCGGAATGCGCCGCCGGCACCTCGCCGGGGCCGGTCAGCCCGCCACCGCCGGCCGAAACGCCGCCGAGCGAAGGCGCGTCACCCCCGCCGATCGGGACGCCGCCCCCGGCGCCACCCGCGACACCGGCGCCGCCCCCGCCGAGCTTCGTGCCGGGCGGTTGTTCCTTGTCGTCCTTGGCATCCTTGCCGGTCGCCCACGACGGCACCTTCGGCATGATCGAGCCGAACCGGCCGAACGCGGCGGCCGAAGCCGCGGCGAGCCCGGCGGTGAACATGTCGCCGAACAGCGGGTTCGACGTCGGCACGGTCGTCCCCGGCTGCGTCGTCGTGCCGCCGCCGGGCAGCGGGTGCCCGTCGGTGGGGGTGACGACCACGCCGTCCCCGCCCATCCCGTTGCCGACCAGCCCGGGCGAACCGGGGCTGCCCGCGCCGCCACCGGCCGGCGGGGCCGGGGGCACCGGCACGGCGTTCGGCGACGCCGGGATCGACTCCTCCGCGGCGGTGTACTCGCCGGCCAGCTGCGTCATGACGACGATCGCGCGGCCGTGCGCCGCCCCGGCGGCGTTCGCGGCGGCCTGCTGTGCTTCGACGTTCGCGATCGCCTGCTGCCGCTGCTGCGCCGCGGCCTGCACGAGCGCGGGCGACGCGTCCGGCGGCAGCAAGGGCGGGTTCACCGCGAGCGCGACGTCGGCGGGCGCGACGTCCGGCACCGAAACCGGCGGCGGCATCTCCTTCTTGGCCTTCACCAGCGCGTCGGCGGCGTCCCCGAGCGTCACGTTCATCGCCTCCGCGGTCCGCGCCACCTTCGAGATGCCGTTCGCGAGGTCGATGATCATCCGCTGGTACTGGTCGGCCGCGCCCCCGGTCCAGTGGTCCTTGAACTCGGTGAGCTCCGCGTTCAGGTTGTGGGCCTGCTCGTGCAGGTGCAGCGCGGCGGAGTGCCACTTGTCGGCCGCGTGCCGCGCGCTGTTCGGGTCGCCGGCCTGCAGCATCGCGTACAGCTGCTGGTGGCTGAACGCGGCGAAGTTCGTGTGCGCGGTGTTGGTCATCCCTTGCGGCTCCCGTCGCTGTTCCCCGAGCCGAGCAGGCCGAGCACCGGGTCGAGCAGGCCGGTGACGGCGCCCGACGCGTGTAGGTCGCCGGCCACCGACTGGTCGGCGTGCTGGTAACCGTCGGCGACCGTGGTGGTGACGTCCTGGGCGAACCCGATCGCGCTGCGGACCTGGTCGAGCAGGCCCTGCATCTCCGAGACGGCCGCGCGGTGGGCGTCGGCCAGCGACCCGGCTTCGCCGAACTCGCCGAACAGCAGCGGTTCCTCGCCGAGGGTCAGCAGGAAGTCGTTCGGTTTCGACATCGCGTGGATCTGGGTTTCCAGCTCCCGCACGAAGTCCTTCAGCGATTCCAGGTGGACGTAGTACGACTGGTCTGGCATCGGTCCCGGCTCTCTGGCGCGATGGGGCTGACAGGGGAAAGCCGGTCGGCCGGTGCGAGCGGGGGGTTTCCCGCACCGGCCGGCCGACGTCTGGGGCGCGGGTCAGCCCGCGAACAGTCCCTGGTTGCGGTTCTCCAGCGACTGCTGGAGGTCGTGCGCCTCGCCGACCTTCCCGCCGAACTGCGCGATGATCGCGACGATGTCCGCGGTGGCCTGGCGCAGGCGCGTCTCGGCCTGGCGGGCGGCGTCACCGGCGGAGCTGCCGGAGGCGTACCAGGTCGCGGTGATCGGCTGCAGGTTCTGGTGCAGCTGCTCCAGCTGCGAGGTGAGCGCCTTGGCCTTGGCGGCCAGGGATGCCGAGCTGTGCTGCAGCGCGGCGAAGTTGATTTCGACGACGTCGGCCATGGTGGGCGTCCTCTCGGTCAGGGGTTGAGGCGGGGGAGCACGCCCGAGCCCTCGAGGGTGTTGCCGACCCCCTGGAAGCTCTGGTGGACGTCGGCGTCGCCGCGGCCGTAGTTCGCGTGGCTGGTGTGCACGAGCTGCGACATCGTGTCGAGCTCCTTCACCGCGACGCTCATCTTTTCCTGCAGCCGCCGCTGGAGGTCCCAGAAGGCCACGGCCTGGTCACCCTTGTAGTTGCGCAGGGCCTCGGTCAGCTCGGACTCCAAGCTGGCCATCGTGGACTTGGCGTTCGTCGCGGTTTCCTCGAAACCCTGGACGGCGCGCGTCATGGCAGCGGAATCTGCCTGGAATCCCGGACTGGACATCGACGGGCCACCTCCTTCCTGAAGCGAATTCCCCTGGCGCGGGTGGTCCGCGCGGTGTGAAAGTCACGCTAGAAAAGAGGCCTGTGTGGTCAAACGGCACAACTGCCGGTCGTGGTGACGGCACTATTACCCACGCGGGCGGGGGTAGGGCCTTCCCCACCTTCCGACGGTGGTGCGCTCCAGTGTTTCCGCGCCGCTCCCGCGCCAGGGTTGAGCCCATGGCAGACAAGGGAAATCCGCTGGTCACGCTCCGCGCGTGGCACCGCCCGCTGGTGGTGCTCGCCGGGGCGATGGGGGTGCTGTGCGCGGTCTCGCTGCTCGGCTTGCTCTTCGATGATCGCACGCTGGTCAACGCGCCGATCTGGCTCAAGCCGCTCAAGTTTTCGGTTTCGGTGGGGACGTACGCGCTGACGCTGGCGTGGCTGCTGACGCACGTGCGCCGCGCCCGCCGCGCCGGCTGGTGGTTCGGCACCGTGTTCGCCGTGGGCATCGGTGTGGACGTCGGGCTGATCGTCGTGCAGATGATCTTCCGCGGTCACACGCTGCACTTCAACAAGGCGACCCCGGCCGACGTCATGATCAACAACGTCGTGGCGGGTGGCGCCTACGCGGCGTGGCTGATGACGGCCGCCGTCGTGGTCCTGCTGCTGTTCCAGCGCCTTCCGAACCGGGCGCTGAACTCGGCGTTGCGCTGGGGGACGGGACTGGCGCTGGCGGGGATGGGCGTGGCGATGCTGATGTTCTCGCCGAGCCCGGCGCAGCAGGCGGTGCTCGACGCGGGTGGCAGGCCCGCGACGTTCGGTGCGCACTCCGTCGGCGTCGAGGACGGCGGGCCCGGCCTGCCCGTGCTGGGCTGGAGCACCGTCGGTGGCGATATGCGCATCCCGCACTTCGCCGGCATCCACGGCCTGCAGGTGCTGCCGCTGGTCGCGTTCGGCCTGCTCGTGCTGGCCCGCCGGTACCCGGTGCTCTCGGCCGACATCGTCCGGCGCCGGCTGGTGCGGATCGCCGGCGCGGGCTACGCGGGGCTGCTGGTGCTGCTCACCTGGCAGGCGCAGCGCGGCCAGTCGATCGTCCACCCGGACTTCTGGACCCTCGCCGCGGGCTTCGCGCTGGCCGCGGTGGTCGTCGCGGCGGGCGCGGTGACCGTGCGGCCTTCTGCCGAAATTCTGAGATCCGCCCGGTAGACCGGGATCCTCCCGGGCGAAAGGCGGTCGAGATGGTCCACCCGCAGGCACTGCTGGACGAGCTGGCGCGCGCTCCCGAGGTCCCCGCGTTCGAACACGGCGCGCGGGTGACCACCCGCGGCGAGCTGCGGGAGCTGATCGGCCGGTTCGCCGCGGGCCTGCGGGCGGCCGGGGCCGGCCCGGGCGTGGGGGTCGGGCTGGCCACCGGCGTCACCCCGGAGGGGTTCGCCGCGCTCGTCGCGGTGCACGTGCTCGGTGCCCGCGCGGTCGCGGTGCGGGCCGGCCTGCCGGAGGCCCAGCTGCGGCACATCCTCGGCGACGTCGCGGCCGTGGTCGCCGACGGCACGGTGCCGGTGACCGCCGACGTCCCGGTGTCGCGGGTGGAGAGTCTGCTGACCGCCTACGCCGAGCCGGTGCCGCAGGGGCAGCTCGACGACATCGCGACGGTCGTGTTCACCAGCGGCAGCACCGGTGTTCCCAAGGGCGTGGCCTATAGCTACCGCGCGCTGACCGAAGGCCGCGTGTGGCGGCCGCCGGTGCCGGGCTCCGCGCACGAGCGGCTGGGCGCGGGGTTCGGGCGGTACCTGCTGTTCGGGTCCCTCGCCAGCGCGGTGATGGTCGAGCAGCTGGGGGTGTGCCTGTTCGCGGGCGGCACGGCGGTGATCCCGCCGGCACCGCCGGACTTCCCGGGCGTGCTGCCCCGGCTGGGCATCACGGCGGCGCTGACGACGGTGCCGCGGTTGAACGGAATCCTGGACGTCCTGCGCTCCGAAGACGTCGACCTGGGCGCGCTGCGGCGGTTGATCGTGGCCGGCTCGCCGGTGCCGCCGCACAAGCTCGCCGAGGCGGCCGAGCGGATCGGGCCGGCGATGCACCACGCGTACGGCCAGACCGAGACGGGGATGCTGACGATCTGCCGCGCCGACGAAGGGCTCGGCTCGGTCGGGAAGCCGTGCGACACGGTGGAAATCTCGGTGCGGGACGGCGAGGTGTGGGTGCGCACGCCCTCGGCGTTCGCGGAGTACTGGCGTGATCCCGCGGCTTCGGCCGAGGTACTGCGCGACGGCTGGGTGCGCACACAGGACCTGGGACAGCTCGACCGGGCGGGTTACCTGCACCTGTCCGGCCGGGCCCGCGACGTGGTGATCGTGAACGCGATCATCCACTACACCGGCCCGATCGAGCGGGCGATCGCGGCCTGCCCGGACGTCGACCAGGCGTACGTGGTGGCGGTGCCCGACGAGCGGACCGGGGAGGCGGCGCACGCGTTCCTCGTGCCGGCGCCGGGTCGTGCGCCGGATCTGGGGGAGGTGCGCAAGGCGGTGGCGGCGGAGCTGGGGGAGGCCGCGGTGCCGGCGCGGTTCAGCTTCGTGGCCGCGGTTCCGGTGGCGCCGTCGGGGAAACCGGACAAGGCGGCGCTGCGAGCGTCCATAATGGACTGACTACTTGCCGGCCCGCAGGTCCGTGATCACCTTGGCGACACGGCGGTGCCGGGTCTCGGCGGTCTTCGCCTGGCCGATCGGCAGCACGAACCGCTGTTTCGCGCTGTAGGAAAGGCTTTCGAACCGGGTGCGCGCGGTCTCGTCGGCGGCGAGCGCCTCCGCCAGGTCGGCCGGGATCTCGAGCACGCGGGGTGCCGTGTCGAGCGCGATCTCGACCTCGACGTCGTCGCCGGCGGCCACCCCGGCCTGCCCGCGGTTCTCCGCGCTGAGCGGCACGAGGAACTGCCCGCCGCGGCTCGCGACCGTGGTGCGGTAGGTGTGGCCGCCGAGTGTCACCGTGACCGCGGGCTTCTTGCCGGCGCCGAGCGCCTCGACCACGTCGGCGGGCACCGGCAAGCCGGTCGCGGTCTTGCCGCCGAGCAGGACCTGGGTGCGGAACCTCATGCACCGAGTATGCCGCGAGCCGGGCGCCCGGCTCGCGGCATCCGGCCTCGTCAGACGCCGGCGGTGTTGCGGATCCACGTGCGGCTCGACGCGATGCTCGCGTAGTTCTGCGTGCCTTGCGTGTTCGAACCGGAGTTGCTGCCGGTTGAGCACACCCCGACCTGGACGCCGTTGTACAGCTGCGGGCCGCCCGAGTCGCCGTGCCAGGCCGAGCCGTTGACGCCCTGGCTGGCGATCGCCGTGCCGTCGTAGGCGTCCGTGCTCAGGCCCGTCACGCGCACGTTGGCGGTCTTGAGGGTGCTCGACGGCGGGCTGGTGCCCTGCGTGCGGCCCCAGCCGTAGATCTGGTTGGTCGCCCCGGCCGGCGGGTTGCCCGTGCCGAGCTTCATGTACGTCGTGTTCACCGCCGTCGTCAGGTGCAGCAGCGCGATGTCGCCGGTCGGCGCCGCCTTCTGCTGGTCGACGTCGGCGCTCGTGCCCTGCTGGAGCGCCACGTTGCCGATCTTGACGTTCATGCCCGGCGAGTTCAGGCAGTGCCGGGCGGTGAGCACCCACTGCGGGGCGATGATCGTCCCCGAGCACTGGAAACCGCCGTACGTGGTGGCGTTGTCCCAGTAGATCTGGGCGCCCCACGGCGCGGAGGAGACCGTGCTCCCGCCGATGATGTCCTGCTGGGCGTTCGCCACCCCCGCTGAGACCAGGCTCAGCGCCGCGGCGACCGCTCCGATCGCGCCCACAGCCCTCGACATTCGCATGAAAATGCCCTTCGGCCCACGTAATCCGGATATCCGTCCCGAACGGGACAGTTCGATCAACGTAGAAGCCGTGAAGGATTTTCGGAACCTACCGAAGTCGGTAACTCTCCCCCGGGGCCGTGGCCCCGGGGGAGAGCGGGTCAGCTGCCGAGGCGGCAGGAGTCCGGCGCGGCGGTCACGTGGATCTCGGTGTTCCAGCCCGAGCCGATCGTGACGCCCATGTGATCCGGGCCCGACGGTGCCCACGTCTCGGTGTTGGCGGTGTAGCGGTACCAGCGCAGCACCGGGCCGGTCTGCCCGTCGAACGGGCTGGTGCCGGTGCTGCCGCGGCCGTACAGGATGTCGCCGCCCGGCGAGAAGACCTCGCTGAACATCTGCCAGCCGACGCCGACCGCCTTGCCCGGGCCGGCCCACGCCTTGGCCGTGAAGTCGTACTTGAAGCGGAACATCTCGCCGTCCGGCTTGCGGGCGTACAGCACGCCGTCGCCGGCCGCGGTGATCGAGTCGAAGCGGGACCAGCCGGTGTCGAGGACGTCACCGGCGCCGTTGACCCACGTGCCCGTCGCGTCGTTCCAGAGGTAGTACTTCAGCTGACCCTGGTCGTCGATCATGAAGATGCGGTTCTTCTCGTCGACGGTGATCCGGTTCCGGTACTCGGCCGTGAGGTACCGGCCCCAGCCGATGCCGACCTGGCCGCCGCCGCTCCAGCCGCTGCTCGTCGAGTACACCCAGCGCTTCAGGCTGCCGCTCGGGTACGGGTCGCCCGAGCCGTGGTTGCGGTGGATGTCCCAGATGACGCCGCCCTTGCCGGCCAGGGTCCGGCCGTCCCAGCCGGAGCCGATCGCGCTGCTCGGCTGCGACCAGCTGACCGCGCCGCCGGCGGGGTCGAGGTGGACGTAGCGCCACAGGGAACCGTCGGCGCGGGCGGTCCAGACCGCGGCCCCGGCCGGGCACGAAACCGGGGTCGGCACGGTGTAGTCGCGGATCCAGCCGGCGAGGTCGTCGACGCGGGTTTCGGTGCCGCCGGACCGGGTTTCGGTGACGTCGAGGCAGCCGTGCTGCCACGACGTGCTGGTCAGGGCCACCAGCTGCGCGGTGCCGCCGGTGAGGCGGAACGCGGGGCCGCCCGCGTCGCCCTTGCAGGCGTCGGTGCCGTCGGCCGAGGAGACCGACACGGTGGCGCCGGTGACGCCCGAGACGGTGAACGGCGCTACGCGCGGCCGCGCGGGCACCCACTCGGTGGCGGTCCGGCCGAACCCGGCCACCTGCAGGGTTTCCCCGGCCTGCGGCGCGGTGGCGGCGAGGGCGATCGGCTGGACGCCGGTCGCCGGCTTCTCCAGCTTCGCCAGGACGACGTCGCGGTCGGTGCGGCGCACGACCTTGGTCAGCTTCGTCGTGAAGCCGGCGCCGGTGCTCAGGTCGACGTCGCCGACCGTGACGGTCGCGGCCTCGGTCGGGGCGCCGGAGTCCGCCGCCGTCAGGCAGGACGCCGAGGTGAGGATCCAGGACGGGTCGACCAGGGCGCCCGAGCAGGCCTTGGCCGGCGTGGCGATCCGGGCGATGAACGGGTGGGTGCCGACGGGCACCGCGGTGCCGCCGGACAGGGCCTCGGCGGGGGTCGCGGTCAGCAGGCCGCCGGCGAGCAGGGTGACGGACAGGGCGGCGGAACTCAGTTTGCGCATGGATTTCCCCTTGGGTGGCCCGCGGTGGCGGGCGTCCGGGTGGACGCCGCCACCGCAGGGGGTCAGAGCAGGGTCGACTGGGCGGCGTTGAACGTGCCGTTGCTGCTCCACTTGGCGCCCTCGTGGTCGAACCCACCGGTGGCGTTCGCGCGGAAACGGAACAGGTTCGTGTTCGAGCCGCCGTAGTCGTAGGTGGCGATCAGGTCCGTCCGGCCGTCCCCGTCGAAGTCGCCCGCGGTCCACTGCGACTGGCCGAGGTGCCACTGGCCCGGCCCGCTCGTCCACTGCGTGACCGGCGCGTCGACGCCGGTGGCGGTGCCGCGCCAGGTGCGGAACGTCAGGTTCGCGCCGCCGAGGTCGACCGCGGCGCCGAGGTCGGCGCGCCCGTCGCCGTCGAAGTCACCGGAGACGAACTTCGCGCCGCCGGACGGGATGCCGCCGTTCCACTTGACACCCTGCGAGTCCAGCCCGCCGGAGGCGTTGCCGTAGAAGAGGAACAGGTTTGCCGTGTTGTCCAGGTAGTCGTAGAACGCGGCCAGGTCGGCCCGGCCGTCGCCGTTGAAGTCGCCGCCCCGCCAGCTGGACTGGGCCAGGTTCCACTGGCCCGGCCCGGTGCGCCACCGCGTGACCGGCGCGTCGAACCCGGTCGCCGTCGCGTGCCAGGTCAGCATGCTCAGGTCGGCGTTGCCGTTGTCGTAGGCGGCCGCGATGTCCGTGCGGCCGTCGCCGTCGAAGTCGCCCGCGGTGAAGCGCGCGTTCAGCGGCCGGAAGGCGCCGCTCCACTTGATGCCCTGGTGGTCGAAGCCGCCGGAAGCGTTGGCGTACCAGAGGAAGAGGTTCGAACCGCCGTCGAGGTAGTCGTAGAACGCGGCGATGTCGGTGCGGCCGTCGCCGGTGAAGTCGCCCGTGACCCAGCGGGCCCTGGCGGCCTCCCAGCCGTCGGCGCTCCACTTCAGCTGCGGGGCGCCCACACCGGTCGCGGTCGTCGGCCAGACGTACATGCCGGTGCGGGCGTTCTTCAGGTCGTAGGCCGCGCCCGCGTCGTCCTTGCCGTCGCCCGTGAAGTCGTTGCCCGTCGAGACCGGCGTGGTCGCGGAGACGACGTCGGTCGGCGTGCTCGTCCAGCCGTCGGCCGTCACGACGACGACGCGGTAGTACCGCGTCTGCTTGGCGGGCAGCCCGGTGTGCGTGTACGACGTGCCGTCGACGCTGCCCAGCAGGTGCGCGCTGTCGACCGGGACGTCCGGGGTGGCCGAGCCGTAGACGCGGTAGGCGGTGCGGTCGCTCACCGCGTGCCAGGTCAGGGTGATCGCGTGCCCGACGGCCTTGGCCGACGGCGCCAGCGCCTGCTGGCGGATCCAGCCGGCGATGTCGTCGACGCGGGCGGCGGTGGTGCCCTGCCGGGTCGTGGTCTCCCCGAAGCAGCCGTGCTGCCACGACGAGCTGGTCACCCCGACGACGTCGGTGCGGCCGCCGGCGTCGCGGAAGATCGGCGCGCCGGCGTCCCCGCGGCAGGCGTCGGTGCCGTTCGTGCCGGTGAGCGCCAGGGTCGTCGCCGTGGCCGACGGCGACTTGAACGTGCCGACGTGCAGCTTGTCGGGCACCCATTCGCTCTCGGTGCGGCCGTAGCCGGCCAGGCTGAGCGTCTCGTCGCCGCTGGGGAAGTTGACCGGGGTGGTGCTGAGCCGCAGGGGAGCGATGCCGGTGGCCGGCTGGGCGAGCCGGGCCAGCGCGACGTCCCGGTCGGCGCGGACGACGACGTTCGTGACTCCCGCGACGTGGCCGCCGGTGCCGCTGAGGCTGGTCCGCCCGACGGTCGCGGTGGTCGCCTTGGCGGGCACGCCGCCCTGCGGGTTCTCGGGGAAGCAGCTGGCGGCGGTGAGGATCAGGTCGGGCGCGACGAGCGCGCCGCCGCAGGCCCGCCCGTCGGCGGTGAGCTTGGCGGCGAACGGGTAGGCACCCGGGGCGGCGGCGGTGCCGCCGGAAACGGCTTCGGCGGGCACCGCGGCCAGCAGGCCGCCGGCGAGCAGGGCCACGACGGTGGCGGTGCGGGAAACAGACATGAAGGCTCGGTTCTCTCTCGCGGGATCGGCGGATACGCCGGTTACGCCGTCACTCGGATTTCGAGAAGTGCGGCCGGGTCGTGGTTCGGCATCGATTCGCCGACCGGGGTCCACTGGCCCGGCTGGATGGTGACCGTTTCCGTCGTGCTCTTCGCCGTCAATGTGGCTTTCGCGGTGTGACTGTCACCCTTGATGAAGTAGGTCTCGGGGATCTGCATGGTCACGAAACCGGGCGTGCCGGTGACGCGGAAACAGGCGTCCCCGCCCTTGATCTTGTAGCTCTGCACGATGATGAGGTCGCCGCCGCTCGCGCAGTCCACCAGCAGGACGTGCCCGTCGCCCTTGAGGAGAGTGATGTTCCGCTCGGCGAGAATGCGGTCCGCGCCGGGGTAGTCGTAGGTCTCGACGATCGGCGGCGGGGTGTCGTCCGCGGTGGTGGCGCCGGTGGCACCCGCCGGGGCGGCGATCACCGTGGTGGCCAGCGCGGCAAGCCCGAGCAGGCCGGCGCCGAAGGCGGCAAGACGGGTGGGAGCAGAATGCACGATGAACCGTTCCTCCGTGTCGAGAATCGGGAAACGGTGCCCAGGCAGATGCGTGGCACGACAGACCGCCCCCCTTGGCGAAACGCTAGGCAGGACAGGTGTCGGAAAAATTCCTGGATGGTAAAATTCACATAACTATGACTTTGATCACAATTTAGCGTTGGCGGCTAACGTTTTGTCGCAATGCAATCCGGCGCGATTGATCGAGTGGTCCGACGAACGGAGGATTGACAGATCGCGGAATCGATGCCGCCTGGTGCCGCGCATTGTCGGGTGGTTATGGTCGCCGCTGTCTGATCATCGAATTTCGTCCAGGGGGGATCGAGCAGGGTGGGAACCAGACTTGGCGGCGTGCCGGTGCGGCGCGCCCTGGTGGTGCTGGCCATGGTCGGCACGTTGGTGGCGGGAACGGCGGGTGCCGGGCCGGTCGCCGGCGCCGACACCCCGGCCGGCGGGGCGGCCGACCGGGCGCGGGTGCTGGCGATCGTGCAGACCGGCACACCGGGCGTGGTCAGGGCGGCGGAGATCGCCTTGACCGGCTCGGACGAGGACGTCGCCGAATTCCTGCGGACCGGTGAGGCCACGGCGCGCGCGCAGGACGACCGCGTCCGGGTCGGGCAGATCCTCGCCACCGGCGGGCGGGGGCTCCGGGAAGCGGCGCAGGCCGCGCTGAACGGGACCCCCGAAGACGTGCGGGCCTTCCTGGCCGACGGCTTTCGCGCCCCGCTCGAACAGGACATGCGGGTGCGGGTCGGCCAGATCATGAGCACCGGCGGCCGCGGTGTCCGGGAAGCCGCGCAGGCCGCGCTGAACGGGACCGCCGACGACGTGTGGCGGTTCCTCACCACCGGGCAGTTCGAGCCGGCCGAGCGCGACAACCGGGTGCTCGTCGGCCGGATCATGGCCGAAGGCGGCCCGAACGTGCAGCAGGCGGCGCAGATCGCCCTCTCGGGCACCGCCGACGACATCAGGGAGTTCCTCCGGACCGGCCAGTACCTCGCGCGTGCGCGTGACCAGGAGACGACGTCCGTCGCGCAGCTGGCGGCGCTGGCCAAGCAGTCCGGTGAGGAAGCCGCTCGCGAAACCGAAGCGGCCAAGGAAGCTTCGGTCCGCGCGGTCGAGTCTTCCCGCCTGGCCAAGGAGGCCGCGGAGCGTGCGGCCCGGGAGACCGAGGCGGCGAAGAACGACGCCGGGCGGGCCGCGGAGGCCGCAGGCCGGGCCGCCGACTCGGCCGGGCGCGCCGCGGACGCGGCGCAGGCCGCGATCGCGGCGGCGAACGCGGCGAACCAGGCCGCGCGGGTCGCGGTGAACGC
>NZ_JADWPD010000043.1 GCF_017308975.1 Amycolatopsis sp. MtRt-6 | reverse complement strand
CCCTCCCCCTCGCCCTCGCCCTCGCCCTCGCCCTCGCCCTCGCCCTCGCCCTCGCCCTCGCCCTCGCCCTCGCCCTCGCCCTCGCCCTCGCCCTCGCCCTCGCCCTCGCCCTCGCCCACGCCCACGCCCACGCCCACGCCCACGCCCACGCCCACGCCCACGCCCACGCCCACGCCCACGCCCACGCCCACGCCCACGCCCACGCCCACGCCCACGCCGGCGGCGGGGCGGTGGCGAGCCTTCATACCCGGCAAAACCCGCCTACCCGCCCACCCCCACCGCCGCACCGAGCAGCCGGGCGATGGCCCAGTCCTGCACGGCGAGCCCCACGGACTTGAACACGGTCCGCCCACCCACCACCGGCGGCGTCCGCAAGGCCGAGCCCAGCTCGATCAGCGACCCACGGCCGAGGAGCCCCGCGTCCACCGCGTGGATCACCTCGCCCGCCTCCTCCAACGCGGCATCGACCTGATCCACGACCACACACCCGGCGGTGGCGAGCAACTCGGCGGGCAGCTCCCGCATGGACGGCAGATACGACCCGATCGCGTTGACATGAACCCGCTCGGGCAAGTCATCAACAGCGAAGAGAGGAGCACTCGACGAAGTAGCACAACAGACAACCTCGGCATCGGCCACGGCATCCGCGGCACTGGCGGCAACCCGCACAGCCACATCCGGGAACTCGGCCCGCAACCGCGCGGCCAACGCCGAAGCCCGCGAGCCGTCCCGGCCGGACAGCGCCAAAGAACGCACCGGCCGCACCGCCGCCACCGCACGCACCTGGTCGGCGGCCTGGGCACCGGTGCCGAGCAACGCCAGCCGGCTCGCCGAGGCCGGGGCCAGCAGGTCCGTCGCCACGCCGGACACCGCGCCGGTGCGCAGGGTCGTCACCTCGACGGCGTCGGCGACCACCTGGCCCGCGGCGGTGTTCCACACCAGCGTGCCCAGGATCATCGGCGTGCGGCCGGGCGACAGGTTGAGCGTCTTCACCACCGTCGTCGACGTCGGCGTGTGGCAGGCGGTCATCACGAGCGTCGTCGCGGCGGCGAACGACAACCGTTGCGGCACCACGAAACGGCCGGCGGCCAGGTCGATGAAGGCCTCGCGCACCGCTTCGACCGCGGCCGGCATCGGCACGGCCTCGCGGACATCGGCGGCGTCGAGCATGCGTGGCCCCTCCGGCGTGGGATCTGCCGCTAGCCTGGCGGCATGTCCGAGGCCAGGCAAGAGGAGCAGCGGTTCTTCCGTGACGACTGGTACGGCGAGGAGATCACCGGGCGGCACTACGTGCGGTGCGAGTTCCACGAGGTCGACCTCTCCGAGGCGGCCACCCGGAACTCGGTCTTCACCGACTGCGTGTTCGGCAACGTGCGCTTCAACGCGTCGCGGCACACGGATTCGGCGTTCACCGGCTGCACCTTCAAGCGGTGCAGCTTCTTCGACGCCGAATTCACCGGCTGCAAGCTCGTCGGCGCCACGTTCACCGAGTGCGGGCTGCGGCCGCTGCGGGTCACCGGCGGGGACTGGTCGTTCGCCGGGCTGGCGGGCGCCGACCTGCGGAAGGTCACCTTCCAGGGCGTCCGGATGCGGGAAGCCGACCTCACCGGGGCCGACTGCGCCGGCGCGGTGTTCGCCGACGTCGACCTGTCCGGGGCGACGCTGCACGCCGTCAAGCTGCCGCGGGCCGAGCTGCGGGGCAGTGACCTCTCGGCGCTCGACCCGCTGAACGCCGAGCTGACGGGGGCGATCGTGTCACCCGAACAGGCTGCGGTGCTCGTCACGTCGCTGGGGCTGCGGGTCCGGGCGTAGGCTCGGCGCGACCGGAAAGGGAGGGCCGCATGGGTGTCGTGACACCGGGTTTCCAGGGCCGGGCGCGCAGTGGCAACCCGCGGCTGCCACCCGGGCAGTACCTGGCAGAGGACTTCCCGGTGCTGTCGGCGGGCCCGACCCCGCGCGTGCGCACCGAGACGTGGGAGTTCGCCGTCACCACCGAGACGGGCGAGAAGCACACCTGGAGCTGGGCCGAGCTGATGGCCCTGCCCAGCGAGAAGCCCACGGTGGACATCCACTGCGTCACCCAGTGGTCCAAACTGGACACCCGGTGGCGCGGCGTCTCGGTCGACACGCTGGTCGGCGGGCTCGACACCGAAGCCGACTACGTCATGGTGCACGCCTACGGCGGGTACACGACGAACCTGCCGCTGGCCGACCTGCTCGACGGCCAGGCCTGGATCGCCTACGAATACGGCGGCAAGCCGCTGACCCCCGAGCACGGCGGTCCGGCGCGGCTGCTCGTGCCGCACCTGTACTTCTGGAAGTCCGCGAAGTGGGTGCGCGGGCTGGAGCTGAAGACCCGGGACGAGCCGGGCTTCTGGGAGAACGCCGGCTACCACGACTACGGGGATCCATGGCGCGAACAGCGGTATCAGGGCGACTAGCCTGGCGGGTCGCCCGCCTGGCCGAATTCCGCGACGAGACGCCGACGGCGCGCACGCTCGTCTTCGACCTGCCCGGCTGGCCGGGTCACCTGGCGGGCCAGCACGTCGACGTCCGCCTCACGGCCGCGGACGGCTACCGCGCGCAGCGCAGCTATTCACTGGCCGCACCGGCGAACGGCGACCGGGTGGCGCTGACGGTGCAGCGCGTCGCCGACGGCGAGGTGTCCGAGCACCTCACCGGCCCGTACGCGATCGGCGACCCGGTAGAGATCCGCGGCCCGATCGGCGGCTGGTTCGCCTGGCGCCCCACGGACCCGGCCCCGGTCCTGCTCGTGGCGGGCGGCTCGGGGATCGTCCCGCTGATGGCGATGATCCGCGCCCGCCGCGCGGCGGGCGTCCGCACGCCGTTCAAGCTGATTTATTCGCTGCGCACCCCGGCGGAGCTGTACTACGCGGACGAGCTGCGCACACCGGTGGCGGGTGTGGACGTGACGTACGTGTACACGCGCGAGCTGCCCGAAGGCCGCCCAGGCCTGCCTCGCCGCATAGACGTGCCAACGCTCAACACGGCAGGCTGGGCGGCGGAGTTCGGAGCATCGTGCTTCGTCTGCGGCCCCACGGGCTTCGTCGAGACGGTCGCGGACATCCTGGTCGCCCTGGGCCACGACCCGCACCGCATCCGCACGGAACGCTTCGGCCCCAGCCGCGACTGAACGGCGGAGTCCCCGCGTCGGCTCCGGCCCGGCCGAACCGGCGACCGGCCGCCCGCCCTACGTGGCGTCCGGCCGCGAAAGCAGCTCCCGCAGCGTCGCCAGCAGCTCCCGCCGGTCCGCCGCCCCGAGCTTCCCGCGGATCCGGGCCATGTGGTGCTCCACCGTCTTGCCCGAAATGAACAGCTTGCTGCCCGCCTGCTTGTACGTCAGCCCCTCCACCACCAGGCGGGCCACCTCCAGCTCGCGCTCGCTCAGCGCCGCCAGGCCCGTGCCCGCCGCCGGTTCCGCCGACACCCCGGGTTCGCGGCGGGCCGTCGTCCCCTGGAACTGACGGGCCGCCTCCAGGAGCTGAACCATCGCCTTGCGGTCGGACGTCCGGATCGCCGCCTGGCCGGCCAGGCGGGCCGCGTCCCAGCGGAGGCCCAGGTCGTGCAGTTCGGCCGCCGCCGCCGTGATCGCGTCGGGGTCGAACGTTCCGCCGAGGACCGCCAGCCAGCCCTGGGCCGCCGTCGCCAGGGCTCGGGGGTGGCGGCCGCAGTGGGCGTGGGATGTCAACGTCGCCAGGTGGGCCTTGGCCGCGTCCGCGTCCTCCAGCGTGATTGCCGCGTGCAGCTCGTGCCAGACCAGCGATACCGTCCACAGTGGAGGCTCGCCGAGCCGGGTGAGGAGGCCGTGGGCGCGCTCGAACTGGCCGGACAGCTTGGCGAACGCGCCCGTGCGGGCCGCGGCGATCGCCAGCTCGCCCAGTGGGAGCAGCGTGAACAGGTCGGTCTGCTGCCGCATCGACGCCTGGTACGCGCGGTTCCACGACCGCTGCAGCCCGACGAGGTCGCTCGCCCGGCGCGCCAGGCCGAGCTCCAGCGTCGCGAAGAACATCTCGTCGCGGGCTTCCAAGGCCAGGCCCGCCACGGCGTCACGGTGTTCCGCGGCCGTCGCCAGGTCGCCCGCCGTCATCGCCACCCAGCCCAGCAGCAAGCGGTGCCGCACGGCCAGCAGGTCCCCGCCGATCCGGCCGGCCAGCGCCCGGCTCAGCACGGACTCCGCCAGCGCCAGCTCGCCCGTGTGCAACGCGGTGAGCGCGGCCAGCGCGGCCGGGCTGTCCGGCAGCAGCGTCCCGCCGAGCGCGGGCTCCAGCATCGCCGCCGCGCCGAGCAGCGTGGACAACGTCTCCGTCGCGCAGCCGGACACCGAATCCACGATGCCGCGGGCCATCCGGGTCGCCGCGCCGGCGAACAGCGTCGGTGCGACGCCGGGGGTGGGGGAGTCGAGGAGACGGCGGGCGCCCTCGATGTCGCCCGTGCCGACCAGGGCCGTCGCCGAAAACGCGTCGGTGCGGCCCGCCCAGTGGTACAGCTCGGCGCTTCGGGCCAGCTCGCCGCGGTGCGCCAGCACGGTCGCCGCGATCTCCGCCCCGGCCGCGCGGGTTTCCGCGTCGGCGGCGCCGAGCATCCCGTCGCCGAGGCGCAGCGCGGTGTCGAGGTCGCCGGACAACGCGGCCGCGCGCGCCCACCCCGCCGTGACGGCGGGCGAACGGTCGCCCGCTTCGGCGGCCGCTTCGAACAACCGCGTCGCCAAGTGCGCGTCGGACGGCAGCGCTTCCGCCGCCGCCGCGGCGAAGGCAGCGGCGGCGGACGCGCCGGAACTGCCCGTGCCGAGCAGGGACCGGGCCAGGTCGAGCACCGGCAGGCCGTTCGCCAGCTGCAGCTCGACCAGCCGCTGCACCGTCGTCAGCCGGCGTGCGGGCGGCCCGAAGTCGCGGACGGCGGCCGCGGCCAGCGGCAGCAGCGTGTCGTCGGGGGCGAGCAGGCCGGTCGCCCGGGCGCGCTCGACGATGGCGGGCAGCTGGTCGGGACCGCGGTCGAGCAGCGCGCACAGCAGATCGAGGTTGCGCCCGGCGCCCGCCTCGGCCGCGATCAGGTAGCGGAGGACGTCGTCGTCGAGCTCGTCGAGTTCGGGCCGGAACTCCTCGAGCCTGCCGAGCAGGGCGCGCTCGGCCAGCCGCGGCACCCCGCCGCTGCGGGCGTGCAGCTCGGCCGCGGCCGCCGGGTCGGCGGGCGAGCCCGTCACCGCGGCCATCAGCCGCGCCACGTCTTCGACGCCGAGGGGACCGAGCTGCAGCAACGTCCAGCCGGGCGCCACCGCGGCCGGCCGGTGCGCGACGGCGATCGGCCCGTCCGCGCCGGCGAGCAGCTCCTCGAGCTGGTCGGCGCCGAGCCGGTCGGCGTCATCGACCAGCACGGCCTCGACGCCGGCCTCGCGATAGCACCGGTCGAGCGCGGCGAGCAGCACGCTCTTGCCGTACCCACCGGGCGCGACGACGGCGAGCCGCAGCGGAGTGGCCGGCTCGGCGGCGACGCGGTCGAGCAGCTGCCGCGCCGCCGGGTGCACGAGGACGGTGCGCGGCGGGGGAACCTGCGTGAGCAGTGTGTTCAACAGTGACCTTCACCGGAGGGGGCGCAGTGGGTGGGGGTAACAGCGGGGGCAGGGCCACCGGCCGGACCGGCGGTGGCTTCGCGGGCGGTGATGGTGATCACCACAGCCGACACGGCGGCGGCGAGCACCAGCACCGCAGCAGCAAGCGGGCGCCGCCGGCGGAACAGGCTCAGCGGGCCGGTTCGCTCGGGCAGCTCGAACGGCGTGATCTCCACCGGCGGCCGGGGTGGGCGCTCGCCGAGCTCACCGAGCGTGTCCACCCTGGGGAGCAACGTCGTCTCGACCGCGGGTGGCTCCTGCGGTGTCCCGCGGTGGTCGGCGCGCAGGGTGGCGAGGGTGGCCGCGCCGAGGGCGGCGCTGGCCGGCGGAACCGGTCCCGCGAACATCGGGCACGGCGGCCGGGCCGGCAGGGCGTGTGGGGGGACGTCGCCGCAGAACACCACGCCCGCCAGTCCCTTGGGGGACGTCGAGGCCGCGCCCGCCAGTGCGAAGAGCGTGCTCAGCGCCGCGGCCGGGGCCACGCCTTCGGCGCTCTGGCCGAGCTGCCAGCCGCCGGCGCCGCTCGCCGTGGCCAGCGTTACGTTCACGCCGTCGTTGCCGAACTCGCAGACCCCGGCGACCTGGTCACCGGGGCCGGGGACCGGCAGGTGCGCGCCCAGTGCCGCGATCGAGCCGGGAACCAGCGTGACCGCGGTGAACCCGGCTTCCGCGAGGGCCCGGCGCAGCACGTCACGGCGGTAGCCGCCCCAGTCGCCGGGGTGGGTGAGCACCAGGTGGTGCGGGGGGCCGCCGAACAGGCTCTCGGCGTGCTCGGCGATGCCTTCGACGAGCACCGTGGTGAGCGTCTCGGGCGGGAACGGCTCGCCTTCGACGAGCATCGGGACGTCGTCGCCGATCCGGCGGTGGAAGCCGGTGAGCAGCCGGGACGGGACCTGGGCGCCCGCCTGTGCGGCCGCGTCGCCGGTGAGCAGGTACCCCTCGTCGTCGACGAAGAGCGCGGACGCCGCGGCCGGGGACCGTTCGCCCAGCCAGAGGGGTTCGGGTTCCGCCCACCCGGGGCCCTGTCGGCGGCAGGTGGCGGCGTGGGTCCGGCCTTGGGCCACATCGATCCCGAGGACGTAGGGCAACGGCGCTTTCCTCCTCACCTCGTGGCGGCCGAACGGGGGCACGGAATCCCCCTAGGGTTCCGGGCATCCTCACCCAAACGGGTTAGTCAGGCAAGGGTCTGGAGGGATTTAACCCAACTGTGCGCGTCTCGGATGAGCCCCTAACTCCCTAACGATGACATATCGATCCCCTATCGGCTGACCGGAGTGCGACTCGGAGTGATCCCCGATGTGCGCTGGGGGACCGTCTCCCTACCTTGATCACGGAGCAGCGGTCCCTGCGGTCGCTGCTGTCCCCCGAACCACCGGACCAGGAGAAATTCCATGGAATCCGTGCAGACCTTGCACGACTTCGCCCTGAACCTGCTCAACGACCCGACCGCGCTCGCGGCCTTCGGGACGGACCCGCAGGGCGCCCTCGCTGCCGCCGGCCTCGGCGACGTCAGCGCCGCCGACGTGCACGAGGTCCTCCCGCTGGTGCTCGACTACGTGCCGGTCGACAGCCTCCCGGCCGTGGGCAGCCTCCCCGCCGTCGGCGACCTGACCAACGTCGGCACCGACGCCACCGGCATCCAGGGCGCGATCGACCAGCTCACCGCCCTCACCGCGGGCCTCGGCCTGCCGGCCACCCCGGCCCTGCCGGGCGTGGGCGACCTGGGCGTCGGCGAGCTGCCGGGCATCGGCGGCCTCGGCCTGCCGGCCGTGCCGGGCGTCGGCGCGCTCCCGGCTGTGAACGACCTCACCAACACCGCCGCCGGCGTGACCGCGCTGGCCGGCGACCCGACCGGTGCCGCCTTCGGTGCCGCGGGCGACCTCGGCTCCAGCCTGGACGCGGTCCAGGTGGCCGGCAACCTCGTGTACTCGGTCACCGACGTCAACCACAGCGCCGCCGTCGGCGCCGTCGGCGAGGTCAGCAACCTCGGCGAGAGCGTGCTGGGCAACGCCACCTACAACGCGACCACCCCGGTGTACGAGGCCACCTCGCACGTCGGCGACGTCAGCGGTGACCTCACCCACACCGTCAACTCGGTCGTGGGCAACGTCGGCGACTTCTCCGGCATCCTCAAGGGCGCGGGCGACCTCGACGTCAAGCACGTCACCGGCGAGGTCACGGGTGCCGCCCACGGCCTGGGCCTGGGCGAGGTCACCAACACCGTGACCTCGGCCACGGGCATCGGCGCCGACCACAACGCCGTCGGCCAGGTCGGCGAGCTCGCCTCCGGCAACGGCACGGCCGTCCACGACGTCGTCTCCGGCGTGACGGACATCAGCCACAACGCGCTGGGCAACCTGCACATCGGCGACATCGCGTCGAACAACGACATCCACATCGGGCACTGATCCCCGAACCGGTCACCGGTGCCCGTCCCGCGGTCTGGGTGCAGCCGCGGGACGGGCACCCGGTGTGCGTACGGGGAGTGAACCGGGGACACTCGTCCATCGTGACCGCACCGGCTTGGCTCGAAGTGCTCAACGAGACGCTGGACGCGTGCCGCACGCACGGCCGCGCCGATCTCGCCGAGCGCCTCCGCAGACGCCGTGACGCCCCGGCCGGCCAGATCCGGCTCGGCGTGCTCGGCTTCCCCAAACAGGGCAAGGGCTACCTGCTCAACGCCGTGCTGAACGCGCCCGTGTGCGCGGTCGGCGACGCCGCGACCCCGGCCGTGCCCACGGAAATCACCTACTCCGCCGAACCCGCCGCGACGCTGGTCGGCCGGTCCCGCGAGCGGATCCCCGTCGCGGTCGAACGGCTCACCGGCGAACTCGGCGCCCGGCCCGCCGGCACGCTCAGCCGCGTCGAGGTCGGCGTGCCGCGCGAACTCCTTTCGGCAGGCCTCGTCCTGGTCGACACCCCGCCCGTCGGTGACCCGCGGTCACCGCGCACCGCCGCGGCGCTGGATTTCCTCGCCGAAGCCGACGCGGTGATCCTCGTCTCCGACGCGACCGACCCGCTGAGCGCCGCCGAACTCGCGCTCGCCCGGCACGTGCGCACCTGGTGCCCGCACGTCGTGCTGGCGCTCACGAAGATCGACGCCTCTCCCGGCTGGCGCGCGGTCGCCGAACGCAACCGCGCCATGCTCGCCGAGGCCGGGATCGACGCGCCCGTTCTGCCGGTTTCGGCCGTTGTGCGCCAAGCCGCCGCGAAGACCGGTGACGCGGAACTCAACGCCCGCTCGGGTTTCCCGGAGCTGCTGGGCTGGATCGCCGAGCAGGCCGCGCGCCCGCCCGAGCAGTCTCGCGCGCTGCTCGCCGCCGTTGGCGTGCGCGCCGCGGCCGCCGAGCTGGTGGAGTCCCTGCGCGACCGCGTCGACGCGGCCGGGCAGGACGCCGGGCTCGGCCAGGCCGCGCTGCTGCAGCGGGCCCAGCGCCGCGCCGACGACCTGCGCCGGCAGAACACCCGGTGGCAGAACCTGCTGGCCGACGAGATCGCCGACCTGATGGCCGACGTCGAGTACGACCTGCGCGAGCGGACGCGCAAGATCGTCAACTCCATCGACCAGACCTTCGACGAGGGTGACCCGGCGAAGGTGTGGGACGAGTTCGCGCCGTGGCTCGACAACGCGCTCGCCGAGGCGGTGGAGACGAACTACGCCTGGCTGACCGAGCGGGCGCAGTGGACCGCGCAGGCGGTCGCGGCGTGCTTCGGCGCCCAGTACGACCACGCGTTGCCGGAGCTGCCGCTCGACGGCTCGGGCGTGGAGAACCTCGACGACGTCCGGCGCCCGAAGATCGAGAAGTTCTCGATCGGCCAGCAGGCCTTCACCGGGCTGCGCGGTTCGTACGGCGGTGTCCTGATGTTCGGCCTGGTGACCAGCTTGCCCTGGCTCGGCCTGCCGCTGATCAACCCGGTTTCGATCAGCGCCGGCGCGGCGTTCGCGGTGAAGACGATCCGCGACGAGGGCGGGATGCGGCTGCAGCGGCGGCAGGCCGTCGCCAAGCAGGCCGCGCAACGGCACGTCGACGACGTCTTCCTGCGGTTCGGCAAGGAAAGCCGCGACGCGATCCGCGTCGTGCAGCGGCGGCTGCGCGACCACTTCACCGGCCTGGCCGAGGAGCTCGCGGACGAGCTGACCCGCGAACGCGAGACGATCATGGCCGGCACCGCCGAGCGGGAGCGGCGCACCGGGCACATCCGCCGGGAGATCGACCGGCTCGCCGGGCTGCACCAGCGCGCGGGCGAGCTCGGCACGATCGCCGGACGGCAACAGCGGCGGGAGCTTTCGGCGTGACCCAGGACGTCCGCGACCTGCTGCACGCCGCGGCCGGGCTCTACCGGGACGACCCGCGGGCGTCGGCGCTGCTGCGCGACTGCCTGGACCGGCTGGAGCAGCCGCTGCGCGTCGCGTTCACGGGCGCGCCTTCGTCGGGGAAGACGACGCTCGCCGCCGCGCTCGGCGAATGGCCGACCCGGGCGCTGCGCGACCTCGTGCTGCTGGACGACCCCGGCCCGGCCGACGACGTCCCGGACGCGACGGTCCGGCTGGTCCGCCACCTCGAGCCGGACGAGCTCGCGGCGGCGCACCCGCCGGGCGGCTCGCCGTTCGCGCGGCAGAGCGCGGTCAACTCGGTGCTGGTGCTGTCGCGGGCCGACGAGGTCGGCGCGGGCCGGATCGACGCGCTGCTCACCGCGAAGCAGCTCGCGCGGCGGGCGTGGCGGGAAGACCCGCTGTGCACCGGGTTCCTGGGCGTGATCGCCGTGGCCGGGCAGCTCGCCTACGGCGGCCGGTCGCTGCGCGACGACGAGTTCGACCTCCTCGCCGCGTTCGCCGCGGTGCCGCGCGAAGAGCTGGAACGGCACGTCCTGTCGGTGGATTCGTTCACCGACCCGGCGTTCCCGGGCCCGATCCCGGTCGAGACGCGGCGGTCGCTGGTGGTGCGGTTCGGGATGTTCGGCGTCCGGCTGGCGCTCACGCTGATCCGCACCGGCTGCGACGACCGCGTCAAGCTCTCGGCGGAACTGGTGCGCCGCAGTGGTTTGGGCGAGCTGCGCGACACACTGGCCGGGTGTTTCGTGGCGCGGGCCGAGGCGCTGCGGGCACGGACGGCGATCATCCGGCTGGAGGCCCTGCTGGCGGCCCAGCCCCGCCCGGGCGGCGACCGGCTGGTCTCCCGGGTGGAGCGGTTCGCCGCGGCCGCGCACGATTTCCGCGAGCTGCGGCTGATCGCCGACATCCGCGGCGGCCGCACGGCCCTGTCCGGTGAGCCCGCCGAGGAAGCCGTCCGGTTGCTGGGCGCGCAGGGCACGGCCCCGGCCGACCGGCTCGGCCTCGAACCGGACGCCGACCCGAACGAGATCTACGACGCCGGCCTGGACGCGCTGCGGCGCTGGCGGCACGAGGCCGAGCGCCCGGACCGCCCGCACGCCGAGCGGACGGCGGCCCACGTGGTGGTGCGCTCGACCGAGGGCCTGCTTTCGCTGTTCGCCTGACCCTGGGGCGGCGTAAGGAAAACACCGATCTGCGGGCCGGTTTGCGACCGGTTGTCCGGTATTGACGCCTTCCGGGCCGCGGCGCACCATAGATCGGTCTATGGTCCAGTGCCGGCCCGAAGGGAACTCCCATGCCCGAAGACGTTCGCCCCCGGGTCCGGTTGTTCGGCGAGCTGCTGGCGCACTGGGCACGGGAACGGCCGGCGGACACCGCGCTGATCTTCGGCGACCGGACGTGGACCTGGGCGGAGTTCGACGAGCGCGCCCGGCGGCTGTCCGGAGCCCTCGCGGCCGCCGGCGTCGCCCGGGGCGACCGGGTCGCGTTCCTCGACAAGAACCACCCTGCCTGCCTGGAAACGACCTTCGCGGCCGGCGGGCTCGGCGCCGCCAACGCCGTCGTCAACTGGCGGCTTTCCGGCGACGAACTCGCGTACGTGCTCAAGGACGCGGGCGCGAAGGTGGTCTTCGTCGGGGCCGAACTGCGGCCCGCGCTCGACGCGATCCGCGACCGGCTGCCCGCGGTGGAACGCGTGATCGTCGTCGGCGGGGACGCCGACGAGTACGAGGCCTTCCTGACCTCCGCCGCGCCGCACGCCGGAGCCGGCGTCGACACCGACGACGGCATCCTGGTCATGTACACGAGTGGCACCACCGGGTTCCCGAAGGGCGCGGTGCTGACCCACCACAGCGTCCTCGCGCACGGCCTGGCCGCCGGGACGGCGTTCCCGATCGGCCCGGGCGACGTCAACCTGGTCGCGATGCCGCTGTTCCACGTCGGCGGCAGCTGTTACGCCGTATCCGGGTTCCTCTACGGCGAACCGAGCTACCTGACACGCGAGCCGGACGCGGCTTCGCTGTTCGCGGCACTGCGGGCCGGGATCACGCACGCCTTCCTGGTGCCCGCGGTCGTGGCCGGGATCGCGCAGGCCGGCGAGGCCGCGCTCCAGGCGTTCTCCCGGCTGAAGTACCTTTGCTACGGCGCTTCGCCGATGCCGCTCCCGCTGCTGCGCACGGTGCTCGCCGCCTGGCCGGACGTCAAGTTCGCCCAGGTCTACGGGATGACCGAGCTGTCCGGCGCGGTGACCGCGCTGGACCCGGAGGCGCACCGGGACACCACCCGCCCGGAGCGGCTGGCGTCGGCGGGCACCGCACTGTCCGGAGTGGACATCCGGATCGTCGACCCGGTCACGGCGGAGGACGCCGAGGTCGGGGAGGTCTGGGTGCGCACCGAGCAGCGGATGGCGGGCTACCTGGGCAAGCCGGAGGCCACCGCGGAGACCATTGTGGACGGCTGGGTCCGCACCGGCGACGTCGGGCGCCTCGACGACGGCGGGTTCCTGTTCCTCGAGGACCGCGTCAAGGACATGATCATCACCGGCGGCGAGAACGTCTATTCGCCGGAGGTCGAGCGCGTGGTGGCGGAGTTCCCCGGCGTCGCCGAGGTGGCCGTCATCGGCGTGCCGGACGACAAGTGGGGCGAGCAGGTCAAGGCCGTCGTGGCCGGCGAGGGGCTCGACGCCGAAAAGATCGTGGAGTTCTGCCGCGAGCGGCTGGCGCACTACAAGTGCCCGCGCAGCATCGACGTCGTGGACGCGTTGCCGCGCAACGCCACCGGCAAGATCCTCAAGCGTTCGCTGCGCGAGCCCTACTGGCGGGATCGGGACCGGAACGTCTGATGGCCTCGCGCCGCGAGTACTTCGACGCTGCGCTGAAGGTACTGGCGGAGCACGGGTTCGCGGGCTTGAACGTCGGTGTGCTGTGCCGTGAGCTGGGTGTCACGAGCGGTTCGTTCTACCACCACTTCGGGGGCTGGCCGGGGTTCGTGGCGCAGCTGCTGGCGCACTGGGAGAGCCGGCAGCCGCTGAGCCCGCCCGCGGATTTCGCCGCGCTGGTGGACCTCACCCTCGGACTGCCGCACGAGGCCGAGGCCGCCATCCGCGCCTGGGCGCGCAACGACGAAACCGTGCGCGCGGCGCAGCGGCGCGTCGACGACGCCCGGCTGCGGACGGTCGGCAAGGCGGTCGAAGGCGTCGTCGGCGACCCCGTGCTGGCCCGGACGCTGACGTCGCTCGGCATGGCGATGCTGGTGGGCCACCAGCAGCTGGCGCCGGCGGGGCAGCACGGCGAGCTGACGGAGCTGCTCGCGGAGTACACCCGGCTGGTGCACTCCCGGGCGAGCGGCGGTTAGAGCTGGGCTTCGATGGCGTTCACCAGCTGCATGAGGGAGGCCCCTTCGGACGGCGCCGAATGCCGGACCAGGTCCACGGCCGGGTAGAACCCGATGTGGCCGAGGTCCGGCGAGCCCTGGGCGATGGCGCGCGCGAACTCGCGCTCGGCGGTGGCCCGCTCGGCGGTGGCCAGCCGGGTGACGGCCCGCCACACGGCGACCGCGCAACTGAGCGGCTCGACGGGCATGAGCGGTTCGAGTTCGGTGCCGGGAGCCAGGTGCTGCGCTGCCGTTTCGATGCGGTTCATGTGTCCACCTTCGGTCGTTTCGACCAAAGTAGGACGCCGGCTCGGCGGTCCGGAACCGGCGATTCGCGGAAGTGGCTTCGTGTGGTGGCGGATCAGGCGTTGCCGAGCACCCGGGTGACGGTGATCTCGATGACGACCCGCTGCGGGTTCGGCTTGGGCTGCCGGTAGCGCTCGGCGTACCGGTTTTCGGCGTCGCGCACCGACTCGGGGTCTTCGCGCAGCACCGCGCGTCCCTCCAAAGTGGACCAGCGCGGGCCGTCGAGCTGGCAGACCGCGACGGGGATGCCGACCGCGCCCGCGGCCCGCACGAGCCGGGCCTTGACCGACGGGGCGAAGGTGATGACGCGCGCGAGGCCGGCGTCGAAGTCGACGGTGACGCCGACCGCGACGACGTGCGGGGTGCCGTCCGGGCGGACCGTGGTCAGCGTGGCCAGGTGGCGCTCGGTCCAGAAGGCGCGGAAGCCGGGCCCGCGGCCGTCGAGGTCGATCTTCATGACGTCCACGCTAGTCCGTCCGGGTGGGCGGGCCGCCGCGGGACCCACTGTGCGTGATAGTAAGGAAAGTTTCCTAACCCTCTTGACCAGGTCTTGAACCTTCTGTCAGGCTTCGATCACCTTCGCCGCAGCCGACGATGTCTTACGGAGGAGTCATGAAGAGAGCCGTCCGGGCGGTGGTGGTTTCGGCCGCGCTCGCCGCGGGGCTGGTGAGCGTGCCCGCGTCCGCGTCCGCGGCCGGCACGCCCTACGTGCCGGGAACGCTGCGGCCGTCCGTCTCGCAGGCCACGCAGGACGCCGCACTGCAGAAGTACTACGACTTCTGGAAGAAGAACTTCCTGACGACCAAGTGCGGCACGGGGACCTACGCCGTGCTGTCCAAGGACGCCGACCACGCCTTCGTCGCCGAGGGCGAGGGGTACGGCATCACGATCTCGGCGATGATGGCGGAGAAGGACCCGCAGGCGCGCTCGATCGTCGACGGGATCCTGAAGTTCGTGAAGGCGCACCCGTCGGTGAACAACAGGGACCTGCACGCGGCCGAGCAGGACGCGAACTGCAAGAGCGTCAACGGCAGCGACTCCGCCACCGACGGCGACCTGGAGATCGCCTACGGCCTGCTGATCGCGGACAAGAAGTGGGGCAGCGGCGGCGCGGTCAACTACAAGGCCGAGGCCGTCCGGATCATCAACGCGATCAAGCGGAGCGAGGTCAACGGAACCACGAAGTTCACGCTGCTGGGCGACTGGGGCAACGACGCGGAGTACCGCAACAGCTCCCGCTCGTCGGACTGGATGCCGGGCCACCTGCGCGCCTTCGCGGCGGCGACGGGCGACAGCTTCTGGACATCGGTCCGCACCCGTTCGGAGACGGCGGTGAGCCAGCTGCAGTCGTCGTACGCGCCGAACACGGGGTTGTTGCCGGACTTCGTGGTCAACACGAACACGACACCGAAGCCGGCGCCGGCGGACTTCCTGGAGGGTCCGTACGACGGCAAGTACAGCTGGAACGCCTGCCGCGACCCGTGGCGCCTGGGCGCGGACGCGATCTCGTTCTCCGGGAGCGCTGCGGTTGCGCAGGTTCGCAAGATGAACACCTGGATCAAGTCGTCGACCGGGGGTGATCCGGCGAAGATCCAGAGCGGGTATTCGCTGTCGGGGTCTCGGACCGAGAGCGGTCAGCACCCTTGCTTCACTGCGCCGTTCGCGGTCGCGGCGATGGTGGACCCGGGTAGTCAGGCTTGGCTGGACAGGCTTTGGGCGGCGGTTTCGTCTTGGACGCCCGATGCTACGGATTACTACGGGACTGGGATCACGGTGCAGGTTCTGCTGATTCTGAGCGGTAACTACGTGGCTGCTTAGGTCTTGGGCGGGGTTTCTGGCCCGGCTCGGCGGGGGGGGGGGTATTGGGCGCTGCACGGGGTTGGGTTGCGTCGTTGGTCGGTAGCGCCGATTCCCCACGCTTCGGTTGCCCTGCCGTGGTTTTCGGTGTTCTGGGGTGTGGACTGCGGCTTTACCTTTTGTTCCCACCGTATCGAGTGATGACCCTGTGTTCGATCGCCGGTAGCTTGGAGATATGACCAACGACGCGGCTCTCTCTTCCGAGGCGGTGGCTCTTGCCGACTGCCTCGGTGAGTTGGTCGCGCGTATGCGGTCTGCGGAGGCCGAACTCGGGGCCCTGCTGGTGGAAATCGAGCAGCGCGGGGTGATGGAGCTGTTCGGCTACCGCTCCGCCGCCCGCCTGCTGGAGCACCTGGCCGATATGCCGAAGCCGGCCACGGAACGGCTGATCAAACGCGCCCGCCTGATCAATCCCGGCCGCAACCTCGACGGCAGTCCCATTCCTGCCCTGGCTCCCGCCACCGGCGCTGCTGCCCGGGCGGGACGGTTGAGCAACCCGATGATCGACGTGATCACCAACGTCCTGACCCAGGTCCCGCCCGAGCATTGCGCAAGTGCCGAGACCAACCTGCTGGCCTTCGCTGAGGAGGCCGGGCACAAGCAGGTCGCCGCCCTCGGCGCCCGCATCCTCGCCCACCTCGTCCCCGACGGGCCCGCACCCGACGACACCGAACCCGTGGTTCCCACCCGGGAGCTGTTCCTGCGCCACAAAAGAACCGGGGTGTGGGAGCTGAGTGGCCGGTTCGATGATGAGACCGGCACCCGCGCCCACGCGTTGTTGGATGCTTTGGCCGAGCGTCGCACCGGCGATGACGGCCCCGACTTCCGCACCACCCCGCAGCGTTACGGGGATGCGTTCTCCGACGCCGTCGACCTGGCCTTGAATTCCCCAGACCTGCCGATGCAGGCCGGGGAACGAGCCCACGTGATGGTCGCGGTGTCGTTAGAGGATCTGAAATCCGGTGTCGGGAAGGCGACCCTTGGCGACACGGGCACGATGACCGCGGCTGAAGCGCGGGTGCATGCCTGCGACGCCATGATCATCCCCGCAGTGCTGGGCGACAAGAGCGAACCCCTCAACCTCGGCCGCCTCCGCAGACTGATCTCCGCCGGACTGCGTCGGGCATTGTTCCTCCGGGATCGGGGTTGTGCGTTCCCCGGGTGTCATCGTCCGCCCCGGCATTGTCAAGGTCACCACATCCGGCACTGGGCAGACGGTGGCCCCACCGACCTCACCAACCTGGTGCTGATGTGCGCTCACCACCACCGGTTGCTGCACCGCTCCGGCTGGGAAGTCCGCATCGCCGCCGACGGCCTACCGGAATTCCTCCCACCGACATTCATCGACCGACGCCGCAAACCCAGGCGCAACAACCTCCACGAACCACTCCCATTCACAGCCTGACCACGGGACAGGCCCGCAGCCACACGGCTGCGGGCCTACACCCACGAGCACTTCACAAGCCACCCGCCGATCGCCGCGATTCGCCGGCCAAGCCTGACTCCGGTATTCAGGTTCACCCCAGCCCCAGACCAGCCGGTTATTTCGGCCGTGGATGAGACTGGCGGCATGACCGGTGAGCCGCGCAGTGTCGAGGAGCTGACCCGCGCACTCGACGCAGGGCAGCGGTTCAAGTACGTGTATTTCTGGGGCCACCGGCCGCCCCGCGGCGGTGGCCTTCCCGTTCGAGGTCGACGAGGTTCTTTTCGCCACCCCCGAGCACTACATGATGTGGCGCAAGGCGAAGCTCTTCGGCGACGAGGAAGTGGCCGCGCAGGTGCTCACCGCGGTGCACCCGAAGCACGCCAAGGACTTCGGCCGCCGGGTGCGGGCCTTCGACGAGGAGACCCGGGTGGCCCACCGCTACGCCATCGTGGGGGTATCGGCCTGGCGGCCGGCGACCCGCGGACCGAGAAGCCCCGCTCGTGGCGCGAGCTCAACCTGCTGGGCTTCGCGCTCGCGGAGGTGCGGGCTCAGCTGGGCTCGCGCAGTGGGAGCCCAGCCGCCCGGTAGATCTCGTCGATCACCGTCATGGTCTCCACCGCATCCGCCGCCGAGGTCTTCACCGGTTCGCCGCGAAGCACCGCCGCCGCGAACGCGTCCAGCTGGTACGCGTACGTTGCCCGGCGAGGGAACTTCTCCGTCCGCCGGTGGCCGTCCACGCGGACCGTGAACCGGTGGAACGCCTGCGGCATCACCGGGTTCACCACCGATACCGACCCGCGGGACCCGATCACCTTCGCGCTGATCCGCAACACCGACGAAGACCACATCGAGCACTCGATCCGCCCCGTGTGGCCCGACGGGTAAGAAAGCTCCGCCGTCATCGCGCGGTCGACCCGTGGTGACCGCAACCGAGCCGACGCCGACACCACCGAAGGCGTCTCTCCGCCGAACACCCGGGCCATGTGGACCGCGTAACACCCCGCGTCCATCGTCGCCCCGCCCGCCAGCCCGTAGTCGTAGCGGATGTCCGAGAACTTCGGCAGCGGAAAACACAACGCCGTCTCCACGCGCTCCAAAACACCCAGCTCGCCCGATGCCACGATCTCCTCCACCCGCAACGCCAGCGGGTGGTAGCGGTAGTGGAACGCCTCCATCACCACGCGATCCGACGAGGCGGCCAGCGCGGCGATCTCCCGCGCCTCCGCCGCGTTCGCCGTGAACGGCTTCTCGCACAGCACGTGCTTGCCCGCCTCCAGCGCGGCGCGGGTCCAGCGGCCGTGCAGGCCGTTCGGGAGCGGGTTGTACACCGCGTCGATGTCCGGGTCGGCCAGCAACGCCTCGTACGACGGATGCACCCGGGGAACGGAATGCCTGGACGCAAACGCTTGCGCCCGCTCGGCCGACCGTGCCGCGATCGCGGTGACCGAGATCGTCGAAACGGCAGATGCAGGCTTGACCAAGGCCGCGGGCGCGATGCGAGCCGCCCCCAGGATGCCGATCCGCAGGGTCATGTCGCGAAGCTAGCACCGAATCCGAATTTCAACAGCCAGTTGACCTCTTCAACACTGAGTTGTAGCGTTCCGGCCAGCCGAACAGTGGAGGTCCGTTATGTCCCGTTCTCGTGCCGTCCAGGCGGTGTTGCTCGCGAGCGTCGCCGTGCTGGTGACGGCTTGTGGTGGCGGTCCGGACGGCGCCGGCGGGACGTCGCAGGCCGCCGGGGCGCCCGCCTCCGGCATTCCGGACACCGCCGCGATCGTCCAGGGCGTGCGGCAGGACGCCCAGCTCAACGCGGGTCTGCCGGACAACGTCAAGCAGGCCGGCCTGCGCCTGGCCTCGAACCTGCAGTCCGCGCCCAACAACTTCTACGCCGCCGACGGCAAGACCCCGATCGGCTACGAGGTCGACCTCGCCAAGGCCGTCGCCGCCAAGCTCGGCGTCGCCGTCACGCACCAGGACATGGCCTTCGGCTCCCTCATCACCAGCCTCCAGTCCGGCCGCATCGACCTCACCATGGCCGGGATGAACGACACCAAGGCCCGCCAGGCGCAGATCGACTTCGTCGACTACTTCACCTCGGGCATCACGATCATGATCCGCAAGGGCAACCCCGACGGCATCACCGGTCCGGACACCCTCTGCGGCAAGAACGTCGCCGTCGTGCAGGGCACCAGCCACCAGAAGTTCGCCACCGAGCAGAGCACCAAGTGCACGCAGTCCGGAAAGCCCGCGGTCAACGTCACCGCGACCGACAGCGACAACCAGAACCAGAACCAGCTCCGCACCGGCCGCGTGCAGGCGATCCTCAACGACCTGCCCAGCGCCGTCTACATCTCGCGGACCGCCGGTGACGGCAAGTTCTTCGAGGTCGTCCCCGGTGAGCCGATCGACGGCGGCCCGTACGGCATCGGCGTCAACAAGGCCAACACGGCGCTGCGCGACTCCGTCCAGAAGGCGCTGCAGGCCCTCATCGCCGACGGCACCTACGGCAAGATCCTGCAGGCCTGGGGTGTCGAGCAGGGTGCGATCAAGGAGGCCACCGTCAATGGCGGCTCCTGAACCGCTGCCCATCGTCCGGCTCCGCCACTGGGGCCGGTGGGTCGCCGCCGCGATCATCATCGCGCTGCTCGTCCTGCTGGGCATCGCGCTCGGCAACGCGCAGATCGAGTGGAACCAGGTCCCGGACTTCGTCTTCTACAAGGTGATGGCGACCGGCCTGCTCAACACCGTCGTCCTCGCCGTGCTGTCCCAGGCCGTCGCGATCGTGCTCGGCATCGTCATCGCCCTGCTGCGGCGCAGCGCCAACCCGGTCGCGCGGTGGTTCGCCGCCGGCTACATCTGGATCTTCCGCGGCCTGCCCGTGCTGCTGCAGATCCTGCTCTGGTACAACCTGGTGCTCGTCTTCCCGGTGATCGACATCCCGTTCCTCGTCCACGAGCAGACGAACGTGCTGATCAGCGCGTTCACCGCCGCCTTCCTCGGCCTCGCGCTCAACGAAAGCGCGTACATGGCCGAGATCGTCCGAGCGGGCCTGAACAGCGTCGACAGCGGCCAGACCGAAGCGGCCAAGTCGATCGGCATGACGCCGGCCGCGACGCTGCGTCGGGTCGTGCTGCCGCAGGCCATGCGCGTGATCATCCCGCCGACCGGCAACGACTTCATCAACATGCTCAAGGGCACGTCGATGGCGTCGGTGATCGGCGTGACCGAGCTGATCCACGCGGCCAACAACATCTCGTCCAACAACCTGCTGGTCATGGAGACGCTGCTGGCCGCGGCCGTCTGGTACATGGTCGTGGTGACCGTCGCCGGCGTCGGCCAGCACTACCTGGAACGCGCGTTCGGCCAAGCCGACCGCGGCCCGCTCGCCCGCGCCGGGAAAGCCCTGCGCGGCGTGCCGCTGGTGAGGAGTGCCCGTGTCTGAGCCGCTGCTGCGCGCCGTCGGCGTCCGGAAGTCCTACGGCCACACCGAAGTCCTCGGCGGCATCGACCTGGAAGTCCACAAGGGACAGGTCGTCTGCCTGCTCGGGCCGTCCGGCGCCGGGAAGAGCACGTTCCTGCGCTGCATCAACCACCTCGAGACCATCGACGCCGGGCAGATCTGGGTCGACGGCGAGCCCATCGGCTTCCGGCAGCGCGGCGGCAAGCTGTACGAGCTGCGCGAACGCGAGGTGGCGCGCCAACGCCGTGACATCGGCATGGTCTTCCAGCGGTTCAACCTCTTCGCGCACCGGACAGCGCTGGAGAACGTCGTCGAGGGCCCGATCCGGGTACTCGGCGTCAAGCCCGACGACGCCCGCAAGCAGGGCCTCGAACTCCTGGGCCGAGTGGGCCTGGCCCACCGCGCCGACGCCTACCCGGCGCAGCTGTCCGGCGGGCAGCAGCAGCGCGTCGCCATCGCGCGGTCACTGGCCATGAAGCCGAAGCTGATGCTGTTCGACGAGCCGACGTCCGCGCTCGACCCGGAGCTGGTCGGCGAGGTCCTGGCGGTCATGAGTACCTTGGCGGGGGAGGGGATGACGATGGTCGTCGTGACGCACGAGATGAGCTTCGCCGCGGAGGCCGCCGACGAGGTGGTGTTCCTGGCCGACGGCGCCGTCGTCGAGACCGGGCCGCCGTCGCAAGTGCTGAGCGCGCCGAAGCACGACCGCACCCGGCAGTTCCTGGCGAGGATCCTCGCGTGACGCGGATTTCGCCCCGGTACCTGCTCCAGTTCGACGAGCCCGCCGGCTACCTCGACTTCGCCCGGTTCGGCCCGCCGTCCCACGCGGTGCTCGACACGACGGCCGCCCTGCTGCACCAGGCCACCACGGCCGGCCCGTCCACAGTGGACGAGCTGATGCGGCAGGAGATCCGGGCCAAGGCCGCCGCTGCGCGGCTGTCCGGCTCGGACACCGACCACGCGGTGCTGCTCCCGCACACCAGCCTCGGCCTGTTCCAGGCCGCGTTCCACAGCTCGGGCGAGGTGCTCGTGTCGGCGGCCGAGTTCCCCGCCAACACCTACCCGTGGGCCCGCGCCGAACAGGCCGGACGGCTGAAAGCCCGCCGCCTGACCGGCGGTTACGTCACTCCCGAGCGGGTGGCCGAGGCGTTGACGCCGGAGATCACCACGGTGAGCGTCAGCGCCGTCGACTTCCGCACCGGCTACCGCGCCGACCTCGCCGCGCTGCGCGACGTCGTCGGCGACCGGCTGCTGGTCGTCGACGGCATCCAGGGCTTCGGCGTCGTCGAGGAGCCGTGGGAGGTCGCCGACGTGCTGGTCGTCGGCGGGCAGAAGTGGCTGCGCGCGGGCTGGGGCACCGGCTTCGCGGTGCTGTCCGACCGCGCGCTGGACCGGATGGACCCGGTCCTGTCGGGCTGGACCGGCGCGCGCGACCCGGGCCTGTTCGACGACGAGATCCACCCGCCGGACGGCACCGCGCAGGCCTGGTCGATCTCCAACCTCAGCCCGATCACCTCCGGTGCGTTCGCCGAGGCCCTCGAGCTGGTCGAGGACGCCGGCGTCGGCGCCATCGCGGCCCGGATCGCCGAGCGGCTGGCGGCTTTCGAAGAGGTGCTGGCGTCCTGCGGCGCCGAGGTCGTCTCGGCGGTCGGCCGCCGCGCGGGAATCCTGGCGTTCACCCTGCCCGGCCACCCGGCGGAGCAGGTCGGGGCGGCCCTGGCCAACGCCGGGATCGCGGCGACCGTGCGTCCCGAGCACGTCCGGCTCTCGCCACACGCCTCGACGCCGGCGGCGGCCGCGGACCTGCTCCGGGAAGCGCTGGAGACCTTGACACGGCCGCGCGAGCCGATGGTCGTCCCGGCCGCGGGCGCGACGACGCACGACGTGCTCACCGCACTGGTTCCCGCCATTCCGGGGCTGGCGGCGATGCTCGGGCCGGGCAACGAGGTCCTGCTGCACGACCTGAGCAGGCTGCCGGACTCGATCATCGCGATCGCGGGCGACCTGACCGGCCGCAGTGTCGGCGGCCCGATGACGGACCTGCTGCTCGGCCTGGTCCGGCGCGGCACCACGCAGGACCTGACGAACTACCGTACGCACGGCCCGGACGGCCGGCCGATCCGCTCGTCGACGCTGTTCCTCCGCGACGCCGACGGCGTGGCGGTGGGCTGCCTGTGCGTCAACAGCGTCGACACGGCCGCGTCCCCGAGCGGCAACGGCGAGCCGGAGACTTTCCCGCCGGACGTCGACAGCCTGCAGCGGTTCCTGGTCGACCGGGCGGTGGCGAAGGCCGGGATCCCGGTGGACCTGATGAAGAAGCGCCACAAGGCGGCGGTGGTGCGGGAGCTCGACGAAGCCGGCTATTTCCTGATCAAGGACGCGGTCGACCACCTGGCCGGCCGCCTCGACGTCACTCGGTACACGATCTACAACTACCTCAACGAGATCCGTGCCTGATCGGGGTCTTGCCTGCCGGTCGGTCCGGGCGCACCATGGCGCGCATGACCGAACCGGACACGCAGCGCGCCCTGGTGCGGCTCGAGGCGGACGGCGACTCGGACGCCGAGGAGCTCGACCGGCTGGCCCGCCGGCTGCGCGCCGAGCTGGGTGAGCTGGACGTCGACCTGCTGCCGGTCGCGGCCGAGCTCCCACCGGGGGCGAAGGGCGCGGACCCGGTGACGATCGGCTCGCTGATGGTGGCGTTCAGCGCGGCCGGCGGCGTGTTCCCGGGGCTCGTCGACACGCTGCGCGACTGGCTGGGCCGCCAGGCGGGCAAGCACAAGATCAAGGTGACGATCGACGGGGACACCGTCGAGCTGGAACGCGCGACGACGGCCGAGCGGCAGCAGCTGATCGACGCGTTCGTGCGGCGCCACGGCTAGCGACGGCGGCCGCCACCGAACCGGTGACGGCCGCCGCGCTGGTCACTCTACAAAGGACTCCACGGCGTCCGCGGCGAGGGAAACCCCGCCGTGGCCGCGGATCTCCGCCTTCAGCTCCGCCAGCCGCGCGGCCACCGAAGCCGACGAGGACACCTCGTCGACCGCCTCGCGCAGCGACTCGGCAGTCACCGACTCCGCCGGCAGGTGCCGGCCCACGCCCAGCGACTCCAGCTGGGCCGCGTTGCCGAACTGGTCAGCCGCCTGCGGAATCGCCACCATCGGGACGCCGAACCACAGCGCTTCCGTGGCCCCGCCCATCCCGGCGTGCGTGATGAACGCCGACGCCGCTTCCAGCACCGCCAGCTGCGGGACGCTCTCGTACACCTCCACCGACGAAGGCAACGGCCCGAGGGCGTCCGGCGAGACGTGCTTCCCCAGCGAGATCACCACGTGCCAGTCGTCGGCGAACGCCGAGACGCAGGCCTGGTACACCGGAAGCTGGTCGTTGAACGCCGTCCCGAACGACACCAGCAGCACCGGGCGTCCCGATGACGGCGGCGTCCACGAACGGTCGGCCAGCCGCGCGGGATCCAGGCACGGCCCGACGAACCGCACGTGCGGTCCGACCCGGTCCGCCTGGGGCTGCATGGCCCGCGGGATCAGCGAAAGCACCCGCTCCGGGCGCCCGAGCCACTCCCAGGGATCGGCCGAAACGCCGTGGGACGAAAGCCACTTCGCCAACGTCGTCGCGTAGTCCACACCGGACGGTGACGTCTTGATCGGCGCCATCACCTCGGCCATGTCCTCGTCGTAGCCCTCCCACGCCACCAGAGTCGGCGACAGCTGCACCGCCGGCACGCCGTACCGGAGAGCCAGCAGCGGGGCACCCAGGCCGCCGATGTCGTACAGCACCAGGTCGGGCCGGTCGGTGTCGAACCGGTCGAGCAGCGACGGGTGGATCGCGATGGCTTCGTCGAGGAAGACGCGCATCGCGTCGGCCGGGTCGTCCGGCCACACCGCCGCCTCGCCGAGCGGGAAGATCGTCGGGTGCGTGACCACCTCGGCGCCCGTGGGGGCGACGAGGGACGCCAGCGGTTCGCCGACGACGTAGGACACCCGGTGGCCCCGGCGGACCAGCTCGGCGATCACGCCCAGCGAGGGGTAGATGTGGCTCGGCGCGGTGCAGCCGACCATGACTATGTGTTTGCGCAGCATGGTGCTCCTTCAAGGGCAAGCGAGAAAGAACAGACGGCGCGCAGATGAAGGGGCCGGCCCGGTCGGCGGGCGGCCCGGCGGTCACGCCGTCTCAGGCGAGGCGGAGCCGGATGAAGTAGATCATGAGACGACCGTACGGGATCCCGGAACGCCGGCGCCACCCGATTTCCGCCTTTCGTAGGGCGTTCGCGCTCAGACGTCCCGCCGGACCCCCTGCGGGAATAGGGTTCTCTCGCCCGAAGACGCAGGTAAAAGGGAGAAATCAGTGAAACGTGCCCTCTTCGCCACGGTGGCCGCCGCCGCGGTGGCGTCCGCGCTCGTGGCGGCACCCGCCGCGAGCGCCGCACCCGCGGGGCAGGCGTCGATCGCCTGGGGACCGTGCACCGATCCCACGCTGGTCGCCGCCGGCGCCGAGTGCGGGTACCTCGCGGTGCCGCTCGACTACCGCAAGCCGGCCGGCGAGCAGGTCCAGCTCGCGCTCAGCCGCGTCAAGCACAAGGTGCCCGACGCGCAATACCAGGGCGTCATGCTCACGAACCCCGGTGGCCCCGGCGGGTCCGGCCTGCTGCTGGCCACCCGCGGCCCGCGCGTGCCCAACCACGCCGGCGACGCCTACGACTGGATCGGCTTCGACCCGCGTGGCGTCGGCGCCAGCAAGCCCGCGCTGAGCTGCGACCCGAACTACATGGACTACAACCGGCCGCAGTACGTGCCGTTCACCCCGCAGCTGGAGAAGACCTGGCTCGACCGGTCCAAGGGGTACGCCGAAGCCTGCGCGAAGAACAACTCGCGCGCGCTGCTGGAGAACATGAAGACGACCGACACGGTCCAGGACATGGACTCCATCCGGAAGGCGCTCGGCCAGCGGCAGCTGAACTTCTACGGCTACTCCTACGGCACCTACCTCGGCCAGGTCTACGGCTCGCTGTACCCGCAGAACGTCCGCCGGATGGTGCTCGACTCGACCGTCGACCCGCGCGGCGTCTGGTATGGCAACAACCTCGACCAGGACGTCGCCTTCGACCGGAACCTCCTGATCTGGTTCGGCTGGCTCGCCCAGCACGACGACGTCTACCACCTCGGCAAGACCCAGGCCGCGGTGCGGCGGGTCGTCAACGAGCAGCTGCTCAAGGCCCAGTTCGCCCCGGCCGGCGGCGTGATCGGGCCGGACGAGATCCTCGACGTCATCCAGCAGGCCAGCTACTACCAGCTGCGGTGGACGTTGCTGGGCGACGCGCTGTCCCGGTTCGTCAACAAGGGTGACTGGCAGAACTGGAAGACGCTGTTCGAGACCTTCGGCGGCCGCGGCGACGACAACGGCTACGCCGTCTACCTCGCCGTGCAGTGCACCGACGTCCAGTGGCCGCAGAGCTGGAACCAGTGGAAGCGCGACAACTGGCAGACCTTCGCCAAGGCGCCGTACTTCACCTGGCAGAACGCGTGGTTCAACGCGCCCTGCCTGTACTGGCCCGCCAAGGCCGGAAAGCCGACCAAGATCGACGGCCGGGGCGTGCAGAGCGTGCTGATGATCGACGAGACGCTCGACGCGGCGACGCCGTACGAAGGCAGCCTCGAGGTCCGCAGCCGGTTCCCGGGTGCTTCGCTGATCGCGGAGCCGGGCGGCACCAGCCACGCGATCACCCCGCGCGGCAACGCGTGCGTCGACAACAAGATCGCCGACTACCTGGCGACGGGGGCGCTCCCGGCCCGCAAGCCGGGCCGCACGGCCGACGTCGAGTGCGCGCCGCTGCCGCAGCCGACGCCGCCGGCCCCGACGGCCGCGAAGGCCGACGTCGCGGCGACGTACGGCATGGTCGCCGGGCGGTTCACCGGCTGACCCGGCCGATCGCCCCAAGCGCCCCAATGTGGCCTTCGGTGCGTTCAACGCAACCAAGGCCACATTGGGGCGCTCTTGCTTTCCGGCGCCGGGGGCTTTGAATCTTCGGGGACTTTGTGTTACAAAGTGCGCAGCAACTTTGCGATACAAAGTCCAGGAAGGAGGACGCCATGACTGGGGGACCGGCGTTCGCGCTCCACGGCCTCACCAAACGGTTCGGGCAGGTCACGGCGGTCGACGGGGTGTCCGTCGAGGTCGCGCGCGGCGAGGTCGTCGCGCTGCTCGGGCCGAACGGCGCGGGCAAGTCGACCACCGTCGACATGCTGCTCGGTCTGACCAAGCCGGACGCGGGGGAGGTCACCGTCGCGGGTGGCACCGCGCGTGCCGCCGTCGACCGGGGGCTCGTCGGCGCGATGATGCAGAACGGCGCGCTGCTGCCGGACGTCACCGTCGGCGAGATCGTCGGCCTGATCGTCTCGACGCACGAGAAGCCGCTGCCCGCCGGCGAGGTGATCGCCAGGGCCGGGCTCGAAAAGCTCGTGAAACGCCGCTGCGGCAAGCTGTCCGGCGGGGAACGCCAGCGCGTCCGGTTCGCGCTCGCCCTGGCCGGCGACCCGCAGCTGCTCGTGCTCGACGAGCCCACCGCGGCGATGGACGTCGACGGCAGGCGCGCCTTCTGGGCGGCCATCCGCGAGTTCGCCGCCGGCGGCCGGACCGTGCTGTTCGCCACGCACTACCTCGCCGAAGCCGAGGACTACGCCGACCGCGTCGTGCTGATGCGCCACGGCGCCGTCGTCGCCGACGGCCCGGTCGCCGAGGTCCGGGCCGCGGTGTCCGGCCGGGTGCTCAAGGCCGTCGTGCCCGGCGCGACCGAAGCCGGGCTGGCCACGCTTCGCGGCGTCACGAGCGTGCAGCTGCGCGGCGGCCGGGCCGAGCTGGCCTGCGCCGACTCCGACGCCGCGATCCGCGCCCTGCTCGCGGCCCACCCGGCCGCGTCCGACATCGAAATCACCGCGCTCGGCCTCGAAGAGGCCTTCCTGGCGCTGACCGCCGAGGAGGCCGCCGCGTGAACACGACGTACCTGAGCCTGGAGATCAAGCGGATCGTCCGCAGCCCGCAGTTCACCATCTTCACCATCGGCATGCCGGTGGCGATGTTCGTGCTGTTCGGTTCCATCTTCGGCAAGCTCGTCACGCCGAACGGCCTGCCCTCCGACGTGCAGACCATGATCAACCTGGCCGCGTACGGCGCGAGCGGCGGCGCGCTGTTCACCGGCACCCGGGTGGCGCAGGAGCGCACCGACGGCTGGCAGCGGCAGCTGCGGCTCACGCCGATGCGCGGCCCCGGCTACCTGGTCGTCAAGGTGCTCTCGGCGATGGCCGTGGCACTGCCGGTCCTCGTGGTGGTGTTCCTCGCCGGCCTGGCGATGGGCGTGCACATGACGGCCGCGCAGTGGGGCCTGGTGCTGGTGTCGCTGTGGCTCGGCGTGCTCCCGTTCGCGGTGCTGGGCCTGGCCATCGGGCTGTTCGGCAAGGGTGACACGGTCGGCGCGGTCACCGGCGCGCTGATGATGCCGCTGGGCATGCTCGGTGGCCTGTGGATCCCGCTCTACGTCCTCCCGGACTGGATGGCGACGCTCGCGCACTTCTTCCCGACGTACTGGCTCGGGCGGGTCGGCCTGGAACCGCTGGCCCACGCGGGCGGGGTGGGCCTCGCGGTGCTCGTGCTCGCGGGCTGGCTGATCGTGCCCGCCCTGGTCGTCATGCGCCGGTTCCGGCTGGACACGGCGCGGCTGTGAATGCGTGTTAACTTCCGTGCAGGATTTTGGGGTCCGCACGGGAGGAGGGCGAACCAGGTGGAAGACGAGCCGATGTCGGCCGAGGAGTCGCTGAACCTGATCGCCCGGCAGACCCGGCAGAACCGCCGGGAACTGGGTGGGGGCCCGGCGCGGATGCTCGCCGCCTGGGCCTTCGCCTGGATCGTCGGGTGGGGCTTCACCTACGTGGCGGTGCAGCCCGGTGTCGCGATCCCCGGCTGGGTCGGCGGCGTGCTCGTCGCCGTGCTGTTCGCCGCCGCCATCGCCTACACCGGTTACGTCAGCGCCCGGGCCGGGCGGGGGATCCGCGGTCCGTCGCGGACCGTCGGCGCGATGTACGGCTACAGCTGGGCGATCGCCTCCGCCGGGTTGATGGTCATCGACATCCGGATCACGCAGTTCGGCTCGCTCGCTTCCGACCAGGTGTCGCTGCTGTGGTCCGGGACCTGGCTGCTGCTGACCGGCGTGCTGTACCTCGCCGGTGGCACGGTGTGGCAGGACAAGCTGATGTACGGGCTCGGCGCGTGGATGATCGTCTCCGCGGGGCTCAGCGTGGTGGTCGGGTTCCCGGCCAACTTCCTGGTGCTGGCCCTCTGCGGCGGCGGCGGGTTCCTGCTCGCCGCGATCGTCTACTTCGCCCGCGAGAAGACCGGCTGCTGATGAGCGAACTGCCCCAGCTCGACCCGGTCATCCACGCCCAGGCGCGGCTGCGGGTCACGGTCGCCCTCGCCGGGCTGCGGGCCGGCGATCAGATCACCTTCCCGCGGCTGCAGCAACTGCTGGACATGACGGCCGGCAACCTCTCGACGCACCTGCGCAAGCTCGAAGACGCCGAGTACGTCGAGATCACCAAGGCCTACGAGCACCGCACGCCGGTCACCCTCGTCCGGCTCACCACGGCCGGCCGGGCCGCGTTCGAGAGCTACACCAAGGCGCTGCACCAGCTGCTGGACGCCACCGGCGGGGACTGACGTGGCCCGCTGGGTCATCCACCTCGACCTGGACGCCTTCTACGCGTCGGCCGAGCAGCTCACCCGCCCGACGCTGGCCGGGCGCCCGGTGCTCGTCGGCGGGACCGGGCCGCGGGGTGTCGTCGCCGGGGCGAGCTACGAGTCGCGGGCGTTCGGCATCCGCTCGGCGATGCCGATGGCCCAGGCCCGGCGGCTGCTGCCGGCGAACGGCGTCATCGTGCCGCCGCGGTTCCGCGTCTACGAGCGCCTCAGCCAGGAGGTCTTCGCGGTCGTCACCGAGGTCGCGCCGGTGCTGGAGAAGATCTCGCTCGACGAGGCCTTCGCCGAACCGCCCTCGCTCGCGGGTGCGTCGCTTGAAGAGGTGACTTCGTTCTGTGCCGCCTTGCGGGCGCGGATCCGCGCGGAAACCGGCCTGGTGGCGTCGATCGGGGCGGGCAACGGCAAGCAGATCGCGAAGATCGCCTCCGACGAAGCCAAGCCGGACGGGCTGCTGGTGGTGCCGCAGGGCACCGAACGGGAGTTCCTCGCGCCGCTGCCGGTGCGCGCGCTGTGGGGCATCGGCCCGGTCGCCGAGGGGAAGCTGCGGTTCATCGGCGTCCAGACGCTCGGGCAGCTGGCGGCACTGTCCGAACCGGACGCGGTGGCCACGCTCGGCGGCGTCGTCGGCCGCGACCTGCGTCGCCTGGCGACCGGCGCCGACGACCGCCCGGTGGCCGGCCGCGCCGAGACCAAGCAGGTCAGCGCCGAGACGACGTTCGACACCGACATCAAGGACCTGGCCACGTTGCGCGCGGAGGTCCGCCGGATCGCGGTGGGCGCGCACCAGCGGCTGCGCAAGGCCGGCCGGGTGGCCCGCACGGTGGTGGTCAAGCTGCGGCACACGGACATGCACACGGTGACCCGCTCGGAGACGATCTCGGCGCCCACGGACGACCTGGCCGAGCTGTCGGCGACGGCGGAGCGCCTGCTGATCGACCCGGCGGAGTTCGGCGGCATCCGCCTGGCGGGGGTGGCCTACAGCGGGCTTTCGGTGCCGCACCAGGACGCGCTGTTCAGCCTGGCGGCGCCGGCTTCGGTGCCGGTGGTGGAGTCTGCCGCACCGGCGCCGGCCCCCGCGGCGCCGTCCGAGTGGCGCCAGGGCGACGACGTGGTCCACGCGGAGTTCGGCACGGGCTGGGTCCAGGGCGCGGGCCACGGCCGGGTGACGGTCCGCTTCGAGCACCGGTCCTCCGGCCCGGGCGTGGCCCGCACCTTCCCCCAGTCCGACCCGGCCCTGACCCGCGGCGACCCCGGCGACTGCCTGCGCTGAAGCCGGAAACGGTGGCCGGCAAATCCTCACATCGGAGGGTGTGCGTGCGGCCGGCGCCAACTAAGCTCGCCTTCACCGAACATTGTTGATTTGCTGCGCGTAGCGGCTTTCTTCCGGACAAAACAAGGTGAAAGAGATGATGGTGAACCGTATTCAGGCTGCCGCGGAAAAGTACGTCCCGGCCGGCGGGGAAACGCTGTCCCCCTTGGAGGTGACCACCGCGCAGACGCCGACGTCCTGCGAGGAGGCGGCGGCGCTGGCCCTGCTCACCGCAGCCCAGAGGGCGACCGACGCCAAGACGGCCTGGCACTGGTACCACGTGTACGGAGCACTGGTCAAAAGCGCGGCCATGGGCGGGTTCGTCGACGAGAACGGCACCTATCTGCTCGAATCGGGCAGTGAAATGTCGGTCATCGATCTGGCGAATGTCCGGTCCCGTTTCTGAGCCGAGCGCCGGGCGGAACGCGCCCACGCCGTAAGCCGTGGTGTCCTCCGATCACCGGTACGCCGCAACGGTTTCCAGCAGCCGGCGGGCCGCCGACTCGGCGTCGTCGGCGTTCTTCGCCAGCACCTGCGTGAGCACGCGGGAATGCGCGGCGAGCGTGTCCGCCGGTTCGCCCCGCGCCCGCAGGGCCGCCACCACCGGCACCTGCAGCTGCGCGATCAGCGCGTTGCCCGACGCGCGGACCAGTGCCGCGTGGAACTGCGCGTCGGCGGCGCGGAAGGCCTCCGCGTCGGCGGCGTCGGCCATCAGCGCGTAGGCCGCCGCCATCGCCGCCAGTTCGCCGGGACGCCGGTGCCGCGCGGCCAGCCGCGCCGCCTGCGGTTCGATGGCCAGCCGCAGTTCGACCAGCTCGCGCAGGTGTTCGTGGCCGTCCGGGCCGGCGACGCGCCAGGCGATGACGTCCGGGTCGATCGCGTCCCACGCCTCGGGCGGGAGTGTCCAGGTCCCCACCCGCGGCCGCGCGGTCACCATGCCCTTGGACTCCAGCACGCGCAACGCCTCGCGGACCACCGTGCGGGACGCGGAGAACCGGCGGCCGAGCTCCTCGGGGACGAGCGGCTGCCCGTCCCCGAGGACGCCTTCGACGATGAGCCTGCCCAGCTCGTCCACGATGCGGGCGTGGAGGTTCACTCGGGCAGGCCGACGCGCCGTTCCCCGCTGCGCAGCTGCTGCAGCACGACCGCGATCACCAGCAGGGCGCCGTGGGCGACGTTCTGCCAGAACGGGTTGATGCCCAGCCCCGACATGCCGTTGTCGAGCACGCCGAGGATGATCACCGCGAGCACCGTCGAAATGATCGACCCGCGGCCGCCCTTGAGCATCGTGCCGCCGAGCGCGGCGCCGGTGACCGCCTGCAGCTCCAGGCCTTCCGAACCGGACGTCGGCTGGCCGGAGCCGGTGCGCGCGGTGATCAGCACGCCCGCGATCGCCGCGACCACGCCGACCAGTGCGTAGACGCCGATGATGTACCGGTTGATGTTGATGCCGGCCAGCCGCGCGGCGGTGTCGTTGCCGCCGATAGCGTAGACGTTGCGGCCGATGTCGGTGTACTTGAGCAGGAAGTGCAGCAGCGCCGCGACGATCAGGAACACCCACACCAGCGACGGCAGCCCGAGCACGGACCCCTTGGCCAGGAAGATGAACAGGTCGTCGCCGCCGGTGTAGCCCTGCGCCTTGCCGTCCGAGATCACCTGGGCGATGCCCTTGTAGGTGGCCAGCATGGCCAGCGTCGCGACCACCGGGTTGACCCGGCCGAAGATGATGATCATGCCGTTGACCAGGCCGCACAGGATGCCGACGCCGACCGCGGCGAGGATGCCGGCCTCGGAGTTGCCGGTGGAGGTGAACACCATCGCCGAGACGACCGACGCGAGCCCGGCCATCGAGCCGACCGAGATGTCCAGCGCGCCCAGGACGATCACCAGGGTCTGGACGAGGGCGAGCAGGCCCATGATGGTGATCGCGCTGCCGATCAGCAGCAGGTTGTTGGTGCGGAAGAAGTTCTCGTTCAGCACGCTCAGCAGGATCACCAGCGCGATCAGCGTGATGATCAGGCTGGAGTTCTGCACGCCGATGCCGGTCAGCACCCGGTGCGCGGTGCTCGGCTTCGCCGGGGCAGCAGGGGCCGACGTTTCCTTGGTGGGAGTACTCATGCGCCGATCTCCTGGGCGTCGTCCACGGCTGGTTCGGTTTCGGGGATGGCGAGGGTCAGCACGGCTTCCTCGGTCGCCTCCTCGCGGCCGATCTCGCCCGCGAGCCGCCCGGCGCGCATGACGAGGATGCGGTCGGCCAGCGTCAGCACCTCGGGCAGGTCGGAGGAGATGACCAGCAGCGCGATGCCCTCCGCGGCGAGGCCGTCGATGATCCGGTAGATCTCGGCCTTCGCGCCGACGTCGACGCCGCGCGTCGGCTCGTCGAGGATCAGCAGCTTCGGCCGCCGCGCGAGCCAGCGCGCGAGGACGGCTTTCTGCTGGTTGCCGCCGGAGAGCTTGCGGACCTCCTGCTCCATCGACGGCGTCCGCACGCGAAGCTCGCGTACGTACTCCTCGACGAGCGCGCGTTCCTTCGCCCGCTTCACGATCCTGAAGCGGCGAAGGCGGTCCAGGACGGCGATGGAGACGTTGTCGCGTACGGACCGCTGCATGAGCAACGCGTCCGTCTTGCGCTCTTCGGGCGCGAAGCCGATGCCTGCCTTGACGGCGTCACCCGGGTTGTGCGCGCGCAGCCGTTTCCCGGCGAGTTCCACGGTCCCGGACCGGATCGGCAGGTCGCCGACGATCGCGCGGGCCAGCTCGGAGCGCCCGGCGCCGACCAGGCCGGCCAGGCAGACGACCTCGCCCGCGCGGACCTGCAGCGAGATGCCGGTGACGTCGTCGGTCGTGACGTCGGCCAGCTTCAGCACGACGTCGCCGGTGTCCTGGGTGGTCCGGCGTTCCAGGGCCGAGAGGTCGCGGCCGATCATCATCCGGACCAGGCCGGCTTCGTCGGTCTCCGCGGCCTGCTGGACGCCGACGAGCTTGCCGTCGCGCAGCACCGCGACGCGGTCGGCGAGCCGGAAGATCTCTTTCATCCGGTGCGAGACGTAGACGACCGCGACCCCGCTGTCGCGCAGCCGCCCGATCAGCCGGAACAACGCCTCGACCTCGTGCTCCGACAGCGACGACGTCGGCTCGTCGAACGCGATCACCCGCGGCGGCGTGGCCGCGGTGAGCACGCGCAGGATCTCGACGAGCTGGCGCTGCGCGGGGGAGAGGGCGACACCGAGCGCCGCCGGGTTCAGGACGCCTTCGAAGCCGTACTCGGCGAGCGCGTCGTGCGTCGCCTGGGTGAGCGTGCGGCGGCTGAACACGCGGACCTTCGCGGGGAGTTCGCCGACGAAGACGTTCTCCGCCACCGAAACGTGCGGGATGATCTCGGGTTCCTGGTAGATCACGCGCACCCCGGCGGCCATCGCCGCGCGCGGGGTGTCGAAGGCGACCTCGGTGCCGTCCAGGAGCAGCCGGCCGTCGTCCGGGCCCTGGTCGCCGGACAGCACGCGCAGCAGCGTCGACTTGCCGGCGCCGTTTTCGCCCATCAGGGCCAGGACTTCGCCGGCGCGGAACTCCAGGGAGACGTCGTCGAGGGCGGTGACACCGGAGAAGCGCTTGCCGATGCCCTCGACGGCGAGCGCGGGAGGAGAGGCGGACATTCGCGGCCCTTCGGCGGACGGGCCGCGCCCGGCACTGCCGAGTGCCGGGCGCGGGAAGGCGGTCAGGTGCAGTTGACGCCGGCCTGCTTGTAGTTGTCCTTGTTGACGATCGTGGTCTTGGCGATCGTCTCGGCGGGCAGTTCCTTGCCGTTCTTGACCTTGTCGACCAGCACCTGGATCGCCGAGCGGCCGACCTCGGCGCCGGAGATGTAGAGCGCGGCCTTGTTGCCGGTGTCCTTGCCGGCGGCCCAGTCCTTGCAGTCGAGGTACGCGCCGAGCCCGACGCCGATGATGTTGTCCGGCGTCACGCCGGAGTTGGCCAGCGCGGTCACGACACCGGTCTCGTTCTCGTCGTTGCAGCCCCAGACGACCCAGTGCTTGACGCCCGGGTTCGAGCCGATCACCGCGCCGGAGCGGTTCTGCGCGTCGACGGGGGAGTTGTCGGTGCCGACGTCGATGACCTGGACGTCGGCGCCCGCGGCCTTGGCGAACGCGGCCTTCGCGGCGTTGACGCGGTCGGTGCAGACGGTCAGGTCCTGCTTGTAGGCGCTGATGATCTTCGTGTCGGCGGCGGCCCAGCCCGCGGCCTTGAACAGCTTCCCGGCCTCGGTGCCGACCGAGTCGCCCATCTGGCTGCCGTTGAAGCCGACGAACGGGGCCTTCGCACCGGTGCCGTCCTTGATGACGTCGTCCGAGGCGATCAGCGGGATGCCCGCGCTCCTGGCCTTGTCGATCACCTGCGGGCCGATCGCCTGGTCCGGGACGACGATGGCGATGCCGTTGGCGCCCTGGGCGACCGCGGCGTCCAGCTCGGTGATCGCCTTGTTGGCGTCCTGGCCGAGGTTGACCACCTTGAGCTCGACGCCGAGCTCCTTCGCCTTCTCCTGTGCCCCCTGCGCCTGCTCGACGAAGTACTGCTGGTCACCCTGTTTCTGCAGGTAGTACAGGGTGATCTTGCCGTTGGCGGGCGCCTGCTGCTGGGGCGCCGCGGTGTCTTTTCCGGAGGAGCAGGACGCCAGCAAGGCGCCGGAAATCAAACAACAACCAACAACGCGCCAGGTCCGGAACCTGTGCGGGTATGTGGACATCGAGTACTCCCATGGGGCCGAGGTCGAGTGGATCGGATCGGGTCGGGAAGTGACTCGTATTACAAAACACCCCTTCGAGGAGCGTCAAGGCGCAGTTAGCGGAGCGAGACCTACTCTGTGTAGTCACGCCGTCGCGTCGATGGGGGTCATTTATCGTATTTTTTCCACCCTGGGCTGCGCGTTGTCCGGTTTTGTCTCGTGCTGATGTTCTGATCGGTGTTGTCGACTGTGGTGGAAGTTTCATCGCGGGCCCGGACGGCGTGGCTGTCCGATTCTCCGGGCTGGCAGGATGGCCGGATCACTCGTTAGGGGTACCGATGACGAAGCACCGCGTCGCCGCGCTCGCCGGAGTCGCCGTCCTGGTGGCCGCTTGCAGCAGCCCGCCGCAGCAGCAGGGGCCGGCGCCGACGCCCTTTCCCGAGGCGGGCACCTCGAGTGCCGCCGCCCCCGAGGGCTCGTTCAGCGTCATCGCCACCGGTGACGTCCTGATCCACCCGGCGCTGACCGAGCAGGCCGAGGCCGACGGCGGCGGGAAGATCGACTACCGGCCGCTGCTGGCCGGGATCAAGCCGCTGATCTCCGGCGCCGACCTCGGGATCTGCCACCTCGAGACGCCGCTGGCGCCGGAAGGCGGGCCGTACAGCGGCTACCCGTCGTTCAGTGCGCCGCCGGAGATCGCCGACGCGCTCAAGGACACCGGCTACGACACCTGCTCGACGTCGTCCAACCACACCATCGACCAGGGCGCCGACGGCGTCACCCGCACGCTGGACAAGCTCGACGCCATCGGCGTCAAGCACACCGGCTCGGCCCGGTCGGCCGCCGAGGCCGCGAAGCCGCTGGTCATGGACGTCCACGGCGTCAAGGTCGCCCAGGTGTCGTACAGCTTCGGGTTCAACGGCATCAAGGTGCCGGCCGGGAAACCGTGGCTGGCCAACCAGATCGACGTCGACGAGGTGCTGGCGGAGGCGCGCAAGGCCCGCGAAGCCGGCGCGCAGGTCGTGATCGCGAGCCTGCACTGGGGTGTGGAGTACCGGCACGACCCGACGGCCGAGCAGCGGTCGCAGGCCAAGCGGATCCTGGCGTCGGACGACGTCGACCTGATCGTCGGCCACCACGCCCACGTGGTCCAGCCGTTCGAGAAGATCGGCGACAAGTGGGTGGCCTACGGGCTCGGCAACAGCGTCGCCCGCCATTCGGAACCCAAGGGTGACACGGAAGAAGGCGCGGCGGCCCGCTTCCGCTTCGTCCGCGACGGCGACCGCTGGAAGGTCGACAAGGCCGAGTACGTCCCGACCCTGGTCCGGCTGGAAGCCCCGATCCGCCTGATCGACTTGTCGACATCCCCGCCGTCCGCCGCGGTCACCAAGGCCCTCCGCAACACGGACAAGACCATCCTGAGCCTCGGAGCCGACAAGTCCGGCCTCACCCGCCCCGGCCGGTAAGAGGCATCACCCGTGATCCCACGGGCATCACGTGTGATTGAGGAGGCATCAAGCGTGATCAGAGGGGCATCACGGTGATGCCCCGCCAATCACGCGTGATGCCCGCCCAATCACGCGTGATGCCCCTCCAGACACGCGTGATGCCCCGTTTCAGTGGGTTCGGGTGGTGATCAGGCGGGCCAGGGCGGCGAGTTCGGCGGTGGCGCGGGAGGGCGGGGCCGCGGCGGTGAGCTCGCGCAGGGCCTTGGCCAGCAACGCTTCCGCCTGGGCCTGGCTCCACTGGCGGCCGCCCGCGGCCTCGACGAGGGCGGCCGCGCGGGCCAGGTCGGTCTCGTCCAGGGGTTCGCGCCGGGCGTAGAGCGCGGCGAGGTCCGCGCCGGCCGTCGTGCCGGAACACAGGGCCGTCACCACCGGCAGGGACTTCTTGCGGTTCTGCAGGTCCGAGTACACCGGCTTGCCGGTGACGGCCGGGTCGCCCCAGATGCCGAGCAGGTCGTCGACGTGCTGGAACGCCAGGCCGGCCGCGCGGCCGAACGCGCCGAACCGGTCGTCGCCGCCCGCTCCGAGCGCGCACGCCGCGCCCAGCAGGGCCGCCGTCTTGCCCTCCGCCATGCGCACGCACTCGCCGGGGGTGACGTCTTCGCGTTGCTCGAAGTCCAGGTCCGCCGCCTGGCCTTCGAGCAACGCCAGCGTCGCCGCCGACAGCAGCCGCGCGTTCGCCGCCCCGCTCGGCGCCAGCACTTCGAACGCCAGGCTCAGCAACGCGTCCCCGGCCAGGATCGCCGGCCCGGTGCCGAACACCGTCCACGCCGTCGCGCGGTGCCGCCGGGTCGTGTCGCCGTCCATGACGTCGTCGTGCAGCAGCGAAAAGTTGTGCACCAGCTCGACCGCGACGGCAGTGGTGACGGCGTCGGCACTGTCCCGGCCCGTGGCTTCCGCGCACAGCAGCACCAACGCCGGCCGCAGCGCCTTGCCGCCGTCCGCCGTGGCCGCGCGCCCGTGGGCGTCCTGCCAGCCGAAGTGGTAGGAGGCGACCCGCCGCGTCGCCTCCGGCAGGCGCTTGGCGGCCGCCCGCAGCGCCGGGTCGACGAGGCCCTTGCTCCACGCGAGGACGTCGGCGAGCGGACGCGCCGCGGCGCGCGTGTTCATCGTGGTCATCAGCGGCCGATCTGGACGTCGTCGAGCACGCCGAGGGCGTCCGGCACCAGAACGGCCGCGGAGTGGTACGCGCTGACCAGGTACGAGGTCACCGCGCGCTCGTCGGTGCCGGTGAACCGGACGTTCAGCCCGGGCTGGTACTCGTCCGGCAGCGACGCCGGCCGCAGGCCGATGACGCCGGCGTCGTCCTCGCCCGTGCGCAGGGCCAGGATCGACGTCGAACCCGCGGCGCTCACCGGGATCTTGTCGCACGGCAGGATCGGCACCCCGCGCCACGCGGTGACGCGCTTGCCGTCCACGACGGCCGTGCCGGGGTACACCCGGTGGGCGGTGCACGCCCGGCCGAACGCCGCGATCGCCCGCGGGTGCGCGAGGAAGAACCGGGTCTTGCGGCGGCGGCAGAGCAGGTCGTCCATGTCCAGCGGGGTCGGCGGGCCGGTGCGGGTGGTGAGCCGCTGCTTGAGGTCGGCGTTGTGCAGCAACCCGAAGTCGGTGTTGTTGATCAGGTCGTGCTCCTGCCGCTCCCGCAGGGCTTCCACCGTCAGCCGCAGCTGCTGCTCGAGCTGGTTCATCGGCTGGTTGTAGAGGTCGGCGACGCGGTTGTGCACCCGCAGCACCGTCTGCGCGACGGCGAGGTCGTATTCACGCGGCGAAGGGTCGTAGTCGACGTAGGTGCCGGGCAGGACGGGTTCGCCGTCGTGGCCGGCGGACAGGTCGATCGCGGCTTCGCCCTTGGCGTTCTGGGGTTTCCGTGGCCGGGCGAGTGCTTCCGCGACGTGCGTGCGGAGGGCTTCGGAACGGCCGTTCAGCCGGGCGTACGCCGCGGCGGGCAGCACCAGCGCGATGACGCGGGTCGCCGCGCGCGCGGTGAACGCCCAGGTGCCCGGGTCGCGGCCGAGGAGCTCCTCGCCGAAGTGGTCGCCGTCGGTCGCGGTGCCGAGGTGGACCTCGTCGCCGTACTCGCCGGTGCCGTGCCGCGTGACCTTGCCGTGGGCGACGAGCACGACCATGTCCTGCGGCGCGCCGGCGGAAAACAGCGTCGCCCCCGGCTCGTATTCGCGTTGTTCGAAGGCGTCGGCGAGCGCGCGCAACGCCTCTTCGTCGCCGAACCCGCGGAGCAGGGCCAGTTCGGTCAGCTCGGCGGGCACCACCTGCACGCGCGCGCCGGTGTTGTAGAAGCTGACCTTGCCGTCGCCCACCGTGTAGGTCAGGCGCCGGTTGACCCGGTAGCTGCCGGCCGGGACGTCGACCCAGGGCAGCTGCGAGAGCAGCCAGCGGGTGGTGATGCCGCGCATCTGCGGCAGCGACTTCGTCGTCGTGGTCAGCGTCCGGGCCGCGGTGACGCTCAGCGACAGCTGCAGCGACGTCGTTTCTTCGGTGACTGTCACGGTTTCACGCGCCGATCGGGTTCGGGTGCTGCGGGCGGGCGGGTGCCGCCGCTACGCGGGACGATCCGCGCGGCGGCCGTGCCGAGCCCGGTCGGCCCGAAGGCCGACGCGGGCAGGCCGGTCCCGGGCCGCGGCGGTTCGACGTCCGGCTTGCGGGGCGGGGTGACCGGCTCGGGCATCACCCCTCCCGGCCGAGCTCGGCGCTTTCCAGCACCGCCAGCGCGTCGGGCACGAGCACCGCGGCCGAGTAGTAGGCGGAGACGAGGTAGGAGATGATGGCCTGCTCGCTGATGCCCATGAACCGCACGTTGAGCCCCGGCTGGTACTCGTCGGGCAGCCCGGTCTGGTGCAGGCCGACCACGCCCTGTGCTTCTTCGCCGGTGCGCATGAGCAGGACGGAGCTGGTCCGCGTTTCGGTGACGGGGATCTTGTTGCAGGGCAGGATCGGCACGCCCCGCCAGGCGGGGACCTGGTGGCCGCCGAGGTCGACGCTGCCGGGGTAGACGCCGGCCTTGGTGCATTCGCGGCCGAACGCGGCGATGGTCTTGGGGTGGGCGAGGAAGAAGCCCGGGTCCTTCCAGACGAGGGTGAGCAGCTCGTCGAAGTCGTCCGGGGTCGGCGGGCCGGTGCGGGTCGGGATGCGCTGGGCGAAGTCGGCGTTGTGCAGCAGCCCGAAGTCGGTGTTGTTGACCAGCTCGTGCTCCTGGCGTTCCCGCAGGGCTTCCACGGTGAGCCGCAGCTGCTGCTCGATCTGGTTCATCGGCTGGTTGTAGAGGTCGGCCACCCGCGAGTGGACGCGCAGCACGGTCTGGGCGACGGAGAGCTCGTACTCACGGGGGCGGGCTTCGTAGTCGACGAAGGTGCCGGGCAGGACCGGCTCGCCGTCGTGGCCGGAGGCGAGGGAGATCTCGGCTTCGCCGTGGTCGTTGCGGGCCGCGGCGCCGAGAGCCAGGTAGCCGTCGAGGTGGGCCTGGAGGGCTTCGGAGCGGGAGAGAACGTCTTCGAACGCGCTGCGCGGCAGGGTCAGCACGGTGCAGGCGGTGACGGCCTTGGCGGTGAACTCCCAGATCCCGTCCCCGCTGACCAGCGCGGTCTCCCCGAAGTGGTCGCCGTCGGCCAGGGTGCCCAGCACGACCTGGTCGCCGTAGGCGCCGGTGCCGATCTTCGTGATCTTGCCGTGGGCGAGGAGGAACACCTGGTCGGCCTGGGAGCCGAACTCCACCAGCGCGTCGCCGGGCTCGTACTCGTGCTGGGTGAACCGGCCGGCCAGCTCGGCGAGGACCTCTTCGTCGTCGAAGCCGCGCAGCGGGGCGAGCTCGCCCAGCTCGGGCGGGATGACCCTGACCTCGGCGCCGGTGGTGCTGAAGGTGACCCGGCCGTCGCCGACGGCGTAGGAAAGCCGGCGGTTGACCCGGTACGCGCCACCGGAGACCTCGACCCACGGCAGCACCTTCAGCAGCCACCGCGAGGAGATGCCCTGCATCTGCGGAACCGACTTCGTCGTCGTCGCCAGCGTCCGGGCCGCCGCCCGACTCAGGCTCGACGGCGCCTGCTCACCCGCGTCTACGGAATCCACCGGGTCGGTGACAGTCACAGCGAGAACCACCCAATCATTCGCGTTCGGCACGCGCCCGCCCCAGCGGACACGCCGGTCATGATCTGATTTTTGCCTGATATGCGCGCTGTTTCGCCGGCGCCGCGAAATCAACATAGCAACCGGACCTCGCCACACAATGCCACGATCGGGTCACCGGGTTAATCGCCAGGGGCGGCGCTTGATCATTTTCCGGTGACGACCGAAGCGGGTGGTCACGGCCTGTTTCCGGGCGTCACCCGGTCGTGAGATTCCCTGCTCGGCGGCGTCGTCCGTGGTTGCCGTGGGGTGTGAGCGCGCCGGTCGCGACCCGGGAAAACTGCGCCGAACCGGCGATTGTCGTGACCTTTTGCGGCCACTCGGATGAATTCCGCAGTTTCGGTTGTCCGACCGGAAATGGATGGCTAACTTGAGCGGTCCCGGTCGTGGAATGCGCCGGGCAGGCTTCCCGCGCTTCGCGGGCGAAAGGACCCGGATGAACATCTTCGTGGCCGGCAGTCTCTGGGTGGCCGGGGCGGCCTGCGCCGGCGGCGTGATCGCCTACCTCGTCCGCCGGGCGGGCCGGGAGGACGAGGGCAGGCCCGGCAACAACGACGCGGCCGGCCAGGTGTTCACCATCGTCGGCGGGCTGCACGCGGTCCTGGTCGCGTTCGTGCTCATCTCGCTGTACGACGAGGTGGGCACGGTGAGCCAGACCGCGCAGACCGAGGCCGACAGCCTGGTCGCGGCCAGCTGGGCGGCCGACGCGTTGCCGGAGCCGGCACGGGACCGCGTCCACCGCCTCGCGGCGGCCTACGCGCGCACGGTCGAGGAACAGGAGTGGCCACGTCTGGCCGACGGCGGCGAGGTGCCCACGACGGGCGCGACGCAGCTGGACCAGATGCGCCGGGCGGTGGCGGAGGCGCCGACCGAGAACGACTGGCAGCTGGACCGCAAGACCGAGGCGAGCGACCAGCTCTGGTCGGTCTACCAGGCCCGGCAGCAGCGGCTCGGCCACTCCGGCGCGGGCGGGGTCGGCGCGGTCGTCTGGTTCGCGCTGATCCTCGGCAGCCTGATCACCGCGCTGCTGCTGCCCAACCTCTTCGGCGGCACCCGGCCGGCCGCGCACGTCATCATCGTGTCCACGCTGGCCGGCACGATCACGTTGCTGCTGTTCGCGATCCACCAGCTGCAGAACCCGTTCAGCGGCGGGGTCAGCGTGCCGCCCGAGGCGTTCACCGCGGCGCTGGCCAGGCTGGCTTGACCGGCACGCGGCTCCGCTGGGCGGCGGTGGCCGGTGCGGCCGTGGCGGTTTCGGCGCTGCCGGCGGTGACGGGCGGCCTCGCGGAGGCGCGGGAGCCCGGCGGCTGCACGGTCCTGCAGGCGGAGAACGAACGCGAAGGCGCGCCGACGACGTTGCGGCTGCTGACGCTGCCCGGCGGCGTCACCCAGCGGGTGACCCGGGCCGGGTACCGGCTCAACGCGCTGGGTTACTCCGCCGCGCAGGACGTGGTCTACGGCGTCGCCGACGGCACTCGCACCGGCCGGTACCACGGCGCGCACGCGGTGCGGATCGACGCCGGCGGCACGGTCACCGACCTGGGCGTGCTCGGCCGGGCGGGGCCGCGGAGTCCGGTGTGGAGCCCGGCCACCGGCGCCACCGCGGGCGCGGTCGACGGCGACCGCTGGTACGTGCGCCAGGGCAGCGATCTGTACACAGTGGACATCGAGCGGGCGAGCCGGGACTACGGGCGGGTGGTGCACCGGACGGCGCTGCGGCCGGTGTCGCTCGCCGTCGGCGTCGACGACTTCGCCTTCGACCCGGCGGACGGGCTCCTCTACGGCGTCTCGGCGACCTCGCGCGGCGCCGGTTCGGTGGTCACGCTCGACCCGTCGAGCGGCGAGGTCGCGGTGGTGCCCGGGTTGCGGTTCCCCGAGGGCGGCGCGTACGGGTCGGTGGTGCTCGCCCCCGGCACGATCTACGCCACCGCCAACCGCGAAGGGCGGCGCAGTGTCACCTACCGCCTGCCGCGCGACGGTTCGGGCCAGGCCGCCGAAGTCGTGAGCGGGCCGGCCCTGGCGAGCGGCGACGCGGCCGGGTGCGTCACCGAGCCGCCGTCGCTGTCGCCGCCGCCCTGGACGCCGCCGGGCCAGTCTTCGCCCCCGCCCTGGACGCCGCCGGGCCAGTCTTCGCCCCCGCCCTGGACGCCGCCGGGCCAGTCTTCGCCCCCGCCGTCGACGCCGCCTGGCCAGTCGTCGCCGCCCCAGCCGCCCCCACCGCCCCGGACCGAACAGCCGCCGGCTCCCCCGGCACCGGAGCCGTCCCCGCCGCCACCGCCGGTGGAGCAGCAGCCCGTCGTCGTGCCGCCGTCCCCGGCACCCCGGCCCACGCCTGCGCCGGTGGTCACGCCGACGCCGCCCACCTCGGCCCCGCCCGCTCCGCCGCCGACGACGCCGCGCGCGCGTCCGGAGAAGGAGCCCGAGCCGGTGGCCCAGGACGCCGGACGGCGGACCGAGGAGAAACGCCGCTGGGGACTCGCGGCGCTGCTGCTCGTGCTCGGCGGGGGCGCGGCGGTCGCTCACCGGCGACGGCACCGGTGAGCGTCAGTACTTGAACTGGTCGACGTTGTCGGCGGTGATGAGCAGGGGGTCGCCCAGCAGGACGGTCTTCGTGGCCGCGTCGTACTTCACCGACGGCAGCTCCAGGCTCACCTTGTTGACGGCCTGCAGCGGCTTGCCGTCGGCGACCTGCTTCGCCGTCCACGCGGTCAGGTAGCCGAGCGACTCGACGTTCCACAGCACCGACTGCGAGCAGGAGCCGTCGAGCAGGAACGGCTTGATGGCCTGCGGCGTCCCGACGCCGACGGTGAACACCCGGCCGATCTTCTGCTCGTCGCCGACGGCCTTGGCGACGCCGGGCGCGGACGTCGTGCACTCGCCGATCAGGCCGGTCAGGCCGGGGTGGCGGGCCATGAGCTGCTTGGCGAGGGCGGTCGCGGTTTCCTCGTCTTCACCCGCGTACACGGTCTCGACGAGCTCGGCCTTCGGGTAGCGCGCGGCCGCGTACTCCTTCTGGACCGCGATCCACGCGTTGAGGTTCGCCGCGGCCGGGCCACAGGAGACGATCGCGTACTGGCCGGTGCCGCCGGTCTTCGCCATCAGCGCGTCGACGAGCGCGGTGCCGATGCCCTGCGCGCTGGCCTGGTTGACGAACACCTCGCGCTGCGTGCCCGGCGCGTCGGTGTCCGAGGTGAGCACGTGGATGCCCGTGGCCCGCGCCTCGGCGATCACGCCGGCGAGCGCGGCCGGGTCGTTCGGCGCCACCACGATGACGTCGACCTTCTTCGCGATGAGGTCGCGCATGATCGTCACCTGCGCGGCCGGGTCGACGGTCAGCGGTCCGGTCGTGTGCCACGCGACGCCTAGCTGTTTCGCCGCTTCGAGCCCGCCGTTGTGCATCGCGTCGAAGTAGGGGATGCCGCGCACCTTGGGCACGAACTCGATCCGGGTCGGCGCCGGCGCGGGCGTGCTGCCCAGCTGGTCCGAGCAGCCTCCGAGCGCGAGCGCCGCCACCAGCGGCAACGCCGCGACCAGCCGGAAGGTCTTCGTCGGCCCTCGCATTCCCACCCATTCCTCAGGACTTTCGATCGGTCTGCGCACGGTGAAGACCAAGGGCGAACGTAGGGCCCCGGGTAACTGTGGTCAACGGGATGTGCGCAAAGGGTTACGGAAGTGAGTTCTGCTGCGAGGGGTGCCGGAGGTGGATGCCCTGGTCGGCCGCGGTTGGTTACGGAGAGTGGTGACAGGCTAGCGCCCCAATGTGGCCTTCGGTGCGTTGAACGCACCGAAGGCCACATTGGGTGCGTTCAACGCAACCAAGGCCACATTGGGGCGCTTGGGGTGGGTGCTCGGCACGGCGCTCGGCCACGCCGAGGTGCGCGCGCACCGAACCGGACGGCGCTAGACGCTCGAAAGGTCGATCGCGCGGTCGGCCTTGGGCCGGTCGAGCACCCGCAGGATCGCTTCCAGCAGGTAGTAGTCGGCGTAGGGCAGCGACACCTCGATGCCGTCCTCGGCCGGCCGGTGCCGGGTGCAGCGGGCCACGCTCGCCTCGGCGCGGGCGGAGTTCGTCGTCAGGCACGTCCGGGAGACCGCGGTGAGGATCCGCAGCGCGCTGTCCCGGTAGTGCGGGCGGTGCGTCAGCTCCGCCAGGTCGAGCAGGCCGCACGCCATGATCACGCCCGCGGACGCGTCCTTGATGTCGTGGGGTGCCTGCGGGGCCAGGTAGTCCCAGACCGGCACGTTGTCGGGCGTCAGCCGCGACAGCGCGAAGTCCGCGAGCCGCCGGGCGGTGGTCAGGAACTCCGCGTCGCCGGTGCGCCGGTGCATCGTCGTGAACCCGTAGAGGCCCCAGGCCTGCCCGCGCGACCAGCACGACGCGGGGCTGTAGCCCTGGACGGTGTTCGGCCCGATCGGCGCGCCCGTCACCGGGTCGAAGTCGAACACGTGCGGCGACGACCCGTCGGGTCGCAGGAAGTTCCGCTGCGCCGTCTTCGCGTGCGCGACGGCGATCTCGAGGTACTTCGGGTCCTGCGTCTGCGCGCTGGCGAACGCGAGCAGGTCGAGGTTCATCATCGTGTCCATGATGACGCGGCCGGCGTTGTTCGGGTCGGACAGCGCTCCCCAGGCGCGGATGAACCGGCCCGCCGGGTTGTAGCGCTTGATCAGCGACGACGCGGCCTGCACCGCGCCCGCCCGCCACTTCTCGTCGCCGGTGAGCCGCCAGGCGGTGACCCACGAGGGGTAGAAGAGGAAGCCGAGGTCGTGCGTGGTCGTGTCGTCCCGGCGCGGCGCGAGTTTTTCGGCCGAAGCCAGCGCGAGGGCCTTGAATTGTTCCTCGCCGCTGTGCAGCCAGGCCAGCCACAGCTGGCCGGGCCAGAATCCGCCGACCCAGTCGCCGTTCTGCGAATAGGTCCATTTCTCGAACTTCGTGCCGACCGGAAACGCGGTCACGCCGGGAGCCACCGCGCGGAGCTTGGCCACCGCGTAATCGGCCGCTTGGCGGAGCGTCCGGGTGGCCGAAGCCGCATCGACATTTTCGGGAGTGGCCGCGGTGGCCGGGGAAGTACTGGTGCCCACCGCCACCGCGGCACCGGCCGCGCTGGTCAGCAGGGTTCTCCGGGAAACGCTCACAGTGTCCGCCGTTCCGTGATTCCGGGGTCGGAAGAGTGCCCGGAATTTTCGCACAATCGGCGGGTTGTTGTACACCCGGCGGAAGTGGGTTCACGGTTGTGAAAAGTGTGCCGCTGAGCGGAGCGCCGCGGAAATGGGCGAAGGCCCGGCGGGGGACACCGGGCCTTCGCTATTGTCGCGGGTGAGGGCAGTCAACCACGCGACGATTTTCAGCAGTGCGGGGCGACCGGCTGGTCGGAACCCGTCTGCAGGTAGGTGTCCGACACGTAGTGCCCGGGGCCGATCCGGTCCCAGATGTTGCTCGTGCCGAACTTGCCGGTGACGGTGTCACCCTCGACGTAGCACTCGATGTTCACCTTGGCGTAGTTCGCCGCGAGGCCCTTGACGGCGGCCGAGGTGCTGGCGCTCGCCCGGACGTTCATCGGGTCGCCCGCCGTGCTGACGACACCGGTCGGGCCGGAGCCGGTCCACAGGTAGGTGACGTTCACGTTGCCGTTGTCGGACATGCCGAGCCCGTCCCAGAAGACGCCGTCGGCGAGGTCGATGCCGGCCGGGTTCGCGACCTTGTAGCCGAGGCCGCTCTTGCCGCCGTTGTAGCCGTTGTAGTAGGCGGCGTACGCCTCGGGCTGGCCCTGCGGCAGGTCCTTGAACTTGGTCCGCACCGAAGCCGGGTTCCAGTAGTCGTCCTGCTCGTTCCACGGGCCGACGTCCCACACCGGCGCGTACTCGCACTTGCTGCCGTCGGTGCGGCAGACGCGCACGGAGTAGTTGCCGGTGCCCTTGGGGGACAGCGACTTGCCCGAGGGCAGCGCGACGAAGTGGTCCCGGGCGGTGATCACGTGGCCGTTGGCGGTGGTCCGGCCGGTCAGGCCTTCGCGCGTGCCGTAGACCTTGTAGGTCAGCTCGGTCCCGGCGGTCACGGCGTTGGCCTGCGGCGCGCTGTCGGCGCTGAGCGCGACGTTCTTGACCGCGGGCCGCACACCGTCGGTGGTGCTGTGCAGGCTGATCCGCACCTGCACCTCGCTCACGGAGCTCTTCAGCGTGGTGCCGGCGGGCGTCCACTCGGTCCAGTCGTGCGCGCCGGTCCGGCCGCGGACGTCGACGTCGATCGAAGTGCCCTTGGGGGTGTCGGCGGTCAGTTCCGCGCTGACGCGGTTGGCCGGCGAGCCCAGCTTGTGCCCGGCGGTGACGAGGGTGCCCTCGCTGCCGGCGAACACCCGGGCGGTTCTGTGCCACGCGGCGTCGGCCAGGGTGAGCGTACCGCCCGCACCGGTGACGTTGACGTCGTCGCCATCCACAATGGACAGATCGGCGGACCAGTGGGCGCCGGCGGGCGCGGTGGCGGCCTGCGCGGGGGCTCCGGCCAGCGCCGTCACCGCCCCGGCGGCCAGGACCGCCGCTGTCACGCGGCCGGCCTTCATGTTCCGGATCATCCCCGGTTCTCCTCTCGCACCTGTTCGTTCGAAGGTGGCGAAAGACTGACGGGGCGGCGTACATGATCCGTACAAGCGGATTGTGCGTCAGGCGCCGGGCAGCAGAAGTCCCGGTGGCGGGGTCTCCCACGGATCGAACACCGGAGGCGTGGTGTAGTCGCCGGGACCGACCTGGGAGAGGTCGACTTCGCCGCCGGTGAACTTGGCCCCGCGGAAGGTCACTTCACCACCGGTGAAGGCGGCGCCCTCGAACTGGACGCGGCCGCCGCCGAACTCGGCGTTGTCGAACGTCACCCGGGTGCCGTCGGCGAACTCCGCGCCGCCGAACCAGACTTCGCCGCCGCTGACGCGCATTCCGTCGAACGAAACCCAACCGCGGCGGAACCGGGCCAGGCTGAACAGGAGCCGGCCGCCGCTCACCTCGATGTCCGCGAAATCCGCGGAACGGAGGACGGCCCGCAGGAAGTTGAACTCGTGGCCCTGCCAGCTGACCGGCGCGCCCGGGCGGAGGTGGTCGCTGATCACGGACGTGATCGAGAAGCGCACTTCGGTTTCCTCGTCGTGGTACCACGGCGAATCCAGTGTGGGCTCGTACGGCATCCGCAGGTACGCGCACAGCACGTCGATGCACACCTGGCGCTGCTCGGTCCACTCGTCGGCGAGGCTCGCGATGGCGTACACCCCGGCGAGCCGGACGGCCGGCTTCTCGTGGCCGATCTGGGCGCACGCGGTGGCGAAGCGCTCGTTCAGGACCTTGACGTGCTCGCGTGCTTCGGCCGCCTCGCCGATGCGCTGCTTCCGGTAGGCGACGACGAGCGCGACCACCCCGCCGACACCCGCCACGACCGACAGGGCGATCTTGATGACGTTCAGCCGGGTGTCCGGGCCCGGTGCGGACGGCAGTCCCAGCGCCAGCCACAGGAGCACGGTCGCGGCCGCGAACACGCCGAGCCCGATCAGGACCACCACGACGAGGTGTCTCCCGATCGGCCACAGCCCCGCGGCCCGGCCACGCCGGGAGTTCACCGGAGGCACGGTCCGGCTCAGGCAGACGCGATGTGCGGCCGTTCCGCCACGACCACCGGCGGCTCCTGCGGCCGCGTCGACAGCTCGCGCCAGATCGCCAGCGCCCGCTCCGAGTAGTCCCGCGACCGCTCCGGCTGCGACAGTGCCCGGTGCAGCTCCCCGAGCAGCTGCGAGACCTCCGCCTCCGACCGCCGGTCGCCGTTGCGGCGGTGCACCGCCAGCGAGTTCACCAGCAACAGCTGCGCGTGCGCGAAGTCCCCGCTGTGCAGGCACAGCTCACCGAGGTTCTGGTTCGCGTACCCCACGCAGTGGTCGTCACCGAGGTCGGTGAAGATCGCGATCGCCCGGTCGACGTGCTCGCGGGCCGCCGCCAGGTTGCCCTGGTGCTGGAACAGCAGGCCCAGCCGCTTCAACGCGTGGGCCTCGCGGTGGCGGTCGCCGATCGCCGCCGTCAGCTCCAGCGCGTCGGTGATCCAGCGCTTCGCCGCCGCGTAACACCCTCGGGACATCCAGACCGCGCCCGCGCTCAGGCGGGCCACCGCTTCGCCGTTCGGGTCGCCGGCCTCCGCGAACAGCTTCAGCGCCTCGTGGCAGTGGTCGAGGGCCAGGTCGTCCTCACCCTCGATGCGCAGGATCGTCGAGAGCCCGGTCAACGCGACGGCGACGCCCTGGACGTCCCCGACCGCGTCGAACAGCTTCTTCGACTCCTCGAACGCCACCCGGGCCCCGGCGTACTCGTCCTGGTAGAGCAGGTACTGGCCGAGGTTGCGCTGGACGATCGCCTCGGCACGCGCCGAGCCCGTCCGGCGGGCCGACACCAGGGCGATCAGGTGCGTGCTGTGCCAGTCGTCCTGCGGCCCGCGCAGGTCGAAGTACGGCGTCAGCGCCGAAGCCAGTTGCCAGGCCAGGTCGTCGAAGCCGTGCTGGGCGGCCAGCGAAACCGCCGCCACCGTCGTGCGCCGCTCGGCCGCGAACCACTCGGCCGGGTCCTCGGGCAGCACGCCGTCGGGCACCGCCGGACGCGGCAGCTCGTCGTCGCAGTACATCCCGAAGAAGTGCAGCGGCATCCGGCGCGCCGCCTCGAGCGCGAGCCCCAGGTAGCCCTCCAGCACCCGCCGCAGGCCGGCGCGGGTCTTGGCCGCGTCACTGCGCTCGGCGAGCTCCACCGCGTACACGCGCAGCAGGTCGTGCAGCCGGTAGCGCGGCTGGCCCGCCGAATCCGAGCCGACGAGCTCGACGAGGTGGCCGTCGACCAGTACGTCCAGCACGTCCTCGGCCTCGCGGCGGCCCAGCACGGCCGCGACCGCCCACGCCGGGAACTGGACCGGCCCGAGCAGCCCCAGCCCGCGGAACGCGGTGGCCGCCGACATCGGCAGCAGGTCGTAGGACAGCGTCACGCTCGCCCGGACGGCGAGGTCGCCGACGCGCAGCTCGTCGAGCCGGCGGCGCTCGTCGCCCAGCCGGTCGGCCAGCAGCCGCAGCGTCCAGCCCGGCCGGTGCGTCAGCTTCGCGCCGGCCACCCGGATCGCCAGGGGCAGGTGCCCGCACTGGCGCAGGATCGCCGCGGCGCTCTCCGGCTCGGCGGCCACCCGCTCGGCGCCGACGATGCCCTGCAGCAGCCGCGCGGCCTCGGCCTCCGGCAGCAGGTCGACGTCCACCGGCTTCGCGCCGTCGAGCCCGGGCAGCCGGATCCGGCTGGTCACCAGCACCGCGCAGGCGCCGGCGCCGGGCAGCAGCGGGCGCACCTGGGCCTCGCTGCCGGCGTCGTCGAGCACGACGCACATCCGCCGGCCGGCCAGCCGCGACCGCAGCAGCGCCGACCGCTCGGCCAGCTCGCGGGGGAGACCGGCGTCCGGGATGCCCAGCGTGCGCAGGAGCTCGGCGAGCACGCTCATCGGCGCCCGCGGTGACGACGACGTGCCGGCCAGGTCGACGTGCAGCTGACCGTCGGGGAACTCGTCGCGGACCGCGTGCGCGACCCGGACGGCGACCGCGGACTTGCCGACGCCGGGCGCGCCCGACAGCACGATCACCGCGGGCGTGCCGGAGTCCGCGCGCTCCCGCAGCAGGGTGACGACGTCGTGGATCAGCGCGTCGCGGCCGGTGAAGTCCGGCAGGTCGAGGGGGAGCTGGCAGACCGGGGCGACGTCGGCGGGGCGCCCGGGGGCGGCGCTTTCCGGCACGAGGGTCGCGCGCAGCTCGCGCAGCCGGGCCCCCGGTTCGGCGTCGAGCTCCTCGCGCAGGACCCGCTCGGCCGACTCGTACGCCTCGATCGCGTCGCCGGTCCGGCCCGCGGCGCGCAGCGCGACGATCAGCTGGGCCCAGAGTTCTTCGCGCAGCGGGTGCTCGGTGACGAGCCCGCGCAGCTCGGCGATGGCCTCGCCGGAGCGGCCGAGGCCGATCCGGGCCCGGAGGCGCTGCTCCTGCACCGACAGCCGCAGCTCGGCGAGCCGGGCGACGGTCGCGCCCCAGCTGTGGTCGTGCGGCAGGCCTTCGAGGACTTCGCCGCGCCAGAGGGCGTCGGCCTTGTCGAGAAGTTTGAGGGCGCTCTCGGCTTCGCCGCCGTCGAGCGCTTCCTGCGCTTCGCCGGCGAGGGCGGCGAAGGCGAGGTGGTCGAGTTCGTCCGGCGACGCGGTCAGCAGGTAGCCGGAAGCCCGGCTGCTGATCCGCTCGCCCAGGTCGGGGTGGATCTCCGCGAACCGTCTTCGCAGCGAATGCACGTACGTGCGGATGTTCGCCGCGGCCGACCGCGGCGCCGATTCCGGCCACAGCACTTCCACCAGCACGTCGGTCGAGACGACGACGTTCGGCTGCAGGGCCAGGGCGGCCAGCAGCAGCCGGGGCTTCGGGCCGCCGAGGGCGATCACCTGCCCGGCGGCGGTGACCTCCAGCGGACCGAGGACGCGGATGGTAAGCGAGGTGGTCTCAACCTGCCCGATGAGTTCCCCCATGTCCCGGACTCTAGGACCCGTCCGGCGCAGGGGATAGATCCATTCGGAGTGTCTGAGCGCACACGTGCGCGTTTTGTACGGAACGTGTATGCCCGAAAGCGACGCTGCCGGCATGAAGCGTTCGATATTCCGGCGTATCGCCGGTTCCGGCCTGGTACTGGCCGCGGTCGGCGCGCTCCTCACCGGCGGCGCGATCGAAGCGTCGGCGGCGGCGAGCGGGACCGTCAAGACCGCGGGTGACCCCCTCAACGTCCGCCGCGCACCCACCGCGAGTGCCACGGCCGTCAAGACCGTCGCCAACGGCGCCACCGTCACCATCGACTGCCAGATCACCGGCACGTCGGTGACCGGCACCTACGGCACGAGCACGTTGTGGGACTACGTGCCCGCGCTCGGCGGGTACATCTCGGACACCTACGTCTTCACCAACTCCGACACGCGAATCGCGCCGGACTGCGGCGTCGGCACGGGCAGCGGCCAGTGCGCCGACGCCTGCGCGGGCGAGGCGCAGTACCGCGCGTCCGACTCCCACTTCCTGGTCTACGACATGAAAGCCGACGGCTACTCCGCCGTGGTCGCCTACTGGCTCAAGGGTGGCGCCGGGCCGTTCTACGTCTGGAACTCCGGCGGCGAGGGCACGAAGGTCGACAAGGCCGTCTCGGTCCCGCGCGGCACCTGGCTCTTCTACAAGGTGTGCGTCGCCAACTACACGACCGCCAAGCCCGACCTGCTGTCCTGCAGCGACGGCATCACCGACTACGCGGCCTGAGGCCCGTCCACCACGAGAAAGGGCTTTCCCATGGGTCAGGTCAACCGGCGCAAGGTGCTGCTCGGCGGGCTCGCCGCGGTCACCGCCACCGCGGCTTCGGCGGCGCTGCCGTCGTGGGCGAACGCCCGCACCACGGCCGCCGCTCCGCCCATCCGCGATCCGTTCCAACTCGGCATCGCCTCCGGCGATCCGCTTCCCGACAGCGTGGTGCTGTGGACGAGACTCGCCCCCTCGCCGCTCAACCCGGACGGCTTCGGCGGCATGCCGGACGCCACGTACGCGGTCGACTGGGAGATCGCGAACGACGAGGCGTTCAGCTCGGTCGTGCAGCGCGGCTCGGTGAACGCCGTCAGCGCGTCCGGGCACAGTGTCCACATCGAACCGACCGGGCTCCAGCCGGCACGCGAGTACTTCTACCGGTTCAAGAGCTCCGGCTACATCTCGCCGGTCGGCCGGACGCGCACCGCGCCCGCCGCCGGTGCCGCGGTCAACCAGCTCAAGTACTGCTTCAGCTCCTGCCAGCACTGGGAGGAGGGCTACTACCACGCGTACAAGGGCATCGTGGCCGACGACCCGGACCTGGTGCTGTTCCTCGGCGACTACATCTACGAGAAGAAGTCGGGCCGTGCCGCGCAGGAGCGCAACCCGCGCAGCCTGTCCTTCACCGAGGACGTCACCACGCTGGCGCAGTACCGCGCCCGCCACGCCCAGCACAAGACCGACGCCGACCTGCAGGCCGCGCACGCGATCGCGCCCTGGATCGTCGTGTTCGACGACCACGAGGTCATGAACAACTGGAACGGCACCACCACCCCGGCGTCGGCCACGCGCAAGGCCAACGGGTTCCAGGCCTTCTACGAGAACACCCCGATCCGGTCGACGGCCAAGCCGAACGGCGCGTCGATCCAGCTGTACCGGCAGTTCGTCTGGGGCAACCTGGCCCGCTTCCACATGCTCGACACGCGCCAGTACCGCAGCGCCCAGGTGGCCGACCCCTCCGGCGACGCCGGGCCCGCCTGCGCCGACATGCGCAGCACCTCGCGCAGCATCCTGGGCAGCACGGAGGAGGCGTGGCTGCTCAAGCAGTTCGAGTCGCACCCCACCACCTGGGACTTCCTCGGTCAGCAGGTCTTCTTCGCCACGCGTGACGCCGACGGCAACAAGGCCACCTGCGAGAGCCCCGACTCCTGGCAGGGCTACGAGGCCTCCCGGAACCGGATCCAGCAGGGCTGGGTCGACCGCAAGGTCGCCAACCCGGTCGTGCTCACCGGCGACGTCCACCGGCACTGGGCCGCGGACCTGCGGCTGGACTACTTCAACCACAGCTCTCCGGTCATCGGCTCGGAGCTGGTCACGACGTCGGTGACGAGCAACAGCGACAACGCCTCGGCGCCCAGCTCGACCTGGTACGCGAACAACCCGCACATCAAGTACTGCAAGGGCGAGCGCGGCTACGTCCGCGTCACGACCACGCCGGCGCAGACGCGGGCGGACTTCATGACGACGTCGGACACCAGCGTCTACGACCCGGCGTCGGTGGTGATCAGGGCCGACCGCAGCTACGTGGTGCAAGCGGGCAGGCCCGGCCTCCAGCAGGTCTGAAGCTACGCTGCGTGACGTGACTGACGAACCGGGCCTGCGGGAGCGCAAGAAGCTCCGCACGCGGGCGGCGATCTCGGCGGCGGCGATCGGGCTCTTCCTCGAGCGCGGGTTCGACGCCGTCGGGGTCGCCGAGGTGGCACGGGTGGCGGAGGTGTCCAAGCGGACGCTCTTCGCCTACTTCCCGACCAAGGAGGACCTGGTGCTGCACCGGTTCGCCGACCACGAGACCGACGCGGCGGACGTCGTCCGCGCCCGCCGGCCGGGCCAGGGCCCGCTCGCCGCGCTGCGGGAGGCCTTCCTGCGGGGGCTCGAGGCGCGGGAGCCGGTGACCGGGCTGTGCGACCTCCCCGCGGTCGTCGCGGTGTTCCGGCTGGTCACCGGCACGCCGGCGCTGGTCGCGCGGCTGGCGGAGTTCACCGGGGCGGGCGAGGCGGCACTGGCCGCGGCGCTCGCCGAGGCCGGCGTCCCGGACCCGGACGCGGGCCTGGCCGCGGCGCAGATCACGGCGGTCCGGCGGGCGCTGGCGACGGCGAACATGGCCGCGATCGCCGGCGGCGTGCCCGCGCGGGAGCGGCTCCTCCAGGCGCGGGTGACGGCCGAACGGGCGTTCACGCTGCTGTCGTCCGGCGTAGGGTTCGCCTGACTCGCCGATCATGCCGGATTCACATTGTTGACCATGAAAAACGCACGGGGCACCCGGGTCCGGCGAAGGTAGACTCCCCAGAATCCTGAATGGACCGAACCACCGATCACGGGGACCCGCGCCCGACTGGGGGTGGCGCGGGTCCCCGGCTCGCGCGATCTTGACATTCCGTTGGTGTCACTCGTAATCTGGCTGTTCCGCCGTCATGCCGAATTCCGATTCCATGACAAGGCGGTGCCACGGTGAAGAAACTCTTGCTGATCATCTGCGCGGTGACGGGGCTGGTGGTGACCGGCGCCGGCGTTTCCGTCGCAGCGCCCGGCGGCGTGCACGACGTCAGGGACTATGGCGCCAAGGGAGATGGCTCGGCCAACGACTCCGCCGCCATCGACCGGGCGATCACCGCGGCGAACGCGGCGGGCGGCGGCACCGTCCGGTTCACCGCCGGCACGTACAAGTCGGCGAACACCGTCCACCTCAAGAGCAACGTCACGATCCAGCTCGACGCCGGCGCGACGGTCACCGGATCGGGCGCGGACACCTACGACAAGCCCGAGCCGAACCCCTGGGACGACTACCAGGACTACGGCCACAGCCACTTCCACAACGCGATGTTCTTCGGCGACAAGCTCACGAACATCGGCTTCACCGGCGCGGGCACGATCGACGGCGGCGGCCACCTCATCACCGGCAACCCGAAGTCCGGCGAGGCCGACAAGATCCTGTCCCTCACCCGGTGTGACGGCCTGACGCTGTCCGGCATCAAGCTCCGTCGCGGCGGCCACTTCGCGGCGCTGATCAACGGCTGCGCGAACGTCGTGTCCGACCGCCTGACCATCGACACGGCGAGCGACCGCGACGGCTGGAACATCATCAGCACCACGAACGTCACGATCACGAACGCGTCGATCGCCGCGAACGACGACGCGCTGGCGTTCAAGAGCGACTACGCGCTCGGCGCGAAACTGCCGAACGGGAACGTGACGGTGACGGGCGCGAAACTGTCGGCGGTCTGCTGCAACGCGCTGATGTTCGGCTCCGAGACGTGCGGCGACTTCAGCGGCTACCGCTTCTCGGGCATCACGATCACCGGCGCGCACAAATCCGGCATCGGCATCGTCTCGATGGACGGCGCGAAGATTTCCGACGTCCACTATCGCGACATCACGATGTCCGGCACGTATTCGCCGGTCATGATGAAGATCGGCACGCGCAAGCGGTGCGGGAACAACCCGGGCGTCGGCTCGATCAGCGGAATCACGTTCGACAACATCACCGGAACGCACACGGGCAGCAACTTCAGCCCGACGATCTGGGGTGCGGACAGCGGCCACCGCGTCTCCGACGTCACGTTCACCGGCGTGCGGCTTTCGGTGCCGGGCGGGAGCGGAACGATGGGCACGGGCGTGCCGAGCAACACGGCGACGGACTACAACCCGAAGAGCATCGGCACCCGCCCGTCGTACGGCTGGTACGTGCGCTACGCGGCCGGCGTCCGGTTCGTGGACAGTTCGGTGGAGTTCGCCAAGGACGACGGCCGCCCGGCGAGCATCGTCAACAACAGCTCGGACATCACGTTCGACCACTTCACGGCGGAGAAGGGCACGAAGAGCCCGTTCGACATCGGCTTCCAGTCGGTGACGGGCTACTGCGTCAAGGACTCGGCCACCACGTCCGGCTCCACCCTGCGGATGAACACCACAGGTTCCACCCCCACCTGCTGACGTTCCCGCGTGCGGAAAGGGGCTTCACACGTGTGCCAAGGGGCATCACGTGTGATTGCAGGGGCATCAGCCCGATGCCCCGCCAATCACGTGTGATGCCCCCTCAATCACGCGAGATGCCCGCCTGATCACGCGTGATGCCCCTTTCCGCACGGACGAAGGGGCCCCGGCTCGGAAGCCGGGGCCCCTTCTGCGGCGTCAGCAGGGTCAGTGGGAGTACTGCTCGTTCATGATCAGGAACGCCCCGAGGCCGTGGAAGTCGTTGGTCCTGCGGGCCCGGGCGTAGTAGTACGACAGGTCGCCGACGTTGGTGCCTTCGCCGATGTCCGTGATGTTCGTCAGGCCGTCCGGGCCGAGCGACACCTTGCGCAGCACGCCGGCGTAGCCGCGGTCCGCCACCGCCTGGTACGACGTCGGCAGGTAGCCTCGCTGGACGCCGCGGGCCAGCGTGAACGTGTACATCGACGACGCCGACGTCTCCAGCCAGTTCTTCGCGTCGCCGCCGCGGTCGACCACCTGGTACCAGCGGCCCGTCGCCGCGTCCTGGTAGCGCTGGTAACCCGCCGCCAGGAAGCGCACGACGTCGATCAGCGCGGCCCGCCGCGGGTGGTTCGCCGGCAGCACTTCGAGGATGTCGATGGTGGCCATGCCGAACCAGCCGATCGCGCGCGCCCAGTGGTACTTCGAGTGACGTCCGGAGCCGGACGCCCACGACTCGGAGCCGTCCTCGTCGTAGGCGTGGTACAGCAGGCCCTTCGCCGGTTCGCGCAGGTGGCCGAAGTACACGACGATGTTCTTCGCCGCCTCTTCGAAGCAGTAGTCCGCGTCGCCGAACGCCGCGCCGTACAGCGCGAGGAACGGCTGGGCCATGTAGACGCCGTCGCCCCACAGCTGGCCGGTCTTGCTCGTGGCGTGGAACATGCCGCCGTCGGACGTGCGGGGGTAGGCCGGGAACCGCTTGCGCAGCTGGTCGGCCGCCGTCTTGTACTTCCGGCGGCCCGTTTCCGCGTACAGCAGCGGCAGCAGCTGGCACGAACGCATAGAGTCGAGGTTGGTGAAGCTGTTGGAGATGCCGCTGTCGGTGATGAACCGGTCGTACCACGCCACGATGTAGTCGAGGTACTTCTTCTCGCCGGTGCGCTGGTAGAACAGGTACTGCCCGTAGAGGTACAGCCCGAGGGTGTAGCCCCAGCCGCCGATCTTGTCGGGTGTGTACCGCCGCATCGTCGAGTCGATCACCGCGCGGGACCAGTCCGGTGGCGGGGCCGCGCCGCCGATCGGGGGCAGCCGGTCCGCCGCCCGCGCGAGGGGGCCCGCCGCGGCGAGCGCGCCCACGGCGCCGAGTGTCCCGGCCAGGACCGCGCGCCGGGTCGGGCGAAGGGGATGTTCGGACATCGTCGTCCCTTTCGTGCCTGGCCCCGCGACGCGGTGGATGGGTGGCCGGGATGCCGATCCGCCGTCCGTCGGCATCCCGACCAGCTCTGGGGGCGCGGCGCGGGAGCCCGTGTCGCCGGAGCGATGGTCTGGCGAGCGAAAGCGCTCTCGGGGAGAACATCTACTCGCCCGTCCGACGCGGAGTCAAGAGAGATCGGATCTCTCGCGTCATATATCAGATATTTAACCCGAACGGCCGTAGTGACGATGTACCGGCCAGCGAGACTTCGCGAAAAGGTCGGATCTCAGCCTTGACCGTGCCGCGCTGTCAGGAGTACACCACCGAGTGGACCAGACCACTGGAGGTGGCTCATGGCAGACAGGTTCCTCCGCCGGCTGCTCGTCGCGGGCGCGACGGCGCTGGCGGTGTCCGGGCTCATCGCCGCACCGGCTTCGGCCGATCTGCAGAAGCCGTCGCAGCAGTGGCTGCGCGACAGCCAGGCCGGGCTGTTCCTGCACTGGGGCATGCGCACCTCGCCGGGCTACACCAGTTGCAGCGCCTGGGAAAAGGCGGTCACCGACGGCGGGTGGAGTCCCGCCTACTGGGTCACCGAAGCCGAGAAGCTGCACGCGTCCTACCTCGTGCTCGCGTCCTTCCACAGCCGGCTCGGCTACGCGCGGGCCTGGCCGTCGAAGATCCCCGGCAGCTGCACCACCCGGCGGGACTTCCTCGGCGAGCTGGTGGCCGCCGCGAAAGCCCGCGGCCTCAAGGTCATCCTCTACATGACCAACGACGCCCAGTGGCACGACGAAGGCGGCCACGAGTGGCTCGACTCCGCCGGCTACTCGAAGTACAAGGGCAAGGATGTCGATCTCGACAGCCAGAACGGTTTCGGCCAGTTCAGCTACGACAACTTCTTCGAGGTCATGAAGAACTACCCCGACCTCGGCGGCTTCTGGATCGACAACGACAACGCGTACTGGGAATCGCACGACCTCTACCGGCAGATCTACCAGCAGCGCCCGGACTACCTGCTGAGCAACAACAACGAAGACACGCCGATCATGGACACGATCAGCAACGAGCAGAAGACCGGCATGACGCCGTCGTACGACTACCCGCAGGCGACGTACACGGCGATGCCGCGGCTCACCGAGGCGTGCTTCAAGCTGCCCGACACGGGTTCGTGGTGGTACGGCGGCTCGAACCCGGCGGTGAACAAGATGCTCAACGTCGGCCGGCTCGTCACGAACTCGGGCTCGTCGATCAAGTCCCTGATGGCCGAGACGGCGATGGTGAACGGCAGGTTCCCGGCGAACCAGGAGGCGTTCAACAACTTCGCGGACACTTACCTCGACCGGATCTGGGAGTCCCTCGGCGGCACCGAAGGCGCTGGGTACCTGTACGGCGGCATGCAGCCGGGCTTCTGGAACGACGGCGCCCACGGCGTCATCACCATCAAGGGGGACACGCAGTACGTGCACGTCCTGACCAGGCCGTCGGGCAGCACGCTGAAGATCCGTGACAACGGCTACCGCGTCCGCCGCGTCACGAACCTCCGCACCGGCGCGGCGATCGCCTTCGGCCAGGGCGGCGGCAGCCTGACGCTCACCGGGCTGTCCGGCTGGGACACCTACGACACGGTGTTCGAGGTCGAGACGGCGGGTCGCACCGGCACCCACGACCCGAAGACCGTGACGATCGAGGCGAGCGCGTCGGCCAGTGGCCACAGTGGACAGTCCGCGAGCGACGGCAGCTACCTCACCTACTTCGACAACAACAAGACCCTGCCGGTCAACCTCGACTACGACCTCGGCGCGGCGAAGAAGGTGCAGTACCTCGGGATCAACCAGCGCGAGGACTCCGTGAGCTACGCCCGGTCGGACACCGAGCAATCGGCGCGGATCAAGGCGTACCACGTCTTCGTGTCGGCTGACGGCAAGAACTGGGGCAGCGCGGTGAAGTCCGGGACGCTGCCGAGCCACCGTGGCGTCCAGTTCGTCGACCTCGCCGCGGTGACGGCCCGGTACGTGCGGCTCCAGGTCACGAGCACGTACGCCGCGTCGAGCGACAGTTCGCGCTACAAGCGGTTGCGGATCGACGAGACCTGGCTCGGTTCGGACTACGCGACCGCGGCGCGCTGAGCGGACCGCCCAGCCGCCCCCGAACGCGGCTGGGCGGCCCGTTCCTCAGTGCCGCTCGGCCAGCAGGTCCACGGTCAGTGCCGCGGTCCAGCTGAACGAGCGGGTGCCGTGGCCGGCCCCGGTCAGTGGGTCGACGTACTCGGCGAAGCCGGTCTGCGCGGCCGTCTCGACGAGGTCGTCGCGCAGGCGCGCGGCGAGCGCGTGCTCGCCGTGGCGGAGCAGGCCCTGCCGGACGAGCCAGCCGACGTTGAACCACGACGGCCCGCGCCAGTAGCGGCCCGGGTCGAAGCCTGGCGCGGTGAGGTCGTAGCTCGGGACGCCGTGCACCCGGCCGAGCCGGAAGCGCGGGCCGGTCGCGGCCGCCAGCAAGGCGGGTGCGACCGCCAGGTCCGGCAGCACCAGCGGCAGCAGGCCCGCGCACGTGTGCTCGTGGATCAGCGCGCCGGTGCGGACGTCGCGGGCGAAGAAGAAGCCGTTGTCCCAGAGCGTTTCCTGCATGGCCTTCTCGAGGCGGGCCGCGGCTTCGCGGTGCTCGCCGGACGGCAGGCCGAGCTCCTCGGCGATCTCGGCCAGTGCCAGTTCGGCGTCGGCCAGGAGGGCGTTGAAGCCGGGGTCTTCCACGACGAAGTCGCCGGGGTCGGCGTACCCGCTGTCGCGGTAGGCGGCGGCGAGCCGGACGTACCGGCCGTAGTCGTCGTCGCTGGGCCGGTCGGCGGCGTCGCCGTGCTGGAGGTCGCGGCGGACGAACCCGGTGGCGAGCGGGACGCGGGACAGGGGCTCGTCCCAGGCCGGGCTGTTGTCCATGCCGGACTCCCACGGGTGCACGATCGCCACCAGCCCGCGGCCGCCCGCATCACGCCGCGTCCGCAAGTAGTCGTGCCAGGCCACCAGCTTCGGGTACAGCGCCGCGAGGAACCCGGGATCCGGCTCGGCCTCGTGCGCGGCGAGCGCGGCGCGGGCGTGGACCGGCGGCTGGACCAGGCCCGACGTCCGGCCGGCCTGCCAGAAGGACGGCCCCGGGAAGTAGGCCTCGGGCGGGGTGTCCGGGTCGAAGACGATGTGCGGGACGCGGCCGTCGGTCCACTGCGCGGCGAACAGTGTGCGCAGCTCGCGCCGGGCGTGCGCGGGGGACAGGTGGCGCAGGCCGAAGGCGATGAACGCGGAGTCCCAGCTCCACTGGTGCGGGTAGAGCGACCGTGAGGGCACGGTCGACGCGCCGAGCCAGTTGCCCGCCAGGACAGCCGCTGCCCGCTCCCGTGTTACGTTCATATGTCCAATCTATCTCCGACTTGTGTCTTGTCAATGGACAAAAGTCCGAAGGGGGTCGCGGGATGACCAGCGCCGGCGAGCTGTTGCGGCTGGTCCGGACCGGGCAGGCGACCACGCGGAAGGCGCTCCAGGTCCGCAGCGGGCTCTCGCGCTCGACGCTGACCGCGCGCCTGGACCGGCTCCAGGCGGCGGGCCTGCTCGCCGAGGGCGGCCAGGAGGACTCCACCGGCGGCCGCCCGGCGCGGCAGCTGCGCTTCGACGACGGGCACGCGGTCGTCCTCGCCGCGAGTATCGACACGACGCACGCCGAGGCCGTGGTCACCGACCTGGCCGGGCGGGTCCTGGCCCGCCGCGCCGGCGCGCTGCGGGTCGCCGACGGCCCGGAGCCGGTGCTCGACCGCATCGCGGAGTGGTTCGAGGCGCTGCGGGCCGAGGCGGGCCGTCCGGTGTGCGGGGTGGGGGTCTCCGTGCCGGGCCCGGTGGAGCCCGGCCGCGCGCGGGTCACCCAGCCGCCGATCATGCCGGGCTGGGACGGCTACCCGATCGACGCCCACCTCGGCGCCCGGTTCGGCGCCCCGGTGCTGGTCGACAACGACGCGAACCTGATGGCGCTGGGCGAGCACCGCGCCCGCTACCCGGAGTCGGCGGCGCTGGTCGTGGTGAAGGTGTCGACGGGCATCGGGGCGGGCCTGGTCCTCGGCGGCGAGGTGTACCGCGGGATCGACGGCGGCGCGGGCGACATCGGCCACATCCGGCTGCCGGGGTACCCGGAGGCGCGCTGCCTGTGCGGCTCCCACGGCTGTCTCGCGGCGGTCGCCGGCGGCGGCGCGCTGGCGGCGAGGCTGACGGACCTGGGCTTGCCGACGGAGTCGGGCTCGGGCGTCCGCGACCGCATCGCGGCGGGGGAACCGGCCGCGGTCCGGCTGGCCGAAGTGGCCGGCCGCCAGGTGGGCGAGGTACTGGCGACGCTGGTGTGCGTGGTCAACCCGGGGGTGGTGGTGATCGCCGGGGACCTCGCCGAGCCGCATTTCGTGGCGGGTGTGCGGGAGGTGCTGTACCGGCGCGCCCTGCCGCGGGCCACGCAGCACCTGCGGGTCGAAATCGGCGGCCGCGGGGAGGGAATGGCGGTCGGGGGCGCGGTGTCGATGGTGGTCGACGCGGTGTTCGCCCCGGCGGAGGTCGACCGGCGGCTGGCGTGACGGCCGAAGTGCCGCCACCGCCGGACTGTCCCGAGTGGACTCCGGCGACCGACTTTAGTAGGTGGCGGCCGTGGTCCGCGGCGCCGTCGCGAAACGGACCAAGCGCGCATGAAACACCATTCCTCGCTTTTTCTTCGCGACAAATCGGATTTCCTTACCATGGTTGACGACTCGCGAATTCCTGGCGAGATAACGGTTCCGCAAGTACTTCCCTGGGAGCGGAACACCGTTCTAGTCTCACCCGGTGTTTCCAGGCCCGTTTCCGGGGGCCGTTTCGAAGAGGGAGATTTCTGTGCGAAGAAGCTCCACCCTGCTCCTTTCGCTCGCGGTGGTGGGTGGCCTGACCGGCGCCCTGCCGGCGACCGCGTCCGCGCAGGGACGTCAGGACATCCCGCAGTCGCACCCGTTGTGGGCGAACGCGCAGGCGAAGGTCGCCGACACGGCGCCCGCCGCGAAGCTGAGCTTCCGGGTTTACCTGAACCAGCGTGACAACGCCGGCGCCGAGGCGCTGGCCCAGGCCGTGTCCGATCCGGACAGTGCGACCTACCGGCAGTTCCTCAGCCCCGACCAGGTGCGCGACCGCTTCGCCGCCAGTGACGCGACCGTCGGCGCCGTCAAGGCGTGGCTGACCGGCAACGGCTTCAGCATCGGCGAGATCCCGTCGAACCGCGCCTACGTCGAAGCCACCGGCACCGCGGACCAGACGGAAAAGGCGTTCGCCGTCGACCTCGGCAAGTACCGGGTCAAGGGCCAGACGCTGCGTGCCGCCGACAAGAACCTGTCCGTGCCGGCGAACCTGGCCGGTGACGTGCTCGGCGTCGTCGGCGTCGACCAGGCCACCAACCTGTTCAAGCCGGACCACACCGACGGCGCCGACCCGGGGACCGCGACCAAGGCCGGGCAGCCGTCCGACGTGGCGCCCTCGCCCGGGTTCCGCAACGCGCCGCCGTGCAGCGCCTACTACGGCGAGAAGACCGACACCACCGATCCCGCCTACAACGGCAAGCAGCTGCCGTACGCCCCCTGCGGCTACACCCCGGCGCAGCTGCGGTCGGCCTACGGCATCGACAAGGCCGGCGCCGACGGCAAGGGCACCACGATCGCCATCGTGGACGCCTTCGCCTCGCCGACCATCTACGCCGACGCGAGCACGTACGCCCGGAAGAACGACCCGGCGCACCCGCTCAAGCAGAGCCAGTTCTCGCAGCACGTCTTCCCGGTGAACTCCGAGCTGGAGCCGCCGGACCAGTGCGACGCGGCCGGCTGGTACGGCGAGGAGACCCTCGACGTCGAGGCCGCCCACGGTCTCGCGCCGGGCGCGGACATCCTGTACGTCGGCGGGTCCGACTGCCAGGACAACTCGCTCGACGAGGCACTGAACTACGTGGTCGCCGGCCACAAGGCCGACATCGTGTCGAACTCCTACGGCGACACCGGCGAGGACATCCCGGCCGACGAGGTCAAGGTCTTCAACCAGATCTCGCTGCAGGCGGTGCTCGAGGGCATCGGCGTCTACTTCTCCTCGGGTGACAACGGCGACGAGGTCGCGCGCCTCGGCACGCCGTCGCCGGACTTCTCCGCCTCGGCGCCGTGGATCACCGCGGTCGGCGGCACGTCCATCGCCATCGGCAAGGACGGCAAGAAGATCTTCGAGACCGGCTGGGAGACCAGCAAGTCGCCGCTGACCGACGGGGTCTACGGCCCGGCCGCCTACACCAGCGGTTCCGGTGGCGGCACGAGCCGGCTGTTCCCGCAGCCCTTCTACCAGAAGGGCGTCGTCCCGGACGCGCTGGCGACGAAGAACCAGACCGGCAAGAACAAGGGCCGTGTCGTCCCGGACATCGCCGCGATCGGCGACCCGAACACCGGCTTCCTGGTCGGCCAGACGCAGACCTTCCCGGAGGGTGCGCACTACGACCAGTACCGGATCGGCGGCACGAGCCTCGCGTCGCCGGTGTTCGCCGGCATCATGGCGGTGGCCGACAGCTTCGACCACTTCCACCACGGCTTCATCAACCCGGTGATCTACAAGCTGACGTCCCGCACGTCGGCGATCTCCGACGTGAAGCACGTGGACGGCGCGGTGGCCCGCGTGGACTACGCGAACCAGGTCGACGCGACGGACGGCCTGCTCCGTTCGGTGCGGACGCTGGACTACCAGGGGCTGACCATCCACACCGCCCCGGGCTACGACGACGTGACCGGCCTCGGCACGCCCAACGGGCTGCTGTTCCTGCTGCTCGTCTAGTCAAGAAGCACGTGAAGGCCTCCTCGGACCGTTCGAGGAGGCCTTCACGGCTTTTCGGCGAGGGGGATGACCGCGGTCACCGTGGTACCCCCGGCCCCGCTGGCGACGTCGAGCTCCCCACCCAGCGCCTGCACCCGGTCGCGCAGCCCGGCCAGCCCGGTGCCGCCCTCGGTGTCCGCGCCGCCGACGCCCGCGTCCGTCACCTCCACCCGCAGCTCGGCGCCCGCCACCTCGATGCGGACGTCGGCACGGTCGGTCCGGGCGTGCTTGAGCGCGTTCGTCAGCGCCTCCGACGTCACGAAGTACGCCGTCGCCTCCACCGCCGCGTCGAGCCGGGGGACCGTGCCGACCGTCAGCGCCACCTCCATCGGGATGCGGGCGGCCAGCGACCGGACCGCCGCGACCAGGCCCGCTTCGGTGAGGATCGCCGGGCGGATGCCGCGGGCCAGCTCGCGCAGCTCGGTGATCGCCGTCTGCAGCTCGTCGACCGCGCCGGTGAGCAGGGTGCGGAGCTCCGGCGGCAGGCCGTCCCCGGACCGGCGGGCGGCCATCCGCAGCAGCAGCACGACGCTGACCAGCCGCTGCTGCGCGCCGTCGTGCAGGTCGCGCTCGAGCCGGCGGCGTTCCTCGTCGCCGGCCGCGACCAGCCGGGCCCGCGACGCGCGCACCTCGGCCAGCCGCTGCTCCAGCTCGTCGGTGAGCCGCTGGTTGTCCAGCACCAGGCCGGCGGCCGCGTTCAGCGCGTCGATCGAGCGGCTGTCCTTCCACACCTCGTCGTCCTGCACGAGCGCGGCCAGCCCGGTGCCGTCGCGTTCCAGCAGCAGCCGGATCATCTCGGCGTTGCCGACGCGGGCCCGCATCACCCCGGCCAGGAACGCCAGCGGCCACAGGCAGAACAGGATCCGGTACGCCTGCAGCAGCGGGCCGGACAGCGGGTGCGCGTCGCCGAGCGCCGTGCCCGCCCCCGACGTGACCGCCCCGGCCAGCGCGATGACCACGACCGGCGACAGCAGCCGCCGCTGCGGCAGCCGCCCGCTCAGCCACCGGTAGAGCAGCACGACGACCACGCCCGCGCTGATCGCCGTCGCGGCCAGGTCCAGCGCGCGGTCGGCGAAAGCCCCGCTGCCGGGCCAGATCGCCAGCAGGTCGCGCGGGTCGTCGTCGACGAGCAGCCCGACCACGCCCGAGCCGAGCACCACCAGGTAGGCCCCGGCCACCAGCAGCCGTTCCCACCGCGAGCGGAGCCGCCCGTGCGGGAAGGCGAGCACGAGGTGCGCGATCACCGGGCTGGACGCGGCACGCAGCGGCACGGCGATCGTGTAGAGCACCGGGTTGTGCGCGAACTGCAGGTCTTCGAGGAACAGGGCGACGCCGGCGAGGGCGATGAGCACGCCGATCGGGTTGGCCGGGCGCCGCACGTGCGCGACCGCGCCCGCGAGCAGGAAGAGGAACCCGGTCGTGGTGCTGAGCGCGGTGTCGAGCGCCGAGTGGGTGCCTTCGCCGGCTTTGAGCGTCAGCGCGACCACGCCGAGCGCGCACCCGGCGGCCAGCAGGCCGGTCATCGCCGACGTCCGCGGGTGCTGCACTTCGCGACCCTCCCGGTGGGTCTTGGCGTGGGTGTGAAGCAGTCCGGCAACGGCTAACCGTGATTCGTCCGTTCGGGCCCTCGCGTTACACCACGCGGCTGCGCTTTAGGGTGATCGTGACAGGAGGCGGGACATGAGCGGACGCGGTCTGGACGCCGAGGTCTTCGGCGGGCGGATGCCGGCCGGCGGGCGTGACCTGGCGATCGAAACCCACGGCATCGCGCCGGTGCCGCCGGGCAACCGGTTCGGGCGCCCGTGGCGGCTGTTCAGCGTGTGGTTCGCCCCGAACCTGACGATGACGGCGGTGTTCACCGGCACCCTGGCGTCCTCGCTCGGCCTCGGCTTCTGGACCGGCCTGGCCGCGATGCTCGCCGGCACCGTGCTCGGCTCGCTGCCGGTGGCCTACCTGTCGACCTGGGGCCCGCACACCGGCGCCGGCCAGCTGCCACTCGCCCGGCTGCCCTTCGGCGGCGGCGTCGTGCTGCCCGGCCTGGTGCAGTGGCTCGGCTCGATCGCCTGGGACGCGCTGGTCGGCCTGTTCGGCGGCGAGGCCCTCGCCGAGCTGACCGGGCTGCCGTTCTGGGCGGCGGTGCTGATCGTCCTCGTGCTGCAGTGCGCGCTCGGGGTGTTCGGCTACGCGCTGATCCACCGCGTGCAGGCGGTGATGAGCGTGCTGCTGGTGCTCGCGTTCGCCGCGCTCGCCGTGAAGGTCCTTTCCGGACACCCGATCGCCGTCGCCGACACCGCCTCGGGCGCCGACCTGGCGGGTGGCGTCGTCCTGTTCACGACGATCACGTTGTCGCTGGCGATCTCCTGGGCGCCGTACGCCTCGGACTTCAGCCGCTACCTGCCGGTCGCCGCTTCTTCGCGGGCGATCTTCCTGGCAACGCTGCTCGGCCTCGTCGTCTCGTACGCGATCGGCGAAAGCCTGGGGCTCGCGCTCGGGTCCTCGCTCGGCGACCACACGGCTTCCGGGATCGCCCAGCTGCTCGGCGGCGGGTTCCTGGGCGCGCTGGCGCTGGCCGTGATCGCGCTGGCGGCGGTGTCGTCGAACGCGATGAACGACTACAGCGGCTCGCTGGCCCTCCAGACGGTCGGCGTCCGGCTGCGGCGCCCCGTGTCGGCGGTGGTCGTCACGGTGCTCGCGTTCGCGCTGATCCTCTGGATGCACAGCGGCGACCTCTCGGCGAAGTTCGAGAACGTGCTGCTGTTCGTCTCGTACTGGATCCCGCCGTTCCTCGGCGTGGTGGTGCCCGACTGGCTCACCCGCACCCGCGGCGGCCGCGCCGTGGACGTCCTGACGTCGGTGACCGTGCGGCCCTGGGCGGCGGTGGTGGCGTTCGTCGTGGGGTTCGGCGCGGCGGTGCCGTTCATGAACACGTCTCTCTACACGGGACCGGTCGCGGCGGCCCTGCACGGCGCGGACCTGGCGTACTACGTCGGCCTCGTCGTTTCGCCGGCAGCGTATTTCCTGCTTCGCGGCCGCGCTTCGGTTGACCTCAAGTAATGTAGAGGTCTCACGATGGTGTGGTACCCCGCGAAGGAGGAACCATGCCCACCGCACTCGTCACCGGTGCTTCCGCCGGACTGGGCCGCGCGCTGGCGGCCGCCCTCGTTCGTCGCAAGTGGACGGTCGTCGGCGACGCCCGCGACGCGGCCGCGCTGGAAACGGCCGCCCGCGAGGACGGCTTCACGGCCATCCCCGGCGACGTCACCGACCCGGCCCACCGCGCCGCGCTCGCCGACGCCTGTCCCGCCCTCGACCTGCTCGTCAACAACGCGAGCTCCCTGGGTGTCAGCCCGCTGCCGCCCCTGGCCCGCTACCCCTTGCCGGACCTCGAAGACGTCTACCGCGTCAACGTGTTCGCGCCGCTCGCCCTGACGCAACTGCTGCGGCCCGCCGTCGTGATCAACGTCAGCTCCGACGCCGCCGTGGAAGCGTACGAGGGCTGGGGCGGCTACGGCTCGGCGAAGGCGGCCCTCGACCAGCTGACCGCCGTCCTGGGCGTCGAAAATCCGGACCGGTCGGTGTACGCGGTCGACCCGGGCGACCTGCGCACGGCCATGCACCAGCGCGCGTTCCCCGGCGAGGACATTTCGGACCGGCCGCTGCCGGAGACGGCCGTCCCGGCGTTCCTGCGCCTGCTCGACGAGCGCCCACCCAGCGGTCGCTACCGCGCCGCCGATCTGGGGGTGCCGGCATGAGCGTCCGGTTCGATCTCCCGGCGGACCTGTCGGCGTCGGCCCCGCCGGAGGCCCGCGGCCTGTCCCGCGACGAGGTCCGCCTGCTGGTGGCGTCGCCGCCGGGCGTCCACCACACGGTGTTTTCGGCGGTCGGGGCGCACCTCCGGCCGGGAGACGTCCTGGTGGTCAACACCTCGGGCACTCTCCCCGCGGCGGTCGACGCACGGCGGGCGGGCCGCCCGATCGTCGTCCATTTCGCGACGGCTCTCGACGACGGCTCGTGGATCGTCGAGCTGCGTGCCCCGGGCGGGCCGCTGCTCGACGGCCGTCCGGGGGAGCGCCTTTCACTGGCCGGGGAGGCCTCGTTGACGCTCGTGGCCCCCGCGGTCCCGGGCGCGGCGAGGCTGTGGCGGGCGGCGGTGTCGGTTCCGGTGCCGTCACTGCTGGCGGCGGTGGGCCGTCCGATCCGCTACGGGTACGTCCCGCGGACGTGGCCGCTGTCGGACTACCAGACGGTGTTCGCCCGCGAGCCGGGCAGCGCGGAGATGCCCTCGGCGGCGCGGCCGTTCACGCCGGAGCTGGTGACGCGCCTGGTGACCGACGGCGTGCTGATCGCCCCGCTGCTGCTGCACACGGGCGTGTCCTCGCCCGAGGCGGCCGAGCCACCGCAGGCCGAGCGGTTCCGGGTGCCCCCGACGACGGCGGCCCTGGTCGAGTGGGCCCGCGCTCGCGGCGGCCGGGTGATCGCGGTGGGCACCACGGCGGCCCGGGCGCTGGAGTCGGCGGCGCCGGACGGTGCGGTTCGCGCGGCCGAGGGCTGGACGGAGCTGGTGCTGGGCCCGGACCGCCCGGCGCGGGTGGTGGACGGGATCGTGACGGGCCTGCACGCGCCGGAGGCGTCGCACCTGCTGTTGCTGGAAGCGGTGGCGGGGGCGTCCGTGGTCCAGCAGGCGTACGAGGCGGCGGTGGCGGAGCGGTACCTGTGGCACGAGTTCGGCGACGTGTCGCTGCTGCTGCGCCGTTCGGAGGAGTGACCGGCGGGCTCGAAACGGCCCGGCGACCGGGGGCGACTCCCCGGGTGTCGGGTGACAGAGGGGTGGCGTGGTGATGCGCGATCGGTCCGCCCGGACGCACCGGGAAAGCCGCGCCGCCGAGCAGGCTCGGCGCGATCCGGTCCGGCCGGCCACCGGGGTCGCCGGGCTCCTGTACCTGCAGCAGACGGCCGGAAACGCCGCCGTCGTGCAGCGGCAGCAGGCGCCGTGGCAGGTCCGTGTCCGGGACGCGAAGACGAACAACGACCGCGCCGCGCTGTTCCGGCTGGTCCGGGAAGCGCTGCCGCCGGCGATCCGGCTCGTTTCCCGGATCAGCGCCGACCGGTACACGCCGATGCCCGTGGTGAACTTCGATCCGACGCTCGACGAGTTCAACGCCGAGGGCGCGACGGTCACACCCGAGGCGCTGGTACCGGTGGCTTCCCTCGACCCGCTCGCGCCGATCCCGGAGCTCTGCGTGGTCCTCGGGCGCGGCGCGCTGCGCGAGTCCTCACCCGCCTACACCAGGTCGGTGCTGGACCACGAATGGCGGCACGTCGCGCACTTCCGCCGGGCCTTCCAGCTCGTCGGGCTCTGGCACCGCGGCGGCGGGCGGCGGCCGTTCCCGGACTGGCTGGCGCGCGAGCAGCGCGCCGGGCGGGTTTCGACGGAGGACCTGCTCCTGGCGCGAGAGCGGGTCGAATCCGGGGCCACCGGAACGTCGGTGCGGGTCGGGATCACCGAGACCTACGCGCCGCTCGAAGCGTTCCTGAACGACTTCAACGCGATGCCGCTCGAGATGCCGGACCAGGATCTGTTCAAGCAGCTCAGGACGCTCGCCGAGCGGTGGTACGCCCCGCTCGACGCCCAGGGCCGGGCGATGCAGCGCGAAATACTCGGCCGGTTCCGCCCGTTTCACGCGCGGCTCGACCGGGCCCACCGCGCCGCCTTCGACCGCCACGTGGCGGCCAACCAGGCTGTCCCGTTCTACGGACGGCTGGCCCGCACGCTCCGGTGAGTGAGGTTGTCCACAGCCCCCACATCCTGTGGACAACCCGCCTTACTGGCCGGCCTCGACCTGCCGCCGCGAGCGGATCAGGCCGGTGACGACCACCACCGCGATCCCCAGGCCGATCCCGCTCACGATCGACGCCACCAGGCTCGCCGTGCCCGTCGCCAAGCCGAAGCCGCCGCCCAGGTACACCGGGATGGAGATCGCCACCGGCAGCCAGTTGCGCAGCGTGAACGCCCGGTCCGACGCCACCCACAGCACCAGCGTCACGGCCGCGGCGGTGACGACCGGGATCGCCCACACCACCAGGCTCGTCAACGCGTCCATCCCGAGTGACCTGAGCCACTCGAACGACGCCTGCCCCAGGCCGATGAACAACACGACCAGCGCCACGCGGACGCCGGCGGCTCCCTGGCTCCTGCTCGTCATGACTTCCTCCCGAATCCGTGGTCATCCTGTACCACGTCCGGGTGACGCCGGCGGTTGCCCTGATGACGGTTTTCTTTCCTCGCGCCAGGAGCGCCGCAAGTGTCAGAACACGATGCCGGCGCCGGTGCAGAGCTTCGGCCACGAGTTGATGTTGGTCGTCGCGGCCACCTGGACGGCGACCTTGCCCTTGGGGATGGAAACCGCCGGGTACACGTCGGCTGTGAGCGTGATGTCGCCGTTGGCGATGTTGTCGAACTTGTGCGACGCGACGACCGGGCCGCCCGGGCCGTTGAACACGGTCACCGTGACCCGGTGGTCCCCGGTGATCTTCCCGCCAACGTTGCGCAGGTTGGCGTAGATGTTGACGATCTTCCAGTTGCCGCCGTCGGACTGGGCGTTCACCCAGCCCTCGGCGTTGTTGGCTTCGGTCGGCGAGACCCGGGTGCTGCACTTGGCGTGCCAGTCCGGGTTGTCGTCGGCCAGCGCACCCGGCGCCACCAGCAGCAGTGCCGCCGCGGTCGCGGTGAGGATCGCTACCAGTCGTTTCATGAGCCCTCCCCGATTCGATGATGATCTTCGGCTTCGACCGTAATGGACCCGGATCCTCGATGGTGATGATCTGACTCACAAAGGTGTTTTCCGGTTAATTCGTTTCAGCCGGCCTGCTAGCGGCGGGCGCCGGCGATGTCAAGAATTCTCACCGGATGTCCCGGGATGCGGATGGCTATGCGCCTGAGTGGGTGACCGTGCGAACCTCGCCCCGACACCGACGAAAGGCGATGCCGACGTGCGCACCTCCCGGAGAACCCTGGCCTCGGCGCTGGCCGCCCTGACCGCCCTGGGCGTCCTCGCGGGCTGTACGCGCGCCGACAGCAGCGCCGCCCCCGCCGCCGACCAGGGCGCCGCCGCCGAGGTCCGGGTCGGGTTCTTCCCGAACGTCACGCACGCGCCCGCGCTGATCGGCGTCAAGAAGGACTTCTTCAAGAACGAACTCGGTGCCACCAAGCTCACGACGCAGACCTTCAACGCCGGCCCCGAAGAGGTCAACGCCCTGCTCGGTGACTCCCTCGACGTCGCCTTCATCGGCTCCGGCCCGGCGATCAACGCCTTCACCAAGTCCAAGGGCGCCATCCAGCTGGTTTCCGGTGCCGTCTCGGGCGGCGCGCAGCTGGTCGTCAAGCCGGACATCACGAGCGTCGATCAGCTCAAGGGCAAGAACCTCACGACGCCACAGCTGGCGAACACCCAGGACGTCGCGCTCAAGAAGTTCCTGGCCGAGAAGCAGCTGACCGACCAGGTCAAGATCACCACGATGGACAACCCGAAGACGCTCGACGCTTTCCGGAAGGGCGAGGTCGACGGCGGCTGGCTGCCCGAGCCGTGGGCGTCCCGGCTGGTCCTCGACGCCGGCGCGAAGGTTCTGGTCGACGAGAAGACGCTGTGGCCGGGCGGCCGCTTCCCGAGCACCGTCGTCATCGTGCGCAGCGAGTTCCTGCAGCAGCACCCGGACACCGTCCGCGCGCTGCTCAAGGGCGAGCTCGCCGCCATCGACTGGGCCAAGGCCAACCCGGCGGACGCGAAGACCGTGGTCAACGGCGCGCTCAAGGAGCTGGCCGGCAGTACCCTGAGCCCAGCGGTCCTGGACCGCGCGTTCTCCGGCATCGAACTGACCACCGACCCGGTCGCGTCGGCGTTCCCGCAGCTCGCACAGGACTCCGTCACCGCAGGGGTCGTGAAGTCGGCCGTCGCGCTCAAGGGCTTCGCCGACTTCGGTGCGCTCAACGAGGTGCTGAAGGCCCAGAACCTGCCCGCCGTCGTAGCTCCCGAACTGACCAAGTGAGAGGCAGCCCGCGATGACCACGACCCTCCCGACCGGCCGCACCAGCTTCACCGGCGCGGCAGCGGTGCGTCTCGACGGCGTGCGCAAGACGTTCGGCACGGCCGGCCGCGCGGTCGTCGCGCTCGACGGCGTCGACCTGACGGTCGCGCCCGGCGAGTTCGTCTGCCTGCTCGGCGCGTCCGGCTGCGGCAAGAGCACGCTGCTGAACCTGGTCGCCGGGCTGGACGCGCCGTCCGCGGGCGAGATCACGCTGAACACCTCCCGGCCGGCGGTGATGTTCCAGGAAGCCGCGCTGATGCCGTGGCTGACCGCCGCGCGCAACGTCGAGCTGCCGCTGCGGCTGGCCGGCTTCGGCCGGGCCGAGCGCCGCGAAAAGGCCGCCGAGCTGCTGGAACTGGTCCGGCTGAACGGCGCGGGCGGCAAGCGGCCGCACGAGCTGTCCGGCGGGATGCGGCAGCGCGTCGCGCTGGCCCGCGCCCTGGCGGCGACGCTGCGCGTCGGCGGCGACCCGGAGCAGTCCCTCCTGCTGATGGACGAGCCGTTCGCCGCGCTCGACGCCATCACCCGCGACGTCCTGCAGGGCGAGCTGCTGCGCGTCTACCGCAGCACGGGCACGTCGGTGCTGTTCGTGACGCACGACGTGCGCGAGGCGGTCCGGCTCGGCCAGCGCGTGGTGCTGCTGTCGTCGCGGCCCGGCCGGGTCGTGCGCGAGTGGGCGGACGTGCCGCTGGCCGACGCCGAGGAGCTGACCGAGGACATCACCGGGCACCTGCGAGAGGTGATCAGCACCCATGCCGCAGCTTGACCGGTCCGCCGAAGCCGACCTCGACCGGGTCGGCGCCGGACTGGATTCGCTCGACGCCCCGGTGGGCGAACGCCGCCCGGGTTTCTGGAAACGCTTCGCCTGGGGTTTCCTGCCCCCGGTGGGTGCGCTCGTCCTGCTGGGCGTCGTCTGGCAGATCCTCTGGGCGGCGGCCTTCTGGCCCGAGACGCAGCTACCCGCACCTCTGTCGGTGTGGGACGAGTTCTGGGAACGCGTCGTCACCGGCGACGTGGTCGAGTTCGTCTGGACGTCGGTGCACCGCGCCGCGCTCGGTTTCGTGGCCGGAGTGCTCATCGGCACCCCGCTCGGCCTGGTCGTGGCGAAGGTCCGCGTGGTCCGCGCGGCGATCGGGCCGCTGCTGACCGGGCTGCAGAGCCTGCCGTCGGTCGCCTGGGTCCCGGCCGCGATCCTGTGGTTCGGCATCAACGACGCGGCGATCTACTTCGTGGTGCTGCTCGGCTCGGTGCCGTCGATCGCGAACGGCCTGGTGGCGGGCATCGACCAGATCCCCCCCATCCTGCCGCGCGTCGGCCAGGTAATGGGCGCGAACCGGCTCGCCTCGGCCCGGCACATCCTCCTGCCCGCCGCGCTGCCGGGCTTCCTGGCCGGGCTCAAACAGGGCTGGGCGTTCTCCTGGCGTTCCCTGATGGCGGCCGAGCTGATCGCGCTGTCACCCCAGCTGGGCATCGGCTTGGGCGCGTACCTGAACCAGGGGTCATCGCTCAACAGCATCGAGAAGGTCATCGCGGCGATCTTCCTGATCCTGCTGGTCGGCGTGGGGATCGAGCTGCTGGTGTTCCGCCCGCTGGAGCGTGCGGTGCTGCGGGCCCGCGGGCTGACGTCGTCGCTGTAGAAATTCTCCGCTCGGATGTCGAAGCCGGGATACCGGCGTCGACGTCTCCTTCGAATCTGCTGAGCGAAGGAGCGGGCAATGGTGATCGCGGTGCTGGTGACATCGGTGGCGGCGTTCGTGGTGAGCGCGGCGTGGTACATGGCGTTCGGCCAGGTCTGGGCCCGCTTGAGCCCGGCGGGCGCGGCGGCCCGGCCGTCACCGTGGCGAATGGGCGCGGAGTTCGCGCGGACGGCGGTCCTGGTGACGGCGTTCGCGCTGCTGTGCGGCGCCGTGGGCGTCGAGGGGGTGCCGGGTGCGGTGGGGCTGGCGCTGGCGGTGTGGGCCGGGTTCCCGACGGTGATCCTGGCGGGCTCGGTGCTGCACGAGCGGGTCCCGGTGGCCTTGGCGGCGCTGCACGCGGGTGACTGGCTGGTGAAGCTGGCCGTGGTGGCGGTCCTGCTCGGGCTGTGGCGCTGACCGCGGTTGTCCACATCGGCTCGAGTTGTCCACAGATTTCCGGGGCGGGCGTTTTTGCAGGTCAGGACCGATAGAATGGACTAGGGGACGCCCCCCCCGGGGATCGGGTGGGGGCTGTCTGGTTGCGGCCTGGGCCCTGGCAAGAAGCCAAGGCCCAGGCCGGCCTGAAGTCAGCGCGAGCGGCGCGAGCCCGCGCGAGTGCCCGACGAGAAAGCCGCCGCCCCGCCCGAACCCGACCGGCGGTTGCCGCCCGCGGCGGGGCTGTCCGATCGCCGCGCCCCGCCCGAAGCGGCCGCGCCGCCGGAGCGCCGCGCGCCGCCCGAAGCGGCCGCGCCGCCGGAACGTCGTGAACCACCCGAAGCGGAACGGCCGGCACCCTGCCGGTCCGCGGCAGCACCCCGCCGCTCGGACCCGGCCGAACGCTGCTTCTCCTGCCCGGCCGCCCGCGCACGCTGGCCGCCCCGGTTCTCCTTCGGCGCCCCGGCCGCACCCCGGCGACCGCGGCCGCCACCCGGTGCCGCACCGGTCGCCGACACCTTCTTCGGCCGGTTGTCCACCGCCGGCGCCTTTGAGAACGTCCGCTCGCCCGGCGCCAGCTCCGCCAGCAGCGGATGACCCGGGCCGAGCTGCGTCGTCGTCGGCTTGATGCCCGCCTTGCGCGTCAGGTCGCGGACGTCGCGGACCTGCGCGTCCGTCATCAACGTCACCACCGTGCCCGACGCCCCGGCGCGCGCCGTGCGGCCCGAGCGGTGCAGGTACGCCTTGTGCTCCACCGGCGGGTCCGCGTGGATGACCAGCCGGACGTCGTCGACGTGGATGCCCCGCGCCGCGATGTCCGTGGCCACCAGCGTGCGGGCCGTCCCGGACGAGAACGCCTCGAGGTTGCGCGTCCGCGCGTTCTGGCCCAGGTTGCCGTGCAGCTCCACCGCCGGGACACCCGAAGCGTTGAGCTTGCGCGTCAGCGCCTTCGCGCGGCTCTTCGTCCGCGTGAACACCAGCGTGCGCCCGGGCGCCGCCGTCAGGTCGACCAGCACCGGCAGCCGGTGGGTCTCCTCCAGGTGCAGGACGTGGTGCTCCATCGTCGCCACCGGCGACTGCGCCGAGTCGACGCTGTGCAGCACCGGGTCGTCCATGAAGCGCTTGACCAGCACGTCCACGCCGTTGTCCAGCGTCGCCGAGAACAGCAGCCGCTGGCCGCGCTCGGGCGTGGCGTCCATGATCCGCCGGACCTCCGGCAGGAAGCCCAGGTCGGCCATGTGGTCGGCCTCGTCGAGGACCGTGATCTCGACGGCGTCGAGCTTCACGTGCCCGGACCGCATGTGGTCGGCGAGCCGGCCGGGGCAGGCGACGACGATGTCGACGCCGTCACGCAACCGGGTGATCTGCGGGTTGGCGCTGACGCCGCCGAAGATGGTCGTCGCCTTGAGACCCAGCGGGCGGGCCAGGGGCAGGATCGACGCCTCGATCTGCGTCGCGAGCTCGCGCGTCGGCGCCAGGATCAGCGCGCGGGGACGGCCCGGCCTGCGCCGCGTCGGGCCCGCGGCGAGGCGGGCCAGCACGGGCAGCACGAAGCCGTACGTCTTGCCGGAGCCGGTGCGGCCGCGCCCCAGCACGTCGCGCCCGGCGAGGGTGTGCGGCAGGGTCGCCGCCTGGATGGGGAAGGGCTCGGTGACGCCTTGGGTGGCCAGCGCCGCCACCAGGGGGACGGGCAGGCCGAGTTCAGCGAAAGTGCTCATAAGCGTGCGGGCACGGGAGTGCCCTGGTCTCCATAACCTGAGAAGGGTTGTCCTGCCCGGCGCAGACCGGTCAACGGCCGCGGCGCGTGGTAGTCGACAACAGCAGCGGGCCGAGGCAGAACTGAGCGGCCCGCATGATCAGTGTACCCAACCGGAGTGACCTACCCCCAGTGAGATTGCCCGCACTCGCGCAGCCTTGCTAAGTTACCGGTCGGTAATCGAGGAGGCCCCACCATGCTGCTGAACCCGCGCGACTACGACCCGGCGCACTTCGACGCCGAGACCCGGCGCCTGCTGCGCGCCACCATCGACTGGTTCGAGCAGCGCGGCAAGGCGAAGCTGACCGAGGACTACCACAACCGCACCTTCTACGCGGACTTCATCGAGTTCGCGGGCAAGGAAGGCCTGTTCTCGACCTTCCTGACGCCGGCCGCGAACGCCGGCGGCAACCCGGACAAGCGCTGGGACACCGCCCGCGTCGCCGCGCTGTCGGAAATCCTCGGCTTCTACGGCCTCAACTACTGGTACCCGTGGCAGGTCACGATCCTCGGCCTCGGCCCGGTCTGGCAGAGCGCCAACGACGCCGCCCGCAAGCGCGCGGCGGAAGCGCTCGACGCCGGCGGCGTCGGCGCGTTCGGACTGTCCGAAAAGGACCACGGCGCCGACATCTACTCGTCCGACATGGTCCTGACCAAGGACGGCGACGGCTACCGCGCGACCGGCTCCAAGTACTACATCGGCAACGGCAACTGCGCCCGCACGGTGTCGGTCTTCGGCCGCATCGACGGCGTCGAAGGCCCTGACCAGTACGTCTTCTTCTACGCCGACTCCGAGCACCCGGACTACCACGTCGTCAAGAACGTCGTGCCGTCGCAGATGTACGTCGCCGAGTTCCGGCTCGAGGACTACCCGGTGCGCGCCGAGGACATCCTGCACGTCGGCGCCGAGGCCTTCAGCGCCGCGCTGAACACCGTCAACATCGGCAAGTTCAACCTCTGTTTCGGCGGCATCGGCATGGCGACGCACTCGCTGTACGAAGCCATCACGCACGCGCACAACCGCGTCCTCTACGGCAAGCCCGTCACGGACTTCCCGCACGTGCGCCGCGAGTTCGTCGAGGCCTACGCGCGGCTGACCGCGATGAAGCTGTTCTCCGACCGCGCCGTCGACTACTTCCGCAGCGCGAACTCCGGCGACCGCCGCTACCTGCTGTTCAACCCGATCACCAAGATGAAGGTGACGACCGAGGCGCAGAAGGTGATCGGCCTGGTCGCCGACGTCGTCGCGGCCAAGGGCTTCGAGGCCGACACCTACCTCGCGATGTCGAAGAACGACATCGACGGCCTGCCGAAGCTCGAGGGCACGGTGGCCGTCAACCTGGCGCTGATCGCGAAGTTCATGCCGAACTACCTCTTCGCGCCGCAGGAGTACGCGCCGGTGCCGACCCGCACCGACGCCGCGGACGACGAGTTCCTCTTCCGGCAGGGCCCAGCGCGCGGCCTGTCGAAGGTCCGGTTCCACGACTGGAAGACCGCCTACGCCGACGCCGCGCACATCCCGAACGTCGCGCTGTTCACCGAGCAGGCCGGCTACCTGGTCAAGCTGCTCACCGAGGCGGCGCCGGACGAGGCGCAGCAGGCCGACCTCGACTTCGGGCTCGCGCTGACCGAGCTGTTCACGCTGATCGTCTACGGCCAGCTGATCCTGGAGCAGGCCGGCATCACCGGCCTGGCCGACGAGGTCGTCGACCAGATCTTCGCCGTGCTGGTGCAGGACTTCAGCGTCGCGGCGGTGGACCTCAACGGCAAGGCGAGCTCGACCGGGGCCCAGCAGGCGATCGCCCTGGCCGCGCTGCGCAAGCCGGTGGTGGACGCCGCGCGGTTCGAGAACGTCTGGGCGCGGGTGCGGGACCTCTCCGGGGTCTACGCCATGCGGCCGTGATGGCGCGGAAGTACCGGCTGGGCGTGACGCGGAAGGCCGCGAACGTCGTCGTGACGGCGTTGCTGGCGCGCGGGATCCCCATCAACGGCGGCACCGGGTTCCTGCTCACCACGCGGGGGCGCCGGAGCGGCGTGGACCGGACCACTCCGGTCAACGTCATCGAGGTCGGCGGCGAGCGCTGGCTCGTGTCGCCGTACGGGCGGGTCGGCTGGGTGCACAACCTGCGTGCCGACCCGACGGCCCGGCTGTGGCGCGGCCGGCGGCGTGAGACGTGGGAGGTCGAAGAACCCGACGCGGCCACCGCGGGCCGGGTGCTGCGGGCCTACGTCCGCAAGATCCCGGTGACGGCGCCGTTCTTCGACGCGAAGCTGACCGACCCGGCCGGGGTCTTCGCGGCGGAAGCCGATCGACACCCGGTGTTCCGGTTGGCAAGATCGCGGTCGTGAAGCGAGAGCGGGCGGCGGAGCTCATCTGGGACGCGTGGCTGACGGGCAAGCGGCTGGAGGGCCTGCCGGACGACGCCCGCCCGTGCGACCTCGCCGAGGGCATGGCGGCGCAGGCGGCGCTCGCCGACCTGGCCGGGCCGGTGTCCGGCTGGAAGATCGCCGCGACCACCGCGTACGCGCGGCAGTACCTCGACGTCCCCGGGCCGCTGCCGGGCGCGGTGTTCGAGCGGTTCCACCACGTCGAGGGTTCGCCGATCCCCGCGGACACGATGACCATGGGGGTCGCCGAGCCGGAGTTCGCCTTCCGGCTCAAGGCCGACCCGGGGTTGTCGCCGTCGCTGGCCGCGGTGCTCGACGCGGTCGACACGATGTTCCTGGCGATCGAGCTGCCGGACAGCCGCTACACCGACCACCGCCACGCGGGCGGCCCGCAGCTGCTGGCCGACGCGGCGTGCGCGGGCCGGTTCGTCGAGGGCCGTCCGGTGCCGGGCTGGCGCGACCTCGACCTGCCCCGCCGGCCGGTGGTCCTGCACGCCGACGGCGAGGAGTTCTCCCGCGGCAGCGGCAGCCTGGTGCTGGGCGACCCGCGGCTGGCACTGCACTGGCTGGCGATGGAGCTGCCCCGCCACGGCCGTGCGCTGCGCCCCGGCGACATCGTGACGACGGGCACGGCGACCCCGCCGTGCCCGATCCGCGCGGGTGGTCACGTGATCGCGGACTTCGGCGAGCTGGGCAGCGTGGAAGTACGGTTCGCCGCATGACCTTCCGGCCCGGGTTCGTGGTGCTCGCCGTGGTGGTCGCGGCGCTCGACGGAGGCTTCTGGTTCCTCGCGCGCGGCCCGCACCCGGCGACGGCCCGCAGCGGCTTCCTCGTGGCGTTCATCCTCCTGCTGGCGCTGCTCGCGGCGGCCGCGGGCGTGGTGCGCTGGGAGGTCGCGGCCCCACTGGGCGCGGCGTCCGCGTCGGGCCTGCTGGTCGTGGGCGCGGCGGCGATCTTCAGCGTCGGCCTCGGCTTCCTGCTGACGGCCGTGGTGGAGGCGGCGCTGGTACGCCGGATGGTCGCGTCGGCGGCCGGCTGGAGTGGCGGGCTGGGGCTGATCAGCGCGACGGCCGCGGTGGTGCCGGTGGCGTTGTTCGCCGCCGGTCTCTTCGCGCTTCGGTGATTTTTTGTCGGTCCCCCCTGTCACGATGTCCCGGTGACGTCCTGGAGAGATCGACTCAGTGCCCTCGCCCACGAGCGGCTGCCCGCCGAGCTGGCTGCCGCGTGGACGGGCTTGTTCCGGCCGGGCATCCGCCTGGTGTCCGAGGGCGACGGCCCGCCGGTGGGCCGGATCGGTGGTGCGCCGATGCTGCCCGAGGACGTCGGGTGGCCCGAGTGGCCGGGGCGGGGTCCCCTCGACTTCGTGGCCGCGGTGGACTGCGCCGCGCTGCCGCGGGAGTTCCTGAGCATCCCGCTGCCGGAGGCGGGCACGCTGCTGTTCTTCTACTTCGACGCCGAGCGCCGGGCAGCCGACGACATCCCGGAGTTCGGAGACGTCGAAGCCGCCCGGGTGGTCTTCGTCCCGGCGGGGGTTCCGGTCACCGAGCGGGCGGCACCCGAGGGCGTCGACCCGTACCCGGCGCGCGACCTGTTCGGCAAGGTCGAGGCCACCGCCCCGAAGAGCTACCACGCCCTGCTCGACGAGACGAAGACCGCGAGGGGCGAGACCCTCGCCGAGGCGGCCGAAAAGGTGCTGCTGCGCGGGAGCTACACGGGCGACGCAGTCTTCGGCCTGCTGGTCCGGCAGGTGCACCCGGAGGGGCCGCACCACCAGGTCGGCGGGTTCGCCGACCCCGTCCAGACCGCGGTCGAGAAGGAGGTCGCGAGGGAGGTGCTGGGGGACCACCGGGATTCCCGGCTGCTCGAGGAGGCGGCCCGCTGGGTGTTCCTCGCCCAGATCGACAGCGACGAAGCCGCCGACATGATGTGGGGCGACGCCGGAATGCTCTACTGGATGATCCGCTCCGACGACCTCGAAGCGGGCCGTTTCGACCGAGCGCGATGCATCCTGCAGTGTTGCTGATGGTGCCGTGCGGCTGAGGGTTCCTTGACCGCCGGCAGGCCACCCCGGCTCGTCCGGGGTGGCCTGCCGGCAAGCTCCTACTTGCCGAAGCCGGCCCGCCGCAGCGCGTCGGCCATCGAGCCGCTCGCGTTGCCGCCCCGGTCGCGCCCGCCGCCGCCACCGCGCCGGTCGCCGCCACCGCCGCCACCCCGGCGCTGACCACCGCCACCGCCGCCGCCCTGGCCCCGATCACGGCCGCCGCCCCCGCCGCCGCGGTTGGCCGAGCCGGCGCCCGGCTCGTCGTCCAGGCGCAGCGTCAGCGAAATCCGCTTCCGCGGCACGTCGACTTCCAGCACCTTCACCTTCACGATGTCCCCGGGCTTCACGACCTCCCGCGGGTCTTTCACGAAGTTCTTCGACAGCGCCGAAACGTGCGCCAGGCCGTCCTGGTGCACGCCCACGTCGATGAACGCGCCGAACGCCGCCACGTTCGTCACCACGCCCTCCAGGCGCATGCCCGGCTTGAGGTCGCCGATCTTCTCCACGCCCTCGGCGAACGTCGCCGTCTTGAAGGCCGGGCGGGGGTCGCGGCCCGGCTTGTCGAGTTCCGACAGGATGTCCGTCACCGTCGGGAGACCGAACTGCTCGTCCACGAACTCGGCCGGGCGCAGCGAGGACAGCGTCCGCGTGTTGCCGATCAACGCCCGGATGTCGGTGCCCGTCTTCGACAGGATCCGGCGGACCACCGGGTACGCCTCCGGGTGCACCGCCGACGAGTCGAGCGGGTCGTCGCCGTCCGGGATGCGGAGGAAGCCCGCGCACTGCTCGAACGCCTTCGGGCCGAGGCGCGCGACCTCCTTCAGTGCCATCCGGGAGCGGAACGGCCCGTTCGTGTCGCGGTGCGCCACGATGTTCTCCGCCAGGCCCGTCGTGATGCCCGAAACCCGGGTCAGGAGCGGCGCCGACGCCGTGTTGACGTCCACGCCGACCGCGTTCACGCAGTCCTCGACCACCGCGTCGAGGGAGCGCGACAGCGAAACCTCGGACAGGTCGTGCTGGTACTGCCCGACGCCGATCGACTTCGGGTCGATCTTCACCAGCTCGGCCAGCGGGTCCTGCAGCCGCCGGGCGATCGAGACCGCGCCGCGCAGGGAGACGTCCATGTTCGGCAGTTCCTGCGAAGCGAACGCCGACGCCGAGTACACCGAAGCGCCCGCCTCGGACACCACGGCCTTCGTCAGCTTCAGCTCGGGGTGCTTCTTGATCAGTTCCTGCGCCAGCTTGTCGGTCTCGCGCGACGCCGTGCCGTTGCCGATCGAGATCAGCTCGACCCGGTGCTTCGCGCACAGCACCGCCAGCTCGGCGATCGACTGGTCCCACTTGTTCGCCGGCTGGTGCGGGTAGATGACGTGGGTGTCGACGACCTTCCCGGTCGCGTCGACCACCGCCACCTTGACGCCGGTCCGGAAGCCCGGGTCGAGGCCCATGGTGGCGCGGGTGCCGGCCGGCGCGGCGAGCAGCAGGTCGCGCAGGTTGGCCGCGAACACGCGGACGGCGTCGTCCTCGGCCGCCTGGCGCAGCCGCATCCGCAGGTCGATGCCCAGGTGGAGGAGGATCTTGGTGCGCCACGCCCAGCGGACCGTGTCGCCGAGCCACTTGTCGGCCGGGCGCCCCTGCTGGGTGATGCCGAACTTGGCGGCGATGCGCTGCTCGTACTCCGTCGGGCCGACCTGCGGTTCGTCCGAAGGCTCGTCCGGCGCCATCGTGAGGTCGAGAACCTCCTCCTTCTCGCCGCGCAGCATCGCGAGGATCCGGTGCGAGGGGAGCTTGGTGTACGGCTCGGAGAAGTCGAAGTAGTCGGAGAACTTCGCGCCTTCCTCCTCCTTGCCCGCGCGCACCTTGGCGACCAGGTGGCCCTGGCCCCACATCTTCTCCCGCAGGTCGCCGATGAGGTCGGCGTCCTCGGCGAAGCGCTCGACGAGGATCGCGCGGGCGCCGTCGAGGGCGGCCTGCGCGTCCGCGACGCCCTTGTCCGCGTCGACGAACACCGCGGCGGCGGCCTGCGGATCCGTCGAAGGGTCGTTGAGCAGGCCGTCGGCCAGCGGCTCGAGACCCGCTTCGCGCGCGATCATCGCCTTCGTGCGGCGCTTCGGCTTGTAGGGGAGGTAGATGTCCTCCAGCCGCGACTTCGTGTCCGCGGCGAGGATCGACGCCTCGAGGGCCTCGTCGAGCTTGCCCTGGCTGCGGATGGATTCGAGCACGGCGAGCCGGCGCTCGTCGAGTTCCCGCAGGTAGCGCAGCCGCTCCTCGAGCGTGCGCAGCTGCGCGTCGTCGAGCATGCCGGTGACTTCCTTGCGGTAGCGGGCGATGAACGGCACGGTCGACCCGCCGTCGAGCAGTTCGACGGCGGCCTTGACCTGTCCTTCGCGCACGCCCAGTTCTTCGGCGATCTTCTGCTCGACCGACACGCTCACTGCAACACGCTCCTGCTTCGCCTGGATCCGATCGTCACATTCTGCCGTTTCGGGCGCCCCGACTTTCGGATGGGGTTCCTTGACATTCAGATTGGTCTAGTCCATTTTGTGGTGACCTGCCTCACCAGTGTCGTGGAGGTCGCCCGTGGTCCCCAAGGTCCGCTTCGCTCTGCTTTCCTTACTTTCCGTGGTGATGCTGTCTCTCGGCGTGACCTTCGTGCTCGCCGGCAGCGCTTCGGCGGCGAACATCCTGGCCAACCCCGGCTTCGAGGCCGGCACCACGGGCTGGACGTGCACCGGCACGGCCGCCGCGGTGAGCACGCCGGTGCACAGCGGGAGCCGCGCCTTGAGCGCGACGCCGTCGTCGTCGGACAACGCCCAGTGCGCCCAGACGCTCGCCGTCTCGCCGAACACGGCGTACAAGCTGTCCGCCTGGGTCCAGGGCAGCTACGTCTACCTGGGCGTCTCCGGCTCGGCGACGACCAGCACGTGGACGCCCGGCACCAGCGGCTACCAGCAGCTGTCGCTGAGCTTCACGACCGGGTCGAGCACGTCGCTGACGGTGTACCTGCACGGCTGGTACGGCCAGCCGGCGTACTACGCCGACGACGTCAGCCTCGACGGCCCGGGCACCCCGCCCACGACGACGCCGACCACGCCCACCACCACGACCACCCCGCCGACGACCACGACCACCACGACGCCACCGACGCAGAGTGACCTGCCGAAGCACGTCCTGACGGGCTACTGGCAGAACTTCTACAACGGCGCGAAGGCGCTGAAGCTCGCCGACGTCCCGACGAAGTACAACATCATCGCGGTGTCGTTCGCGGACGCCACGGGCACGCCCGGCGCGGTGGCCTTCACGCTCGACCCGGGGCTGTCCTCGCAGCTCGGCGGCTACACGGACGCGCAGTTCAAGGCCGACGTCAAGACGGTCCAGGCCCGCGGCCAGAAGGTGATCATCTCGGTCGGCGGCCAGAACGGCACGATCAGCGTCGGCGACTCGAACTCGGCCACCAACTTCGCCAACAGCGTGAAGGCGCTGATCGCGAACTACGGCTTCGACGGCGTCGACATCGACCTCGAGAACGGCATCAACGCCACGTACATGGGCCAGGCGCTGCGAAGCATCTACAACGGCGGCGGCAAGGTCATCACGATGGCACCGCAGACGATCGACATGCAGTCCACGGCGGGCGGCTACTTCCAGCTGGCGCTGAACATCAAGGACATCCTGACGATCGTCAACATGCAGTACTACAACTCGGGTTCGATGAACGGCTGCAACGGCAACGTCTACTCCCAGGGCACGGTGGACTTCCTGACGGCGCTGGCCTGCATCCAGCTGCAGGGCGGCCTGCGCGCGGACCAGGTGGGCCTCGGCCTCCCGGCATCACCCCAGGCGGCAGGCGGCGGTTACCAGGCCCCGGCGAACACGGTGTCGGCGCTGAACTGCCTGGCGCGGGGAACGTCGTGCGGCAGCTTCAAGCCGTCGACGACGTACCCGTCGATCAGGGGCGCGATGACGTGGTCGATCAACTGGGACGCGTCGCAGGGGTACGCGTTCGCCAACACGGTGTCGGCCGGGCTCGCGGGCCTGCCGTGACCCGTGGGTCGAGCGGTCCTCCCGGCGGCGCGGTCCGGGAGGGCCGCTCGGCCATGTCGAAGGCCTCGCCTTCCGCGGCTACCTCGTCGAACTCACCTAGGCACCACCGGCAGCCGCAGGGCGCCCGGCGCCTCCGACGGGACGACCGGACGTCGAGGAGCCACCGCCGCCACCCGCCGGTACGGCGAGCCCAGCTCAGGCCGCGGATCCTCGTCGCCCCGGTTCGGCCAGAACGCCATCGCGCGCTCCGCCTGCGCCGTGATCGTCAGCGAGGGGTTCACCCCCAGGTTCGCCGAGATCGCCGAGCCGTCCACCACGTGCAGGCCCGGGTACCCGTACAACCGCTGGTACGGGTCCACCACCCCCGAAGAAGGCGAGTCCCCGATCGCGCAGCCGCCGATGAAGTGGCCCGTGATCGGGATGTTCGCCAGGTCCGTCCACGCGCCCTGGGGAAGCCCGCCGATCTTCGCCGCCACCCGGCGCGTCACCTCGTGACCCACCGGGATCCAGTCCGGCGACGGCGTCCCCGCACCCTGGCGAGTCGTCATCCGGCGCCCGAACAGCCCGCGCTTGGTGTACGTCGTCACCGAATTGTCCAGGGTCTGCATCACCAGCAGCCCGATCATCCGCTCCGACCAGCGCCGCGGGTTGTGGATCCGTGGCAGGTCGCGGCGGGCGCGCCACAGTTCCCGCAGGCCCAGCACCCAGCGCCGGCGGCCCGGGACCGCGTCCACCAGCACCGTCGCCAGCAGCCCCAGCAGGTTGCTGCCGCGCCCGTACCGCACCGGCTCGACGTGCGTCACCGCGTCCGGGTGGATCGACGACGTGATCGCGACGCCCCGCGAGTAGTCCGTGTCCGGCCGCAGCGACCGCGCCGCCAGCACCGCCTCGGAGTTCGTGCGGGCCAGGAGCCCGAGCCGAGAGGAAACAAGAGGCAACGTGCCCGTGTCCCGCATCCGGTGCAGCAGCCGCTGCGTCCCCAGCGCCGCAGCCGAGAACACCACCTGCGTCGCGGTGAACGTCCGGCGGGAGAAACCGCCGGTCCGCCGGGTGTCGACCGCGTACCCGCCGGAGATCGGCCGCACCGAAATCGCCGTCGTCAGGGGATGCACCACGGCGCCCGCCCGCTCGGCCAGGTACAGGTAGTTCTTCACCGTCGTGTTCTTCGCCCCGACCCGGCACCCGGTCAGGCACTCGCCGCACAGAGTGCAGGACGAACGCGCCGGACCCGCGCCGCCGAAGAACGGGTCCACGCCGGGCTGTCCGAAGTAGACTCCGACGGGCGTGCGCCGGTACGTGTGGCCGACGCCCATGTCTTCGGCCACCTCGCGAAGCACGCGGTCCGCGGCCGTCGTCGCCGGGTTCTCGACCACGCCGAGCATCCGCTTCGCCTGGTCGTAGTACGGCGCCAGCTCGGCCTTCCAGTCCGTGATGTGCGCCCACTGCGGATCGGCGTAGAAGCCGTCCGGCGGCTCGTACAGCGTGTTCGCGTACACCAGCGAACCCCCGCCGACGCCGGAGCCGCTCATCACGAACGTGTTCTTCAGCAACGTCAGGCGCTGGATGCCGAAGCAGCCCAACGCCGGCGCCCACAGGTACTTCCGCACCCGCCACGACGTCTTCGCGAACTCGTCGTCGGCGAACCGGCGGCCGGTCTCCAGCACGCCGACGCGGTAGCCCTTCTCGGTCAGCCGCAGCGCCGTGACGCTGCCGCCGAACCCCGAGCCGATCACCAGGACGTCGTAGTCCATCAGGCCACCACCCGGTAGTCGGCGACGTCGAAGCGCCGCGTCCGGCGGTCGTACTCGGTGACCAGGCCCGGCCAGTTGGTTGTCACCCGGCCGTCGGCCTGCCGGTACCAGCTCGTGCAGGCGCTCCACACGCTCCTGCCGAGCCGCTGCTGCACCTCGCGGTCGTACCGCTCTTCGACCTCCGGTCGCACGTCCACATAGGACACACCGGGCCGCGCGAGCCGCTCCACCGCCTGCCGGATGTAGCGCGCCTGCCGCTCGATCATGTAGATGATGGACCCGGCGCCGAGGTTCGTGTTGGGGCCGTAGACACAGAACAGGTTGGGGAAGCCGGGCACGGTCATGCCCAGGTACGCCCGCGCGCCGCCGGACCACTCCTCCCGCAGCGACCGCCCGCCGAGGCCGCGGACATCCATGCTGCCGAGGAACTGCGTCGCCGCGAAGCCGGTGCCGTAGACCAGGACGTCCGCCTCGATCTCCGTCCCGTCCTCGACCCGCACGCCCTTCTCGGTGATCTCGCGGATCCGCCGCGTCTCGACGTCGACGTCCGGCTCGGCCAGCGCGGGCAGGTAGTCGTTGCTGAAGAGGATCCGCTTGCAGCCCATCGGGTAGGACGGCGTCAGCTTCGCGCGCAGCTCCGGGTCCTTGATGTGGCGCCGGCGCAGCTGACCGGTCCGCAGCTCGAACATCTTCGCCAGCACGGGGTGGCGCGTCATCGCGTAGGTGGCGTACTCGGCGAGCAGGAAGATCCGCAGCCGGCCGAGCAGCTGCGTGGGCGGCAGGTGCTCGAAGAGCCAGTGCTGCCACCGCCGGTAGCTCGGGTCGGACTTCGCCATGACGTACGGCGGCGTGCGCTGGAAGACCGTGACGTGCTGGGCGCGTTTCCGCAGCTCGGGCACGAACTGCACGGCGCTGGCCCCGGTCCCGACGACGGCGACGCGCTTGCCGGTCAGGTCGACGTCGTGGTCCCACCGAGCGGAGTGGAAGGCGTCGCCGGCGAAGCTCTCCCGGTTCGGGATGTCCGGCAGCACCGGCCGCGACAGCTGCCCGACGGCGGGCACGAAGACGTTCGCCTCGAAGGTTTCCCCGGTGCCGGTTTCGACGCGCCAGAGCCCGCGTGCCTCGTCGAAGGCGGCCCCGGTGACCTCGGTGCGGTACCGGATGTGCGGCTCGAGGCCGTGTTTCGCGATGACCCGCCGCAGGTAGGCGAGGATGTCGGGCTGGTGCGAGAACCGCTTCGGCCACCGAGGGTTGGGCTCGAAGGAGAAGGAGTACAGCGGCGACGGGATGTCGCACGCGGCGCCGGGGTAGGTGTTGTCCCGCCAGACACCGCCGGGCTCGGCGGCGCTCTCCAGGATCGTGAAGTCGCCGAACCCGGCCCGCTTGAGCTCGATCGCCGTCCCGATGCCGCCGAAGCCGGTGCCCACGATCAGCACCGACGGCCCCTTCGCCGAACCAGTCATGCCGGAAAAGCTACGCACCGCGGGGCTGTGACAACAGGCCACGAACGGTCACTCGATCGAGATTTCCGGCCAGCCTCACTCGGGCGGGTGGGTGCGCACGTCGTACGTCTCCGCGGCCGCCTCCGCCCACTTCACCAGCTCGCCCGCCGACTTCTCCAACGCCGCCAGGTCCCGCTTCCCCAGCTTCTCGAACGGCGACAGCTCGATCACCGCCGCCTTCCGGGTCGCCTTGATCTCCCAGAAGCCGCACACCTGCCCGTCGACCAGCAGCGTGCCTTTGACCAGGCCGTTGTGCGAGATCACCCGCTTGCGGTAGGTGTCCGAAATGACCCGCGTCCGGTCCGCGTAGGACAGGACCATCTGGTCGAACGGCCCCAGCAGCCGCGGCGGCGCGGGGACGTCCTCGTCCGGTACCGTCAGCTCCGGCAGGTCGAGCAGCTCGCGGCCGTCCGGGTCGCGGTAGCGCCGCAGGTCCATCGAAGAGGCCACCTCGCCCAGGCGCGTGATGCCCGCCCACGTCTGGACGTCCGCCACCGTGGCCGGGCCGAAGGCGCGCAGGTACCGCGAAATCAGCTCCGCCGGTGCGGGCGGGGAGAGCGGAGCGCCCACCCACTCGTCGAGGCACGCGTACGTCGTCTGCCCGGCCTTGCCCCAGATCGCCCGGGGCGGGGTCTGCACCAGCGGCAGCCGGCCCCGGGCGAGGTGGGTCAGGGAGGTCGCCGGGGCGTCCCAGGTCCGGGCCAGTTCGGCACCCAGCGCGGTCCCGGGCAGCGGGCCGCGGCGGAGCAGTTCCCGGGCCGCCGAGGCCACCGTGGAGTGATCGAGATCGGCCAGCGCGGCCGCGTGCAGAGTGTTCTGCTTCAGGTCGCGGTCGTAGATGCGCTGGACCACCGGCCGCCACGCCAGCGCGTCCGCCGCCGTCACCAGGTGGACCGTGCCGCGCATCAGCGCGATCCGCACCACGCGCCGGCTCTCCAGCAGCTCCGCCAGCTCCGCGGGCTGGAATCCCGCCAACCGCGACCACAGCGCGAAGTACGGCGGGAACGGCGCCTGCGCCTGCAGCCCGGCCAGGTGCTCGATCGCGTCGAAGGCGGACATCTTCGCCCGGCGCAGCAGCACCTGGCGCTCCAGGGTGGCGCGGTTCAGGGCGCGCCGGCTCAAGGTCTCCACGTCGTCACCCTAACGACCACCCAGGACAGTTCCGGTCCTCGATTGGACACGTTCTTCTCCCGTGATCCAGAATTCCGGCCATGGCCGAGCTCGCCGCGCCCGCCGTCGGGGACTGGGACTTCCCGCGCGGCACCGCGAGCATCGAGCTGATGACCCGGTTCGCCGCCGAACGCGCCTTGCCGGCGGAGAACCTGCTCGCCGCCACGACGTTGACGCCGGACCTCCTCACCGACCCCGCCGTCCAGGTCGACGCGCGCCAGGAGCTGGCCGTCGTCCGGGCGCTGGCCGGGCTGGACGGATCGGACGCGGCGGCGCTGGAGCTGGGGTGCCGCTACCGGGTCACCACGTTCGGCATCTTCGGCTTCGCCTGCATCAGCAGCCCGACGTTGCGCGACGCGATGCTGTTCGCCCTCCGCTACTTCGACCTGAGCTTCGCGTTCTGCATCCCGCACGTCGTCGTCGGCGCCGACCGGCTGACCCTCGAACTCGACGACAGCCGGGTGCCCGCCGACGTCGCCCGGTTCCTCGTGCTGCGCGACCTGGCCGCGATCTTCGCCGTCATGCGCGACCTGCTGCCCGGGATCGCGCTGGACGAGCTGACGTTCCGGCACGAAACGTCCACACCGGAGGAGTACCTGGCCGCCTTCGGCGTGCTGCCGCGCTTCGGCGCCGACGCCTGCCGGGCGACGCTCGACCCGGAGCTGCTGAGCCGGCCGCTGCCGCAGGCCAACGACCAGACCGTCGCCCTGTGCGCCGCGCAGTGCGAAGCGCTCGTCACGCGACGGCGGCAGCGTTCGGGCATCGCGCAGCAGGTCCGGGAGCGCCTGGTCCGGCTCGGCGGCGTCGACGCCGGCATGGACGAGATCGCCCGGCAGCTGACGCTCAGCACGCGCACGCTGCGGCGCCGCCTGACCGAAGCCGGCACGAGCTACCGGGCGCTGGTCGACGAGGTCCGCCAGACGCTCGCCGAAGAGCTGCTCGACACCGGCGTGCTGTCGGTCGAGGACGTCGCCTACCGGCTCGGGTACGCCGAGGCGTCGAGCTTCATCCACGCGTTCAAGCGCTGGACCGGGATGACGCCGGCGGCGTTCGCCCGGCGCTTCCGCGCCGCTCGGCGAGGACCGCGGGGTAGGTGATCTTCAGCAGGTTGAGGATCGAATCGGTGAGGAAGGTCCGCAGTGCCGCGCGGTCGAGCGTGCCGCGGATCAGCCATTCGCGCGAGGCCGCGCGCAGCATCCCGCCGAACGACCGGATCATCGCGCGCAGCTCTTCGCGGCCTTCGGTCACGCCGGTCATCAGCGCGGCCTCGAGGACCCGGTCGGCGGCGATCTCGTCGGCCTCCAGCATGATCCGCTCGATCTCGGGGTCGCGCCCGGCCGCCTCCGGCCCGATCACGGTCAGCCAGGCGTCGCGGTTGCGGTCCACGACCTCGATCCAGCGTTCGACGCCGATGGCGAGCCGCTGTTCCATGGTGGTGTCCGGCAGTGCTTCGGTGACCGGCGCGGGCACGATCATCAGCTGCCGCACGACCTCCAGGTAGAGCTCCCGCTTCCCCCCGAAGTAGTGGTTGATCAGCGGCCGCGCCACCCCGGCGGCCTCGGCGATGTCCGAAGTGGACACCGAGGCGTAGCTGCCCGCGCCGAAGAGGTGCCGGGCGGCGGCGAGGATCTCCGCACGCCGTTCGGCGGGTTCGAGCCGCCGGCGCCGCGGCCGGGTCCCACTGGTCATGAGCCCAGCCTCGTGGCGGATCGGCACGCTGTCAACAAGTAGTTGACCCATCGTCAAAAGAGTGACTCCGGTGGCGGCCAAGCGGTGTTTCGCGCCAACCTTTGTCGTTACGCAACCGGAACAACCCGCCGGTAACTCCGCGGGGGCCGGACGCGACGAGACGGCAGGGGGCCCGGACCGGGGGTAGGAGCAGATGAACGAAGAAGGCGCGCCGATCCGGCAGGCCGGACGCTGGGTGAGTGTCCGCCTGCAGCATCGCCACGTCAGCTTCGACGAAGCCTTCGAAGCGGACGAGCCCCTTCCGGACGGCGACTGCGCGGACGAGGCATCGCTGTCGTACTCGGGCATCGTGATCTCCAGCTACGACCGCGGAGAGAAGGTGTCCGAGCGCTGGATCCCGCTGGGCGTGGACCCGTCCGAAGCGGACGACGAGCGGCTGATCGGCCAGCTGCGCGAGGCGTTGCTGTGGCAGGCGGGCCGGCCGCCGCAGACCGCGGAGGAGTGACCCCACAAGCGCCCCAATGAGGTTTTCTCAGTAGCGTCCGTGGTGTTCGTGGTGGGTGAGGACGAGGGCGGCTTGGACGATGTGGCCGATGCGGTGGGGGCAGAGGCTGATGTGGCGGAGTGCTCGCCAGCGGG
>NZ_JADWPD010000042.1 GCF_017308975.1 Amycolatopsis sp. MtRt-6 | reverse complement strand
GCACAGTAATGTGTTGTCGAGTTGACTGGTACTAATAGGCCGAGGACTTGCCTACGAAGATGTTACGCATCCACTCTACGGTTCTGAAACACCACACCGGTGACATGTCATGGTGTGTGTTGTTTCGGAGTGTTTCGGTGGTTATAGCGTCAGGGAAACGCCCGGTCCCATTCCGAACCCGGAAGCTAAGCCTGACAGCGCCGATGGTACTGCAACCGAAGGGTTGTGGGAGAGTAGGACACCGCCGAACTTACCTTCCGTACGGCCCGTTAGGATAGCCAGTTGGCTGCCCTAGCGGGCCGTACGCGTATGTCCAGAACAAGATTTTTTCCACGGCAGGAGGCCAGGTGTCCGAGTTCGGTCGACGAGACTCAAGCGATGATGGGTCCGGCCGGTCGGCACGCCGGGACGAAGGCTCCCGGGGCCGGTCGGACGGACCTCGGAAGAGCCAGGGCGGCGCGCGGCAGGACCGCGGCGGCCGCGACGGTGGCTACCAGGGACGCCCGCGCCGCGACGACCGCGGTGTCCGCGGCGGCGGCAAGCCCTTCCGAGGCGGCGACGGTCCCCGTGACCGCGACCAGCGCGGAGGCTACGCAGGTCAGAGCCGCAGTGGCGGCCGCGACGACCGCCGGGGCGGGTACGGCAGCCGTGACACCGGCGGCCGGCCGGGTGGCAGCCGCTTCTCCGACGGCCCGAGCCGCTCCGGCGGCGGCCGCTACGAAGACCGTGGCGCCGGCCGATCGGGCGGCCGCTACGAGGACCGGGGCAACAGCCGTTCCGGCACCCGCAACGACAGCTCGGGCCGCGGCTACGACGACCGGGGCGGCCGTCCGCAGGGCAAGTCGTCGTACGGCGACCGCAAGCCCCGCTGGGACAACCGCCGCGACGACGACCGCACGACCCGCCCGGGCGGCTTCCGCTCGGACGACCGCAACCGCCGCGACGATTCCCGCGGCGGCTACCAGCGCCGCGACGACGACCGTGGCCCCCGCACCGGCGGCTTCCGCTCCGACGACCGTCGCGACGATGACCGTGGTGCCCGGACCGGCGGGTTCCGCTCAGACGACCGCGGTCGTGGTGGCAGCGACCGTCGTGACAGTGACCGCGGTCCCCGAACGGGTGGTTTCCGTTCCGACGACCGGGCCCGCGATCGCCGCGACGACGACCGTGGCTCCCGCCCCGGCGGCTTCCGCTCGGATGACCGGGGCCGCGGTGGGAGCGACCGTGGTGGCTACCAGCGCCGCGATGACGACCGTGGCTCTCGCTCCGGCGGCTTCCGTTCCGATGACCGGGGCCGCGGTGGCAGCGACCGGCGCGACAACGACCGCGGTGGCTACCAGAGGCGCGACGACCGCGGTGAGCGTGCCGGCGGGTTCCGCTCGGATGACCGGGGCCGTGGCGGCAGTGACCGTCGCGACAACGACCGCGGTGGCTACCAGCGCCGCGACGACAACCGCGACAACCGCGACAACCGCGACAACCGCGACAACCGGGACACCCGCGAGAACCGCGGCGAGCGCACCGGCGGCGGCTTCCGCGACTCCGGCAAGCGCTACGACCGCGACAGCCGCCCCCAGGGCGACCGCAACGAGCGCAACGACCGCAAGGACCGCCGCGACGACCGGCCCCGTGGGAACCCGCGGCCGAAGGTCGGCGCGCCGCTCGACGACGAAGCCCTCGCGAAGGAACTCCTCGAAGCTCCCGAGCTTCCCGAAGACGTCGAGTTCTCCGACCTCGACGAGGACGCCCGTCGTGAGCTGCGGACCCTTCCGAAGGGCCTGGCCGAGACCGTCGGGAAGCACCTCGTCGCCGCCGGGGGGCTGATCGACAGCGATCCCGAGGCCGCCCTCGAACACGCCAAGTACGCCAAGGCCAAGGCCTCGCGCGTGCCCATCGTGCGCGAAGCCCTCGGCCTGGTCGCCTACCACGCCGGCAACTGGTCCGAGGCCCTCTCCGAACTGCGGGCCGTCCGGCGGATGACCCGCAGCGACGACCACATCGCCATCATCGCCGATGCCGAACGCGCGCTCGGCCGGCCCGAGCGGGCGCTCGACCTCGCGAAGGAGGTCGACAAGGCCACCTTGAGCAAGGCCGTCCAGGTCGAGCTCGCGATCGTCGCGGCCGGGGCTCGCCGGGACCTCGGGCAGCTCGACGCCGCCGTCGTCTCGCTGCAGGGTGACGACCTCAAGGCCGAGAAGCGCGACCCGTGGAGCGCTCGCCTCTTCTACGCCTACGCCGACAACCTCGAGGCCGCCGGGCGCAAGGACGAGGCCATCCAGTGGTTCCTCAATGCCTCCGAGGCCGACGCCGAGGACGAGACCGACGCCGCCGAGCGGGCCGCCGATCTGTCCAACGAGGGAAAAACCACCGATGAGTGACGCTCTCCTCGCGGCCTATGACGCGGTCCTCTTCGACCTCGACGGCACCGTCTACCACGGCACCCGGGTGATCCCGGGTGCCCCGGAGACGGTGCGGGCCGCGCGGGAGCACGGCACCCCCGTCCGGTTCGTCACGAACAACGCCTCCAAGGCACCGGACGAGGTCGTCGCGCACCTCACCGGGCTCGGCATGCCCGCCGGGACCGATGAGGTGCACACCAGTGCCCAGGCCGGCGTGCAGCTGCTCAAGGACCGCCTGGACCCCGGCGCCGAGGTCCTCGTCGTCGGCACCGAATCGCTCGCCGCCGAAGTGCTGGAGGCCGGGCTCAAGCCGGTGCGGGAGAACGCCCCCACCGTCCAGGCCGTCGTCCAGGGGCACTCGCCGGACAACACCTGGGCCGCGCTGGCCGAGGCCTGCCTGGCCATCCGGGCCGGCGCGCTGTGGGTGGCCTGCAACGTCGACGCGACGCTGCCCAGCGAACGCGGCCTGCTGCCCGGCAACGGCTCGATGGTCGCCGCGCTGCGCACCGCCACCGATGTCGAACCCCTGGTCGCCGGCAAGCCGCAGCCGCTGCTGTTCGAGACCGCCGCTCGCTCGGCGGACGCCGCAAAGCCCTTGGTCGTCGGCGACCGGCTCGACACCGACATCGCCGGTGCGGTCGCCGCGGGCATCGACTCCCTGGTCGTCCTGTCCGGCGTCGCGACGCCGAAGCAGCTGATCGAGGCCATCCCGGCCGAGCGGGGGACGTACCTCGCGAAAGACCTCACCGCGCTCACCGAGCGGGCCGACGACCTCAGGATCGGGCCGCGGCCGGGCTGGACCGTGACCGTCGAGAACCACGCCTTGACGGCGACGGGCGACGGCGACGCCCTGGACCTCCTCCGCGCGCTGTGCCACACGGCCTGGGAGACCGGCGTCACCGAACTCGGCGCGCGCGCCGAGGCGGCCCTGTCCTGACTGATACCGTTTGCACTGTGCAGGACCATCCCTTCCCCGTCCCGGGCCCGCCGCCCGGGTCGTTCTCGCAGCAGACCGACCCGCGGGCCGGCATCGACGAAGCCGTCGCCGGGCTGGACGACCTGGACGCGCTGCCGCTCGCGGAGCACGTCGAGCGCTTCGACGCCGTGCACACCGAGCTGACGGTCGCCCTGTCCAGCATCGACAAGGTCTGATCGGCGTGCCCAAGCGGGCCCGCCTCGACGCGGAACTGGTCCGGCGCGGCCTCGCGCGGTCGCGTGAACAGGCCTCGGCCCTCATCGCCGGTGGCAAGGTCACCGTGCGCGGGATGGTCGCCACCAAGCCCGCCACCGGCGTGGAATCCGACGCCCCGATCGTCGTCAAGGACGAAGACGACCCCGGCTGGGCCTCGCGTGGCGCGCACAAGCTGCTCGGCGCCCTGGAAGCCTTCACGGACCTGAGCGTCGAAGGCAAGCGCTGCCTCGACGCCGGCGCGTCCACCGGCGGGTTCACGGACGTGCTCCTGCGGAACGGCGCCGCCACCGTGATCGCCGCCGACGTGGGTCGTGGCCTGCTCGACTGGCGAATCCGCACCGACGCACGTGTAGTGGTCATGGATCGAACCAACGTCCGCAACCTCACGCCCGACGACCTCGGCGGGCAAGTCGACCTGATCGTCGGGGACCTGAGCTTCATCTCGCTCAAGCTCGTGCTGCCCGCGCTCGCTGCCTGCGCGCGCGAAGGCGCCGATCTGGTGCCGATGGTCAAGCCGCAGTTCGAGGTGGGCAAGGACCGCCTCGGCAGCGGCGGTGTCGTCCGCGACCCGGAACTGCGTGCCGAGTCCGTGCTCACCGTCATCGACGAGGCCGCGAAGCTCGGGCTCGCGCTGCGCGGCGTCACCGCCAGCCCGCTGCCCGGGCCGTCCGGGAACGTCGAGTACTTCGTGTGGCTCAACAAGGAACACGTGGCCGAGTCCACTGTGGACGCGGTCGACAGGTCTGCGGCCGAGCGGCTCGTCCGGACCGCCGTCGAGGAAGGGCCCGCATGACCACCGAACGTGAAGTGCTCCTCATGGTGCACCCCGATCGCGACGCGACGGGCGAAGCCGCGCGCGAGGTTTCGGCGCGCTTCGCCAAGGCCGGCATCCGGATCCGGGTGACCGAGCACGACGTCTGCGCGCTGATCAACCCCGAGCAGCACGGCGTCGGCGCGACCTGCACCGTCGTCGACCCGGACGACAACCCCGCCGACGGCGTCGAGCTGGTCTTCGTCCTCGGCGGCGACGGCACGCTGCTGCGCGCGGCCGAGCTGGCCCGGCCCGCCGGGGTGCCGGTGCTCGGCGTGAACCTCGGGCGCGTCGGCTTCCTCGCCGAAGCCGACTCCGACGCGCTGGCCGACACCGTCCAGCGCGTCGTCGACGGCGATTACCAGGTCGAAGAGCGGATGACCATCGACGTCACGGTCACCCACGACGGCGAAGAGGTCGCCCGCACCTGGGCGCTCAACGAAGCCAGCGTGGAGAAGAGCACCCGCGAACGCGTGCTGGACGCGCTGATCGAGGTCGACGGCCGCCCGGTGTCCGCCTTCGGCTGCGACGGTGTGCTCTGCGCCACACCCACCGGCTCGACCGCGTACGCGTTCTCGGCCGGCGGCCCGATCATCTGGCCGGACGTCCAGGCCCTGCTGGTGGTGCCGAGCAACGCGCACGCGATGTTCGCGCGGCCGCTGGTCGTCTCCCGCGACTCGGTGATCACCGTCGGGATCGACCCGGACGGCTCGTCGGCCGTGCTGACCTGCGACGGGACCCGGCCGATCGACCTGCCGCCGGGCGCGCGGGTGCGCGTGACCTGCGGCAGGACGCCGGTGCGGCTCGTCCGGCTCTGGGACGGCCCGTTCACCGACCGCCTGGTCCAGAAGTTCTCGCTGCCGGTGAAGAGCTGGCGGGAGCGGCACGCGCGTCCTTGTGAATAGCCGTTCGGCGCTTTCTTCGAACATATCGGCGACGCGCCGGGTGCCCGCGCGCGCAGAGTGTCGGTGGTGGCCGCTACCGTAGGCGGCGTGCTGGCCGAGATGCGCATCCAGGGCCTCGGAGTCATCGAGGACGCCCTGCTGGAACTGCACGCGGGCTTCACCGTCGTGACCGGTGAGACGGGTGCGGGCAAGACCATGGTCGTCACCGGGCTGCACCTGCTGTCCGGGGGCCGAGCCGAGGTGTCCAAGGTCCGGACGGGGATGCTGAAGGCGTTCGTCGAAGGGCGGTTCACCTACTCCGGCGTCGAAGGCGCCGAGCGGATCGTCGCCGATTCGGGCGCGGACGTCGACGAGGACGGCAGCGTGATCGCGCTGCGCGCCGTCGCCGTCGACGGACGCTCGCGCGCCCACCTCGGCGGCCGGTCCGTGCCCGTCGGCGTGCTCGCGGAGCTGTCCGAGCAGCTGATCGCGGTGCACGGGCAGAACGACCAGCTGCGGCTGCTGCGCCCGGCCGAGCAGCGTGCGGTGATCGACCGGTTCGCCGGCGACGCCGTCGCGAAGCCGCTGCGCGCGTACCAGGAGATCCGGTCGGAGTGGCTGGCGGTGATCGCCGAGCTGACCGAGCGGTCGACGCGCTCGCGGGAGATGGCCCAGCAGGCCGACCTGCTCAAGCACGGGCTGACCGAGATCGACGCCGTCGCGCCGGAACCGGGTGAGGACGACGAGCTCACCGCGCAGATCAAGCGGCTCGCGGCGGTCGACGAACTGCGCGCGGCCGCGACCGAGGCGCACGTCGCGGTGTCCGGCTCCCCGGACGGCGACCCGGACGCGCCGGGCGCGCTGGGCCTGGTCGGGGAGGCGCTGCGGCGACTCTCGACGTCCGAGGACTCGGTCCTGCGTGAGCTGGCGCCGCGGCTGGAGGAGGCGTCGGTGCTGCTCTCCGACGTCGGGGCCGAGCTGGGCACCTACGTCGAGACGCTGGACGCCGACCCGGCGCTGCTGGAGAAGGTGCTGGCCCGCCAGGCCGACCTCAAGCGGCTGACGCGCAAGTACGCGGCGGACGTCGACGGCGTGCTCGCCTGGGCCGACGACGCCCGGCGGCGGCTGGAAACGATGGACACGTCGGAGGAGGCGCTCGCCGAGCTGGCGCTGCGGCGCGACCAGCTCGCGACCCAGCTGGCCGCGCACGCCGCCGAGGTGTCGGGCGCCCGCGAGACGGCGGCGGCCGAGCTGGCCGCCGAGATCACCCGCGAGCTGTCCGGGCTGGCGATGGGCCAGGCGGCGATCGAGGTGACGGTCGAGCAGCGTCCGGCCGAGCACGGCGACACGCACGCGCTGACGATCGACGGCCGCGCGGTCCACGCGGGCCCGGACGGCGTCGACGACGTCGAGCTGCTGCTGCGCGCGCACGACGGCGCACCGCCGCTGCCGGTCCACAAGGCGGCCTCGGGCGGCGAGCTGTCGCGGGTGATGCTGGCGATCGAGGTGGTCCTGGCCCACGCGGACACCGTCCAGACGCTGGTGTTCGACGAGGTCGACGCCGGTGTGGGCGGCCGCGCGGCGATCGAGATCGGCCGGCGGCTGGCCCGCCTGGCGCGGACGCACCAGGTCCTGGTCGTCACGCACCTGCCGCAGGTGGCGGCGTTCGCCGATCAGCACCTGGTGGTCGACAAGGGCCACAGCGGCGGGGTCACGCGCAGCGGCGTGAAGAACCTGAGCCAGACCGAGCGGGTCAGCGAGCTGGCCCGGATGCTCGCGGGCATGGACAACGAGACCGGCCGCGCCCACGCCGAGGAACTGCTCGCGACGGCCGAGAAGGACAAGACGGAGTTCCAGCCGAAGAAGAAGCGCGCGGCCAAGAAGAAGTAGTTTCCCGGGAATAACCTTCGCAGACAAGCAGTTGTGGTGGCAGCTGCTTGCGAAGAAAGGACCCAGGATGCGCGCGGTGGTACTCCGGGAACCCGGTCCCGTCGAAAACCTCGAACTCACCGAGCTCCCGTTGCCGGAGGTGAAACCCGGCTGGGTCCGGATCGCCGTGAAGGCGTTCGGCCTCAACCGGTCCGAGCTGCACACCCGGCTCGGGCTGGCCGAAGGCGTCACCTTTCCGCGGGTGCCCGGGATCGAGGCCGTCGGGGTCGTCGACGCCGGCGGTGGGTTCGCACCGGGGCAGCAGGTCGCGACCATGATGGGCGGCATGGGGCGCACCTTCGACGGCGGCTACGCGGAATACACGCTGGTGCCGGAGAACCAGGTCATCCCGTTCCGCTCCGACCTGCCTTGGGAGGTCATCGGCCAGGTCCCCGAGACGCTGCAGACCGCGTACGGCTCGCTCACCACCGGCCTCGACCTCCAGGACGGCCAGACGCTGCTGATCCGCGGCGGCACTTCCGCACTCGGGTTCGCCACCGCGGCGCTGGCGAAAGAGCTCGGCGCCACCGTCTTCGCGACCACCCGGCAGGAAGAACGCCTCGAAATCCTGCGCGAACACGGTGTCGACCACCCGGTCCTCGACGACGGGAACGTCGCCGAGCAGGTCCGCAAGATCGTCCCCGACGGTGTCGACGCCGCGCTCGAACTGGTCGGCACCCCGGCCCTGCCGGACACCCTCAACGCCACCCGGGTGCACGGGACCGTCTGCTTCACCGGCATGTTGTCCAACCAGTGGACGATCTCGAATTTTTATCCGATCGGCTACCTTCCCGCCGGGGTGCGGTTGACCGCTTATGGTGGTGAGGCGGACGACCTGCCCGCCCCCGTCCTCCAGCGCCACCTCGACCGGATCGCCGGCGGCACCACCAGCCTGGGCCCGGCCAAGGTGTACCCGATGGCGGAGATCCGGCAGGCGCACGACGACCTGGAGCACAACCGGACGGCGGGCAAGCTCGTCGTGCTGACCGGCCGAGCGGAGGGAGCCGCCCCGTGATCCTGCCGCCGCCCGCCGACGTCGAAGCCCAGCTCGCCGCCGCGCGGCGGGACGGCGACCTCGATCGCTACCTCGGCCTGCTCGCCGGGGAGGAGCTGTTCGTGCCGATCCGGCGGGTGGACGCCCGCAGCATCCTGGACGAGCGGGCGGAGACCTTCCCCAACGTCTACTTCGAGACCGGCGGTGACGAGTTCCTGCAGGTCTTCACCCGCGGCGCGCTGCCGGACCTCGGCCCCGACACCGTCGCCATGAGCGGCGCGCTCGACTGGGCGGTCGACGGCGTCGGGCGGCACGAGCGCGTCGTGTTCAACCGCGGCACCCGCGGCGAGTGGCGGTTGCCGGGGGCGACGCTGCAGCCGTGGCTCGACGCGCACGCCGACGACGTCACGCCGCTCGAAGAGCAGGTCGAGCGGCTGATCACCGCGCCCTACGGGCACCTCGAGGGGCCGATCGCGCACGCGCTGGCCTGCGGCGCGCACCTGGCCGTGCTCAACGCGGCGCCCTGGAACCTCCTGGACGGCCGCTACCACGACTACGTCGCCGAGGTGCGGGCCCTGCGGGACTGGTGGGGCGTACCCGACCCGCCCGCCTGGCGCGCGACCATGACCGGCCTGATCGGTGACGGCTACGCGCTGACACCCGGCAACCTGGTCCTCATGCTGCGGCTGCGGTTCGCCGCCGAGTACGGCCTGCCGGGTGCCGAGTTCGACCCGCTGACCTGGGCGCAGCTGGTGGACCGGTGGTGCACGGAGAACGACGCCGCCGACCAGGCCGACGAGCTGCGCGACACCGTCCGCCGGGTGTCCCGGTACGAGCGGCGGCTGCGTGCCGACGGCCTGGTCGACGGGGACGGGTGCGTGACGACGGCGCTTTCGTGGGACGTCGGCCGCGCGGTCACCATCGCCCGCGCGGGGCTGGCGGCCGGCTACTGCGACGCGCTGAGCGCCGAGCTGATGGTGCTCGAAGCCGGTTCCCTGGCCCGCCGCTACCACCAGTCATGGGCCGACCTCTCGGCGGGGTACGTCATGGGCCGGGTGCTGCACGGCGGCGAAGACGACTTCGGCGAGTGGTACCCGGCGGCCGTGCGCGTCCACCACCAGCTCCTTCAGGACCCGGCGAGCCCGTGGCTGAACCTCGATTTCGGCTCGCTCTCGGAGGAGTCCGAGGCCTGACCCGCGCGGGGGAGGGCGACCGGGCTCACCACAACGAGTCACGGCGGCTACGGCGTGGCGAGCATCGTCCCACGAGCAAATTTGTCACCATCGGCCACATGAAGCTCACGGGTCTGCTCACGCGGAATCAGGAACCCCTGCCGGGGATCACCGGGGTCGCCCGGGTGGACCGCCGCACCCGGGAGCTGCTGCGCCGGATCAGTCCCGGCGACATCGTCGTGCTCGACCAGCTGGACCTCGACCGCGCGACGGCCGACGCCCTCGTCGAGGCCGAGGTCGCGGGCGTGGTCAACGCGTCGCCGTCGATCTCCGGCCGGTTCCCGAACATGGGCCCCGAGATCCTGGTCGCGGCCGGCATCCCGCTCGTCGACTCGGTCGGCGGCGATCTGCTGCGCTCGATCAAGGACGGCACGAAGCTGCGGCTGCTCGACGGCGTCGTCTACATCGGCGAGCGGCAGGTCGCCTCCGGCATCGAGCAGACCGCCGAGAGCGTCGCCGACCAGATGATCGAGGCCAAGGCCGGGATGTCGACGCAGCTGGAGGCGTTCTCGGCGAACACCATCGAGTTCCTGCGCCGCGAACGCACCCTGATCCTCGACGGCGTCGGCGTCCCCGAGCTGAAGGTGGCGCTCAAGGACCGGCACGTGCTGGTCGTCGCGGGCGGCAACGGGCACGCCGAGGACCTCAAGAAGCTGAAGAAGTACATCGCCGAGCACCGCCCGGTCATGATCGGGGTCGACGCCGGCGCCGACACCCTGCGCGTGCAGGGCTACCGGCCGGACGTCGTGGTCGGCGACCCCACCGGCATCGGCACCGCGACGCTGCGCGGCGGCGGCGAGGTCGTCGTGCCCGCCGCGCCGGACGGGCACGCGCCCGGCGTCCAGCGCATCCAGGACCTCGGCATCGGCGCGGTGACGTTCCCGGCGTCCGGCAACGCCGAAGACCTCGCACTGCTGCTGGCCGACGCGCATGGCGCCAGCCTGGTCGTCACCGTCGGCTTCCAGGCCACGCTGCGCGAATTCCTCGACCACGGCCGGTCCGGCTCGAACCCGTCGACGTTCCTGACCCGGCTGAAGCTCGGCACGAAGCTCGTCGACGGCAAGGCGGTGGCGACGCTGCACCGCAACCGGGTGTCGATCGGCGCGGTCGTCCTGCTCGTGCTCGCCGCGGTCGTGGTGGTCGCCGCGGCCCTGCTGGTGTCCGATGTGGGCACGGTCTACCTGGACTGGCTCAAGGCCACCTGGAACTCGTTCGCCGCCTGGGTCAAGGGACTGTTCACGTGATTTCGCTGCGGTACCACGTCGTTTCCATCGCCGCCTGCTTCCTCGCGCTGGCCGTCGGCGTCGTGCTCGGCTCGACGGCGCTCAACGGCACGCTGCTGTCCGGGCTGGCGGGGGAGAAGAAGGACCTCGGCACCCAGGTCGCGGACCTGGAGGCGCAGCGCAACGCGCTCAACGCGCGGCTGGCCGACGCCGACGCCTTCGCCGGCTCGATGGGCCCGAAGGTCGTCGCCGGCACACTGGACAAGCGGTCGGTGGTGCTCGTGACGACCGACGACGCGCGCCCGGCCGACCGCGACGCGCTCAAGCAGCTGATCGGCCAGGCCGGTGCGTCGGTGACCGGCGAGGTCCAGCTGACCGCGGCGTTCGCCGACCCCGAGAAGGCCGACCAGCTCCGCGACGTCGTCACGCGGCTGCAGCCGGCCGGCTCGAAGTTCCCGACGGCGGGGGACTCCGGCACGCTCGCCGGCGCGCTGCTCGGGTCCGTGCTGCTGCTGGACAAGACCACGGCCAAGCCGCAGTCCTCGGGCGAGGAACTGGCGGCGGCGCTGGGTGGGCTCACCGACGGCGGGTTCGTCAAGGCGGGCCAGGACGTCAAGCCCGCGCAGCTGGCGATCGTGCTCACCGGCGCCCAGGCGACCGGCGACGGCGCGGGCGACCGCGCGGCGACGATCGCCCGGTTCGCGACCCAGCTCGACCGCGGCGGCGCGGGCACGGTCCTCGCGGGCGACCCCGGTTCGGCGGACGGCACGGGGGCGCTGGGCGTGGTCCGCGCCGACACCTCGGCGACGTCCATCCTGTCCACAGTGGACAACGTCGATTCCTCGGCGGGCCGGGTGAGCGCGGTGCTGGCGCTGAAGGAACAGCTCGACGGCGGCGCGGGCCGCTACGGCGTGGCGGGCAACGCGCAGGCGCCCGCCCCCGGCGTCACCGGGCCGGCCGGGAACTGAGCCCGGCCGGCGCGGCGGGTCAGCTGACGAGCTCGTAGTCGTGTGAGGCGTTCTCGGTGGCGAGGCGGCCCAGATCGCCCTCGCCGCCGGGGTTGTAGGTGACGTTCGTGCCGCCGTAGTTGCTGTTGTAGTACACCTTCACCACCCAGATGCCGGTGAGGTTGCGGGCCGAGCGGGCGTTGTTCTTCACGCACAGCCCTTTGCCGGTGCCGGCACCCTTGAACTCGTAGCAACCCGGCTGGGTGCTGCCGTAGTTCGGGATCGGGCCGGAGAAGTCGGACACCGATCCGGTGAAGTGGTAGCCGTAGTACAGGCAGAACTCGCCCTTCTCGCAGATGCCGTTGCGGGCCGTCGCCGCGTTCGCCGCGGGCGCGGCGGTGGCGAGCAGGGCGACGGCACCCGCGGTGGCGAGCGCGGCCCGGATCAGGCGTTTTCCGGCGGTTCCCAAGGTTTCTCCTCGAATCGGCCGCGGCACGGCTGCCGCGTGGCTGCGGGCACCACGCCCGACGGCCGTTCCCGGTTGAGGCGCGGCCGGGATGATCACCTGATCGGCCCAGCGCGCGGTCAGCGGGGCCAGGTGCGCCGCTTGGCCAGCGGGCGCGCGTACGAACCCGCGCGGCTCGTCTTCAACCCCAACGCCACCAGCGACTCCGCGAGCCGGACCGCGGCCGCGACGCCGTCGATGACCGGGATGTCCAGCATTGTCGCGATTTTCCGGTCCAGTCCCGTCATCCCGGCACAGCCGAGCACCAGCACCTCCGCGCCGGCGTCCCGCGCGCGCCGGCCGGCGGTGAGCAACGCCGACTCCGTGCGGCGTTCGTCGGTCAGCTCCAGCACGCCGAGGCCGGCGCCGGTGACCGTGACGCAGTTCTGCGCGACGCCGGCGGCGTGCAGGCTGTCCTCGATCAGCCCGCACGTCCGGTCCAAAGTGGTCACCACGCCGTAGCGGCGGCCGAGCAGGCAGGCCAGGTGCGCGGCGGCCTCGGTGATGTCGACGACGGGGACGTCGAGCAGCTCGCGCGCGCCTTCGCGGCCGTGCTCGCCGAACCCGGCGAGCACGACGGCGTCGAACGGCTCTTCCAGGCCCCGCAACAGGTCCAGGACCGCCGCCGCGGACAGGAAGCTGTCCAGCCAGCCCTCCGCGGACTCGGGTCCCCAGCGAGGCGTCCGCGCCAGGATCTCGGTGCCGGGGCTCGCGGCCGCGCGGGCCCCGGCTTCGATCTCCTTCGTCATCGCCTCGGTGGTGTTGCAGTTGGTGACGACGATCCTCATCGATGCTTCCTCGACACCACGTAGTACAGGGCCGCGGACGACGCCGTGCCGATGAACCACGAGTACGGCGCGGCCGGCGCGAAGTACGGCACCAGCGCGATGACGGCGGACAACGCCGCGGTCGGGAAGAACGTCACCAGCGCTCGCGGGTTGACCCGCGGGTAGATCCCGCCGTCGACGAACAGCTGGGCGACGTCGACCTTGCCGCGCCGGATCAGGTAGTAGTCGACGATCATGATGCCGAACAGCGGGCCGAGGAACGCGCCGAGGCCGCCGAGGAAGTAGTTGACCACCGCCGGCGAGGAGTACAGCTTCCACGGCAGCACGCACAGCGCCGCGACCGCGCTGATCATCCCGCCGATGGTGAAGGTGATCCGCTTCGGCCAGATGTTGGCCAGGTCGTAGGCGGGGGAGACGAAGTTGGCGACGATGTTGACGCCCATGGTCGCCACCGCGAACGTGAGCGCGCCGATGACGAGCACCGCCGTGTTGTCCACCTTGGCCAGCAGCTCGGCCGGGTCGGTGATCGCCTCGCCGAACACCTGCATGCTGCCCGCGGTGACGACGACCGACAGCAGCGCGAACGCCGTCGAGTTGATCGGCAGGCCCCAGAAGTTGCCGCGCTTCACGGTCTTCTGGTCCGGGGCGAACCGGGAGAAGTCGCAGAAGTTGAGCATGAGCGTGCCGTAGGTGGCCAGGATGAGCCCGGCCGCGCCGAACCACTGCCGGATCTGCTCTCCGGTGGACAGCTGCTTCGGGCTGCTGGTGAAGGAGATGTTCCAGTCGCCGGCGGCGAGGATCCAGACGGCGAGGGCGATCATCACGACCCAGATCGCCGGGCCGCACCAGTCCTGGAACTTCCGCACCGACTCCATGCCGCGGGTCAGGATCAGCGCCTGCACCGCCCACAGCGCGATGAAGCAGATCCAGCCGAGCGCGTGCAGGCCGAGGAAACCGTGTTCCGTCCACGGTTTCAGGCCCGGGTCGATGGCGAGCACGAGCAGCGTGATGGCGACGCTCGCGAGGTAGGTCTGGATGCCGTACCAGAAGATCGCGATGATCGCCCGGATCAGCGCGGGCAGGTTGGCGCCGAAAGTGCCGAAGCTGATCCGCGCCACGACCGGGAACGGCACGCCGGTGCGCTGGCCGATCCGGCCCATCAGGTTCATCCCGAAGTAGATGATGACGAACCCGAACAGCAGGGCGGTGAACACCTGCCAGGCCGACAGGCCGAGCACGAACAGCCCGGCCGCGAAGGTGTAGTTGCCGAGGTTGTGCACGTCGGACATCCACAGCGCGAAGATGTCGTAGACCTTCCACCGGCGTTCCTTCGCCGGGGCGAGGTCTTCGTTCCACAGCCGGGGATCGGGCGGCGGGGTGGTCTCTTGCGAGGGTTCGGTGAGCGGGGCTGCGGTCATGCGGGCCTCCGGTCGACGTGCGGCGACGGCACTTTGGGATACCAAACTTTGGAATCCCAAATATCGCTTCGGGGTCCACGCGAGTCAACCCTCCGGCCGATAAACTCGTGTTACGGCCGGTTACGGCGGTGTTGAGGGAGGGGGAGTGGTGGAGGACGAGCGGCAACCCCTCGCGGCCACGCGGCAGCGGGTCCGCGAGGAGCTGCGCGAACGGATCGTCACCGGACGGCTCCGCCCGGGGGACCGGCTGGTCGAGCGCGAGCTGGCCGAAGACCTCGGCGTCTCACGCGTGCCGGTCCGCGAGGCCATTCGCAGCCTCGAGGCCGAGGGTTTCCTCGTCGTCCAGTCACCGCGCCGGGTCGTCGTCCGCCAGCTGGCGCGGGTCGACGTCGAGGAGCTGTTCGACGTCCGCGAGGCGCTCGAAGGCCTCGCCGCCGGGCTCGCCGCGGCGCGGGCCGGTGCGGCGGAGCTGAAGAGGCTCGAGCGCATCCTCGCCGACGCCGCCCGCGCGACCACCCGCGGCGACGTGGCCCGCATCCCGGCGCTCAACTCGCGCTTCCACGACGAGATCATCGCCATCGCGGGCAACGCGCTGCTCAGCACGATGCTGCAGCCCCTGGCGGGCCGGCTCCGCTGGCTCACGAACCAGAACGAGCGCTGGGCGAGCCTCTTGGAGGAGCACCGCCGGCTCTGTGAGGCGATCGCGTCGGGGGACGCCGAACGCGCGAAGGCGTCCGCGGTGGAGCACGTGCGTGTGAACCGCGAGGTGACGCTGCGTTTGCTCTTCGGCGACGAACCCGGTGAGCGGCCGGCGGGCTGAGGCCCGCCCGGTTTGGCGAGAAAGCACGCGGGCGCCCGGTTTTTCAGCCATTCGCACCAGCGGTGACACGACTTTGGTCTGTGTCACGCCGCCGAACGGCTGCTTACGGTCTTCGGTCACCGGTCCCGCCGACCGTGTCCCCACCGCCTCCGGAGGTTCACTGTGCGTAGAGCGACAGTCTTCGCCGCCGCCTTCACCCTCGCCCTGACCGTCACCGGCGTCGCCGAGGCGGCGCCCACCGCCCACGGCCACGCCCAGCGCGTCTGCTCGGTCGCGCCGGCCGGGTTCGCCGCCTGCAACGCCTGGATCGACACCGACACCACCTTCGCCGCGGCCGCCACGCCGTCCGGGTTCGGCCCGGCCGACCTGCTCTCCGCCTACAACCTCGGCTCCCTCGCGAGCAGCGCCGGCGCCGGCCGCACGATCGCCATCGTCGACGCCTACGACGCCCCGACCGCCTTCGCCGACGTCAACGTCTACCGCGCCCAGTACGGCATCCCCGCCCTCGCGTCCTGCACGCCGTCGTCGGTCAACGCCAGCATGACCCCGTGCTTCGCGAAGGCCGACCAGAACGGCGGCACCACCTACCCGCGCAAGGACGGCGGCTGGGCCCAGGAGATCTCCCTCGACCTCGACATGGCGTCGGCGATCTGCCCGAAGTGCAACGTCCTGCTGGTCGAGGGGACGTCGTCGAGCTTCGCCGACCTCGGCACGGCGGTGAACACGGCCGTCCGGCTGGGTGCCGAGGTGGTCAGCAACAGCTACGGCGGCAGCGAGTTCTCCGGCGAGGCGAGCTCCGAAGGCCAGTACTTCAACCACCCCGGCGTGGCGATCACGGTCAGCTCCGGCGACGCCGGGTACGGTGTCGAGTTCCCGGCCGCCTCGCGGTACGTCACCGCCGTCGGCGGCACCAGCCTGAAGAAGGCGTCGAACACGCGCGGCTGGAGCGAGACGGCGTGGAGCGGCGCGGGCAGCGGCTGCTCGGCGTATATCACCAAGCCGTCGTGGCAGGCCGACAGCGGCTGCGGCAAGCGCACGGTCGCCGACGTCAGCGCCGTCGCCGACCCGGCCACCGGCGTCGCCGTCTACGACAGCACGGCCTACCAGGGCCGCTCCGGCTGGCTGGTGTTCGGCGGCACGAGCGTCGCGGCCCCGGTCGTCGGCGGTGTCTACGCCCTGGGTGGTGTCAGCGGCATCACGGGCGCGAACACTGTGTACTCGAACACATCGTCGCTCAACGATGTGAGCGGCGGCAGCAACGGCTCCTGCGGCGGCAGCTACCTCTGCACCGCCGTGACCGGCTACGACGGCCCGACCGGGCTCGGCACCCCGAACGGGGCCACCGCTTTCTGAGCGCTGCGCGAGTAAGGGCCATCACGCCGGCGGCGTCCCGCCCGCGTGGTGGCCCTTCACGCTGAGCACTAACATGATCACCGTACCCGCGCATCCCGAGCGGAAGTGGCATATCCGACATACCCGAGAAGCCCCGCCAACAGGCGCTTCCCAGCGGCTTCATGGGAAATTCACAGAATGGGTGGCAAGTCTGACAACGTGAACCACGCCGACGACGGTGCCGGACCGGCGGCACGATGACGACTGCCCAGGCCACGCTCGAGGCCCCCGCCCGCGCCACGAGACCGGGCGGCAAAGCGCCCTACCTCCACCAGATCGACCTGTTCCGGTTGATCACGTTCGCCTGCGTCATCCTCATCCACGTGGTGGGCGCGACGAACTTCGCGCAGGACGTCGGCGCCAACGCCGTCGAGACGCCGCTGCACTTCACCCGCGAGGCCTTCTTCGCGCTCACCGGGTTCGTGCTGGTCTTCCAGAACCGCCGCCGCGAGTTCACCGCCGGCGACTTCTGGCGGCGGCGGCTCCCGCTGGTCGCGACGCCCTACCTCGCGTGGTCGATGTTCTTCTGGGCGTTCGCGCTGGTGACCGGGGAACAGCAGCCGGGCTCGCTCGAGGCGTCGATGCGCCTGCTGCTCAAGGACCTCGTCACCGGCGGCGCGTGGTACCACCTGTACTTCCTGCTCGTGACGATGCAGGTCTACCTGCTGTTCCCGGTGCTGATGAAGGTGCTGCGGGCGACCGAGGGCAAGCACAAGTGGCTGCTGCTCGGCAGCGGCCTGCTGCAGGTCGGCGTGACGTTGTTCATGACCTACCAGCCGTTCGGCGTGAGCTACGAGGCGATCACCCACCTGTACGGCACGGTCCTGCCGTACCAGTTCTACACGCTGTTCGGCGCCGTGGTGGCCATGCACTTCGAGACCGTGCACGCCTGGGTGGGGCGGCACCGGCTGCTGCTCGGCGGCGCGCTCGTGGCGGTGCTGGCCGGCACCGAGTGGTTCTACTTCCGGACTGTCCACAATGGAACCTTCCCGCAGGTGGCCAGCGACCCGTTTCAGCCGTACCTGATCCCGTGGTTCCTGACGGTGATCGCGGCGATCTACGCGTTCGCCACGCGGTGGGCGGCCCGCCGCCGCGAAGGCAGCCGCGGCGCCCGGGTGGTGTCGTGGGCGGCGAACCGGTCGTTCAGCATCTTCCTGGTGCACCCGCTCGCGCTGGCCCTGCTGGGCCCGGTGATCCCGTACGTGGCGGAGCGGTTCGGCGCGCCGTGGCTCAGCGTGATCATCTACCTGGCGACGATCGTGCTGACCGTCCTGATCGTGGAGGTCCTGCGGCGGCTGCCGGGCAGCCGGGCGCTCACGGGCCGGCCGCGGCTGCGCCCGGCGAAGGCCGCGGCCTGACCTCACCCGCACGGGTGGCAGGCGTCATATCCCGCGTCCCGGGCATGTCCCGGCGCGCGGATCCGCACCAGTGGGATATGCTGGCGGCCCGTGGGACTTCAGTCACGGGCAACCAAGTACGTCTTTGTCACCGGAGGCGTCGCCTCCTCTCTGGGTAAGGGACTCACGGCTTCCAGCCTGGGTCAGCTCCTTACCGCGCGCGGGCTTCGCGTCACGATGCAGAAGCTCGACCCCTATCTCAACGTCGACCCCGGGACGATGAACCCGTTCCAGCACGGCGAGGTGTTCGTCACCGACGACGGCGCCGAGACCGACCTCGACATCGGCCACTACGAGCGGTTCCTCGACCGCGACCTCGACGGCAAGGCCAACGTCACCACCGGCCAGGTCTACTCCGAGGTGATCGCCAAGGAGCGCCGCGGCGAGTACCTCGGCGACACCGTGCAGGTCATCCCGCACATCACCGACGAGATCAAGGCCCGGATCACCGCGGCCGCCGGGCCGGACGAGACCGGCCAGTCGCCGGACGTCGTCATCACCGAGGTCGGCGGCACGGTCGGCGACATCGAGTCCCTGCCGTTCCTGGAGGCCTGCCGCCAGGTCCGCCACGACGTCGGCCGCGACCAGTGCTTCTTCCTGCACGTCTCGCTGGTGCCGTACCTGGCGCCGTCGGGCGAGCTCAAGACGAAGCCGACCCAGCACTCGGTCGCCGCGCTGCGCAACATCGGTATCCAGCCCGACGCGCTGGTCTGCCGGGCCGACCGGGAGATCCCGGAGGACCTCAAGCGCAAGATCGGCCTGATGTGCGACGTCGACACCGAGGCCGTCATCGCCTGCCCGGACGCGCGGTCCATCTACGACATCCCGAAGGTGCTGCACGGCGAGGCGCTCGACGCCTACGTGGTCCGCCGCCTCGGCCTGCCGTTCCGCGACGTCGACTGGACGGTGTGGGGCGACCTGCTCGACCGCGTGCACAACCCGAACGAGGTCGTCCGGATCGCGGTCGTCGGCAAGTACATCGACCTGCCGGACGCCTACCTCTCGGTCACCGAGGCCCTGCGTGCGGGCGGGTTCGCCCACCGCGCCAAGGTCGAGATCGTCTGGGTCGCCTCCGACGACGCGCAGACCGCGTCCGGCGCCGCCTCCGTGCTGTCCGATGTGGACGGTGTGCTGATCCCGGGCGGGTTCGGCATCCGCGGCATCGAGGGCAAGGTCGGCGCGATCGAGTACGCCCGCACCCGCGGCGTCCCGCTGCTCGGCCTGTGCCTCGGCCTGCAGTGCATGGTCATCGAGGCCGCCCGGCACCTGGCCGGCATCAAGGACGCCGGCTCGTCGGAGTTCGACGAGAACACCAAGCACCCGGTGATCTCGACCATGGCCGACCAGCGCGACGTCGTCGCGGGCGAGCGGGACATGGGCGGCACCATGCGGCTCGGCGCGTACCCGGCGAAGCTCAAGCCGGGCTCGCAGGTCGCCAAGGCCTACGGCAGCACCGAGGTGTCCGAGCGGCACCGGCACCGCTACGAGGTCAACAACGCCTACCGCAAGCAGCTCTCGGACGCCGGGCTCGTGTTCTCCGGCACCTCGCCGGACGACCACCTGGTCGAGTTCGTCGAGCTGCCCGCCGACAAGCACCCGTTCTTCGTCGGCACCCAGGCGCACCCGGAACTCAAGAGCCGCCCGACCCGGCCGCACCCGCTGTTCAGCGCGTTCGTCAAGGCCGTCGTCGACCGCAAGGTCGCCGAGCGGCTGCCGGTCGAGCTGCCCGAAGCCCCGGTGGCGGCCCGGTGACCGCGCCCGGCGAGCACGAGTTCAGCGTCGCGGCCAGCCGGGACGTCCACATCGGACGCGTCGTCGGCCTGCGCGTCGACGACGTCGTGATGCCGGGCGGGGGCACCGCCGTCCGCGAGGTGATCGAGCACCTCGGCGCGGTGGCGATCGTGGCGCTGGACGACGACCGGCAGGTCACGCTGATCCACCAGTACCGGCACCCGATCGGGCACCGGCTGTGGGAGCTGCCCGCGGGCCTGATCGACCACCTCGGCGAGGACCCGGTGGGCACGGCGCGCCGGGAGCTCGTCGAGGAGGTCGGCCTGGCGGCTGCGGACTGGGTGACCCTGGTCGACGTCGCGGCGTCGCCCGGCTTCACCGACGAGGTCGTGCGGGTCTTTCTCGCCCGCGGACTGTCCGAAGTGGACCGCGAGGTGCTCGGCGAGGAGGAGGCGGACCTGGTCATCCGCAAGTTCCCGCTCGCCGAAGCGGTCCGGATGGCCCTGGCCGGCGAGCTGATCAACGGCGCCACGGTGTCCGGTGTCCTGGCCGCGCACGCGGTGATCAGCGGCGCGGCCTCGCCGCGGCCGGCGGACGCCCCGTGGGAAGACCGCCCGACGGCGTTCGCCAAGCGCCGCGAGGCCTGAGCTGCTCCGCTGCGCCCCGGTTCAGGGGCGCAGCGGGCGGCCCTCGGCGTCCGTGCCGCCTTTGACCAGGAGCACGATGCCGTCGACGATCGGCCACACCACCCCGACGCCGGTGCAGAAGGTGGCGAAGAGCTGGGCCACGCCCAGCGCGGTCTGGCCGGTGTAGAACCGGCCGACGCCGAAGGGCAGCACGATCTGCAGCACCCCGGCCACCGTCCTCGACCGGTGCGAGTACGGCACGGGCATCGGCTGCGAGTACGGCGCCGGTGGCGCATACGTGGGCAGCTGGACGGTGGACTGCGCGTACGGCGGCATCGGGGGTGGCCCGAAGAAGCCCGGGTGCGGCTGCGGCAGGTCGCGGAACAGCGGCCGCAGGTCGCCCAGCGTGGTCGCCGCGTAGGCGTCCGTCACCCGCGTCTCGTACTCGTCCGGGGTGAGGCGGCCCATGCCGAAGTGGTCGGCGAGCAACCTCGCCGTCTCCTCCCGCTCGGCCGTCCCGACGCGCAGCTCCTCGGACCCCATGGATCCAAGGTAACCAACCGGGGTTTCTGCCGGGTCACGAGCGCCGGGCGGCCTATGGTGGCGGCGTGGTAGCCGCGGGCAGCACCGACGGCGTGATCGCCGCGTACCTCGACCACCTGGTCGTCGAACGCGGGACCGCGCGCAACACCCTGGACAGCTACGCCCGCGACCTGCGCCGGTACGCCGCGCACCTGGGCGGCCTGGGCGTCGCGAAGATCGCCGACGTCACGTCCGCGCACGTCACGGCCTTCGGGGCCGCCCTGCGCGAGGGCGACGACGAGCACCAGCCTCTGGCGGCTTCGTCGGCCGCCCGCGCCCTGGTCGCCGTGCGTGGCCTGCACAAGTTCGCGCACGCCGAGGGGCACACCGAGCACAACCCGGCCCGCGAAGTCCGGCCGCCGACGCTGGCCAAGCGGCTGCCCAAGGCGCTGCCGGTCGACGACGTGCTGCGGCTGCTCGAGACCCCGCCGCCCGACGGCGAGCGCGCGCTGCGCGACCGGGCGCTGCTGGAGGTGCTGTACTCGACCGGGGCCCGGATCTCCGAGGCGGTCGGCCTGGACGTCGACGACGTCGACGACGCCGAGCGCACGGTCCTGCTCGACGGCAAGGGCGGCAAGCAGCGGCTGGTCCCGATCGGCCGTCCGGCGCTCGCCGCGCTGCACGCCTACACCGTCCGCGCCCGCCCGGCGCTCGCCGCGCACGGCCGCGGCACCGCGGCGCTGTTCCTCAACGCCCGCGGCAGCCGGCTGTCGCGGCAGAGCGCGTGGCAGGTCCTCAAGGACACCGCCGAACGGGCGGGCATCACGGCCGCGGTGTCGCCGCACACGCTCCGCCACTCCTTCGCCACGCACCTGCTGGAAGGCGGCGCCGATGTCCGGGTCGTCCAGGAACTCCTCGGCCACGCGTCGGTGACGACGACCCAGGTGTACACGCTGGTCACGGTCAACACCCTGCGCGAGGTGTACGCCACGGCGCACCCGCGAGCACTGGGCTAGACGGCCCTATAAACGGTCAACAGCCTTCGTAGCCTGCACCGACGGTCGAGTGACATTGCCCCGTCGAGTCCGGCGCGTTGCTTTGCCGGGGCTCCGACTCCGGACATAGGCTGCGGCGGACGCTGACGAACAAGGAGCTTTCGCGCCATGTCGACACCGAACCAGCCGGCCGTCCCGGCCGAGTCCGCCGGGTCGGCGGCGGCGAACCTCAGCCAGGTCACCATCGCGACACCGATCGACCACGACGGCGACGACCAGCAGGAGCGCAACGGCAAGAAGGTGAAGCTCGAGGGCATCGGGCCGACCGGCCGCCCGATCCGCGAGCACCCCGATCCGGCGCCGCTCGACAAGCACGGCCCGGCCAAGATCATGGCGATGTGCAACCAGAAGGGCGGCGTCGGCAAGACGACGTCGACCATCAACCTGGGGGCCGCCCTCGCCGAGTACGGGCGCAAGGTGCTGCTCGTCGACTTCGACCCGCAGGGCGCGCTGGCCGTCGGTCTCGGCATCCAGCCGCACGAGCTGGACCAGACGGTCTACAACGCCATCATGGAGCGCTCGGTCAGCGCCACCGACGTGCTGATGAAAACCCGCGTCGACGGCGTTGACCTGCTGCCGAGCAACATCGACCTGTCCGCCGCCGAGGTCCAGCTCGTCGCCGAGGTAGGGCGCGAGCACACGTTGTTACGGGTCCTGCGTCCGGTCATGAACGACTACGACTATGTTCTTGTCGACTGCCAGCCCTCGCTCGGCTTGCTCACGGTGAACGCGCTGACCGCCGCGGACGGCGTGATCATCCCGCTGGAGTGCGAGTTCTTCAGTCTGCGAGGCGTCGCCCTGCTGATCGACACCATCGAGAAGGTGCAGGAACGCCTCAACCCCAAACTGGACATCGTCGGGATTCTCGCCACCATGTACGACCCGAGAACCCTGCATTCGAAGGAGGTCATGGCTCGCGTGGTGGAGGCATTCGGCGAGACCGTGTTCGACACGGTCATCAACCGCACCGTGCGGTTCCCCGAGACGACGGTCGCGGGTGAGCCGATCACGACCTGGGCGCCCAAGTCGGCCGGCGCGGCGGCGTACCGCCAGCTGGCTCGCGAGGTGATCGCTCGGTGAGCAGGCGCGCCTCCCTGCCCGGAGCGTCGGAACTCTTCCGCATCACCTCCAGCCCCGCTCTCGATCTCCCTCCCCAGGCCCCGGCCGAGCCCGCCGAGAAGCCGAAGCCAGCGGGTAACGGCCGGACGGACCAGCTCGCCCGCAGCGCGGCCCCGCACGGATCGGGCCGGACCAAGCACGACGCGAAGATCACCGTGTACGTCTCCGGCGAAGAGCTGGTCGCCATGGAGCAGGCCCGGCTGACGCTGCGCGCGAAGCACGACTTGGTCGTCGACCGCGGCCGGCTGGTGCGCGAGGCCGTGGCGGTGCTGCTGGCCGACTTCGACCAGCACGGCGAAGAATCGGTGCTGGTCCAGCGGCTGCGGGTGGTCGGCTCAGACGGCGGCGAAACCGAGGGCTGATGGACGAGCCGGCTGACGCGCCGGAGGCCCCGGAGCCGCATCAGACGGTGCACGGCGGGATGATCCCCGAAGGCGTGAACACCGAGGAACTGAGCACGTCGAAGTTCAAGGTGCGGCTGGCGAACTTCGAGGGTCCGTTCGACCTGCTGCTGCAGCTCATCTCGCAGCACCAGCTCGACGTCACCGAAGTGGCGTTGCACCGGGTCACCGACGACTTCATCGCGTACACGCGCGCGCTGGGCACCGACTGGAACCTCGACGAGACGACGGAGTTCCTCGTCATCGCGGCGACGCTGCTGGACCTGAAGGCGGCGCGGCTGCTGCCGTCGGCCGAGGTGGAGAGCGAAGACGACCTCGCGCTGCTCGAAGCCCGCGACCTGCTGTTCGCACGGATCCTGCAGTACCGCGCGTACAAGCAGGTGGCGGCGCTGTTCGGCGAGCTGGAACAGAACGCGCTGCGGCGCTACCCGCGATCGGTGGCGTTGGAGGAGCGGTTCGTCGGGCTCCTGCCCGAAGTGATGCTGGGCGTGACGCCACAGAAGTTCGCCGACATCGCGGTGGCGGTGTTCCGGCCGAAGCCACCGCCGACGGTCTCGATCGCCCACATCCACATGGGCCGCATCTCCGTGCGCGAGCACGCGGCGATCCTCCGGGTGATGCTGGCGGAGCGAGGCCAGGCGACGTTCGGCGAGCTGGTCGACGACTGCGAGCACACGGTGGAGATCGTGGCGCGCTTCCTGGCGCTGCTGGAGCTCTACCGCGAGGCGACGGTCCAGTTCGAGCAGAGCGAGGCACTGGCCGAGCTGCACGTCCGCTGGACGGGCGGCACGAAGGAGGAAGCCTCCGCGGCGGCCGAGCTGGACCGCGCGTTCGGAGACGAAGAGGAGTACGGGTGAGCCCGGAGAACAACGAGCAGGTTTCCCCGCCCGAGCCGCCGGTGGCCGAGTCGGCGGCTGAGGTCGAAGCCCCGGAACCGCCCGCGGGTGCGGAACCGGCCGAAGCCGCGGCGGAGCTGGCGCTGGACGAGGCACTGTCCGGCGAGCCGGTGACCGAGGACGGCGAGCCGGTGGCGCCCCTCGTCGCGGAGGAAGCCGCGGTCGGGGAAGCGGCCGTGGAGCCTGAAGCGCCCGTGGTGCCTGAAGCGGCCGTGGAGCCTGAAGCGCCCGTGGAGCCTGAAGCGGCCGTGGAGCCTGAAGCGGCCGCGGCGCCCGAGCCGGCCGCCGAGCCCGGGCCCGCCGATCCCGAGTCCGACCTGGTCGCCGCCGGCGACTCCGACTCCATGCCGGACCTCACCTCCGACGAGGCTCTCGAAGCCGCGCTCGAGGCGCTCCTCCTCGTCGTCGACTCGCCCGCGAGCGAAGAACTGCTCGCCGACACCCTCGGCCAGCCCAAGTCGCGGATCGTCGTCGCGCTGCGGACCATGGCGCAGAAGTTCACCGATCGGACCTCCGGGATCGACCTGCGGCGCGTCGGCGAAGGGTGGCGGTTCTACACTAGGGACGTCCATGCCCCGTTCGTGGAGAAGCTCCTGCTGGACGGCCAGCGGTCGAAGCTGACCCGGGCCGCGCTGGAGAGCCTCGCCGTGATCGCGTACCGGCAGCCGGTGACCCGCGCGCGGGTTGCCGCGGTGCGGGGCGTGAACGTGGACGGCGTGATCCGGACGCTGCTCGCGCGCGGCCTCATCGAAGAGATGGGGACCGATCCCGAGACGACCGGGACGCTGTACGTGACGACCGAGCTGTTCCTGGAGCGACTGGGGCTGTCGTCACTGAACGACCTGCCGCCGATCGCTCCGTTGCTACCCGAAGTGGACACCATCGATGACATCCAGTGAACACCCCGACGGCGTCCGGCTGCAGAAGGTGCTGTCGCAGGCCGGGGTCGCCTCCCGGCGCGCGGCGGAGGACCTGATCGTCGCCGGCCGGGTCGAGGTGGACGGCGAGGTCGTCACCGAGCTGGGCCGCCGCGTCGACCCGGACACCGCGATCATCCACGTCGACGGCACCCGGGTGAACCTGCGCGACGACCTGATCTACCTCGCCCTGAACAAGCCCAAGGGCGTGCACTCGACGATGTCGGACGACCGCGGCCGCCCCTGCGTCGGCGACTACCTGCGCGGCCGCTACGAGGAGACGCCCGGTGTCGTGCACGTCGGCCGGCTCGACGAGAACACCGAGGGCCTGCTGCTGCTGACCAACGACGGCGACCTCGGCCACCGGCTGATGCACCCGTCGTACCGGGTGCTCAAGACCTACCTCGCCGAGGTCGACGGCCTCGTGCCGCGCGGGCTCGGCAAGGAGCTGCGCCGCGGCTGGGAGCTGCCGGACGGCATCGTCAAGGTCGACCAGTTCCGCGTCAAGGACATGCACTCCGGCAAATCGCTTGTCGAGCTGGTGATCCACGAGGGCAAGAAGCACATCGTGCGCCGCCTGCTCAAGGACGCCGGCCACCCGGTGCTCAAGCTGGTCCGCACCGCGGTCGGCGACGTCCAGCTGGGCAACCAGCGCGTCGGCTCGATCCGGCGGCTGACCAAGAACGAGGTCGGTGCGCTCTACCGGAACGTCGAGCTCTGACGCCTGCTTTTCGGGGGTCCGGGTGGCGAAGCCCCCGGCCCGGGGCGAAGCCCCGGTTGTCACAGTCCCGACTTTCCGCCGTGGTGCGCCCGCGCCGCTGCTGCCAGCGTGAGGGGTATGCGAACCGGTCTGGTACTGCTCGCGCTCATCCTCCTTCCGACGTTCGCCCCCGGGGTGGCCCACGCGGCGCCCCGGGTCAGCGAGCCGATCCACGACTACGCGAAGGCGATCCGCGAGACCGTCTGGGTCGACATCGGCCGTGACGGCGACGGGGACGGCCGGTCCGATCGCGTGGCCGCGGACATCATCCGGCCGGGCGAAGCCACTTCACCCGTTCCGGTGATCATGGACGCCAGTCCGTACTACTCGTGCTGCGGGCGCGGCAACGAGAGCGAACTGAAGTCCTACGACAGCGCCGGGAAGCCGGTGAAGTTCCCGCTGTTCTACGACAACTACTTCGTGCCGCGCGGCTACGCCGTGGTGCTGGTCGACCTGGCCGGGACGAACCGCTCGGCCGGCTGCGCGGACGTCGGTGGCGCTTCGGACGTCGACTCCGCGCGCAAGGTCGTCGACTGGCTGAACGGCCGGGTGACCGGCTACAGCGCCAAGACCGGCGGCAGCGCGGTGTCGGCGGGCTGGAGCACCGGCAACGTCGGGATGATCGGCAAGTCCTACGACGGCACGATCGCCAACGGCGTCGCGGCGACCGGTGTCGCCGGGCTGAAGACGATCGTCCCGATCGCGGCGATCAGCTCCTGGTACGACTACTACCGCTCGGACGGCGCGACCTTCGGCTTCAACCCGGACGGGCTCGCGCGCACGGTCGAAGCGCGCAACAGCGGGCAGAACTGCTCGGCGCAGAACCAGGTCCTGGCCTCCGGCGCCACCGCGAACGGCGACTACGGGCCGCTCTGGGCGGACCGCGACTACGTCCGGCGGGCGGGCAACGTGCGGGCCAGTGTGCTGCTGTCCCACGGCGTCAACGACCTGAACGTCAAGACCATCCACTTCGGACAGTGGTGGGCCGCGCTGAACGTCGAGAAGAAGATCTGGCTGGCCCAGACCGGGCACGTCGACCCGTTCGACTACCGGCGGGCGGACTGGGTCGACCTGCTGCACCGGTGGTTCGACCACTACCTGCTGGGCATCGACAACGGCGTCCAGAACGGCCCGCAGGCCAGCGTCGAGCGGCAGCCGGACCAGTGGGTGGACCAGAGCGCGTACCCGGCGGCGAACGCACTGGCCACGACGCTGCGGCCGGGGCCGTCCGGCACGCTGGGCACCTCTCCGGCGTCCGGGACGGCGTCCTTCACCGACAACCCCGGCCTGGGCGAGGACGCCTGGGTGACGAACCCGGGCAGCGCGGCCTTGACCTACTCGACCGGCGCCTTGCCCTCGGACCTGCAGATCTCGGGGACCTCGTCGGTCACCGTGACGGCGACGCCGAGCACGACGTCGGCGCGGGTGTCGGCCCTGCTGGTGGACCTCGGCCCGGCGACGATCCGCAACTTCGCGGGGAGCGGCGAGGGGATCAGGACGGGCACGGCGGAGACGTGCTGGGGCTCGTCTTCCGCGGGGGACGACGCTTGTTATCGCGTGGCGACGGCGGACGTGAAGAAGGTGAGCTACACGATCCTCAGCCGCGGCTGGGCGGACCTGGCGAACTACGCGTCGCTTTCGCAGGAGCGGCCACTGACCCCGGGAACGGCGTACACGATGACGTTCCGCCTGGCGTCGACGGACCACATCGTGCCCCGCGGTCACGCGTTGGCGTTGATCATCGGCGGCACGGACGGCAGCTTCATCCGCGGACCGGCCCAGCCGGGCCGGGTGACGCTGGACCTGGCCCGGACATCGGCTTCGGTGCCGGTGGCGGGTGTGGTCCCGGCGGCGACGACCCACCCGGCCCTCGGCACGGGTGCGTTCGTGCCGTCGGCGGGCCGGGCGGACCTGCGGTGAGGTAGCCGGACGGCCCAGCCGGGCCCCGCCGGAAGGTCGCTTGTCCCCGGACCTTCCGGCGATAGGCTCGGAAAACCCGCACCCGACCGAGGAGCCGCCGTGCCGATGCGGAAGCTGAGCGCGATCCTGGCCGCCGTGACCGCCGCCTCCGCGCTGGTCGTCGTCCCCGCCGTCGCGCAGGCCGCCACCACGACCGCCTGCGCGTCCGGTGTCTCCGTCCGGACCAGCTCGGTTCCCTACCCGTCGCCGACGGTCAACCTCGGCACGTCGTGCGCCGGGTTCGCCGACGCCGGGGCGCCCTACGTCTTCACGATCGCCCGGCTGAACGCCGTCTACCACCAGTTCCCGACGAACGCCGTCTACACCAACGTCACCGCGACCTGCAGCACTTACTCCTACAGCGGGACGCCCCTGGTCGCGACGGGCTGCACCTACGTGTTCTGAGCTTCGGCCGGTGCCGTCCGCGCGGCCGCTTTCCGCTGCAGCGCACGGGCGATCGGCTCGACGACGCGGGCCGCCGTCGGGCCAAGGATCGCCATCAGCAGGACGTACGCCGTGGCCAGGGCTGCCAGCTCGCCGGTGACCGCGCCCGCCGCCACCGCCAGCCCGGCGATGACGATCGAGAACTCGCCCCGGGCGACCAGCGCCGCACCCGCACGGGCCCGCCCCATCTTCCCGATGCCCTGACGGCGGGCCGCCCACCAGCCCGTGGCGACCTTCGTCGCGGTCGTCACCACCGCCAGCACGATCGCCCAGCCGAGGACCGGCGGGATCGACGCCGGGTTCGTGTTGAGCCCGAAGACCACGAAGAACACCGCGGCGAACAGGTCACGCAGCGGCTCCAGCATGTGCGTCGCGTTCTCCGCCGTGGAGCCCGAGATCGCGATGCCGAGCAGGAACGCGCCGACCGCGGCCGACACCTGCATCGCCGAGGCCAGCCCGGCCACCAGCAGTGCCGCGCCGAGGACCTTGAGCAGGAACACCTCGCGGTCCGGGCTGTCGACCGCCGCGGAGACGTACCGGCCGAACTTCAGCGCGACCACCAGGACCACGGTGATCACCAGCAGCGAGATGCCGACAGCCTCCAGGCCGCCGAGCAGGGAGACACCACCCAGCACCGCGGTCAGGATCGGCAGGTAGAGCGCCATCGCGAGGTCCTCGAACACGAGGATCGACAGCACCACCGGCGTTTCGCGGTTGCCGAGCCGGCCGAGGTCGCCGAGCACCTTGGCGACGATGCCGGACGACGAGATGTACGTGACGCCCGCCATCACCATCGCGCCGACCGGGCCCCAGCCCAGCAGCAGCGCGACGGCGGCGCCGGGGGCCGCGTTGAGGACGATGTCGAGCAGGCCCGCCGTCCACGAGCGGCGCAGCCCGGTGAACAGCTCGGCCGCGGAGTACTCGAGGCCGAGCAGCAACAGCAGCAGCACGACGCCGATTTCGCCGGCCAGGTGGGTGAAGCCGCCGATGTCGGCCAGCGGGATCAGCCCGCCCTGGCCGAAGCAGAGGCCGCCGAGCAGGTAGAGCGGGATGGGGGAGAGGCCGATCTTGCCTGCCAGGCGCCCGAGCACGCCCAGCCCGAAGAAGACCGCCCCCAATTCGATCAAGGACAGCGCGGTGTGGTCCATCGGCCGCTCAGCCGTACTTGAGGATCTTGGCGGCGGCTTCGAGGCCCTCGCCCGTGCCGACCGCGACCAGCAGATCGCCGCCGGTGAACGTGAAGTCCGGCGTCGGCGACGGGTGCACCTGGCCGGCCCGCGCCACCGCGACCACCGAAACGCCGGTGCGGGTGCGCATCGCGGTGTCGCCGAGCGTCCGGCCGTCGAACGGGCCGGACGGCTTGATCGGCAGCTGCCGCGTGCTGATGCCCGGCAGGTCGCGGTGCTCCTCGGTCAGCTGCGCGACCAGCTGCGGCGCGCCGAGCAGGTTGGCCAGCGCGCCGGCCTCGTCCGCGGTGAGCGGGATCGAGGCGGCGCAGGCATCGGGATCGTCCGATTTGGACACGATCAGCTCGATGTGGCCGTCCCGCTGGGTGACGACGCCGATGCGGCGGCCGGTACGGGTGGCGAAGTCCTTGCGGACCCCGATGCCGGGCAGAGGAGTTACTTCGACGTTCACCCAACCACCGTAACCCAGGTGCCCGTTTCGCGGTGTTCAGCCGAGCAGGAGCAGCAGCGCGGCGGCGACCATCACGGCGGCGGTCAGGCCGTGGACGCCGAACGCGATGGCCTTCTTCCCCCGGTGGCGCAGGACGATCAGCATGTCGAAGAAGGGCCAGGCGGCCGCGGCGAGCATGAGCCAGCCCAGCGCGTGCGGGTCGCCGTAGATCATCAGGGCCAGCGGGACCAGGCCGGCGCCGATGTCACGGCCGCCCTTGACGTTCAGAAACGTGTCGGCGTTTCCGGGGACCTCGGTGAAGCCGAAGCCCGCGGCGATCTTCGCCGGCGCGAAGAGGTAGTTGAGGCCGATGTAGATGATCCCGAGCGCGACGATCGCGGTGAGGACGTAGCCGGTGACGAGCATGGTGTTCCCTCCAGTTTTCTAGCATCGCTAGGATTGCTAGCAACGCTAACTTAGCACCGCTAGTTTGTCTAGCAGTGCTAGCATCCGACCATGACCCAGCGACAACGGCGTGTGCGCGACCGGACCGAGCGAGCGCGGCGGATCGTCACCGCGGCCCGGGAGCTCGCCGAGGCGGAAGGCTGGGACGCGGTCACCACCCGGCGGCTGGCCGCGCTGATCGAGTACAGCCAGCCGGTGCTGTACAGCCACTTCCCCGACGGCAAGGACGCGATCATGGCGGCGGCCGCGCTGGAGGGCTTCGCCGAACTGGCGGCGACGCTGGTGGCGGCCCGCCCCGGCGGCCTCGGCGGGGTGGCGGCGGCGTATGTGGCCTTCGCCGCGGCGAAACCGGGCCTCTACGACGCGATGTTCACGCACGCCTCGGAACTGCGGTTCGCCGAGGACGACACCCCGGAGGTGATGAAGGCGTGCTTCGCGGAGCTCCTCGCGGTCGTCGAGCCGGCGGCGGGGGAGCAGGACGCGGGCGCGTTGACCGAGGTGTTCTGGAGCACGTTGCACGGGCTGGTGACGCTGGACCGGGGCCATCGGCTGTCGCCGGAGCACCGTGACGAGCGCCTCGCGCTCGTGGTGGCGCGCTTCGGCGCGCGGGGCGACTGATCTCCTCCGTACCCCGACCGGCAGAATGGAGACCGGCCAGGACGAGACGAGAACGCGAGGAGAGTGCCGGTGACGGGAGCCCTACGAGGTGTGGTCGCGCTGGACGGCCCGTCGGGGACCGGGAAGACCACCGTCGCCCGCAAGCTCGCCCAGCGCCTCGGCGCCGGCTACCTCGACACCGGTGCCATGTACCGGATGGTCACCCTCGCCGTGCTGCGCGCCGGCGTCGACCCGGCCGATGCCGGCGCCGTCGCCGCGGTCGCCGACCGGGCCGAGTTCACCATCGGCACCAGCCCTGAGCGGCCCGAGATCCGGCTGGCCGGCGAAGACGTCGCCGCCGACATCCGCGGGCCCGAGGTCACCAAGGCGGTTTCGCCCGTCTCGGCCGTGCCGCACGTGCGCGAGCTGCTGGTCGCGCGGCAGCGGCAGATCATCGACGACGTCGTCTCCCACCGCGGCGGGATCGTCGTCGAGGGCCGGGACATCGGCACCGTCGTCGCGCCGGACTCGCCGCTGAAGGTCTTCCTGACCGCGTCGGCCGACGTCCGCGCGTCGCGCCGCAGCACCCAGGACACCGCGGCCGGGCGGCAGTCGTCGGTCGCCGACGCGCTGGCTTCGGTCGAGCGCCGCGACCACCTCGACTCGACCCGGGCCGCTTCGCCGCTGCGCGCGGCCGACGACGCCGTGCCCGTCGACACCTCCGAGCTGTCGATCGACCAGGTGATCGTCGCCCTCAGCGAGCTGGCCAGCCACCGCGGCCTGCTGGCGGGGTGCAACGCCGAGGTAGCGCGATGACCGCTGACGGACTCCCGCAGGGATCCGTCGGCAGGCTCCACGACGCCGGGCGGGTCTTCGCCCGGTACTATCTGCGCTCGGCGTTCCGCATCCGGGTGCACGGCCGCGAGCGCGTCCCCGCCACCGGGCCGCTGCTCGTGATCGCCAACCACAGTTCCATGATCGAGCCGCAGCTGATCTTCGGAATGCTTCCGCGGCGTTCGGCGTTCCTGGTCAAGGCCGAGATGTTCGGCGGGATCGTCGGCAAGTTCATGCTGGCGATCGGGCAGATCCCGCTCAAGCGCGGCGAGATCGACCGCAAGCCGCTGCTGACCGCGGTCGGCGTCCTGAAAGACGGCGGTGTCGTCGGGATCTTCCCCGAAGGCACCCGCGGTACCGGGGACGTCGGCGCGGCCGAACGCGGCGCGGCCTGGCTGGTCCGGGCCTCCGGCGCGACCGTGCTCCCGGTCGCGACGCGGGGCACGCTCAAGCCGGCCGACGGCAAGCGACGGTTCCGGCCGCGGGTGGACATCCTCGTGGGCGAGCCGTTCACGCCGAAGGTCGGTCCCGGGAAGACCGGGCTCGACCAGGGCACCGAAGAGCTGCGCGGTGAGCTCGCGGCGCTCGTGAAGACTTTGGACGACTGGCGCGCCGAACACGGATTCGGCGCGGTATAAGGGAAATCAGGTTCCAATGGAAGAGTACGAAAGCGTCGGCGAAGTCGACGGCACCTGGTCCGACGAGACCGAATTCGCCGCGCTCGACGCGCAGATCGAGGCGGCGGAAGCGGCCGAGGAGGCCGCGCTCGGGCAACCGGTGCTCGCCGTCGTCGGCCGGCCCAACGTGGGCAAGTCGACGCTGGTCAACCGCATCCTCGGCCGGCGCGAAGCCGTCGTGCAGGACGTCCCCGGCGTGACCCGCGACCGCGTCGCCTACGACGCCTACTGGGGCGGGCGCCGGTTCACCCTGGTCGACACCGGCGGCTGGGAGCCGGACGCGACCGGGCTGCAGGCCTCCGTCGCCGCCCAGGCCGAGCTGGCCATGCAGACCGCGGACGCCATCCTGCTGGTCATCGACGCCACGGTCGGCGCGACCGCGACCGACGAGGCCGTCTCCAAGGTCCTGCGCCGCTCGAAGAAGCCGGTCCTGCTGGCCGCGAACAAGGTCGACGACGACCGGCTGCTCGCGGACACCGCGTCGCTGTGGTCGCTCGGCCTCGGCGAGCCGCACCCGGTCAGCGCGCTGCACGGCCGCAGCTCCGGCGACCTGCTCGACGCCATCCTCAAGGCCCTGCCCGAGGCGCCGCGCGAGGGCGGCGGCGCGACGTCGGGGCCGCGGCGCGTCGCGCTGGTCGGCAAGCCGAACGTCGGCAAGTCGAGCCTGCTCAACAAGCTGTCCGGCGAGGAGCGCTCGGTCGTCGACTCGGTCGCGGGCACCACAGTCGACCCGGTCGACTCGCTGGTCGAGCTGGACGGCGAGACCTGGCGGTTCGTGGACACGGCGGGCCTGCGCAAGCGCGTCAACTTCGCGGCGGGCGCCGAGTACTACGCGTCGCTGCGCACCAAGACCGCCATCGACGCGGCCGAGGTCGCGATCGTGCTGCTGGACGCGGCCGAGCCGATGTCCGAACAGGACCTGCGGGTGCTGACCATGGTCGTCGAGGCCGGCCGCGCCTGCGTGCTGGCGTTCAACAAGTGGGACCTGGTCGACGAGGACCGCCGGCACGCGATGGTCCGCGAGCTCGACCGCGGCCTCGTCCGCGTGCCGTGGGCGGAGAAGGTCAACATCTCGGCGCTGACCGGCCGTTCGGTGCGCAAGCTGGCACCGGCGCTGCGGACCGCGCTGAAGTCGTGGGACCAGCGGGTACCGACCGGCCAGCTCAACGCGTGGCTGTCCGACCTGATCGCCGCGACGCCGCCGCCGGTCCGCTCGGGCAAGCAGCCGAAGGTGCTGTTCGCGACCCAGGCCGGCATCCGCCCGCCGACGCTGGTGCTGTTCACGACCGGCTTCCTCGAGGCGGGCTACCGCCGGTTCATCGAGCGCAAGTTCCGCGAGCAGTTCGGCTTCACCGGCAGCCCCGTCCGGGTGAACGTCCGGGTTCGCGAAAAGAAGGCGAAGCCGAAGGTCGGCGGAAAGGCCGCGCGCAAGCGGTAGGCGTCACCGGGCGTGAGGTCCGACACGCGAGCGTGACCCTGTGGATATCTTTCGGTGATCCGCGGGTATGGTGGAAGGTCGTTGCGGGCGCCTCAACCGGAGAGCAAGCCCGGTTGAGGCTCCCGAAAGGTGAGTGGTGGGCTTGCGCGCCCATGGTTCGTCCCGGCACGTCCGCGGCACGGTCGAGGTGAGCGGCCGATGACCGTCACGATCGAACCCACCGGATCCACCCCCGAGGTCACGCTCGCGCCGGTCGCCGACCGCGCCCTGTTCTGGTCCGGTCTCGCGGCCGGCGAGCGCACCCTCCTCGACGTCCTGGCCGCCACCGCCGAACGGCACCCCAACGCGGCCGCGATCGACGACGGCACCACCACCCTGACCTACCGGCGGCTCCTCGACGAGATCGACGGTTACGGCCGCCGCCTCAAGAGCTACGGCGTGGGCCTCGGCGACCGCGTCGGCATCCGGATCTCCTCCGGCACCGCCGAGCTGTACATCGCCATCCTCGCCACCCTGTCCGTCGGCGCCGCCTACGTGCCGGTCGACGCCGACGACCCCGACGAGCGCGCCGAGCTGGTCTTCGAGGAGGCGCAGGTCGCCGCCGTCGCCACCGACGGCAAGATCGAGGTCCACTCGACGCCCGGCGGCCGTGACGGCGTCCCCAGCCCGGCCGACGACGCGTGGATCATCTTCACCTCCGGTTCCACCGGCAAGCCCAAGGGTGTCGCGGTCACCCACGCGAGTGCCGCCGCCTTCGTCGACGCCGAGGCCGAGCTCTTCCTCACCGACGAGCCGATCGGTCCCGGCGACCGCGTCCTGGCCGGCCTGAGCGTCGCCTTCGACGCCTCCTGCGAAGAGATGTGGCTGGCCTGGCGCCACGGCGCCTGCCTGGTCCCGGCGCCCCGCGCGCTGGTCCGCACCGGCGTCGACCTCGGCCCGTGGCTGGTCGCGCAGCGCATCACCGTCGTGTCCACCGTGCCGACGCTGGCCGCGCTGTGGCCCGCCGACGCGCTCGAAGACGTCCGCCTGCTCATCTTCGGCGGCGAGGCCTGCCCGCCGGAGCTGGCCGAGCGCGTCGCCGTCGAAGGCCGCGAAGTCTGGAACACCTACGGCCCGACCGAGGCCACCGTCGTCGCCTGCGCCGCGCAGCTGACCGGCGACGGCCCGGTCCGCATCGGCCTCCCGCTCGCCGGCTGGCAGCTCGCCGTCGTCAACGACGAGGGGAAGCCGGTCGCCATGGGCGAGACCGGCGAGCTCGTCATCGGCGGTGTCGGCCTGGCCCGCTACCTCGACGAAGCCAAGGACGCCGAGAAGTTCGCGCCGCTGCCGTCGCTGGGCTGGCAGCGCGCCTACCGCTCCGGCGACATGGTCCGCGCGGAAGAAGCGGGCCTGCTGTTCCTCGGCCGCCTCGACGAGCAGGTCAAGCTCGGCGGCCGCCGCATCGAGCTGGGCGAGGTCGACGCCGCGCTGCAGGCGCTGCCGGGTGTGCAGGGCGCGGCCGCCGCGATCCGCCGCACCAAGGCCGGCAACCAGGTCCTCGTCGGGTACGTCGTCCCCGGCGACGCGGAGTTCGACCACGACCAGGCCGCGACCCGCCTGCGTGAGCAGCTGCCCGCCGCGCTGGTGCCGCTGCTGGCCGTCGTCGACGACCTGCCGACGCGGACGTCCGGCAAGGTCGACCGCAACGCCCTCCCGTGGCCGCTGTCCACAGTGGAGGCTTCCGGGCTGACCCCGACCGAGACGTGGCTCGCCGAAGGCTGGGCCGAAATCCTCGGCGTCTCGGTCGACAGCCCGAAGGCCGACTTCTTCACCCACGGCGGCGGCAGCCTGACCGCCGCGCAGGTGGTCGCCCGCATCCGCACCCGGCACCCGCAGGTGTCGGTCGCCGACATCTACGCCCACCCCAAGCTGGGCGCACTCGCCGCGATGCTGGACGCGCTGAGCGGCCAGGCCACCGAACGCCGGGACATCGCGCCGACCAAACGCCGCGCCGGTGTCGTCCAGACGCTGCTGATGGTCCCGCTGATGGGCCTGGTCGGCCTGCGCTGGGCGACGCTCGCCGCCGCGCTGTCGAACGTCCTGGCCCTGCTCGGGTTCGCCTGGGCGCCGACGCTGAGCTGGGCGTGGGTCGGCCTGGCCTGGCTGGTGCTGTTCAGCCCGGCGGGCCGGATCGCGATCGCCGCCGGTGGCGCGCGCGTGCTGCTGTCCGGCGTCCGCCCCGGCACGTACCCGCGCGGCGGGAGTGTCCACTTGCGCCTGTGGACGGCCGAGAAGCTCGCCGAGTTCAGCGGCGCGGACAGCGTCGCCGGCGCGTCCTGGATGACGACGTACGCGAAGGCGCTCGGCGCGCGGATCGGCAAGGACGTCGACCTGCACTCGCCGCCGCCGGTCACCGGCTTCCTCAAGCTGGGCCGCGGCGCCGCGATCGAGCCCGAGGTCGACCTGTCCGGCCACTGGGTCGACGGCGACGTCGTGCACATCGGCAAGGTCCGCGTGGGCGCCGAAGCCCGCGTCGGCGCGCGCAGCACGCTGTTCCCGGGTGTCCGCATCGGCAAGGGCGCGGAGATCGCGGCGGGCTCGACCGTCCGCGGCGCCGTCCCGGCCGGGCAGCGCTGGGCCGGTTCGCCCGCCACCCGCGTCGGCAAGGACGAGCGGGACGCGCTGAAGTGGCCGTCGAGCCGCCCGCCGCGGTCGCACTTCTGGGCCGCTGTCTACGGCGCGACCTCGCTGCTCCTCGGCTTCCTGCCCGGCATCGCGGCGCTGGCCGGTGTGGCGGTGCTCGGCTACGCGATTTCCGGCGCCCCGACGCTGCTCGACGCCTTCACCCGCGCGATGATCTTCGTCCCGGTCGCGACGGCCGCGTACTTCCTGGCGTACATGCTGCTCGTGCTCGTCGGCGTCCGGACGCTGAGCATCGGCATGGTCGAGGGCTACCACCCGGTGCACGGCCGCGTCGCCTGGCAGGTCTGGGCCACCGAGCGCCTGATGAGCATGGCCCGCGAAGGCCTGTTCCCGTTGTACGCCAGCCTGTTCACGCCGGTGTGGCTGCGGCTGCTCGGCGCGAAGGTGGGCCGCAACGTCGAGGCGTCGACGGTGCTGGCGCTGCCGAAGATGACCAAGGTCGACAGCGGCGCGTTCCTCGCCGACGACACGATGGTCGCCACCTACGAACTCGGCCACGGCTGGCTGCACGTCGCCCCGGCGCGGATCGGCAAGCAGGCCTTCCTCGGCAACTCGGGGATGACCGCGCCCGGCCGTTCGGTGCCGAAGCGCGGCCTGGTCGGCGTGCTGTCCTCGACGCCGCTGAAGGCGAAGAAGGGCTCGTCGTACCTCGGCATGCCGCCGCTGCCGGTCCGCCGCGCGGTCGGCGAGGCCGACACGAGCCGCACCTACACCCCGGCGCTGCACCTCAAGGCGGCGCGGGCACTGGTCGAGCTGTGCCGGATCATCCCGGTGATGTGCGGCGTCGCGCTGACCGTCGTGGTCGCCTTCGGCCTGCTGTGGACGGCGTCGGCGTTCGGCTTCGGCGTCGCCGCGCTGCTGGCCGGACCCGCGCTGCTGGCCGCCGGGATCGTCGCGGCGCTGACGGCGACGGCGATGAAGTGGCTGCTGGTCGGCAAGTTCCGCGAAGTCGACCACCCGCTGTGGAGCTCCTTCGTCTGGCGCAACGAGCTGGCCGACACGTTCGTCGAGGCCCTCGCGGTGCCGTGGCTGATCGGCTCGGTCGGCGGCACGCCCCTGCTGACCGCGTGGCTGCGCACGATGGGCGTCAAGATCGGCCGCGGCGTCTGGCTGGAGACGTACTGGCTGCCGGAGGCGGACCTGGTGTCGCTGGGCGACGGCGCGACGATCAACCGCGGCTGCGTCGTGCAGACGCACCTGTTCCACGACCGGATCATGAGCATGTCCCGGGTGACCCTCGGCGAGGGCGCGACGCTCGGCCCGCACGGCATCGTGCTGCCGGGCGCGGGCATCGGCGCGCGCACCACGGTCGGCCCGGGTTCGCTGGTGACCCGCGGCGACGAGGTGCCGGCCGACACCCGCTGGCTCGGCAACCCGATCTCGGCCTGGCCGGGTAAGTAACGAAAGCAGGGCCAGGCGCGCCGGACTCACCCGTTCGTGCGAGCCTGGTTCCAGCACGCACGACGAAAGGTTCGCCACGGGTGATTTCGAAGGCTCCCGCTCCCGGCGCGGACACCTCCGGCGACCCGTACCTGCCCGCGCACGGCAACGGCGGCTACCGGACCCGGCACTACGACCTGACCCTCGACTACAAGGTCGCACCGAACCGGCTTTCGGCGTCGGCGGTGATCACCGCGGAGGCGACGCAGGCGCTGTCCCGCGTCAGCCTCGACTTCGGCGAGTTCCGGATCAACCGGGTGCTGGTCGACGGGAAGGCCGCGAAGTACCTCAAGCGCGGCGTGAAGCTGCACGTCAAGCCGGCGAAGCCGATCCCGGCGGGCGCGGTGTTCACGGTCGAGGTCCACTACGTCGGCAACCCGCGCCCGGTGGGCAGCCGCTGGGGTGACGTCGGCTGGGACGAGCTGACCGACGGCGCGCTGGTGGCGAGCCAGCCGGTCGGGGCGCCGTCGTGGTTCCCGTGCAACGACCACCCGGCGGACAAGGCGGCGTACCGGGTGAGCGTGACGACGGCGTCGCCGTACCTGGTCGCGGTCACCGGAACCCTGGTCGAGCGCTCGACGTCGGCGAGCACGACCCGCTGGGTCTTCGAGCGGCCGGAGCCGACGGCGACGTACCTGATGAGCGTCCAGATCGGCCGCTACGACGACGTCGAGCTGACCGGCCGCGGCTGGGGATCACCCGCGGGGGCGGCCGGACGCCTCCTGAGCCTCGGCTTCGGCCGCGGCGGCGTCGAGTCGGTCACCCCGACGGTCCCGCAGCACGCGGCGGTACCTCCGCGGCTGCGGCGCGCGTTCGAGCGCGACTTCGGGCGGCAGGGCCGGATGATGGAGTTCCTGCAGCGGCTGTTCGGCCCGTACCCGTTCGCCGAGTACGTCATCGTGATCACCGACGACGACCTCGACGACCCGATCGAGGCCCAGGGGATGGCGATCTTCGGCGCCAACCACGTCGACGGCCGCCGCACCCACGAGCGGCTCGTGCTGCACGAGCTGGCCCACCAGTGGTTCGGCAACAGCCTGACGGTGGCGGACTGGCGCCACATCTGGCTGAACGAGGGCTTCGCGACGTACGCGGAGTGGCTGTGGTCCGAGGAGATCGGCGGGCCGTCCGCCGCGGCGCTGGCCGCGAGCTGGTACGCCCGCGTCAAGGCCAAGCCGGCGGACGTCCGGATCGCCGACCCCGGGGTGGCCCGGATGTTCGACGAGCGCGTCTACAAGCGCGGCGGGTTGACGCTGCACGCGCTGCGGGCGGAGCTGGGGGACCCGGCGTTCTTCGCACTGCTGAAGTCGTGGGCGGCGGAGTACCGGCACGGGCTGGTCACCACGGAGGCGTTCGTGGCCGCGGCGGAGGCGCAGGCCGGGCGGCCGCTGGGGGCGTTCTTCACCCGCTGGCTGCACACGCCGGCGCTGCCGCCACTTCCCTGATTCATCGGATGTCTCTGCCGCTTTCCGGGTGAACATCCCTGGCATTTTGGGCTGCCCTCTGCAAGTATGACCGGACGCCGCCGCATGATCTCGCCGAAACGTAGTATGAATTCGGAGGATGCTTCATGGACGCAGTGTCCCGGCGGACGGTGCTCCGCGCTGCCTCGGTCCTGACCGGGGCCGCCGCCTTCGGGGGTTTGTGGTCCCAGGCCGCCCCGCCCGCGCTCGCGAAAGCCGACCCGTACCGGGATGTCGCCGGCGATGCGCGGATGCTCTGGCGGCGGCTGCCGAAGAACTGGCGGGAAGGCCCGTTCCTCGCCAACGGCTACCTCGGCGTCCAGGTCTACGCCGGGAAGACGCCGGAAACCCTCAAGTTCATGCTGAGCCACACCCAGGTGCAGGACCAGCGCATCCAGTGGGAAGCCGGCATCGGACTCTCCCGCCTGCCGATCGGCTACCTCACACTCACCCTGGCCGGCGCGATCACCGCCGTCGACTGGACCCTCGACCTCTACAACGCCGAGCTCGGCGGCACCATCACCACCACGCAGGGTTCGGTCGCCTTCTCCGCCGTCGTGCACAACGACCTCGGCGTGCTGCTCGTCTCCCTGACGCCGAGCGCGGGAGAAGCGAAAGCCGCCTGGGCGTTCCAGCCCCTCGAATCCGCCACCACCCGGACCGTCCGCAAGCCGCCCGAGTACGTCGCCAACCCGGCGCCCGAGCAGGCCGACGGCTACTGCGCCCAGCCCCTGCTCGCCGGTGGCGGGTACACCACGGCGTGGCAGGAACGCGTCATCGGCACGAGACGGCTGTTCGCCGCCACGGTCGCATACAGCTTCCCGGGCACCACGCACACCGCCGAGGCGAAAGAAGCCGTGCGGAAAGCGCTTGCCGCCCGTCCGGACGCCCTGCTCGCCCGGCACCGCCGCTGGTGGAACGACTACCACCGGCGCAGCTTCGTCTCGGTGCCCGACAAGCAGGTGCAGCGCTTCTACTGGATCCAGCTGTACAAGATCGCCGCCGCCACCCGCGCGGAGGGGCCGGTCGTGTCCGAGTGGGGGCCGTGGTTCCCCGAGGTCGGCAACAGCTGGACCGCCGTCTGGTGGAACCTCAACGTCCAGGTCACCTACCCGATCGTCAACAGCACCAACCACCCCGAGCTCGACGCCGTCACCGAGACCTTCCGGCGCGACCACGCGAATCTCGAGGTGTCCGTCCCGCCCGCGTACCGCGACGGCGACACCTACGCCCTTTCGCACCCGGGCGATTGGCGGCTGCGCCCCGGTGGCACGCGCTCGGTGGGCGTCCCCGGGACGACGTCCAAGACCGACCAGACCGGGAACCTGCTGTGGGGCCTGCACAACGTCTGGCTGGCCTACCGCCACCACATGGACAAGCGCGTGCTCCGCGACGTCCTCTACCCGACACTGGCCAAGGCGCTGAACTTCTACCGCCACTTCCTGTTCACCGGCCCGGACGGGGCCCTGCACCTGCCGCTGACCCGGTCGCCGGAGTACGCCGACGCGCCGGACTGCACCTACGACCTGTCGCTGATCCGGTGGGCGGCCCGCACGCTCGTCGACTCCGCCCGGATTCTCCGCCTCGACGAACCGCGCGTGCCGATCTGGCGGGAAATCGGCGCGAAACTCGTTCCCTACCACGAGGACCCAGCTGCCGGAGTCCTGATCGGTGACGGCGTTCCGCTGGCCGCGTCGCACCGGCACTTCTCGCACCTGCTCTGGCTGTACCCGCTGCGCGAAAAGGTCTGGGACTCCCCGGGCGACCGGGACATCATGACGCGCACCTTCACCCACTGGGCCGCCGACCAGACGGCGTGGCACGGCTACAGCTACGCGGCCGCGTCGTCGATGAGCTCGGTGATGGACGCGCCCGAAGAAGCGTTGCGGTACCTGAAGTTCTTCCTCGACCGGAACGTCGTGGCCGACACCGAGCTGACCGCGAACACGATGTACCGCGAGGGCTCCAACTTCGCCATCGAGAGCCCGATCACCGCGGCACAGTCCGTGGTGGACATGCTCATGCAGGGCTCCGGCGGGGTGCTCAAGGTCTTCCCGTCGGTCTCGGCGACCTGGCGGGACGCCTCGATCGCCGGGCTGCGCGCGGAAGGGGCGTTCCTCGTGGACGCCTCCCGCCGCGACGGCCGGACTGAATTCGTCCGCGTGCGCAGCGAAGCCGGCGAACCCCTGGTGCTCCAGCACGGCGTCGCCGGGGACGTCGACGTCCGCGACGAGCACGGCCGCCGGCTGCCGTGGCGGGCGGCCGGGCCCGGGCGGATCGCCATCGGGCTGCGGCGCGGCGGCACCGCCGTCGTCACCCCGCGGGGTGGCCGGGCGGACTTCGCGCCACGGGACGTCCCCGCACTGGGTCCCGCCCCGGCGTGGGGCCTGCCGAGCTGAACTCCGCTTTCGACAAGGAGGCCGGAATGGACATCACTCGCAGAACCGTGCTCGGCGGGGCGCTCGCCGGGCTGGCCACCGTCGGCTTGAGCCCCGCGTCCGCCGAAGCGGGCAGCGACGACTTCGGCTGGGCCGGGTTCCTGGGCACCGCGGACCTGGTCTGGCGGCGGCTGCCGAAGACGTGGTACGAGGGCCCGTTCCTGGGCAACGGGTTCCTCGGCTCCGGGATCTACGCCGAGCCCGGGCGGAATGCGATCCGGTTCAACGTCCAGCACAGCCAGGTCCAGGACCACCGGCCGGAGTTCGGCTCGCTGTTCGGCCTGGCCCGGCTGCCGATCGGGTACTTCACGCTCGAACCGGTCGGCGCGATCACCGCGGTCGACTGGCGGCTGGACCTGTGGAACGCCGAGCTGACCGGCACGATCACGACAGCGGCGGGAAGCCTGAGCCTGCGCGCGATCGTCCACACCGGACAGTCGTTGCTCGCCGTCGAAATCCGGCCGTCCGAAGGGGAACGCGGGTTCGAGTGGGTGTTCCACCCGGCGGTCGCGGTCAGCCCGCGAGCCGACCCGGTGTGGAACAAGCCGCCGCCCGCCGGGTACACCGCGAACCCGCCGGTACAGCTGTCGGCGAGCGGTGACACGCAGCTGGCCGTCCAGCCGCTGCTGGCCGGCGGCGAGCACGTCACGGCGTGGCGGGAAGTCGCACGCGGCGGCACGCGGACGCTGTACACGTCCGTGGCCTGGTCGCACCCGGAGAAGACGTCGGTGGCGCGGGCGCTGGGTACGGTCCGGACGAGGGAGTTCGCCGCGCTCACGCAGGATCACCGGCGCTGGTGGCACGGCTACTACCGGCAGAGCTTCCTGTCCATTCCGGACACCCGGCTCCAGAGCTTCTACTGGATCCAGCTGTACAAGGTCGCCTCGGCGGCGCGGCGCGAGGCGCCGGTGATGGCGACGTCCGGGCCGTGGCTGGAGAACACGCCGTGGCCGGCGACCTGGTGGAACCTCAACGTCCAGCTCGAGTACTGGCTGATCCACGGCTCGAACCACCTGGAGCTGGACGCCGTCAGCCACGCGTTGGACAAGTACCGGGCCAACCTGGCTTCGCAGGTCGCGTCCCCGTACCAGGCCGACTCCGCCGGTATTCCCCGGACGACGGACATGACGCTGCTCAACGGCGTCTCGAACGCCACGAGCGGCTTCCCGGTCGGGATCCCGGGGCAGGACACGCCGACACCGGAAGTCGGCAACCTGACCTGGGCGCTGCACAACGTGTGGCTGTCCTACCGGCACACGATGGACCCCGCGCTGCTGCGGAACACGCTGGTTCCGTTGCTGCGCAAGGCGATCAACTACTACCTGCACTTCCTCGCGCCGGGGCCGGACGGGAAGCTGCACCTGCCGCCGACGTTCTCGCCGGAGTACGGCGTCAACGCCCCGGACTGCACCTACGACCTCTCGCTGATCCGCTGGGGCTGCAAGACGCTGCTGCAGCACGCGCCCGGCGACCCGCTGGCGTCTCGCTGGCGGAACGTCCTGGCGACGCTGGTGGACTACCCGGCCGACGTCAACGGCTACATGATCGGCGCCGGCGTGCCGTTCGCGAAGTCGCACCGGCACTACTCGCACCTGCTGCAGATCTACCCGCTTTACGACGTCACGTGGGAGCAGCCGGAGCACCGGGCGATCATCGAGACGTCGCTGAACCACTGGGTCGGCTTCGAAGGCGCGTTGCAGGGCTACACCTTCACCGGGGCGGCCTCGATCTCGGCGCAGATGCTGCGCGGCGAGCAGGCCGCGTTCTACCTCGGCGAGCTGCAGCGGCGGTACATCCAGCCGAACACGATGTACAAGGAGTCCGGCCCGGTCATCGAGACGCCGCTGTCGGCGGCGAAGTCCCTGCAGGACATGCTGGTGCAGAGCTGGGGCGGGGTGATCCGGCTGTTCCCGGCGGTGCCGGCGGCCTGGGGCGACGTCGCCTTGCGGGACTTCCGCACCGAAGGCGCGTTCCTGCTCAGCGCGTCCCGTGCCGGCGGGAAGACGCGCTGGCTGAAGGTGCGCAGCGAGGCCGGGGCCCCCTGCGTGCTGCGGCCGGGCATCGACGGCGAGCTGGCGGTGACGGACGCGCGAGGCCGGGCCCGGCGCTGGCGGCGGCTGGCGAACGGCGACGTCCAGGTCGAGCTCGGGTGCGGCGAAGACGCGTTCGTCCACCGGAAGGGGGATCGGCCGGACTTCGGCGTCCGGCCGGTCGCGCCGGGCGGGGCGAGCGCGCCGTGGGGACTGCCGTGATCGGCGTGTTCGCCCGGTCCTGACGCAGTAAGGTGCTCTCCGACGAAGGGGAGCGTGGATGAGCGAGCCGGGCGGCAGACCGGGGCCGTATTCGCCGTGGCCGCAGCCGAAGCAGTCGTCGACCACGGCGATCGCGCTGGTCACCGGCTCGGTCCTGGTCGTCGTGGTGATGGCGCTGGTGTTCCTGGCCTGGGGCTACCCCGGGTTCCTGCGCAAGCCGGACGGTGAGGCAGGCGGCGTGATCTGGACCGCGACGACGTCTTCGTCCCCGCGGACGACCGTGTCCGGCACGCCGGCCGCGATCCCCGGCGGCCGGGCGCCGATGCCGAAGCGGGCGAAGCCGCTGGCCGACCCGGTGACCTGCGCGTTCACTCCGGACCCGACCTCGCCGGCCCCGAAGAAGGTCGCGCTGCCGCCGGACGGCCCGGCGCCGTCGAAGGGGACCGTCGACGTCCGGCTGGCGACGACCGCGGGCGACATCGGGCTCACCCTGGACCGCGCCTTGGCGCCGTGCACCGTGGTCAACTTCCTGAGCCTGGCCCGGCAAGGGTTCTACGACGGCACGTCGTGCCACCGGCTGTCGGTGAGCACCGGACTGCAGATGCTCCAGTGCGGCGACCCGACCGGCGACGGCACCGGCGGCCCGGGCTACACGATCCGCGACGAGCTGTTCCCCGGGCTGACGTACGGCCGCGGCGTCCTCGCGATGGCGAAGACGCAGGCCCCGGACTCCGGTGGTTCCCAGTTCTTCCTGGTCTTCGGCGAGATCACGATCCCGCCGGAGTACACGGTCTTCGGCAGCATCGACGACCCGGGCCTCGACGTCCTGGACCGCGTCGCCCGCGCCGGAACCGACCCGGCCAAGCCCGGCATCGGCGACGGCAGCGGCCCACCCAAGGTCCCCGTCACCTTCACCCGCGTTTCTTGACCGTGCGGCAAGAGGCATCACCCGTGATTGAGCGGGCATCACCTGTGATTGGCGGGGCATCGCGTCCGATGCCCCGCCAATCACGAGTGATGCCTCTCCAGACACGTGTGATGCCCCTTCAAGCACGGGTGGTTCCGCCGTTCGGCTGTAACACGCAGGGTGATCGTCACGACTCGTGAGAGGACGGATACGGACACGGCTCATCGGGGGTCGGGATGGCCGAGGGAAGCTTCTGGAAAACGGCGCCGGGTGTGCTGACCGCCGTGGCGGGCGTGATCACGGCGGTCGGCGGGTTGCTGGCCATCCTGTTCCAGGTCGGGGTCCTCGGCGGCGCCGACAAACCGCCGCCCGCGGCTTCCAGCGGGAGTCCGACCTCGGCGGTGGCCTCCTCGACGGCCGCCGACACGGCAGGCCAGGGCGGGAAGCCGTGGAACGAGGCCACCGCGGTGATCACCCCGAAGGAGGGCGATCCCGTCGAGGCCCCCGCCTCGACGGTCCGCTTCTGCATCGGCGCCGGAATGGGGATCAACCTGAACGACAGCCTGGACGTCGCCTTCGAGAAGATGTCCGGGCTCGAGGTCCTGCGGTCCGACCCAGCGCTCTCCGCCGGCGGCAAAGCCACCGTCAAGGTGCACCTGACCACCGGAAAGGACGTGTCGGGCACGATCACGTCGGGCTGCGACTTCTTCGCCCAGACCGACATCGGCCGCTACAGCCTCTACCCGGACCGGCTGGCGAAGATCGAGTTCCGGCGCTGACCGCTCAGAGGTCCAGCACGAGCCGCGGCGAGCGGGCGCGGGACACGCACGGGTACGTCCGGCCGGCAGCGGCGCCGATGTCGTCGCGGTGCTCGGGTTCGCCCTCGACGACCGCGACTTCGCAGCTGCCGCACACCCCCTCCCGGCACGCCGACGGCACCGGCTTCCCGGCGTGGTTCAGCGCGTCCAGCAGCGACTCGTCCGCCGGGACCTCGACCACGTCGCCGGACCGGGCGCACACCACCGAGAACGCGGTATCCGGCCCGAACGTCCGCCGGGTCGGCTCGAAGCGTTCGGTGTGCACCGCGGGGAACACCGCTTCGGCCGCGTCGACCATGGCCGCCGGGCCGCAGCAGTAGACGTCCGCGGCCGGGAACTCGCGCGCCAGCGCCGCGAGGTCCGGACGGCCGAGCCGCACGCGTTCCCCGTACCGGGCCGACAGCTCCGCGGCGAACGGCCGGCCCGCGTACGCCAGCGTCACCGCGGCACCGGCCGCGACGGCGGCACGCAGCATCGGCATGATCGGCGTGATCCCGATCCCGCCCGCCACGAACAGGTACTCGCCGGCGGGCATCAGCGGGAAGTGGTTGCGGGGCAGCGAAACCGGCAGCGTGCGGCCCGGTTGCAGGAACAGGTGGACGTACTCCGAGCCCCCGCGGCTCAGCGGGTCGTGGCGGACGGCGACGCGGTACTCCGAGAGATCGCCGGGGTCGCCGCACAGCGAATACTGCCGTGTCAGCCAGTTGGGCAGCTCCAGGTCGATGTGCGCGCCCGGCTCCCACGGGGCCAGCGGGCCTTCGTCGCCGCGCAGCACGAGCAGGACGACATCGTCGGTGACGTGCTCGAGGCGCTCCAGGATCGTCTTCTGCATGTCAGTACAGCTTCCGGTAGCCGTCTTCGAGGAGCCGGTCGAGCAGGCCTGCGTCGAGGTTCATCTTCTCGGCGGCTATCTCGCCCGCCGACGGCAGTTCCGCGGCCAGCGCCCGGCTCGCCGGGTCCCACAGGCGCGACCGGATCAGCGCGCGGCCGCAGTGGAAGTACACCTCGGCGACGTCGACGACGATCGCCAGCACCGGCGCCTTCGCCTCGGCGCGCATCCGGGCGAGCACGTCCGGGTCGTCGGTGACGTACGCGCTTCCGTTGACCCGCAACGTCTCCCGCATGCCGGGGACGAAGAACAGGAGGCCGACGCCGTCGTTCTCGGCGATGTTGCGGAAGGAGTCGGCGATCTTGTTGCCGGGCCGGTCGGGCAGGGCCAGGGTGCGCTCGTCGAGCACCTTGACGAAGCCGGGGTAGTCGCCGCGCGGCGAGCAGTCGGCGCGGCCCGCGGCGTCCGCGGTCGCCAGCGTGAGGAACGGCGAGTGCGCGATGAAGCGGCGGGCGTGGATGTCGACGCGGTCGCCGATCTTGGCCTTGATCATCGCCTCGGGCTCGCCCAGCCGGGTCGCCACCTCGGCCGCGGAGACGCGGCGCAGCGTGTTTGTGCTGGTCATGCCACAATTATGAGCAAATACTCAGTTCTTGACTACTCGCTTTCCCGGAGGGTTCCGTGCCGTCGGACCAGCGCCGCATCCAGCCACGTAAACAGCCGCGCCAGGTGCGTGCCGAGCTGACCCGGCAGCGGATCCTGACCGCGGCTGCTCACGTTTTCGCCGAGCACGGCTACGCGGCCGGCACCACCAACCGCATCGCCGAGCGCGCCGGGATCTCGATCGGCTCGCTGTACCAGTACTTCCCGAACAAGGACGCGATCCTCGCCGAGCTGCTGACCCGCCACCTCGACGGCGGCACGGCGGCCGCGACGAAGGTCCTGGCCGGCCCGCTGCCGGACTCGATCGAGGAGATCTTCCGCGTCTTCGTCCGGCTCGCCCTCGAGGCCCACCTCGACGACCCGCACCTGCTGCGCATGCTGCTGGAGCAGGCCCCGCGGTCGGACGAGCTGCTCGAACGGGTCGGCCGGGTGAAGCGGACGATGGTGGGCCACACCCGCGACCTCCTGGACGGCCACCCCGAAGTCCGCGTCGCCGACACCGCCACGGCGGCCCGCCTGGTCATCGCGACGGTCGAGCTGGCCGTCCACGACCTGCTGGCCGAGCCCGACCCGATCGACGCCCGGCGGCTCGAAGACGAGATGGTCGCGATGCTGACCCGGTACGTCACGGGGTGAACTGGTAGGCGCCGGCGTCGATCCGGGTGCCGACCGCGGTGCCGTCGACGTCGATGTCCGCGTACTTCGTGACGCCGAGGCCGATCGCCGGGCTGCCGGCCTTGAGGACGAGGTTCGTCGCGGACGTGAACTTCGGGTCGGCGACCTTGTCCGTGGTGCCGGGGGTGAACTGCCGCCGGCCACCGAAGAAGACGTTGTGGTCGGTTGCGGTCCAGCCGGTGTCGGCGTACCCGGCCTTCAGCGCGGCCTGGATGACGTTCTGGGTGAGCTTGAGCGTCTGGTTGGTGCAGCCGCCGTAGCAGACGAACCCCTCGGATTCGGCGTGGCTCAGCCGGACGGAGTTGTTGCGGAAGACCGTGCCGGTCACCGGGCCGTTGCCGTCCTGGGCGCCGCGCGTCACGATGCCGCCGCGCGTCTTGGCGCCGAAGACGGCGTTGTACTCGTAGACGTTGTTGCGGGACACGCCGTCCGGGTCCTTCGCGTCGGTGCCGAGCTCGGTGAAGGACTCGTTGTCCTCGGAAATGTTGTGGTGGATGACGTTGTCCGAGCCGTAGAAGACCTCGACCGCGGCGCCGTCGAGGCCACCGAAGTCGTCGCTCACCGCGATGGAGCCGCTGATCCGGTTCCAGCCGATGTCGGACCCGTTGCCCTGCACCAGGATCGCGAACGCGCCGGAGTCGTCGTTGCCGCCCGGCGTCACGACGGTCATGTGGTTGTTGTCGACGAGGTCGTTCTGGGTGACCTCGGTACCGTCGGCGCTCGGCGCGATGTAGACGCCCGCGCCGGCCCCGGTGATGTGGTTCGAGAGCACCTTGTTGTGGTCCCCGCCGACCTCGACGCCGGCCCACGAGCAGCGCCCGGCGTCGGCCGCGACGCCGACCTGCAGGTCCCGCACGGTGATGTAGTCGCCCGGGAGGTTGACGCAGGCTTCGTCGTTGCCCTGGACGATCGGGCGGGCGCCGGTACCGTAGGCGCCGATGGTCACCGGCGCGGCGGCCGAGCCCTTGCCGGAGACGGCGAGGCCACCGGTCCAGGTCCGCCCGCGCCGCAGCAGCACGGAGTCACCGGGCTTGAGTTCCGTCGCGGCCACCTTGGCGAGGGACTTCCACGGGGCGGCCTGCGTCCCGGCCGCGCTGTCGTTGCCGAGGGCCTGGTCGACGTAGTAGGTGTTCGGCGCGGCGGCGGCGCCGGTGGCGGTGACCGTGGTGGCGGCGAGCGCGGCGAACACGCCGAGCGAGAGCAGTTTCCACTGGTTCGACATGGCGGGCGACGGTAACCCGGTGGCGTACACGGGCCGTACAAGTTCAAGCGCCCGCCCGGCGGAGCCGTTCGGCGGCCTGGTGGCGGACCGCGTCGCCGCACACCGGGCGGTCGCCGTGCAGCGCTTCCCAGCGGGCGTTGTGCAGGGCCGGCCACAGGCTCGCCGCCCACGCGATCTCCAGCTCTTCGGGAGTGAACCGGCGTCCCCGGAGCTCCTGGTAAGCCGCCAGGAACGCGGCCGAACTCGAGACCGGTGCCAACGTCGGCGGTGCCGCACTGGCGAACGCCCCGGACGCCGCACCCGCCAACGCGGCTTCCGGTTGCCACGCCAGGCTGTCCCAGTCGTCCACCGACCAGATCTCGCCGTCGCGCCAGCGGAGGTTCTGCGCTTCGAAGTCGGCGTGCCCCAGGACGCCGGGCAGGTCCGCGGCCAGCAAACGCTTGCGCGCCCGGACCGCCGTCTCGGTCACCACCGCGGGCACCGCGCGCTGGTCCCGCGAGTCCAGGAAACCGAGAGCCGGCCACAACCCCGGGTCAGTGTGGTCCCACCGCGCCCACCGCGGGTTCGGCAGCGGCGGGGGGACCACCACGCCGGTCAGCTCGGCCATCAGCCGGGCGAACACCGCCGCGTAGCGCACGGCGACGTCCGGGCTGTCGCCCGGCAGCAGGACACCGCCGGGCCGGAACTCCTCCGCGTGCACCGCCAGCCCGCCGGCGGCGATCGCCGGTGTCAGCGGCCGCGGACACGGGAACCCGCGCTCCGCCAACCCGGTCTGCGCGGCGACGCACGCCGCCGCCCGGCCGTCGTCCTCGCGGGCCTTGACCACGACCTCCCGGCCGTCGGCCAGCCGCAGGCCGGCGACCTCCGACAGCGACCGCCGCTCGAACAGCACCGCGGCCGGCGCGGCACCCAGATGGGTCGCGCACCAGGACGGCAGCCAGTCCACTCAGCGGTCCCGGGCCACGAGCGCCGCCTGGGTCCGGCTCGTCACGCCCAGCTTGGCCAGGACGTTGCCGACGTGCACCTTCACCGTCCGCTCCGCCAGCCGCAACCGGGTGGCTATGTCGCGATTGGACAGTCCCTCGCCCAGCAGCTCCAGCACGTCCCGCTCGCGCGGCGTCAGCGCCCCGCCGCCGCTCAGCGCCGACGCCACCGCCGGGCTCAGTGCCGTCACGCCCTGGTGCGCGGCGCGGACCGCGGCCGCGAGCTCGTCGCCCGAGGAGTCCTTCAGCACGAACCCGGCCGCGCCCGCGCCGAGGGCTTCGCGGATTTCGCGGGGACGGCCGACCGTCGTCAGCATCAGGACCCGGGGCGCCGCCGGGCCGAGCCGGCGCAGGACTTCGAGGCCGTCCAGCCCCGGCAGGTAGAGGTCGAGCAGGACCACGTCGGCCTCGACGGGCGAGGCGAGCAGTTCCGGCCCGCTCGAGTACTGCGCGACCACCTCGAGGTCCGGCTGCGCGCCCAGGATCAGCGCGATCCCCTCGCGCACCAGCGCGTGGTCGTCGACGACCTGAACCCGGATCATGTCCGGCACTCTACTGTCGGCGCATGCGCCAGTCTCTCGTCACGACGGCCGCGGTCGCCGCGGTGTTCTTCGCCAGCGGGGCGTGGACGCCGCAGCAGGGGTGGCTCGCCGCCGGGCTCAGCGCGGCCCAGCTCGTCCCGCTGCTGTGGTCCCGCCGGGCGCCGGCCCTCGTGCTCGTGGTGGTGACCCTCGCGACGGCCGGGCACCTGCTGCTCGACCAGCCGCGCAACACGATGTACGTGCCGGTGCTGCTCGCCCTCTACAGCACACCGCAGCGGTGGCTCGCGGCGTCGGCGGCACTGGTGGTCGGCGTCGCCGTGTTCCCGGCGAAGGGCCTGCTCGACGGCACGGTCCTGGCGGTTACGATCGCCGCGGTGGCCTGGCTGCTCGGCGCCGAACGCCGGCGCGCGCTCGCCGACCGGGCCGAGCGGGCGGCCCGGCGGCTGCACGACACGCTCGCCCAGACCACGGCCGTCATGCTCGTGCAGGCCGAGACGCTGCGCGCGGTCGGCGACCTGACCGCCGCCGACCGCGAACGCCTCGACACCCTGCTGGCCGCCGGCCGGGGCGCGCTCACGCTCGTCCGCCGCACGCTGGACGACCTGCGCGACGACGCCGAACGCGCCCCGGACCTGGCCGAGGTGCTGGCCCGGCTCCGCACCGCGGGCCTGGTCCTCGACCGCGACCCGGTGCTGCCCGAGCTGCCGCGCCCGGTGCGGGAGCTGGCCGAGCGGTTCATCGCCGAGACGGCGGTGAACGCCTTGCGGCACAACGGCCCGGGTGTCCGGCTGCGCCTGGCCGTCCAGGCCGGCGACCGGGTGACGATCACCGCGCGGAACACGCTCAAGGGAACGGCACCCGCGGGCGGCGGCTACGGGCTGGCCGGGCTCGCGGAGCAGGCCGCAGCCGCCGGGGGAGCGGTGTCGTTCGGGCCGCGCGACGGCGAGTGGGTCGTCAGCGTCGAGCTGCCAGCAGCTGCGCCACGGTCACGAACCGGAAGCCGCGCTGCTTGAGCTGGTCGACGATCGGCCCGATCGCCTGCCGGGTCTGCTCGCGCGCCGGGTACATCGGGTGCAGCAGGATGATCGACCCGGGCCGCACCTGCTCGACGGTCGTCTTCTCGATGGTGGCGGCGTCGGGCGTGCCGGCGGAGTCCGGTTCGACGTCCCAGGTGACGGTCGTGCGGTTGTGCTCGGCCAGGTAGTACGGCAGCGCGAAGAGCTTCTTGCCGTTCGGCGGCCGGAACACGATGTCGCCGGTGTAGCCGGTGGTGCGGATGAGGGCGTCGGTGGCTTCGATCTCGTCGGCGACCCAGGACGGCGTCACGCCGATCATCCGGTCGTGGCTGAAGCTGTGGTTGCCGAGCTCGTGCCCGGCGGCGGCGATGTCCTTCGCCAGGTCGGGATGCGCGGCGATGTCGCGGCCGATGAGGAAGAAGCTCGCGGGCACCTGACGGCTCTTCAGCGTGTCGAGGACCGACTTCGTCCCGGCCGGATCGGGCCCGTCGTCGAAGGTGAGGGCGACGAGCTTTTCGCCGGTCTCGACGCGGCTCACGAGGGTGCCGAAGAACTGGAACGTCCGCGAGTCGGCGACCTGCAGCAGCGTGTAGGCACCGGCGATGACGACGACCAGCACGCTCGCCACGGCGATGGTCCACTTCCGGGCCCGGCGGGATTTCAAGATCATGGCCGTCACCCTGGCGGCGGTGCCGGGCGGGGGGAAGCCGCAAAGGTACTAGTACCCGTCAGCATATGTTGACGCGCGTCGAGGTGTCAGCATAAGCTGACGAGGTGAGTCTGACGACCGATCTCGACCACGCGATGCGCAGCACCGATCCGGACGTCGCGCTGCGGGCCGTCGCGCGGTTGCGGCGGCTGACCGAGCAGCTCGAGGCCGACCGGGTGGCGGCCGCGCGGCGGGCCGGCTGGTCGTGGCAGGACATCGCCGAGCGACTCGGCGTCACCAAGCAGACCGTGCACCGCAAGCACCGCGGCCGGGAGGGCTGATGTTCCAGGGCGACGATCCCGCGGTGGGGCGGGCGATGCGCCGGGCGTGCCGGCTGGCGCGCGAGCTCGGGCACCCCCGGGTCGGCAGCGAGCACTTGCTGCTCGCGCTCACCGAAGGACCGTTGTCCGGGCTCGCCGGCATCGAGCAGGCGGTGCACCGGGCGGCCCCGGACGGCGCGGGCGTGGCCGCCGACCGCGAAGCGCTGGCCACACTCGGCGTCGACCTCGGGACACTGCCGGGAGCCTTCGCGGACCGGCGACCGGCCAAGGAGCCCCTGTTCCCGCTGGGCGTGGGGAAAGCCCGGCGGCGGTGCGCCCGGGCGGTGCCGCCGGTCGGCCTGGACGTCCAGGCGGTCTACGCCGCGTCCCTGCGGCTCGCGCTCGCCCGCCGGGAGCGCCGGCACCGCGTCGAGCACCTGGCGCTGGCGCTGGTCACACTCGACCCCGGCGCCGAGTGGATCATGCGGACGGCCGGCGCGGACCGCGCCGAGCTGCTGGCCCGCCTCGCCGCGGCCTTCCCGCCGCCGCGGCGCAACCGGCTGCTGCGGGCCGAGCGCCGGGTGGGCCGCCGGTCCCGATGCGGCGACATCGTGCGGCGCTACCAGCACACGACGGGCCGCTCGGCGGTCGCACCATCGGCGCTCGCCGCTCTGATCCACTGACACCGCCCCGGCTTGTTGCCCGGTCGCCAGCGCCCCAATGTGGCCTTCGGTGCGTTCAACGCACCGAAGGCCACATTGGGTGCGTTGAACGCAACCAAGGCCACATTGGGGCGCTCGGGGCGGACCCGTCAGAGCGGGTTGAACACTCCCAGCGGCGCCGTGCAGAACGGGCCGCCGACGTACTCGGCCGCGGGGCCCGTCGGCGCCGGCTTCGAGGCCAGCTGGTCCGCGTACACCTCCGCGTCGTCCAACGACTTGTAGCCCAGCGCCTCGGCTTCCTCCAGCGAGTAGATCCGGCGCGTGTTGTCCGAGACGCCCCAGATCAGCCGGTACCCCGGCGAAGGCGCCGAAAGACACGCCTCGAACAGCCGCGCGGCGTCGTCGGGGGACAGCCACGTCGTCAGGCCGCGGGGGCCCAGCGGCAACGGAGTCTCGAAGCACGAGCCGATCCGGATCACGATCACGTCCATGCCGAACCGCGAGTGGTACAGGCTTCCCAGCGCCTCGATCGCCGCCTTCGAGACGCCGTAGTACGTGTCCGGGCGGGGTGAGCTGTCCGCCGGGAGGTCCGAATCCACCCGGCGGAACCCCACCGCGTGGTTGCTCGACGCCAGGATCACGCGCGTAATGCCCGCCGCGCGCGCCGCTTCCAGGACCGTCTGCGTCCCGTTGATGTTGACGTCCAGGGTCTCTTCCCACGAGTTCTCACGGCTGTGCCCGCCCAGGTGGATCAGCGCGTCCACGCCCTCGCACGCCGACGCCATCGCCGCGGCGTCGGTGACCGACGCCGTCACGATCTCTTCGGAAGCGTCGGACGCCGTCTGCGGGGCCAGGTCGAGCAGGCGCAGCACCCGGCCGGGGCGGCGCAGGCGGGGGCGCATCAGGGTGCCGACGACACCCGCCGACCCGGTGATGAGCACGCGCTGGTCCGTCATGGGGTTCCTTTCACACAGAAGGGTCAACGGATGCCGGCGCGGCGCAGCTGCTGCCCGAGCTCGGCGGTGGTTTCGGTGAGCAGCTCGCCGACGCGGCGGGCGTCGTCGTCGGTCACCTGGGCGATCGGCATCGAGCAGCTGATCGCGTCGGTGCCCGGGATGCGATAGGGGATCACCGCGGCGACGCACCGGACGCCGAGTGTGCCTTCCTCGACCTCGGCGGCGTACCCGCGTTCGCGGGTGGCGGCGAACTCGGCGTGCAGGCCTTCGAGCGTGGTGATGGTGTTCGGCGTCAGCGCCGGCAGCGTCGCCGGCATCAGCGCCTCGATCTCGTCGTGCGTCAGCTCGGCCAGCAGTGCCTTGCCCAGCGCGGTCGCGTGCGCGGGCAGCGTGCGCCCGACGCGCGAGACGAGGTGTGTCGAGCGCTGCGACTCCCGCGTCTCCAGGTAGACGACCTCGGTGCCGTTGCGGCGCGCGAAGTGCGCGGTGAAGCCGGTCTTCTCCCGGATGCGCTCCAGCGCTTCGGTGGCGAACGGGACGACGGCGTCGCGGTCGAGGTACGCCGTGCCGCAGATCAGCGCGCGGACGCCGAGGCGGTAGCGGGCGGTGTTCGTGTCGGCTTCCAGCCAGCCGGCCTCCAGGAGCGTCCGCAGCAGGCCGTGCAGCGACGAGCGCGGGAAACCGGTACGCGCGTGGAGGTCCGAAAGCGAGAGCCAGACGTCGTTCGCCGCGAACGTCTCGATGAGGTCGATGGCCCGGCGCGCGGACTTCACGCCCGACGACTCGGCCGGGGCGCTCTCGGCCGCGTTGTCCACCTTCTGCGGCATTTGTGCTCCTCCGTCCGGCCGTTGACTTGTGACCCCGGCCATATTAGCGTCCCGAACGATGTTCTTATGGATGAACATAATCACTATAACAGACTCCGTTCATAGATGTGAACAGCAAGACCGCATCGACGTGGACGCGGAAGGGAGCCTGCGGTGCACGCACTCGACTGGACGATGATCTGCGCGTACTTCGCGCTGATGATCGTGATCGGCTGGTGGTCGCACAAACGGGTCAGCGACGTGAAGGACTTCTTCACCGCCGGCGGCAAGATGCCGTGGTGGCTGGCCGGCATCTCGCACCACATGTCCGGTTACAGCGCCGTGCTCTTCGTCGCGTACGCGGGCGTCGCGTACACCAGCGGCGTCACCGTGTACTTCTGGGGCTTCGCCAGCATCGGCATCGGTGTGGGCATCGGCAGCTGGCTGTTCGCCGCCCGCTGGAACCGGCTGCGCTCCAAGCTCGGCGTCGCCTCGCCGCTGGAGTACCTGGCCAAGCGGTACAACGTGCCGACGCAGCAGGCCCTCGCGTGGAGCGGCAGCCTGCTGAAGATCTTCGACATCGCGGCCAAGTGGTTCGCCGTCGCGACGCTGCTGCACGTCTTCGCCGGCCTCGACTACAACCTCGGCATCCTCATCACCGGCGCGGTCACCCTGATCTACTGCACCATCGGCGGCCTGTGGGCCGACGCGCTCACCGACTTCGGCCAGTTCGTCATCCAGGCCATCGCCGCCATCGTGATGATCGTCGTCGTCCTCGGCAAGCTGGGCGGGATCTCCGCGCTCTGGACGATGTGGGACAAGCTGCCCGAAGGGCACGTCAACCCGGTGACGTCCAAGTACACCACCATCTTCCTGCTCGTCTACGTGCTCGTGAAGACGCTGGAGTACAACGGAGGCATGTGGAACCTGGCGCAGCGGTACATGGCCGCGCCGAACACCCACGAGGCCAAGCGCGGCGCCCGCCTTTCGTCGGCGCTGTACCTGCTGTGGCCGCTGGTGCTGATGTTCCCGATGTTCGCGGCGCCGCTGCTCATCCCCGGCGTCAAGGACCCGACGCAGTCGTACGCGATCATGACCACGACGTTCCTGCCGCCCGGCCTGATCGGCCTGGTGCTGGCCGGCATCTTCTCGCACACCATGGCGATGGTCTCCTCCGACGCCAACGCGATCTCCGCGGTGATCACCCGCGACATGATCCCCGCGGTGTTCAAGAAGACCCGGCGGTGGACCGACGTCCAGGGCCTGAAGGCGGCGCGGGTCACCACGGTCGTCTTCGTCGCGCTGACCATGCTCGTGGCCACGCAGGCGCAGAACCTCGGCGGGGTGCTGCAGATCGTCGTCAACTGGGTCGCCGCGCTGATGGGCCCGATCTCGATCCCGCTGCTGCTGGGCATGCTGCCGTGGTTCCGCAAGTGCGGTCCCCGCGCCGCGCTGATCTCCTGGGCGGGCGGCCTGATCGACTACGCACTGGTGTACTACGTGTTCGAGGCGAACCAGACCGTGCTGGTCGCGACGCCGATCCTGGTTTCGCTCGCCCTCTACGTCGGTCTCGGTCTGCTGTTGCCCGAGCGCAGCGCGGCCGCCGATGAGATCGTCGACACCGTGAACACCGCCGACGACGACGTCGACCGCAAGAAGGAAGGCACGGCCGTGCCCGCCTGACGTGGCCACCCCGGCCGAACCGAAAAAGGACGAGAGAGCAGAAAACTGATGGCACAGAACGAGATCGAGCTGGACGGCCTGCTGGCGTTCCCCCTCACCCCGTTCACCGAGGACCTCGAGGTCAACCTCGACGCGCTCGCGGAGAACGTGGAGAGCCACATCGCGGCGGGCGCCGGTGCGCTGTTCGTCGCGTGCGGCACCGGCGAGTTCAGCTCGCTCTCGCCCGCCGAGGTCACCTCGGTGCTCGCCCGGGCCCGGGAGGTGGCCGCCGGCCGCGTCCCGGTCTGGGTGGGCGCCGGGGGTGGCGCGGCGTCGGCGCGGGCCGGCGTCGCGGCGGCTCAGGCCGGCGGCGCGGACGGCGTCCTGCTGCTGCCGCCGTACCTGGTCACCGGGCCGTCGGCGGGCCTGGTCGACTTCGTGCGGTACGCCGTCGGCGACTCGTCCGTGCCGGTCATCGTCTACCACCGCGGCACCGGCGTGTTCACCGCGCCGGCCGCCGCGTCGCTGCTCGACATCCCGTCGGTCGTGGGCTTGAAGGACGGCTACGGCGACGTCGAGTGCATGACCCGGATCGTCACCACGATCCGGGCGCCGGCCACCGAGCGGGCGCGGAACTTCCTGTTCTTCAACGGGTTGCCGACCGCGGAGGTCTCGGCCAGGGCGTACGCCGCGATCGGTGTCGCCCGGTACTCCTCGGCGGTGCACTGCTTCGCGCCGGAGATCGCGCACCGCTTCCACCGCGCGCTCGGTGAAGGCGACACGCGGGTGATGGACGCCCTGCTCACCGGCTTCTACCTGCCTCTGGTGGCGTTGCGAGACGAGACACCCGGCTTCGCCGTCTCGCTGGTGAAGGCCGCCGCCCGGCTGCGCGGCGACAAGGTCGGCCCGGTCCGGCCCCCACTGGTCGAACCGACACCGGAGCAGATCCGCCGGCTGGAGAAGGTCGTCGAGGACGGCTTCGTGACGCTGAAGGGGCTCGGCTGATGCGGATCCTCGACGTGGTGCTGACCCCGGTCGCGTTCGCGGACCCGCCGCTGCTCAACGTCATGGGCGTGCACGAGCCGTTCGCGCTGCGCAGCGTCGTCCAGGTCAAGTGCGAGGACGGGATCGTCGGGCTCGGCGAGTCCTACGGCGACGACGCCTTCCTCGGCGAGGTGCGCAAGGTGCTGCCGCGGCTGCGCGGCCACGACGTGTTCGACCTGCCCGGCCTGCAGCGGCTGGTCACGGAGGCGCTGTCGGACACGGTGCTGACCGACGCGCACGGCCTGATCGGCGGGTTCTCCATCCGCAAGACCATCGGCAGCGTGTACTCGCTGTTCGAGGTCGCCTGCCTGGACGCGCAGGGGCACTACCTGGGCCGTCCGGTGACCGACCTGCTCGGCGGCCGGGCCCGCGACGCCGTCGAGTTCTCCGCCTACCTGTTCTACAAGTACGGCAAGCACGTCGACGGCCGCGAGGACTCCTGGGGCGAGATCACCACGCCGGAGTCGCTGGTCGGGTCGGCGAAGCGGATGGCCGACGAGTACGGGTTCAAGTCGATCAAGCTGAAGGGCGGGGTCTTCGAACCCGCCCAGGAGATCGACGGCATCCGCGCGCTGGCAGAGGCGTTTCCCGGGCACCCGCTGCGGATCGACCCGAACGGCGCCTGGACGGTCGAGACGAGCATCCGCGTCGCTCGCGAGCTCGACGGCGTCCTGGAGTACCTCGAAGACCCGACACCGGGCATCGACGGCATGGCGCGGGTCGCCGCGGCGGCGTCGATGCCGCTGGCCACCAACATGTGCGTGGTGAACTTCGGCGACATCGAGCCGGGTTTCCGGGCGCGGGCGATCGGCGTGCTGCTGTCGGACCACCACTTCTGGGGTGGCTTGCGCGCGACGCAGGCGTTGTCGGTGACGTGCGAGAGCTTCGGCGTGGGCCTCTCGATGCACTCCAACAGCCACCTCGGGATCAGCCTGGCCGCGATGGTGCAGGTCGCCGCGGCGACGCCGCACCTGACCTACGCGTGCGACACGCACTGGCCGTGGAAGGTCGAGGACGTCGTCGAACCGGGGGTGCTGGAGTTCCGCGAGGGTGCCGTCGCGGTGCCCACGACCCCGGGCCTGGGTGTCACGCTCGACGAGGACGCGCTGGCCCGCCTGCACGAGAACTACGTCCGATGTGGACTGACGAAGCGCGACGACGGGACCTACATGCGCAACTTCGTCCCGGGTTTCGAAGCCAACACGGCGAGGTGGTGAGCGGGTGAAGGTGACGGGGTACGCCTATCCCTGGGACGTTCTGGAATCCGGGTTCGTTTCGCGGGTTCAGGCGCTCGGCGTCGACGAGGTGGCGGTGGCGCTGTCGTACCACAGCGCTCGCGCGGCGACGCCGTGGTCGCCGTCCCGGACGGCCGTCGTCGCGCGGCACGCGGCGTTCTACCGGCCGGTGCGCCCGGACGCGTGGGGCACGCTGCTTCCGTCCACACCGGACTGGATCTCTTCCGAGGACTCCGGGGGTGACGCCGTCCGGCTGCTCAACGAGGCCGGGATCCCGGCCGCCGCCTGGATCGTGCTGACCCACAACTCCCAGCTCGGCTACGAGCACCCGGACGTCGTCGTGCGCAACTGCTTCGGCGAGGCTTATCCGTGGGCGTTGTGTCCTTCGCAGCCCGCCGTGCGCGAGTACGCCGCCGCGGTGGCCGCGAATTCCGTCGCCGGGCTGGAGCTGTCTTCGGTCATCCTCGAGGCCTGCGGCCCGCTCGGCGCGGTGCACCAGCACCAGCACGAGAAGACCGACGGCGTGTGGGCGCCCGCGGTGGCCCGGCTGCTGTCGATCTGCTGCTGCGAGGCCTGCGCGGCCGCGTGGGACGTCGACGCGGACGCCGTGCGGGCCCAGCTCGCCGAGGAGGTCCGGCGGCTGGTCGCCACCGGCGATCTCGGGGTGACGGCCGACGGCTTGCCGCCCTCGCTGACCTCGATGCTGCTGCGGGTCCGGCAGGAAGCCACCGATGCCCTGCGGGCCGCGGTTTTGGCGACGTTGCCGCCGGGCATCCGGGTCGTGCTGCACGGCGCGCTCGACCCGTGGGTCACCGGCGCGCTGCCCGGGCTGACGTCGTCGGCGCCCGAAGACGTCGACGCGGTCGTATTGTTCGGGTGGGTGCCCGCCAACGGTGCCGATGCCGTCGCGGCGGCCCGGGAGGCCCTGCCCGAGCGGGTCGCGATCGCCTGCTACATCACGGCGGTCGCCGCCGCGCCGGTGCCGGACATCGCCGGCTACGTCGGCGAGCTGGCCAAGGCGGGTGCCGCCGAGCTGCACCTGTACCACCTCGGCCTGGCCGGCCCGGGTCGCTGGGGCGACCTGGAGACGGCCACCGCCGCCGCCCATGAGAACTGAGGAGCTGCTTCACCGATGAGCCAGGCCACCGACGCCGCCACGCTCGAGAAGATCCTGGCGGGAGCCGCCGACGCGGCCCGTCCCGCCGCCGAGGCGACCCCGGCCGAACGGGCCGGTTGGCTGACCGCCGTCGCCGACGCCCTCGACGCCGCCGCGGGCGAGCTGGTCCCGCTGGCGCACGCCGAGACGCACCTGCCCGAGTCGCCGCGGCTGGCGGGCGAGCTGAAGCGCACGACGTTCCAGCTGCGCCTGTTCGCCGAGGTCCTCGCCGACGGCGAGTACCTCGGCGCCACCGTCGACCACGCCGACCCGGACTGGCCGATGGGCCCGCGGCCGGACATCCGCCGCGTCAAGACCGCGATCGGGCCGGTGCTGGTGTTCGCGGCGAGCAACTTCCCGTTCGCGTTCAGCGTCGCGGGCGGGGACACGGCGTCCGCGCTGGCCGCGGGCTGCCCGGTGGTCCTCAAGGCGCACCCGGGGCACCCGGAGCTGTCCGCGCAGACCGGTTCGATCGTGCGGGAGGCGCTGATCAAGGCGGGCGCGCCGGCCGCCCTGTTCAACGTGATCTTCGGCCAGGACGAAGGCGTCACAGCGCTGAAAGACCCGCGCATCGCGGCAGCGTCGTTCACCGGCTCGATCCCCGGCGGGCGGGCACTGTTCGACATCGCCGCGGCGCGGCCGCGGCCGATCCCGTTCTACGGGGAGCTGGGCAGCGTCAACCCGGTGGTGGTGACCGAGGCCGCGATCGCCGCGCGCGGGGAAGCCGTGGCCAAGGGCTACGCCGGGTCGTTCACCCTCGGCGCCGGCCAGTTCTGCACCAAGCCGGGCCTGCTGTTCCTGCCGGAGGACCACGGCCTGACCGAGGCGTTGCGCGCGGCGCTCTCCGGGGCGGCCGCCCAGCCGATGCTGAACGACCGGATCGCCGGCGGGTATTCGTCGCAGTTGGCGAAGCTGCGGAAGGTCCCGGGCGTGGAGGTCGTGGCTTCGTCGGATTCTTCGTCGCCCGCGTTCACGCCGACGCTGCTGGCGACGACCGGCAAGCAGTTCCTCGAGGGCGGCGCCACGGTGCACGAGGAGTGTTTCGGGCCGGCGTCGCTGATCGTCACCTACGCCGACCAGGCGGAGCTGCTGCGCCTGCTGGAGGTGATCGAACCGGGGCTCACCGCCACGATTCACGGCGAGGAGTCCGATGTGGACTGGCTGCGCCCGGTGCTGCCGTCGCTGGCCCGCATCGCCGGCCGGCTGCTGTGGAACGACTGGCCCACCGGGGTGACGGTGAGCTGGGCCCAGCAGCACGGCGGCCCGTACCCGGCCACAACCGCACCGACGACGACGTCGGTCGGCACCGCGGCGATCGAGCGCTTCCTGCGCCCGATCGCCTGGCAGGGCTTCCCCGACGCTCTGCTGCCCGAACCCCTGCAGGAGGCCAACCCCTGGCAGCTGCCCCGCCGCACCGACGGCTCCCGCTGACCCGGGGGGCGCCTCCGGCCCGCGGGGGCGCCCCCCGGTTCCACTCTATCGCTCGGCACCGACAGTTTCCGGGGCCGAGCGCCCGCACAGAACAAAATCCGCCGCCGCACAACTGAATCCCGTTCCCCCCGCAAGCCAAGGATGTCTTGATCCTGGGAGGCATTGTCATGCCCGTGAACCGGAGAAATGCCCTGCGCGGTGGTGCCCTGGCGGCCGCTTCCACCGTGCTCCTGACCCGCCCGGCCCTCGCCGCGCCCCCGAACAGAGCGAAAGCGGCGAGCGCGGTGCCCGCCGCGACCGCGCCGATCGTCGCCGCCTACCGGCAGCTGCAGACCGGCATCAACCGGCCGTCGCCGGAACGCGCCGAAGCGCTGGCCCACCTCGGCCGCGTCGCCAAAACCTACAACGCGAGCCTTTCCGTGGCCGGTGGTGGGGTTCCACTGTGGACCGACCTGCCGCTCGGCCCGGGCAGCGACTACACGACGTCGATGTACGCGCGGCTGCGCGCGATCGCCGTCGACTGGGGTACGCCGGGCAGTGCGCTGTCCGGTGACGCGAACGTCCTCGACCGCGTCAAGGCCGCGCTGGAACTCCTCTACACCAGCCAGTACAACGAAAACGTCGGTGAAATCGGCAACTGGTACACCTACGAAATCGGCATCCCGTACTACCTGCTGCACACGCTGGTGGTCGTCGCCGACGAGCTGACCGCCGATCAGCTCGCGCGTTACCTCAAGCCGGTCAAGCGGTTCGTCGGCAACCCGAACCTGCGCGCGAACAACCCGTCGGTGATCGAAACCGGCGCCAACCGCGCGGACAAGGCGCTCATCTCGATCGTCTCGGGCGCGATGCTCGGCGACACGGCGTGGATCAAGGCCGGCGTCGACGCGCTCACCGACGTCGCCGGCGGGGGCGCGGCGAGCGTCGTCGCGAAACTGGACCGCGCGGCCGGCGACGGCTTCCACGTCGACGGCTCGTTCATCCAGCACGACACCATCCCGTACCCCGGCCACTACGGCATCGTGCTGCTGAGCGCGCTCGCCGGCGCCATCCACGTCACGCAGGGCACCGAACACGCGCTCCCGCAGCCGTTGAAGGACAAGATCTACGCCCTGGTCGCGGACAGCTTCGCCCCCTTCGTCCACGCGGGCGCGCTGATGGAACCGGTGCGCGGGCGGATGCTCTCGCGGCAGGGGGAGACCGGCCACGACATCGGCCACCAGCTCACCGTCGCGACGCTGGTGCTGGCCCGGACGGCGTCGGGCAGGACGAAGACCGAACTGAACGCCCTCGCCGCGAAGTGGATCAAGGAAGGCGAGTACGCGCCGTTCCTGAAGATCCCGGACCCGGAGCGGTTCGCGCCCGGCCCGGACCTGGTGGCGACGCCGGGCATCGAGTTCGCGCAGGACATGCTGGCCTCGGGGGCACGGCCGGCGCGGGTCGAGGCGACGCACCGGATCTTCGGCCAGCAGGACCGGCTGGTCCACGTCACCGACGGCTGGTCGGCTTCCCTCGGCGTCAGCTCGACGCGGATCTCGCGCTACGAGGCCATCAACGGCCAGAACCTGAAGGGCTACCACGTCGGCGACGGCGTGCTCTACACGTTCCTGCCGAACGCCAAGGGCCACTACACCGACGCCTACTGGCCGACGGTCGACCCGCTGCTGCTGCCGGGCACGACCGAGCACGACGGCCCGGTCGACCCGAAGTTCGGTGGGGTGCCGGTCGGCCCGAACCCGCACACCGGTGGCGTCCGCTGGGACACGCGGCACGGCGCCCACGCGTTCGGCTTCACGAGCTGGGACGGGTCGCTGGTCGCGAAGAAGTCGTGGTTCTTCACCCCGGACGGGATCGTCTGCCTCGGCGCCGGGATCACCAGTACATCGGGGTACGCGGTGCGCACGACGATCGAGAACCGCAACCTCGGCGAAGGTGGCCGCGGCGCGCTGCTGGCCGACGGCCGGCGTGTGACCACCGACCTCGGGAAAGCCTCCGCGCTGCGGCGGCCGCGCTGGGCGCACCTGGAGAACGTCGGCGGGTACGTGTTCCTCGACGACGCCTCGGTGACGGCGGTGCGCGAAGACCGGACGGGCGCGTGGCGCGACATCGACACGGGCGCCAACACCAAGGGCACCACGACGCCGAACACGCGCCGGTACCAGAAGCTCGTCCTGGAACACGGCGTCAAGCCGACGGACGCGAAGTACGCGTACGCGGTGCTTCCGGGCGCGTCGGTGATCGACACGCTCACGGCGTCCCGGGCGTGGCGCGTGCTGGCGAACACCCCGGTGGCGCAGGCGGTCCGGGTGGCCGGCGGCACGGTGCTCGCGAACTTCTTCGCGGCGGGCTCCGTCGGTGAGCTGAGCGTGTCGGGCCCGGCGTCGGTCGCGCTCGGGCGGTGCGGGGGCCGGACCCAGCTCGCCGTGTCGGATCCGACGCAGCTGCAGGACAGCGTCACGGTCACGGTGCGTGACCGGGCCGTCGTGGTGCCGATGGCGGGCACCTTCGGCGCGACGAAGGTGATCCTGGTGTAAGGCCTCCTCGCCGGGCCGGTGCCCCGACCCGGTCCGGCGGGGTCCCCACCTCGTAGGCTGCCGTCATGACCGAGCACGTGGACGTCCTGATCGTGGGCGCCGGCCTGTCCGGCGTCGGCGCGGCCTGCCGGCTGCAGGAGCGGCTGCCGGGCAAGACGTACGCCGTGCTGGAAGCGCGGGACACGATCGGCGGCACCTGGGACCTCTTCCGGTATCCGGGCATCCGGTCCGATTCGGACATGTTCACTCTCGGTTACCCGTTTCGGCCATGGAAGGACCCGAAGGCGATCGCCGACGGCCCGTCGATCCTGAGCTACATCCGGTCGACGGCCTCCGCGTTCGGTGTCACCGCGCACATCCGCTTCGGCCACCGGGTCGTGGCGGCGTCGTGGTCGTCGCCGGACGCGCGGTGGACGGTCTCGACCGCGCACGGCGCCACGTTCACCTGCCGGTTCCTGTACCTGTGCAGTGGTTACTACTCGTACGACTCGGGGCACGTCGTCGACTTCCCCGGCCGGGCTGAGTTCGACGGCGAGGTCGTGCACCCGCAGCACTGGCCGGACGCGCTGGACTACACGGACAAGCGGATCGTGGTGATCGGCAGCGGCGCGACGGCCGTGACGCTGGTCCCGGCGCTCGCCTCGCGCGCTTCGCACGTGACGATGCTGCAGCGGTCGCCGTCGTACGTCGTGGCGCGGCCGGGCCGGGACGCGCTGGCCGACCGGCTCCGGGCCCTGCTGCCGGAGAAGCTCGCGCACCGGGTGGTCCGCGGCAAGAACGTGGTCATGGGCACGCTGTACTTCCAGCTGATGCGGCGGCTGCCCGGCCGGGCGGCGCAGGTGCTGCGCAAACGCGTGGCGGCGCAGCTGCCGGCGTCGATCCCGGTCGACCCGCACTTCGCGCCGTCGTACGACCCGTGGGACCAGCGGCTGTGCCTGGTGCCGGACGCGGACCTGTTCCGGGCGTTGCGTTCGGGCCGAGCGGACGTCGTGACGGATCGGATCGCGCGGTTCACGTCGTCCGGCGTGGCGCTGGAGTCGGGCCGCTCGCTGCCGGCGGACGTCATCGTGACGGCGACGGGGCTCCGGCTGGTGGCGTTCGGCGGGATCACGCTGACGGTCGACGGCCGCGCGATCGAGCCGGGCGAGCATCGGGCGTACAAGGGGACGATGTTCGGCGGGGTGCCGAACCTGGCGTGGTGCGTGGGGTACACGAACAGCTCGTGGACGCTGCGGGCGGACCTGGCGTCGCAGTACGTGTGCCGCCTGCTGGCGTACCTGGACCGGCACGGGTTCGCGTTCTGCGTGCCGGACGCGGCGTCGGCGGCGGGCGCGGGACGGCCGCGGCCGATCGTGGACCTGCAGTCGGGGTACATCAAGCGGGCCGCGGACGGCCTGCCGAAGCAGGGCGTCCGGCGGCCCTGGATGATGCGGCAGAACTACCTGCTCGACCTGGCCGACATGCGGTTCGCCCGGCTCGACGACGGAGTCCTGCGCTTCGCCCGCTGAGGTCCTTTTCGGGCAGCGGAAAGACGGTCTTTCCGGGTGGTGTTCCGTGTCCGCCGGCTCCTGGTGATCGATTTTCCGCCGTGTCACGGTGATGAGCACACACCATCACGTGATCAGGGAGGAAACACTGATGCGACTTGTCAACTGGGTGAAATCGGCGGCGGTGGCGCTGGCCGTGCTGAGTGGCGGCGTCGCCGTCGCCGCACCGGCTTCGGCCACGACCACCGGTATCACGTTCCGGACAGCCAACGACCTGCATGCGGGCGACTGCACGCTGTTCCACGGCGCGACGTGGGTCCTGAACCCGGACGGGACGGCCTCGTTCGACGGCACGGTCACCAGCAGCGACGACAACGACGCCTGGCTGATGTGGGCGCACGTGCTGGACCGCAACGGCGCCGAGATCGGCCTGGTGGGCAACAGCTTCCCGAACACGCCGGACCCGAACAAGTTCGCCCAGAACATGCCGGACAGCAGCCGCCAGTACCGCTTCCTGGCGACGGGCCACTTCCCGGCCTCGTGGTACGGCCTGATCGGCAAGCTGCGCCTCGAGTACCGCTGCTGAACGTGTGCCGCTGCCCGCCCGGTCACGGGTGATGCCCCTCGGGGCACGAGCGGGCCCCGGAACCGTGGGGTTCCGGGGCCGGTGCGGCTGCTCGGGTCAGCCTTGGCGGGCCTTCGAGCGCGGGTTGTCCTTGTTGATCACCAGCACCTTCGTGCCCCGGCGGATGACCTGGGCGCCCGGCCGGCGGGCGAGCGAACGGATCGAGCTGCGGACCTTCATCGTGAGCCGTCCTTCCCGTGGGAGCTGTCCCACGTTCCGGTCAACCGCCGCGGGGTCGGTTTCATTCCGCAACTCAGCTGCTCTCCCGGGCCACCCACCCCTGCAGGTCGTCGCCGCGAATGGCCGCGGCCATCAGCTCGGGGAACTGGTCCGGTGTGCACGCGAAGGCCGGGATGCCCAGCTCGGCCAGGGCCGCCGCGTTCTCGTGGTCGTACGACGGGGCGCCCGAGTCCGACAGCGCCAGCAGCGTCACCACCTGGACCCCCGCGCCGGCCAGCTCGGCGATGCGGTGCAGCAGCTCGTCGGAGTCGCCGCCCTCGTACAGGTCGCTGATCAGAACCAGCAGCGTCCGCTCCGGGCGCTCGACCAGGCCCTGGCAGTACGCGATCGCCCGGTTGATGTCCGTGCCGCCGCCCAGCTGGGTGCCGAACAGGACGTCGACCGGGTCGGCGAGGTGCTCGGTGAGGTCCGCGACCTCCGTGTCGAACGCGACGAACGACGTCTTCAGCGCCCGCATCGACGCCAGCACCGCGCCGAACAGCCCCGAGTACACCACCGACTCCGCCATCGACCCCGACTGGTCGACGGCCAGGATCACGTCCCGCTGCACCGCCTGCTGCCGCCGGCCGAAGCCGATCAGCTTCTCCGGGACGATCGTGCGCAGGTCGGGGGAGTAGTGCTTGAGGTTCGCGTGGATCGTGCGCGCCCAGTCGACGTCGCCGGGACGCGGCCGGTGCGTGCGCGACGCCTTGTCCAGCGCGCCCCGGATCGCCGCGCGGGTGCGTTCGGCGAGCCGCTCCTCCAGCTCGGTGACGACCTTGCGGACCACCTCGCGCGCGGTCTCCTTGGTCTCCTCGGGCAGCACGCCGTTGAGCGACAGCAGGGTGCCGACCAGGTGGACGTCCGGCTCGACCGCCGACAGCAGCTCCTTCTCCAGCAGCATCCGGGTCAGCCCGAGCCGGTCGACCGCGTCGCGCTGCATGACCTGCACGACAGTGCTCGGGAAATACCGCCGGATGTCGCCCAGCCAGCGCGCGACCCGCGGCGCCGACGCACCCAGGCCCGCGCTGCGCGGCCCGCCCGTGGCCTCCTCGTCGGGCTTGTCGTAGAGCGCGGCCAGCACCGCGTCCACCCCACTGTCCTCATCGGACAGCTGACCGTCCAGGCCGGACCCCGGCCCGGCGCCGTCCCCGCCCAGCACCAGCCGCCAGCGCCGCAGCCGGTCCGTGTCCGTGCTCATGTCCCCACCCCCAGCAGCGTCGCCAGCACCGGCAGCACGCGCTCGGCCCGGTCCTCGTCGAGTTCGTCGGCCGGCGCCACGGCCCGCGCGGCGCCGGCGAGCCCGGCCGCGCGCTGCCCGATCGCCCGCTTCTCGGGGCCGCTGAAGGCCCCGAAAGTGCGGCGCAGCAACGGAAGCACCTCGGTGAAGAGGTCGGGGGGGATCGCCGCCAGCCACGCGTCGATCACCCGCAGCAGGCTTTCGTCGTGCACCAGCAGCAGGGCCCCGCCGTCGAAGAAGCCTTCGACGTACGCCGCGCCCGCCGAGGGCGTGACGCCCGGCGTGAGCGCGCGACCCAGCCGCAGCTCGACGTCGAGCGCGTCGAACTGCCCGGCGTCGTGCAGGATCCGGGTGAGCCGCCCGGCCAGCAGTGGGGGCAGCGACGGCCGTTCCGCCAGCCGGGCCAGCGCCGCCAGCCAGCGTTCCTTCGGCTCGTCGCCCAGCAGGGCGGTCGCGTCGTGCACCCCGTCGACCAGCTGGGCCAGCCGGGCCGCGGCGTCGTCGTCGATGCCGTGGGTGGCCGGTGGCAGGCCGGCGCAGATGCGGTCCAGCATCCGGTCGGCGACCGCCCGCAGCGCGCCGGTGTCGGTGCCGCGGACGTTGCCGTAGCGGGTTGCCCTGGCCAGCGCCGGCAGGGCCGACATCAGCCGGGCGACGTCCGCGTCCGCCGCCGCCCGGGCGTCGAGCGCCGCCAGTGCTTCGGGCAGCGCCTCCGGCAGGTCGGCGAGCAGGCAGTTTTCGACGGCCGTGGTGACCTCGTCGAGCGGGGGCGTGCCTTCGACCGTGCCGCGGACCGCGGCGGTGGCCGCCGAGGGCACGGTGGTGCCGTACACCGCCGCCGCGACCAGGTCGACCTCGAACGACGGTTCCCAGCAGAGCGCCCACGTTTCGCGGAACGTGCCCTTGTTCCGCCGCGCCGACGCCTCGCGGCTGCCCCACTCGATGCCGAGGATCCGCAGCCGGTGCAGCAGCTTCGAGCGGTCGAGCCCGCCCGGCGTGCGCAGGTCGAGGTCGAGCTCCTTGACGATCGGGTCCTTCTTGAGCCGCAGGCGTTTCGCGGTCGCGGTCAGGTCCGCGGCCAGCGGCGGCTGCGGGACGCGGCCGGGTACCTCGCCGAGCCGTTCACCGACCACCAGCCGCCGCGTGACGAGCTCGACCTGCACCTCGTCGCCGCCGCACAGCACGGACCGGGTGGCTTCGGTGACCTCGGCGAGCCCGGCCGACGACCGGCCCCGCAGCGTGGCCAGGGTCTCGGCGAGGCGGACCGCCTCGATGACGTGCGCGGTCGAGACGGGCAGGTCCTCCTCCCGCAGCACCGCGGCGACACCGGCCAGCCAGCGGGTGGTGACGTCGCCGGCCGTGGTGAAGAGGTGGTGGTACCAGCCGGGCGAGCGCACGCCCGCGCCGTAGCCGCTGGCCGTGGCGAGGCGCCCGTGCGTCCACGGCACCCAGGTGCACGCGACCTTCCGCTTCGGGAGTCCTTTGAGGACGGCCTGGTCGTGCGACGCCGGCGGCAGCGGGTCGGCCAGCGCGGGCACGTGCCACGCCCCGCAGACGACGGCGATGTTCTCGAAGCCGTCCTTGCGGGTGCGGCGCAGCACCGAGCGCATGTAGGCCTCGCGCCGGGCTTCGTTGCCCCGCGGCGGTTCTTCGTCCTCGCGCACCGCGGTCATCGCGTCGGCGATCACCTCGAACGGGTTTTCGGTGTCCCGCCGCGACTCGACGACGTCGTCCCACCAGCGTTCCGGGTCGTCGTAGCCGCCGGCCGAGGCCAGCAGGGCCAGCGGATCGACCGGCGGGCCGGCGTGCTCGTCCGGCGCCGCGGCGAACGTGTGCGCGGCCGGGAGGTCGCAGAACCGGACCGGGATGCCGGCCTCGCGGGCGTAGGTGAGCGCCTGCCATTCGGGGCTGAAGACGGCGAACGGCCAGAACGCGGCGCGCGAGACGTCGTCGGGGGCGTAGGCCAGCAGCGCGACCGGCGGCCGCATGGCCGGGTCTTCGGTGAGTTCGACCAGGGCGTCGGCCTCGGGCGGGCCCTCGATGAGGACGACGTCGGGTTCGAGTTCGGCGAGCCGCGTCGCCACGGCCCGGGCGGACCCCGGGCCGTGGTGGCGGATGCCGAGCAGGTGTGTGGTCAAGAGATCTCCTGGCCCGCCCGGTAGAAGTCGGCCCAGCCGTCGCGTTCGCGGACCACGGTTTCCAGGTATTCGATCCAGATCGCGCGGTCGGCCACCGGATCCTTGACCACGGCGCCGTGGATGCCCGCCGCGACGTCGTGCGGGCGCAGCACGCCGTCGCCGAAGTGGGCGGCCAGGGCGAGCCCGCCGGTGAGCACGCTGATCGCCTCCGCGGTCGACAGCGTGCCGGACGGCGACTTCACCGCCGTGCGGCCGTCTTCGGTGCGGCCCGAACGCAGCTCGCGGAACACCGTGACCACCCGGCGGATCTCGGCCAGCTCGGCGGCTTCCGCGGGCAGCTTCAGCGACGCGCCCAGCTCGGCGACCCGCCTGCTGACGATCTCGACCTCGGCTTCGGCGCTGTCCGGCAGCGGCAGCACGACCGTGTTGAACCGCCGCCGCAGCGCGCTCGACAGCTCGTTGACGCCCTTGTCGCGGTTGTTCGCCGTCGCGATCAGGTTGAAGCCCGGGCGCGCCTGCACCTCGGTGCCCAGCTCGGGGACCGGCAGCGTCTTCTCGGACAGGATGGTGATCAGCGAGTCCTGGACGTCCGCGGGGATGCGCGTCAGCTCTTCGAGCCGGGCCAGCTTGCCGTCGCGCATCGCGCGCAGCACCGGGCTTTCGACGAGCGCGGCGGCGCTCGGGCCCTCGGCGATCAGCCGGGCGTAGTTCCAGCCGTAGCGGATCGACTCCTCGGACGTGCCCGCGGTGCCCTGCACCAGCAGCGTCGAATCACCGCTGATGGCCGCGGAGAGGTGTTCGGACACCCACGTCTTCGCCGTGCCGGGCACGCCGAGCAGCAGCAGCGCGCGATCCGTGGCGAGGGTGGCGACGGCGACCTCGATCAGCCGCCGCGGGCCGACGTACTTCGGGGTGATCACGGTGCCGTCGGCCAGGGTGCCGCCGAGGAGGTACTCGACGACGGCCCACGGCGACAGGTTCCAGTTGGGCGGCTTGGCCCGGTCGTCGGCGGCGGCCAGCGCGGCCAGCTCGGCGGCGTGGTCCTGTTCGGCGTGCGGCCGGAGGACGGTGGGGGCGGTCATGCGAGCTCCTCGTACATTTCGCGGCGGAAGTTCAGGGTTTCGGTGAGCGCCCGGCGCCACGGCCCGGCGTCCATGGTCAGGCGGGTGGTGGCCAGCGGGTGGCGCAGGCACTCCGCCGGGACCGCACGGGCGATCACGACGGCGGCGTGCGAGACCAGGCGGTGGTCGTCCTGGCGGGCGATCCAGTCGAGCAGTGCGGTGCCGAGCTCCTTCGTCCACGGCCGGGGCAGTTCGTGCACCAGCCGCGCGAACGATTCGACGGGCAGCCGGCTGATCAGGTGCCCGATGGTGGCGGCCTGGCTCGCCGGGCTCAGCACACCGAGCAACGGTGGCGTGGTGCGCCCGCCGGGGTCGGCGCCGATGAGGGCCTGCGCCCAGGTTTCGTCGCGCTGCCGCAGGGCGGCGGTGGCCCAGGAGTCCCGCAGCACGGCGGCCGGGCAGCCTTCGACGGTCATCCGCACGACCTCGGCGGGTGGGCCGAACTCGGTCCAGAAGGACAGTGGAGCGGCCGCGACGAGGGTGCGCAGCCGGACCGTGCCGTCGCCGCGCTCGCCCGGGGGCAGGGCGACGGTGAGCACCCGGTTCCGGCGGTGGACCAGCGGTTTGAGCCGTTCGGCCATGCCGCGTCCGTAGCGCGTGCCGGGCAGCCGCCCGAGCAGCTCGGCGGCCTGTTCCCGGACGGCGGCCGCGCGGTCGGTCAGCGCGGCTTCGAGGAAGGCTTCGTCGTCGGCCCGGACGTGCCCGGCGAGCACGCCGAGGAAGTCGGCCCGGACGTCGGCGGGCTCGCTCTTCCAGGAAGCGATGAGGGCTTCCCGGGCGGCGTCGGGGTCTTCGGCGAGCTTGGCGGCGAGCCAGCGACGGCGCTGGGCGAGGCTGCCGTACTGCCAGACGTCGGCCTGCTCTTCCGCGGGTGCGGCGAGGAAGGCCCAGTCGGGATTGCGTTGCCCGAGCCAGGCGCCGGTCGGCCCGGCGACGGCGGCCAGCGGGCTCCGCAGCGCGGCTTTGGTGCGGGCGGCCTCGGCGAGCAGCGGCAGGGTCTCCGGCGGGAGCCGGTAACCGGTGCCGGCGACGATGCCGAGCCATTCGAGCAGGAGGTCGGGATGGCTGGCGGCGAGGAGGCGGCCGAGCCGTTCCCGCGCGAGCGGGGGCACGAAGGGTCGCTCGTCTTCGGCGGCGACGGGCAGCGGCCGGACGTCGCGGAGCGGCTGCCGGCCGGCCCTGCGGTAGGTGCTGAGCACGGCCGCGGCGGCGAGCAGTTGTTCGGCGGGGTCTCGGCGGTCGGCGAGGAGCTCCCGGACGGCCGGTGGCTGGGTGGCGGGGTCGAGGGTGCGCCGCCGGGTGCCAAGGAGGGCGGTGCCGACGAGATCTTCCCAGGCTTTCACGGGCGGACCTCCGGTTTCCGGATGTGGTGCGGGGAAAAGACGTTCACAGCCGCACCGCCCGGTTCTCGTGCCAGCACGTCAACGGCCGCAACCCCGCCGGGCTCCATTCGGCCGCCACCGTCAGCGGGCGACCCGCCGACAACGCCAGCAACGACCACGGGAACACCGAGGGCACCAGTGGCAGCGCCGTTCCGTCCTTTTCGGACAGACACCAGCCACCCGCGTGCTCGGCGGGGGTCACGCCCGACAGCAGCACCGGCCAGCGTTCCAGCCAGGGATCCGCCGCCATGGCCCGCGCGTACGTCGCCAGTGCGGCCGAGATCGACCCTCCTTCGGCCGTCGGGGCCGGCAACGGGATCCCGCGCTCGGCCACCAACGCCCGCAGCGGTGCCGCGCCCGGGTGGAACGCCAGCTCCGCCGTCAGCCGGTGGCCCGGTGGCAACGACGTGTCGAGGGGACGGCCCGGTGGCGCGAACGACAGCACCAGCGCGTCCCGGCCCGTGCCGAGGCCGCGCAACCACGTGCGGCGGGTCAGCAACCGGTCGTTCTCCTCGTCCGCCGCGCCCGTGATCAGCCACTCGTCCGCGACGCGCTCGCCGCTCTCCAGGACCTTGGCCGTCTCCACCGAGAACCCGAGCCGGGTGCGGACCGTCTCCGCCAACGCCGGCGGCAGGGACGCCAACCGCGTGGCCGCGTCGGCGAGCAGGTACAGCTGGGACAGCTCGGCCAGCAGCGCCTCCGGCCAGTCGCGCCGGCCGACGATCCCCGCCGCCCGGCGGAGGCCGCCCGCGAGGCCGGACGCCTGCGCGTCGACCATCCGCGCCGCGACCGTGCGCAGCTCTTCGCCGCCGGTGCGCTCGAACCCCGCGAAGCCGGCGCCGATCCGGTCGGTCAGCCAGACCTTCAGCTCCGCGACGCCGCTTTCGACGCGGGCCGCCCGTTCGGAAGCACGCCGGGCGGCCGCTTCCTCGTCCTTCGGCCCCGCCGCCTCGGCGCGCTTCTCCGCCCGCCGGGCGCGGTCGGCGCGTTCGGCCAGCCACGTGTGCACCCACTCGGGCGGCTCCGCGGCGTCGATCCGCCCGGCCGCCCACAGCATCAGCAGCCCCAGCGCGTGCTTGCACGGGAACTTCCGGCTGGGACAGGAACACCGGAACGCGGGCTCGGCGAGCTCGACGCACGTCTGGTACGGCTTCTTGCCACTGCCCTGGCAGAAGCCCCACACGGCGTCTTCGGACGCACCCGCGCCCGACCACCGAGCCGGCGCGGCCAGCGCCCGGCCCGCCTTCTCCGAAGCGGGATCCGGCGCCATTCCGGCCACGCGTTCCGCGGTCCACGGCACTGCCGTCACCACCTGTCCCCCCACTGTTCTCCCCTCGCTTTCCGGTCTTCGCTGAAGCATGCCAGCACCCACCGACAATTTCGGGAAGCCGAGTATTCTAGTGCTAGAGTACGGCGGTGCTGACCGACGCGGAACTGACGGTGCTCGGCCTGGTCGCCGAGCGGCCGAGGCACGGCTACGAGCTGGACGAGGTCGTCTCCGAGCGCGGCATGCGCGACTGGACGGCGCTCGGCTTCAGCTCGATCTACTACGTCCTGGGCAAACTCCGCGACAAAGGCCTGGTCGCCGAGGTCGAAGGCGAACGCGCGCACCCCAAGGCCAAGAAGACGTTCACGGCCACCGAAGCGGGCCGGCAGGCGTGCGCGGCCGCCGCCGAAGCCGCCATCGCCGAGCTGCGTCCGGTGCACCCGCCCGTGCTCGTCGGCCTGGCCAACAGCCCGGCCATCCCACCCGAACGGCTCGCGGCCGCGCTGGCCAAGCGCGCGGAAGCGGTCGGGGAGCGGCTGGCCGAGGTGCGGCGCGCCGCCGCGGCCCAGGACCACGCCCCGCCGTTCGTCCGGGCGATCTTCGACTACTCCCTCGCCCAACTCGAGGCGGAAGCCCGCTGGCTGGAAGGAATGACCTGATGCCGTACGACATCAAGAAGGACCTCAAGCAGCTCTACGCGCCCAAGAACCCGGACTGGGCACTGCTCGACGTCCCCGCGCAGCAGTTCCTCGCGATCGACGGCCGCGGCAACCCGAACACGGCGGAGAGCTACCAGAAGGCCGTCGAGGCGCTCTACACCTTCGCCTACACGATCAAGATGGCGGCGAAACAGCGCGGCGAGGACTTCGTCGTGGGTCCGCTGGAAGGCCTGTGGTGGGCGGAGGACTACGCCGCCTTCACCGTGCGCGCCAAGGACTCCTGGCAGTGGACGATGCTCATCGCGCAACCGTCGTGGATCGGTGCGGACGCCGTCGAGGAAGCCCGGGAAACGGTGCGGCGCAAGAAGAAGCTCGACGCGCCGGTCCGGTGGGAGAAGCTGCGCGAAGGCCGCTGCGCGCAGGCGCTCCACGTCGGCCCCTACGACGACGAAGGCCCCCTGCTGGCTCGCCTGCACGACGAGTTCCTGCCGGAGCGGGGCCTGAAGCCGACCGGCCTGCACCACGAGGTGTACCTCGGCGACCCCCGGCGCGTCGAGCCCGCGAAGCTGCGGACGGTGCTGCGGCAGCCGGTCGGCTGAGATCAGTATTCGCTGGTCGCCGGCCAGGTGTCGTCGTGCAGGAGGCGCTTGAGGATTTTGCCCGTGGCGTTCCGCGGCAGGTCCGGCACGAAGTACACGTCCCGCGGCACCGCGAACCGGGCCAGGCGGTGGTGGATGTACTGCCGGATGTCCTCCGCGTGCAGGGACGCGCCCCGCCGCGGGACGACGTACGCCGCCAGGCGCTGGCCCCACTCCGCGTCCGCCACGCCGACCACCGCCGCGTCGTGCACGCCCGGGAGCGCCACCAGTGCCTCCTCGACCGGGCGCGGGAACACGTTCTCGCCGCCGGAGACGATCATCTCGTCGGCGCGGCCGGTGACGAACAGGCGGCCGGCCGCGTCGAGGTAGCCGACGTCGCCGCTGGCCATCATGTCCGCCGCGCGGGCCGGGTCGGTGCCGCTCGTGTAGCCCTCGAACAGCATGTCGTTGCCGACGAAGATCTGGCCCTCACCGCCCGGCGGCACCGGCTTGCGGTCCTCGTCCAGGATTGCCAGCCGGGTGCCGAGCGGGCAGCGGCCGGCCGTCGTCGGCGCCGCGCGCAGGTCGGCCGGGTCGGCGATGCTCGCCCAGGACACCTCGGTCGAGCCGTAGAAGTTGTAGAGGATGTCGCCGAAGGTGTCCATGAACTGCGTGACGAACGACCCGGACAACGCCGAGCCGCTGCTGGCCACGATCCGCAGCGACGACAGGTCGTAGCGCGCGCGGACCCGTTCCGGCAGGTCCATGATGCGCTGCAGCATGATCGGCACCGCGAACAGCGCGTCGCACTTCTGCTCGGCGATCGTCCGCAACGTCTCTTCGGCGTCGAACTTGCGGATCAGCGCGAGCGACGACCGCAGCGCCATGCCGATCTGCATCGCGGCGAGGCCCCAGGTGTGGAACAGCGGCGCGGCCACGAGCAGCCGGTCGCCGGCGCGCAGCGGGATCCGGTCGAGGATCGCCGCGGCGGTCCCCAGCCCCTTCGGCGTGGGGCGGCGCGCGCCCTTCGGCGTGCCGGTGGTGCCGGAGGTGAGCACGATCAGCCGTCCCGGCCGCTCGACCGGCTTCGGGCGGTCGGCGGGCGCGGCGTGGATCAGCTCGTCGACGGTGGGGTAGCCGGCGTCGGCGTCCGGCCAGGTGCTGATCCGGGCGAAGTCGCCCGGCACGTTGGCGATGGTCTGCGCGAACTCGTCGTCGGCCAGCACGGCGGACGGCTGGTGCTCGGCGATGACGTCCTTGACCGAGGCGGCGGACAGGCCGGTGTTCAGCAGGATGACGTCGGCGCCGAGTTTGCTGGCCGCGACGAACGACTCGATCATCGCGGAGTGGTTGCGGCACATCAGCGCGATCCGGTCGCGCTCGACGACGCCGAGTTCGCTGAGCGCGTTGGCGAGCCGGTCACTGCGCTCCTGGACCTGCCGGAAGGTGCGGACGCTGCGCTCGTCGTGCAGGGCGAGCTCGTCCGGGACGCGGGCCGCGGCGGCCTGGTAGCCGCCCGCGACCGTGGCGCCCCACTGCGCGAGGGAGTTCAGCTGGCGCGCGAGCTTGTCCGGCCGGCCGGCGCTGAGCACGCCGGCGCGCAGCAGGATGCTGGTGGTGCGCAGCTTGGTGGCCTTGTTGGTCTCGCCGTCGGCTTCGGGGTCGTGCTCGCCGGCCAGGTGCAGCTCGAGGCGCCGGCCGAGCGCGCGGACGTCCTTCTTGATCGACGACACCAGGTCGACGTGCGCCGGCGGCAGCATCATCCGCACGAACAGCTCGGTCCCGCCGCCGGCCAGTGGTCTCAGCTCGAGGGAGACCCAGGTGCCCTCGTCGGGGACCCCGCACCACACGACGTGCTCGCCCGGCCGGTAGACGACGGCCTGCATCTGCGTCTCGAACATCGGTCCCCGCGCGGGGACGATCCGGATCACGCCCTTCGGGCCGCGCCCGCGCCCGGCCGGCTCCTGGATCTCGCACCAGCTGATCTCCGGCACGAACCGCGAGTACCACTCCGGCGATCCGACGATCTGCCACACCACGTCCGGCGGGTGCCCGACCACCGCACTCGCTTCGACCACATCATCACGCATTGTCTGCCCTCACCGAGATGTGTCACCGAACGCACGTTCAGGTCACGGAGGCGTCACAGTAACAGCAAACGGGTGATCAGGCATACTCCGAACGGCCAGATACCGACGGGTAACGGACACTCGCAGTGGGCCTCTGGATGTCCATTGTAGACCGATTAACGGCGTTCACCGAGGATAGCGGCGATCGCATCGTTCGACGTGATCGACAGCGGGGTTCGAAGTCCGGACCAGCGACCTTCGGCGGGTGCGGCCGCCGAGTCGGACATTTGCGACATCGGACGTGGAGTGGGCAACGGACGGCCGGTCACTTTCCGTAGCGGGCGACGAGCTCCGCGCCGAGCCGTGCCAGCTCGGCCTTCACCGACTCCGGTCCCTCCACCTCCACGAGCGCGCCCCACCCCGCCAGTTCCTGTGCGATCATCACCGGCGCCGGCGCGGCGACCCGGGCGCGGACCCGCTCCCCGGGCAGCTCCGCGACCAGCTCGCAGTGCCGCCCGAAGCGGCCCTGCAGCACCCCGAAGTGCCGCCGGTCGAGGACCACGTCCGCACTCAGCAGCGAACGGCGCTTCTCCACCTCCTCGACGACTTCCCGCCACACCTCAGCCAGCTCCAGGTCCGACGGGCGGTCCGCGGGCTCGTCGGTCACTTCCGCGGCGATGATCCGGTCGACGCGGAACGTGCGGCGGCCCTTCTTCGTCCCCGCGACCAGGTACCAGACCTCGTCCTTGTCGACCAGGCCCCACGGGTCGACCAGCCGCGACGACTTCTCGCGCCCGGCGTACGTCAGGCGGACGCGGCGGCGGCCGATGACGGCGTCCTGCAGCCGCGCGACCATCGGCGGCCGCTCCTTCGGGCGCTCGCCCCAGCCCGCCTGGTCGACCACGATCGCGTCCGCCGCCGCCTCGGCGTCCGCGCGGAACGTGCCCGGCAACGCTCCCATCAGCTTCCGCAGCGCCGACTTGACCTCCGGAGCGCCCGCCGCCGCCGGCCCGGCCAGCAGGAACAGCGCCTGCGCCTCGCTCGCGCTCAAGCCCGAGAGGTCGGTGCGGGCGCCGCCGACGAGCTGCCAGCCACCGCCGCGGCCCGGCTGCGGGTAGACCGGCACGCCCGCCGACGAGAGGGCTTCGAGGTCGCGGCGGGCCGTCGCCACCGAGATCTCCAGCTCCGCCGCCAGCTCGGCGGCCGTGACGCGGCCGCGGGTCTGCATCAACAGCAGGGTGGCCACGAGGCGGTCGGCGCGCATGGACGCAGTGTCGCACCTCGCGTCCGCGCCGCTCGTTTCCGCCGGACCTGACAATTTGTTGTCAGTACCGGGTCAATTGCGGAAATCGGCGGGTCTCCGGCCTAGGCTGGGCCGCCCGTGTGACCCCCCGCCACGGGGTATTCGCACGAACCAAAGGAAAATCGGTGACGAACGACCCCCATTCCCGGCAGAGCGTCCACAACAGCGACGGTGGGACGGTGTACGCCAATCAAGGCGGTGACCAGACCATATACACGGAGTCGGTCAAGGACCATCTCCAGAACGGCCTGATGGCCCTCAAGGGCCGCATGTACGCCAAGGCGGTCGCCGAGTTCGAAGAATTCCTCAGCGACGCCCGGAAGATCGGCGCCCAGAAGATGCCCGAGGCGCAGCGGGACCTCGCGACCGGGCACTTCTGCGCGGCGCTGGCCATGCTGGACGGCCGCCCGCCCAATGATCGCTCGCCCGAGCAGATCGACCGCGTCGAAGCCCACGTCGAGCAGGCCATCGGCTACGGCGACGTCGTGGTGACGCACCAGGCCAACGTGTTGTGGGCACTGGTGAAGGACGACTACTACACGGCGATCGGCATGCAGCCCAAGCCGCCGGCGGCGGGCGACCTGGCCGCGAGCATCGGGCAGCTGCAGCCCACGCAGCTCGAGCCGCTGGTGACGCATGTGAGGCGGGCGCAGGGCCGGACCTTCAAGCTCCTGCAGGCGCGGGCCGGCGAACTCGGCATGGTCGCGGCGGCGGAACCCGAGCAGGCACCCGTGGTCCGCGACTTCGACCCGGGTCGCGGGGACGCGGTCCGGCGCTACTTCGTGCGCACGCCGCGCCACCGCAGTCCGGCACCCGGGGCGATCGCGCTCGCCGTCACGGCGCTCTGCGTGGCCTTCGCCGCGTGGGCGCACGACATCCGCAGTCTCCTGCCGCTCGCCATCGCCTACTTCGCCGGGAAGTGGGGCTGGCAGAAGGTGCGGCAGTACCGCACCTACCTGGAGCGGTACGCGGCCGCGGAACCGAAGCCGAGCGACGCGCAGATGGACGCCTGGCTGCAGCAGGACATCGCCGCGCTGCAGCTCAAGGCGAGCCGTCAGGTCCGGCTGGTGGCGACGACCAAGCACGAGGGCGGCGACCTCGTCTACCCGATCCAGGCCGTGGTCGGCGTGCCCTCGCCCGCGGGGGCCATTGTGGACTCGCTGCGCGTCCGGCGCGGCGACGACCATCGGTGGCGCGCGAACCACTACGACGTGCTGATCATGTTCCTGACCAACGACCTGATCAGCCTCTACCGGTGCGCCCTCGACTTCCACACCGGCGAGCCCGTCTACGAGCAGCTCACCGAGTGGCACTACCGCGACATCGTGGGCGTCTCCACCGACCGGATCCCCATGCCCGCCTCGATCACCGCGCTGTTCCGCAAGGTCGACGAGCTGTTCGAGCACGACGTCGACGGCGAGAAAGAGAAGTACGCCGACATCCCCTACGCCCAGGAGTTCACCATCTCGATCGTCAACGGCCAGCGGGTCAACCTGAACACCGGCTTCGGCGAGACGCTCGGCGCCGACAACGAAATCGCCTGGCTCAACAACGAACGCGCGCTCACCATCATCAAGAAGATGGTCCGGGCGCGGCACGCCTCGGCCTGAGACCTGTATCGAAGCCGTCTCGGGCTGGGTTTCATGCACGGCTTCGCCGTGGCGTGGGAAATCGGCGCTCCACGGGGTTGCGTCACGTCGTGGGTCGCTAGCGCCGATTCCCCACGCTTCGGTTGCCCTGCCGGACTTTTCGGTGTTCTGGGGTGCGGACAGCGGCTTTACCTTTTGTTCCCACCGCATCGAGTGATGACCCTGTGTTCGATGGCCGGTAGCTTGGAGGTATGACTAGCAACGTGATCCCCTCGCCCGACGCGGTGGCATTCGCCGACCGCATCGGCGAGTTGGTCGCGCGCATGCGGTCCGCCGAAGCGGAACTTGGTGCGGTGCTGGTGGAAATCGAGCAGCGGGGTGTGATGGAGCTGTTCGGCTACCGCTCCGCAGCCCGGCTTATGGAGCACCTCGCCGATGAGCCGAAGCCGGCTACGGAACGGCTGATCAAACGCGCCCGCTTGGTGAATCCGGGCCGCAACCTCGACGGCTCCCCGATTCCTGCCTTGGCTCCCGCCACTGGTGTTGCGGCTCGGGCGGGGCGGTTGAGCAACCCGATGATCGACGTGATCACCAACGTGCTGGCCCAGGTTCCGCCCGAGCACTGCGTGAGCGCCGAGACCAACCTGCTGGCCTTCGCCGAAGAGGCCGGGCACAAACAGGTCGCCGCCCTCGGCGCCCGCATCCTCGCCCACCTCGTCCCCGACGGCCCCGCACCCGACGACACCGAACCCACCGCCCCCACCCGGGAACTGTTCCTCCGCCACAAAAGAACCGGCATCTGGGAACTCAGCGGCCGGTTCGACGACGAAACCGGCACCCGCGCCCACGCCCTCCTCGACGCCCTGGCCGAACGCCGCACCGGCGACGAGGGTCCCGACTTCCGCACCACCCCGCAGCGTTACGGGGATGCTTTCTCCGATGCCGTCGACCTGGCTCTGAATTCTCCGGAGTTGCCGATGCAGGCCGGGGAACGAGCCCACGTCATGGTCGCCGTGTCTCTAGACGACCTGAAATCCGGTGTTGGCAAGGCGACCCTTGGCGATACCGGGACGATGACCGCGGCCGAAGCCCGGGTGCATGCCTGCGACGCCATGATCATCCCGGCGGTGCTGGGCGACAAGAGCGAACCGCTGAATCTCGGTCGCCTCCGCCGGTTGATCTCCGCCGGGCTGCGCCGAGCGTTGTTCCTCCGGGACCGGGGGTGCGCGTTCCCCGGCTGTCATCGGCCACCCCGGCACTGTCAAGGCCACCACATCCGGCACTGGGCAGATGGCGGCTCCACTGATCTCACCAACCTGGTGCTGATGTGTGCTCATCACCACCGGCTATTGCACCGCTCAGGCTGGGAAGTCCGCATGGCCGCCGACGGCCTGCCGGAGTTCCTGCCACCGGTGTTCATCGACCGTCGCCGAAGACCCCGGCGGAACAACCTGCACGAACCACTCCCATTCACAGCCTGACCACGGGACAGGCCCGCAGCCCCACGGCTACGGGCCTACACCCACGAGCACACCAGACCACACCAGCTCGACACAACTTCGATACAGGCGCTGGCCGGGGACGGCCTGCCGGTGGTGTGCGCCACCGGCAGGCCCGTCACATCGAGACGTTCTGGTCGCCGCCCTGGTTGACGATCGTGATGCCGCCGCCGCGGGAAACGATCTTCTGCCGTAGCGGGGCCGGGCTCGCCGGCCGCGGTGGCAGGTGCGGCTGACGCGCGCCCGGTGCCGGCTTGACGTGGGGCGGCTGGGCCGTGAGCACGCGGAGCAGGGCTTCGCAGCCCGCGACGGTGAATTCGGCGACGAGGTAGTGGTCGGCGGTCTGCGGCTGCAGGAATGCCGGGATTTCCGCCGGTGTGTGGCCCGGCAGGACCACCGGAAGGATCTTGCGAGTCCACGCCGGCCGGTCGCTGTGCAGTTTCTCGCGCAGCAACGCGGCTTCGGATTGCAGGCCGCGGTTGCTTTCCGGCGATGCGTAGCCGTCCGCGACTTCGCGGTACCGCGCCGAGGCGACGACAATGACGTGATCGGCTTTTTCGATGCTCGCGATGGCCCACGTGTACCAGTCCTGGCGATGGGCCAGGTTCCACTGGTCCAGTGTCACGTCGAGGCCGTTCCGCGCGAGGAACTCGCTGAACGCGAGCACTTGATCTTTGTGCTCCGGTGAATCGTGTGTGTACGACACGAAGACCCGCGCCGGATCGGTTCTCGGCATCTGGGAACAATAGCATTGCCGCCGCAAAAGAATGTCAGGGAAGACGCTCGCCAAAGTGCTCACTTGGTGAGCACTTTGACCCCGCATGATGGCTCCACACCGTTGAGAGGAGCAGGACATGCTGCGAGGGATGGCCACCGTCACCTACTACGCCGAAGACCACCAGGCCGCGAAGGCCTGGTACACCGAGTTCCTCGGGGTCGAGCCGTACTTCGAGGTCCCGGGGTACTTCGAGTTCCGGATCGGCGACTACCAGCACGAATTCGGCGTCATCGACCGCAAGCACGCCCCCTTCACGCACACCGAGCCGGGCGGTGAGGTCGTCCGCTGGCACGTCGACGACCTCGAAGCGACGTTCGCGCGCCTGCTGGAGCTGGGGGCGACGGAGTACGAGCCGATCATCGAACGCGGGCCGGGGTTCGTGACGGCGTCCGTGGTCGACCCGTTCGGGAACGTCCTGGGCATCATGACGAACGCGCATTACCTGGCGATGCTGGCGGAACGCTCATGACATGTGGTCCGGCACCACTGGATCTTCCCGAGGTATAGCTGGTGCGCACATGGTGAGCGACGGGGGTCACGCTTACCGTTCCCGTCCATGACCAGCGATCTGGACGGGCGCACCGCCCTCGTCACCGGCGGGGCGAGCGGCATCGGCCTCGCCTGCGTCCGCGCGCTCGCCGCGGCCGGGGCCAAGGTGCACGTCGTCGACTTGGACCTCGACCGGGCCGAAGCCGCCGCCACCGAGGTCGGGGGGTGGGCGCACGCCGCCGACCTCAGCGACCCCGCCTCGATCGACGGGCTGCCCGCCGAGGTCGACGTCCTGGTCAACAACGCCGGCGTCCAGCACGTCGCGCCGATCCAGGACTTCCCGCCCGATCGGTTCACGCACATCCAGAGCCTGATGGTGACCGCTCCCTACCTGCTCATCCGCCGCGTGCTTCCGTCGATGTACGCGCGCGGGTGGGGCCGGATCGTCAACATGTCGAGCGTCCACGGGCTGCGGGCCTCCGCCTACAAGTCCGCCTACGTGGCCGCCAAGCACGGGCTCGAAGGCCTCTCGAAGGTCGCCGCGCTCGAAGGTGCCGAACACGGCGTCACCAGCAACTGCGTGAACCCCGGGTACGTCCGCACGCCGCTCGTCGACGGCCAGATCGACGCCCAGGCCGCCGAGCACGACATCCCGCGGGAGGACGTCGTCGCCGAGGTGCTCCTCAAGCGTGCCGCCATCAAGAAGCTCATCGAGCCCGAGGACGTCGCTTCCCTGGTGGTGTGGCTGTGCTCGCCGCACGCCGGTCACATCACCGGGGCCTCAATCCCCCTCGACGGCGGCTGGACCGCCGCGTAACCCCACCGCCGCACAACCACAAGGAAGTGGAGCCCGCAGTGAGCCAACCCCACCGGTCGGCGATCGCCAAGATCGTCGGCGCGAGCCTGATCGGCACCACCATCGAGTGGTACGACTTCTTCCTCTACACCTCGGCCGCCGCCCTCGTCTTCAACAAGCTGTTCTTCCCGACGGCGAGCCCGCTCACCGGCACGCTGCTGGCGTTCCTGACCTACGCCGTGGGGTTCCTGGCCCGCCCGATCGGCGGCCTGGTCTTCGGTCACTTCGGCGACCGGCTCGGCCGCAAGAAGCTGCTGATCTTCAGTCTCGTCCTGATGGGTGGCTCGACCTGCCTGATGGGCGTCCTGCCGACGTACGCCACCGCGGGCGTCGTGGCGCCGTTGCTGCTCACGCTGCTCCGGCTCGTCCAGGGCTTCGCGCTCGGCGGCGAGTGGGGCGGGGCCGTCCTGATCGTCTCCGAACACGGCGACGACCGGCGCCGCGGCTTCTGGGCGAGCTGGCCGCAGTGCGGCGCGCCCGGCGGCAACCTGCTCGCCACCGCCGTCCTGGCGCTCCTGTCCGCGACGCAGTCCGACGCGACCTTCATGTCCTGGGGCTGGCGCGTTCCCTTCCTCCTCTCGGGTGTGCTGCTGCTGATCGGCCTGTGGATCCGGCTGGCCGTCGCCGAATCCCCGGTGTTCCTCGCCGCCCAGCGCCAGGCCGAAGCCCGTGCCGAAAAGCACGTGCCGGTCGTCGACGTCTTCCGCCGCAGCTGGCGCCAGGTGCTGATCACCATCGGCGCGCGGATGGCCGAGAACGTCTCGTACTACGTGATCACCGCGTTCATCCTCGTGTACGTCACGACCGGGCTGCACCTGCCGAAGGGCGTCGGCCTGAGCGCGGTGCTCATCGGCTCGGCCGTGCACTTCGTGACGATCCCGGTGTGGGGCGCGCTGTCCGACCGCGTCGGCCGCCGTCCGGTCTACCTGTTCGGCGCGATCGGGATGGCCGTGTGGGGCTTCGCGTTCTTCGCGCTGCTCGACACGAAGTCGTCGGCGGTGATCGTGCTGGCCGCCACCGTCGGGCTGGTGCTGCACGGCGCGATGTACGGCCCGCAGGCCGCGTTCTTCGCCGAGCAGTTCCCGACGCGGGTGCGCTACACCGGCCTTTCGGTCGGCGGGCAGCTGTCGTCGATCGCCGCCGGGGCCGTCGCGCCGCTGATCGCCGTCGCGCTGTTCTCGGCTTGGGGCAGCACCGTGCCGGTGTCGCTGTACGTCGCGGCGATGTGCCTGATCACGGTGATCGCGCTGCTCGCCGCCCGCGAGACCCGCGGCGAATCGCTGCACGACGACGTCGAGGCGGAGAAGGCGGCCGTTTCCTCCTAGCATGACCGTCGTGACCGCACCCTCGGACGCACTGCGCCGGCTGCTCGACCTGCTCGCCTCCGGGGCGAGCACCGAGCAGCTGGCGCACGTCGTCGTGGCCGCCCGCGCCGAAGGCGCCCTCGACGCGGCCGACCTGGCCGCGCTGGCCAGCGCGGGCGAGCTGGCCCTGCGGATCCGCGAGACGCTGGCCGAGCACCGGCGGCGCGAGGCCCAGCTCACCGCGTTGTTCGAGACCGCGAGCGAGCTCGCCGCACTGTCCGATCCGGACACCGTGCTGCGCTCGATCGTCCGGCGGGCGCGGGCGCTGCTCGGCGTCGACGTCTCCTACCTCAGCCTCAACAACGAAGCCGAGGGCAAGACCTACATCCGGGTCAGCGACGGGTCGGTGTCGGCGGAGTTCCAGCAGATCGTGCTGGGCATGGGGGAGGGCCTCGGCGGGCTGGTGGCGCAGACCGCGCGGCCGTACGCGACGTCGGACTACTTCAACGACGACCGGTTCAAGCACACCCGGCACATCGACTCCGGTGTCGAAGACGAAGGCCTGACCGCGATCCTCGGCGTCCCGCTGGCCATCGGGCCGAAGGTGCTCGGCGTGCTGTTCGCGTCCGACCGCGCCACCCGGGAGTTCTCCGCCGACGAGGTGGCGCTGCTGTCGTCGCTCGCCGACCACGCGGCGATCGCCCTGGACAGCGCGAACCTCCTCGACCAGACCCGCCGCGCGGTCGCCGAGCTCAACGAGGCCAACGCGACGATGGAACGCGCCGAGGACGCGCACGACCGGCTGACCGACCTGGTGCTGCGCGGGGGAGACCTGCCGGACGTCGCCGCCGCGGTCGCCGGTGTGCTGCACGGCGATCTCACGGTCTACGACGCCGACGGCACGCTCCTGGCGAACTCGGCGGAGCCGGTGGCGCTCGACCCGGAGGCACTCGCCGCCGCCCGCACGAGCGGCCGCGCGGTGTCCACAAAGGACAACTGGGTGTGCGCGGTGCAGGCGGGGCCCGAGCTGCTCGGCAGCCTGGTGCTGGCCGGCCGGCCCGGGCTCCCCGACCCCGACCGGCGGTTGTTCGAACGCGCCGGCGTCGTGACGGCGTTGCTGCTGATGCTGCGGCGGTCGGTGGTGCGCGCGGAGGACGAGGTCCGCGGCGAGCTGCTGACCGACCTGCTCACCGCGCCCGGTCGCAACCCCCGCGCGCTGCTGGCCCGCGGCCGCCGGCTGGGCATCGACCTGTCGGCCCCGCACGCCGTCCTGGTCGCCCACGCGGACGGCGGTTCGCGGCGGCGCGTGGCGAGCGCGGCGGCCCGGCACGCGACGCTGGTCGGGGTGCACGCGGAGGAGGTCGTGCTGCTCGCGGCGGGCGACCCGGACGAGCTGGCCCGCCGCGTGGCGGCCGACCTCGGCTCGGCGACGGGCCGCCCGGTCACGGTGGGCGCGGCGGGCCCGGCGAGCGGCCCGGCGGCCATCGCGGACGCGCACGCGGAGGCGGCTCGCTGCGTCCGGGCGCTGCTGGCGCTCGGCCGCGCGGGCGAAGGCGCGGCGATGGCGGGGCTGGGGTTCCTCGGCCAGCTGCTGGGGGACCGCGCGGACCTCGACGCGTTCGTCCGCCAGACGCTGGGCCCGGTCCTGGACTACGACGAGCGCCGCGGAACGGAGCTGGTCGCGACGCTGCGCGCGTACTTCGCGAACGGCTCGCAGCTGGCGCGGACGAAGGACGTGCTGCACGTGCACGTGAACACGGTGGTGCAGCGGCTGGAGCGGGTGGCGTCGCTGCTGGGGGAGGACTGGCAGGCGCCCGATCGGGCGTTGGAGATCCAGCTGGCGTTGCGCTTGCTGCGGCTGGCTTCACCGCGGTGAGCCCGTTTTTTGTCGGTGCTGTGCGGTAGCGTGGAAATCGGGGGGCGCCCCGCAGGCTCGGCCGGCGCCGCCGTTGAGCCGCTCGGCCGTCCCGGTGTCCGCCGCCCGGCCCTAGCGGAACCCGGCCGCAGCGGGCACGGTGGGAGTTGACGGAAACCGGCGTCGAGGGGGTCCCGTGATGGAATTCGCCAGCGCGCTCGCGGCAGCGTTCGAGGTGGGGCCGGCCGAAGTGCCCGGGCTGGCGATCGACCGGCTCGACGGCCGGACGATCGCAGCCGGCCCGGTGCCGGCCTGCGGGCACACCGTGGCCGAGTCGGTGGGCGCGAACCTTTGCCGGGCCGAGCCGGCGGTCGCGACCATCTGCCGGGGCGAGCCGGCGGTCGCGACCCTTTGCCGGGCCGAGCTGGCGGGCGGGACCATCTGCCGGGCCGAGCCGGTTGTCGCGACCATCTGCCGGGCCGAGCCGGTGCTCGGGTCGGTCAGCCCGTGCCTGGCCGATGAGCCGGTCCGGCTCTGCCTGGCCGAGGTGGCCGAACCGGTGGCCGCGGCCGCCGGGTGACCGAACCTCCTCCGCTCGTCGTCGGGTTCAAGCGGCACCTCCGGACCGCCGTGGTGCCAGGCGACGCGGTTTACGTGCTGTCCGAAGACGGTGCGACGGCACTGCGCGGGCCGCACCTGGAGTCCCTGGTCCCGTTGCTGGACGGCACCAGGGACTTCGCGGCCCTGCGCCGTGACCTGCCCGCCGGCGTCCCGGCCGACGAGGCCGCCGGGGTGCTCACCCGGCTCGCCGAAGCCGGGCTGATCGGCCTGCGTCCGGCCGCTTCCACCCCCGAGTCGGCCTACTGGGACGCCGTGGGCGGCGAAGCGGCCAGCGGCCGCGTTGCCTTGATCGGCGGGGATTCCGCGGCCGCAGACGCCCTGTGCGCGGCCGGCCTCACCTTGGCCGACGACGCCGGCCTTTCCGTGGTGCTGTGCCACGACTACCTCGACGAGTCACTGTCCGAAGTAGACGCTCGGCACCGCGCGTCCGGCCGGCCGTGGCTGCTCGCCAAGCCACTCGGGGCGCGTCCGTGGATCGGGCCGTTCTTCACCCCCGGCGACGGCCCGTGCCGGCACTGCCTGGCCGCCCGGCTGTGGGGCAACCGGCCCGCCGAGGCCCACGTCCGCGCCGCGCTCGGCCTGCCCGGCCCCCTGCCGCGCCCGGAAGTCACGCTCGCTCCGCTGACCGCCGTCGCGCTCAACCTGGTCGCCCTCGAAGCCGTCAAGTGGCTGGCCGGGCAGCGGTACGCGGGTCAGCGGGCCCTCTGGACGTTCGACAGCCGCGACCTGACCGGCGAACGGCACGAGGTGCGGGCCCGGCCGCAGTGCCCGTCGTGCGGGAACCCGGACCTGGTGCGGGAACGGACCCGGCGGCCCGTCGTGTTCGAGTCCCGGCCGAAGTCCCGCACCGACGGCGGCGGGCACCGCGCGCTGGCCCCCGAGCAGGTGCTCGGCACCTACCGGCACCTCGTCAGCCCGCTGACCGGCGTCGTCAAGGAGCTGCGCCGGGACACGCGCGGCCCGGCGCTGTTCGCTTCGTTCCGCTCCGGGCCGAACATCGCGCTGGGCCGGCGTGGGGCCGAGCGGCTGACCTCGGCGTTGCGCAGCCAGAACGGCGGCAAGGGCGTCACGCCGCTACAGGCCGAGGTCGGGGCGCTCTGCGAAGCCCTCGAACGGCACAGCGGCCACCACGACGGCGACGAAGAACGGGTGCGGGCCAGCTTCTCCGCACTGGGCGACAAGGCCGTACACCCCGACACCTGCCAGCTGTTCCACGAACGCCAGTTCGCCGACCGGGCGCGCGGCAACGCCGGCCACGGGCCGTTCCAGTTCGTCGGCGAGCCGTTCGACGACGACGCCGTGCTGGACTGGACGCCGGTGTGGTCGCTCACCCGCGGCGAGCACCGGCTCTTCCCGACCGCCATGCTCTACTTCGGCGCACCGGGGCCGTCGTCCCTGCGTGCCGACTCCAACGGCAACGCCGCCGGCGGCACCCTGGAAGACGCCGCCCTGCAAGGGATGCTCGAGGTCGTGGAACGCGACGCCGTCGCGCTGTGGTGGTACAACCGCACCCGGCAGCCGGCGGTCGACCTCGACGCGTTCGGCGACCCCTGGATCGCCCAGTTGCGCGAGGTGTACGCGGGTCTCGGCCGCGAGGTCTGGGTCCTCGACGTCACCTCCGACCTCGGCGTGCCGGTGTGCACCGCGGTGTCCCGGCACACCGGCGGGCCGCGCGAGGCGATCATGCTGGGGTTCGGCGCCCACCTCGACCCGGCCGTCGCCGTCCGGCGCGCGCTGACCGAGCTCAACCAGATGATGCCGGCGCTCCTCGACGGGTGGGACGGTGGCGACGACCCGGACGCGGTGCGGTGGCTGCGGGACGCGACCGTGGCCGGCCAGCCGTACCTCCTGCCCGACCCGGCACTCGGGACGGCCCGGTTCGAGGACGCCTCGTCGCCGGACCTGCTGGCCGACGTGCGGCTGGTGCGGGACAGGCTCGAAGCCGCCGGGCTCGAGGTGTTCGTGCTCGACCAGACGCGGCCGGACATCGGCCTGCCCGTGGTCAAGGTGATCGTCCCGGGCCTGCGCGGGTTCTGGGCACGGTTCGCGCCCGGCCGGCTCTACGACGTGCCGGTGCGGCTCGGCCGCCTGGCCGAGCCGACCGCCTACGAAGACCTCAACCCGATGCCGATCTTCCTCTAGCCCCGGATCAGCACTCACCGTCGGCGAGCACCCAGTATCCCGGGGACGTCTCCCGCAGCGCGTGGACGGTGAAGGTGTTCCACAGCCCCATGGCCTGGTTCGAACCGTTCGCGTACGTCTGCCCGCCGCTCTGGTGCGCCCGCCCGGCCTGCGTGTGGGCGTAGTTGCTGGCGCTCACGCAGGTTCCGGACTGAGAGCTGGTGGTGGTGATGGTCGTCGTCGGAGTGGTGCCGGAACCGTTGTCCAGTCCGAAGAACACGCCGGTGTGGTAGCTGGAACAGATCCCGGCGAGGAAGTACGCGCCGGTGCTGCCGCACTGCGCCGGGCCGGTGCCCGGGTCGACCGCGGTGCCGTGGCCCATGCCCGCGATCGAGTACAGCTGGACCTTGCCGCCGTAGTTCGTCAGCGTCGTGCCGCCGGGCAGGGACTGCGTGCTCGTCGGGGTCTGGGAGACGCCGTGCACCGCGGTCCACTGGTCGCGCAGCTCGGTGCCGTTGACCGGGTAGACGGTGTAGTCGGCGGTGCCCTGCCAGATCGCGACGCGCGGCCACGGCCCGCCGTAGCCGGGGTACTGCGCCTTGACCTTCGCCGCCCACTGCGCCGGCGTCAGGCGCTGGTCGTTCTGCTGGCAGTTCGTCGCTTCGACGACGCTCGTCGCGCACTGGGCGGGCAGCCCGGCGTTGATCCCGCCCGCGGCGAAGACGTCCGGGTACGCGGCGAGCAGGTTGGCGGTCATCCCGCCGCCGGCCGACAAGCCGGTGACGAAGACCCGGGACCGGTCCGAGCCGTGGTCGGCGACCGCCTTGTCCACCATGGACCTGATCGACGCGGCTTCGCCGTTGCCGCGCGTGTCGTCGGCGGTGGAAAACCAGTTGAAGCACTTCAGCGAGTTGTTTGCGGTCGACTGCTGCGGGAACACGACCGCGAACCGCCAGCGGTCGGCCAGCTCGGGCCAGCCGGAGTGGGCGTAGTAGTCCGCGGCACTCTGCGTGCAGCCGTGCAGCGCGACGACCACCGGACGGCCGGTCCCGAGCCCGGCCGGGGTGTAGGTGTACATCGCCAGCGCGCCGGGATTGGCGCCGAAGGAGGAGACCTGCACGAGGGACGACGGCGGCGGATCGGCGGCGGCCACCCCGACTGTGGTGAGCACGGCGGCGGTGATCGCGGCGAGTCCCGCGAAGGCGAGCTTGCGCATGGTGGGTTCCTTCTCGTCGTTGAGAGGGTCCCGAGCGACGCTAAAGCGGCCTCGCGGTTCGGACCATGTGGCCGTCCACCACAACGGTCCGCCGATTCATGGTGGCCGGCGGGATGGCTCGCGGGTGCCGCGCGCGGTTGGCTTCGGACATCGGACATCGGACGACGTGGAGGTGGACCGTGCGGGGTTGGCTGGCTGGGGTTCTGGCGGGCGCGCTCGCGGTGGCGCTGCCCGCGCCGGCGTCGGCGTCGGCCGGGCGTTGTGCTGCGAACGTGCCCGGCGCGGAGAGGTCCGTGGCCGTGTGCCTGGCCGACCTGACGACGACCGGCACGCTCGCGTCCGGGCACACCGTCGAGGCCGACTGGGCGGGCCTGACGTCGGCCGGGCTGCCGACGTTCGGCGCGGTGCCCGGCGTCCAGGTCGACGGGTACTTCCCGGACTCCTCGACGGGGAACACCAACCACGGCTGGAACCACGACGCGCAGTTCGTGCTGCGCCTGCCGGACCGGTGGAACGGCGGCCTGGTCGTCTCCGGCTCGCCCGGCGTCCGGCGTCAGTACGCGAACGACCGCGCCATCGGCGACCAGGCACTCGCGGAGGGCTACGCGTTCGCCGCCACCGACAAGGGCAACACCGGCGCGGGGTTCTTCACCGACGGCGTCCGGCCCGGGGACGCGCTCGCGGAGTGGAACTCGCGCGTCACGCAGCTGACGCTCGCCGCCCGTGCCGCCGCGGCCCGGCACTACGGCCGTCCGGTCGCGAAGACCCTCGCCGCCGGGCTGTCGAACGGCGGGTACCTCGTGCGGTGGCAGCTGGAGAACCGGCCGTGGCTCTACGACGGCGGTGTCGACTGGGAGGGGACGCTGTGGCGGGCCGACGGGCCGAACCTGCTCACGTTCCTGCCGCCGGCGCTGCGCGCGTACCCGGCGTACGCGGCGGGGTCGGCGGCGGCGCACCAGTCCATTTTGGACGCCGGATTCGCGCCGGGGTCGGAGTTCCTGTGGGACTACCACTACCGCGTCTACTGGGACCTGACCCAGCGGATCTACCGCGAAGAGGTCGACCCGTCGTTCGACGGCGCCCTGGCGGCCGGGACCCCGTTCTGCGCTTCGGGAACGCCTGCCTGTGACGCCGACTACGCGTATGCGTCCCGGCCGCCGTCGGTGGCGCGGGCGGTGGAGCGGGTCTCGCTGACCGGGCGGATCGGCAAGCCGCTGCTGACGCTGCACGGCACCCTCGACACGCTGCTGCCGATCACGCGCGACTCCGACGTCTACGACCGGATGATCACCGGCGCCGGGCGCGGGGCACTGCACCGGTACTACCGGATCGAGGGCGGCAACCACGTCGACGGGCTCGTCGACGCCTTCCCGGACCGGCTGCGCCCGCTCGGCCCGTGCTTCCGGACGGCGTTCGACGCGCTCGGCGGCTGGCTGCGCGGCGTGCGCCCACCCGCCTCGGCGACGATCGCCCGCCCCGCCGGGGCGACCCCGGCGGAGCTGGCCCGCACCTGCCCGCTCGGCTGACCCGCTTGCGCCCCAATGTGGCCTTGGTTGCGCTCAACGCACCGAAGGCCACATTGGGTGCGTTCAACGCACCGAAGGCCACATTGGGGTTGTTTCATCGTGGTTGTGGCTGGTCGGGGGTGTTGGGTTGGTGGTGGTTGCCTGTGGTGGCAGGAAGTGGTGCCGGGACCAGCGTGGCGGATCTGGAGATGGGTGAAGCCCTCGGCAGGATCGAGATGTGAGTCAACCACCCGCCGAGGGCTTCGAGCCTCTTTCCTACCAGGTTGTCCTTCCGATCTCGCAGGCGACCCTGCAGATGCTGGCCGGGCTGATCCGTGCCCACCGGGCGCGGTTGCGGTCCCGCTGGTGCAAAGCCACCCCCGCCCGGCAGGCCCTGGTGGTCCTGGCCGTGCTGCGCCATGACCCGCGCCTGGCCCACCTCGGGGCCGGGATGGGTGTCTCCGCCGCCACGGTCCGCCGGTGGGTGCTGGAAGCCATCAGCCTGCTCGCCGCCCGTGCCACCCGCCTGAACCGGGTCTTGCGTCGCCAGGCCACCCAAGGCGCGCAGGTGGTGCTGGTGGACGGCACCTTGATCCGGACCCGCCGCCGCACCGGCAAGCACAACCGGGCCCACTACAACGGCAAACACAAACACCACGGCCTGGTCGTGCTCGCCCTCACCGACGAGACCGGCCGGCTGCTGTGGGTCTCAGCGGCACTGCCGGGCCGGACCGCCGACATCACCGCCGCCCGCCGGCTACGGATCCGCCAGCACCTGCACCACCACGGCCTGACCCCGGCCGGAGACAAAGGCTTCCACGGCTGGCACAAAGACGTCCGCACCACCCGCGACTGCCCCG
>NZ_JADWPD010000041.1 GCF_017308975.1 Amycolatopsis sp. MtRt-6 | reverse complement strand
CCATCGCCTTCACGATCAATAACCGGCCCCGCAAGATCCTCGGCTGGCGAACCCCGGCCGAGGTCTTCGCCGAGCAGCTACGCTCATTACAAACACCCGGTGTTGCATCGACCGATTGAACTCGCCCGTGCAGCTCGCGCAGACCGTCGCGCCGCTGATCGAGGGGTTCGGCGGGCTGCTGGTGCAGGCGCTGCAGCTCGCCGCGCCCGCGCTGGGTGCGTTGCTGACGGCGCTGATGCCGCTGGTTGCTCAGCTGGGTGGCGCGTTCCTGCAGGTGCTGCAGGCTGTGCTGCCGCTGATCTCGGCGTTCGCGGGCTTGTTCACGTCGGTGCTGCTGGCGGCGCTCAACGCGGTCATGCCGGTGCTCCCGGTCGTCGTGCAGGTGATTCAGCAGCTCGCCGCAGTCATCGGCAGTGCGCTCGCCACCGCCACGCCCGTGCTGACGCAGGTCGGGCAGCTTGTCGGCCAGATCGCCGGACAGATCCTCTCGGCGCTGCTGCCGATCCTGCCTCCGTTGGCGGAGGCGTTCCTCTCGATCGTCACCGCACTGCTGCCGATCCTGCCGCCGATCTTGCAGCTGGTGTCGGCGCTGCTTCCGCCGCTGCTCGACCTGATCACGTCCCTGCTGCCGATCATCACCCAGGCCGCTGGCCTGTTCGCACAGCTGGTGACCGCTATCGCGCCGTTGATCACGCAGATCGCGCAGCTGCTGATGCCGATCATTCAGGCGCTGTTCGATCTGGTGAAGCCGATCTTCGCCGCGATCGTGAACGTGATCTCCGGCGCGATGCGCTACATCCAGGGCGTCATCGACGTGGTCACCGGGCTGATCTCGGGCAACTGGTCGCAGGCGTGGAACGGCCTGAAGAACATGGTCAGCGGAATTTGGCAGATCATCCAGGGCGTCGTGCGCGACGGGATCGGCGGCCTGCTGTCCTGGTTCGCGTCCTTGCCAGGCCGGATCCTCGACGCTCTGGGTGACCTGGGCGGTCTGTTGTTGGGGGCGGGCAAGAACATCATCCGCGGCCTCGTCGACGGCATCACCGCCGGATTCGGCTGGGTGAAAGACAAGCTCGGCCAGCTGACCAGCTGGATCACCTCATGGAAAGGCCCGCCCGCACGGGACCGGGTGCTGCTGTCCGGCAACGGGCGGCTGATCATGCAAGGTCTGCTCGCCGGGCTGCAGGACGGCGAACCCCAGATCCGCGACTACCTGACCGGACTCACCGAGTCCCTGCCGGTGGACGTCAGAGGAACTGTCACCACCAGCGCGACGCCGGGCCGGATCCCGGCTGGGTCGCCGGCCGCGTCCCCCTTCGGCCCGGGGACGCCAGCACTGGATCCGGCGTCGATCACGAGGGCGGTCACGGCCGGGGTGCTGCTCGCGCTCGACGGCGCCCGGTTGCGGGTCGAGGGCACCGGAACCGCCCGGCTGGTCAACGCGGTAAACCTCGCCAACGCCCGCCGCTGAGGAGGTGATGCGGCGTGGCGCAAAGCGACGTGTTCTGGCTGGGCCCGGCGGGCGGGTTACGGGCGCTGCCTTCGCCGTCGCTGGACGGGCCGCCGGAGATGGTGCCGGTCCGCACCGGCGGCACGCATCGGTCGTTGACCGGGCGCCCGACGCTCGACCGGCTCGGCATCCGCCGGACTTGGACCCTCACGTGGCCCTACCTCGACCCGGACACCCGCTCCTGGCTGAGCGCGCTCTATGCCGGGCTCGTTCCCGGGCCGCTGTGGCTGCTCGATCCGAGCGATCGGAACCGGTTGCCGGTCCAGGTCGCGACGGCGGGCGCGGTCGAGCACACCGCCGACGGGTTCACCGCGAGCACGGGAACGCTGGCATGGCAGGCCGCACCCGTCGTACCGACCGGCACGTCGACCCCGCTGGGGGCTTCGGCGTTGGTGTGGACCGCGACCGCCGCCAGCGGCGGAACCATGGTCACCCTGGACCCGGTGCCGGTCATGCCGGACGAGGTCGTCACCTTCGCCGCGTCGCTGGCCGCGACCGTGGCGGTCCGGCTGACCGCGTTCGTGCTCGACGCGAGCGGCGCCACGCTCACCACCGCGCAGAGCCCGGCCGCGACGCCGGGTGCATCCGGAGCCCGGATGTCCCTGGCCATCCCGGCCACGGCGGGCGCGGCGCTCATCCGTCCGGGGCTCGCGCTCGCGCAGGCCGGAGCGATCACGACGTCGGCGTGGTCGCTCACCACCGGGGACACCGCGCCCACGTGGTCCACCGGCGGCGGCGCGTCCACGGTGCTGCTCGATCAGTTGCCCTGGAAGTACCCCATCCCCGGGGCGTTCTCGACCACCCTCGTCCTGCTGGAGGTCTGATTGCGCAACCCCACCGACCCGGCGGCGGCACAAGCCCTCGCGGTCGCGGTCGATGCATCGTCCCGCACCCCGCGCGCCCGGCTGCGCGTGGACTGGAGCGGCACCGGCGGGTTCGACCACCCGCTGTCGGATCTGTCCACGGTGGCCGGAGAGATCACCGTGGAACGGCAGATCTCCGGAGACCTGCCGGAGGAATGCACGCTGATCGAGGGCTACACCACCGCCACCCTGTCCACCACCCTGGCCGGGCAACGCCCGTCCGATCCGCGCGACATCGCGCGAATGCTCAGCCCGTACCGGACCGACGCGACCCTGACCGATCAGCAGCTCGTCGACGCCGACATCACCTGTGATCTCGGGCTGCTGACCGCGACCGGGCGGGAGCTGCTGCGCCAGTTCACCGGCTCCACCCGAACCCTGACCCTGTCCAGCTCGAACCGTGCAGTCGAGGTCTCCGCTCTCGACCCGGCGGAGAAGCTGCGCGCCTCGATCACCCTGCCGCCGGTCGCTCAGCCGGAAGAAGAGGCGTACAACAGCACTGAATGGCCCTACCAAGCGCGGATCAACACGCAATGGGTCGTCGACTATGTGCTGCGGCGCAACGGAATCTACTCCTCACCGCCGCCCCGCACAGGATGTTTGTTCGCGGTGACCGGACACGGCGGGCTGATTGCCGACGTCGCTGCCGAGGCAGCCCTCGGCTTCGGCCAGGCCACCGACGCCACAGCGCCGGCGTTCATCGCCGGTCCGTTCGGGATGCTCGCCGCAAACGGCGCCGCGACGCTGTCCGCGAGCCTGTCCGGGTTAGCAACCGGCCCGTTCGTTCCCGGTACCACGGACATGGCGTATCTGTTCGAGTTCTGGTGCAAGGCCGGAGCCAGCAACACCTTCGCGCAAAGCCGGGACGGGCAGATTCTGCAGATCGGGTCGCAGTACGAGAAGCAGACCGGTGTCACCTATCAGGTCGGCATCAGCACTGCTGGGCAGCTGTGGTCCAAGTTCTACTCTGACACCAGCCTGGTGACGACGATCAACGGCCCGAAACTCACCGGCGGCGCTGCCTGGCATCAGGTCGGTGTGTGGGTTCGTTACCGGCCGAGCGCGAAGACGATCGAAACTCGCTGGCTACTCGATGGCGTCGTCGGCACGGTCACCACAACCACGGTCACCATCGCGTCCCTGACCACCAAGGAAGTCGCCTCGGTCACGGTGACCACGCCGGTTCCGGTGGCGTGCCTGCAGATCAGCAACGCCGCGCAGCCACCCGCCGACTGGGGCGCAACGTGGACCCCGCAGGCGGACATCGACGTCGGCCTGAACTGGATGACCGGGCTACCCGACATCGTCAACGCGGATTCCTTCGACGTGCTCAAGCAAGCCGTCGGCGCGGAGTTCGGCGTGGTCAGCTTCTCCGAAGACGGACGATTCCGGTTCCTCAACCGGGAAACCGTCCGCACCCTTGCCAGCCGCGCGCCCGTCGCCGACCTTGCGGCCGCCCGCGAGCTGGAAGAGCTGACACTGTCGACCTCTCTGGACTCGGTCCGCAACGAGATCACGATGTCGGTCACACCCCGACTGCGGCCATGGTTGTGGACCAACGTCTACGAAGCCGCGACCGTTGACGAGCTGGCCACGCCCACCGGGACGAGCACCCGAGTGGTCACCCTGCAAAAACGGGCGACCGTCGGCACCATCGTGCTGAGCACCATGACAGCCGCGACGTACCGAGACGCGACCTACGGCTACAACGACGCGTGCCGCGCCTACCGCGCCGACACCGAGGACGAGATCACCAGCAACCTGACCATCTCCGGCATCGCCATCGGCGGCGACCAGGTCAGGCTGACCTTCGTCAACAACTCCGGCGGCCCGATCCGCTACGGACTCGACAGCCGTACCCCGGCGTTCCGGCTCGTCGGCCACCCGATCAGCAACGCACCGACCCAGACCTACCGGGCCACCGACGCGACCTCGATCAGCCGGTACGGGCGCCGAACGCTGGCCGTGCCGGACAACCCGTTCCGGCAAACCCTCGCCTCAGCCCAGGCCATCGCCTCGTCCCTGCTGGCAGACCTCGCCAAACCCACCACCGTCCTCAAGGACATCACCGTCGTCGGTGACCCCCGCCTGCAGCTGCTCGATCCAGTCACCGTGACCGATCCAGCCGGGCTCGGCGGCCCGATCACCGCCGTGGTCATCGGCACCCGCCGCAGCCTCAACACCAGCGACGGCCTCACCGACCAACTCACCCTCCGCATCCGCCGCTAGCCGCCCAGGAGTCGCCCGTGACTCCCGAATGGCTCACCGCGCTGGCCGCCATCCTCGGCCCGCTCTCCGGCATCCTCGCCGGATTGTTCTCGGCCCGCCGCGCCGTGCGCACCGCGCGCACGACCGGTGAGCAACAGGCACTCGCGGCACTGCACACCGGATATCAGACGCTGCTCAACGACCGCGCCACCTACACCCGCGACGTACTTGCGGAACTCACCGCGGTCAAAAGCGAGCTTGCCGCGCTGCGCCAGGAAAACGCGCGGCTGCTTCTCGAAGTCGGCGCCCTGCGCGCCCAACTCGGACACCCACCTGAAGGACCTCCGACCTCGTGACCGACTACGGCATCGACGTCTCGCACTGGAACACCGTCACCGACTGGAACGCCGTGCGCGGCAACAACATCACCTTCTGCTCGTTCAAGCTCACCGAAGGCGCCGGCGGCGCCGACATCACGAGCCCGGCTCGCATCCCCGCCGCTCGCGCCGCCGGGATCGCGCTGGGCGGCTATCACTTCGCTCGCCGTGGCGACGTCGGCGCGCAGGTCGCCCACTTCGCCGACGTCCTGCGCGGCAACGGGCTCCTCGGCGGCGGCTCGCTCGCGCCGATGCTGGACATGGAAGCCGCCGAGCTGCGCGGCAACGCCAACGGATTCGTCGGCGACTTCATCGGTCGCCTGCGCACGGCCACCGGGGTCCGGCGCGTGCTGGTGTACGCGAACCTGGACTGGTTCCGCAACGTGCTGCGCCCGGACGAGTGGGCCGACGCCGACGTGTTCCTCTGGATCGCCCGCTACAACGGTGACCCCGGCAACCCCGGCTGGACGCATCCGCGACTCGCGCTGCACCAGCACACCTCGTCCGGCTCGGTGCCGGGCGTCTCCGGCCACGTCGACCGCAACGCCACCGTCGGCTCCTGGACGCTGGCCAACCTCACCCTCGGCGACACTGCACCGACCCCGCCGCCCGCACCTCCGGCCCCGCCCGCTCCGGCGGAGGAGAACTACACCGTCCGATCCGGGGACACACTGTCCGGCATCGCCGCGCGCTTCGGCACCACCGTGGCCGCCCTGGCGGCGCTCAACGGGATCGCGAACCCGAACCTGATCTACGCCGGGCAGAAGCTCCGCATCCGCGGCACCCCGCCGAGCGACCGCCGGTACCAGATCAAGCCGGGAGACACGCTGTCCGGGATCGCGCGCCGGTTCGGCACCACCGTGGCCGCGCTCGCCGCGCGAAACGGCATCGCCGACCCGAACCGGATCTACGCCGGACAGTGGCTGGACATCCCGTGACCGGCCACGGCGGCGGCTGGCTTCTCCTGCTGACGCTGCTCATCTGGCTGGCCTTCAAGACCGCCCGCGCCTTCGTGCGCGCCTACGACGTCCTCAACACCCTCCCACCCCGAGAGAAGGAGAACCGCATGACCACCCGCTACCCGCTGCGCGTCGCCGGATCGATCGTCGGTGGCCTCACCGCCCTGATCAACGGACTGGTCGGCTCCGGCCTGTTCACCACCATCCAAGGCAATGCCACCACCGGCGTCATCTCAGCCGTCCTCACCCTGCTCGCCGCGTTCGGCATCGTCATCTCCACCGAGCGCAAGGTCACCCCGCTTACCGACCCTCGCGACCAGTCCGGCCGTCCGCTCACCCCGGACACCCCCGCCGAGGGCGAGCGCGGATGGTAGGCATCCCGGCCGCCGAACCGGCGACACCCAGCGCCCGGGATCTCATCCTCAACCCCGAGCTCGTCCTCTCCTCAGAAGAGCTGGCCGCCGGCCGCGCCAACGTCGTCAAGGCACCGCCGCTGTCGGCGGCGCAGCTCGACCGGATCTCGGCCATCTTCCGGCCCATTGCCCGCCAGCTGGCCGCAGGCCACACCCTCTGATCCCACCGGAGGGCAGACACGACGGTGCCCCGGCCAGCCTTCGCAGCTGGCCGGGGCACCGGGTCGGAGGTCAGGCCGCCTGGGCCAGCTGGCCATCGTCGACCGGGTCCGGCTCGGTGAACAGCAACCCTGGATCGATCGTGTCGGTGTCCAACCGGCCCTTCAACCGACGGGTGCTCCGGTGGATCCGGGGCCGCATGATCGCCCGGAGGACCTCCCGCTGCGCCGTCCGATCCAGTGCGGCGAATGCCTTGCGCGCGTCCGGGCCGATCACCGTAGCCAAGACCGGAGGCAACGCGGCCCGCTCGGCCGCACGCTCGGCCTTGGCGATCCGTTCCAGCAGACCGGCCTCGATGTCGATGAAGCTCGACCGCGAGACCCGCCCGGCGATCGCGTCAGCCTTCCAACCCTCCAGCTCCGCCCGTAGCACCCGCGCCTCCTCTGCAGAGGCGGCCGAGTTGCCGACCTGGACGTCCAGCCGGAACAGCTTGGCCGCGTCGCTGCGCTCCAGCTGCGTCATCGCCTGATCCAGTAGCCACGCGTCCAGCAGCACCCGACTACGCCGCACGTGCCCGGCCGGGCACCGGTAGATCGGCCCGATATCCGTCTTCTCCCGAGGGCCCACCCCGGCCTCGCAGACCCCGCAGCGCGCGATCCCGGACCAGAAATGCTTCGCCCGCGACCCGTCCCGAGTCGCCTTCTGACCCTGACCGGCGAATCGCGCCACCAGCTCGGTGCGCTCATCGGCTTTGATGATCGCGGGCCACTGCGCCTTCACCGGCGCCAGCACCGTCTCGCCCGACTCGTCGGTCGTCTTCACCACCACCGGCTTGCGCTGATGAACACGGATCCCCGCTGCGGGCTTCGACAGGGCGATGTTGCGGACCTTCGTCTCGTCCCAGCTGGACGCCACGATGTAGGGGACGCCGTCCCGGTTGAGCTCACGGGCCAGTTCTTTCGGCGACTCGCCATCGGCGACCCGCAGCACCAGCGCCTGCGCCGCCGCCGCGTCCTCCGGCGTCAGCCGGGCCAGCAGCCGCTGCCACTCGTGCTCATGCTGGCGCTCGGCTGCCAGCGCGCGGACCAGCCGGACATCCCATCGGCGATCACGCGCGCACGGCACACCTGCCTCATTCAGTTGCCGGGCGATCCACGACAGCGCCTTGCCATCCAGGCACCAGCCAACGATCCGGCGCACGACCTTCGCCTGCGACCAGTCGATCACCTGCCCCAGTGACTCACCCGTAGTCGGGTCGAACCGGCGCGAGTAGCCATACGGCACCGGCCCGGCGTGCTTGCCGTCTCGCGCACGCTTGCGCACACCCCGCCGGACGTGCCCGGACAGCGTGTCCGAGGCGCCCTCGGCGTCCAGCGCGTCCCGGGCTGTGGCCTTGCGGTCGGCCGGGTCGGTCATGTCGTAGATCCGGCCGCCATACGCCCAGAAGGCGCCCATCTCGATACAGATCCGGCGCAGCCGGACATAGACCTCAAGATCCCGCTGCGCCCGCGACGGGTCGAACGTCCAGAGCAGGTTCGCTCGGCCCGACCGCAGTACCTCCAACGCTCGCTCGTAGTCCTCACGGACCTCGGTGGCGTACATCGACGCCGACTGGTTGTTATCGCAGAACTCCCCGGCATCGACAATGTCGAACTCATCGAAGAACTCATCGCCCTCGTCACGCTGCGAGGCCACCGAGATGCTTCGACCCGAGGCGTCCTGCGACGCTCTCAAATACTTGATCCCCACCAGCTGAACTTCAGACGCCCGCCGCCCCACAGAGCGGCGGGCCAGACTAGAACCGATCATGAAACTAGCCTAAGTCCGAACGCAGCCTTGGGTGCGTTGGACGCACCGAAGGCCGCCTTGGGTGCGTTGGGCGCACCGAAGGCCACCTTGGGTGCGTTGGCCTTGGGGCGCTAGCTGGTGGGCCGGCCCGCGCGCTGGGCGTCCAGGGCCGTCACCGCCACGTGCAGGCGGGCCCGCACCTCGCCCGACTCCAGGTCCGCGCCCAGAACCTGCTCGATCAGCCGCAGCCGCTGGTACAACGCCTGGCGGGACAGGTGACCGCGGCTCGCGGTGACGGACTTGTTGCCCGCCGCCGCGAGGTACGTCCGCAGTGTTCCCAGCAGGTCCGTTCCGTGCGTGTGGTCGTGGCTCAGCAACGCCGCCAGCTGGCGCTCGGCGTACGCCTGCACCCGGGGGTCGTCGCGGAGGGAATAGAGCAGCTCGGGCAGTCCCACGTCGCCGATCGTGTACACCGCGGGCGGCACGTGCGGCGGGACCGCGCCGGCGACCTGGTCCGCCTCGGCCGCGGACCGCGCCACCTCGGCCAGTTCACCCACCTCCGCGCCGGCGTGGACCGCGACGCCTGCCAGCTCGGCCATTTCCTCGGCCGGCGGCCGCCAGGCGCCGGGCTCGCGGAAGGCCAGCAGCACGCCGAGGCCGCGCTCGCCGAGGTCGCCCACCAGCGCGGTGCCCGCGAACCGGGCTCTCAGCTTCTCGGCCAGGATCGCCCGGTCCGCCACCCGCAGCAGCAGCACCACGAACCGGCGGCCCTGGGCCGGCACGCCGAGCGCCGCGAGCCGGGCCCGGGTCTCCGGCCAGGACGGCTGCCGGTGCTCCAGCACGTCGAGCAACGCGTCCCGGTGGGCCTGGTCCTCCCAGCGCGGCTCCTGCGTCAACCGGGCCAGTGTCACCGCGCCGGCCGCGCGCTCGAGGACCAGGACGTGCTCGGCGCGGAACGGCGCGTCCGCGGTGGGCAGCATGACCAGCCTGCCCCACTGCGCGCCGCGGAACTCCACCTGCGTGACGAGCCACCCCTCGGGCCCGCCGACGCCGGTGCGCCCGGCCGGGGACGGGGTGGCTCGCGACCGCGGCTCCCACCGGTCGAGCACGTCCTCGAGGCCGCGCTCGCCCGTGGCGAACACGAGCGCCTGGTGCGTGAGGTTCTCCAGCACGACCGCCTGCCCGGTCATCGCGACCGCCGCCCGGACGACCTCCTCGGCGCCGGCGCCGCGCTGGGACAGGGCGGTGAACGTGTCGTGGACCCGCTGTGCCGCGCGCAGCGTGCGCACCTGGCTGCTCAGGATCAGGGTGTGCAGCTCCTGGGTCACGTCGATGAACCGGACCGCGCGGCGCAGCACGACCAGCGGCACGCCCCGGGCGCGGAACCCCGCGACGAGCTCGTGCGGCACCTCCCGGTAGCGGCGGCCGAGTTCGAGCACCACGGCCGCGGCGCCGACCTCCGCGATCTCGGCCGCGTAGTCGTCGAGGCGGGCCGGGAACCCGATGCCCGTCGTCAGCACCAGCTCGCCGCCGTCCAGCGCGGCCGTGGGGTTCGCCCACTCCGTGACGTGCACCCAGCGCACCGGCCGGTCCAGCCGGTCCCGGCAGGCGACGACCTTGGGCAGTCCCCGCGCCAGGACGGGCCGGGCCAGTACCTCGGCCACCGTCACGGTTTCGCCATCACTCACCGTCGTACTCTGCGCCCTCGCCGCACCGGACGCAACGACAGCGCCGTTCACACCACAGCGCCGTTCAGCGGACCGGCACCGCCACGTACTTGTGCTCGAGGAACTCGTCGATGCCGAGCCGGCCGCCCTCCCGGCCGAGGCCGGACTGCTTCACCCCGCCGAACGGCGCCGCCGGGTTCGACACCACGCCCGTGTTGAGGCCGACCATCCCGGTCTCCAGCCGCTCGCTGACCCGCAACGCCCGGTCCAGCGACCGGGTGAAGACGTACCCGACGAGCCCCCACGGGGTGTCGTTGGCCCGCCGGACGGCCTCGTCCTCGTCGTCGAACGTGAGGATCGCCGCGACCGGCCCGAAGATCTCCGTCGCCGTCAGCTCGCTGTCCGCGGCGACCGGCGACAGCACCGTGGGCGGGTAGAACCACCCCGGCCCCGGCGGGCACTCCCCGCCGGTGAGCACCCGGGCCCCGCGCCGCACGGCGTCCGCGACGAGCAGGTCCACCTTGCGGCGGCCGGCCTCGTCGATGAGCGGCCCGACGTCGACGCCGGCGCGGGTGCCCGGACCGACGACGAGCGCGCTCATCCGTGCCGCCAGGCGCGCCGCGAACTCGTCGGCCACCGACCGGTGGACGAAGAAGCGGTTGGCCGCGGTGCAGGCCTCGCCCATGTTGCGCATCTTCGCGGTCAGCGCCCCGTCGACGGCTTCGTCGAGGTCGGCGTCGTCGAACACGATGAAGGGAGCGTTGCCGCCGAGCTCCATCGACGCGCGGAGCACGGTGTCCGCGCACTGGGTCAGCAGCAGCTTGCCGACCGCCGTCGAGCCGGTGAAGGACAGCTTCCGGATCCGCCCGCCACGCAGCAGCGGTTCGACCACCGCCGCGGCCCGGGACGTGGTGACGACGTTGAGCACGCCGTCCGGCAGGCCCGCCTCCCGCAGGATGCCCGCGAGCGCGAGGCTCGACAGCGGGGTCTGCGGCGCGGGCTTGAGGACCACGGTGCAGCCCGCCGCGACCGCGGGGCCGATCTTGCGGGTGCCCATGGCCAGCGGGAAGTTCCACGGGGTGATCAGCAGGCAGGGCCCGACGGGCTGGCGCATGAGCAGCATCCGGTTCCGGCCGTCCGGGAGCACGCCGTAGTCGCCGCCGATGCGCACCGCCTCCTCGGCGAACCACCGGAAGAACTCGGCGGCGTAGGCCACCTCGCCACGGGCTTCGGCGAGCGGCTTGCCCATCTCGGCGGTGATCAGCTCGGCGAGTTCGTCGGTGCGGGACAGGATGATGTCGTGGGCCCGCCGCAGGATCTCGCCGCGTTCCCGCGGTGGGGTGGCCGCCCACGGCTCCTGGGCGCGCACGGCCGCCTCTTCGGCCAGCAGGGCGTCCTTCGGGCCGGCGTCGGCGACGTGCGCGAAGACCTCGCCGGTCGCGGGGTCGTCGACCGGCATCGTGGCGCCGTCCACCGCGTCGAGCCACGTTCCGTCGATGAAGAGCCGGCCGGGCAGGTCGATCATGGGGCGCTCCTGGGGACGGAGGGACTCGGGACTCCTCCGAGCCTGATCGCCGCGCCGGTGCCCGGCAAGGACGGAAGTGTCAGCTCCGGGGCCGCCCGGCTTGACGTTTTGTCAAGCCGGGCCGCCCGCCCGCTCGCGTAGCGTCGGGAACGTCCGCAGTGGAGGGTCGTCCCCTCGCCGAGCCGACTGGAGAACACCTTGCCGGAGAACGAGTTCCGCGTCCTCGACGGGCCCGCGCTGTGGAGCGCGCAGGCCCACCTGCCGTCGGTCCTCGGCCGTCAGCTCGTGATCACCCGCGCCGAAGGCAGCTACGTGCACACCGCCGACGGGCGCGCGTTGTTCGACGGCACCGCCGGGCTGTGGCACGCCAACGTCGGGCACGCCCGCCCCGAACTGGCCGACGCGGCCTACGCGCAGATGTGCCGCCTGGAGACCTACCACGTCTTCGGCCGGTACCTCAACGACCGCGCGGTCGAGTTGGCCGAGCGGCTCGCCGCGGCCGCCCCGTTCCCGGCCGCCAAGGTGATCCTCAACAGCGGGGGTTCCGACGCGATCGACGTGGCCTGCAAGCTGGCCCGCCGGCACTGGCACCTGGCCGGCCGTCCGGCCAAGACGATCGTGCTGAGCCGGGAGTTCGCCTACCACGGGCTGCACGCCTACGGCACCAGCATCGCCGGGCTGGACTTCAACCGCGCCGGGTACGGCACCGGCTCGCTCGTCCCGGAGACCGCCCGCGTCTCGGCCGACGACATCACGGCGGTCGAGCGCACGGTGGCGGAGCTCGGCGCGGACCGCATCGCGGCCATCGTGGCCGAACCCGTCCAGGGCACCGGTGGCGTCAACCCGCCCGCACCCGGTTACCTCGAAGGGCTGCAGCGGATCTGCCGCGACAACGACATCCTGTTCATCGTCGACGAAGTCATCACCGGGTTCGGGCGCACCGGCGAGATGTTCGCCGTCGAGCGGTACGGGCTGACGCCGGATCTGCTGACGTTCGCCAAGGGGGTCACCTCGGGGTACGCGCCGCTCGGCGGGGTGCTCGTCGCCCCGGCCGTCTGGCAGCCGTTCTACCGGGACTCGGCCGAGACGCCGGTCTTCCGCTACGGCTCCACCTACTCCGGCCACGCCACGGCCTGCGCGGTCGCCCTGCGCAACCTCGACCTGCTGGAGGAGGAGAAGCTCCTGCCGCGGGTCGTGGAGCTGGAGTTCCTGCTGGCCCAGGAACTGGAGAACCTGCGCGCCCTGCCCGGCGTCACCGACACCCGCGTCGCCGGTCTGCTCGGCGGCGTCACCCTCACCGCGGACCTCGGCGCCGAGGCCGTGGCCGACGAACTCGTCGACCACGGGTTCATCACCCGGCCGTTGCGCGGCAACACCCTGCAGATCAGCCCGCCGTTCATCACGACCGACGCCGAGCTCCGCGGGCTGGTGCGGGCGATCGGAACCGTCGTCGCCGGACACGGAGCCGGCTGACGACCCGGGCCGCGGCGAGATCTTCGGCACATTGAGTGAAAACGGTTTTCAGGTAGCCTGCTCGCAGCAGACCTGCCCACGAAGAACCGAGGATCATGAGAACCCGTCGCCGCCTGCTGGTTGCCTGCCTGCTGCTCGCTCCGCTCCTGTCGGGATGTTTCGCCTCCGCCGGCGGGGCCGGGGCGTCCCCGGACGGCGGGCGGCTGCGAGTCGCGCTGGCCTTCGCGCCGTCACAGAACTTGTCCCCGTACGGCCAGGACGGCTACATCCTGTCCCGGCTGGGTGTCGCCGAAGGCCTGACGCGGCTCGCCGCCGACGGCACCGCCGCGCCGGCGCTCGCCGAGTCCTGGCGGGCCGACGACGCCGGCGGCGGGTGGGTGTTCACGCTGCGGGAGGCGAAGTTCCAGGACGGCGGCCCGGTCACCGCGGCCGCCGTCGTGGCCGCGCTGACCCGGGCCGCGCAGGCCAAGCCGGTGCCGCCGGCACTGGGCGGGGTGCAGCTGACCGCCGTGGCCGTGGGGGACAAGCAGGTGCGCGTCACCACCGGAACCCCCGACCCCGTGCTGCCCCTGCGGCTGTCCAACCCCGCGCTGGCGGTGTTCTCCCCGAAGGCGTACGAGGCGGCGGGCGCCGTCGGCCTGCTCGGCACCGCGACCGGACCGTTCGTCCTCAAGGCCGTCGACGGCACCACCACGGCCACTTTGGACCGGTTCGACGGCTACTGGGGCGGCCGCGCCCGGTCGGCGGGCATCGACGCGAAGTTCGTCGCCGACGGCACCGCCCGTGCCAACGCGCTGCGCACCGGTCAGGCCGACATCGTCGACGCGCTGCCGGTCGCCCAGCTCGCCTCGCTGGACAAGCAGCTGGTGCAGCTGAAGGTCACCCCGCGGAACACCGCGCTGTACCTGAACACGAAGTCCGGCGTCTTCGCCGACCCCGCGGTGCGGGCCGCCGCCCGGGAGGCGATCGACACCTCCGTCCTGGCGAAGAACGTGTACGAGGGCTACGCGGAGCCCGGCCGGGGGATCTTCGGGCCCGCGTTGACCTGGGCCGACGGCAAGCGGATCCCGCCGGCGGGCCGGGCGAAGGCGGTACGCCCGGCGGGCGCCGCCATCACGATCGCCACCCACAACAGCCGTGCCGAGCTGCCCGAGGTCGCCCAGGTGCTGCAGCAGCAGCTCGAAAAGGCCGGCTTCACGGTGAAACTGGCCGTCCTCGACTCCGCGCGGCTGGACAGCGACGCCCTCGCCGGGAAGTTCGACGCCGTCGTCAGCTCACGCAACGTGCTGCTGGAGACCGGGGACCCGATCTCCGTCCTCGCGAGCGACTTCACCTGCGCCGGCGGTTACAACCTGGCCGGGATCTGCGACAAGCGGATCGACGACGCCGTCGCCGCCGCCCGGCCCGTCGCCGACCCCGGCCGGCGGCAGGACGCGGTCATGGTGGCCGAGGCGGCCGTCCTCGCCACGGACGCGGTGATCCCGCTGGTGCACCTGAAGGTGGCCGTGGGGGTCGCGCCGTCGGTCCAGGGCACGGTGCCGGACCCGTACGAGCGGGCCATGGTCGACACGGGGACCCACCGCTGAGCACGCCGAAACCCGGCTTCGTGCCCCGCGCTTTCCTGCGGTACGGCGGCCTCGACGTGCTGTGGCGGATCGGGCTCACCGCCCTGCTGGTGTGCGGGATCGGCCTGCTGCCCTGGCTCTCGCGGACCGACCCCGCGCTGACCGTGCTCAAGGCCCGCGCGGCGGACGGCGATCCCACCCCGGAGGCCCTGCGGGCGGTCCGGGACGAGCTCGGGCTGGGGGAGGGCCCGCTGCGGCTGCTCGGGCGGTGGCTCGGCGGGCTGCTGCACGGCGACGCGGGCCGGTCGTGGGTGTCCGGCACCGAGGTGCTGCCGTCGGTCCTGGCGTCGCTCGGCGTCTCGCTGCTGCTGATGGCTGCCGCGCTGGCGGTCGCCGTGGTCACGGCCGCGGCGGTGTGCGCCCGCACGCTGTGGCTCGGTTCGCGGCGGCGCCTCGACGGCCGCGGGGCCGGGGGCAGCGGGGCGGCGGTGCTGGCCGCGCTGCCCGAGTTCCTCGTCGCGGCCACCTTGGCGACCGTCGTCGGCGTCAAGCTGGGCTGGCTGCCCGCGCTCGGCTGGTACGGTCCACAGTGGATGGTATTGCCCGCGTTGTCGCTCGGCCTGCCCGCCGGCGCGGTGCTCGGCCGGATGCTCGACGACCTGCTGCCCGGCGCGTTCGCCGAGCCGTGGACACTGACCGCCACCGCCTACGGCGTGTCGCCGGGATCCATTGCCCGGCAGGCACTGCGGCGGTGCGTGCCCGCGCTGGTGCCCAACCTCGGCCTGTTCGCGGTCGGGCTGACCGGCGGTGCCGTGGCCGTGGAGAAGCTGTTCGACATCCCCGGTCTCGGCCGGACCACTTTGGACGCCGCACTCGCCCAGGACCTGCCCGTCCTGCAGACCGGCACGCTCGTCCTGCTCGCGTTCGCGGCGGTGGCCGGGGTGCCCGCCCGGCTCGCGGCCCGGTTCCTGCTCGGGCCGGCGTTGCGGGACGGCGAGCTGAGGTCACTGAGCGGGCCCGCCGAACCCAGGCCTCGCGCGCTGCCACTGGTGTACGGGACGCTGCTGCTCGGCATCATCGGCCTCGGCCTCCTGCGCGACCCCTACACCGTCGATCCCGCCGCCCGCCTGCGGCCGCCGTCGGTGGCCCTGCCGTTCGGCGCCGACGCGCTCGGCCGCGACATCCTCGCCCGGGTCGGCCACGGCGCGCTCGGCACCCTCGCGTGGGCCGTCGCCATCAGCGCGGCCGCCCTCGTCGCCGGTGTCCTGCTGGGCTTCCTGCCCCGGATCTCCGGGCCGCTGGTCGAGCTGGTCAACGCCGTGCCGCCGGTCCTGGCCGGGCTGCTGGTCGCCGGCGTCGCGGGCAGCGGCCCGTGGACGCCCGCGCTGGCGGTGGCCGCCGTCGCCTGGGCCCCGCTGGCCACCCACACCTCGGCGCTGCTGCGCCAGGAACGCGCCACCACGCTCATGGCGGCGACCCGCGCACTGGGCGCGGGGGAGTGGTACCTGCTGCGCCGCCGGCTGCTCCCGGCCGTGCTGCGGCCGGTGACCCGGCACGCCATGCTGCGCCTGCCCGGAATCGCGTTGGCGTTGGCCGCACTGGGTTTCCTCGGGCTCGGAGCCCAGCCGCCGTCGCCCGAGTGGGGCCTGCTCATCGCCGAAAACCACCCGTACGCGGAGCGCGCTCCCTGGGGCGTGCTGGCGCCGGCGGCCGTGCTGGCGCTGCTCGGGGCCCTGGCCGTGACCGCGGCCGGCGGCGTCCGGTGGCGGCGCCGCACGACGGGGCGGTTCGCTCGAACCGATTCGACCGCATCTTCTCCGGCGGTGAAAGTTTCAGCCCCTGGTGAGAGCTCTTCTTGACCCGTGCTCCGCCCATTCGTACCATGCTGGCGCACCGATCGCTCGAACCGGTTCGACATCCGGCGAGCCGGCGGCCGCGCCAGAGAGGAACCGGGATGTCCAGGCCACCGCGACAGTCCACAAAGGAACGTTCGAACCGGCCGCTCGCGCTGCTCGCCGTCCTGATCACCGTGCTGGCCGGTGCGCTGCTTCCCGTGCCCCAGGCGCACGCGGCCACGAGCACGTTCACCCTCGGAACCACGCGTACCGACACGGCCGGCCGCGCGCTGCAGCTGCACGGCATGGGCATCGTGCAGGTCGGGAACACCTGGTACGGCTTCGGCGAGGACAAGACCGGCCAGACCACGGCGAACACCGCCTTCCAGGCCATCCCCTGCTACACCTCGACCGATCTGGCGAACTGGACGCACCAGGGGACCGCGCTGGCGAAACAGGGCAGCGGCGACCTCGGGCCGAACCGCATCGTCGAACGGCCCAAGGTGATCTACAACGCCGCTACCCGGACGTACGTCATGTACCTGCACATCGACAACACGAGCTACTCCGACCAGCGGGTCGGCGTGGCGACCAGTCCCACGCCCTGCGGCCCGTACAGCTACCGGGGGAGCTTCCAGCCGCTGGGCAACCAGAGCCGGGACATCGGCCTGTTCCAGGACACCGACGGGTCCGCGTACCTGCTGAGCGAGAACGCCGGTCGCAGCCTCCGCATCTACCGGCTGTCCGCGGACTACACGTCGGTGGCGAGCGCGGTGGCGACGTTGCCGAACCACGAGTCCCCGGCCGTGATCAAGGTCGGCGGGACGTACTACCTGCTGGCCTCCCACCTCACCGGGTGGGCCACCAACGACAACGTGTACGCGACCGCGACGTCGCTCGCCGGTCCCTGGTCGCCGTTCCGCAACTTCGCGGCGCCGGGCACGAACACCTACAACAGCCAGACGGCGAACATCATCACGGTCCAGGGCAGCGCGGCGACCACCTACATCTACGCGGGCGACCGCTGGACGGGCAACGCCATGGGGAACTCACCGCTGATCTGGCTGCCGCTCACGATCCGCGGCACGATGGTCAACCTGGGCCAGTACCCGAGCTGGACCCTCGACGTCGGCGCGGGCACGTGGTCGGCGAACTCGGGGCTGCCCAGCGCCGGCACGCACGTGCTGAAGAACGCCGGCAGCTCGATGGTGCTGGACGCCTCGGGTGCCTCGACCGCGGCCGGCGGCAAGATCATCCAATGGCCCGCGCACGGGGGCGCCAACCAGCAATGGCGGTTGACGAAGCTCGCCGACAACGTCTTCACGATGGTCAACGTCAACAGCGGGCTGTGTCTCGACGTCCCGGACGGGTCCACGGCGAACGGGATCCAGCTGCAGCAATGGACCTGCACCGGTGGCGCCAACCAGCAATGGACCGCGGACCTGGTGGGCAGCCTCACCGGCAGCCAGTACTTCCTGCAGAACGTCAACAGCGGCCTCGCGATCGGGGTGTCCTCCACCGCGAGCGGCGCGCCGGTCAGCCAGCTCGGCGGGACGGGGGCGGCGAGTCAGGTGTGGACGGTCTCCTGACCCGCCCGGCCTACTCGAACACCCCGTAACCCGCGACGGCGTGGGCCCGGACACCGTCCATGTCCAGCTCCACGCCGATGCCGGGCGCGTCGGGCAGCGTGATGTAGCCGTCCTTGACGATCGTGCCGCTCCCGTCGGGGGCGTGGACGTAGCTGTCCCACACCGCGCGTTCCTCGAGGGCGTGCCATTCCTGGACGAAGAAGTTGGGGATCGCCGCGCACTGGTGCGAGGTGGCCATCGTGCCCAGCGGCGTCGACACCAGGTGCGGGGCGAACGGGATGTAGTGCAGCTCCGCGAGGTTGGCGATCTTCTTGGCCTCGGCGAGACCGCCGCACTTGGGCACGTCGGGCTCGATGACGTCCACGGCGCCGCGTTCGAGCAGTTCCCGGAATCCCCAGCGCAGGTAGAGGTTTTCCCCGGCGCAGATCGGCGTGCGGGTCTGCGCGCGGACCCGCACCAGCGCGTCGACGTTCTCCGCCGGGACCGGTTCCTCGAGCCACATCAGGTCGAACGGCTCGAGTGCCCACGCGATCCGGCACGCGCTCGGCACGTCGTAGCGGGCGTGCAGGTCGATGGCGAGGTCGACGTCCGGGCCGATCGCCTCCCGGACGGCGGCCACCCGCTCGGTCATCGAGCGCAGCTCGGCGGCGTTGACCGTGTGGTTGAAGGCGTCGAACTTGGCCGGGTGGTGGAGGTTGTCGATGTCGAACTTGAGGGCCGTGAAGCCTTCGGCGACCATCCGCTGGGCCCGGTCGACGCACCCGGCGACCGAGCCCGCGGGGTCGTCGCCGTCGCCGCAGTCGGCGTAGAGGCGGATCCGGTCGCGGAACTTGCCGCCGAGCAGCCGGTGGACCGGCTGGCCCGCGGCCTTGCCCGCGAGGTCCCACAGCGCGAGCTCGATCCCGGACAGGGCGATCACGAACACCCCGCCCTGCGGGCCCGCGAAAACCTTGCCGCGGCGCAGTTTTTCCCAGCACCGCTCCACGTTGCGCGGGTCCTCGCCGAGCAGCAAGGGTGTCAGGGCGCGGATCATCCCGACGACGGCACCCGCGCCGGCGTCGGGATTGGCTTCCCCGAACCCGCTGAGGCCCTCGTCGGTGTCGATCCGCACCAGCGTGGCCTCACCGTGGTAGGCCACCACCGCCGTCGTGACGTTCACGATCCGCATTGCTCTCCTGCCGCCGGGTGGTGCCGATGAATGGAGTAACGCGCGGTCCAACTTGTCCGATAAGCTGATGACATGCAAAGGAGACAAGAGTCTCCGGACGCTGTCAAGGTCCGGACGCTCCCGGTGCAGGTGGCGGCCCACCTGACCCGGCGCATCGTCGCCGGGGGGATCGAAGCCGGCCGGGCCCCGTCGGAACTCGAGATCGCCCGGGAGTTCGGGGTGTCCCGTGTGGTCGCGCGGGAGACGCTCAAGATCCTTGCCGCACTGGACATCGTCGACGTCGCGCAGGGCCGCCGCGTCGTCGTGCGCCCCCGGGCCGAGTGGGACTACCTGAGCCCGTTGCTGATCGAGTGGCTGCCCACGGAGATCGTCGACGAGCTGCTGCAGGAACTGCACCAGCTGCGCGTGCTGCTCGAACCCGAGCTGGCCGCGATGGCCGCCGCCAGCGTCACCGACGAGACGCTGGCCCGGCTCCGGGGCGAAATCGGCCGCATGGCGGAGCTCGAGGCGGATCCCGAGGCCTACCTCGAGGTCGACCAGGAGTTCCACATGGAGATCTGCCGGGCGGCCGACAACCGCATCCTCGACCGGATCATGTACTCCGCGCGCTGGCTCGGCACCGCCAGCCGCCGCCTCACCAACGAGGCGCCGGCCGGCAGCCTGCACCGCGCCACCGCCCAGCACACGGAGATCTACGAGGCGCTCGTGGCGCGCGACCCGGAGGCCGCCCGCTCGGCGATGCGCCGGCACCTGAGCAACAACTACACCACGCTCCTCGCGGAGAAGGAGCAGCGAAGCAAGCGGGCCGCCCGGCGGCGTTAGAAGCACTGCACGACACTGCACGACCGAGTTCCGCCAACCGTTGACGAGGACGGACGAGGCATGGCAGCACCCGCGATCCTGCTGATCCGCCCGGCGCCGACCGGCACCGGGCCCGCCGATCGGTTCCCCGCGCGGCGCAGACGGTGCGCCAGCCACGGCCGGGCCACGGTGCCGCCCCGCGCCGACCCGGCGCGGGGGCGGACTTCCACACACCGGCCGCCGGCGGCGGGCACCTCGACGCCGGGCTTCGCCACGCCGCCCGGCTCCGGCCTCGCGCGGGTGCGCCCCGCCCGCCCCGACCCCCGCACCAGTAGTTCCGCAGCACTCACCGCATGAACGATCCGCAGCGCGGCACTCGCCCGCTGCCCGCCGGTTGCACCGTCGCCCCGTCGGTCCGCGTCCGCCCGATCGGACGCGAAAGGAGTGGTCATGGCAGAGAAAACGGACTGGTCGAGGCGCTCGTTCCTCGGCATGAGCGCGCTGGGTGTGCTCGGTCTAGCCGGGTGCGGGGGCGGCCCCGCGCCCGCGCCGCAGGTCGACGTCCAGGTGCCCAAGGCCCTGCTCGACCAGGCAGCTTCGCTGCGCGGTGGCTCGGCGGGGATGCTGTCGCAGAAGCTGTATTCGGAAGCCGCCAACAAGGCGCTGGACAAGTCGCTGCAGGTGCTCGCCCAGGCCACCGGCACCACGATCCGCAACGACCTGGTCTCCGGCGACGCCGGCGACATGGTCGCGAAGATGAACGCCGAGGTGCAGGCGGGGACCAACCGCGATCTGGCGTTCGTGAGCGACCGGCGGTTCGTCGGCCAGCTCCACAACCTCGGCGCCCTCACCGACGTCACCGACGTCGTCGAGGAGATGCGGGCGCTCTACGGGGAGCCCGCGACGGCGTCGACGAAGTTCTGCGTGTTCGACGGGCGCTGGTACGCGATCCCCTACCACTTCATCGCGTCAGGGATGTACCTGCGCAAGGACTGGTACGCGGAGAAGGGGCTCCCGCTCAAGCCCCACTACACGTGGGAAGAACTGCGCGACAACGCCTTGGCGGTCTCCGACCCGGCGAAGCGGCGGTTCGGCTGGGGTCTCACGGTGAACCGCTCCGGCGACGCCAACGGCTTCATCCAGAACGTCATCAACACCTACGGCGGGGCGATCGCGGACAACACCGGCACGAAGGTGGTGTTCAACTCGCCGGAGACCGTCGCCGCCGTCGCGTTCATCGGCGACATCTACACGAACCCGAAGTACACGCCGATGCTGCCACCCGGGATCGGGAGCTGGACCGACTCGAGCAACAACGAGAACTGGCTGGCCGGGATCCTGGGGCTCACGCTGAACCAGTTCAGCGTCTACGCCGACTCGAAGACCAAGAAGAACCCGGTCTACGCCAACACGCACCCGTTCAACGGCGCCACCGGACCGGCGATCGACCGGCCGCTCGCGTACGGCGAGTCCAACTCGTTCGTCGTGTTCAAGGGAGCGAAGAACCCCGATCTCGCCAAGCTGGTGGCGAAGTTCATGGTCAGCGGGAGCGCGCTGCTCGGTGTCGCGAAGGAAGCGCCGTGCCTGGTGAACCCGTCGTGGGACAAGGTGTGGGACTCCGACCCGTACTACACCGGCGGTGACCCGGCCTTCCCCGCGCTGCGGGAGCAGACCCGCGCGCAGCTGCCGATGACCACCCGGACGGGCTACGCGTTCCCGCAGGCGCCGAGCCCCGGCGAGCAGGCCGCCCTCGCCGCCTACCTGCTGACCGACATGATGCAGTCGGTCATCCAGGGCACCCGGCCCGCCGACGCCGTCGCCGCGACCCACGCCCGGATCGTCCAGGTCTTCGAACAGCAGGGCTACCGGCAATGACGATCCTGCGTCCGCGCCCGGCACCGGCCCGTCCGGCGCCGGGCGCGTCGTCCTCGCTCACCAGGTCGCAGCGGCTCCTCGGGCGCGACTGGCGGCTCGCCGCGGTGTTCATCGGGCCGACACTGGTGCTGGTCGCCGGCCTGATCCTGGTCCCGATCGTCAGCTCGATCGTCACCAGTACCACCGAGCGCCACGGTGCGGAGACGGTCTTCGTCGGGCTGGACAACTACGCCGCCCTCGTCGACGACGCCATGTTCCACCGCGGCGTGCTCAACTCGTTCGTCTTCACGGCCTACGCCGAGATCTTCAAGGTGACCTTCGGCCTCATCGCGGCGTTGATGCTGCACCACATGCGCCGCGGCCGGGCGATCGTGGCCGGGATAATCCTGCTCCCGTGGGTCATCCCCACGGTCGTCACGGCCTTCACCTGGCGGTCGCTGCTCGACCCGATCTTCGGCAGCGTCAACGTCCTGCTCACGGACTCCGGGATCGGGCCCGGTCTCGCCGCGATCGGGCTCGTCGACTCCTGGCCCGCGGAGTGGCTGTCCGACCCCGCGCTCGCGATGCCGTCGGTCATCCTGGTCAACGTCTGGAAGGGCATCCCGTTCTTCACGGTGACGTTCCTCGCCGGGCTCAAGGCCATCGACGGCAACCTCCACGAGGCGGCGATGGTGGACGGCGCCTCGCCGTGGCAGCGCTTCGTGCACATCACGCTGCCGGGGCTGCGCAACGTCATGGTCGTGACGGTGCTGCTGTCGTCGATCTGGACGTTCAACAACTTCGACCTGATCTGGCTGATGACCCAGGGCGGACCGGGGGACGCCACCGCCCCGTACGTGCTGGTGGCCTACTCGAAGGCCATCCTGCAGCTGCAGCTGGGCGCGGGCGCCGCGGTCACGCTGGTGATGCTGCCGATCATCGCCGTCCTCGTGGTGATCCTCGTGCGGATGATGCGGCGCAGCGACCTGCCCGGCGCGGGCGACCTGGGACGCCGGCGGCTCACTCCCGCTCAGCGCCGGGCGCTGCCGTGGGTGATCGTCGTGGCCTCGACGCTCGTGCTCGCCTGGGCGTCGCCGCAGATCGCCTGGAAGGCCGCGCTCGTGCTGGGCGTGTTCGTGGTGCTCGCGGCCGCCGTCGGCCGGGTCGTCTCCGCGCTCGCCGCGCGGAGCAAGCGGCTGGCCGCCCGCCTGGCCGGCGGCACCGGCACGGGGGTCGCGCTCGTGGGCCTGCTGGGCTTCGTGCTCGCCCCGCTCTACTGGATGACGGTGACGGCCTTCAAGTCCGACGACCAGATCGTCGCGCGCACCGACGACCTCTGGCCGACGCCGTGGACCACCGAGCAGTTCACCAACCTGTTCACGGGCCGGGCGTTCGGCGCCTGGTACCTCAACACGATCCTGGTGTCGGTGGCGTCGACCGCGATCGCCCTGGTCTGCGCGGCGCTGGCCGGGTACGCGCTGGCGCGGCTGAGGTTCCGGGGTTCGGAGAGTTTCACGGTGACGATCCTGCTCACCTACGTGATGCCGGGCGCGCTGCTGTTCATCCCGCTGTACCAGCTGGTGAGCGGCATCGGGCTCAACGACTCGCTGTGGTCGCTGGTGCTCGCCTACCCGACGTTCACCCTGCCGTTCGCGACGTGGCTGCTCGTCGGCTACTTCAAGTCGATCCCGGCCGACCTCGAGGAGGCCGCGCTGGTCGACGGCTGCACGCGGTTCGGGGCGTTCCTGCGGATCGTGCTGCCGCTGGCCAAGCCGGGCCTGCTCGCGGTCGCGCTGTTCACGCTCACCAACGCGTGGAACGAGTTCCTGTTCGCCTTCGTGTTCATCACCAAGGACGACTACAAGACGCTGCCGGTCGGCATGCAGTCGATGATCGTCGGTGACGTCGTGCCGCAGGGGCAGCTGGCCGCCGCCTCGCTGCTGATCAGCATCCCGGTCGTGCTCATGTACGGCTTCGGGCAACGGTTCCTGACCGAGGGCCTCACCGCGGGGGCGGTGAAGGGATGATCAGTCCTTGCCCTGTTCGGCACGCCACCGTTCGTACTCGGGCCGGGCCTCGTCCGACAGCGGGTAGTACCGGCGCAGGTCGCCGCCCTCGGCCAGCCGGATCCGGGAGAACTCTTCCCATTCCGCGTGTTCCTGCGCGGCGGCCAGCAGGGCGGGGGCGAGCTTCACCGGCACGACGACCGCGCCGTCGTCGTCGGCGACGATGATGTCGCCCGGCTCGACCAGCGTGCCGCCGCACGCCACCGGGACGTTGACGGCGGCCGGGACGATGTCGGTCTGGGCGTGGAAGTTCGGCGTGGCACCGCGGATCCACAGCCCGAGGCCGAGCTTCTTGGCCTCGCCGATGTCACGCAGGCAGCCGTCGACGACGACACCGGCACCACCGCGGCCCTTGAAGTAGGTCAGCATCATCTCGCCGAACACGCCGCTGCCCATGTCGCCACGCGCGTCGACGACGATCAGGTCGCCGGCCCGCGCGTGGTACATGACGTGCCGGTGCAGCTGCTTCTCCGGCTCGGCGTATTCGTCGACGGGGTAACGGTCTTCCCGCTTCGGCAGGAACTGCAGCGTCAGCGCCGGACCGGCCACGCGCACACCGGGCGTCACCGAAACCGGGCCACGGATGAAGGCGCTGCGGATCCCCATGCGGCTGAGCTCGGCACTGGCCGTCGCACTGCCGACGGCGGCGAGGGCCGCACTGAGTTCGGCGGGCGGGCGAACGATGTCGGGCGTCTCGACCACGTCGGGGGCTCCCTTGGTTCGCGCTGAGGGTTCGGGTTCGAGCTTAGTGCGAGCGAACCAGCTTTCGCGACGTCACCAGGCGCGGACCGGCGGCGGCGAGCACGGACAGCAGGACGAGGGCGCCGGCCGGGGCGAGGGTGGTCCAGGGTGCCAGTTCCAGGTACGGCTGGTTCTCCGCCAGGAGCCGGCCCCACTCCGGCGTGGGTGGCTGCTCGCCCAGGCCGAGGAACCCGAGCGAGGCCAGGACCAGGATCGTCGTCGGCAGGCGGAGGGCGGCGTTGCGGACGACGGCGGGCAGCACCGCGGGCAGCAGGTGGTGGCGCAGCAGGTGGATCGGGCCCGCGCCGAACGAGATCGACGCCTGCAGGTAGCTCGTGGCCCGTTCCCGCTCCAGCAGGGCCGCGGTCTGGGCCGCGTACGGGGTCCAGCCGACCAGGCACACCGCGCACGCCGCGCCCCACACCGACGGGCCGGTGACCGCGGTCGTCAGCAACCCGGCCAGCACGGCCGGCAGCGTCGACAGCACCTCGGCCGGCCCGGCGCCGGCCGGGCCCGCCATGCCGAGCAGCACCCCGATGACGACGGCGACCGCTGTCACCGCGAGCGCCACGGCGGCCGTGCGGACCGCGCCGTGGCCCAGGCGGGCCAGCATGTCCCGGCCGAGGGCGTCGGTGCCCAGCGGGTGCGCCGCCGAGGGCGGCAGCAGGCGGGCCGCGGTGTCCACTTGGGACGGATCGCGCAGCAGGCCGGCGACGCCGACGGCGAGCAGGACGAGGGCGCAGCCGCCGAACACCCGGCCGAGGGAGCGGCGGCGGGCGGGTGGAGGCGCGGCGGCCAGTCCGCCGTCGCGCAGGGCGGGCCCGGCCAGCCGGCGGCACAGCGCTTTGACGAGCAGCCCGGCCACGATGCCGAGCAGGGCCAGCAGCAGGGTGGCGGTCTGCAGCGGCGGGAGGTCCTGGGCCAGTGCGGCGTCCAGGGCGAACCGGCCGAGTCCCGGGATGTTGAAGACCTTCTCCACCGCGACCGCGCCGCCGACCAGGCCGACCACGCTGGGCACCAGCTGCGGGACCACGCCGGCCAGCGCGCCGCGCAGCGCGGGCCGGACCAGCCGCCCCGGCCCGAAGCCGGCGGCGTGCCAGGTCCGGACCCACGGCTCGCCGAACGTGGCCGGCAGGGCGTGGGCGAGCAGGCCGCCGATCACCGCCCCGGACGGCACGCCGAGCGCGAGCGCGGGCAGCACCATGGACGCCGGCCCCGTCCAGCCGCCGGGCGGGAACCAGCCCAGCCACACGCCGAAGACGGTGGCGAGCAGCGAGGCGAGCAGGAACTTGGGCAGCGCGGCGAGCGAGGCGGCCACCGTGCCGCCGCCGTCGTCGCGCAGCAGCCGCCGGGAGCCGAGGTACAGCGTGCGGGTGCTGACGAGCGCGGCCACCGCGATCGTCACCACGAGGGTGGCGAGCATCAGCGTGAGCGACACGCCCAGGGCGGCCGTCACCTGCGGCAGCACCGGCGCGCCGGACACCCAGGACGTGCCCGCGTCCCCGCGCGGCAGCCCGCCGAGCCAGCGCGCGAAGTGGGTCAGGGGGCCCTGGTCCAAGCCCAGTTCCGCGCGCACCGCGGCCAGCTGCTCGGCCGTGGGGGCCTGGTCGGCGGACCGGGCCGCCAGCACCGTCCGCGCGGGATCGGTGCCGGACAGCCACGGCAGGAAGGCGACCGCCGTCAGCAGGGCGCCGCCGGTGGCCAGCTGGCCCGCGCCCGCGCGCCACCGGGTGCCGGCCACTACTTCAGTCGCGTGTCGACGGTGATCAGCGAGCGCTCGCGCGGGTCGAGGACCACGCCTTCGACGTTGGTGCCGATGCCCTGCACGACCTTCTCGTTGACCAGCGGGACCACGGCGTCCGTGCGCAGGATCTCGGCCTCCGCCCGCATGATCTTCTGCCGCCGGAGCGTGGTGTCGCCTTCCGCGGCGGCGGCCGTGATGGCCTGGTCGACCCCGGCGTCCTTCAGCCCGGCGATGTTGTAGACGCCGTTGCTCAGGTAGTCGCTCGCGAGGTAGGCGACCGCGTCCCCGGTGTCGAGGAGCGTCACCCGCGACAGGATCAGCGCGTCGTACTTGCCCGCGAGGAGGTCGGCCTCCATCTGCGTGTACTCCCGCACGTCCTGCTGCACGGTGAAACCGGCCCGCTCCAGCTGCTGCTGCAGGACCGTCGCGGCCTCGGGCAGTTCGGCGCGGTTGGTGTAGGCGGCCAGGCGCAGCGTCCGGCCCTGGGTCTTCGCCCGGGTTTCCGCGACGGTCGCGGCCGGCGCCCGCCCGTTCACCGCGACGCGCAGCCCGGCGGCCCAGGGGATGGCGGGTCCGAACAGGCCCGGCGCGGGGTCGGCGTAGCCGCCGAAGACCGAGCTGACGAGGGCGGAGCCGTCCACCGCGCCGCGGGCGGCGGCGCGCAGGGCCGGGTCGGTGAAGATCCCGGCGGCGGTGTTGAGGATCAGGCTGTCGGCCCGGACGGAGGCCACCTCGTGCCGCGTGTTCGCGTCCAGCAGGGGTGCCTGGGCGGTCGGGATCCACTCGGCGATGTCGACTTCGTGGGCGCGCAGGGCGTTGGCCCGGGCGGTCCCGTCGGCGATCCAGGTCACGTCGATGCCGGCGGCCTTCGCCGGGCCGCCCCAGTAGCCGTCGAAGCGGTCCAGGGTCGCCTGGGTCTTCCCGGAGAGCTTGGTGATCCGGTAGGCGCCGGTTCCGGTGCCTACCGGGCTGACGGTGCCGTCCGCGGCGTACGCCTTCGCGGCGAAGATGCCCAGCGCGGGGCTGGCCAGCCGGAGCGGGAGCACCGGGTCGGCGGTCTTCGTCCGGATCGTGACGGTGCCGTCGGCACCGGCTTGCGCGCTCAACGTGACGTCGCTGAGCACGCGGGGCCGGGTCTTGGCCGCGGCGGCGTGGTCGAGGGCGTTCACCACGGCGCCGGCGGTGACGTCGGTGCCGTCCTGGAACTTCGCCGGGCGCAGCCGGAAGACCCAGGTGGTGGCGTCCTGCCGGGTCCAGGAGGTCGCCAGCGCCGGGGCGGCGGCCCCGTCCCGGTCCAGTGCGGTGAGCCCTTCGGCCACGGACAGCTTGCCCAGCGCGGTGGCGTCGTTGCTGTACGGCGACAGCGCCTGGGCCGGCGGCACCGCCAGCGCGACCCGCAGCCGGGCGGCCGCCGGGTTCGCGGCCGGGGTGCTGCCGGCGGCGAAACAGCCGCCCAGCAACGGGACGAGGGCCAGCACGGCCCAGAGTCGGGGGGTTGAGCGCACGATGAGTCCTGTCCTGCGGAGAGCGGTCGGCCCGGCCCGGCCGGCGACCGCGGCAGGGCCGGGTCAGCATATGAGGTTAGCCTTACCAAGGTCATTTAAGGTGATTGAGGTCTCAAGGACTTGGCCGACCGGCCGGCTCACCTCGGCGGACCGAGGTCGTCGAGCGTCAGTCCGCGAACCCGTTCTCCGGCAACGGCAACGCCAGCCGGAAACAGGCACCTTCCCCCACGGCGGTCTCCAGTTCGACCTCACCGCCGTGGGCACGGGCCAACGAGCGCGCGATCGACAGGCCCAGGCCGGCGTCGGCGCCCGGCGTGCGCGTGCGTGACCGGTCCGCCCGGTAGAAGCGGTTGAACACCCGGTTCGCCTGCTCGGCCGTCATCCCCGGGCCCTCGTCGGCCACTTCGAGCACCGCTCGGCCGGCCACCGTGCCGACCCCGATGCGCACCCGGGTGCCCGGCGGTGTGTGGGCGGCGGCGTTGCCCACCAGGTTGGTGACGACCTGGCGCAGCCGGGCCTCGTCGGCGTCCACCGGTGCCGGGCCCGGCGGGCCGGCGCCGCCCGGGCCGGTCAGGGACACCGGGCGAGTGGGGTCGAGGGCCCGCAGGTCGTGCCGGGCGTCGCCGGCCAGGGTGCGCAGGTCCATCGGGGCCCGGTCGAGCTGCTCTTCGGGTGCCTCGTCGAGCTGGGCGAGCAGCAGCAGATCCTCGGTCAGCGCGGTGAGCCGGGTGGCTTCGCCGTCGATGCGGCGGATCGTGTCGTCCACATCGGACGCTCCCATCCGGTAGAGCTCGGTGGACCCCTTGATGCCGAACAGCGGGGTACGCAGTTCGTGGCTGACGTCCGAGACGAACGCGCGCATCCGCGCCGCCGACGCGGCCCGGTCGGCGAAGGCCCGTTCCAGCTGGCCGAGCATGGTGTTGAGCGACGTCGCCAGGTGCCCGATCTCCGTGCCGGGCGGCGCGAGGTCCGGAACGCGCCGGGTGAGGTCGCCGCCGGCGATCGCCGCGGCCGTGTGCTCGATCCGGCGCAGGGGACGCAGCCCGCGGCCGAGTGCGAACCAGCCGGCCGCGGTCAGCACGACGAGCAGCGCGGCGCCGGTGACCAGGCTGCTCGTCCGCAGCTGGGCGATCGTGGCGTCGGCTTCGGCGAGCGGGGCGGCCGAAACGACCGTCCCGCCCCAGCGGACGGTCGGCCGCGCGACGGCCCGCCAGCGCTGCGAGCCGTCGGCGGCGGCCAGGTCGACGGCCGTCCCGTCGGCCGGGACCGTGCGCAGCGCGTCGACCGGGGGCAGGACCGCCCCGGCCACCCGGGACGAGTGCAGGCCGCCCGCCACCGCGCCGTTCGCGTCGAGGTACACGACGTACGGGGTGCCGAACAGCTCGAGCGCGGGATCGAGGAGATCGGGCCGCACGGCGGGGTTCGCGGCCGGCGGCGGCCCGGCCGCCAGCGAGATGAGCTCGGTCATCGAGCGCAGCTGGCCGTCGAGCCGGTCGAGCTGGAACCGTTCCAGCTGCCCGGAAACCAGCGTGCCGATGAGCGTCAGGCCGGCGAGCAGCAGGCCCGCGGTGAGCAGCAGGAGCCGGGCCCGCAGGGAAAGCCGCCTCACCGGCGGGGCTCCCGCAGCACGTAGCCGACGCCGTGCACGGTGTGGATCAGCTTCGGTTCGCCGGTGTCGACCTTGCGGCGCAGGTAGGAGATGTAGGTGTCGACGATGCCGGCGTCGCCGCCGAAGTCCTCGCGCCACACCCGGTCGAGGATCTGCGCCTTCGACACCACGCGCCCGGCGTTCTCCATCAGGTAGCGCAGCAACCGGAACTCCGTGGCGGACAAGCGGATCGCCTGCCCCGCGCGCGTCACCTGGTGGCCTTCGGCGTCGAGCACGAGCGTGCCCACCTCGAGCACGGCCACCGGGTGGCCCGCGGTCCGGCGGAGGATCGCGCGGATCCGCGCGATCAGCTCCGCCAGGTCGAAGGGCTTGGTCACGTAGTCGTCGGCGCCGAGGGAGAGGCCGGTGACCTTGTCGGACGGGCGGTCCCGCGCGGTGAGGAACAGGACGGGCACCGGCGCGCCGGTGCCGGGGTGCCGCTCGCGCAGCCGCCGGACGACCTCGAAGCCGTCCATGTCGGGCAGCATGACGTCCAGCAGCACGAGGTCGGGCGGCTCCGCGACGGCCGCGGCGACCGCTTCCCGCGCGGTCGCCGCCGACGTCACCCGGAAGCCGGCGAACCGCAGCGCGGCGGAGAGCAGCTCGCGGACGGTGGCCTCGTCGTCCACGACCAGCAGCCGGGACGTCATCGCTTCCATACCCGCGAGGATACGGAGATCGCGTCGGCGAGCAGGGATCCCGCGAAGCCCGCCACCGCGCCGCCCGCGAGCCCGGCCACCAGCGCGAGCAGCGGGTTCGCCGTCAGCCGCGCGGCGAAAACGGGCAGGGACAACCCGAACGCGCCCACGCTGACGTCGAGCGAAGCCCGCGACAGCAGCGTCCCGGCGGCGAGCACGGCGGCGGTCACCGGGGCGAACCGCACGGCGAGTCCCGCGGCCCGGCGCAGCGGTCCGCCGGGCCGCCGGCTCGCGGCCGCGAAGGAGACGGCCGCACCCAGCAGCACCACGGCCGACAGCCCGAGCAGCGGACCGCCCGGCGAGACGGGCAGCGCGGACGAGGGGCTGATCGTCCAGGGCACGCCGAGTCCCAGCAGCACGGCTCCGCCCACGAGCTGGGGGAGCGCGAGCAGGACACCCCCGGCGGCCACGGTGCCGCCGAAGGTGAAGGCCGCGGCCAGGCACAGCACGCCGAGCCCGGCGGCCGGCCACCGCGCGGCGCGCAAAGCCGTTGCCACGACCGGGAACCGCGTGACGAGCAGGCAGCCTCCGACGACGGCGAACGCCCCTGCCGCCGCACCCGCCACCGTCGGGCCGACGGCCACGGAGAAGCCGGCGTCGAGCCCGCCGGAGAGGGGGAGCCGCGCGAGACCGGTGGCACCCGTCGTGACACGCTCCGGCAGCGACAGCGTGCCTCGTGCCGTCAGCGCGATCACGGCGAGTCCGGCCGGCAGGGCCACTGCCGCTACCGCGCCGCGGACGAGCCACCCGTCTTCGCGGCGCCGTAGCAGCAGGGTGCCGAGGACCACCGCGCCCGCGAGGGAAACGCCCAGCGGCAGCACGTCGAGGCTGCCCCGCACGGCGACCGGCAGCCCACCGGCCGGCACCGCGCCGGCCTCGACCGTGCCGCCCACGGCCAGCGCGACGGCCGCCGCGGTCAAGGAGCCGAGGTCTCCGACGCGCCCGGCCCCCAGCAGGGCCAGGCCGGCCGCGGCGACACCCGCCATCGCAAGCACCGCGGCGGCGGCCGCGACCAGGCCCCGGAACACCTCGGCGGCGATTCCGGCGGACCCGCTCTGCCCGACGCGGCCGGCCCCGGCAGCCCCGGGCCCGGCGGCGGTGGCTGCCGGGCGTCGGAACACCGCGCCCATCAGACGCCCCGGCGCCGGAAGCCGGCGGCCGCCACCGCGCCTCGGAACACTTCCCGCATCACACGTCCCGGCGCCGGAAGACCACGAACGCCACGGCCAGCACCGCGGCGATCCCGGCGCACATCCCGGCCAGGTTCAGCCAGGGGTGCGGGAAATCCGGGTCCGGCACCGTCTTGAGGACGGCGGACCCGCCGAGGGTCGGCCAGTACGAGAGCAGGGGCCGCAGCCACGTGGGGAAGAGCCCGGCGAGGGCGGGGACCAGGAAGACGATCCCGACCAGGGTGGCGAGCGCGCCCGCGGTGGCGCGCATGATCGTGCCGAGCCCGGCCGCCAGCACCGCGATCGCCGCGAGGTAGAGCCCGCCGCCCGTCACGGCGGAGAGCACGCCCGGATCGCCGAGCCCGGCGTGCGGGACGCCGTGGCCGGCGAGCACCGCCTGGCCGAGGAAGAAGGCGGCGAACATCAGCACCTGGCCCGCCACCACGGCGACCGCCACCGCCACGACCACCTTGGCCGCCAGCAGCCGGTGCCGGCGCGGCGTGGCGAGCAGCGACGTCTGCACCAGGCCGGTCGCGTGCTCGGCGGTGACGACCAGGATGCCGAGCACGCCGATGATCAGCTGCGCGACGATGTACGACATCAGGCTGCGGTTGGCCGGGTCCCACGGCTCTTCGCCGGGGTACTCCGCCGCGGCGGAGTTCATCGCCAGGACGGTGATGCCGAGCGCGGCCGTGAACAGGCACGCGAGGGTGTACCAGCTGGAGCGCAGGCTGCGCAGCTTGATCCACTCCGCGCGGACGGAATGCGTGAACGACACGCTCATGCGACGGCCCCCTGGTAGTCGAGGGTGTCCTTCGTCAGCGCCATGAAGGCGTCCTCCAGCGAAACGCGCTGCGGGGTCAGCTCGGCGAGCGCGACACCGTGGTAGGCCGCGAGCTTCCCGATTTCGGTGCTGGTCATGCCGGAGACGACGAGCGAAGCCTCGGTACCCTCGCGCACGGCGGCGCCGGCGGTGGCCAGCAGCCGCGCGAACCCCGGTTCGGGCGTGCGGACGAGCACGGTGCCCTCGCCGCGGACGAGCTCGCTCACGGCGGTGTCGGCGACGAGCTTGCCGCGGCCGATGACGACCAGGTGATCGGCGGTCTGCGCCATCTCGCTCATCAGGTGGCTGGACACCAGCACCGCCCGGCCCTCGCCGGCCAGGGCGCGCAGGAGGTCCCGGATCCAGCGGATGCCTTCGGGATCGAGCCCGTTCACCGGCTCGTCGAAGAGCAGCACGCCCGGGTCGCCGAGCAACGCCGCCGCGATGCCGAGCCGCTGCCGCATGCCGAGGGAGAACCCGCCGGCCCGCTTGCCGGCCACGCCGTCCAGCCCGGTCCGGGCGAGCACCTCGCCGACCCGGCGCCGGGGGAGGCCGTTGCTCACCGCGAGCGCCAGCAGGTGGTCGTAGGCCTTCCGGCCGCCGTGCACGGCACCGGCGTCGAGCAACGCGCCCACCTCGGTGAGCGGCACGGGCAGATCCCGGTAGCGGCGCCCGCCGATGGTGACCGACCCCCGGGTCGGCGCGGCCAGGCCCACGATCATCTTCATGGTCGTGGACTTCCCGGCGCCGTTGGGGCCGAGGAACCCGGTGACCTGCCCGGGTTCGACGGTGAAGGACAGGTCGGCCACGACGGTGGCGGGCCCGTACCGCTTGGTCAGGCCCCGTATTTCGATCGTCATGCGGCGAGCGTGGCGCGCCCGCCTGGCCGGTTCCTGGGAGGTCGTGGGAGAACTCTGGGAATCCGGCGCGTCGGCCGACGTCCCGGGAGGCGGTTCTCAGCGAGTCGTGATGATGAGGGTCGCGAGGACCCCGCCGGCCACGGCGGCGAAGACGACCGTCAGGAGCAGGAAGTACAGCAGGGCCCGGCGGATCAGCCGGTCGTCGCCGGTCCTGAGCTTGATCTCCAGGAGCCGGAACACCGAGACCGAGAACTCGGCCGGGTGCCCCGCGGGCTCCGCGCGCCAGGTGCCGGGGTGGACCACGACGGGGCCGTCCTGGTGGGCCAGGTCCGGCAGGGTCGGGACGTCCTGCCGGGTCGTGCAGCTCGGCAGCGTGCGCGGGGCACCGGGAGACGGTGGCTCCCGTGGTTCGGGTTCGGCCCCGGTGTTCAGCCGGCGCCACACCTCCGCCATCCGGTCGACGGTGGCCGGGTGACACCCGCAGCCGCTGAGGAAGGCTTCCACCTGGTCCTGGTACTGCGGAAGCCGGTGGTTGGCCGGCGAGACGAACCGGTAGGCCGTCGACCGCGGCAGCACGGAGCCCGAGTACGCGGCGACCTTGCCGGCGGTCCGTCCGGACCCGGCGAGGATCTCACGCAGCAGGCGCAGGAAGTCCGCCTCGCTCCGCACGGCGTCGGCGTTGTGCATGATGAGCCCGTCCGGGCTGGGCCAGCCCGGCAGGCGCGCCGCGGTCACCGCTTGCCCCGCGCGCCGTCGACCGCGCCCTTGACCGCCGCGCCGACCCGGGTCCGCACCCGCGTACCCGCCACCGGAACGACCAGCGTCCCGGCGCCGAACAGCAGGAACAGCGGGATGGTGACCGCGGACCGCGGATCCGACCCGGTGCGCAGCAGCGCGAACGAGAAGCCGAACGTCGCGAGGACCAGCACCATCAGCGCGACCGCCGCGGGCCAGCCGAAGACCCGCGCCGGATATTCCGGAGGCCGGCGTTGCGCTTCGGTGGCCGGACAGTTCGTCTCGAACGGGTGAGGCCAGGCCTCGGCCTGCCTTTCGCATTGCGTCGACACGGAAAGTGCCTCCCCTGCACGAACCTTATGGGATTGGAGCCGAGTCTTCGGGGACTGCGACAAGACGGCCCTTCGGGGATGGCCACCCGCCGGACGCGCCTGCCCGGCATCGGGCCGGGCACCGCTTCATTTTGTCAGCTGGGTCACACGCCCCACCAGCGGCGATACCGCCCTTGGCGGGATTTGGTGTCTCGCGGGGTACCCGGGTTCCGGCACCCGGATCGCCGCGGGCGGCTCCGCGCGGGACGGGCGATCCGCTGCTCACAAGCTCAAGTGGCGCGTCCATCGCTGTCCCATGGGACAGTCACCGCACCCCGTCGACCGCCGGCCGGCCCGGCTAGGGCGCCAGGCTCGCCGCCGCTTCGAGGAACGCTTCGATCAACGGTGAGCGGCGCGCCGCGAGCCAGGCCAGGGCGACGCGGTTCGGCGCGATGTCCGCCACCGGGATGCCGACGACGTCCGGGCGGGTGTAGAACGTCGCCGTCGACAGGGGGATGACGCTGATCCCGGCGCCGGCCGCGACCAGTTCCAGTTTCTCTTCCACGCTGTGGATCCGCGGCACCTCGGGACGGTCGGGCCCACGCAGTTCGACGGCGATGTCCCGCCACTCCGGGACGGCGTCGGGGTCCTGCAGCAGGTGCTCGTCGGCGAGTTCGGTGACCGACACGGATTCCTTGCCGGCCAGCCGGTGCGTGGCGGGCACCATGACGACGCGGGGTTCGGTGAACAGCGGCCGCACCGCCAGCCCGCGCCGGTCGATCGGCAGCCGGACGATGCTGACGTCGACGCGGCCGTCGTGCAGGACCGCGACCTGGTCGTGCCAGCCGGTGCGCAGCAGCCGGACGCCGACGTCCGGCCGGTGCCCGGCCAGCGCCCGCACGGCCGGGGTGACCACGATGCCCGGCATGAACCCGACGGTGAGCACCGGCTTCGCCTCGGCCGCGGCGGCGACTCGCCGGTGCACGGCTTCGGCCGCCGCCAGCAGGTCGCGGGCGTCGGCCAGGAGCTGTTCACCGGCCGCGGTGAGGACGGTGGTGCGGCGGTCGCGGACGAACAGGGGCGTCTTGAGCTCGTCTTCGAGGCCCCGGATCTGGCGCGACAGCGCGGGCTGGGCGATGTGCAGCCGCGCGGCGGCCCGGCCGAAGTGGAGTTCCTCGGCGACCGCGACGAAGGAACGCAGTTTCCGCAGGTCGAAGTCCACGCCGAGCATCGTAGGCCGGTGATGCCGAAGCGGCATCACAGCGCGCGAAACGGGTCTTGGACGCACCGCGGATGCCGGGATCAAGCTGGCGGAAGAAGGAATTCCGGGTGAAAGGACAGGGATGAAGATCTTCCTCACAGGCGGTTCGGGCTACATCGGCCGCGCGACGATCGGCGAGCTGGTGCGGCTCGGGCACACCGTCGAGGCGCTCGCCCGCAGCGAGCGCGCCGAGGCCGCCGTGGCCGCCGCCGGGGCGACGGCGGTTCGCGGTGGCCTGACCGATCTCGACGTGCTCAACCACGCGGCCTCGCGGGCGGAAGCCGTGATCCACCTCGCGCAGGCCGCCAGCGGCGAGGAGGACCTGGCGGCCGCCACCGCGATGCAGGACGGTGTCGGCGGCGGCACCTACGTGCACACCGGCGGCAGCTGGGTCTACGGCGACACCGACGGCGTCCGGGACGAGACCGCGCCGTGGAACCCGCCGGCCGTCGTGGCGTGGCGCAAGGCCGTCGAAGACGCGGTGCTGGCCCGGGCGGCCGAGGGCGGACGGCCGGTCGTCGTCCAGCCCGGCCTGCTCTACGGCGGCGACAACCGCCTGATCGACGCCTTCTTCGTCCAGCCGGGCCGGGAAACCGGCGAGGTCCCCTACATCGGCGACGGCGGGAACCACTGGGCGCTGATCCACCTCGACGACCTGGCCCGCCTCTACGCGGCCGCGCTGTCCGCGCCGGCGGGCTCGGTGTACCTCGGGGTGGGCGGGGCCGGCCCGACGGCCAAGGAGGTCGCCGAGGCCTGTGCCGCGGCGCTCGGCGGGAAGACCGTCTCCCTCACCCTCGAGCAGGCCCGCGAGCGGATGGGCCCGATCGCCGACGCGTTCGCCCTCGACCAGCAGCTCACCTCCGCCAAGGCACAGCGCGAGCTGGGCTGGACGCCCCGGCACACCGATCCGCTGACCGAGTTCTGACGACGGCCGGACCCGGTGGGTCACCGTTGCCGCAGCAGGTACCGCTGGACCTTCCCGCTCGGCGTCTTCGGCAGCGCGTCGATGAAGTGCACCGAGCGCGGGTAGGCGTGCTTCGAGTACTCGTCGCGCACGAGCCGCTGGAGTTCCGCGGCGAGGCCGTCGTTCGCTTCGGCCTCTTCGGTGAGGACGACGAAGGCTTCGACCACCTCGCCGCGGACGCCTTCGGGGTCCGGACGGCCGACGACGGCGACGTCCGCGACCGCGGGGTGGGTGATCAGCACGCTTTCGACGTCGAACGGTCCGATCCGGTAGCCGGCGGCCAGGATGACGTCGTCGTTGCGGGCGGTGAAGAAGTAGTACCCCTCGTCGTCGACGCGGCCGGTGTCGGCGGTGAGGTACCAGCGCCCGTCGCCGGTGAACCGCTCCGCGGTCTTCTGCGGCTCGTCGTGGTAGCCGGTGAACCACAGCAGGGGGCTGTTCTCGACGTCGACGGCGATCTGGCCGTCGACGGTCCCGGCGGTGTAGCCGGGCATCGGCTGCCCCATCGAGCCGGGCTTGACCGGCCGGGCCACGTCCGCGTGCCAGTGGTTGTTGATCACCATGCCGAGCTCGGTCTGGCCGTAGTGGTCGCGGACCTCGACGCCGAGCGCGTCGCGGGCCCAGCCGGCGATGTCCGGCGTCAGCGGTTCGCCGGCCGACGAGGCCCGCCGCAGCCGCACGTCGCGCACCAGGCCGCTCTTGCTCAGCGCCCGGTACACGGTGGGGGCGCCGGCGAAGTTGGTGACGCCGAACTTCGCGATGACGGCCACCGTGGACTCGGGCGTGAACCCGGCGTCGAGCAGGATGTTCCGGCGACCGGCGGCCAGCGGGGCGAGGATGCCGTAGTAGAGGCCGTACGCCCAGCCGGGGTCGGCGGCGTTCCAGAAGACGTCGTCCGCGGTGACGTCGAGGCCGTAGCGCAGGTAGCAGTGGAAGGACGCCAGCGCGCGGACCGGCACCGGAACCCCCTTGGGCTTGCCGGTCGTCCCGCTGGTGAACAGCTGCAGCATCGTCCCGTGGCCGCCGGCCGCGACCGACCTCTCGAGCGGTTCCGCGGCGTCGGCCAGCCGGTCGAACCCGGGACCCGTTTCGAGGACGTCGATGCCCTCGATGGGATCGAGCTTGGCCCGCTGGGACGGCTCGGTGACGACCAGCTTCGCCCGGGAGGCTTCGACGCGCATCCGGACGGCGCCGGTGGCGAACGCGGTGAACAACGGGACGTGCACCGCGCCGAGCCGCCAGATCGCCAGGAGCGTCGTCACCAGTTCGGGCCGCTTGCCCATGAGGACCGGGACCCGGTCGCCCCGCCGGACGCCGCGCGCGGCGAGGACGGCGGCGAGCTGCCGGGAGCGCTCGGCCAGCTCGCCGTAGGTCAGGTCGCGGGCGGAAAGGTCCGGGCCGACGAAGGTGAAGGCGACGGCTTCGGCGTCGTGGCGGTCGCACAGCAGGTGGGCCACGTCCGCCTCCGCCGCGCCGTAGGCGGCCAGCCAGGCTTCGACCACGTCGGAAGGGTGAGGCGACACGACGACCTCCGGGTTCGTTCGGTCCATGCGGGACGGCCGGGCGATTGTCACCGCGTCACGGCCCGGGTCACACTGTGGCGGTGAGCGCGGAGACGAGCCACCCTCCGAAGAGGGGGGTGGAACCGGCGGTGGCGGCCGCCCTGGCGCGGCTGCGGGCCGGCACCGGGGTGAGCCTGGCCTTCGCCGGGCGGGTCACCGAGTCGGGCGTGCTGCTCAACGCGTTCGACGGCCCGGTCGTCGGCCCGCTCCGGGGTGTGCTGCTCGGGACCGGGCACGGTGTCGGTGGCCGGGTCGCCGCCCAGCAGCGTGCGTTGTCCCTGCCGGACTACGTCGGCTCGCCGGCGATCACGCACCGCTACGACCAGGTCATCCGGGCCGAGTCGTTGCGCGCGATGGCGGCGGCCCCGGTCGTCGTGGCACGGCGGTGCGTCGCCGTGCTCTACGTCGCCCTGCGCACCAGCCAGCGGGAGATGGGCCGCCTGCTCGACGCGGTTTCGCTCGAAGCCCGTGCCCTGGAACAGGATCTCGCGGTCACCGACGTGCTGCGGCGGCTGCGCGACCGGCACGCCGCCGAGGACAGCGTCCGGCGGTCCCGGGTGGCCGAGGCGTACGCGGACCTGCGCGCGCTCGCCGACGAGGTCGGTGACCCCCGGCTGCGCTCGCGGCTGCTGGACACGGCCGGCCTGCTGGTCGACCCCCTCCCGGGCGCGGCGGCGCCGCACCTGACCGGCCGGGAAGCGGACGTGCTGGCGCTGCTGTCGACGGGGCTGTCGAACCAGGGCATCGCCGAGCGGCTGGGCATCGGCCTGTACACGGTCAAGGACCACGTCAAGAACATCCTGGCGAAGCTCGGCGCCGAGGGCCGGCTGGACGCGGTGGCCCGGGCCCGGCGCCTCGGCCTCACGCCGTAGCCGATCCGGCCGCGGCCTTATGATGCGGCCATGGTGAGGCAGGCGGCAGCCGTCGTGTTGGCGAGCGGTGCGGGCACCCGGGTCGGGGCCGGGATCAACAAGGTCTACCTCCCGCTCGCCGGGCGCCGGGTCGTGTCGTGGTCCCTCGCCGCGTTCGCCAGGGTGCCGGGCGTCGGGCCGCTGGTGCTGGTCGTCCGGCCGCAGGACGACGACCTCGTCCGGGGGGTGCTGGACGGTGAGGTCGACGGTGCCGCGGTCGAGGTCGTCCACGGCGGCCGGACCCGGCAGGAGTCCGAGCTGAAGGCCCTGCGGCACCTCGCCGAGCGCATCGGCCGCGGCACGGTGGACACCGTGCTGATCCACGACGGCGCCCGTCCGTTGATCAGCCCGGCGTTGATCGAAGGCGTGCTGCACGAAGCCCGCGAGCACGGCGGGGCGATCCCGGGGCTGCCTGCCGAGCACATCGCCGCGGTCACGGACGACGGGGAGACGCTGGTGGCGCTCCCACCGGCGTCGATGGTCCTCGCCCAGACCCCGCAGGCGTTCCGGGCCGCACCGCTGCTGGCGGCCTACGAGGCGGCCGCGCGGGAGGGGTTCGAGGGCACGGACACCTCGTCGGTGATGGAGCGGTTCTCCTCGGTGCCGGTGCGGTGGGTCCGCGGTGAGCAGGAGAACCTGAAGGTGACCTACCCGCACGACCTCGTGGTCGCCGAACACGTCCTGACGGCGGCGGGCCGCCGCGGGTGAGGAACCGCGGCGGCCCACCCCCGCTCAGCGGCCGGGGTGCAGGCCGAGCGAGCCGGGGCTCGGCGCGCCCTGGACCTCGCCGAAGTACAGCGAGAAGGTCTGCTTCCAGCGTTCGACCTCGGCGCGGTCGGTCATGAAGCGCGGGAAGCCGTCGAGGTTGGCGTTGTCGTACTGCCAGAACGGCTTGAGGCCGCGCCGGTGCTCACCGGCCGCGAGGTCGAGGTGGTCCGGCTCGTCGCCCGGGGCCTGCGCAACCGCGCGATCGCCGACGCGCTCGTGCTGACCGAGGCGACCGTGAAGACGCACCTGGTGCGCCTGTACCGGAAGCTGGGCGCGGACAACCGCGCGGGTGCGGTGTCCGAGGCCGTCCGCCGCGGGCTGGTGGACCTGCACTGACGGCCGGGCTTTCTTGAGCGAGCGATCCAGATAGGCTACGGTGGGCCGCATGGTCAGGACCCGCGAGTTCGACACCGAGGCGGCGGTGAGCCGCGCGATGGAGTTGTTCTGGTCTCGGGGCTACGAGGCGACCTCGGTCCGCGACCTGACCCGGCACCTGGGCATCGGCCAGGGGTCCCTGTACGCCGCGTTCGGGGACAAGGACGGGCTCTACCGGGCCGCCCTCGAGCACTACCGCGCCACCCTCGCGGCGGCCGCCCTGGAAAGCCTGAAGCGGGGCGGTGACGTCCGGTCCGCGGTCCGGACCCTGCTGGTCGAACGCCTCCGGATCGCCGTGGCGGAGGGCGGCCGGGGCTGCCTGGCCGTCAACGCCGTCTGCGAACGGCTGCCCGGCGACGCGGCGACCGGGTGCATCGTGCGGGACATGCAGGACGCCAGTCAGGACGCGCTCGCCGAGGTCCTGCGGACGGCTGCCGAACGCGGTGAGGTCGCGGCGGAGCAGGATCCGCGCACGCTGGCCGCCTTCCTGGTCACCTTCCTCAACGGCCTGCTGGTCTCCGCGAAGCTCACCCCGGACGCCCGGGCGCTCGAACCCCTCGTGGAGGTCGCCCTGGCGACGCTCGGCTGATTTTTCGCGCGCTCAAACTGTAACGTACGCTCCAGAAAGAGGGAAACACATGATGGTCGACCACGACGGCACGCCGTTGCGCACGGGGCGCGCCGCGGTCAACGGCACGAGCCTGCACTACCGGACGGCCGGCGCCGGCCCCGCGGTGGTGCTGCTGCACGGCGTGCCCAAGACCGGCTACCACTGGCGGTACCTCGTGCCGAAGCTGACACCGGAGCACACCGTCGTCGTGCCCGATATGCGCGGCCTCGGCGACTCCGCGCGGCCCGCCGGCGGGTACGACAGCGCCACCATGGCCGACGACGTCGCCGAGCTGATGGTCCACCTCGGACACGAGCGGTACGCCGTGATCGGCGAGGACTGGGGCGCGGTGATCGGCTACCAGCTCGCCGCCCGCCACCGCGACGACGTCACCGCGCTGGTGTTCGCCGAGGCGTTGTTCCCCGGGTTCGGCTTCGAGGACCACACCGCGCTCACCGCCGAGAACGTCAATGGCGGGATGCACCTGTGGCACCTGGGTTTCTACTTCCAGCCGGACGTCCCCGAGATGCTGATCGCGGGCCACGAACGCGAGCTGATCACCTACATGATCAAGTCCGAGCGCGGTCGTCCCGACAGCGCGACACCCGACGCGATCGAGGAGTACGTGCGCTGCTACTCCATGCCCGGCGGCATCCGGGCGATGCTGTCGATCTACCGCGCGATGCTCGTCGACGCCGAGCAGAACCGGCAGGCCGCGCGGCGCAAGCTCGACATCCCGGTGCTGGCCCTCGGCGGGGCGCAGTTCGTCGGCGACCGCGCCGAGTCCCAGCTGCGAATGATGGCCCACGACGTCGCCGGCCACGTCTTCGACGCCGGGCACGACCTCGCCGAGGAAGTGCCCGACGAAATGGCCGGCGTCGTCCTGCCGTTCCTGAAGACGCGGGTCAGGACGCCTTGATGAAGGCGGCGGCGCGTTCCCCGATCATGATCGCCGGCGCGTTGGTGTTGCCGGTGACGAGCGTGGGCATGATCGACGTGTCCGCGACGCGCACGTTGTCGAGGCCGTGCACGCGCAGCTCGGCGTCCACCACCTTGCCCAGCATGCACGTGCCGGACGGGTGGTAGAACGAGAACGACTGCGTGCGGATGTAGTCGTCGATGTCGTGGTCGAGATCGCTCACCGGGGCCAGGCCCGCCCGGGCCGCCTCGGCGAGCCCGCCGTCGAGGAGGTCGGTGAAGCCGGGCTGCCGGGCGATCCGCAGGCAGATCCGGACGCCTTCCCGCAGCCGCTCGCGGTCGCCCCGGTCGGCGAGGTAGTTGTGGAAGATGCGCGGCTTCGCGTACGGGTGCGAGTGGCGCAGCCGCACGGAACCGCGGCTTTCCGGGCGGGCGACGTACGGGCCGAACGACATGCCGGGCTCGAGCGGCGCGGCGAGTCCCTGGTCCCGCACGATGCCGAGCGCGGCGTGCAGCTGGATGTCCGGCGCCGGCTGGTCGTCGCCGGAGTACAGGAAGCCGCCGACCTCGGTCCACGCCATCGGGCCGGTGCCCGTGGCCCGGAGCCGGTCCTCCTCCGCGCTCGTGTCGGGGCCGAGCAGCGGGGGCGTGCTGCTGACGAAGCTGATGAAGCAGCCCGTGTGGTCCTGCAGGTTGCGGCCGACGTCGGGCAGGTCGTGGTGCGGGCGCACGCCGGCCGCGGACAGCTCGCCGGCCGGGCCGACACCCGACTGCAGGAGCAGGTGCGGCGAGTTGTACGCACCCAGGGAGAGGACGGCTTCGCGCTCGACGCCGATCGTCCGGACGGTCCCGAGGTGGTCCACCTCGACCCCGGTGGCCCGGCCGCCGTCGAACTTCAGGCGCAGGGCCGAAGTGGACGGCAGGACGGTCAGGTTGGCGCGCTCGGCGGCGGGCTCGAGGAAGGCGACCGCGCTGCTGCAGCGCAGCCCCTGGCGCTGCGTGACCTGGTAGTAGCCGACGCCTTCCTGCTCGGCGCCGTTGAAGTCGGGGTTCGCCCGGTGGCCCGCGCGCTCGGCGGCCTCGACCCAGTTCTCCAGCAGGGGGTGCACGGCGACCGGGTCGCTGACCGTCAGCGGTCCGCCGACGGCGTGGTAGTCGTCGGCCCCGCGCTGGTTGTCCTCCGACTTCTTGAAGAAGGGCAGGACGTCGTCGTAGCACCACCCCTTGTTGCCCAGCCGCTCCCACGTGTCGTAGTCGTAGTGGTGCCCGCGCACGTAGAGCATGGTGTTCATCGAGCTGGTGCCGCCGATGGCGCGGCCGCGCGGCAGGTACGCGCGGCGCCCGCCGAGCCGCGGTTCCGGCTCGGTCTCGAAGTCCCAGTCGTAGACCGTCTTCAGCTGCTGGGAGAACAGGGCGGGGATCTCGAACAGGCGGCCGGCCGCCGCCGGGCCCGCCTCGACCAGGGCCACGCGCACGTCCGGATCCTCGGAAAGCCGCGCGGCCACGGCGCAACCGGCGGATCCGGCGCCGACCACCACGTAGTCGTAGCTCTCGGTTGGTGTCATGGGGCCTCCCGTCAGGCGTCGGCTCCCGACGCTAGCCAGGCGGAAGGTGAGCCGGCCATGCACACAATGGGCAGCCGAACCGGCGAGTGTTGCGCACGTTGTGCATGGCCGGGTCGTGTGGTGATCCTTAGTCTCGCGAGCATGACCGACCTGAACCTCCCCGAGGGACTGACCGCCGACGTCCTCGAGACCCCCGGCGAAGAACGGGACGAGATCGACACCGACGTCCTGATCATCGGATCCGGGATGGGTGGTTCCACGCTCGCGTGGGCGCTGCGGGACTCGGGTGCCCGCGTGCTGGTCGTCGAGCGGGGCGGTTTCCTGCCGCGGGAACCGGAGAACTCGCAGCCGGAGCACATGTACCTGAAGGGCCGGTACAAGAACGCCGGCCAGTGGTACGACGGGGCGACCGGCAAGCCGTTCGCGCCCGGCGTCTACTACTGGGTGGGTGGCAACACCCGCTTCTACGGCGCCATGCTGCCCCGGTTCCGGCGCAGCGACTTCACCGAGGTGCAGCACCGCGAGGGCCTTTCGCGCGCCTGGCCGTTCGGTTACGACGACCTCGAACCGCACTACGGGACGATGGAACGGCTGCTGCAGGTGCACGGCCAGACCGGCGAGGACCCCACGGAACCGCCGCACTCGACGCCGTACCCGCACCCCGCGCTGCCGCACGAGCCGGTCATCGAGCGGTTCGCGGGCGCCCTCCGCCGGCAGGGGCTGCACCCGTTCCACACCCCGAACGCGCTGAACGTGGTCACCCAGGCCGACCGCGCGGCCGTGTGCACGGCGGACGGCTGCCCCGACGACACCGGGATGAAGTCGGACGCGGAAAACCGGATCCTGGTCCCGGCGCTGCGGGCGGGGGTCAAGCTGATGATCGACGCGGTCGTGACGCGCTTGGTCACCGCCCCCGACGGCCGGACGGCGACCGCGGCGGAAGCCCGCCACGGCGGCCGGACGATCCGGATCACCGCCCGCCAGTTCGTCGTCGCGGCGGGCGCGGTCAACTCGGCGGCGCTGCTGCTTCGGTCCGCGAACGATCAGCATCCGGCAGGACTGGGCAATTCTTCGGGCCTGCTCGGGCGGAACTACATGGTCCACAACAGCACGTTCTTCGTCGGCGTGAATCCACTTCGGACCAATCCGACGAAGTGGCAGAAGACGCTGGGGATCAACGACTTCTACGAGAGCTCTACGTATCCGCTGGGCAACCTGCAGATGCTCGGCAAGCTCCAGGCGCCCATGCTCAAGCCGGCCCGGGCGTGGGCGCCGATGTGGGCGCTGAAGTTCATGTCCGCGCGCAGTATCGACATCTACCTGACGAGTGAGGACCTGCCGTCTCGCGGCAACCGCGTCCGGGTCGAGGGTGACCGCACGATCATCGACTGGACGCCGAACAACGTCAGTGCTCACCACGAGCTGGTGCGGCGGATCACGAAGATCGTCCGGAAGGCTGGTTATCCGCTGATCTTCACGCAGCAGATGGGGATCGAGACGAACTCGCACATGTGCGGTACGGCTGTTGCCGGGGTTGATTCCGCGGAGAGTGTGCTGGATCCGTTGTGCCGCAGTCACGACGTCGGCAACCTGTGGCTGGCGGACGCGTCGTTCTTCCCCTCGTCGGCCGCGCTCAACCCGGCCTTGACCATTGGGGCCAATGCGCTGCGGATCGCGCCGTCGATTGCTGCCGCGGTGGGTTGACGTCCTGGCTGGGTTTCAGGCACGGCTTCGCCGTGGCGTGGGAAATCGGCGCTCCACGGGGTTGGGTCGCGTCGTGGGTCGCCAGCGCCGATTCCTCACGCTTCGGTTGCCCTGCCGGACTTTTCGGTGTTCTGGGGTGCGGACAGCGGCTTTACCTTTTGTTCCCACCGTATCGAGTGATGACCCTGTGTTCGATCGCCGGTAACTTGGAGACATGACCAGCAACACGACCCCCTCGCCCGACGCGGTGGCCTTCGCCGACCGCATCGGCGAACTGGTCGCGTCGATGCGGTCCGCGGAGGCCGAACTTGGTGCGGTGCTGGTGGAAATCGAACAGCGGGGTGTGATGGAGCTGTTCGGCTACCGCTCGGCCGCCCGCCTGTTGGAGCACCTCGCCGATATGCCGAAGCCGGCCGCGGAACGGCTGATCAAACGCGCCCGCTTAGTGAATCCGGGCCGCAACCTCGACGGCAGCCCCATCCCCGCCCTGGCCCCCGCCACCGGCGCTGCCGCTCGGGCGGGACGGTTGAGCAACCCGATGATCGACGTGATCACCTCCGTGCTGGCCCAGGTTCCGCCCGAGCATTGCGTGAGCGCCGAGGCCAACCTGCTGGCTTTCGCCGAGGAGGCCGGGCACAAGCAGGTCGCCGCCCTCGGTGCCCGCATCCTCGCCCACCTGGTCCCCGACGGCGACGAACCCGACGACACCGAACCCGTGGTTCCCACCCGGGAGCTGTTCCTGCGCCGCAAAAGAACCGGGATCTGGGAGCTGAGTGGCCGGTTCGACGATGAGACCGGCGCACGCGCCCACGCATTGTTGGATTCTTTGGCGGAGCGTCGTACCGGGGATGAGGGTCCCGACTTCCGCACGACCCCGCAGCGCTATGGGGATGCTTTCTCCGATGCCGTCGACCTGGCCTTGAATTCTCCGGAGTTGCCGATGCAGGCCGGGGAACGAGCCCACGTCATGGTCGCCGTGTCGTTGGAAGACCTGAAATCCGGTGTCGGCAAGGCCACCCTCGGCGACACCGGCACCATGACCGCCGCCGAAGCCCGGGTGCACGCCTGCGACGCAATGATCATCCCCGCCGTCCTCGGCGACAAAAGCGAACCCCTCAACCTCGGCCGCCTCCGCCGCCTCATCTCCGCCGGACTGCGCCGCGCTCTCTTCCTCCGGGATCGGGGTTGTGCCTTCCCGGGCTGTCATCGTCCACCCCGGCACTGTCAAGGCCACCACATCCGGCACTGGGCAGACGGCGGCCCCACCGACCTCACCAACCTGGTCCTGATGTGCGCCCACCACCACCGGCTCCTGCACCGCTCCGGCTGGGAAGTCCGCATCGCCACCGACGGCCTACCCGAATTCCTGCCACCAGCATTCATCGACCGGCGCCGCAAACCCCGGCGCAACAACCTCCACGAACCACTCCCATTCACAGCCTGACCACGGGACAGGCCCGCAGCCCCACGGCTACGGGCCTACACCCACGAGCGCACCAGGCCGGTCTCCGGTGTTGAGGTCCAAGCGGAGGTCACTGCCCATCGTGAAACGGGTCCGCCCGCACAGCCGCCGGACATCTCCGAGCCTCGCCCGGACGACATGAGGGGCACCTTCACGGCGATGAAGGTGCCCCTCATGAACAGCAGCGTCAGAGGTGCTGCTCGGTCGCCCGCGTCCGGTGGTACTCCTCCTGGCGCTCGTCGGTCACGTACGCCGGGATCGGGAAGTCCCACCAGCCCGGCACCCACGGCCCCGCCGCGTCGCGGTCCGTCGGCACCTCCACCAGTGCCGGCTCGCCGGACTGCACCGCCTTGCGCAGGATCGGCTCCAGCGACTCGGCGTCCGGGACCTTCCACGACTCGATCCCGAACGACGCGCCCAGCGCGGCGAAGTCCGGGCTGTACGGTGTCCCGTCCGGGCGCGAGAACTCCGTGCCGATGTGGCGGGACGTCTGCTTGCGCTGCCCGCCCCGGATGGACATGTAGCCCGCGTTGTTCTGCACCACGAACACCACCGGTGCCCCGGTCGTCACGCTCAGCGCGATCTCCTGTGCCGTCATCAGGAAGTCGCCGTCGCCCAGGACGCACGCTACCGTGCGGTCGGGGCGGCCCAGCTTCGCGCCGACCGCGGCGGGGATCGCCCACCCCATCGACGAGAAGCCGCCGGATGTCAGGTGCGTGCGGGGCTCGTACACCGGGAACGTCTGCTTCACCGCGCCCTGGGTGTTGCCCGATCCGGCGACGATGATCGCGTCGCGGGGGAGTGCGGCGCGCAACGCTCCCAGTGGGCGCTGCGACGTGAACGGGTACCGGTCGCTGTCGCGGCGGGAGGCGAGCTTGTCCTCCCAGTCCTGCTTCAGCTGCGCCAGCTCGGCCAGGTACTCCGAACGCTCGGCTCCCGCGCGGGGGAGCGAGTCCACGATCGCTCCCACGGCGCGCTGCGCGTCCGCGACTATGCCCACCTCGGCCGGGTAGTTCTTGCCGATCTCGTGCGGGTCGATGTCGATGTGGATCAGCTTGGCCGGTGGGATCGAGAAGCTGATCCCCTTGGCGTAGCTGGACGCGGACCAGTCGGTGAACCGGCAGCCGACCGACACGACGACGTCCGCCGCGCTCGCGATCGCGTTGCCGACCAGCGTGCCGGTCTGGCCGACGCTGCCCGCGAACAGCTCGTGGTCCTCCGGGAACGCGCTCTTGCCGTTCCAGGTCGTCACCACCGGGATCGACCAGCGCTCGGCCAGCGCCTTCACCTGGTCGGCCGCCTCGGACGTGACCGCGCCGCCGCCCACCACGATGACCGGCCGCCGGGCGCCGCGGAGCACCTCGACCGCGCGGTCGATGGCCAGCGGGTCCGGGTGCTGGCGGCCGACCGGGATGCGCCGCTCGAGGTCGTGCAGCTGGACGTCGGCCGCCTCGGCCTGGACGTCCATCGGTACCTCGAGGTGCACCGGGCCCGGCCGTCCGGTGAGCATCGAGTTGAAACACCGGTGCAGCACGAACGGCAGCTCCTCGACCCGCGTCACCACCCAGTGCCGCTTGCTGACGGCCTCGGCGACCTTGGGGAAGTCGTTGGCCGTGTAGCGGTCCAGCTCCTGGAGCAGGCCGTGGCCGCGCATGTGCGTCGGCGGGCCGCCGGTGATCACCAGCACGCTCGTCGAGTCGGTGAACGCCGTACCCATGCCGATCACCGTGTTGCTCGCGCCGGCGCCGATCGAGGTGACCGCGGCGATCGGGCGGCCGGTGGCGCGGTAGTAGCCGTCCGCGAGGTGGACCGCGCTCTGCTCGTGGAACGTCTGGACGAACGGGATCTTCGACTCGTCGTCCAGGAAGGCGTCGGTCAGCGACCAGATCCCGTGGCCGGGAATGCCGGCGACGTAGCCGACGCCGTAGTTGTGCAGGGTCCGCGCGACGATCTGGCCGCCGGTGAGGACAGGCATGTGACTCTCCGTTCTGTGTTCAGTGGCTCCGGCGCGCGGCCCAGGCGAAACCCTGCTTGCACAGCCGGGTCACGTCCGGGTTCTGCAGGTCGTCCAGGTCGTGCCCGACGGCGCTGTAGAAGACCCGTCCCCGGCCCCAGTTCCGGGTCCAGGCCTGGGGGATCGTCCGGCCGTCGAGCCAGGACAGGTGTTCGCCGGTGAACGTGCTTTCCGCCAGCACGTGGTTGTTCGGGTCGACCGACATGTAGTACTGCTCCGACGCCACGGCGAAGTCCCGCACCCCCGCGGTGATCTCGTGCGTGTGGTCCACAATGGACACGCGGTAGGGGTACTTGACGCCTTCGCCGGCCGGGTGCTCCAGGAAGCTCCCGCCCAGCAGCAGGTGGTACTTGAGGCTCAGCCGGAAGGCCGCGGCCGCGCCGTGCCAGGCGGCGATCCCGGTGCCCGCCTCGACCGCGCCGAGCAGGCTGTCCTCCTGGGCCGCCGAAAGCCCTTCGGACAGCAGCGCGTTGTTCCAGTTGAGCGCGATCAGGTCGTAGCCGGTGAGGTCGGCGTCGAGCGCGAAGACGTCGTTGGTCTCCGTGACCTCGAAACCCAGCTCGGTGAACAGGGGCAGCGCCCACTTGTCGGCGATGTCGTAGGGCTTGTGCCCCGGCCATCCGCCGTAGAGATACAGCACGCGGGTCACGCGGTCCTCCTTTCTGCCTCGGCGACCGAGGCGGCACGGTCCCGCAGCCGGGCGGCGATCTCGATCGCGTCGCCCTCGGGTGCGGTGGATTTCCGGTCGGGCTTGGCGGCCAGCAGGTAGACCAGCCCCACCGCCGACACGATCAGGAAGCCGATCAACGCGATCCAGCGGTCCACGAACGAGGCGCTCGCGTCGCCGGTCGGCGCCGCCAGCAGGATCATCGCGAGCACGCCGTAGACCAGCGCCGCGATGTTGACGACCAGGCCGCAGCGGCCCAGGGTCCAGGCCCCGGCGGGCCGCCAGCCCTTCAGCCGCATCCGCAGCGCGGCGAGCACCACCATCTGGAACGCCAGGTAGCCCGCGAGCATCTGGAACGCCGCGATCCGCACGAGCGAGTCCGGCGAGAAGTAGACGAACACGAACAGCAGGACCGGCACGACGTTCACGGCCAGCAGCGCGTTCATCGGCACGCGGTGGCGGGCCGTGACCTTCGAGAAGAAGTGCGAGCCCGGGAACATGTCGTCACGGGCGAAGGAGAACACGATCCGGCTCGCCGCCGCCTGCTGGCTCAGCACCCCGGCGACGAACGAGGTCAGGGCGACGATCAGGACGAGCTTGGTGCCGACGGTGCCGATGGAGCTCTGGAGGATCGCGGGGATCGGGTTCGTGTCCTGTCCCGAAAGGATCGAGCCGAGGTCCGGCGCGGCGAGGGCGTACCCGGCGAACGCGAACAGCGCGGCCAGCCCGCCGACGACGACGGTCAGCTGCATGGCGCGCGGGATGCTGCGCGCCGGGTTCGGCACCTCCTCGGCGACCTCGCCGCAGGCCTCGAACCCGTAGAAGAGGAAGAGCCCGACGAGCGACGCGGCCAGGAACGCGCCGACGTAGCTTCCCGGGTGGTCGATGCCCGAGGTGGAGAAGAAGATCGAGATCGGGTTGTGACGCTGGAAGATCAGCAGGTACAGCCCGACCAGGACGATCCCGATGAGCTCCGCGGCCAGCCCGATCTTGGAGATGATCGCCAGCGTGCGGGTGCCGAAGCTGTTGCACAGCAGGCAGAGCGCGGTCACCGCGATCGCGATGAGCAGCCGCTGCCCGGGCGTCGAGGTCACGCCCGGCTCGGCCGACGTGCCGCCGAAGAGGCTGGCCACGAAGTCCGAGCTGAACAACGCCGTGCTGGTGATGCCGATCGTGATGCAGCAGATGTAGGTCCACGCGGTGAACCACGCGTAACGCCCGTTCCACAGCCGGCGGGACCACTGGTAGAGCCCACCGGCCAGCGGGAACTGCGACACGACCTCGCCGAACACCAGCGCGACGAGCAACTGGCCCAGCCCGACAACGGCGATCCAGAAGATCGACGGCCCCCCGGCCGTCGACAGGCCCAGCGCGAACAGGGACACCACGCCGACCAGCGGCGAGAGGTAGACGAAGCCGAGCGCGAAGTTCGCCCACAGGCTCACCTTGCGGTCGAAGCGCTGCTGGTAGCCGAGTGCCGCGAGCAGTTCGGCGTCCTCACGGGACGAGACCGGCGCGGTGCCGCCGGCGGGTTCGGGCGCGGTGCGGGAAACCGCGGGGTTGTCGGTTGTCATGGCGACCTCCGGGGGCCGAAGTGATGATGCTCCTTGGTGCGGTCGCGCTTCGCCGCGGTCGACCGGCTCGGCGCGGAAGATCCCCCGCTCGCGCCGGTCAGGCGCGCCCGAAAGTGTGATCGGTCCACTCGAGACGGGCCGACCCGAACCGCGCGCTGCGAATGTCGCCCGAGCGCGCGTGTCCTTCGAAGTTCTCCAGCCGGGACGCGCGGCCGCAGATCTCGCCGAGCTCGGCGCTGGAGCCGGCGTCCTGGACCTCCTGGTACGTCACGGTCTTGAGGTACTTGCCCACCCACAGGCCGCCGGTGTAGCGGGCCGCGCCCAGCGTCGGCAGCACGTGGTTGGTGCCGATCACCTTGTCCCCGTAGGCGACGCACGTCTTGTCGCCGAGGAACAGCGCGCCGTAGTTGCGCATCTTCCGCAGCGCGGCACGGGGTTCGGCGGTGAGGATCTGGACGTGCTCGCTCGCGTACTCGTCGGCGAGGGCGTACGCGGCGTCGAGGTCCTCGACGACGAGCACCTCGCCCTTGTCCCGCCACGCGCGGCCGGCGACGTCGCCGGTGGGCAGGCCGGGCAGCAGCTCTTCCACGTACGCGATCGTGCGCGCCGCCACCTCCGCCGAGGTGGTGATCAGGACGGCGGGGGAGTCCGGCCCGTGCTCGGCCTGCGAGAGCAGGTCGGTCGCGACGACGAACGGGTCCGCCGTCCCGTCCGCGACGATCAGCACCTCGGTCGGCCCGGCGAACAGGTCGATGCCCACCTCGCCGAACAGCTGGCGCTTCGCCTCGGCCACATAGGCGTTGCCCGGCCCGGCCAGCATGTCGACCGGGGCGATCGTCTCGGTGCCGAGCGCGAGCGCGGCCACGGCCTGCACGCCGCCCAGCACGTAGATCTCGTCCGCGCCGGCCAGGTGCATGGCCGCGATGCTGATCGGCGGCGGCGTGCCGCGGTCCGGCGGCGTGGTCGCCGCGACCCGGTCGACGCCGGCGACCTTGGCGGTCACCACCGTCATGTGCGCGGACGCGGTGAGCGGGTACCGGCCGCCCGGCACGTAGGCGCCGGCCGCGCCGACCGGAATGTTCCGCTGGCCGAGGTAGACCCCGGGGAGCGTCTCCACCTCGAAGTCGGCGAGGGAGTCCCGCTGGGCCTGGGCGAAGCCCCGCACCTGGCGCTGGACGAACCGCAGGTCGTCGAGGACGGTCTCCGGCACGGACGCGACCACCGCGGCGATGTCGTCCGGCCCGAGCCGGTAGGACTCCGGGGTCCACGAGTCGAACTTCTCCGACCAGCGGCGCACGGCGGCGTCCCCGTTCCGCCGGACGTCGGCGATGATTTCGGCGACCGTGCCGGCGATTTCCGGACGGCTGGTCCGCGACGCCGTCTCCGTGACGGGTTTCTTGACGAGCTTGGCCGCTGTGGACACTGCATGCTCCTTACCGGTGACCCCTGGGTGGCTTGAGGAAGAAGTCTGCGCAGCGAGAGTCCGCCTCGACAGACACAATGCGTGTAATAGTGAGCGCGTACGTTTCACACACTGGAGAGCGCATGGCCGAGGTCCTCACCGTCCGCGACGCCCTGCAGCTGGAGGTCTTCCAGCGCACCCGGGTCCACGTGTACGCCGGCGAAGACGGCCTGGACCGGCCGGTGCGCTGGGTGCACACCGGCGAGATCCCCGACATCCACCGGTTCCTGTCCGGCCAGGAGATGCTGCTGACCGCGGGCCTCGGGATGGGCCACGCCGAGGCGGAGCAGCGCGCGTTCATCCGCCGCCTCGCCGACGCCCACGCGGCCGTCCTCGTGGTCGAGCTGGCGGGCCGGATGTTCGGCTCGATGCCGGACGCGGTCGTCGACGAGGCCCGCGCGGTCGGCCTGCCGCTCGTCGGCCTCGACGACGAAATCCCGTTCGTGGAGGCCTCCGCCCAGGTCCACGAGGTCCTGGTGGAGACGCGGGTCAGCAGGCTGATCGCCGAGGAGGCGACCGGCCAGGCGTTCATGGACCTGCTGCTGGCCGACGAGGACTACGTCGGCATGGTGCGCGAGCTGGCCCGGCGCACCGGGCACGCGGTGGTGCTCGAAGACGTCGCGCACCGGATGCTCGCCTACAGCGGCGCCACCCCGGCCGCCGACGACCTGGTGGCCGAGTGGGACGCGCATTCGCGGGCGATCCACGAGCGCCACCACCCGATCCTGACCGGCGAGGCCACGCGTCCCCAGGCCCGGGCGGGCTCGTTCAGCCAGGTCGTGGCCTGCGCCCGCGCGGCGGTGATCCTGCGCGGGGAGTCGTGGGGCTGGCTGCACCTGCTGCACGGCGGCGCGCCGCCGAGCGCGGCCGACCTCCGGGCCATGGAGCGCGCGGCCGCCGCCATCGCGATCACCCTCCTGAGCGAACGCGAGAGCGGGGCCCGGTCGGCGCAGCGGCAGGGAGCTTTGCTCAACCGGCTCCTGCTCGGCGACATCACGGGCGAAAAGTTCGTCAGCCGCGGCCTCGCGCTCGGGCAGGACCTGCGCGACCGCGAGCTGATCGTCGTCGTCACGGCCCGCGAGGCGGCCGGGGAACCCTTCGGCGACCAGGACCTCGCCCGGCTCCTGCACGAGGGCCAGTGGCCGGCGGTCGTCGGCGACATCGGCGACTTCGACCTCGCGGTGGTCGGCCTCGAGGGCGGCGCCGCGGCCTTGCTGGAGACGTTGACCGGGCGCGGGGTCCGCGGCGGCGTCAGCCGGGTGGTCGCGCCGGCGGCGTTGCCGCAGGCGATCCGCCAGGGCCGCAGTGCCGCGTCGGTGGCGGCATCCGCGCCGGAGTGCGAGCTCATGCGCTTCGACGACCTCGGCGCGCTGCGGTTGCTGGTGGCCCTGTCCGAAGGCCCGGAGCTCACCCGGTACGTCGAGGACGAGCTGGGCGCGCTGCTGGAGCACGACGCCCGCACGAGCAACCCGCTCCTGCCGACCCTGCGCACGTTCCTGCAGTGCGGCGGCAACAAGGCCCGCGCCGCCGACGCGCTGTTCGTCCAGCGCCGGACGCTGTACCATCGCCTCGACCGGCTGCGCGAGGTCCTCGGCCTCGACCCGGTCGACGTGGACAACCAGCAGCGGCTGCAGCTGGCCGTCCGCGGCTACGACCTGCTGCGCCGCCGCTCCCCGCGGCACCCCTGAACCGGGCTCACGGCTCGCTCCGGTGACTCGCGAAGGCGGGTGTGCCGGGGGTGACCAGCCCGGTCTCGTAGGCGAGCACGACGGCCTGGGCACGGCTGGTCAGGTCGAGCTTCGTCATGACGCGGTTCAGGTGGGTCTTGACCGTGCCCTCGCTGATCGTGAGCCGGCCGGCGATCTCGCGGTTGGTGACGCCGGTGCCGACGAGGCACAGGATTTCGCGCTCGCGGGCGGTGAGCGCGCCGAGGCTCGGGTGGCCGGCCGGGGTGGCGGGGGTGTGGTGGCGGACGTACGTTTCGATCAGGCGCCGGGTGACCGTGGGGGCGAAGAGCAGGTCGCCGCCGGCGACGGTGTGGATCGCGTGCATCAGCCGGGCCGGTTCGGCTTCCTTGAGCAGGAAGCCCGCCGCGCCCGCGCGCAGGGCTTCGTAGACGTACTCGTCGATGTCGAACGTCGTCAGGATCAGGATGCGGGGTGGCGGATCCTGGGCACCCGCGAGGATCCGGCGCGTGGCCGTCACCCCGCCGACGCCGGGCATGCGCACGTCCATGAGGATGACGTCCGGCCGGGTCGCCGCGGCGCGGGCGACCGCCTGCTCGCCGTCCGCCGCCTCGCCGACGACCTCGAAGCCGGGTGCCGCGCGCAGCAGGGCCGCCAGGCCGGCCCGGACCAGCGGCTGGTCGTCGACGACGAGCACCGTGGTGGTCATCTCGGAGTCCCCCCGCGGACTTCTCACGTCAGCGGCAACGTCAGTTCCACCGCGAATCCGCCGTCCGGCCGGGGGCCCGCGGTCACCGTTCCACCGTACAGCTTCGCGCGCTCGCGCATGCCGATCAGGCCGTACCCGCCGGGCTCCGTCACCCGCGCGGCCGTGGTGCCCGGCCCGTTGCGGAGCACCGCCGTCACCGCGTGCGGCCGCCGGTGCACGCCGATCGTCACCGGGCCCCCTCCGGCGTGCTTGATCGCGTTCGTCAGCGCCTCCTGGACGACCCGGTACGCGGTGAGCTGCAGCCCCGACGGGAGGCTTTCCAGGTCACCGCTCGTTTCCAGGCTGACGTCGACACCGCCGGCGCGGGCCCGGTCCGCCAGCGCCGCCAGCTGGTTCAGCCCGGGTGCGGGCTCGGGTTCGCCGCCGGTGGCCGGGACGTCGGACTCCCGCAGCAGCACCAGCAGCCGCCGCATCTCTTCCAGCGCCTCCCGGCTGGTGGTGCCGATGGTGTCCACGGCGGCGCGGGCGGTCGGCGGATCGGTGTCGAACACGTAACCCGCCAGGCCGGCCTGCATGGAGATCATCGACATGTGGTGCGCGACGACGTCGTGCAGCTCCCGGGCGATCCGCAGCCGTTCCTGGGTCAGTGCCCGCTCGATGCGCCGCACCTGGTCGCAGCGCAGCCGTTCGGTGGCGGCCGCGAGCAGTTCGTTGCGTTCGGCGAGCCGTCGTCCGACGCCTCCGAGCCCCCACGCCACGGCGGTGACGGCGACCGCTTCGGCGACGGCCGCGGCGAGCGGCGCGCGCAGCGCGATTCCACTGCACAGCACGACAACGGCGGTGACCGCGGCCCCGATCGCCGTCGGCCACCGCGGTTTCGCCGCCGCCAGGCTGTAGAAGGCGAGCACCGGACCCCAGAAGTGCAGTCCGGGCAGGTACCCGAGGGCCGCGTAAACGAGGTACGCGGCCGAAGTCGTCAGGAGGACGGACATCGGCCGGACGCGGCGGGCGGCCAGCGGCAGGCAGATCACGCCGGTGAGGACGTAGGCCCAGCCGTCGAACGCGCGGTGCCCCGGCGGCTGGTACAGGCCGCCGACCGCGCCCATCGCGGCGAGCACCGTGACGGCGAGCGCGAGGTCCACCGCCCGCGGATGCCGCCGCACGAACTCGATCCGGTGCACCGGCCGAGCGTAACCACCTTCGCCCGCGGTCGCGTCCACCCGGCGGCATACCGCCGAAGTTGACGAACGGCGCGTGGTGCCGCCGCGGGCACAGGGGAATCTCCATTCCCCGGCAGACGTTTTCCGCCGCCGCCGCCCGTAGCTTCGTTCCCGAGCCGCCGCGGCCGTGGCGGCCGGAGAGGGGAAACCGATGTTCTCTGCGAAGCTCGCCGCCATCCGCAAGCCCGCCGCGGTCGCCGTCGCGTCGCTCGCGGCACTCGCCGTCGTCGCCGCGCCGGCCGGTGCCGCGACCACCGCCGAACCGGACGGGGAGCCGATCGGCACCGTCGCGCCGTACGACCCGCCCTCCGGCGACGCCGGTACCGAGGCGGGCGGGTCGCGGTGGATCGACATCTACTCCAAGGACGGCGGAACGCGGGGCGCCCGGTACTACGGAACGCTGAACTGGCGCGGCAAGGCACCGTATTCCGGTCGCGTCAGCGGGGAGGTCGCCGACCGCGACAAGGACGGCCACTGCGCGGTTGCCGAAGTGGCACTGGACGGCTATCGCTACACGCTGCTGGGTCAGCGCGCGTGCGGCGGCGGGAACAGTACCCGCATCGGCTTCAACTACACGAAAACGTACATCGCCAAGGTGCGGGTGTGCCGCCTGAAGGACAACCGGCTCCACAACTGCAGCGCGTGGAGCTGAGCTGACGCGGCCGCGGCGCGCTGGGGGCGCCGCGGCCGTCACGCGGCCCGCCGGACAGGCCGGTGCCGGAGTGAGCCGGCGTGCCCGCGCGCGAGGTGAAAAGCCCCGTGAGCCTCCGCCCCCCGGTGGAGCCGGGGGCCCGGCCGGCTCGAACCGAGCCGGCCGGGCACCGTGGCACTCAGCGCCGAGGTGTCACCGTGTTCGCCACGACGAGCGGGGCCAGCTGGACCCAGTCGACGTTCGGTGCCCAGGCGGCCGGGTTGCCGAACGTGAGTGCGCCGCCCCGCGTCGTCAGGTCGATCGGTGACGTCTCCGGCCAGAAGCCGTCCCAGGTGTAGTTGTGGCGGTACGGTGCCGGCGTCACCGTTCCGCCCGCCTCCGTGGCCACCATCGTGCGGGTGATCGTGTCCGTGTTGTACGGGTGGCCGGTGTTCTTCTCCGCCTGCGCGTAGGCGACCGTGAGGGCGTACTGGCCGGGACCGCCGGTGCGCGGGATCGTCAGCGTGCCGCCGTTGCCGATGGAGCCGACGTAGGAGCCGCCGGAAGCCCAGGGGCCGGTCGCCGTCGCCGCTCCGCCGGCGAGCCGGCCGGTCTCGGCTTCGACGCGGACCGCGTGGCTGTCGGCCGCCGCGTCGCGCACCTGCGTGAGCGTGCCCGCCACCAGCGGTGTGCGGCCCTCGTTGGACAGGACCACCTCGGTGACGCCCGCCTTGAGGAACACCGTCGAGCTGCCCGACCAGACGCCGACGCCGGTCGCGGTCAGGTCGCCGCCCGCCACTCGGCGGCCGGACAGCGTCAGTCCCAGCGTGCTGCGGCCGGCGCCCGCCCACGACGTCGACAGGCGGTAGTAGCCGTCCTCGGCGGCGGAGACGTACGTGGTGACCTTCTGGCCGGGCGCCATGGCCACCGCACCGGGCGCGAGCACCTGGAGCGCGCCCGTCCCGCGGTCGACCGAACCGCCGGACCGGCGGCCGTCGGCGAGCGGGTACTCCGCCCGCTCCGGGCCGGTGACCTCGGTGAGGTCGAAGCGGTCCAGCGTGATGTCGGACGAGCCGCCGAGGAACCCGCTCGGATCGGTGGTGCGCAGGGAAACGCGGTGCTTGCCCGCGGTCAGCGTGAGCGGCGTGTCCAGCCGGCTCCGGTAGGTCCAGTTCAGCGTGGCCGGCAGGGTCAGGGTGCGGACGTAGGTGTCGTCGACGTACAGCGCCTGCCTGCCGACGAACGCGTTGGTCCCGTAGAACACGCCCAGCCGGTACGCGCCGGCCCGCGGGACGTCGACGTCCACGGTCACGCGGGAATCCGGGGTGTTCATCGCCCCGACGTCCTTGCGGCCCGACGTCGTGTAGCGCATCGCCATGTCCCACGAGCCCGAGCCGTCGTCCTGCACGAAGACCCGGGCGTTCTCCACGGTGCCGGACTCGGCCTCGTAGCTCGCCTGCCACGGCGCGGCCGCTGCCGGCGGGGCGCCGAGCCCGGCGCGCGTGACGATCACCTGGTACGCGGCGAGCGGGTCGCCGCCCGGCACCGAGATCGTCGCCCTGCCGTCCTGGACGCGGACCCGCGCCGCCGCCACGACCGGCGGCTGCTGCGCGTCGCCCTCGTAGCCCGACCACGTCGTCTTGGCGATCCGCACGTCCACCCGGTCGCCGAAGACCTTCCGGTCGAGGCCGGTCAGCGCGACGTCGACCGCGTTCGCCGTGCCGCCGAGCAGCACGGTCGCCTTGCCGTCCGCGCGGTCGAGGGTGGCGAGGCCCTGCAGCGAGTCCCGGGTGTCCGGCCGCGGCGGCGTCACGCGCACGGTGTCACCCGAGAGGTCGGCGTACCACTTGGTCAGCCACCAGCCACCGTTGGCGCGGCCGGCGCGCACGGCGTTGTCGCTGAGGTTGCCCGCGAGCGACCAGTACGCCAGCTGACCGTCCACTTTGGTGTCCTCGAGCATGGTGATCCACTGGACCATCTGGCCGGGCACCGACGTGTCGCGCCGGTTGGAGTACTCGTTGATGTTGATCGCCCGCGGCGAGATCCCCAGCGACTTTTCGATGTTCCGGTAGTCCGCGTAGTGACCGCGGTAGGACGCCAGGGAGTCCGGGCCGAGCTCGTGCCACGTCGTGATGTCGGGCAGCACGTTGTTGGCCTTGGCGTAGGTGAGGAACTCGCGCAGGTGGTCGGCGCGGTACCGGGTTTCGCCGATCCCGGTGATCCGGGCGTTGGGCAGGACCGACTTCACCGTGCGGTAGACCTTCGTCCAGTCGGCGAAGAACTTCTCCTTCTTGTTCGCCCAGTCGGAGTACCAGATCCCGTCCGGCTCGTTGAAGATCGTCCACACGAACCGGTCGCGGTCCGGCCGCTGGGCTACCTTGTCCAGCTGGGGCTTGAGGCGGGCGAGGTAGTCGTCGATGCCGAGGTCCTGGTACGGCCAGCGGCTGTAGGTGTCCTGGGCGTAGATGTGCACGTCGGTGCCGCCGGCGGCGAAGAAGCCGTCGGCCACCTTCAGCGCGTCGCCGTTGGGGTGCTGCTCGCCGTCGGGCGCCTTCTGGGAGATCGTGCGCGGGCGCATCCCGGCGATCAGGTCCTGCGACGGCACCCCGGGGTCACCGAGGCCGTACAGGATGCCCGTGGCACCGCCGTGGAACGCGCCCGTCGGCGAGCCGAGGTCGACGCGCAGTGTTTCCGCGGCCGCCGCGGCCTGGCCGGCGGCCGACGTCGGGGCCAGCGTGGTGAAGGCGAGGACGGCGACGGCCGCACCCACCAGGAATCGTTGTCGCATCAGCACTCCGCTTCGATGGGGAGGGGTTCACTTGACGGCGCCGCTGGTGATGCCCGCGATGATCTTGCGCTGGGCCACGGCGAGGACGACGATCAGCGGCAGGCTCATCAGCACCACGTAGGCGAAGATGAGGTGCCAGTTGTTGAGGTAGAGCCCCGCGCTGGCGACGCGGAACAGGTTGAGCGGCAGGGTGTCGAGCCGCCCGCCGACGACGAAGAACGCGTAGAAGACGTCGTTCCACACGTACAGGCAGATGAGGATGGTCGCGGTGGCCAGTGCCGGCCGCAGCAGCGGCAGCACGATCCGCCGGAACACGGTGAACGGACTGGCCCCGTCGATCTGGGCGGCTTCTTCGAGCGACACCGGGATGGTGCGGACGAAGCCGGTGACGAAGAAGATCACCGTGGACAGGTAGATGCCCAGGTAGACGCCGATCATGCCGACGGCGCTGCCCGCGAGGCCGAGCTGGCGGAGCAGCAGCACCACCGTGACGACCGCCGGCGGCAGCACGATGCCGCTGATGCCCAGCGCGTACAGGGCCGCGTTGAGCCGGGTGGCCCGGCGGGCCAGCACCCACGCCGCCATCGACCCGAACGTGAGAACCCCGGCGACCGTGGGCACGACGATCAGCAGGCTGCCGAAGAACGCGGCCGGCACCTCGCCCTGGACCCAGACCTCCCGCAGGTTCGCGAACAGCTGCCAGTGGCTGGGCAACGCGAGGTCGGGGTCGAGCGCTTCGCCCCGGGACTTCCCGGCGGTCACCACGACGAGCCAGAGCGGGATCCCGATGAGCACGAGGAGACCCGCGGTGGTGACGACCGGCTGCAGCCTGCTCCAGATCCGCGAGTCGCTGAAGGTCTTCACAGGATCTCCTCCCGCTTGCGCAGGGTGCGGATGACCGGGAAGGCCAGGAACGCGACGAGCAGGAACAACACCAGGCTCATCGCGGTGGCCTGGGCGAACAGGCCCTGGCCGAAGGTGCGGTAGATGAAGATGTTGAGGATCTCCGTGGTCCGGGCCGGCCCGCCGCCGGTGGTGGCCTGGACGACGTCGAAGCCGTTCATCGACCCGAGCAGCGCGGTGGCGACGTTGAAGGTCACCGCCGGCGCCAGCAGCGGCGCTTTGACGACCCAGAACGTGCGCCAGCGTGAGGCGCCGTCGATGCGGGCGGCTTCGAGGATGTCCTCCGGGACGGTCTTGAGCCCGGCCAGGTAGATGAGCATCGACAGGCCCATCCACTTCCACGCGTGGATCAGCGCGACCACGACGATCGACCAGGTCGTGTCCCCGAGCCAGGCGTAGTCGAACGTCCGCCCGAGCACCGCGCCGATCAGCTCGTTGACGCTGCCGTGCGGTTTCAGCAGGGCCTGGAAGATGTAGCCGACCGCGAGCGCCGACATCAGCACCGGGACGAGGAAGCAGATCCGGGCGACGCGGTTGAGCCGGTTGTCGCGTTCGAGCAGGACGGCCAGCCCGAACCCGAAGAGGTTCTGGAAGACCGCGACCAGCACCGCGTAGACGAGCGTGATCCGCACCGCCCGCAGCAGCGTGCCGTCCGAGGCCAGCTCGGTGAAGTTGTCGAGACCCACCGGCTTGATCGAGCTCTTGAACCCGGACCAGTCGGTGAACGCGTAGACGAAGTTGAACAGCGTCGGCAGGAAGAAGAAGACGAGCAGGATGGCGAACGCGGGCGCCAGGAACCACATCGGGTGCGTCCGCTTGCCGTGCTTGCTCGTGGGGCGGGCGCTCGGCCGGGGAGCGGCCGGCCGGGTGGCCGGCCGCTCCACGACGAGCGTGCGTGCTGCGGTGGACATCGCGCTCCCTCGCCGGGTCAGAAGCCCGGGGCGCCGGCCGCCTTGGCCAGCTGGGCGAACTGGTCCTGGGTGGCCTTGGCCACCTGGTCCGGCGTCATGGTGCCGGCGATCATGTCGGCGAGGTTGATGTAGAGGTCCGGGTTGGCAACGGCCAGCGCCTGCATGGACCCGACCGCGGTGGGCAGGGACTTGTGCACGTCGAGCAGGGCCTGCGGCACGCCCGGCGGGTTGGCGACCGACGGCTCGAGCGAGACGGTCTTGCGGTCGGCGACGAAGCCGGCGTAACCGGGGCCCATCCAGTAGGTCAGCAGCTGCCGGGCCGCGGCTTCGCGCTTGGCGTCACCGGTGCGGAAGGCGACCAGGGCGTTCGTCTGGTCCGGGATGAAGGTGCCGATCTGCCCCGACGGCGCGATCGGGAAGAAGCCGATCTTCTTGTCCAGCGTCGCGGTGTCGGCCTTGGCCTGCAGCTGGCTGAAGAACGAGTTCACCTGCACCGCCATCGCGGCCTTGCCGTCGAGCAGCGCGGCGGCCTGGTCCTCCAGCTTGGCGGTCTTGATGTCGGCGTTGAAGAGGCCTTCGCCGATCAGCGCCTGGTACTTCTTGATCGTGTCGAGCACGACCGGGCTGGTGAAGGTCTCCTGCTTGCTGTTGATCCTGTCCCAGAGGCCGTTCTTCGCGGCGTCGGCGAGCTGGACCTGCACCCACCACTGGGTGGCCCACCGGTCGCCGCCCATCTCGAAGAACGGCGTGACGCCCTTGGCCTTGAGCGCGCGGGCCGCGGTGACCATGGCGTCGAAGGTCTTCGGTGTTTCGGTGATGCCGTTGGCGGCGAAGACTTCCTTGTTGTAGTAGACGCCTTCGACGGCCGGGCTGGTGATCAGCGCGGCGTAGCGCCTGCCGTCGAGCAGACCGGTGATGTCCTTCAGCTCGGGCGCCAGCCGGGGCAGCCATGGCGCGTCGTCCAGCGGCTGGAGGTTGGTCTTGGCGTTGATGGCGGTCAGCATCGACGAGGTGGGCTGCCAGAAGGCGAGGTCCGGCTTGTCCCCGGTGGCGACCTTGGTCTGGATGCTCTGCTCGTACGGGTCGGGGATCGTCACGACCTCGACGGACGCGCCGGTGGCCTGTTCGAAGGACTCGACGACCTGCTGGGGCACGGTGTTGCTGTTCTGCGCCGCCCAGAGGGTCAGCTTGACGCCGTCGAGCTTCGCCGTGGGATCGGCCCAGGTGGCGGGCGCGGCGTCGGCGGGGGCGTTCGCGGACGGGTCGCTGCAGGCGGCGAGGCCGAGCACGAGCGCAGCGGCGGCGACGGCGCTGATCCAGTTCTTCATCGGGGGATTCCTTCGGTGGGGGAGGGTTAACCGGCGACGATGCGGAAGAGCCGCGCGGACGCGGTCACGTGCGGGGTGGGGGTCAGGGTCAGGGAGCCGGTTTCGGTGTCCCAGTGGACGGTCCAGGCGGGGAGGTCCCGCGGGTAGCGCGCTTCGATGTGGACGTTCTGGTCGCGCAGGTGCGGCAAGGACAACGTCACGGGCCCGGCGTCGTCGCCGCGTCGCCACACGGCGAGGTGGGTGACGTCGCCGGAGCGCAGGGCGAGGCTGAGCCACGGGTCGCTCCAGCCGGGCAGGCCCAGCGGCCACAGCGGAACCGAGGCCGTCAGTCCTTTCCGGATTTCGTGGTACACCGCCACCGCGGCGCGCACGGAGGCCTGCTGCTCCGCGGACATGAGGTCGAGCCGGCCGGACAGGTAGAAACGGCCGAGCAGCCCGGTGCACACGGTGTAGGCGAAGTCCTCGGCCGGCATGTCCGGCTGCGGGTACGCCCAGCTGGCCGCCTGCTCCGGCAGGACCGAAAGCGGGGCGGCCACGGCGATCGGCGGGTAGTGCAGGGGGTTCTGCTGGTCGCTGGTGGACTGCAGCTGCATCCGGGACAGCAGCGCGTAGTCCATCCGCATGGCGCCCGACGCGCAGTTCTCGAGGACCAGCTCCGGGTGCCGGTCCAGGACGCCGTCCAGCCAGGCCAGGTGCGCCCGGTTGTGGTCGAGCAGGCCCGCGCCGACGCTGTCGGCGTCGAGGTCGGTGCCCGCGCCGGGATCAACGTTGTAGTCGAGCTTGAAGTAGCCGACGCCGAGGTCTTCGACCAGCCGGTCGACCACGCCGTCGAGGTGCGCGACGGCGGCCGGGTGGCGCAGGTCCAGCACGTACCGGTCGTGTTCGGCCAGCCGGACCCCGCCGCGCTGGAGGAAGGCCGCGTCCGGGAGTTTCCCCGCCATCGGGCTGCGCACGCCGATCACCTCCGGCTCCAGCCAGAGGCCGGGCACCATGCCGCGCCGGCGGATCCGGGTGAGGACTTCCTCGATGCCTTGGGGGAACCGGGTTTCCGACGGCTGCCACTCGCCGACGCTGTCCCACCAGTTGGTGCCGTTGTCGTACCAGCCGGCGTCGATGCAGAACACCTCGGCGCCGGCCGCCGCGGCGGCGTCGACCAGCGGCAGCAGCTTTTCCGTGGTGGGGTCGCCCATCAGCGTGTTCATGTAGTCGTTGAAGACGACCGGCAGGGCGAACCGGTCGGGGTGCGGGCGGACGAGCGCGCGCCGGTGCGCGGTGAGCGCGGCGACCGCACCGTCGAGGTCCTCTTCGGACACGGCCACGGACACCGGAACGGTGGTGAACGACTCGCCGGGCTGCAGGGTCCGGTGCCACTGGTGGTCGATGTCGGTCGGCCCGAGCAACGCGAGGTAGGCGCCGTCCCGGCGTTCGCCCACCTCCCAGCGCCAGGCGCCGTTGTGCTCGACCTGCCACAGCCAGGCCTGCCCGGTCCGGCGGTCGACGAGGCCGCCGGTCGGCAGGTGGGTGCCGGTGGACCAGGTGCCGGTGCTGACGGCGGCGAACCGGCCGCGGCCGTCCTGGCCGTGCAGCGCGAGGTCGAGGTCGGGCAGGACGTCGTCGCGCAGCGGGTGCCGGGTCCACCGGCCCTCGCCGAGCCACTCGCTGTCGGCCCGGAGCAGGTCGACGTCTTCGACGCGGGCGCCGGCGAACCCGGCGGCGAAGGACGTCACGCCCTGCAGCAGGACCGGTGCCGGGCCGTGGTTGGTGACGGTGGTCGTGACCTGGCAGGCGGCGACGCCGTCGGCCGACCGGAACGACGTCCGCGTGGTCAGTCCGGTCCGGTCGTCGTGGGCGTCGACGTGCAGTTCGTGCCACGTCCCGGCCCGGCCGCGGGTGGAGCCGGTGTAGGCGAGGCGGCGACCGACGGCGGTCTCGGAGAACCGGTGCGAAGCCCGCGCCCGTCCTTCGCCGGCGACCAGCAGTTCCACCAGCGGCTGGCCGGCCCGGGGCCGGTCGTGGACGTGGCCGGCGGTGAGGCTCCGGACCGCGACCGGGCCGTCGGGGGACACGTCCACGACGAGCTCCAGGGCCGGGTGGCCCCAGACCACGGTCGTGGCGGACTCAGTCGAGATCACCGTTGCTCCCTCTCGCGCGGTGGACGTTTCTGCTGCTCACGGCTTATGTGACCGGTCACAATCGCAGGCCAGCAGTGTGACTGGTTCCCCCGCCGGCTGGAAACCCCGCGTTATCTTGTTGTTACGAACACTTCGGTCAACGCGGGGCCGCGGTCGATTCGCGGATCACCAGCGACGGCGCGGCAAGCTCGACCGCCGGTTGCGCCACCCCGGTCAGCTCGGCCGCGAGCGCGGTCAGGCACGCGTGCCCGAGCGCCACGAAGTCCATCCGGACGGTCGTCAGCGAGGGTGTCCAGTAGGCCGCGCCCGGCACGTCGTCGAACCCGACGATGCTCACGTCGCCGGGCACGTCCCGCCCGGCCTCGTGCAGGGCCCGGCGGACGGCCATGGCGGTGTCGTCGTTGCCGCAGAGGATCGCTGTCACGGCCGGGTCCGCCGCGAGTGCGCGCCCGGCCAGGTAGGCCGACCGCACGTCCCACCCGGCCGGCACGACCGGCGGCACCGGGGCTCCCGCCGCTTCGAGCGCGCCGCGCCAGCCCGTCTGGCGGGCGCTCGTGCCGGTCTCCGAAGGGATGGCGACGTGGTGCACCGTGCGGTGCCCGAGGTCCAGCAGGTGTCTCGTCGCGTCGGCGGCGGCCTGCCGTTCGTCGAGGAAGATCATCGGCCGGGCGACGTCGCCGAGGCCACCCGCTTCCGTCGCGGCCACCACCGGGACGTCCGGGGGCAGGGCCCGCAGCACCCCGGCCCCGGCGGAGTCGAAGGCGACGACCACGATGCCGCCCGCGTTCGGGTCGGTCACGTACTCGACCGCGTGCCGGACGTCGTCGGGCCGGTCGGACTCCACCACCCGGACCCCGACCGCGATTCCCCTGGGGCGCGCGGCTTCCTCGATCCCGCGCAGGGTGGCGGCGTAGCCGTACAGCGTCGTATCGGCGATCACGACGGTCACCGCGTTCGCCCGCCCCGAGCCGAGCGCCCTGGCCGCCCGGTTGGGGCGGTAGCCGAGCCGGTCGATGACCTCCAGGACGTGCTGCCGGGTGCCGGCGTTGACGTTGGGCGAGTCGTTCAGCACCCGCGACACGGTCTGGTAGGAGACCCCCGCGGCGGCCGCGACGTCACGGATGCTGAGCGAGGCGGAGGAACGTCGTGTCACGGTGCCATCGTTGTCGGTGCCGATCCGGGCGTCAAAGCCGGGCCGAACGGGAGGTGACGCCGCCGGCCGTGACGAGGTCGCCGTGAGGGTGATGCCGGGCGTGCAGGAGACGACGTCCCGGGCGCCCTCGGCGGACACGAACGCGAGGTCGAGTTCGCGGCCGAGGAACGCACCCGCCGGCGCGGGAACCAGCGGCGATCACGCCACGGGGCTCCTGGATCCCGCCACGTCGTCCACTGTGGACGGTGTGTCGCGGAAGGCGGAAACCACGCACTCGGCCGCGGCGTTCGCGTGGCCCGCGGCGACGACGACACTGCCGCCGATCGTGATCGCCGGCTCCAGCGGGATCGCCCGCACCCGGGTCGAGCGGATCTCGGCGACCTGGTCGGCGGGCAGCACCGTCCAGCTCCGCGGATCCGAGCCGACCTCGACGATGGTGTCCTGCAGGGTGCCGGCCGGCCGGCCCGCCGCCGGGCACGAGGCGCTTTCGTGCAGGGCCAGGACCACCGCGTCGTGCAGGGGCGGGTCGTGCTCGCGGGCGGGGACGCGCAGCGTGCCGCCGGTCAGCTCGGCCAGGCCGACGGCCGGCCGGTCCGCGGCCGGGTGCCGGCGGGACACCACCGCGTACAGGCGCTCGGTCCAGGTCGGCAGCACCGTGAGCCCGGGTGCGGAGCGCACGCCCCGGGCCAGCGCCACGTCGAGCTCACCCTGCCGGAGGGCGTTGAGCCGGGCTTCGACCGGCAGGTCGACCAGCACCACGGCGAAGTCCGGCGCCCGCTCGCGGAGGGCGTCGATCCCGCGTTCCAGACGGGCGGTCAGGCCGGCGGCGGTGCCGATGCGCACGGTCGTCATGACCTCCTTCGCCGCGAGCCGCACCCGATCGGCCGCGGCGAGCGTGTCGCGGGCGGCGTCGAGCACCCGCTGCCCGGCCGCGGTGAGCCGGACCCGCCGGGGCGACCGGTCGAGCAGCCGGACCCCGAGTTCCCGCTCCAGCCGGGCGATCTGCTGGCTGACGGCGGGCTGGGCGATGTGCAGCCGCTCGGCGGCCCGGCCGAAGTGCAGCTCGTCGGCGACGGCGACGAAACAACGCAGTGCCCTCAACTCCATGCCCGCAGCTCCATGGGGCCGATGATAAGGCGAGCTTATCGCCGCACGTGGCGGTTGGGTCTGGTTCGCGACGACGTCCGGTGCTGAAGTCGTGATCATGACAATCGAACTGGGACTGCTCGGCGCCTACCTGACGGCGGCCGAGGCGACCGCGGCGGACGCCGTCGCGCTGGAGGAGGCCGGGTACGGCGCGGTCTGGCTGGCCGCGTCGCCGTCGGCCGACCTGCGCTCGGCCGAGCGGCTGCTCGACGCCACCGGCCGGATCGTGGTCGGCACCAGCGTCCTCAACGTGTGGCAGGCCGACGCGCGAACCGTGGCGGCGTCCTACCACCGGATCGCGGCGAAGCACCCCGGCCGGCTCCTCCTCGGCATCGGCGCGGGCCATCGCGAGCTCGACGCCGGGTACGCGTCCCCGGTCGCGAAGATCGAGACCTACCTGGACACCCTGGCCGCGGCCGGCGTCCCCGCCGACCGCGTGCTGCTGGCCGCACTCGGACCCCGGATGCTCCGGCTGGCGGCCGATCGCGCGGCGGGCACGCTCACGCTCCAGGTGACGCCGGAACACACCCGCCGCGCCAGGGAGATCGTCGGCGCGGGCAAGCTGGTGGTGCCCGGCCACGGCGTGGTGCTGGACACCGACGTCGCCCGCGCCCGCGAACTCGCCCGGGCCGGCATGCGCCCGATCCTCGGGGTTGCCAACTATGCCGGCAACCTCCGGCGGATCGGCTATACCGACGAGGACCTCACGGACCCGTTCAGCGACCGGTTGATCGACGCACTGGTGTTGCACGGCACGGCGACGGCGGTGGCGGCGGGAGTCCGGGCCGAGCTGGCGGCCGGGGCGGACCACGTCGGTGTGCACGCGATGGGGGAGGACCCGATCGGCGTGCTGCGGGAGATCGCCCCGGCCGTGCAGGTGTTGCCGGTGTAGCCCGGTCAGCGTCCCCGGCCGGTCGTGCGGTGCCGGTACAGCAGCCACACGAAGTACGGCGCTCCGATGACCGCCGTCATCAGGCCGGCCGGGAGCTGGCCGGGGGCGATCACCGTGCGGCCCACCGTGTCGGCCACGCCGACCAGGATCGCGCCCAGCAGGGCGGCCGCCGGAAGGAGGCGGGCGTGGCGGCTGCCCACGATCGCCCGGGCCGCGTGCGGGGCGACCAGGCCGACGAACGTCAGCACCCCGATGCCGGCGACCGCCGCGCCGGTCAGCAGGACCGCGCACGACAGCAGCAGCAACCGGGACCGGGCGATCGGCACGCCCAGTACGCGCGGTGTCTCGTCGTCCAGGGCCAGCAGGTCGAGCTCGCGCCGCATGCGGACCAGCACCGGCACCACCAGCAGCAGGGCCAGCGCCATCGGCACGAGGTGGGTGAACGTCCGGCCGTAGGTCGAGCCGCCCAGCCAGGTCAGCGCCTTGGTCTCGTTCCACGGGTCGGACAGCGTGATCATGAGCGTCACCAGCGCCTGTGCTGCCGCGTGCACGCCGAAGCCGATCAGCACCAGGCGCTCGCTGGTGAAGCCGCCCCGGGCCGCGATCGCGAAGACCACCGCCATCGCCAGGGCCGCCCCCAGGCCCGCGGAGCCGGTCAGCGTCCAGAACCCGACCCCGGACACCAGTGTGATCACGGTGACCGCGCCGAGGCCCGCCCCGCCGACCACGCCGATCATCCCCGGTTCGGCCAGCGGGTTGCGGGCGACCGCCTGGGTGAGCGCGCCGCCCAGCGCGAGTGCCGCGCCCGCCAGCAGCGCGGCCACCACGCGGGGGACGCGGGTGTCCAGCACGCCGGTGACGATCGGGCCCGCCTGACCGGTCATCCCGTTGACGACGTCGCCCAGCAGCAGTTTCGCGTCGCCGAGCAGGACCGCGCCCACGGCGACGGCGACCACCGCGAGCGACAGCACGCCGAGCACCACCCCGTACCGCAGCGCGCTCACGCCGCTGCGCGCCCCGGCCGCCGGGGGTTCCGCCGTCGCGGACGTGATCCGGGCGGTGCGCGCCAGCACCACGAGGAAGAGCGCGCCGAGGATCGTCGTGACGACCCCGGTCGGCACTTCGAGGGCGCGCTGCGGGCTGATGATCGTGCGGAGCAGTACGTCGGCGCCCAGCAGGAGCGCCGCGCCGAGTGCCGCGGAGAACGGGATCAGCGCGGTGTGCCGGTGCAGGCCCGGGACCACGGACGAAAGCAGCCTTGCCAGTGCCGGCGCGGCGAGGCCGACGAACCCGATCGGGCCGGCCAGCGTCACCGCCGCCGCGGCCAGCAGCACGGCCAGCGCGATCGCGGCGAAGCGGACCCGGCCGACGTGGACACCCAGCGTCCGGGCGTGGTCCTCGCCGATGTGGATCAGGTCGAGCCGCCGGGCCATGCCGAGCAGCACGGCCAGCGCCACGCCGACGAGGGGACCGAGCGTGCGGACGCCGCCCAGCCCGTTCTGCTCCAGGGAGCCTTCGCCCCAGGCGAACAGGCCGCGGGTCTCCTGGGAGTACAGCAGCAGGAGTACCTGGGTCACCGAGACCAGGGCCAGCGCGATCGCCGTGCCCGCCAGCACCAGCCGCACGATCCCGGTGCCGCCGGTACCGGCCAGCGCGAGCACGAACACGGCCGCGGCCAGCCCGCCCGCGAACGCGACCCCGGTCGCGCCGAGCAGGGGCAGCGAGACGCCGAACGCCGCGACGGCGACGACCGCCAGGTGCGCACCGGCGTTGACGGCCAGGGTGTCCGGCGACGCCAGGATGTTGCGGGACACCGACTGCAGCACCGCGCCCGCCACGCCGAGCGCGGCCCCGACGACCAGCGCCGCGAGCAGCCGCGGCAGCCGCGACTCGACGACGATCGCGGCCGTGTCACCGGTCCCGCCGCCGAACACCAGCCGCAGCACGTCGAGCGCGTCGAGGTTCGCCGTGCCCTGCGTCAGGTGCACGGCCGAACCCAGCAGGAGCAGGGCGGCGAGGCCGGCCCCGAGGAGCGCGAGCCGCCCGTGCCGCCGGACGGCGGCCACGGGCGGCTCGGTCAGGGTGACCACCGCTATTTCTTGAGCGCGGCGACGGCCGCGTCGACGAACTGCGCCATGGACTTCGGCCCGCCGAACATCCACAGGGAGTCCGGGAAGCGGCGCACCTTGCCGCTCTTGACGAACGGGAGGTTCTGCCAGATCGCGTTGCTCGCCAGCTGCTGCTGGTACGGGTCGCCGTCGGCGTTGTTGGCGATGTACCAGAACCGCACGTCGGGCAGCTTGGTCAGGCCCTCGACGTCGGCCTGCGCGAGGCCGTAGACCGCGTCGCCGTCCATCGGCCAGGCGGTCTCCAGGCCGAGCTTGGCGAACACCGCGGACACCAGCGAGCCCTTGGTGTAGGGCCGGATGCTGACCGAACCGGAGGTGACGTAGGCGTCGGAGAACGCGACCTGCTGGCCGAGGGCGCCCAGCTTTTCGACCTCGGCCCTGCCCGCGGTGAGCTTCTGCTCGAACTCCGCCTTCAGCTGCGCGGCCTTGGCCTCGGTGCCGGTGGCCTTCGCGATCGTGTCCAGGTTGGTGTACATCCCGGCGATCGGGTCCTTGGCGTTGCCGCCGTTGATGACGATCACCGGGACCTTCGCCTCGATCTGCTCCAGCGCGCCTTCGGTCACGCTGTCGGTGACGACGACGAGGTCCAGCCCCAGCGCGCCGAGCGTGTCGAGGCTCGGCTCGCCGCGGGTGCCGATGTCCTTCGGGGTGCCGTCGAGCTTCTCGGCGCTGACCCACTGGCCGTAGCCCTTGATGTCGGACACGCCGACCGGCATGACCCCCAGCGACACCAGGTGCTCGACGGCGTTCCACTCGGTCGCCGCGACGCGCTTGGCCGGGCCGGGCAGCTTCACCTCCTTGCCCCGCGAGTCGACGACCGTGACCGGGCCGGCGCTGCCGGTGGCGGCGGCGTTGTGCGTGGGCTCCTCGGTGGTGCCGCAGGCGGCCACGAAGAACGTGGCGGCCGCGGACAGGCCGAGGAGCGTTCGGGTGAGGCGCATGGTTCTCCTGTTTCGATGGGTCAGACCGACGCGGTGGGCCTGCGTGAGTCGTTGAAGCGGCCGACCGCGCGGGTGTGGATCCGCCCGTCGGCCGGGTCGCGCACGACGTCCACGCGGATGCCGTAGGCCCGGGTGAGGTTCTCCGCCGTCAGCACGTCGGCGGGCTCGCCTTCGGCGGTGACGCGGCCGCCCTCGAGCAGCACCACCCGGTCGGCGACCGCCGCGGCCTGGTCGAGGTCGTGCAGCACCACGCCGACCCCGACGCCGTGGGAGTCGGCGAGGTCGCGGACGACGTCGAGGATCTCCACCTGGTAGCGCAGGTCGAGGAAGGTCGTGGGTTCGTCGAGCAGCAGCAGCGCGGTGTCCTGGGCCAGGCAGGCGGCGAGCCACACCCGCTGCGCCTGCCCGCCGGACAGGGCCTGCACCGGCCGGTCGGCGAGGCCGGCCAGGCCCGTCAGCGCCAGCGCGCGCTCGACGGCGGCGGGGCCGCCCGCGTCGCGGCCGCCCCAGCGGGACCGGTGCGGGTGCCTGCCGAACTCGACCAGCTCCCGCACGCACACGCCACCCGGCGCGGTCCGCTGCTGCGACAGCAGGGTGATCCGCTTCGCGATGTCCTTTCCGGACAGTGCGCGCAGGTCCGCCCCGTCGGCGAAGGCGACCGAGCCGGCGGCCGGGGTGTGCAGCCGCGCCAGCGCCCGCAGCAACGTCGACTTCCCGCTGCCGTTCGGGCCGATCAACGCGGTCACGGTGCCCGCGTGCAGGGCGAGCGACGCGGCACGCACCACGACGTCGTTGCCGTAGGCGACATCGATCTCGTGCGCGTGGACGCCGGCGCCGTCGGGGTGGGGGACAAGGGACACGGGAGGACAATAAGGGCAGCCTTGCCTAACTGGCCAGCTTTGTGGCGACCGGCACACGGCGGGTGTATAACGCCCTATGCGGAGTGTCCGCTTCCCGTGCCGAGGGCGGCTTCGCGGAACTCCCGCGGCGAGACGCCGAACTCGGCGCGGAACAGCTTGCTGAAGTGGCTCGCCTCCGCGATGCCCCACTCGGCGGCGAGGCTGGCCACCGAGCGCCGGGCCAGGCCGGGGTCGGCCAGCTGCCCGCGGATGCGGTCGAGGCGCCGCCGCCGGATGTAGCCGCCCACCGTGTCGCCGGCGTCGTGGAACAGCTTGTGCAGGTACCGCACCGAAATGTGGTGCGCCGCGGCGATCGCGCCGGGGCCGAGGTCGTCGCCGAGGTGCGCCTCGACGTAGTCCAGGACCCGGGCGAACAGGCCGCCGGAGTTCGCCTCCGCGCGCGGGACGCTCCGGAGCACCGTCCGCAGGAGACAGACGACGTGCTCGCCCAGCTCCCGGCCGGTCGCGGGGTCGAGGCGGCCCGCCTGGTCGGCGAACTCGGCCAGGGTGGCGGCGAAGATCCGGGCCGCCGGGGCCTGCGCGAGCTGCCCGTTGGCGATGACCTGGCGGACGACGGCCTGGGCGAGCGACAGCGGCGAGCCTTCGAAGTCGACGACGAAGTAGCGGTACGGCCCGCGGATCCCGAGCCGGAACGGCCGATCTCCGGTGTAGAGCAGGAACCCGCCGGGACCGGTGCTGGTTTCGCGGCCGTTCTGCTCCAGCCGCGCGTCGCCGTCGAGGAGGACACCCGCCACCAGACGGCTTTCGCCGCCCGGGCGCCACGGACGCACCAGGACGTCCTGGTCGCCGGTGATTTCGCACGCGCTGAGCGGGCCGAAGCGGTATGGCCGCAATTCCGCTGCATAAGCCGTACCCGGTGAATTGACCACGACGGCGTCGCCCGCGTGACCGCGACGCGGTGCCGCGGTGTTCAGGTAGCCGTAGACGAGCGACCCGTCGTCCGTGGGTTCCGTCGGCACGGCACCTCCTTCGGCCACGCGGCCCGAGGTGAGAGTGCGCCCGCTGACCAGTGCTGTGCGCGCACGCACCACTTTCACCACCGCGACCAGCGGATGCTACCCCGAACCGAGTCGGAGGAGGTGGCGCGTGGACGTGCTTCTGGCGATCCTGAGCCAGTTCGGGCTCTACGGCCTGCTCACCCTGGGGATCGCGATCGTCTTCGCGGCGCTGCGGGTGGTGAACCTGGCGCACTGCGACTTCGCCATGATCGGCGCCTACGCGGCGGCCACGCTGACCGGGTTCGCCTTCTCCTGGCGGGTGGTGCTCGTCCTCGCCGCGACCGTCCCGCTGCTCGTGCTGATCGAACGCGCGCTGCTGCGCCGTTCGCTCGCCGACAGTCTGGGCGCGATGCTCGTGACCTGGGGTGTGGGCATGGCACTGCGCCAGATCGCGGAAGTGGCGTTCGGGGCCACGCCCCGCTCGGTGGCCGCCCCGGTGACCGGCTCCGTGGAACTGCTCGGCACGCAGGGCCCGGCGTACCGGCTGGTCTGCGCGCTCGTCGCCGTCGTGGTCGCCGGCCTGGTGCTGCTCGCCGCGTACCGGACGCGCTGGGGCCTGACGCTGCGCGCGGTCGCCGACAACCCGGCGATGGCCGGGCTGCTCGGCACCGACCCGCACCGGCTGCGCACCACCGCGTTCGTCGCGGGCGGGCTGCTGGCCGTGCTCGCCGGGGCGCTCTACAGCCCCACGCTCGCGGTGAGCCCGTCGATGGGTTTCGGCCTGCTCGTGCCGACCTTCTTCGCGCTGCTGTTCAGCCGGCCCGGTTCGCTCGCCACCGCGGCACTGGCCGCGCTCGGGGTCTCCGCGCTGGCCGTGCTGCTGCGCATCTGGCTGTCCGACGTCGTCGCGGACGCCCTTTTCTACGTCGTCGTCATCGGTATCGCCGCGGTGCGCTCGCGGCCCGCCCTCCGGAGGTTCGTTTCATGGTCCCGCCGTTTCGTCGTCCGGCCCGCGTGATCGCCGCGCTGGCCCTGCTCTCCGTCACCGGCTGTGCCGGCGCGGCGATCTCCGCCTCGGGAGACGCGGCCGCGGGCGGGCCGCTGAAGATCGGCGTCATCGTGCCGCTCACCGGCCCGATCGCCCAGTCCGGTGCCGCGCTGCGGCAGGGTTTCGAGCTGGGGGTGGCGAAGGTCAACGCCGCCGGCGGGGTCGGCGGGAAGAACGTCGAGTTCGTCGTCGTCGACGACGCCGGCGACCCGGCGAACTCGACGCAGCTCGCTCGCCGCCTCATCCAGCAGGACAAGGTGACGGCGCTGTTCGGCACGATCACCGGCGACACGGCCGAGGCCGTGGCGGAGGTGTCCGACGACAGCAGGATCCCGTTCTTCACCGCGATCCTGGGCGATCCCGAGCAGTGCCGCGCCTACCAGTGGGGCTTCGGCGAGTCGACCCGGCAGCTGCTCGCGCCGATGGTGCCGAAGCTGCTGGGCAAGTACGGCAAGCGCGTCGCGGTCGTGGGGTCGGACTACAACTACCCGCACCTCTACGCCGGGCTGGCCAAGGAGTTCACGACGGCCCACGGCGGCACCGTCGTCGCCGAGGAGTACAGCCCGCTGGGCCAGACGGACTGGCAGCCGGTCATCGCCCGGCTCAAGGCCGCGCAGCCGGACGTCCTGCTGTCCATGGTCGTCGGCGCGGACGCCATCGCGTTCAGCCAGCAGGCCCAGCAGTTCGGCCTGCTCACCGCGAAACTCGGCTTCGAAGGCGCGCCACTGGACTCCGACTACTACCCGGCGCTCAGCGCGCTCACCACCGGCCGGACCCACGCCGTGCGCTGGGCCGACGGCATGGCGGACCCGGCGAGCCGGCAGTTCGCCGACGACTACCGGGCCAGGTACCAGTGGCAGGCGCCGATCCCCGAAGTCGCGGGCAACGCCTACTTCGGCGTCCAGTTCGTGCTCGCCGCCGCGGCGAAGTCGGGCCCCGATCCGGTGGCCCTCAACCGCGAGATCGGCTCGTTCCGCTACGACTCGCCGCTGGGCACCGGGACGCACTTCGCGCCGGCCAACCACATCCTGCAGGCGGACATGGCCGAGGCGGCCATCACGCCGCAGGGCTACACGGTCGCCGCGAAGTTCGGCCCGGTCGCCGACACCGTCCCGCGGACCGGCTGCTGATGCGGAAAGTCCTTGCCGGCACGGCGTTGGCCGTGCTCCTGGCGGCCGCGCCGTTCGGGCTCGGCGCGTTCACCCTGGCCATCCTGACCCTGGGGCTGGTCTACGGGCTGTTCGCCTTCGGGCTGGATCTCGCCTGGGGCCGGGCCGGGATGCTCAGCGTCGGCCACGCCGCCTTCTTCGGGCTGGGCGCCTACGCGGTCGCGATCGGCCAGGACCACGGCTGGCCGCCGGTGCTGACGCTGGGCCCGGCGATCGTGGTCTCGGTGGTCATCGCGCTGCTCGTCGCGGGCATCGGGCTGGCCTCCGCCGTCCCGGACGCGCCGCTGATCCTGCTGACGCTGGGCATCGGCCTGCTGCTGCAGAAGGCGGCCACCAGCTTCACGGTGGTGACCGGCGGGTCCAACGGGATGTCCGTGTCCGACACGGGAGTCGTGACGGGCTACTACCGGACCCTGGTCGTGGCGGCCGTCCTGGTGGCCCTGTGCCTCTGGCTGCTGCGGAGCCGGTTCGGGGCGCGGCTGGTCGCCGCGGCCCGGAACCCGGAACGCGCGGAGCAGACCGGTATCGACACCAAGCGGGTGCGCACGATCGCGTTCGCCGTGAGCGCGACAGTGTCCACTGTGGCCGGAGCGCTCTACGCGCCGGTCGCCGGGCTCGTCTCGCCGCCGGTGTTCGGGCTGGCGCTGTCGACGAGCGTGCTGGTGTGGCTCGCGGTCGGCGGCCGCGAGTCGGTGCTCGGCCCGTTCCTGGCCGCGGTGGTCCTGACCGCGGGCCAGCAGCTGCTGGGCAGCTCCTGGCAGAGCTGGTACGTCCTGGGCTTGGCGGCGGTGTTCGTCTTCGTCGTCCAGGTGCTGCCGGGCGGCATCGCCGGCACCGCGCGCGCCTGGCTGCGGCGGGGCAGGCCGGCGGTCACACTGCCCCACGCGAAACCTCGGCACCGGCCGGTGCCCCCGAGCGACGACCCGGCCCTTGTCCTGCAGGGGGTTTCGAAGTCGTTCGGCCCGGTCTCCGTCCTCGACGGCGTGGACCTCGTCGTGCCGCCGGGCCGCTGCGTGTGCCTGATCGGGCCGAACGGCGCGGGGAAGAGCACGCTGCTGGCGATCGTCGCCGGTCAGCTCGCCGCCGACGCCGGGAGCCTGCGCCTGTTCGGCCGGGACGTGGCGGCGCTGCCGGTGCACGACCGGGTCCGGCTCGGCGTCGGGCGCATGTTCCAGATCCCCAGCGTCATCGGGGAACTCTCGCCCGCCGACAACATCCGGCTGGCCCGGCTCGGTGCCCCGGCCGAGGTCGAGCTGCCCGCCGAGTACCGCGACCTCGCCGCCGACGAGGACACCGTCGCGAGCACCCTCGCCCTGGCCGACCGGCGCCGCCTGGAGCTCGCGATGGTGCTCGCCGGCGCGCCCCGGCTGGTGCTGCTCGACGAACCGGCGGCCGGCCTCGGCCCGGACGACGCCCGGCAGCTGGTCCGCGCGCTGCGGGACGTCATCGCGCACACCGGCTGCGCGATGCTCGTGGTGGAGCACGACATGGAGATCGTCCGCGGCCTCGCGGACGACGTCGCCGCCCTGCACCAGGGCCGCGTCATCGCCCACGGCTCGATGGACGAGATCGTCGCCGACGCCGCCGTGCGCCAGGCCTACCTGGGAGCGAGCTGATGCTGACGGTCACCGCGCTTTCCGGCGGCTACGGCCAGGCGAACGTCGTCCGCGAGGTGGATTTCGCCTTGCGCGCCGGGGAAATCGTCGCGCTCCTCGGCCGCAACGGCATGGGCAAGACGACGTTGCTGCGCACGATCTTCGGCCTGGCGGACCGCCAAGGCGGCGAGATCGCCTTCGACGGGCGTCCGGTGCCGCCGGGCCGCCCGGACGTCCTGGCCCGGCTGGGCGCGTCGCTCATGCCCGAGGACCGCGGGGTGTTCCCGACCCTCACCGTCGAGGAGAACCTGGCACTGGCGACGCGGCGGTCGTTCACCCCGGCGACCGATCCGTACGAGCTGTTCCCGCTGCTCACCGAACGCCGGCGGCAACCCGCGGGAACCCTGTCCGGCGGCCAGAAGCAGCAGCTCGGCATCGCCCGGGCTCTGCTGGCCGGACGGCGCCTGGTCGTCGTCGACGAGCTCACCCAGGGGCTGCAGCCGTCCGTCGTCCGCGACGTCGTGGCCGCGCTCGAGCGGGTCGCCGCGTCCGGGGTCGCGGTGCTCGTGGTCGACCAGCAGCCCGACCGGACGCTGGACTGGTGCCACCGGGTCCTGCTCATGGAGTCGGGGCGGCTGGTCCTCGACACCCCGATCGCCGCCGAAACCCGGCGGCGCTGCCACGAACTGCTGATGCTGCGTTGAAAGGACTCGCATGGACCCCTTCGGCTCCGCCGCCGACCTCGCCGCCGCCGTCCGCCGCCGGGAGCTGAGCCCGGTCGAGATCGCCGACGCCTACCTGGCCCGGATCGACCGGCTCGACCCCGGGATCAACGCTTTCGTGTGGCGCAACGACGAAGACGTGCGCGCCGCCGCCAAGGCCGCGGAACAGGCCGTGACCGCGGGCGGCCCGCTCGGGCCGTTCCACGGCGTCCCGATCCCGATCAAGGAGCTGACCCAGGTCGACGGCCAGCCCGCCACGTACGGCTCGCTGGGTGTCTCGGACGCGCCGCGGTCCGGGAACGAGCCGGTGGTGACCCGGCTGCTGGACGCCGGGTTCCTGCTGATGGGCCGCACGAACTCGCCCGAGATGGGGCTGCTGACGACGACCGAGAACGAGCGGTTCGGCGCCACCCGCAACCCGTGGCAGCCCGCGTACTCCCCGGGCGGGTCGAGCGGGGGAGCGGCGGCCGCGGTGGCCGCCGGCCTGGCCCCGGTCGCGCACGCCTCCGACGGCGGCGGATCGATCCGCGTGCCGTCGTCGTGCTGCGGCCTGGTCGGGCTGAAGCCGAGCCGCGGCCGGATCCCGCAGCCGGTCGCGGCCTGGGAACACGCGACCGTGGAAGGCGCGATCACCCGGTACGTCCGCGACGCGGCCGCGCTGCTCGACGTGATGTCCGTCCCCGACCGCCTGGCCTGGTACCAGGCGCCCGCGCCGCGGCGGCCGTTCCTCGACGAGGTCGGTGCCGAAGCGGGCCGGCTCCGGATCGGCCTGCTCACCGCGTCGCCGACCGGGATGCCGGTCGACCCCGAGTGCGCCGAGGCCGCGGAGAAGACCGGCCGGCTGCTGGAGTCCCTCGGCCACGACGTCTACCCGGTCGAGCCGGCGTTCCTCAGCGAGGAAGCCTGGACGGCGTACGCCCAGACGGTCCTGGACGCGTCCGTGGCCGCGATGCCGTACGACGAGCCTTCGCTGGTGGGATCGCAGCTGCGGTACCGGATGGACCGGGCGAAGACCCGCGACTCCGGGACGTACGTGCGGGCGTCGTTGTTGCTGCAGGAGGAGACCCGGGGGGTGGTCGCGCAGTGGGGCCGCGACTTCGACGTCCTGCTGACGCCCACGATCGCGTGCCGGCCCCCGTTCGTGGGTTCGGTCCTGCGGGAAGCCGTCGACAACCCAGGCGGGTTGCGGCTGACGGAGATGCAGATGATCTCGTTCACGTCGTTCTGCAACGTGACGGGCCTGCCGGCGATCTCGCTGCCGGTGCACACGTCGTCCGGCGGCCTGCCGATCGGCGCCCAGCTCGTGGCGGGACCGTGGGAGGAGGCGGTGCTGATCCGGCTGGCCTCGGCACTGGAACCGCTGGTGGGCTGGCCGCAGCGCCACCCGGCGCTGGAGTGACCCGGCCCCGATACAGTGGGGCCGGTGAACCTGGGGCGGGGCATCAACTTCGGCAACGCGCTCGACGCGCTGGACGGCGGCCCGCGGCTGCCGCTCGAACACCGGTACTTCGACGAGGTGGCCGCGGCCGGCTTCGCCACCGTCCGGCTGCCGGCCCGGTGGTCGGCGCACGCGGCGGCCACCCCGCCGTACACCATCGATCCGGCGTTCTTCCGGCGCGTCGACGCGGGTGTGGCCGCGGCACTCGACCACGGCCTGCGGGTCGTGCTGAACGTCCACCACTACGACGGGATCTGCGCCGCCCCGGACGAGCACCGGCCCCGCTTTCTCGCGCTCTGGCGGCAGATCGCGGCCCACTACGCCGGACACGACAACCGGCTCTGCTTCGAGCTGCTCAACGAGCCACGCGGTGAGCTGACGGCGGACCGCTGGAACGCCGTCCTGGCGGAGGCGCTCGCCGTCGTCCGCGAGGCCTGCCCCGAGCGCACGGTGATCATCGGGTCCGCCGAGATGAACAGCCCGGCCGCGCTGCCCGCCCTCGCCGTCCCCGACGACGACCACCTGGTCGCCACGGTCCACTACTACGCCCCGTTCGAGTTCACCCACCAGAACGCCGGCTGGGTCGCGGGGGCCGAACGGTGGCTCGGTCGCACCTGGGGCAGCCCAGCCGACGAGGACGCCGTCCGGGCCGACCTGGCCAAGGTGGCGGCGTGGGGCCGGGACCGGCGGCTGCCGATCTTCATCGGCGAGTTCGGGGCTTTCTCGGCGGCCGACATGGTGTCCCGGGCACGGTGGACGGCGTTCGTCCGAACCGAAGCCGAGCGGCTCGGTCTGAGCTGGGCCTACTGGGAGTTCGGCACCGACTTCGGCGCGTTCGACCCGGAGTCGGCCACCTGGCGCGAGCCGTTGCGCCGGGCGTTGCTCGGCGTGTAGGCGATGTCCTGCCCCGTGCGCTCCCACACGACGTCGGGACAGTTCAGGCCCTCGGCGGAAAGCCGGCGCTTGAGGACCTTGAACGTCGACGTCCGCGGGAGCTCCCGGACCGTGCGCACGTACCGGGGCACCTGCTTGGGCCCGAGATCGGGCTGGGCGGCGAGGAACCGGCCGAACCCGGCGGGGTCCAGGCCGTCGGTGACGACGGCGGCCATCACCTGGTCCCCGGTCACCGGGTCGGGCACCGCGTAGACCGCGGCGTCGGTGATCGCCGGGTGCCGCAGCAGGATGCGCTCGATCGGGGCGGTGCCGAGGTTTTCGCCGTCGACGCGCAGCCAGTCGCCCAGCCTGCCGGCGAAGTAGCAGAACCCGGCGGCGTCGGCGTACGCCAGGTCGCCGGTGTGGAACCGGCCGTCGCGCAGGCGGTCCGCGTCGGCTTCGGGGTCCTGGTAGTACCCGGCGAACCAGCCGGCGCCGGCGGTGTTGACGAGTTCGCCGACAGCTTCCTCGGCGTTGGTCAGGCGGCCGCCCGAGTCGAACTCGGCCGGCGGGCACGGCCGGCCGGTGTGCGGGTGCAGGATGGCGACGTCTTCGGCCGGCCTGCCGAGCGAGCCGGGCGGGGTGTCGTCGGTGCGGGCGAACCCCACGCCGCCCTCGGTGGAGCCGAACGCGTCGACGACCTTACAGCCGAACCGTTCTTCGAACACGGCCAGGTCCGCGGCCGCTCCTTCGTTCCCGTAGACGAGCCGCAGGGGGTTTTCCGCGTCGTCCGGACGTGCCGGCGTGGCGACCACATAGGACAGTGGCTTGCCCACGTAGTTGGCGTACGTCGCGCCGAACTTCCGCACGTCGGGGAGGAACCCGGACGCGGAGAACCGGCGGCGCAGCGCGATGCCCGCGCCGGCCGCGAGCCCGACCGCCCAGCCGGCCATGACGGCGTTGGAGTGGAACAGCGGCATCGAAACGTACACGGTGTCCGATGTGGACAGCCGGAACCGCTCGGCGAGCATCGCGCCGGGGAACGCGATCTTGCCGTGGGTGCAGCGCACGGCCTTCGGGTCGCCGCTGGTGCCGGAGGTGAAGATGAGCATGAGCAGGTCGTCGGCCGCCGCCGGGACGGGCTCGATCGGGTCGGCCGAAGCGGGTGGCGCGTCGAGGTCCCGCACGGCGATCCCGCCGAGGTCCAACCCGGCCAGCAGCGGCCGGTACTTCTCCTCGGCGAAGACGAACTGGCAGTCGGCGAGCCGGATGTCGCGCGCGAGCGCGGCCCCGCGCCGGGTGGGGTTGAGCCCGGCCAGCACCGCCCCGGCGAACGCGCAGGCGCCCAGGAGAACGGAGAACGCCGGGACGTTGTCGGCCAGGACGCCGACGTGGGGCGGTCGGTCCGGGTGCAACGCGTTGCGGAGGGCGGCCGCCTGGCACGCCGAAGCCCGGACGTGCTCGGCCCACGAGTACGTCTCGTCCTCGAACAGCAGGCCGGGGCGGTCGTCCCCGGCGCGGGCCAGCAGGAGCTCGGTCACCGTCGGGACGATCATCGCACGCCTCCCGATGGCCAGAAGTGGAACACGTTCTAGTTCTAGCACGGCGACGGCCGCGGGGTCCACCGGAACACCCGCGTGCCGCCGGGAGTTGAGGGTGGCATGACCTCACTCTTGGACCGCACTGTCGCCGCTCTCCGCGCCGAGCACGACACGCTCGACGGCCTCGTCCGCACCCTCACCGACGAGCAACTGGCCGCACCCAGCGGTGCCGCGGACTGGACCGTCGCCCAGGTCCTGTCCCACCTCGGCAGCGGCGCGGAGATCGGCCGCGCGCCCCTCGCGCGGGCTGCCGGGGAAACCGTGGCGGCCGAAGACAACAAGACGATCTGGGCCCGCTGGGACGCGTCCGCGCCGCGGGCGCAGGCCGAGGGCTTCCGGGAGCACAACGCCCGCTGGCTGGCCATGGTCGAGGCGCTCACGCCCGAGCAGCGCTCGTCGCTGACCGTCGACCTCGGCTTCCTGCCGGAGCCGGTGCCGCTGGTGACCGCGCTGGGCATGCGGCTCAGCGAGGTGGCCAACCACTCGTGGGACGTGCGCGTGGCCTTCGACCCGGACGCTCGGGTGGACGCCGGCTCGGCCGCGGTGCTCGTCGACCTCCTGACCGGCCCCGTGGGGTTCATGCTCGGCTTCCTCGGGAAGCCGGCCGAGCTGGCGAAGCCGGTGTCCCTCGCGGTGCCCGGGGCGGGGCTGGTGATCGACGACGCGGTCACCGTGGCCGGCCACCTCGAGGCGCCCTCGGCGACGTTCGACGGCCCGGCGGAAGCGTTCGTCCGGTTGGTCAGCGGCCGCCTCAAGCCGCCGTACGACCGCGGCGTCACGGTCGAGGGCGATGTCACGCTCGACGAGCTGCGGCGCGTGTTCCCGGGGTTCTGAGCCAATCGGCAGCTCACCGGTAGCTCTCCAGGAGCGCGGCCAGTTCGGCCGGGCGGCTGAGCGCGACGCAGTGCCCGGCGGTGATTTCGTCCGGGACGACGCCGAGCCGTTCGGCCGCCAGCCGGCGGAAGAAGTCCGGCGGGAAGCAGCGGTCCTCGCGGCACAGCACGAACCGGGTGGGCACGGCCGGCCACGCGGACAGGGGCCAGGGCTCCCGCATCGCGGCGGGGGACGGGTGGGCCCGCTCCTTGCTGAGCGCTTCGTCCGCGAGGGCACGCGGGACGTCGTGGTAGAAGCCGACGTGCGGGTCCGCGTGCCCGGTGCGGCCGCCGTCGCGCGCCGCCTGGGCCCGCACGGCCTCGTCGCACCCGGTGTTCCGGTTCCAGTCGCCGGGTGCTTCGCCGGGGGCGGGGATCATGGCGGCCACCATGACGAGCAGCCCGGCCTGGAGCCGTTCGGCGACCAGCGGCGCGGTGAAGCCGCCGAAGGAGTGCCCGACGACGACCACGTCGGTCCGCTCGCCGACGGCGTCGACCACGGCGTCGGCGTAGTCGGTGAGCGTGGCCGAGTCGTCGTCGCCGGGCAGGTCGGGGGCGATCACCTCGTGTCCGCGGTCCCGCAGCTCGGCGGCGACCAGGTGCCAGGACCAGCCGACGTCTCCGCCGCCGTGGATCAGGACGTACGTGCTCATGGGACTGCCTTTCGGTGGGGGTGCGGGGGTCAGTGGCGTCGGCGCAGGGCGGGGGCGAGTGCGCGCTGGGCGGCGAACAGGGCGATCCCGCCGATCGCGCACGCCGTGCCGAGGACGGTCGCGCCGGCCGCTTCCAGCAGTGCGGTGCCGGCCAGCGGGCCGAGCACCGCGCCGATGCTCCAGCTCGTCGAGGCGAGGCCGAGGTACCCGCCGCGCAGCTCGGCCGGCGCCAGGGCGGCGAAGGTGTCGCCGAAGCGGACGGCGATGCCGATCTGGCCGAGGGTCCAGACCAGGACCGACGCGGCGAAGCCGGCGGCGCTGTGGCTCACGGCGCCGAGCGCGGCGCCGAGCCCGACCAGCAGCATCGACACGGCCGACACCGCGGCGCCGTTGCGGCCGGCCAGCAGCCGGACCGCCCACGGCTGGAGGGCCACGACCGCGATCCCGTTCAGCGCCAGCACCGCGCCGTACGTCCCGGGACCGAGGCCGGCGGCCGTCATCAGCAGCGGCAACGTCGTGAAGGTCTGCAGGAACACCGTGAAGTAGCCGACGTGCAGCCCCAGCATCGCGAGCATCAGCCGGTCGCGCAGCACGACGGGCAGCAGCGCCTGCCGCGTCCGCACCGGCTCCGCCGGGCGGGTTTCCGGTACCCGGCGCCAGACGATCAGCGCCGCGGCGAGCGAGGCCAGCACGTTGATCCAGAACAGGAGCCCGTAGCCGTACTTGGCCAGGACGCCGGCCATGACCGTGGCGACCGAGAAGCCGAGGTTGGCCGCCCAGTAGAGCACGCCGAACGCGCGGACCCGTTGCTGCGGCGGCAGATCGGCCACCGCGGCCGACCCGGCCGGGCGGAACAGCTCGAGCGTCAGCCCGGCCGCGACGGCGGCCACCCAGATGCCGGGCAGCGAATCCGCCGAGCCCAGCGCGGTGAGCGCCGCGGCGCCGCCCACGAAGCCGGCCAGCATCGTGCGGCGCCGGCCGATCCGGTCGCCGAGCCAGCCGCCGAGCAGCTGGGAGCCGATGTCGCCCAGGCCGATGGCCGCGACGACCGAGCCCGCGGTGGCGGGGGAGAGGTGCTGCGCCTGCGTCAGGTACAGCACGAGGAACGACCGCACCACCCCGCCGGCGCGGCCGACGAAGTGCGTGGCCGCCAGGGCCCAGACGAGGTGGGGCAGCCGCGGCCGGGCCGCCGGTTCGAGTGTCGTGGTCGTCATGGGAACCACGCTAGGTTCGCGAGAGCATCGCGAAAAGCGATGATTTCCGATTGAATCGATCGCCATCGGCTATGTTAAGGCGCTATGGGCGACTTCGAGCTGCGTCACCTGCGGACCATGGCCGCCATTGCCGAGGAAGGCACGTTCGGGCACGCGGCCACCCGGCTCGGCTACACGCAGTCGTCGGTGAGCCAGCAGATCGCCGCGCTGGAGAAAGCCGTGGGCGGCCCGGTTTTCGACCGGCCGGGCGGGCCGAAACCGGTCCGGATCACCCCGCTCGGCGAAGTGGTCCTGACCCACGGCCGCGAGCTGCTGGCGAAGGCGGAGACGCTGACCGACGCCGTCGACCGCTTCCGCGCGGGCCACGGCCGGATCGACATCGGCACCTTTCAGAGCGTGTCGAACCTGATCCTGCCGTCCGTGATCCGCCGGCTGCTGGCCGAGCACCCCGGCTGCGACATCAGGCTGTCGGACGTGACACCGGACGACGCGCGGATGGGCGAGCGCGACCTGCTGTTCCACGACGGGCCGGTGGCGGGCGACGTCGAGCACGTCAAGCTGCTCGACGAGCCGTACCTCCTGGTGGCGCGCCCGGGCGCGCTGCCGGCGGGCCCGGTCCGCGTGAAGCGGCTCGACGACGTGCCGATGGTGGCCTGGCCGCCGACGTACCACCAGCGATGGCTGGAGCGCGCGTTCGCCCGCGCGGGCGCGCGGCCGGTGTTCGTCTTCCGCACGACGGGCCACGAAACGATCCTGTCGATGGTGCGGGCGGGCATCGGCTGGGCGGTACTGCCGTGGCTGGCGCTGCACGGCCTCGACGCCTGGTCCGACGAGCAGTTGAGCATCCACCCGCTGACGCCGTCGCCGGCCCGCGAGCTGTCCCTGCACTGGCCGGCCGGGCGCACCGAATCGCCGCTCGCGATCCGGACCCGGGAGATCGCCGTGGAGGTTGCGCGCGACCTCGCGGACCGGATGTGACGCTCAGCCGTTGCCGGCCATGGCCCCCGTGATCAACAGCGTCAGCCCCTGCGTCAAGGCCGGCGCCAGGTCGAGGTGCAGCGCGGCCAGCGCCGGGTCGGCCTCGTACGCCGCGCGGGCGCTGGGGGACGGGCGGCAGTGGGTCCACAGGCCACCGGCCAGGATCATGCCCAGCAGGCACACCGACGCCGCCGCTTCGCCGATCTCGGGGACGGCGCGGCGCAGCAGCCCGGCCATCGTGTCCAGGCTGCCCAGCGCGGACCGCTTGAAGCGCACCACGACGTCGGTGGACACGTTGTGCTCCAGGACACCCGCCTGCGCGCCGATGAGGTCGCACAACACCGTGCGGCGGGCCAGCGAGCGGGAAACCACCGCCGCGAACGCCTCGGCCCGCTCCCGCGCCGGGCGGCCCGGGTCGACGCCCTCGGCCACTTCGCCCGCCGCCTCGGCCAGCCAGTCGTGCAGCGCGCTGTCCAGCAGTTCGAGCAGCACGGCTTCGCGGGATTCGAAGTAGCGCAGGACGTTCGACTTGGCCAGGCCGACCCGGCGGCTGAGCTCGTTCAGGCTCACCTCGGCCACCGGCATCTCGCCGAGCATCTTCAGCGCCGTGTCGAGGATCGTGCGGCGCCGCTCCTCCCGCTGCTCCGCGCTGCGCGCCCGCTGGAACGTCATGAGACCAGCGTAACGCCCGGGCCGCGGAATTGAAGACCGGCAGTCTCTTGACAACAGACCGACGGTTCCTTAGCGTCGGAGGCATAACAGACCGGCGGTCCGAACGGGCCGTGACCCAGGAGGACTGCCATGAGCGAGAACTGGACCGAGCGCGACGTCCCGAGCCAGCGCGGCCGCGTCGCGGTGATCACCGGCGCCAACACCGGCCTCGGCTTCGACACCGCGAAGGTGCTGGCCGAGCGTGGTGCGACGGTGGTGCTCGCCGTCCGCGACGTCGAGAAGGGCAAGCAGGCGGCGGCGCGGCTCGGCGCGGCCGCCGACGTCACCGTGCAGGAGCTGGACCTGGCGTCGCTGGAGTCCGTCCGGGCCGCCGCGGCCGACCTGCGTGCCGCGCTGCCGAAGATCGACCTGCTGATCAACAACGCCGGCGTCATGTACCCGCCGAAGCAGACCACGCGCGAGGGGTTCGAGCTGCAGTTCGGCACCAACCACCTCGGGCACTTCGCGCTGACCGGCCTGCTGCTGGACCAGCTGCTGCCGGTCGAGGGCTCCCGGGTGGTGACGGTCGCCAGCATCGCCCACCGCATCCGCGCGGGAATCCACTTCGACGACCTGCAGTGGGAGAACTCGTACGACCGCGTCGCGGCCTACGGGCAGGCCAAGCTCGCCAACCTGATGTTCGCCTACGAGCTGCAACGCCGCCTCGCCCCGCACGGCACGACGGCGTCGATCGCCGCTCACCCGGGCGTGGCCCGCACCGAGCTGATGCGCAACTCCCCGGCGGTGCTGCGCGCGCTCTTCTCGGCGGTGGCCCCGCTCTTCACCCAGAGCTCGGAGCGCGGCGCCCTCCCGACCCTGCGCGCGGCGACCGACCCCGCCGCCATCGGCGGGCAGTACTACGGTCCGGCCGGTCCGGGTGGCTACCGCGGCCGCCCGCAGGTGGTCACGTCCAGCCCGCAGTCCTACGACGCAGCCGTCCAGCGCCGGCTCTGGGCGGTTTCGGAAGACCTCACCGGGGTGAAGTTCCCGGTCGGTTGAGAAAGCTGAGAAAAGGAGAACCGCTTCCGCTCGGCGAAGGGTGGGGGAGACCTGCGAGCGGAAGCGGTGGCTTGAGGCCGGTACGGGGGTCGCCTCTCGGCGAATGGCGCGACCCGGCTCCGGGGTGAACCGGTGGTCCGGGAAGGCGGAAGGGGTGAGGCCCGGGGGACTCCGCCGTACCGACACCCGTTACAACGCCCGGCGCGACGAGGTGTTCCCCGGTGACGACACCGGCGGGCGTGACGTGCGTCGCGTCCCCGCACCCGGGCCGGGTGACCGTCGTTTCCGCGAGGCCGTCGTGGGTATCTCGGGCGGATGGCACCCCAGGGAAGACGCGCCGAGCTCCGGCGGATCGCGGCGGAGAAGTTCGGCTGGCCGGAGCTGTCCGCGGAACAGCTCGAAGCGATGGAGCAGGTGGTGGCCGGCCACGACGTGCTCGCCGTGCTGCCGACCGGGGCCGGCAAGTCGGCGATCTACCAGGTTCCGGCGCTGGTGCTCGACGGGCCGACGCTGGTCGTGTCGCCGCTGATCGCCCTGCAGAACGACCAGATCGAGGGCATCGGGGACAGCCGGGCGCCGGCCGCCGTCGCCCTGAACTCCACGCAGCGCGCCGCCGAACGCGAGCAGGCGTGGGCGGCGCTGCGTTCGGGCAAGGCCGAGTACCTGTTCCTGTCCCCGGAACAGCTGGCGTCCGACGCGGTCCTCGACGCCGTCGCGGAACTCGGCGTTTCGCTGTTCGTGGTGGACGAGGCCCACTGCGTTTCGGCGTGGGGCCACGACTTCCGGCCGGACTACCTGCGGCTGGCGCCGGTGATCGAACGGCTCGGGCACCCGCGGGTGATCGCGCTGACGGCGACCGCGGCGCTGCCGGTGCGCACCGACATCGGGCACCGGCTGGGCCTGCGCGACCACCGGGAGGTGCTGGCCAGCTTCGACCGCCCCGAACTGCGCCTCGGCGTGGATCCGCTGACCACCGACGCCGACAAGCGGCAGGCGGTGCTGACGCGGACGCAGGCGCTGACCTCGGATCCCGCCACCCGGCCGGGACTGGTGTACGTGACCAGCCGCAAGGACGCCGAAACGTATGCCGGGGAACTGGCCGCGGCCGGCGTCCGCGCGGCGGCCTACCACGCCGGGATGAAGGCGGCCGACCGCGAACGCGTCCACGAACGGTTCTCCGGCGGCGACCTCGACGTGGTGGTGGCCACCTCGGCGTTCGGCATGGGGATCGACAAGGCGGACCTGCGGTTCGTCCTGCACGCCTCGGCGCCGGACTCGCTCGACACGTACTACCAGCAGATCGGCCGCGCCGGCCGGGACGGCGAGCCCGCCGAGATCACGCTGTACTACCGGCCGCAGGATCTCGGCCTGCAGAAGTTCCTCACCGCGGCCAAGGCGCCCGAGCGCGCGCTGGCGGCGGTGGCCGCCACCCTCGCCGGCGCACCCCGGAAACCGGCCGAGCTCGGCAAGGAACTCGACGTCTCGGCCGCCCAGCGCACGCGGGCGGTCAACCTGCTGGAGCAGACGGGAGCCGTCGGCGTCACCGGGGACGGCCGTCTGGAATACCTCGACCCCAAGCTCGCTCCCGAAACGGCCGTCGAGCGGGCGATCGAGATCGCCGAAACGCACCAGCGGCTGATCCGGTCGCGCATCGAGATGATGCGCGGCTACGCCGAAACCACCGCGTGCCGCCGGCAGAACCTGCTCGGCTACTTCGGGGAGCAGCTCTCGCGGCCCTGCGGCAACTGCGACACCTGCGCCGCCGGCACCGCCGAGGAGCAGCCGTCCGGCACGAGCGAGTTCCCGGTCAACGGCGCGGTGCGGCACGCGGAATGGGGCCACGGGGTCGTGATGTCCGCGGACGACGCCAAGATCACCATCGTGTTCGACGAGCACGGTTACAAGACGCTGTCCGTGCCCGCCGTCCGCGAGAACTCCGTGCTCGAGACCGCCGAGTGAGCGCCTGCTTGACGACTCAGGCGTTCCGCCAGGTCGAGCACTGCCAGTTGGGCGTCTTCTGGCAGACGCGGAAGATGGTCACCGGGTTCGCCGCGGTGCCGGGGATCTTCGCGCTGCACCCGGAACTGCTCCCGTTGGCGTCGTCCACGCCGCCGCCACCACCGCTGCGGGTGCGCCACTCCGTGCGGAAACCGTAGCCGTCGCCGAAGGTGTCGCACGCGTAGACGCGGGTGTGGCCGTTGGTCACGCCGCCGTAGCCGCAGCGGATCGCGCCCTGGTAGCTGCAGTTGACGACGTCGGCGTAGGCGTCGTGCGCCGCCGCGGCCGGGGCCACGGCGACGCTGCCGATGGCGGCCAGCAGCGCCGCTGCGGCCAGGGTGGGCAGACGGTGGTTCGGCACGGTTCCTCCTGGGGACGTCCGGCGAATGTGCGCACGCTCCACTCCGGACGTCCCCGGCCGGTTGGGGCCCGGCCGCGGATGTCACCCGGTCGGCCCAGCCGCGCTCACTTCCCGGCCTGCGGGCTGATCATCGAGTTCACGTCGATCGGGGACGGGATGGCGCCGAGCTGTAGCAGCAGGTCGGGGACCCGCTGCAGGCGCCGCGCGTCCAGGATCGAGCCGTAGCCCGGCAAGGTGAGCAGCTTCGCCGTGTCCTCGTCGATCTTGGCGAACCGCACCAGCAGCGGCTCGACCTTGGCGCGGTCGATCAAGGTGTCGTGGGTGGCCTTCTGCATCGCACGCTGGAACGCCGCCAGGCTCTTCGGGTTGGCCTGCACCCACTTCCTCGTCGCGCCGTAGCCGGTCAGCGGGAAGTCCTGCGTGGCACCGGTGTTGATGTCGACCACGGGGATCGCGCCCGCCGTCTGGGCGGCCTGCGTGATGTACGGCTCCGGCAGGTACGCGGCGTCGGCCTGGCCCTGCTGCAGGGCCGCGGCGATGTTCGGCAACTGGATCAGCACCCAGTTCACCTTGCCGAAATCGACGTTGTGGTCCTGCATCACCGAACGGGTGAGCAGATCCGACGCGGTGTTCTTGGCCGTGATGGCGATCTTCTTGCCCGCCAGGTCGGTGACGTTCTTCACCGGCGAATTCGGCACCGTGACGATCGCGTTCGACTTCGCGTTGACCGACGTCGCGTCGGCGACCAGCTGCATGTCGGCGGCGCCGGTGCCCCGCGCGGTGAAGAACGGGGGATAGGTCGAGAAGGCGATGTCGACGTCGCCCGAGATCGACTTCGTCAACGAGGCCTGGCCGCTGGCCGCGATGACGGATTCGACGGTGAGGCCCTCGGCTTCGAAGTAGCCGCTGTCCTGGGCCAGCCAGAACGGCGCGAGGTCCGTGGTGGGCAGGATCGACACCTTGAGCGCCGATTTCTCCAGCCCGCCGCTTGCCGCGGCGTTCGAAGTACCCGAGCCCAGTGCGCCGCAACCGGTTGCGGTGGCGACGGCGGCAGCGGCGATGACGGCGAGCGCGGCACGAAACCGGCCACCGCTCCTGACGATTCCAAACAAGGTCTGCTCCTCGAAGGAGATGACAGTTGATGTACCGGCTCCAAGGAAGGTGCGTGATTCACTCCCCGGCGTCAGGCGGGCCACTGTAGGTTCCCCCGGCGGTCCTTGACAATGCGTGATGTGTGCCCGGTCGCGGAATTCACCACAATGGCGGCACGAATACTTGATCGACGATCTTGTGTTGCCCAAAGATCCGCTCGGTGCCGCATCCGGCGGCTTCGCGGGGGAGTGCGGAAAACGTGGCCGGAGTGTGCCGGGCAAGGCGGAAACAACGGATTTTCGGCGATATCCCACGGTGCCGAACCCGGCGGGCCCGAGTTGTCGAAATCGCGCTCCGGCCGCCTGTATCCGGGGAGTTGCCTGCCTGCGCAGGCGACCCGCGATCGCTGTCGAAATCGTCGAACGACCGTGTCGGCAACGGAGCGTAGTCGTGGCCGGGACGGCGTCGCGGCGCCGGAAGCGGGGGTCGATGTCCTCGGCGGTGGACGGATTCGATCGCGGAAAACGCTGTCGGCCCGCATTTGTCCGGGTCGCGGCATTGCGCCGGCAGTGGGTGGGTGATCGGTTATCCGTCAACGCCGGGCGATGCAATCACGTCGGCATCACAAATTGGCTCATTTCCCGGAAGTGTGTTTCATTGCCGCGAACACCCGGCTACCGACCGGCGTTCCGGGTTGACTGAGTGCACCTCTTGTTGGGGAACAGGTTTTCCTCTTAAAATCTCGGTGTGCGACCGCTCACGGACGGTACTGAGTTGCTGGTCGGCCGGGACGGCGAGCTGTCCCGGCTGGTCGCCTGGATCCGTGATGTCGCCGCCGGTCGCGGCCGCGCCGTGCTGGTCGACGGCGAGCCGGGGATCGGCAAGTCAGCGCTGGTCCGCGCCGCCTGCGCCGCGGCCGCCGACGCGGGCTGCCAGGTGTTCTGGGGCGCGGGCGACGAGCTCGGGCAGGCGCTGCCGCTGCTGCCCCTCCTGGACGCCCTGCAGATCACGCAGGTCACGCGGGATCCCCGGCGGGACGCCATTTCCGAGCTGCTGGGCGGCAGCGCCGTCGCGGGCAAGGGCGCCGACCTCGCCGCCGCGGCGGCCGAGCAGCTGATCACGCTGGTGGACGAGCTCTGCCAGGACGGGCCGGCCGTGCTGGTCGTCGACGAGCTGCAGTGGGCCGACCGCACGACGGTCGCGGTGTGGAGCCGGCTCGCCCGCTCGGTCCGGCAGCTCCCGCTGCTCCTGATCGGCGTGCTGCGGCCGGTGCCGCGCCGCGACGACCTGCGCTCGCTCTTCCGGATCGTCGGCCCGGCCGAGCGGCTGCGCCTGGGGCGGCTGGCGGAACCGGCGGTGCTCGAGCTGGTGGCCGCGCTGGCCGGCGGCAAGCCGGGCGCCGAACTGGCGCGGCTGGCCGACGACGCCGCCGGGAACCCGTTGTACCTCACCGAACTGGTCGACGCGCTGGCCCGCAGCTCGTGCCTGGCCGTCGACACCGCGGGCGTGGTGGAGGTGACCGGCGCGGCCACGCCGGACTCCCTGCCGGAGGCGATCGCGGACCGGCTCGGCTTCCTGACGGAGGCGGCGCGGGGCGTGCTGCGGGCGGCGGCGCTGCTGGGCGTCGGGTTCTCGGTCGCCGACCTGGTGACGGTGACGAACTCCCCGCTCGCCGACCTGCTGCCCGCCCTCGACGAGGCCCGCGCCGCCGGGGTGCTGGTGGCGGCCGGCGACGACCTGGCGTTCCGGCACCCGTTGATCCGCACGGCGTTGTACGACGAGATGCCGACGGCGGTCCGGATCGCCTGGCACCAGGCCGCCGCGTGGGCGCTGGCCGAGGCGAGCGCCCCGGTCGAGCGGGTGGCGCGGCAGCTGCTGCCCATGGTGTCCACAACGGACAGCCGGGTGCCGGTGCCGCCCTGGGCCGTGCGGTGGCTGCTCGACGTGGCCACGCCGCTGATCGGCCAGGCCCCGGTGGCCGCCGTCGCGCTCCTGCGGCGGGCGGTGCGGGACGCGCCGCTCGACGACACCGTGACCGGCACGCTGGCCTGCCGGCTGGCCGACGCCTACTACGGCGTGGGCAACGTCGCCCAGGCCGAGCGGATCGCCTTGCGTGCCTTGGATCGCGTGCGCGACCCGGACGTGCGCGTGGACCTGTACACGACGGTCGTGCAGTGCCGGGGGCTGACCGGCTGCTCCGCGGACTTCCTGCCCGAGCTGAACAACGCCTTGACCCAGCCGGGGCTGCAGGCCCGGCACCGGGCGCGGCTGCTGGTGCTCATCGCGCGGACGCACCGCTACCTCGGGGAGATCGACGCCGCCGACCGGTTCGCCACCGCGGCGCTGGCGGAGCTCGGCCCGGTCGAAGACCGCTGGGCGACCGGGTGGGCCCTGCACGTGCTGAGCTTCGTCGCGATGGTGCGGGGCGAGTGGGCCGGCGCGCTGCCGCTGTTCGAGCGCGCGATGGCCGTCGTCCGGGGCGACCCGGCGCTGACCGACCTCACCCTGCAGCTGCGCATCAACCAGTCGGTCACGTTCGGCGCGCTCGACCGCTACACCGACGCGCTCGCCGCGGCCGGGCAGGCGCGGGAGCTGGCCGAGCGCACCGGCAGCGTCGCGCGGCTGAGCCAGGCCCAGAGCGCGGTCGGGCAGCTGCTGCTGGGAGCCGGCCGGTGGGACGACGCGCTGGCCGAGGTGGACGTCGTCCCGGACGACCGCAAGGACCCGGCCGTGGTCTGCGGCGACCACGGTGTCGCGGCGATCATCCACTTCCACCGCGGCGAGACCGCGGCGGCCCGCCGTCACCTCGACATCGCGGCGCTGTACTCCGAACGCATCGGCGACCAGTTCGTGGAGTGCCTGGTGCGGGCGTGCAGCCTCGCGTTCGAGCACGCCGACGCGCCGGAGCGGGCGTTGGCGGTGCTGACGGCGGTGCCGGCGGGCGAGGACGCGGGAGAGGAGCTGCTGGGCGACACCGCCCGCCTGGCCGCGACGATCGGCGACATGCGCACGGTGGCGGCGATCGAAGCCCGGGTCCGCACGATCGCGGCCGAGTCCGCGATCCCGCACCGCCGGGCACTGGCCCTGTACTGCCGCGGCCTGCTCGAGCGCGACGCCACGATGTTGCTGCGCGCGGCCGACGGCTACCGCGACGCGGCCCGCCCGCTGTCCCGCGCCAAGGCGCTGGAGGCGGCAGCCATCACCTTCGCCGAAGCCAGGGTGGACGACCGCGGTTCGGCGCGGGCCGCCTTCACCCACGCGATCGACCTCTACGCGGAGCTGGACGCGCACTGGGACGTGGCCCGCCTGCGCGCGTTGTTCCGCGCGTTCGGCATCCGCCGCGGCCCGAAGGTGAAGCACCGCCAGGCGCGGCACGGCTGGGACAGCCTGACCCCGACCGAGGGGCGGATCGCCGCGCTGGTGGTCGAAGGGCTGTCGAACCCGCAGATCGCGGGCCGGTTGTACCTGTCCCCGCGCACGGTCGGCACGCACGTGTCGCACATCTTGACGAAGCTGGGCGTGCATTCCCGCATCGACATCGCCCGCGAAGCGGCTCGGCACCAGTCGGCGTCCGGCTGAGCCGCCGGTGGTTCAGACCCCGACCTCCGGCGCCTCGCCCTGGGGGCGCACCGCGAGCGGGTTCGCCACCGGCGCCGGCGTGCGCCGCGAAACCGCCGTGTGCCCGCTGACGATCTGGCCGAGCAGGATCACCAGCACCAGCAGCAGCGGTGCCTGCCAGGAGCCGGACGCCGTGTGCAGCCAGCCGCACGCCAGGACGCCGAAGCCGGCGATGAGGTAGCCCGCGCCCTGGACCACCGCCGACAGCGACAGCGAGCTCTCCCTGCTGCGCAGCGAAATCGTCGTCAGGGCGAACGCGAGCGAGCCCATGCCCGTGCCGGTGGCGATCGCCCACAGCCAGGGCGCGGCCGCCGGTGCCACGAGCAGGCCGGTCACGCCGATGACGTTGGGGGTGGCCAACGCGATGACCAGCAGTGTCTGGTTGCGCCAGCGGCGGGTCCAGCCCGGGACCAGCAGCATCATCGGCAGGCCCATCGCCATCGACAGCGCGAGGCACACGCCCGCCGTCGTCGGGGGGACGCCCGCGTCGCGCAGGATGCCCGGCAGCCAGCCCATGACCAGGAACGTCACCGTCGATATCAGTCCGAAGTGGATGGTCAACGCCGAGGCCGGGACCGCCCCGGACGCGGCCTGCGGTGCCGGGAACTCGCCCGGCGTGCGTTGCCACACCTGCTGGGCCAGCAGCGCCGCGACCGCCCACACCCCCAGGGCGATCCGCCACGAGGACGACATCACCGCCGTGGGCGTGAACAGCGCGCCGGCCGTGCTGCCCGCCCCGAGCCCGAACGTGAAGGCCGCGGAACCGTTGGCCAGCAGCGGCAGCATGGTGCCGAGCACGGCGATCGACAGGCACGCCAGCGCCGTCCCGGCCAGCAGCTGCGACGAACCGCCGAGCACGCGTCCGGTCAGCGACAGCACCAGCCCGACGAGTGCCACGGTGACCGTCCGGTGCGTGCCCATCCGGGCGCACAGCCACGGCGTCGCCCAGCCACCGAGGCCGATCGCCCACAGGGGCAACGCGACGAGCACCGCGCCGACGATGTCACCGGCGACCGAGATGTCGGGCAGCGCGGCACCCAGGCTGGTCACGGCGGGCCGCAGGTTCAGGGCGAGAACGAAGATCACGACCGTGGAGAGGGTGGTGGTAGCACGGGACATCGCTCCTCCTCGGCGTCGAGGCCGGAGCGGCGGGCTCCGTAGAGCAATGTTTCGCGGTACGCGCACCACAGACATCCGTCACCTGACGGATGAACGAAGGTTGTTGTGGCTCAACGGTTGTGCCGTTCGGATGGCCCTGCGGATGGGCGTGCATCGGCACGGACGGACGCCCATCCTCCGGGTGAGAAAAGCTCAGGCGGTCACTTCGAGCAACCGGCGCGCCGCCACGGTTGCTCCATCGGTGCGGATCTCGGCCCCCAATGCCTGCGCCCGGGCCCGGGTTTCGGGCGCCAGCGCCGTTTCGAACGCGGCGCGCAACGACGCGGCGGTCGCCGTCGGGCCGTCGAGGGCCGCCCCGATCCTGCGGGCCGCCACCTGACCGGCCCAGTACGGGTTGTCCGCCAACGGGATCGGGACCACCACCTGCGGCACCCCGGCGCGGGCGGCCGTCTGCGTCGTGCCCGCGCCGCCGTGGTGGACCACCGCGGCCAGCCTGCCGAACAGGCGCTGGTGGTTGACGTCGCCGATGGCGAGGCAGTCGTCCCGGCCGTCGACCAGGTCGAGGTCCGCCCAGCCGCGGGAGACGAGCACCCGGTGCCCCCGGGCGCGGGCCGCTTCGACCGACCAGCGGGCGATGTCCGGTGCCGGGCTGATGCTGCCGAAGCCCACGTACACCGGCGGCGGGCCCGCTTCCAGGAACGCCACCAGTTCGGCGGGCAGTGGACGCTCGTCCACCTGGGTCCACGCACCTGTCTGGACCACTGAAAGGCCGCCCGGGAGCCGAGGCCACGGCCCGAGGACCGGATCCGCCGCCAGCCACGGCCGATCGGAGTGGACGTGGTCGCGCACGTTGTCGACCGGCGGCAGGCCGAGCGCGGCCCGGTGGCCGTTGAGCGGCTCGCGGTACTGCGCGTTCACCAGGTGGGCGTCCCGTTCCCACAACGTCGTGTTGGCGGCCCCGTCCGGCGCCGGCCAGCCCGGCCGCGGCGGCGGCGCGTGGTGCGGCGACGGCAGGTTGACGGCCGCATAGGTCACGTACACGTAGGGGATACCCGCGGCTTCGGCGACCGACCGCGCGGCGACCTGCGCCAAGCCGGCGGCCACCAGCACGTCACAGCCGGCGACCGCCGCGGGGAGGACGTCGAACTGCGTCTCGAGCAGTTCGGTGCGGTACCGGGACAGCTCGGCCGCCGTCGGGGGCGCCGTCGCGCGCATCAGCGCCCGCACCGGCGGCCCGGCCGGCACCGGCTCGATGTCCAGCCCGGCCAGCCGGTCCGCGAACTCGGCGTCCGGCGGGGTGCACATCCGCGTCCGCGCGCCGAGCGCGCGCAGTTCCCGCGCGAGTGCCACCAGCGGTTCGACGTCGCCCCGCGTTCCGTACGTGGACAGCAGTACTCGCATCGGGTGTCCTCTTCGCTCTCTCCTCGGCGATGTGGCCGCGGTCCAGGGTGCCAGGGGAGCGCTTTCCCCGCTCGCGCGGAACCGGCTATTGTCAAGGCGGACAAGGGCTCCTGACCGTCAACAGAACTTGAGGGCCATTCGATGCCTGTTTCGTCCGTAGCCATCCCCGATGTTTCGATCATCCTGCCCTGTGCCGGTTTCGGAACGCGCTTCGGAGCGCCGTACGCGAAGGAGCTGCATTGCCTGGCGCCCGGCGTCACCGTCCTGGACCGCAGCCTGGAGGCCGTCGTCGACCTGGCGCGCAGCGGGCTCGCCGTGCGCGTGGTCGTCGTGTTCGGGACGCACAAGCTGGACACGGTGAAGTACCTGGCGCGCTACGCCGGGACGGTCCAGCTGGTCTTCGTCTACCAGGACGAAACGGCCGGACCAGGCCTCGACGGGGCAATTCGCTGCGCCCTGCCGATGACGCGGGGACCGGTGGCACTCGTGCTTCCTGACATCGTTGTCAGCGGCGCGGGCAGCGCCGGCAGCCTGCGTGCCGCCCTGGCGTCGACCGAGGTGGCGGGCTGGGCGGTGGTGGCGGCCGAGGAGTCCGATCCCGGGACACTGCGGCAGATGGGCGCGCTCACCGTGGTCGGCAGCAGCGACAGCGCCGATGACGTCGTGGTCAAGGCGGCCGCGGAGAAGCCGGCGGACCCGGCGGGGTTCAACGCGCTTTGGGGCGTCGTGGCGGTCGCCGAGGAGGAGGCGCACCGGCTGCCGGACGTGGTGGTCCGGGAGGCGGACAGCCCGCTGGCGGGCGCGGTCGCCCTCATGGTCGAGCGGATCGTCAACTACAACACCACCGAGGGCTGAACAGGTCCTTTGTGGACGCAAGCGAGGAGAAGAATGCTCGACGACGTGATGGCGGCGCTCGGCACCGTCCTGCCCCGGCTGGCCGCGGTGACCGGGACCCCCGGGGTGGCCGTCGCGGTGGCGACCAGCGACGAGCTGCGGACGGCCGAGACCGGGTTCGCGGACCTGGCCGCGGGCACGCCGATGACCGCCGGGACACCCGCGCCGGCGGGTTCGCTCACCAAACCCGTCACGGGGCTGGCGTTCCTGCAGCTGGTCGAGGCGGGCCTGGCCGGTTTGGACACGCCGGTCGACGAGGTGCTGCCCGCGGGCCTGCGCGGTCCGGGAGCGGCACCGGTCACCACCGCCATGCTGGCCGCCCACCAGGGCGGCTACTCCAGCGACATCGTCACCGCCACGGCGCCCGCGGCCCCGGCCGAGCCGATCCTGGACTACGTCCGGCGCCGGCACGAGATCGGCCGCGCGGTGGAGTACGGCGGAGCGCGGCCGCTGGTGACGGCACCGGGGCCGTACTCGTACTCGAGCTTCGGGATCGGCGTGCTGGGCGGCGTGGTCGAGCACCTGACGGGCGAACCGTACGGCGCCCGCGTCCACCGGGAAGTGTTCACCCCGGCCGGGATGACGGCGACAAGCATCGACGACGGCACCGGCGGCGCGACCGGGTACATGGCGTTCGGCGACTGGTGCGTCCCCAGCCCACCCCTGCGCACGGCGGCGTACCCGGGCGTCGGGATGCACACGAGTGTCACGGATTTCGGGCGGCTGCTGCAGTCCCTGCTGCGCACCGCCCGCGGTGATCACGGCCTGGTCACACCGGATTCACTCGCGGCGATGGTGACGCCGCGGGTGCCGCGCCCGCGTTCGCGTTCGTTTTCCGGCCTGACGTTCGAGCTCGCCGACCCGGACCTGGGCGAGGACTGGTGGTGGGGGCACACGGCGGCGTTCCCGTGGGGGTTCTGGTGGGAGGCGCGGGTGTGGCCGCACCGCGACCTGGCGGCGGTGGCGGTGGGCAACCGCTGGGACATGGCCCGGTTCCACAACCCGGCGACCCGCAGCGCGCCGGGCCTGGCGGTCGAGTGGGCGGGCCACTGGGCGGTGTCCGGCGCGCCGGCGAAGCTGCCGGACATGGACGGCCGGCCCCGCTGGACCGGACCCCGGCCCACTCCGGAGAGTTCGCGCTGGATGGGCGTGCTGACGGGCGAGCGCACCCACGGCCTGCTGGGGGTCCCCGAGGCGCTCCCGACCCCGTCGCTGGCGGGTGGCGCCCGCTCGCTGGGCTCGCTGGGTTCCCTGGGCTCCCTGGGCTCCCGGGGCTCCCGGGGCGACGACTCGGCCGGCTGGGACCCGGAGGCGTTCGCGCAGGGGGTGGAGCAGGCCCGGGCGGTGGCCCCGGACCCGGCCGCCCTCGGAGCATTGGGCCGCGAGCTCGGCCCGGCGGCGGCGTTGTGGATGCTGGAGTGCGGCGCGTCGAGCGCGGACCTCACGATGCCGGTGGGCTTTTACGCCGGTGAGGTTCGGTAACCCCCGGCCTGCGCGCCCCAGCCGATCCGGCCCGCCCGCCCGGCCCGCCCGGCTCGGCCCGCCCGGTCCGCCCGCCCGCCCGGCCCGCCCGGCTCGGCCCGCCCGGTCCGCCCGGTCC
>NZ_JADWPD010000040.1 GCF_017308975.1 Amycolatopsis sp. MtRt-6 | reverse complement strand
GATTGTGATATCCGGTATTAGACCTCGTTTCCAAGGCTTATCCCAGAGTGCAGGGCAGATTACCCACGTGTTACTCACCCGTTCGCCACTCATCCCCCACCGAAGTGGGTTCAGCGTTCGACTTGCATGTGTTAAGCACGCCGCCAGCGTTCGTCCTGAGCCAGGATCAAACTCTCCAACAATGTCTTCGAATTCAATCGAGGCATTTTACTGCTCTCAAAGGAAACCCCGACGAGGGGGTTTCAAACATAAGCTCTACTGGCTTAGTTCACTAGCACACTGTTGAGTTCTCAAGCAACACACCCCGACCAACCCCAGACCCAAGGCCCAGCGTCACCCGAAGCGGGTTATTCCTAGCAGTTTTTGGTGGGACACCCACTCAATCGCGATCCGCGAGAGCTTGGTTCGTGTCTCCGTGTCGGCCGGGTTTCCCTGGCGACGAAGAGAACATTACACGCTCGAAAACGGCCCGAAACAGGGGGGTGGGTTAACAAGATCAGCGCAGGTCAGACCCCATGACGAAGCCCGTCCGAGGCCCAGTCTGCCCCGAACCGGCCCCGAGCGCCACCGAAAGACCTCTGAAAAACATTGCTCCGACTACATTGCACCGTATTGCTCCGAGCCAAAGCTCCGCCTAACGTCGGCCGCATGAACCTCGCGTACGACGACCTCGGGCCCCAGGCCGGCCGCCCCGTCCTGCTCGTCCACGGCCACCCCTTCGACCGCTCGATGTGGCGGCCCCAGGCCGAGCACCTCGGCAAGAGCGGCTACCGGGTCATCACCCCCGACCTCCGCGGCTACGGGGAGTCGGGAAGCCAAGACACCAAGACCCGGCTCGACGTCTTCGCCCGGGACCTCATCGACCTCGCGGACCACCTCGGCCTGGACCGCTTCGTCCTCGGCGGCCTCTCCATGGGCGGCCAGATCGTCATGCAGCTGGTGCGGGACCACCCCGGCCGCGTGGAAGCCCTCCTCCTCGCCGATACCTTCGCGGGCCTCGACACCCCGCAGGCCAAGCAGGCCCGCTACGACACCGCGGACCGCATCATCGAAGAGGGCATGGAGCGCTACGCCGAGGAGCTCCTCCCCAAGATGATCTCGAAGCAGACCCGCGCGACCAGGCCGGACGTCGAGGCCCACGTCCGCAGGATGATGCGCAACGCCCCCAACACCGGAGCCGCGGCCGCGCTCCGGGGCCGCGCCGAGCGCCCCGACTACACGCCCACGCTGAGCAGGATCACCGTCCCCACCCTGGTCGTGGTGGGCAGTGAGGACGAGTTCACCCCGGTCGGCGACGCCGAGCTCATCCACCGGGAAATCCGGAACTCGGCCCTGGTGGTGATCGAGGGCGCCGGCCACCTGCCTAACCTGGAGCGCGAGGCCGAGTTCGACGAGGCACTCGGCACCTTCCTGAACGACAGCGGAGCTACCCCATGACCCAGCAGACCGTGTTCGTGACCGGCGCGAGCGCCGGCTTCGGTGACGCCATCGCGCGCCGGTTCGTCGCCGAGGGCGCCCGCGTGATCGCCGTCGCCCGCAGCGCCGACAAGCTCGAGAAGCTGGCCGGCGAGCTCGGCGACGCCGTCCTGCCGGTGACCCTCGACGTCAGCGACCCCGAAGAGGTCCAGGAGAAGATCAACACGCTCCCCGAGAGCTGGCGAGACGTCGACGTCCTGGTCAACAACGCCGGCCTGGCCAAGGGCCTCGAGCCCGCGCACAAGGCCGACCTGCGGGACTGGGACGAGATGATCGCGACCAACGTCCGCGGCCTCGCGCACGTCACGCGCGCGCTGCTGCCGGGCATGGTCGAGCGCGGCCGCGGGCACGTCATCAACATCGGCTCGATCGCCGGCACCTACCCCTACCCCGGCGGCAACGTCTACGGCGCGACCAAGGCGTTCGTCCACCAGTTCAGCCTCAACCTGCGCAGCGACCTGCACGGCACCGGCGTCCGGGTCACCAACGTCGAGCCCGGCATGGTCGGCGGCACGGACTTCTCGAAGGTCCGCTTCGACGGCGACCAGGCCAAGGCCGACAAGGTCTACGCGGGCACCACGCCGCTGACCGCGGACGACGTCGCCGAGTCCGTCTACTGGGCCGCCAGCCAGCCGAAGCACGTGAACATCAACGTCATCGAGCTGATGCCGGTGGTCCAGAGCTTCTCCGCGCTGCAGATCTACCGCGAGTCCTGAAACAGGGTGAAGAGCGCCTGCCGCGCCGGGTCCAACCCGGTCAGCAGGCGCTTCGTCCGCGGCCGCCCACCGGTCGACGGGTAGGTCAGGACCAGCTCGCCGATGCCCGCGAGCTGGTCCAGCAGCTCCCGCACCGACAGGTTCGTCCCCGCCCGGTCGGCCTCCCGCCGCATCAGGTGGGTCACGGTCGCGGCCAGCACCGAGACGAGGCCGTGCGCGGCGATCCGCTGCCGCGTCCACTCCCACCGCGGGGTCGGGCCGGTGACGGCGGGCCCGGTCAGCCAGCGGAACGTCGATTCGAGGTGGGTGCGGGCCCGGTAGGCCGTGACGACGTCGCCGATCGGCCAGTCCCGGTCGGTGACCAGCACCTGCTTGCCGAAGAACTCCTCGTCGAGCCGCGACAAAGCAGAAGAATCGATCCGCCGTTCGAGCCGGATCTCCCCGGGCCGGTTCCCGCTCAGCACCGCGGTGAGCACGCGCTCGATGCGCCGGCCGCGGGTGACGCGGCCGATCTCGGCGTGGACCTGGGCGCGGTCGCCGCGGTGGGTGCCCGCCGCCAGGGCCTCCGCGAGGCCGTCGAGCTCCCGGGTGGCGGTGGCCAGCTCGTCGGCGAACGCGCGGGACTGCGCCGCGTGCAGGGTCGCCGAGTGGGTCAGGATGACCCGCCGCCGGACGCCGTCGACGACCGCGTGCGTGTCGAGCGCGGTGAGGCCGGCGAACCGCTCGGGGTCGACGCGCTTGCGCGCGGACGCGGGCTGGGTCAGCAGCTCGGGGTGGTCGGTCAGCGGCAGCGACCCGACGAAGCCGCTGCGTGAGCCCAGGTCGAGCTGCGCCGCCTGGCCCGCGTGGAAGACGAGGGTGGCCGGCCCCAGCTCCCCGGTCAGCGAGGCGAACGTCGGCGCCGTGCCGTCGTCGCGCCGGTACAGCCGGGACGCCAGCGGGATGGCGCCGTCGCGGGTCACCCGCAGCCCGACGCCGGCCAGCACGCCCTGGCAGGCCGACGGCAGCGTGCAGTCCGCCGGGGCGAACGCGGCGAACTGCGGGACGTCGACGGCGAGCGCCGCGTGGTCGTCGAGCAAGTCCAGCACGGCGGCGGAAACGGTCTCCTCGATGCCCGCGATCCGCTCCGGGGTCAGGCGTTCCAAGGCTCGCCACAGGCCATCCACTGTGGACAGGCGGGGCCGGACGACATCGGGGGCCGCGGCCCACCACTCGCCGATCGGCGTCTCCGGCGCGGTCGCGCGGTGCAGCACCGCCACGGCGAGGATGAGCCCCAGGGACGGCTTCGCGCGCACGACGTCGTCGACGCGGGCGACGAAGTCCAGCCGGGACAGCGTCGCCCACACCGCGGCGACGTCGCCGTACGTCCGGTACGACGCCGAGGCGGGCTCGCCGCCCGGGACGGCGCGCGCGATCTCGTCGGCCGTGCCGAGGTAACGCTGGGTCACCACCCGCGGCTTGCCGTCCACCCGGGCGGACTCCGCCAGGTAGTAGTACGTCCGCCCGCCGATCTTCTTGCCGACCACCGATGCCACCCTTTAGGTAATACACGCCGGCGCGGTGATCGACAACCAGCCGAGCGGCCTGACCTGCGAAGACGATCACGGCCGCGTCCGCACCCAGCCGGGTGCGCAACGCACACTGGCTGGTCGCGCGAGGACGGTCCTAGCGTGGGCGGAATGGGACCCGAACCCGACGCCACCACCCCGACCGCCTCCGCGATGCGCCGCGCGCTCGCCCGGGCACGTGACGGGAAGACACTCGACGTAGCCGAAGCGAGCGTTCTGCTGCACGCCCGCGGTGACGACCTCACCAAGCTGTCCGAGTACGCCTCGCGCATCCGCGACGCGGGCCTGGCCGAAGCCGGGCGGGCCGGCATCATCACCTACAGCCGCAAGGTGTTCATCCCGCTGACCCGGCTGTGCCGCGACCGCTGCGGCTACTGCACCTTCGTCACCGTGCCGGGCCGGCTCGAATCGCCGTTCCTGTCCCCCGACGAGGTCCTCGACATCGCCCGCAAGGGTGCCGAAATGGGCTGCAAGGAGGCCCTGTTCACGCTCGGCGACCGGCCCGAGGACCGCTGGAAGGCCGCCCGCGAGTGGCTGGACGCGCACGGCTACGACGACACGCTCTCCTACGTCCGCGCGATGGCGATCCGGGTGCTGGAGGAGACCGGCCTGCTGCCGCACCTCAACCCCGGCGTGCTGACCTGGCAGGACTTCCAGCGGCTCAAGCCGGTCGCGCCGTCGATGGGCATGATGCTGGAGACCACCGCGACCCGGCTGTGGAGCGAGAAGGGCGGCCCGCACTACGGCTCCCCGGACAAGGACCCGGCGGTCCGGCTGCGGGTGCTCGAAGACGCCGGGCGCAGCAGTGTCCCGTTCACCACCGGTGTCCTGATCGGCATCGGCGAAACGTTCGAGGAGCGCGCGGACGCGCTGTTCGAGATCCGCAAGGTCGCCAAGACCTACGGCGGCATCCAGGAAGTCATCGTGCAGAACTTCCGGGCCAAGCCGGACACGAAGATGCGCGCGACCCCGGACGCCGACCTCGAAGAGCTGGCCGCGAACATCGCCGTCGCGCGGCTGGTGCTCGGCCCGAAGATGCGCATCCAGGCGCCGCCGAACCTGATCGGCAGCCAGTACGACCTGATGATCCGCGCCGGCATCGACGACTGGGGCGGTGTCTCGCCGCTGACCCCGGACCACGTCAACCCGGAACGCGCGTGGCCGCAGATCGACGAGCTCGCCCGCCGCACCGAGAAGGCCGGCTTCGAGCTGAAGGAACGCCTCACCATCTACCCGGAGTACGTCAAGGCCGGCGAGCCGTGGCTGGACCCGCGGATCACGCGGCACGTCGCCGCGCTCGTCGACTACGACACGGGGCTGGCCCGGGAGGACGCGAAGCCGGTCGGCATCCCGTGGCAGGAGCCGGACGGCGGCTGGCAGGAGTCCGGCCGCACCGACCTGCACACCGAGATCGACACCAGCGGCCGCACCGAGGACCGCCGCGGCGACTTCGACTCGGTGTACGGGGACTGGAAGGAGATCGGCGACCGGATCAAGACCGGGCCGGCCAAGTTCGACACCGACATCCTGGAAGCGTTGCGCAGCGCGGAAAAGGACCCGGCCGGGCTGTCGGACGACGCCGCGCTCGCGCTGCTGCACGCCGACGGCAAGGAACTGGACGCGTTCACCCGGATCGCCGACGACCTGCGGCGCGAGACGGTCGGCGACGACGTCACCTTCGTCGTCACGCGGAACATCAACTTCACGAACGTCTGCTACACGGGTTGCCGCTTCTGCGCCTTCGCGCAGCGTCGCACCGACGCCGACGCGTACACGCTCTCGCTGGAGCAGGTCGGCGACCGCGTCGACGAGGCCTGGGCCGCGGGCGCGACCGAGATCTGCATGCAGGGCGGCATCCACCCGGACCTGCCGGGCACCGCGTACTTCGACCTCGCGGCCGAGGTCAAGCGCCGTCAGCCGGAGATCCACCTGCACTCCTACAGCCCGATGGAGGTCGTGAACGGCGCTTCGCGGACCAACCTCTCGCTGCGCGACTGGCTGATCAAGGCCAAGGAGTCCGGTGTGGACTCGCTGCCGGGGACGGCCGCGGAGATCCTCGACGACGACGTCCGCTGGGTGCTCACCAAGGGCAAGCTGCCGACGTCGGAGTGGATCAAGGTGGTCACGACCGCGCACGAGGTCGGGCTGCCGACGACGTCCACGATGATGTACGGCCACGTCGACACGCCGGCGCACTGGGTCGCGCACCTGAAGCTGCTGGCGCGGCTGCAGCGCGAAGGCCTGGAGAAGCACGGCCGGCGCGGGTTCACCGAGTTCGTGCTGCTGCCGTTCATCCACCAGAGCGCGCCGATCTACCTGGCCGGGCTCGCCCGCCCGGGCACGACCTTGCGCGAGAACCGCGCGGTGCACGCGCTGGCCCGGGTGCTGCTGCACGGCATGATCGACAACATCCAGAGCTCCTGGGTGAAGCTCGGTGAAGAGGGCAGCCGCGCGGTGCTGCAGGGCGGCGTCAACGACATCGGCGGGACGCTGATGGAGGAGACGATCAGCCGGATGGCCGGCGCGTCGCACGGGTCGTACAAGACGATCAGCGACATGCGCGCGATGGTCGAGCCGCTGGGCCGCCCGCTGGTCCAGCGCACGACGGGCTACGGACGGCCGTCGGCCGAGCGGCTCGCCGCCGCGGAAGCATCGGACGGAGTCGCGACGGCGGTGCGCAAGCCGCTCCTGCCGCTGCTGACGCCCTGAGGGACAGCGGGCGCCTTCCGAGGCGCCCGCTATCCTCACCCACATGGGGGTTTCTCGCTTCGTACCAGTTCTCTTCGTAGCGCTTCTCGCGGGCTGTGCCAGTCCGCCGCCGCCGCCGGCTCCGACGCCGGCACCCACGCCGAGCCCGACGTACGGGCCGCCGCCGTCGAAGGGGCTGTCCCTTTCGGTCGGTCAGGTCGAAGCCGGGCTCGGCCACCGCGCCAGCGTCCTGACGCTGACCAACCTGGACGCCATCCCGCGCAAGGTCACCGGCTACCCGGACCTGAAGGTCCTCGCCGGCGACGGCACCTCGCTCGACGTCAAGGTCCTGCACGAGACGTCGTACTTCGCCGCCGATCCGGGGCCGCAGGATCTGACGCTGCGGCCGGGTGAGAAAGCGCTGTCGGTGCTCGCCTGGTCGGCCACCGTCACCAGCGGCGACAAGCGCACCGGTGCCGCGATCGCGGTGGTCCCGATCCCCGGGGAGCCCGAGCAGCGGCAGCCCCTGGAGACGGATCTCGGCACCACCGACACCGTCAAGCTCAGCGCGTGGGCCAGCAGAATCGGCAACTGACGACCGTGTGTCACCGCTCACAAACCCACGGTTGACCAGCGGGCTTCTGTGCTACCTCTGTTCCTTCACCCGCCGGAAGGGACCTCGACGATGAGCACCTCCGTAGCGCCACTGGAAATGGTCGACACCGACCGTTACCCGCTCACCGATCCGGACAGCCGCGCCTGGCGGGAGACGGTCGGCCGGACCCGCGCCGAGCTGGCCGAAGCCGGCTGCAGCGTGCTCGCCGACTTCGTCCGCCCGGAGCTGCGCGAGGTCCTGCGGGCGGAGTGCGCCGCGCTCGAAGGGGACGCGTACACGAAGATCGAGCGGGTCAACGCCTACAACACCGCGGTCGGCGAGCCGCTGCCCGACGGCCACCCCGGCCGGACGATCCTGGAACGCGGCAACGCCTTCGTCGCGCGCGACCGCATCCCGGCGTCGGCGATCATCGCCCGGCTCTACACGAGCCCGATGTTCCGCCGGTTCGTCGCGGACTGCTTCGGGCTGCCGGAGCTGCACGAACTCGCGGACCCGCTGTCGGGGCTGACGCTCAACGTGATCGCGCCCGGCCGCGCGCACCCGTGGCACTTCGACACGAACGAGTTCACCGTCAGCATGCTCACCCAGGAGCCCGGCGCGGGCGGGGTGTTCGAGTACTGCCCGAACATCCGGTCCGCCGCGGACGAGAACTTCGCCGCCGTGCGCTCGGTGCTGGCCGGCGACACCCGCTTGGTCCGGCGGCTGCACCTGCGGCCCGGTGATCTCCAGCTCTTCAAAGGACGCTTCGCGCTGCACCGGGTGAGTACCGTGGAGGGCGCGATCGCGCGGCACTCCGCGATCTTCGCCTACAGCGAGCGCCCGGGGGTCATCGGCAGCGCGGAGCGGACCCGGCAGCTCTTCGGCCGCGTTCTGCCCGCCCACCTCGCCGGACGCAGCGTCCGTGGCGACGAACTGCTCGACTGATCAGGGAGCCTGGCCCGTGCCCTTCGACTCGACCGGCAAGATCTCGTTCGACCACATCTACACCGCGCCCGACCCGCGTCCGTTCTTCGGCACGCTGAAGCGCGTGGGCTACCACATCCCGCAGGCGGCGAAGCCGTACTTCGCGAAGCTGATCGCCGCGCACCCCGCCGAGCGGCCGACCGTGCTGGACGTCGGCTGCTCCTACGGCGTCAACGCGGCCCTGCAGCGCTGCGAAGCGACGATGGACGACCTCTACACGCACTACACCGACCCGGCCGTGCGCGCACTGGACCACACGGCACTGGTCGAGGCGGACCGCAAGCGCGTCCGCCCCGGCGGCCCGAGGTTCTACGGCCTGGACAGCTCGGCCCCGGCGCTCGAATACGCGCTTTCCGCCGGCTTCCTCGACGAGGCCATCCACGCCGACCTCGAAGGCGACGACCCGGACAGCACCCAGCAGAAGCTGCTGGACGACGTCGACCTCGTCGTCTCGACCGGCTTCGTCGGGTACGTCACCGAGAAGACGCTGTCGAGGGTCGCCCGCGGCGCGCGGCCGTGGATGGCGCACTTCGTGCTGCGGATGTTCTCCTACGAGCCGATCGCCGAGAGCCTCGCCGAGCTGGGGTACGAGACCACGGGCGTCGCAGGGGTCTTCCGGCAGCGGCAGTTCGCGTCCGCCGAGGAGCAGACGCAGATCCTGGACACGCTGAGCGCGGCCGGCGTCGACCCCACCGGCCTGGAGTCCGACGGGTGGCTCTACGCGCAGCTGTATGTTTCCCGTCCTGCAGGCTTGCCAGCACTCCCCGACTTCGACGCAGAAGGATGACCGTGAGCAGTCCGGAATGGTCCACCCGCACCTTCGGCAACGAGGACCGGCTCCCCCGCGTCCCCGTCCCCACCCTGGAGGACAGCCGCCGCCGGTTCCTCGAGTGGTGCGCCCCGCTGCTGACGCCGGACGAGCTGGCGGAGACCGAAGCGGCGCTCGCGGAATTCGTGGCGGGCCCGGGGCCGGAGCTGCAGGCCGCGCTCGAGGAGTACGACCGCTCGCCCGGCGTGCGCAGCTGGCTCGACACGTTCTGGCCGTACCGCTACCTCGGCCGCCGCGACCGGATCGCGCTCAACGCCAACTTCTTCTTCCTGTTCCAGGACTCCCCGCTCGGCCAGGTGGAGCGCGCGGCCGAGCTGACCGCGGCCGCCGTGGACTACAAGCTGAAGCTCGACGACGAGCGGGTGCCGCCGGTGCTCCTGCGCGGCACGCCGCAGTCGATGGTGCAGCACAAGTACCTCTTCTCGGCCACGCGGATCCCGGGCGAGCTGCTGGACACCGCGCGCACGCGGTTCCCGTCGCCCGAACGGCACATCGTCGTGTTCTCGAAGGGCACGCCGTTCCGGCTGGACGTGCTCGCCGAGGACGGCCGCCCGCACTCGCCGGCGCAGCTGGCCGACGCGCTGCGCGCGATCCTCAAGGACGACCACGTCACCGACGTCCCGGCCGGGTCCTTCACGACGAAGGCGCGCGCGGAATGGGCGGCTTCGCGGGCCGCACTGCTCGAAGCGGGCAACGCCGCCGCGTTGGAGACCATCGAGACCGCGCTGTTCTGCCTGTGCCTGGACGACTTCACGCCGTCGGACGCCCTGGAGGCGAACGACCAGCTGCTGTACGGCGACAATCGTTGGTATGACAAGGCGGTGTCGCTGATCGTCTTCGAGGACGGCACCGCGGGGATCAACGTCGAGCACTGCGAACTGGACGGCACGACGATCCTCGGCTTCACCGACGCGCTGCTGAGCGGCTCACGGGAGCCGCGCGAGCCGGCAGAAGGCGTCCCCGGCTACGAAGTCGTCGAGTTCACGCTGACCGACGCACTCCGCGAAGACGCGCGCGCCGCCCGGGAAGCGTTCAAGGCCTACGCGGACGCGACGGCGACGCAGACGGTGTCGTTCGACTTCGGGGCGAACCGCGCGAAGGAGCTCGGGATGTCCCCCGACGCCTTCGCGCAGATGGCGTACCAGCTGGCCCACCGCCGCGCGAAGGGCCTGACCGGGGCGACGTACGAGTCGATCGCCACCCGGCAGTTCCAGAACGGCCGGACCGAGGCCATGCGGGTCGTCACGCCGGAAGTCGTGCGCTTCGCCGACGTCATGACCTCCGACGCCCCGGTGGAGGAGAAGCGCGAAGCGTTCCGCGCGGCCGCGGCGAAGCACGTGGCGCGGGCGAAGGAGTGCCAGGCCGGCGACGCGCCGGAGCAGCACCTGTGGGAGCTGCAGCTGATCGGCAAACGCCGTGGTGACACGGAAACGCCGGCGCTGTTCTCCTCGCCGGGCTGGCTGAAGTCGCGTGACGACTACCTGAGCACCAGCTCGGCGCCGTCGGTCAACATCCAGTACTTCGGCTTCGGCTCGACCAGCCCGCAGTGCATCGGCGTCGCGTACGTACTGCTGCCGGACCGCTGGAACATCTACCTGAGCACGCCGAAGCACGTCTCCGCGGAGATGTACCGCTTCGCCGGCGAACTCGCCGTCGCGGTGCGGGAACTGCAGGAGCTGCTGGCCGAGTAGGCCGTTACCCCGTGGGATCCGAGACGACGAGGACCAGGGAGCCCTCGAACGCAGGCTGCTCGCGCAGCTTGCCGTAGCGGCGTTCCCACGTCCCGTCGTCCAGGTCGTGCTGCAGCTCGGCGGCGAAGCGGTGGTGCACGCGGTCGTCGACGAAGCTCCACGCCGAGCACGACAGCCGGGCGCCCGGGTCCAGGAGGCGTTCCGGGCGGGCGTAGTACGCCTCGTTGAAGCCGTCGGTGCAGTCGATCGGGATCGGCACGCCGATGACTTCCGTGTGGCCGCCGAGCCCGTCGGCGATGTCGTCGACCGACGGGTAGCGCCGGGCCTCGGTCTCGATCACCTCGGGGGCGTAGTCGAGCAGCCAGAAGCGGCGCAGCCGATCCGGGTCGCAGGTCAGGATGGCGATCGGGCCGCGGGTGACGCGGCGCATCTCCTTGAGGCCGGCCCACAGGTCGTTCCACTGGTGCACGCTGAACGTGCTCATCGCCCCTTCGAACGCCCGGTCCGGGAACGGCAGCTTCTCCGCGACGGCGTCGACCGCGGGCGGCAGGCCCGCCGGCCGCTGCGCGCGCATCGACGCCGACGGCTCGACGGCGGTCACTTCGCGGTCTCCGGGTTCGTACGCGCCGGCGCCCGCGCCGACGTTCAGCACGGTCCGCGCGTCGCCCAGCGCGTCGAGGATGTACTGGCCGATCCGGGGATCCGGCTTGCGGTAGTCGGTGTAGACCCCGCCGATCGCGCCGTAGTCCGCGTCCCCGGCGCTCCCGTCCGCACGTCGCTGGCTCATGACTGAAAACTATCAGCGCGGACCACCGGCGCAGGCGTTGCTCCGGGCGTCGGCACGTTCACGCACGTCGTACTTTTGCGCTCGATTGCTGTAAAGTTTCGCCCATGACGCGTCGTCTTGCCGAAGTCGCCCGCCAGGTCGGGGTCAGTGAAGCCACGGTCAGCCGGGTGCTCAACGGCCGGTCCGGGGTGTCCGCCGGCACCCGGGCCGCCGTGCTCACCGCGCTCGACGTGATGGGGTACGAGCGGCCCACCCAGCTGCGGGGCGAACGGGCCCGCCTGGTCGGGCTGGTGCTGCCGGAACTGCAGAACCCGATCTTCCCGGCACTGGCCGAGATCATGGGCAACGCCCTCGCCCAGCAGGGGTTCACGCCGGTGCTCTGCACGCGGACGGCGGGCGGGGTCTCCGAAGCGGAGTACGTCGAACTGCTTCTCCAGCAGCAGGTGTCGGGCGTGGTCTTCGCCGGCGGGCTGTACGCGCAGGCGGACGCGGTCCACTCGCACTACCACCACCTCGTCGAACGGCGGCTGCCGACGGTGCTGATCAACGCCGCCGTCGACCACCTCGGGCTGCCGCAGGTCTCGTGCGACGACGCGGTGGCCGTCGAGCAGGTCGTCGGGCACCTGAGCTCGCTCGGACACGAGAAGATCGGCCTGGTCCTGGGCCCGTCGGACCACGTGCCGTCGCGCCGCAAGCTCGAGGCGTTCCAGGCGTACGCCGCGAAGCTGGGCCTGCCGGTGCTGGACGAGCTGGTCGAGCACGGGATGTTCTCGATCGAAGGCGGCCACGCGGCGGCGGCCCGCCTGTACCCGCGCGGCGCGACGGCCGTGCTGTGCGCGAGCGACCTGCTGGCCCTCGGCGCGATCCGCGCGGCCCGGCGGCAGGGCCTGTCGGTGCCGGGCGACATCTCGGTCGTCGGCTACGACGACTCGGCACTGATGAACTGCACCGACCCGCCGCTGACGACCACCCGCCAGCCGATCGAGGCCATGGGTCGCGCGGTGGTGGAACTGCTGGTCAAGCGCATCAACGGCGGCGAAGTGGCGGCGGAGGAGCTGCTGTTCGCCCCGGAGCTGGTGGTCCGCGGCTCGACGGCCCGCCGCACCGCCTGACCCCGCCGGCCAGCGCGGCGGAGGCTGTCCGTAAGTTGCAAAATCTCGTCGGGTTATTGCGGCCTTCCGGTCTTCCACTTTAGAGTGACCGCAATCACGTGACAGCCGTCGCGACCCCGAGAAGAGGCTTGAGATGAGCAGTCCCTGGTCCAGAACCGCCGCCCGCCGGACGTTGTGCCTGCTCGCCGCAGGCGGCCTCGCGCTCACCGCGGCCGCCTGCGCGGACGGCGAAAACGGCCAGGCCGGCGGCAAGGTCAAGATCACCGTCACCGGCCAGCCGCCGACCAGCCAGCCGTTCGAGCGCAGCGTGTTCGACGCCGACGTCCAGGAGTTCGAGGCGTCCCACCCGAACATCGACGTCGAGCCGCACGAAGGCTTCATGGACCCGAAGACGTTCTCCGCCAAGCTCGCCGGCGGGCAGCTCGAAGACGTCTACTACGTCTACTTCACCGACCCGGCGCAGATCATCGCCCGCCACCAGGCCGCCGACATCACCGAAGCCGTGAAGAGCGTCCCGCACGTCAACGCCCTCAAGCCCGAACTGCTCGACACCTTCCGCGACTCCAGCGGCAAGCTCTACGGCCTGCCGACCATGAACTACACGATGGGCCTGCTCTACAGCCGTCCGCTCTTCCAGAAGGCCGGGCTCGACCCGGACAAGCCACCGCAGACCTGGGACGAAGTCCGCGAAGCCGCGAAGAAGATCTCCGCGCTCGGCAACGGCGTCGTCGGGTACGCCGACTACAGCAAGAACAACCAGGGCGGCTGGCACCTCACCGGCTGGCTGTACTCGATGGGCGGCAGCATCGCGCGCAAGGACGGCGACAAGTGGGTTGCCGACTTCGCCAACGACAAAGGCAAGAAGGCCCTCCAGTACCTGCACGACATGCGCTGGACCGACAACTCCATGGGCGCCAAGCAGCTCCTCGAAGCCCAGGACGTGCAGCGCATGATGGGTGCCGGCCAGCTCGGCATGTATATGGCCGCGCCGGACAACGTCCCGGTGCTCGTCAAGCAGTTCAACGGCAAGTACGAGGACTACGGCATCGCCGGCATGCCCGGCGGCCAGGGCACCCTGCTCGGCGGCGAGGGCTACATGATCAACCCGAAGGCGTCGCCGGAGAAGGTCAAGGCCGGCCTCGAGTGGATCCAGTGGAAGTACCTCAACCCGGACCGCTTCGAGAAGCACATCCGGCAGTACGTCGACGGAAAGCAGCCGGTCGGCCTGCCCGCCGAGCCCACACCGGACGTCTGGACCGGCGCCGTCCGCGAGCAGCAGCTGGCCCTGAAGGCCAAGTACGCCAACGTCCCGGCCGCCAACTACAAGTCCTATGTGGACACGACGAGCCGGATCAGGGGCAGCATCGAGCCGCCGAACGCGCAGCAGATCTACGCCGCGCTCGACAGCGTCATGCAGGCCGTGCTCACGGACCGAGGAGCCGATATCGACCAGCAGCTCGACTCCGCCGCGGCGAAGGTCGACAGTGTCCTCGCCCAGGTCAGGTAGCCTGCTCGCCTGGCCCGCGGCGAAACCGTCGCGGGCCGGGCGCCCGGCCGCCACCCGAGAAGGCGCCAGGCTGAAGCGCAAGCTCAAGGAGAACGTCACCGCGTACGGCCTGCTCAGCGCCGCGCTCGTGGTGTTCGCGCTGTTCTCCTGGTACCCGATCGTGCGCGGGGTGCTGCTGAGCTTCCAGCAGGTCGACTTCGTCAACGCGCCGACGTGGGTCGGCTTCGGCAACTTCACGAAGCTGTTCGACGACCCGCTCTTCGGCATCGCCTGGCGCAACACGCTGCTGTTCACCGGGCTCGCGCTGGTCTTCGGCTTCGCCGTCCCGTTCCTCACCGCGGTGCTGCTGAACGAACTCCGCCACGCGAAGGCGTTCTTCCGGCTCGCCGTCTACCTGCCGGTGATGCTGCCGCCGGTCGTGACGGCGCTGATGTGGAAGTGGTTCTACGACCCCGGCCCCGGCCTGTTCAACTCCGCGCTCGGCGCGGTCGGCCTGCCCGGCGGCCAGTGGCTCGACTCCTCCACCACCGCCATGCTGTCCCTGGTCTTCGTCTCGACGTGGGCCAACATGGGCAGCACCACCCTCATCTACCTGGCCGCGCTCGGCACGATCCCCGGCGAGCTGTACGAAGCCGCGGAGCTCGACGGCGCCGGGTTGTGGAAACGCCTGCGGCACGTGACGTTCCCGCAGACGCGGTTCGTCCTGCTGGTGCTCCTGCTGCTCCAGATCGTGGCGACCATGCAGGTGTTCACCGAGCCGTACGTGATGACCGGCGGCGGCCCGGACGACTCGACGGTGACCGTGCTCCTGCTGCTCTACCGCTACGCCTTCGTCTACAACGACTTCGGCTCGGCGAGCGCGATGAGCCTGCTGCTGTTCGTGGCGCTCGGCGTGTTCTCGGCGTGGTACGTCCGGCTGACGCGGAAGGCGGACCGGTCATGAGAACCCTCGTCTCCCCCGGCGCGCTGCGCAGCCCGCGCGGCAAGCTCGTCTACGGGGTGGTTTTCGCGGGCACCCTCGCCATCTTCGTCCTCGCCTTCCTGTTCCCGCTCTACTGGGTCGTCACCGGGGCCATGAAGTCCCCGCAGGAACTGGCGCAGACGCCGGCGACGCTCGTCCCGCACGAGTGGCACCCGGAGACCTTCGCCGACGCCTGGGACCAGCTCAGCCTGGGCAAGTACTTCCTCAACACGCTCGTCGTCGCGGGCGGCGCGTGGCTGGCGCAGCTGGCCATCGACGTCCCGGCCGCGTTCGCCCTGTCGAAGCTGCGCCCGAAGTTCGGCAACGTCGTGCTGGGCCTGATGCTGGCCACCCTGATGCTGCCGGCGACGGCGTTGCTGGTCCCGACGTACGTGACGGTGACGGACCTGCCGCTGCTGCACCTCAACCTGATCAACTCGCCGGCCGCGGTCTGGCTGCCCGCGGCGGCGAACGCGTTCAACATCTACCTGCTCAAGCGGTTCTTCGACCAGATCCCGGACGAGCTGATCGAGGCGGCGCGGCTCGACGGCGCCGGGCCGGTGCGCACGCTCTGGCGGATCATCCTGCCGATCTCGCGGCCGATCCTGGCCGTGGTGTCGATCCTCGCGGTGGTCACCGCGTGGAAGGACTTCATCTGGCCGCTGCTGGTGTTCCCGGACACCGGGAAGCAGACGCTCTCGGTGATGCTGCAGCGGGTGGCGATCGACATGCCGCTCAACGTGCTCGTCGCCGGGATGGTGCTGGCCAGTGTGCCGATGGTGGCGCTGTTCCTGGCCTTCCAGCGGCAGATCCTCGCCGGGCTGACCGCAGGCAGCCTCAAGGGCTGAGTTTTCCACGACGACCAGAAGGGGCACCTACGTGACCGACAAGACCGGCTGGTGGCGGAGCGCGGCGATCTACCAGGTGTACATCCGCAGCTTCGCGGACGGCAACGGCGACGGCGTCGGCGACCTCGCCGGCGTCCGCGCCCGGCTGGACCACCTGGCCGGCCTGGGGATCGACGCGATCTGGTTCACGCCGTGGTACCCGTCGCCGATGGACGACGGCGGCTACGACGTCGCCGACTTCCGCGACATCGAACCGCTCTTCGGCACGCTCGCCGAAGCCGAGGAGCTGATCGCCGAAGCCCACACGCGGAACATCCGGGTGATCATCGACATCGTGCCCAACCACTGCTCCGACGAGCACCGCTGGTTCCAGGCCGCGCTCGAAGCCGGCCCGGGTTCGCCGGAGCGGCAGCGGTTCTGGTTCCGGCCCGGCCGCGGCCCGGACGGCAGCGAGCCGCCGAACAACTGGAAGTCGCGCTTCGGCGGGCCGGCGTGGACCCGTGTCCCGGACGGCGAGTGGTACCTGCACCTCTACAGCTCGCGCCAGCCCGACTTCAACTGGGACAACCCGGAGATCCGCACGGAGTTCGAGGACGTGCTGCGCTTCTGGTTCGACCGCGGCGTGGACGGCTTCCGCATCGACGTCGCCGACGGCCTGGTCAAGGACCCGCGCCTGCCCGACGTCGACGACGGCGACGAGACGCCGTTCTCCGACATGGAGGGCCTGCACGAGATCTACCGCTCGTGGCGCAAGATCGCCGACAGCTACGGCGGCGAGCGCGTGCTGGTCGGCGAGATGTGGCTGCCGGACATGGCGCGGGCCGCGCGGTACCTCCGCCGCGACGAGCTGCACTCGGCGTTCAACTTCGACTTCCTGGTCTGCCCGTGGGACGGCGAGCGCTTCCGGGACGTCATTTCCCGCACGCTGCGCGCACACGACGAGGTCGGCGCCCCGGCGGCGTGGGTGCTGTCGAACCACGACGTCACCCGGCACGTCACCCGCTACGGCCGCGCCGGCGACACGGGTTTCTCGTTCGCGAACCGCCTGCACTCGGCACCGGTGGACCTCGCGGTGGGCACCCGGCGCGCGCGGGCGGCGGCGTTGCTGACGCTGGCCCTGCCCGGCGGGCTGTACGTCTACCAGGGCGAGGAGCTGGGGCTGTGGGAGGTCCTGGACATCCCGGACGAGCTGCGCCAGGACCCGGTGTTCGCCCGCACCCGCGGCACCGACCCGGGCCGGGACGGCTGCCGGGTCCCGATCCCGTGGTCGGGTTCGGCGCCGCCGTTCGGGTTCGGCAGCGGTGGTGCGTGGCTGCCGCAGCCGGCTTCCTGGAGCGAGTACACGGCCGAGGCGGAGGCGGCGGACCCGGCGTCGATGCTGTCGCTGTACCGCACCGGCCTCCGGCTGCGGCGCGAGCTGCCCGCGGCCGAGCTGGAGTGGCTCTCGCTCGGTGAAGGCGTGCTGGCGTTCCGCCGCGGGTTCACCTTCGCGCTGAACTTCTCGGCCGCGCCGGTCCCGCTCCCGCCCGGCGAAATCGTGCTGGCCAGCGGGCCGGTTTCGACCGACCTGCCGACGGACACCGCGGTCTGGCTCCAGTCCTGAATGGACTCAACGGGCTGCCGGAGGTCGCCACCGCGGCGGCCTCCGGCAGCTCGGCCGGGGGACCTTCACCGCTGTCTCGACTTGGTGAGGTTCTCCGGCAGCGATTGTGGCCCGCGCGACCGGGTGGTATACCGAAAAAGGGTTGAGCGGATCTGGGAGGGGTGCGCGATGGCCCGGTATCCCGTCCACCACTCGCTGTTCACGTTCGACATCGAGGATTTCAGCGCACGGTACCGGGACGACCGCGCCCGGCTCGCCGTGCGGTCTGCGGTGTACCGCCTGGTTCGTGACTCCTTCACCACGGCCGATGTCGACTGGGACTCCTGCACGTACCAGGACGGCGGGGACGGCGCCGTGATCATCGTGCCGCCCGACGTGTCCACCGTGCTGTTGCTCGACCCATTGCTGCCCAAGCTGCTCGCCGGCCTCGTCGACCACAACCTCCGGGCACCGCCCGCCGAGCAGATCAGGGTGCGGGTCGCCGTGCACACCGGTGAGCTCACCCGTGACGAGCACGGGATGACCGGACACGACCTGGTGGTGGTCTGCCGCCTGCTGGACGCGGCCGAACTCAGAACCGCCCTCGCCCACGCCGACACCCCGCTGGTGGTCGGGGTGTCCGACCACGTCTACGAAACGATTGTCCGGCACGGATACCGGGGCATCGAGCCGGCGACCTACCACCCGGTCACCGTTCAGGTGAAGAAGTCCCGGTTGCACGGCTGGATCCACGTGCCCGGCTCTCCGGTGCCACCTTCGTTCGGCGCAAACAGCGGTGGGACGCCACCACAGCAGCTGCTGCCGGATCTGCCCGCGTTCGTCGGGCGCGCCGTGGAACACCGGCTGCTCGACAAACTGAGTGTGGAAAGCCGCCTCCTGGTGGTGAGCGGCCCGCCCGGCGTCGGCAAGAGCGCGATCGCCATGCAGTGGGCCCACCAGGTCGTCGACCACTACCCCGACGGCCAGCTGTACGCCCACCTCGGCGGCCCGGCCGGCTCGGTGACGGTGGAGCAGGTGCTGGGGCACTTCCTGCGGGTGCTGGGCGTCCCCGCCTCCCAGGTTCCGGTCGACCGCGCCGAGCAGTCGGCGCTGTTCCGGTCCGTCACCGCGGGCCGGCGGCTGCTGCTGGTGCTCGACGACGTCGAGTCCGCCGACCAGGTACGCGTCCTGCTGCCGTCATCGGCGGTGAGCACGACCGTCGTCACCAGCCGGTCGAGGCTGGGCGGCCTGGTCGCGAACGGGGGCCGGCTGATCGAGATCGCGCCCCTCCCCGAAGAGGACGGGGTGGAACTGCTTGCGCGGGTGGTCGGCGACGGCCGGATCGAACGCGAACGGCAGTCTTCTCGGCAGCTGGCTGCGCTGTGCGCCGGGCTCCCGCTGGCCTTGTGCGTCGCGGCCGCCCGGCTGGTGTCCCATCCCCGGTGGTCGGTGGGAAAGGTGGTCGCCGAGCTGGTCGACGAAGGGCGTCGGCTGGCCGGCTTGTCTCTGGCCGGTGATCTGTCCGTACAGGTGGTGTTCGATATGTCGTACGAAACGTTGTCCGCTCCCGCCGCACGGCTGTACCGGCTGCTCGGCCTCCATCCGGGACCCGATTTCGGCATCGGTCTCGCCGCCGCCGCGGTGGCCGTGCCGACGGCCGAGGCGGAACGTCTCGTCGACGAGATCGTGACCGCGAACCTGCTGGCGGACCCGGCTGCCGACCGGTACCGGATCCACGATCTCATCCGGTTGCACGCCCGCCAGCAGGCGCTGGAGCAGGAGCCGGCGGAACAACGAGAGCTGGCCCTGCGCCGGATGCTCGACTGGTACCTGCGCACCGCCACCGACGCCGGTGCCGTCGTGACACCACATCGCACCGACGTGCGCCGCGATTTCACCTACGTTCCCGTCGAAACCGTGACCTTCGCCGGTCATGCGGACGCACTGGAATGGCTCGACCGGGAACGGGTGAACCTGCTGGCGGCGGCCCGCACAGCGGCGGAGAACGGCTGGCATTCCACCGCGTGGCAACTGGCCGACGCGATGTGGGGCCTGTTCCTGTACCGGACGCACTACTACGACTGGCTGCAGTTCGACCTGCTCGCCGTCCGGGCCACTGAGGAGGACGCCGACCGCGAGGCGGAGGCCGGCGCCAACGATCGGCTGGGCCTGCTGTTCCACGCGTTGCACCGCAACGACGAGGCACTGGTGCACATGGCGAAAGCCGCGGAGATCTGGCGGGAACTCGGTGACGGCCACCGGGTCGCCGGCTCGATGGAACGGTTCGGTTTCGCCTACCTGGACCAGGGCCGGATCGAGCTGGCACTGACCCATTTCGAGCAGGCGCTGGCCGGCTACCGGGAACTGCGGCAGCAACGCAGTGTGGGACTCGCGCTGGTGAGCATCGGGCGCGCGCTGTTCACCGCCGGCCGCGCCGCCGAAGCCGAGTCGCCACTGACCGAAGCCGTCGCGGTGCTGGACGGCTTGGACGTGCCTGATCCGTACAACGCGGCGAGAGCGCGGATCGCGCTGGCCCGCACCGAGATCCGGGGCGGTGCCCGCGAGCGGGCGCTGGAGCGGCTGCGCGTGGCCGTCGCGACGATGCAGGCCGTGAACTCGCCACTGGGCCAAGCGGATGCCGAGTGGGCGTTGGGCGAGCTGTTCGAACACGCGGGTGAGCTGCGGATTGCCAAAGGCCACTACGAGCGCACCGAGGAGATCTACGCCCGGCTCGGCAACCCCGGGGTGGACCGGGTGCGGGAGCACATCCGCCGGCTCTGAGGATCAGGTCCGGAAGACCCGCCGGTAAGTCGGGGGAACGGGCTCGTCAGCCGGATGGGTGACGGGTTCGCCGTCCACCTCGATCCAGGCGTGGAACGAATACGGGTCGACGGTGAAACCGAAACACCAGTCGACCCGGACGCCGAGGAACGCTGCCGTCAGCACCGCGGTGAGCGAAAGCTCCACGCAGGCGACGCGGCCGGGATACCACCGGCTCGCCCGGCGGGCGGCACTGAGCGCGGAGAGGGCGTCCACGGTGCTCGCCTCCGGCTTGGCCCTCTTGAGCCTGGCGACGACGGCGGCCGATCTCCGGAAGGGCAGGCGCAGGAGCAGCAACGCCAGCAGGAACGCGAGTGGGGCGGTGAGTCGCCAGCGCCGGCCCACCGGGGCGTCATCCGCCGGCACAGCCATCAGGACTCCGGCGGCATGACGGCCCGCCGCGTCGGGCAGTTCGACGAGCCCGCGTGCTACCAGCGCGGACACCAGCTCGTCGACGTCCCGGCGGATCCGGTCCGCCGGGACCGCCGGGTAGCGGGCGATCACGGCATCGGCCGCCTTGTCGATGTCGGCGGCGTTCCGCAGCTCCTGGTAGAAGGCGGCTCCGCTGCGGTTGAGCACGAACCAGCGCCCGGTCGCCGAGTCGAGCAGGACGAGGCGGCCCGCGTCGTCCGGCACGGCACGCACACTGGCGGGCACCCTGGCCTTGATCATGGTCGGCCCCCCTCCTCGCGTTCCCGCAGCCACGCTTCCACCGCGAACACCTGGTGGAGTGCGCCCCACGGCGCAGGCATGCCCTGGATTGCGTCCTCGAGGACAACGCGTACCGGCCCGGGCTCGAGGATGCCGTGGTCGGCGGCGACGGATTCGGTCAGCATCCGCCGCAACACCGGAGCCGCCCGGCGGACACCGGCATACACATCGCGCGTGTAGTCCCCCTTGGTCGTGCGGGCCAGCACCGCCGCGGGCACGAGCCCGTCCAGCGCCGCGCGCAGCAGCGGCTTGGGTGTCCTCGGATCCGCACGCCGGCGCGCGGGCAGCGCCAGGCAGGCCCGGACCACCTCGGTGTCCATGAACGGGGCGTGCACGTCGATGCCGAACTCGGCGCCGACCGCCCGGACGGTGCGGAGGGTCAGTGTCTGTTGCCGCAACAGCTCCAGGGTGACCACGTCTCCGGCCTCCAGGGCATCGTCCCCGGGCAGGTGGTCCGCGGTGTCCCGGATGTGGGCGGCGAGAGACCGTCTGGCGGCCGGGGTGAGCCACTGCGCCGAAGGTCGCCGCCAGTAGGCGATCCGGTCCGCCTCCCAGGACTCGGCGCCGAGCGGGCGGCCGGCTGCCACGTCCTTCGCGAGGGAGCGCAGCGCCTGGCGCCGGGTCGTCCGGCTGAGCTTGAGCGCGTGACCGACCAGCGCGAGCGGCGTCCGGCCGCGCAGCCGCGCCCACGCCACGCAGTCGTACCACAAGCGGGTCAGCTCACCGTGACGCGCGAGGTCCGCGAGGTAGGCGGCGGGAGCTTTCAGCACGACGTCGCCCCCTTCGCCCGTGACGTGCGCTTGGGAGCCGAGTTCCGTGGCGCGTGCGAACCGGGCTCTCAACGCCCCGGTCGCCAGCGACGATCCGTGCGGCCGGTCGCCGGTGGGGTGGAGCACCTGGTAGGGCAGGTGCTCGGGCCTCAGTGACACGAGGTGCTGACGGATGCCGCTGCCACTCCGAGCGTGCTGACCTGCGAATTCGACGTCGTCGGTCACCGGGGCCGCGGGGTTGATGTAGGTCAAGGAGTCGAGGTCGCCCAGGTCGCCCGCCGCCAGCAGTGTCAACGATGTCGAGTCCAGGCCACCCGACAGGTCGAAAGTCATCCGATACGGCGACCGGGCGCGGGCTCGTACCGCCGTGGAGAGGGCCGCTCGGAGCCATTCGGCGGATTCCGCCATCGTCATTTCCGGATCAGGGCGCAGAACGGAATGCGGACGCTCGCGTACGCCGGACGGACCAATCGACAAAACGTGCCCGGCAGGCACCCGGCGAATACCGCGGTACATCGACCGCTCGCGTGCCGGTTCTCCCGACTCCGAACAGGCGAGGATCGCGGCCACGGATATTTCGTCCAATGTCCCGCCGGCCAGCCGGGCGAGGTCCGAAGAGCTGGTGCCGAACCAGACGGCGTCCGCCTTCTCCGACACGAAGAGGGGAAACTGGCCGACGGGGTCGGCCAGGAGGACCGCCCCGGATCGAGTGATCAGGACGCTGGAGAAACAGCCCGGCCAGCCGTCCGTTGCACGGACGTCGTTCGTGCGTGACAACGCCTCACAAGCCTGGGCCAGCTGAGAGTCCGACACGAAGCTCTGTCCAATGAGGAACAACGTGCCATCGCGGCAGCCAGCCTCCCGGACAGTGGGTGACAGCGTGCGCGAGACCACGTGCACCAGCCCGGTCGATTCGGTCCAGCAACCGATGAGGTTCACCGATTCACCACGACGGCACGTCACCTGTATTCAGCTTGGGTGCGGGGACTAGTCTTCCTGGTTGTTCCCGTCCTTGGTTCCGCCGGAACTGCCGCGGGTGGTCTTGAAGACGGGACCGAAATCGAATACCGCGGGTGGCTCGTAGCCACTCTCCGACGCTGGGGAAATGTTGTCCGGGTCGACGCTATCGTCGTTCACGAGTGCCCCCTCGATGCGCCATGGCGAACTTCTTCGTCCGGTCACTGTCCGTAGATACTACTGTTGTCCCCGGTGATTTCCAAAGAGTCACCCGGACCGGAAGTCGACTTGTCGGATCGATCGGCTTGAACCAAGCTGTTCACGAACCGCCACTCCCGGAGCCCTGGAGTCAACAGGTCAGTGAGGCCGCCTTCACCAACTCGCCGGACCGTCCCCTACGCTGTGTATCCTTCAAATCGAAGCCAATGAGCCATCAGGAGGCAGAGTGTCGAGCACGGGAGCCACGACCGTGGATGCCCGGTCCTTGCTGTGGACCCCGTCCGATTCGGTCAAGGACGTCAACCGCCGGAAGATCATCCGGGCCGCGATGGCCGATCCCGGGATCACCCAGGTGACCCTGGCCAAGCGCCTCCTGCTGTCACAGGGAACCGTCTCCACGGTGGTCGCGGAACTGCAGCAGGAGGGCATCTTCCGCGTGCACAGCGAGGAGGGTGAGCGCGGCAAACGGGTCCGGCTCGGCACCGTCCGCGGGGTGGCCGTCGGGGTGGAGGTCAACCACGACCGGATCGCGGTCGCGGCCCGCCGGGTGGACACTTCGGCGGTCGAGTACGAATCCGTGTCCTTCCGCGCCGACCAGGGCAGCAGCAGCTGGGTAAGGGAGAGCGCCAACCTCATCAAGGAGCTCACGGTGCAAACCGGGCTCGACATCGACCACATCGTCTCGATCGGCGTGGGCATCCCGGCCGCGGTCGACCCGCGGACCGCCCTGGTCACCCAGGTCGCCGCCTCGCTCGACTGGGACATCACCGGCAGCGTCCAGGAACGATTCCGCGACCACTTCCCCGACGTGCCCGTCATCGTGGACAACGAGGCCAACTACGCGGCCTACGGTGAGCACATGTACGGAGCCGGTCGCGGCACCGGGACCATGCTGTTCGTCAAGGCGTCCGTCGGCCTCGGCGCCGGGTTGATCATCGGCGGGCTCATCTACCGGGGACGGCATGGGTACGGCGGGGAAATCGGTCACCTGACCATGGACCCGGACGGCATTCCGTGCCGGTGCGGCAACCGCGGCTGCCTGGAGACCCTGGTCGGCGGGGCCCGGCTCCTCGAGCAGGTCAGGCAGGCGTACGCGGGATACCGCGCCGATCTGCCGACCAGCGTCGAAGGCATGATCGAACGGGCCAAGGGCGACGACGCCGTGTGCCGGCGGGTGCTCCAGGACGCCGCCCGGACCATCGGCCTGGCCCTCGCCCGCGTGTGCAACCTGATGAACCCCGAGCTGATCGTGCTCGGCGGCGAACTGGGGAGAGCACCGGAACTCCTGCTCGAACCCATGATGGACGGGCTTCGGCTCTACGCCCTCCGCGGCATGGTCGAATCGAAGGACCCGGTGAAGATCGTCGGCTCGGACCTCGGCCTCGCCGCGGGGGCACGGGGAGCGCTCGGCTTCGCACTTATGGCCGACCGCACCGTCGAAACGTGAGCGAGCCTCGCGCGATCGCACCTTGACTTCAATTTGAAGGCAAGTAGAATTTTTGGCAGAGGCTCACAGTAACCGGCGCAGAACTTACGGAATGCTGGCACCGCGGTGCGGGGCGACCACAAGTGGCACCTCGCCGTGGTTCAGCCGGCTGGCTGGCGGCTGAGAGATGGACGGGTGTGCGACTGGGTCGAAGCGCAGTCCACTTCGATTCGATGGTCGGACGTCACGAAAGGTGCCGCGCGATGGAGGTCCTCCCACTTCACCTCATGGCGGCAGCTTCCTCGTCCGGCGGCATCCGCCGCCTCGCGAACCGCTACCTGCCCAAATCCTCCGCCGCGTCCCGCCCACGCCCCGAACCGAAGCGCGGTCGCGACCGGATCAAGCAGCCACCGGCGGCCACGACGGTCACCTCCGGCGTGGTCGCCGAGCCGCGTGCCGACGACCCCTGGAACACGATGGAGTTCGAGCGCACGGTCCTGGTTGCCGTGCACACGATCACCAGCCTGATCCGGCTGGAGGACATCGTCCTCCACCTCGAGAACGATCCCCGCGTGCAACTGGTCTACACCCAGGTGCCCGACCGGTTCGGCGAGGGGGTGGAAACCCGCCTGCGAGAAATGGAGGTCCGCGTCATCCCCTGGGATGAGGCGACCACCGGCCAGACGGTCGACCTCGTCGTCGCGGCGAGCCTGCACCGCCTCGGCGACCTGCCGGCCAAGGCGAGGTTCGCCGCCCCGCACGGTGCCGGCTACAACAAACTCTGGCCCGCGTGGGCGTGGCCCGGGCCGGACGACGACCGGCCGGTGTACGGCCTGGACCGGGCGTCGTTGCTCGATGATGACGACCAGCCGATCGTCGACGCGTTGCTGCTCCCCCATCCGGCCCACCTCACCACCCTTTCCCGGCAGTGTCCCGAAGCGGTGCCGTACGCGGTGGTGGCCGGCGACCCGTGTTACGACCGGCTGCTGGTCTGCCGGGCACAACGGGACCACTATCGTGAGCAGCTCGGCATCCGCGACGCGCAGACCCTCGTGGCCGTCTCGTCGACCTGGGGATCGCGCTCCCTGCTGGCGATGAACCGCGACCTGCCCCTGCGGCTGGCGAGCGAGCTCCCGGCCAACCACCGGGTGATCGCCACGGTGCACCCCGCCGTCTGGGCGGCGCACGGCGCCCGGCAGGTCCGCAACTGGTTCCGCGACGCGCACGCGGCCGGGCTCGACGTGGTCGACACCTACGAGGACTGGCGAGGTCTCCTGGCCGCCGCCGACTTCCTCGTCGCGGACCACGGCTCGCTCTCGGCCTACGCGGCGGGCGCGGAGATTCCGGTTCTGCTGAGCCACTTCGCGGACAGCGAGGTGGACCCGGACTCGATCGTGGCCGAACTGGCCCGGCACAGCCCGCTGGTCGATCCACAGGCCTCGCTGGTCAAGCAGCTCGCCGCCGCGCGGGAAGCACAACCCGCCCAATGGCAGGCCACCCACGACCGGCTGGCCGCCCGGAGAGGGGTGTCGGCCGAGATCGTCCGGGAAACGCTCTACCGCAAGCTGTCCCTGGCCGAGCTGCCCCAGCCGGCCCGGTGGCCGCTGGTGCCGCCGCCGCGGCTCGTGCGGGACAACCGCCGGAGCCCGTGATCCGGTCCGTGGGAGCCGGGCCCGACCGCTATTTCGTGAGCTGCAGGACGTCGATACCGCGGGTGTTGTCCGCGACGTAGACGTACTTGCCGTGCCAGTACGGCGCCCACGCGCTCGCGTCGGCCGGGCGGTAGTAGGCGATCTGCCGCGGGTTCGTCGGGTCGCTGACGTCGAGGAAGCGGGTGCCCTGCGCGTAGAACGACTGCACCAGGATCTTGCCGCGGACGTCGAAGTAGTGCGCGGAGCAGTCGTCCGACGCCGGGTCGCTGCCCTCCTGGCCGTTGACGCTCCACGTGCCGACGCTCTGCAGCCGGAACGGCTGCGCAGGCGTCGAGCGCCAGCCTTCGCCGTGGTACGAGCCCTTCAGCGACGAGATCGTCAGGACGCCGTCGCCCGCGCAGCCGTCGACGAAGTTCTCCTCCGTCGCGTAGATCAGGTCCTGGCCGCGCCAGGCGCCGTCGCCGACGCGGTGGCCGGCCGGGTGGAAGCTGTTGTGCATGAACCGCGAGGGCGCCGCCGTCTCGGCGATGCCGCCGCCGGCGTACGGGATCGGCTCGTGCGCCGTCGCGCGGCGGATCTTGCCGGTCAGCGGGTCGCGGTGCACGCCGTTGGTCCAGTAGCCGCGGACGCCGCCGCGGCCGGACACCCAGGCCACGCCGTCGGCGTCGACCTGCACGTCGTGCACGTAGTCGGTCTTGCCGTCGTTGCGGGCCAGCTCGATCGGCTCCGGGTTCACCTTCGGGTTCCGCGGGTCGCGGATGTCGGTGACCCAGATCGGCCGGCCGCCCCACTCGGCGGGCTGGCCCGCCGCCTTCGACGGGCCGCCGGTCCACAGGTAGCGGCAGCCGTCGACGCAGCTGGTGGTGTGCCCGGCCGGCACCTTCACGTAGCTGAGGATCGACGGCGCCTCGGGCTTCGAGACGTCGACGATGTAGATGCCGGACTCGCCGGTCGCCGTGGTGCCGCCGTACGCGCGCGGGTCGCGGGAGAGGAACACCAGCTTGCGGTCCTGGTCGACCTCGGTGTCCTCGGTCTCCCACAGCCCGGGCAGGCTGACCTGCCCGACCAGCTTCGGCGCGACCGGGTTCTTCAGGTCGTAGACCTTGAGCCCGAACTCGCCGGACACGGCCATGACGTCGCGGTGGCCGTAGCCGAGAAAGCCGATCGAGATGGCGCCGGCGGCGTCGGGCACGTTGCCGACGGCCTTGACGTTCTTGACCGCCCCGGGGTCGCCCGCCGTGCGCGCGACCGGCGTCGCGGGCTTGTCGTCTTCGCCGCAGGCCGCGGCCGGGAGCCCGGTCGCGACCAGCGTGGCGCCGACGGTGACGGCGGCGAAGCACGACCGCAACCAGGTGCGCACGCGAAACCTCCCGGAACGCTCGGAGCGTGACCCACCGAACGGTACGACGGAGATCAACCGGACACAACCGTCTTTCGTTGCCATCTTGCTGGTAGGACTTGCGCATGCGCCTGTTCGTCCTGCTCGCCGCCGTGGCCATCGCCGTCACCGGCTGCTCCGGTGCCGGCCCCGCCCGGCCCGGCGTCCTGTCCGTCGGCATCCGGGAGCCGGCGACGCTGCTGCCCGCCGACCTCTCCGACCAGGCGGGCCGCCTCGTGACGAGCGCGCTGTGGACCCCGCTCGCCGGCTACGACGCGGCGTCCGGCAAGGTCACCCCGCGCGCGGCCGCGGCGATCGAGAGCACCGACCGGGTGCACTGGACAGTCAAGCTGCGGCCGGCGACGTTCCACGACGGCACGCCGGTCACCGCGCAGTCCTATGTGGACACCTGGCGGGTGGTCGCCGCGGCGCGCTGGGTCTCGTCGCCGGTGCTGACGAAGCTCCTGCGTGCCGTCGAGATCAAGGCGACCGCCCCGGACACGATCGCGCTGACCCTCGACCGGCCGTCCGGCCAGGTGCCCGCGCTGCTCTCCGCGCCGGGCCTGGTCCCGCTGCCGGCGTCGGTGCTCGCTTCCCGCGACTGGAACGGCTTCGCGAAGGCGCCGGTCGGCAACGGCCCGTACCGGCTCGACGGCGGCTGGACGCCCGGTTCGGGCGGCACGCTCAAGCGCGTCGGCGCGGGGAAGGCCGCGGAGATCGAGCTGCGGGTCGGCGAGCCGGCCGCCCAGTACGACGCGGTCAAGGCGGGCACGCTCGACCTCGCGACCGAGGTCCCCGGCGAGCGGCACGACGCCATGCACGGCGAATTCGGCGACCGCCACGCGTCCTGGGCCCTGCCCGAGGCGGGCTACCTGGCGTTCCCGGTGACGAACCCGCGGTTCGCCGACGCGACGGTCCGCCACGGCTTCGCCCTCGGCGTCGACCGCGCGGCACTGGAGGCCGGCCCGCTCGCCCACCAGGTCGACCCGGCCAAGGCCATGCTGCCGCCCGCGGTCGCGCCGGGCGAGCGCTCGGGCACCTGCCGCCCGTGCAGCTTCGACGCGGCGGCCGGCAAGGCACTGCTGAAGCAGGCGGCCTTCCCCGGCGGCGCGACCGTCTACTTCGGACCGGGCGCGGAGGCGTGGACACGCGCCCTGGCGGTCGGGCTGCACAAGGCACTGGACGTTTCCGTGACGGCGCAGGCGGCCCCGCGCACCGACCAGCTCGACGGACCGTCCACACTGGACGTCAAGCTGACCACCGGCAGCCCGGACGAGCTGCTGACCCAGCTGGCCACGGCAGCGGGGTACACCGACGGCACCTTCCGCCAGAACCTCGCACTGGCCGACGCGGCGGCAACCCCGGAGGAGGCGGGCGAGCTGTACCGGCTGGCGGAGAACCAGCTGCTGCGCGACCTGCCGGTGGCCCCGCTGTGGTCGGGCCACGGCCACGCGGTCTGGGCACCCCGGGTCCACGACGTCACGGCCACGCCATTCACCGGCCCGGTGCTGGCCGGGATCGGCGTCTCGTGACCTGGGACCCGGCCGGCCCGGCCGAAGTGGCGACCATGTTCTCGCAGGTCACAGTGCCGTGGTGGATCGCGGGCGGCTACGCGGTGGAGTTCGCCGTGGGCCGCGCGTTCCGCGAGCACGCCGACGTCGACGTCCTGTTCCTCCGGCGCGACCAGCGCGCGATCCAGGAGGCGCTGCCGTCGTGGGAGTGGTGGGCGGCGGACCCGCCGGGCACGCTGCGGCCCTGGGCACCCGGCGAGGTCCTGGGCGACGACATCGACGACGTGTGGTGCCGACCGACGGCGACCGCGCCGTGGCGGATCCAGTTCATGCTCGACAAGGCCGAGGGCGACGAGTGGATCTTCCGGCGGAATCCCGCGGTGCGGCGGGAAATCGCGGCGCTGGGCGGGATTTCGGCCGAGGGTGTGCCGTATCTGGCGCCCGAGGTGCAGCTGCTCGCCAAGGCGCACGACACCCGCCCCAAGGACGAGCAGGACTTCGCGGCCGCCCTGCCGGTGCTCGACGCGGCGCAGCGGAGGTGGCTGGCGGAGGCACTGGAGGCGACCTACGGCGCGCACCCCTGGCTCGGCCGCCTCTAGCCGGTGGCGTGCTTCGCGAGCGGCACCACAGCCGCGGCTGGATCGGGCCGCACTTCGCGAGCGGCACCACAGCCGCCGCTAGATCGGGCCGCACTTCGCGAGCGGCACCACAGCCGCCGCTAGACCGTGGCGTGCTTCGCGAGGGTCTCGATGAACGCCGTGGTCAGCGGGTCCGGAGCCGCGCGGGTGTACGCCGTCAACACCCGGCGGACCGGCACGCTCGGCCGCAGCACCCGGCCGTCGAAGCGGGCCGGCAGGACGTTCGCCGGGACCAGTGCCGGGCCGAGACCCGCCGCCGCCAGGATCGGCGCCGCCGCCGTCTGCTCGGTGCGGACCGCCGCGCGGGGCCGGAAGCCCGCCGCCGCGCACGCCGCGTCGACCAGCTCCGCCAGGCCGTTGCCGGGGGCGTAGTGCACCCACGCGCAGCCGGCCAGCGTCGCCAGGTCGACCACGCCGGTGCCGTCGTCCTCGCCGGCGCCGTCGGTGGGCAGCACCACGACGAACTCCTCGACGCCCAGCTCCCGCACCGGCCCCGCCCAGTCGCCGGGCCGCGGGCCGAGGGCGACGTCGGCCTCGCCCGCGGCCATGGCCTCGCGCAGCTCGTCGGCGTGCCGGAACTCGATCAGCCGGACGTCGACGTCGGACCGGTCGCGCCGCCACACGCGCAGCGCGGGCGGCAGCACGCCGAGGCTGACCGAGTACACCGTGGCGACCTGCAGCTCGCCCGCCGTCGTCCCGGACGCGAGCCGGGCCGCGCAGCGGGCGCGTTCGGCGTCGGCCAGCGCCGCCCGCGCGTGCGGCAGCATCGCCCGGCCCATCGGGGTGAGCCGGACGGCTCGGGGCAGCCGCTCCAGCAGCGGCCCGCCGAGGCCGCGCTCGAGGGCCCGCATCTGGTGCGACAACGCCGGCTGCGTCACGTGCAGCTGCTCGGCGGCGCGGGTGAACGAGCCGGTGTCGACCACCGTGACCAGGTACTCGAGCTGCCGCAGGCTTGTCATGAACTCAGCTTATCGACATGGTGACAAGTAAGCCTTGGACTTATGCCATCGGCCGCCGCAGCCTGGGGACATGGAACGCAAGACAGCCCTGGTGGCCGGGGCGAACGGGATCATCGGCCGCACGCTCACCGAGCACCTGCGCACGAGCGGCTGGAACGTCACCGGCCTCTCCCGGCACGGCGACCTCGCCGTCGACCTGCTCGACGCCGCCGGCACGCGCGCGAAGCTCGCCTCGCTGAGCGACGTCACGCACGTCTTCTACGCGGCGTACCAGGACCGCCCGACGTGGGCGGAGCTCGTCCCACCCAACCTGGCGATGCTGACGAACCTCGTCGACGCGGTCGAGGCGGCGGCCCCCGGCCTCGAGCACGTCAGCCTGATGCAGGGCTACAAGGTCTACGGCGCGCACCTGGGCCCGTTCAAGACGCCGGCCCGCGAGACCGACGCCGGGCACATGCCGCCGGAGTTCAACGTCGACCAGCAGCAGTTCCTCGAACGGCGCGCGGGCACCTGGACGTGGTCGGCGATCCGGCCGTCGGTGGTCGGCGGCACCACGCTGGGCAACCCGATGAACCTGGCGCTGGTGATCGCGGTGTACGCGTCGATTTCGCAGGAGCTCGGGCTGCCGCTGCGGTTCCCCGGCAAGCCGGGCGCGTACGACAGCCTGCTGGAGATGACCGACGCCGGCCTCCTGGCGTCGGCGACGGTCTGGGCGACGCGGCACCAGGGCGCGTTCAACATCGCGAACGGCGACCTGTTCCGCTGGCGCGAGCTCTGGCCGAAACTGGCGGCGTACTTCGGCCTCGACGTCGCACCACCGCTGCGGATGTCGCTCGTGGACGTCATGGCGGACAAGGGTCCACTGTGGACGTCAATGGCGGCGGAACACGGGCTGTCGACGTCCTATGCGGACGTTTCGGCGTCGTGGGCCTTCGGCGACTTCGTGTTCGGCTGGGACTACGACATGTTCGCGGACACGTCGAAGTCGCGGCGGGCGGGGTTCCACGAGTACGTCGAGACGGAGCAGATGTTCTACCGGCTGTTCGACGAGTTCCGGAAGGCGCGGGTCATCCCGTGAAAAGGGGTCCGTCGTCGTCCATGCCGGCACAGACCCCCTGACCATGCCGGCATGGACACCCCCTTGACGTCGTTCAGCGTACGGATGGCGGGTGAACGCCCGCTATCCGTTATCCGCCGGATGGTCCGCGGATTCCGGATTGCCGGAACGGCCGGGATCGGCCGTGCGGGACGGCAGCTGCCCGTACGCCTCGCGGTAGTACGCGGCGAACCGGCTCAGGTGCGTGAAGCCCCAGCGCGTCGCGACCTCGGCGACCGTGCCGGACGCGGAGCCGTCCGCGATGCGCAGGAGGTCCTGGTGCACCCGGTCCAGCCGGACCCGCCGCAGGTAGGCCGCCGGAGTGGTGCCGAAGTCGAGGCGGAAGCGGTCCTGCAGGGTCCGCGGGCTGACCCGCGCCGCCGCGGCCATGTCCGCGACCGACACCGGCTCACCCGCGTGTTCCTCGCAGTAGGCCATGGCGCGCCGCACGGCCCGCGGCAGCGCCGGGTGGGCGTAGGCGGGCAGGGCGGCGACGTGGTTGTGCGGCTGGAGGTCGACCAGGCCGTGCACGAGGACCTGCTCGAAGTGCGCGGCGGCCAGCGGCGACCGGGCCGCCAGCGGTGACGCGGCGAACCGGGCGAAGGCTCGCGCGGTGTCGAGCCAGGCGGCCACCGCCGGGTCGCCGTCGGCGAGACCGGGGGCGAACCGCAGGGCGGCGGCGGGCGGTTCGCCGGTCTGCGCGGCGACGGCGTCGTCGACCGCGGCCTGCGGCAGGAACAGGATGAGGGTGTCCGCCCCGGCCGGCAGGGACATGCCCAGCGTCATCCCGGGCCCGGCGACCGAGCACGACGCGGTGACCGCGCGGCCGGCCACCCGGACCGAGCTTTCGCCGGCGAGCGGGATGTGCACGTTGTAGAAGTCGGGCAGCTCCCCGGCCGCGACGTCGACCGGGCGGCCCCACCCCAGCTCGTACAGCGCCAGCCCCTGCCGGTGCAGGCGCCGGAAGCGGGCGGGCGCCGGGTCTCCCCGGCCGACACGCAGGCAGTGCGGCGAGAACTCCCGGGTCACCACCTCGTCCAGCGCATCGACGTCGTGCCCTTCGAACAGCAGGCTGTCCGGCATTTCGGCTCCCCCGAGTGTGGCTAGCCGCGGCCGATGAAGGGCATGGTCGTGGCGGTGACGGTGAGGAACTGGACGTTGGCGTCGAGCGGCAGCCCGGCCATGTACCGCACGGCGTCGGCGACGTGCCGGACGTCGAAGGTCGGCTCGGCGAGAACCCGGCCGTCGGCCTGCGGGATGCCGGCGGCCATCCGTTCGGTCATTTCGGTGGCGGCGTTGCCGATGTCGATCTGCCCGCAGGCGACGTCCCAGGCGCGGCCGTCCAGCGAGATCGACCGCGTCAGCCCGGTGACGGCGTGCTTGGTGGCGGTGTAGGCCACGCTGGCGGGCCGCGGCACGTGCGCGGAGATCGAGCCGTTGTTGACGATCCGGCCGCCGCGCGGGTCCTGGTCCTTCATGAGCAGCACGGCCTGCCGCGCGCAGAGGAACATCCCGGTGAGGTTGACGTCGACGGTCCGCTTCCAGTCGTCGACGGTCAGCTCGGCGATCGTGCCGGTGGCGCCGATCCCGGCGTTGTTGAAGAGCAGGTCGAGCCGCCCCCACCGGTCCCGGACGGCGTGGAAGAGGGCCTCGACGGCGTGTTCGTCGGAGACGTCGGTGGGCACGACCAGCGCGTTGCCGGCCCCGGCGGCCGTCTCGGCGAGGGCGTTCTCGCGCCGCCCGGCGAGCGCGACCTGGTAGCCGTCGTCGAGCAGGGCACGCGCCACGGCCCGCCCGATCCCCGAGCCCGCTCCGGTGACGACCGCCGTTTTCGCCATCCCGCCTCCTAGACTGCGCGCATGGGACTTCGCGAGAGTTTCCGCGCCGGGCTCGCCCGGCAACTCGGCCACCCTAGCGGCCTGCGGGGCCGGATTGTCGGCACGCGGAACCGAGCGACCCCAGCACCGCGCAGCACCGCCACCCCGCCGGCGCGGCTCGGGCAAGGCTTGAGCCACCCGGCATTCTCGGCCCACGCGAGAAGTGCTTGTGGCCGACCCCGACCTTGGCGCAGCCCCCGCCGCTCCCAGGGGGGCGTCCCAGGTCCAGTCTACCGGCGCCCACCGGCCACACTCGCCAAAACGGCCCGCGGCGGCCCGCTCATCCACATCACGGTGGGGCTGGGGACAACTGCCGGAGCCGGTCACCCGCCCGGCGTCCTCGGCACTTCGTCGACGACCTCGACACCGCGTTCGCCGAGGTGGCGCGCGTGCTGAAGCCGGGCGGGAGGTTCGTGCTGGGCATCGGCGACCCGGAGACGATGAGCCGGGCACCGCTGTTCACCGAGCACGGCTTCCGCATCCACCCGGTGACCGACGTCGAGGCCGCACTCGCCCGCGCCGGACTGGACGTGCGCCGCCACGAAAACCTCGGCGCCGGACAGCTCGGGTTCCACCTGCTCGTGTCCAGGAAATGACAAGCGGGGCCCGGCTCGCGCCGGACCCCGCTCGCGGAAACCGCCTTACTTCGCCGCCACGCCCAGGGCCGCCAGGGCCGGGCCGGCCATGATCACGCCGCTGCCCGTCACCGTGTCGAAGCCCGCCGGGCCCAGGTCGATCGACGACGACACCAGGGCCGTGCGGATCTGGGCCGGGGTCGCCGTCGGCTTGCCCGACAGGAGCAGGGCCGCGATCGCCGCCGCGTGCGGGGCCGCCGCCGACGTTCCGAAGAACGGCTGGAAGCCCGGCACCGACGTCGCCACGCCGTCGGCCGCGGTGATGTCCGGCTTGTTGCGGACCGTGCCGCCGGTCGAGGACACGTTGCCCGGGGTGATCGCCGTGCCGTCGGCGTTGTAGAACACGCGGCGCTTGCCGTCGGAGGAGAACCGCTCCCACTTGCTCGACGCCGTGTACAGGCCGGGGTACGGGCCCGTCGGGTTGGCCGGGTCACCGGTCTCGAGGGGACGGCTGAACGCGCCCGCCGCCGGCGCCGCCGCCACGCTGAACGCGTTGACCGCGGCCGAGTGGCCGCTCGTGACGCCGTTGGTGCTGAACGCCTTGAGCGAGCCCGAAGCCACGAAGCGGCCGCGGATCACGTTCAGCGCGATGTACCGGTCGGCACCGCTGTACTTGACCACCGCGACCTTGAAGCCGGAGCCGCTGGTGGGCACGGACGCGATCTCGTACGGGTTCTGCGTCCCGGACTGCGCGTTCTCGCTGGAGGCCACGACGCTGCCCGCGGAGTTCAGGATGAACAGGTCGTAGTCGTTGGCGGACTTGCCCCACGGGTCCGACCAGAACAGCGTCACCGGACGGCCGAGCGAGCCGGCCGAAAGCGCGTCGAAGTTCTGTGTGGTGCTGCTCGGGTCGAAGTCGTGCGGCGTGCCGGTGACGCCGCTGATCTTCGACGCCGACGCGCGGAAGTCACCCTCGTAGTAGCCGCTGGTGCCGTCGGTCGCGTTGCCCGAGTTGCCCGCCGAGGAGAAGTACAGCGCGCCGGCCGCGGTCACGTCGTTGACCGCCTGCGCGACCTGCGTGTCCTGGAACGGCGACTCGTCGAAGTAGGAGACGTCGTCGACGATGATCTGGCACTTGCCGGTGGTGCGCAGCGCGCGGATGTTCGCGGCGAAGCTGGCCTCGCTGGTGAACGCGGTGGCGAAGCCGAGGGTCGCGTTCGGCGCGAGGTCGTGGATGATCTCGAGCATCGCGGTGCCCTCGTCGCCGCTGCCCTTCTGGCCGGCCAGGACGTCCACCGCGGGCAGCTCGCCGGCGCTCTGCGACTTCGCCAGGGAGTCGACGCCGTCGGAGAGCACGCACACCTTCACGCCGGAGCCGCTGACGCCGTAGGTGGTGCGGGCGGTGTCGGCGCCGTGCGCCTTGTCCCCTTCGGACACCTGCGTCGCGGCGGCGGCCTGCTTGGCCGCGGCTCGGGCGGCCTGGCGGAGGTCGCGGTTGCCCGGCTCGCTCCACGTGGTGGCCTGCGCGGCGGGCTTCACCTCGGTGACGTCGGCCCGGCCGGCGATCGCGTCCAGGGCGGACAGCGGCAGGTCGGCGCGGACGGCACCGTCCGGCGAGACGGACCGGACGGAGCCGCCCGCCGCCTTGACGGCGTTCGCGACGGCCTTCCCGTGGGTGGCGATGTCGACCGAGACGGTGCCGGCGTTGCTGACGCCGACGCCGGAGCGGTATTCCGGCAGCTTCGCGGCCAGCGACCGGTCGGCCCGCAACCGCTTCTCGACGACCAGCTGGCTCGATTGCTTGCGCTCCGCGGGGCTCAGGCTCTTCTTGATGCTCTGCAGTGCGCTGATGCCCGCTTCGGTGCGCGCGGCGGCCGCGTCCACGGTGGACGGCTGCGCCGCCGAGACCCCCGTCGTCAGCAGCAGCGCGCCGACCGTCAGCGGAACCGCGTGCGCGGCGACCCGGCTGAATCTCACCATCGATGTCTCCCTGTGCTACTCGGCCACTCGACCGAATGACACCCGACTGGGTGTAATGGGGAGAATCTAAGGAGCGACCGGCCCGGATTCCAGCGACCAAAGTCGGGAACGCCCTTCAGTCCACATACTGGAACAGCCAGAGTCTTCAGGGAAACGTGAGAACTATTTTTCCGCGGCCGTGTCCGGTTTCGATTTCCCGGTGCGCGGCGACGGCCTCGGTGTACGGGTAGGCCCGGCGCACGAGGAAGCGCAAGTCACCCTTGGCGTAGAGCGCGGCCAGCTCGGCGAGCCGCGCGGCCGAGCGCCCGGACTTCGAGAGGAGAACACCGAGGTCCGCGGCCCGGTGGTGGTCGACGAGAGTGAGGATCCGGTCCCGCTCCTTCACCAGTTCGAGCGAGACGTCGAGCGCCTCCCCGCCGGCCCCGTCGAGCACGACGTCGATCCCCTGCGGCGCGGCGGCCTCGACGCGGCCTTTCAGGCCTTCGCCGTAGACGACGGGGGTCGCGCCCAGCTCGCGCAGGTAGTCCTGGTTGGCCTCGCTCGCGGTGCCGACCACCCGCGCGCCCCGCAGGCGCGCGAGCTGCACGGCGGCGGTGCCGACCGACCCGGCGGCGCCGTGGACGAGGAGCGTCTCCCCGGCGCGCAGGTTCAGGTTTTCCAGCGCGATGGACGCGGTCTGCGTCCCGGCGGTGAACCCGCCGGCCACCTCCCACGGCATTTCCGGCGGCTTCGGCGTGACATCGGTGGCGGGGACGACGATGTACTCGGCGGCGGCCTGGACGGCGGTGAAGCCGAGAACCTCGGTCCCGGCCTCGAGTTCGCCCTCGTCGACGACGCCGGCGAACTCGTTCCCGGGCACCCGCGGCCAGGTGAGCTTCAGGTTCGGCGGTTCCCACCCGGCCCGCACGGCGGCGTCGTACGGCTGCACCCCGGCGGCCTTGACCCGCACCCGGACCTCCCCCGGCCCGGCGTGCGGTTCCGGTAGGTCGAGGACGCGGAGCACTTCGGGCCCGCCGAATTCGGTGAATGCTACGGCTTTCATGGCCCCAGCTTGATACTTCAAGTTAACTGGAAGTCAAGACGGTCAGTTCCGGCCACCGGGCCAGCCACCGCGCGACCTTCCGCTCGAACACCTCGCGCGGCGCGAGGACAGGGTTCGGCCGGACGATCATGGCGAAGAGATCGTCGAGCCCGTGCGGCGCGTGGAAGTGCCACGAGCCGTCCTTGCCGGCCCGCACCCCGACGCACGAGCAGACGGCGGGAAAGGCGTCGATCGCCGCCTCGGTGTTCGCGAAGGGCGGACAGGGCGTGCCGAACTTCGCTTCGTACCAAAGGTGCACACGAGCCTCGTTGCGCACTTCGACGATGACCGGAAGGTCGGCGCACGAGGCGGCGACCGACCGGATGACGCGGTCTTCCGCCGCCCAGCTCAGGTCCGCGGGGTCGTGGTAGAAAAGGTCGTAGTCCTCGATGCCGTGCGCCGCTTCCCGGCCGGTCAGCACGTTCCACGCGGTCTGCACGACGCACCCGGCGGTGAGGTACCAGTTCGGCAGCCCGAACCCCCGCGCCCGCCCGAGCAGCTCGACGAGGATTTCGTTGCGCGTCAGGATGGTGCGGAGCCGGTCGAGGTCCGTCATCTCTTCATCGTAGGCTGGCGGGCATGGGCCAGATCGAGATCCGCCGCGCCACGCCGGGTCAGGCCGGCACCCTGACCGCCCTGATGCACGCTTCCTCGGCCTACCAAGGCGAGTACGCGTCCATCTTGGACGGTTACGCGATCGCGCCCGGGTACGTCGAGGCCAACCCGACCTTCGTCGCCACCCGGGATGGCGAGATCCTCGGCTTCTACGCGCTCCTCGAAGCGGAGCTCGACCTGCTCTTCGTCGCCGACCGCGCGCAGGGGCTCGGCATCGGCGCCCGGCTGGTGGCGCACATGCTCGCCGAGGCGCGGGAGCGCGGGCTGGACAGCGTGCGCGTCGTCTCGCACCCGCCCGCGCTGGCCTTCTACGTCCGGATGGGTGCGCGGCGCACCGGCACGATCCCGGCGGCACCGCCGAAGGTGCGCTGGGACCGGCCGGAGCTCCGCTTCGACGTCCCTACATGTTGATCATGTGACCCGCGAGGCCGTGGATGGCCTCCTTCACCGCTTCGCCCAGCGTCGGGTGGGCGTGGACGTTGCGGGCGACCTCGTGCACCGTCAGGTCCCACTGCTGAGCGAGCGTGAGCTCCGGCAGCAGCTCCGTCACGTCCGGGCCGATGAGGTGCCCGCCGATCAGCTCGCCGTGCTTCGCGTCGCTGATCAGCTTCACGAAGCCGGCCGCGTCGCCCAGGCCGTGGGCCTTGCCGTTGGCCGTGAACGGGAACTTCGCCACCTGGACGTCGAAGCCCTTCTCGCGGGCCTGCGCCTCCGTCCAGCCGAAGCTGGCGATCTGGGGCTGGCAGTACGTCGCGCGCGGGATCATCGGGAAGTCGAGCTCCATCGTCTCGGCGCCCGCGATGGTCTCCGCCGCGACCACGCCCATCGACTCCGACGCGTGCGCCAGCATCAGCTTCGCCGTGACGTCGCCGATCGCGAAGATGTGGTCGACGTTCGTGCGGCCGCGGCCGTCCACGGCGATCGCGCCGCGTTCGGTCAGGGCCACGCCCGTCTTTTCCAGGCCGTAGCCCTCGACGCGCGGCTGGAAGCCGATCGCCTGCAGCACCTTGTCGGCTTCGAGGACCTGCTGCCCGTTCTTCTCCGACGACACCGTCACGCGCACGGACGAGCCCGAGTCGTCGATCGACTCGACGCGGGTCGACGTCAGCACCTTGATGCCGAGCTTGCGGTACCGGCGCGCCAGCTCCGCCGAGACCTCGGCGTCCTCCAGCGGCACCATCCGGTCGAGGAACTCGACGATGGTGACGTCGACACCGTAGTTGTGCAGCACGTAGGCGAACTCGACGCCGATCGCGCCCGCGCCGGCGATCACGATGCTCGACGGCAGCTCGCTGGAGAGGATCTGCTCCTCGTACGTGACGACGCGCTCGCTGCGCGAAGTCCCGGGCAGCAGCCGCGTGGTCGCGCCGGTCGCGATGACGCAGTGGCCGAACGTGATCCGCTCGCCGTTGACCTCCAGGGTGTGGTCGTCGACGAACGTGCCGTGCCCGTCGAACTCGGTGATCTTGTTCTTCTTCATGAGGAAGTGCACGCCCTTGACGCGCCCGTCGGCGACCTTCCGGCTGCGCTCGTACGCGGCCGTGTAGTCGACGCGGATCGGGCTGTCGGAGGAGATGCCGAACGCCTTCGCCTCCTGCGTGACGACGTGCGCCAGTTCGGCGTTGCGCAGCAGCGCCTTCGACGGGATGCACCCGACGTTCAGGCAGACGCCACCCCAGTACTTCTCCTCGACCACGGCGGCGCTCAGCCCCAGCTGCGACGCGCGGATCGCCGCGACGTAGCCGCCCACCCCGGCCCCCAGCACGACGACATCAAAGTGTTGTGCACTCATGCCTCGAAACTACCCTTCCGGGCAGGGCTCGGCGGGGTGACCCGGGCCTCACGCCGCAACCAGCTCGCGCAGCGCCTCGACCACCTCCCCCGGCCGTTCCTCGGGCAGGAAGTGCCCGCAGTCGAGCACGCGCGTCCGCAGGTCCGGCGCCCACGAACCCCATACCGCCGCCGGGTCGAAGGGCAGCTCACCATCCGGCCGCTGCCACAGCGCCGCCACCGGCATCGTCAGCCGGCGCCCCGCCGCGCGGTCGGCCGCGTCGTGCTCCGCGTCCACCGTGGCGCTCGCGCGGTAGTCCGCGCAGACCGCCGCGATCGCCTCCGGCGTCGAAGCCGCCGCCAGGTATGCCGAGCGGACCGTCGGCGGGATCGCCGCCGGATCGCGCACCCAGCCGGCCAGGAAGTGCCCGAAGAACTCCGCGGGCGCCGCCGCCAGCATCCGCTCCGGCAGCGGCGGCGGGTGCGCCAGCAGGAACAGGTGGAACGCGAACACCCCGGCCGTTCCCGTGAGCGACTCCCACAGGTCGACCGCCGGGATGACATCCAGCACCGCCAGGTGACTGACCGCCGACGGGTGGTCGAGCGCCGCCCGGAACGCCACCAGCGCGCCCCGGTCGTGGCCGGCCAGGGCGAACCGGTCATGGCCCAGCGCGCGGGCCAGCGCCACGACGTCCGCCGCCAGCCGCCGCTTCGAATAGTCGCCCGGTGGTTTGTCGCTGCCGCCGTAGCCACGCAGGTCGGGGCAGATCACCCGGTGGTCGCGCGCGAGCCGCACCGCCACCTCCCGCCAGGCGAGGTGGGTCTGCGGAAACCCGTGCAGCAGCACGACCGGCGGCCCGGCGCCGCCCTGGGCGACGCCGAGGCGCACGTGCCCGACGGGGATCCGCTGGTAGGAGAACCCGGAAATCGTCATGCCGGCAGGTTCTCACCCACCACCGACAATCTCAGGCAGCCACCGACGGCCGCTCGCCGCGGATCGACACCAGCAGCTCGGTGATCGCGGCCATGATCCGCGCCGTCGCCTCCTCCAGCACCGCGCGGGTCAGCTCGCGGCCGGCGAGGTCCGACAGGTCGACCGGCGGCCCGGCGACCAGCTCCACCGTCTTGCGCGGCAGCGCGTGCGGGAACTTCGCCGTCGACGGCAGCAGGTGGTGAGTCCCCCAGTTGGCCACCGGGATCACCGGCGCCCCGGTCTCCAGCGCCGCCCGCACCACGCCGGTCTTGCCGCGCATCGGCCAGCCGTCCGGGTCGTTCGAGAACGTGCCTTCCGGGAAGATCGCGACGCACTCGCCGGCCCGCACGGACGCCACCAGGTCGCGGTAGGCCTCCGCGGCCGTCGCCGCGCCGCGGTAGACCGGGATGTGCCGTCCCGAGCGCATCACGCGACCGACCACCGGCAGCTTCCAGAGCGACGCCTTCGCCAGGTAGCGCGGCACGCGGCCGGCGGCGAGGCAGAACGCCGTCAACGTCGTCGGGTCGGCGAACGACAGGTGGTTCGACGCCACCAGCACACCGCCGGACTTCGGGATGTGGTGCGAGCCCCGCACCCGGAACCGGGTGGTCTGGACGAGGAACTGCCAGACCACCTCGATGGCGACGCTGTACCAGGCGCCACGGCCGGCGCGGGCGAAGCGCCGGCCGTAGGCGATCATCTGGCGTCGGGTGAGCAGCTCACCCTCGAGGTCCAGCGCGGTCCAGCGGTCGGTCATGAGTGTCATTCGTAGCCCACGACCACCCGGATCGGCCCGCGCCCGCGCCGAACGCGGCGCAGATCACAGCAAAACTTCAGAGCCGCTCGAGCACCACGACGGGGATTTCGCGGTCGGTCTTCTTGGCGTATTCGTTGTAGTCCGGCCAGACGGCGGCGAGCTTGTCCCACAGCTTCGCGCGCTCCTCGCCGGAGGTCGTGCGCGCGCGGGCCTTGAACTTGTCCGCCTTGATCTGGACGCCGACCTCGGGGTGCTCGACCAGGTTGAAGTACCAGCCGGGGTGGTTCGGCGCGCCGCCCTTGGAGGCCACGATCACCGCGTTGCCGTCGACCTCCTGGTAGATCAGCGCGAACTTGCGCTCCTGGCCCGTCTTGCGGCCCTTGGTGGTCAAGACCAGTGTCGGGACGCCTTCCTGCCAGTCGTGGCCGACCTCGCCGTCGGTCTCCTCGTAACGGCGGACGTGCTCGTCACCGAACAGCATGCGTGGTTCCTTTCGCGTCGATCGGCAGTGGCGGGCTCACCACTGGGGAGTTCTCCTGGTGTGCAACACACCTGCCGCACGCGATCTTCCCGGCGGTTTTCACTCGTTCGGGGGAGGTCCCCCGAGCAGCGGCTTCTCGCGACACACCCTCCGCCCAGTAGATTGCACCGACCGAGCACGCCGAGACACTCGAGACCGATCTTGGAGGAGCCAGCCATGAAGGCCCGGCCGCACGTGACACTCGAAGACGTGGCACGCAGCGCGAACGTCTCGCTCGCGACGGCGTCGCGGGTGCTCAACGGCACCGCCTCCGTCCGCGCCGACCTGCGGGAGCGGGTGTCCGCCGCCGCGGCCGAGCTGGCCTACGCCCCCAACGCGCACGCCCAGGCCCTCGCCGGCGGCACCCACCGCACGGTCGGCGTGATCTGCCACGACGTCAGCGACCCGTACTTCGCGGCCATCGCGGGCGGGGTGATGCGGGTGGCGACCGACAACGGGCTGCTCGTCATGCTGGCCGGCACGTTCCGCGACCCCGACCGCGAAGTCGCGTACGTCTCGACGCTGCGCGCCCAGCGGGCCGCGGCCATCCTGCTGATCGGCTCGGCGTTCGAAGACCGGGCGTGGGAACGCGCGATGGCCGCCGAGCTGGAGCCCTACCGCCGCGGCGGCGGCCAGGTCGCGGCGGTCAGCAGGCACCGCGGGCTCAAGATCGACACCGTGCAGCCGGACAACAAGGGCGGCGCCGCGGCGCTGGCGAAGGAACTGGTCGGCCTCGGCCACAAGCGGTTCGCCGTGCTGGCCGGGCCGCGGCGGCTGAGCACCGTGATCGACCGGCTGGCCGGGTTCTCCGGCGAGCTGGCCGCGCACGGCATCGAGCTGCGCGAAGACGACGTCGTCGAGGCCGCGTTCAGCCGCGACGGCGGGTACGAGGCGACGAAGCGGCTGATCGCCGGCCGCAAGCGCAAGCTGCCGACCTGCCTGTTCGCCGTCACCGACGTGATGGCGATCGGCGCGCTGACGGCGTTGCGCGAGGAAGGCCTGTCCGTGCCCGGCGACATCTCGGTGGCCGGGTTCGACGACATCCCGGTCGTCCGCGACCTGGCCCCGGCGCTGACCACGGTGCGGCTGCCGCTGGAGGAACTCGGCGAACGCGCGATGGACCTGGCGATCAAGGGCTCCGCGGGCGCCCGGCCGCGGACGGTCCGGCTGTCCGGGGAGGTCGTCCTGCGCGAAAGCACCGGCCGCCCCAAGCGCTGACCCACCGGGCCTTGCCGCGGGCGCGGCACAGGCCCTACCGTGGGTTGAGAAAGCGCTTTCTTCCCCTTCCGGAGGTCCTCGATGCTCGTGCTCCCGGCCCCCGGCGGCGAGCTGCTGAACTGGTCACCGTCCGGTTCCCGGCCCCCCGCACCCCCGCCGGCGCCACCGTCGGCGCGCATCGCCTACGCCGCCGCGCACGTCGTCGCGGACGCGCTGGCCGACGAGCCCTACGCCGTGGACTGGGACACGACACTGGCGTTCCGCGAGCACCTCTGGTCGTGCGGGCTGGGCGTCGCGGAGGCGATGGACACCGCGCAGCGCGGCATGGGCCTCGACTGGGCGACGACACAGGACCTGGTAACCCGCACCGGCGCGGCCGCGGCCGGGCGGCGCTGGTGCGCCGGGGTCGGCACCGACCAGCTGCCGCCCGGACCGGCCACCATCACGTCCATTGTGGACGCCTGGCGCGAGCAGCTCGCCCTGGTCGCCGGCGCGGGCGCGGTCCCGGTCGTCATGGCCAGCCGCGCGCTCGCCGCGGCGGCGACGGGCCCGGACGACTACCACGCGGCGTACGGGAAGCTGCTGTCCGAGGAGGGCGGTCCGGTCCTGCTGCACTGGCTGGGCGAGCAGTTCGACCCGGCGCTGGCCGGCTACTGGGGCCACGCCGACGTCCGCGCCGCCGCCCGCGAGCTGGCGGCGCTCTGCACCGAGCACGCCGCCACGATCGCCGGGGTGAAGGTCTCGGTGCTCGACGCCGAGGTCGAGATCGAGTTCCGGCGGGCGCTCCCGGACGGCGTCGCCTGCTACACCGGCGACGACTTCAACTACCCCGAGCTGATCGCCGGGGACACCGAAGGGCACAGCGAAGCCCTGCTCGGCATCTTCGACCCGCTCGCTCCGATCGCCGGGGCCGCGCTGCGTTGCCTGGACGACGGCGACCGGGCCGGGTTCCGTGCCCTGCTCGACCCGACCGTGCCGCTGTCCCGCGAGATCTTCCGCGCGCCGACCCGGCACTACAAGACGGGTGTCGTGTTCCTGGCGCACCTCAACGGCCACCAGGACCACTTCCGGATGATCGCCGGGCAGGAGTCCGCACGCACCATCACCCACCTGGCGACGCTGCTGCGGCTCGCCGACGAGGCCGGCGTCCTGGCCGACCCCGACCTGGCCGAGGCCCGGATGCGGCCGCTGCTGCAGGTCGCGGGGGTCGTGTGATGGATCCCCGGCTGAGCCTCAACCAGATCACCACGAAGTCCTGGACGCTGCCCGAGGCGGTGGCCGGCTGCGCCGAGGCTGGCGTCGGCTGGATCGGGCTGTGGCGGGACAAGGTCGCCGAAACCGGCGTCGACGAGGCCGCGCGGCTGCTCAAGGAGCACGGTGTGCGGGTTTCGTCGTTGTGCCGCGGTGGGTTCTTCACCGGCGTGACACCGGAAGGGTCCCCTGTGGACGGTGTGGCGCAGACCCGCGAGGCGATCGACGAAGCCGCCGCGCTCGGCGCCGACGTGCTCGTGCTGGTCGTGGGCGGGATCGCGGGCAACGACCTGGCCGCGTCCCGGCAGCGGGTCGCCGACGCGGTCGGCGAGCTCGCGCCGTACGCCGGGGAGCGCGGGGTCCGGCTCGGCCTGGAGCCGCTGCACCCGATGCAGTGCGCGGAGCGGTCGGTGCTGTCCACTGTGGACCAGGCGCTGGCGATCGCGGTGGCACATCCGGCCGAGCAGGTCGGGGTGATCGTCGACGAGTTCCACGTCTGGTGGGACCCGCGGATCGAGGAGTCGATCGCCGCGGCCGCCGGCCGGATCGCCGGGTTCCACGTGTGCGACGTCCTGGTGCCGCTGCCGGACCCGCTGCTGGGCCGCGCCCTGCCCGGCGACGGCCCGATCGACCACCGCCACCTGCGCGCGGCCGTCGAGGCGGCGGGGTATGCCGGGCCGATCGAGGTCGAGGTGTTCAACGCGGACCTGTGGGCCCGGCCCGGGGCGGACGTGCTCGCCGAGACCGTTACGGCGTTCGAGCGATACGTGGCCTGAAGCCGTCCGCCTGGCGGTACGCTGGATCCATCAGGCGGACGGGGGTCGCTCATGAAGACAGACGAAGACGGATCGGTCCGGAGCGTGCTCCGCGCGTTCGACCTGCTCGCCCTCTTCACCGAACACCGCCCGACCTGGGCGGTCAAGGACCTCACCACGGCCAGCGGCCTGGCGAAGACGACCGTGCTGCGGCTGGTCAGCACCTGCGAACAGCGCGGCCTGCTCTGGGCGCGGCCCGACGGGCGGTTCACCGTCGGGCCCGGGATGCTGCGGTGGGCGCAGCTGGCGAACACGGCTTGGCGGCTGCCCGAGCCGGTCCGGCAGGTGCTGCGCGACCTGGCGCGGGAGTGCCGGGAGACGGTGAACCTCTACGTGCGCAGCACCTCCGTGCTGGTGTGCGTGGCCCAGCAGGAGGGCCCGCTGGCCATCCGGCACGTCGGCCGCGTCGGCGACGAGCTGCCGCTCGGGTTCGGAGCCGCCGGGCGCGTCCTCGACGGCACCGAGGGCGCCGCGGTCGCCCACGGCGAGCCGGAGGCCGGCGCGTCCAGCGTCGCGACGCCGGTGCACGACGGCGACGGGCGGCTGCTCGCCGCCCTCGCCGTCACCGGGCCCAGCAGCCGGTTCGGGCCCGGCGAAGTCGCTGCGTTCACCGAAGCCCTCGCCGCCGCTTCACTGCGGATATCGCAGATCGGACTCGGCACGCGGACGGAATAGGCCACAGTCACCCGGCGCGCGGCGGGATGTTGGTTAGGCTTCCCGGCATGCCGAACCTGCTGGTGGTGGAAGACGACGCGGCGATCGGCAGCGTGCTCGAATCGACCCTGCGACTGCACGGTCACCAGGTGTGCTGGGCCCGCGACGGGCGGGCGGCCCTGCGCGCCGCCGAACCCGGCGAATTCGACCTCGTGCTGCTCGACCTCGGCCTGCCCGACCTCGACGGCGTCGAGGTCTGCCGCCGGCTGCGGGCCGCGCTGCCCGCCGCGGTGCTGGTGATCCTCACCGCACGGCAGGAGGAAATGGACGTCGTCGTCGGCCTCGACGCCGGTGCCGACGACTACCTCACCAAGCCGATCCGGCTGGGCGAGCTGCTGGCCAGGGTGCGGGCGCACCTGCGGCGCGGCGGGCCGGCCGGGGCCCGGCCACCGGTGACCATCGGCGGGCTGACCGTCGACATCGCCGGCCGCCGCGCCACCCTGGGCGGGCGCGAGGTGGTCCTGCGCGCCAAGGAGTTCGACCTGCTGGCCCGGCTCGCCGAGCAGCCCGGCGTCGCGGTCAGCCGCGAGACGCTGATGTCCGAGGTCTGGGACGCGCACTGGTACGGCTCGACGAAGACGCTCGACGTGCACATCGCGGCGGTGCGCCGCAAGCTCACCGCGGCCGCCGGACCCGACGACGAGGTGCCGCGGATCGCCACCCTGCGCGGGCACGGCTACCGGCTGGAAGACCCGGCCCGCACCGCCGCCGAAGGGTAGCCGTGCGCCGCAAGATCACCTCGCTGACGGTGCTGGCGGCCCTGGTCGCGACCCTGTTGTTCGCGCTGCCGCTGGGCTTCGCGGTGTGGCAGTACTACCACGACGACGCGAAGGGCGACCTGGAGCGGGCCGCGGACGCCGCCGCGCTCGCCGTGTCGGGAGATCTGAACGCCGGGCGGCGGCCGACGGTGCCCCCGCTCGACGAGGAGGACGACGAAACCGCGGGCGAGGTCGGGATCTACGCCCCGGACGGGCGGCTGCTCGCCGGGCACGGGCCCGCCGTCGGCGGCCCGGTCGAGCTGGAGGCGGCCAAGGCCACGACGGACGTCGTCATCGGCCGCGAAGGCGACGAAATCGCGCTGGCGGTGCCGGTGGTCAGCGGCCCCCGGGTGACCGGCGTGGTCCGCGCCGCGCAGCCGCTGGCCGAGCTGAAGCTGCGGATCATCCTGACCTGGGTCGGCATGGCCGGGCTCGCGGTCGCGACGACCGGGGTGAGCTGGCTGCTGGCCCGGCGGTTCACCACGCGGCTGGTCCGGCCGCTGGAACAGCTGGCCGCCGCGGCCGAACGGCTCGGCGACGGCGACTTCACCGCCCGGTCGCCCCGCCCGGGCATCCCCGAGATCGACCAGGTCGGCGAGACGCTGGACGCCACGGCGGCCCGGATCGGCGAGACCCTGGAGCGCGAGCGGGCGTTCTCCGCGGAGGCGTCCCACCAGTTGCGCACGCCGCTGACCGGGCTGCGCCTGCAGCTCGAAGCCGCGCTGGAGACACCGGCGGCGGACCCGTACGCGGCCATCCGCGCCGGCATCGCGTCGGCCGACCGGCTGGAACGCACCATCGAGGATCTCCTGGCGCTCGGCCGCGAACGCCGGGCGCCCCGGGCCGAGCTGGACCTGGACGCGCTCCTCGACGAGGTCCGGCAGTCCGGCGAGGCGCTGCTCGGGCCGCAGGGGCGGACGGTGCGGATCCTCCGGGAGGAACCGCCTCCGGCGCGCGTGGCGGCCGCGGCGGTCCGGCAGGTGCTCGGCGTGCTGCTGGACAACGCGGCGACGCACGGCCGCGGCACGGTCACGGTCCTGGCCCGCGACGCCGGCGACGCGCTCGCCATCGACGTCGCCGACGAAGGCCCGGACCTCGGCGAGACGGACCCGTTCGCGACGACGCCCAGCGGCCACGGCATCGGCCTGCGCCTGGCCCGCAGTCTCGCCGAGGCCGAAGGCGGCCGCCTCCGGCTCAGCCGCCCCCACCCACCGACGTTCACCCTCCTCCTCCCGGCCGCCGACCCCACCACCCCAGCGTGATCCGCGGGGCATCACCCGTGACTGGAGGGGCATCTCGCGTGATTGGGCGGGCATCACGCGTGACTGGCGGGGCATCGGCGTGATGCCTCCCGGATCACGCGTGATGCCCCGCTGATCACGCTTGATGCCTTTCGGATCACGGGTGGCGGCTACATCGGGAAGGTCGTGCGGAAGGCGGCCGAGATCGGGGTGAGGTCGGCGATGAGGTGATCCAGCTCGGTGGGGGTCAGGGCGGAGTACGGCGGCTCGGCGAGGCGGTCGGTCAGGGCCTCGACGCGCTCCTTCGCGGCTCGGCCGTCGGGCGTGAGCCAGCCGTCCGGGCCGACCAGGCCGCGGGCGCGCATGCCGTCGATGACCGCGTCCAGCTGCGCGGCCGGGAGGTGCCAGACCCGGCCGAACTTCTCCGCGGGCAGGTCGACGGACAGGGCGTGCAGCACGTGGGCCTCCGTCCCGCCGATGCCCTCGGTCAGCAACGCGGCGGTGTGGCCGTCGCCGCGGTGCTCGCGCAGCAGGGTCGCCGCGTGCCACAGCCGGGCCACCGGCTCCCGCGGCACCGGGAGCGCGCGCAGGGCCGCGTAGAGCGGACGGCCCGTCACCGGGGCGCTCGTCGCCGCCTTCAGCAGGAGGTCGCCGGCTCGGGCGATCGCCGGGTCGCCGGCCAGGTCGCCGAGGATCCGGCGCATGCCCGCGACGCAGCCCCGCTCACGGGCGGCCAGCGCCGCTTCGGGCGTCGTCAGCTCCCAGACGCGGGGGATGTGGCGGGCCACCTCGCCCGGGGCGAAGTTGTAGAAGATCGCGTGGACGACCTCCGCCGGGACCGAACGGCCGAAGGGCGCGGCCCGGCCGGCGAAGTAGGCGTCCCACACGTTGCGCAGGCCCAGCGCCAGCAGCGCCTCGTCCGACTCGTCGGCGTAGTAGGGCACCAGGCCGATCGGCTCGACCAGGTCGTACATGCGGCGGGCGACGTGCGTCATCGGCATCCCCTGGGGTTCCGGCGGCGCCCTCGTGGCGGCCGCTCACCCACTCCACGAACAGCTCAGCCCGGATCCGACAACCCCGGGCGAAGCAAAATCCACTGCGGAACGAATCGCCAGGATCCGACGGTCCTGTGCAATGAATCACCTGTGATTCATCTGTACGCGCAACGTCCTCGTGTTTTGCGCTCCGGAAACGACCGTTACCGTCGTCGGCATGACTTTGCGAGCCGCGGCGGTGCGGCGGAAACCGGTCGCCGACCTGGTCGCCGAAGGTGATCATGGCACGTTGAAGCGGTCGCTCGGCCTCGGGCAGCTCACCATGCTCAGTATCGGCGCGACGCTCGGCAGCGGCATCTTCGTCGTGCTCGGCGAAGCCGTCCCGGTGGCCGGCCCGGCCGTGGTGCTCTCGTTCGTGCTCGCCGGCGTCACGGCGTTGTTCTCGGCACTGTCCTACGCCGAACTGGCCGGGATGATCCCGCTGTCCGGCTCGTCCTATTCCTACACCTACGCCACGCTCGGCGAGCTCGTCGCCTGGGTCTGCGGGTGGTGCCTGGTGCTCGAATACGGCGTCTCGGTCGCCTCCGTCGCCGTCGGCTGGGGCCAGTACCTCAACGAACTGCTGCGGCTGGCCTTCGGCTTCGCCATCCCGGACGCGCTGAGCCGGCCACCCGGCTCGGGCGGCGTCGTCAACGTGCCCGCCATCCTCGTCGTGGTCCTCGCCATGGTCCTGCTGCTGTCCGGGGCGAAGGAGAGCGCGCGGGCCAACGCGGTCATGGTCGTCATCAAGATCGGCACGCTGGTGCTGTTCTGCGCCATCGCGTTCAGCGCGGTGCAGGCGAAGAACTTCACGCCGTTCCTGCCACTCGGGCTGGCCGGGCTGAGCGCGGGCGGGGCCAAGCTGTTCTTCTCCTACATCGGTTTCGACGCGGCCTCGACCGCCGGCGAGGAGGCGAAGAACCCGCAACGTGACCTGCCGCGGGCGATCCTGCTCTCGCTCGGCATCGTCACCGTGCTGTACTGCCTGGTCGCCGTGGCCGCGGTCGGCGCGCTGCCGTGGCAGAAGTTCGACGGCCAGGAAGCGGCGCTCTCGCACGTGCTCGACGTCGTCTCGGACAACCCGTTCTGGGCCGGGCTGCTGGCCGTGGGCGCGATCGTGGCGATCTCCAGTGTCGTGCTGACCGTCCTCTACGGACAGACGCGCATCCTGTTCGCGATGTCGCGCGACGGCCTCGTCCCGGCCGCGCTGTCCAAAGTGGACGCCAAGACCGGCTCGCCGCGGATCAACACCCTCGTGGTCTCGGCCTTCGTCGCGGTCCTGGCCGCCTTCATCCCGCTCGGGAAGCTCGCCGACGCCACCAGCATCGGGACGCTGTTCGCGTTCGGGCTGGTCAACGTCGCCGTGCTGGTCCTGCGCCGCAGCCAGCCCGACCGGCCGCGGACGTTCCGCGTCCCGTTCTCGCCGGTCACGCCGATCCTGGGCGTGCTCTGCTGCGCGTACATGATGCTCAGCCTCGACGGCGCCACGTGGCTGGTCTTCGGCGCCTGGATGGTGGTCGGCCTGCTGATCTACTTCGGCTACGGGATCCGGAAGTCGAGGCTGGCATGAGGGTCGCCATCCACCAGGGACCGCTCGCCGACCTGCCCCGGATCGACGCCGACCTCGTCGTCACGGCGGAGATGATCACCACCGGCTACCACATCGGCGCGCGCACGCACGAACTCGCCGAACCCGCCGACGGCCCCACCGCGGCCCGGATGTCCGCGCTGGCCGTCGAAACCGGCACCGCGCTGGTGTACGGCTACCCGGAAACCGACGGCGAGCACGTCTACAACAGCGTCCAGCTCGTCGACGCGACCGGCAACCGGCTCGCCAACTACCGCAAGACGCACCTCTTCGGCGACCTCGACAAAGCCTGGTTCACCCCCGGCGACGAAGCCGTGGTGCAGGCCGACCTCGGCGGCGTCCGGATCGGGCTGCTCATCTGCTACGACGTCGAGTTCCCCGAGCTGGTCCGCGCGCACGCGCTCGCCGGCACCGAACTGCTGGTCGTGCCGACCGCGCTGATGAGCCCGTACGAGCTGGTCGCCGACACGCTCGTGCCCGCGCGGGCCTACGAAAGCCAGCTGTTCGTCGCCTACGCGAACCGCTGCGACACCGAGCGGGACCTGACCTACTGCGGGCGGTCCTGCGTCGTGGCCCCGACCGGCGAGGTACTGGCCCGCGCCGGTGCCGGGCCCGGGGTGATCACCGCCGACGTCACGCGGGCGGCGCTGACCGCGTCCCGCCTGGAGAACACCCACCTGGCCGACCGACGGCCCGATCTGTACCGAGGAACCACCGCATGACCTCCGCCGTTCCGACCGCGCTCCACCACGACGAACCGGCCGGCCGGCCGATCACGATGTTCGGCCCCGACTTCCCGTTCGCCTACGACGACTACCTCGCCCACCCGGCCGGCCTGGGCTCGGTGCCCGCCGAGCGGCACGGCACCGAGGTCGCCGTGATCGGCGGCGGCCTCTCCGGCATCGTCACCGCGTACGAGCTGATGAAGCTGGGCCTGCGGCCGGTGGTGTACGAAATCGCCGAGATCGGCGGCCGGCTGCGCACCGTGCGGTTCCCCGGCTGCCCGGACGACGTCGTCGCCGAGATGGGCGCGATGCGCTTCCCGCCCGCGTCGACCGCGCTGTTCCACTACATCGACAAGGTCGGCCTGGAGACGACGCCGTTCCCGAACCCCCTCGCCCCGGGGACGCCGAGCACGGTCGTCGACCTCAAGGGACAGAGCCACTACGCGCGCACGCCCGAAGACCTGCCCGCCGTCTTCCGCGAAGTCGCCGCGGCCTGGGACCGGACGCTGGCCGAGCACGCCTGTTTCGCCGAGATGCAGACGGCGATCCGCGACCGCGACGCGAAGACGATCAAGCGGCTGTGGAACGACCTGGTCCCGCGGCTGGACAACCAGACGTTCTACGGCTTCCTCTGCGACTCCCCCGCCTTCGCCTCCTTCCGCCACCGCGAGATCTTCGGCCAGGTCGGCTTCGGCACCGGCGGCTGGGACACCGACTTCCCCAACTCCATCCTGGAGATCCTGCGCGTCGTCTACACCGGAGCCGACGACGAGCACCGCAGCATCGTCGGCGGCAGCAGGCAGCTCCCGCTGCGGCTGTGGGAGCACACCCCGGCAGACACCGCTTTCTGGCCGGCCGGCACGAGCCTGAGCACGCTGCACGGCGGCCGGCCGCAGCCCGGCGTCGCGCGCCTGCACCGGACGGCACCCGGCAACATCACCGTGACGGACGCGCGCGGCCACATCCGGACGTTCCCGGCGGCGGTGTTCACCGCGCAGAGCTGGATGCTGCTGTCGAACATCGAGTGCGACGAAGCGCTGTTCCCGATCGACCACTGGACGGCGATCGAGCGCACGCACTACATGGCGTCGTCGAAGGTGTTCGTGCCGATCGACCGCCCGTTCTGGCTGGACCGCGATCCGGTGACCGGCCGCGACGCGCTGAGCATGACGCTCACCGACCGGATGCCCCGCGGCACGTACCTGCTCGGCGACGACCCGGCCAAGCCCGCGGTGATCTGCCTGTCCTACACGTGGGCCGACGACTCGCTGAAGTGGCTGCCGCTCTCGGTGAACGAGCGCGTCGAGGTGATGCTGCAGTCGCTGCGCGAGATCTACCCCGGTGTCGACGTCCGGCGGCACATCATCGGCGACCCGGTGACCGTGTCGTGGGAGGCCGAACCGCACTTCATGGGCGCGTTCAAGGCGAACCTGCCCGGCCACTACCGCTACCAGCAGCGGCTGTTCACGCACTTCGTGCAGGACGAGCTGCCCCGGGAGTACCGGGGCCTGTTCCTGGCGGGCGACGACATTTCGTGGACGGCGGGCTGGGCCGAGGGCGCGGTCCAGACCGCGCTGAACGCCGTGTGGGGCGTGCTGCACCACTTCGGCGGTTCCACCGATCCGGCGAATCCGGGCCCGGGTGACGGCTTCGCGGACCTCGCGCCGATCACGCTGCCGGACTGACCGTGCCCCGATCGTGGGGGCGCATCCGACATCGTGCTGACTACCCTGCCCGGCGCAACGGCCCGTGCGACGATGGGCGGATGAACACCGAGCCGGCGCCGAGATGGCGAAGACTGGAACCGGACGAACGGAAGGAACAGATCTACACCTGTGCGGCGCGGCTCTTCGGTGAGCGCCCGTATTCCGCAGTGTCCACTTCGGACATCGCCGCGGCGGCCGGCGTCGCGCGGGGGCTGATCAACCACTACTTCGGCACCAAACGCGAGCTGTACCTGGAAATCATCCGCCGCGCACTGACCGTGCCGCGGCTGGCCGTCGAGATCCTCCCCGACGGGCCGCTCGAACTGCGCGCCGACGTCGCCATCGAGTGGTTCCTCGACATGGTCACCAGCCAGGAGCGGATGTGGCTGGCCGCGATCGCGCCCGAGGGCATCGGCCGCGACCTCGAGGTGGAGCGCATCCTCGAGGAAGCCGACCGCGAATCCGCCGACCGCGTGCTGGAGGCCGTCGGGCTGTCGCGGGAAAGCGACCACGGGCCGGAGCTGAACGCGCTGGTGCGCGCGTTCGGCGGGATGGTGAAGTCGGCGGGCCGGGAGTGGCTGGTGCGCCGGTCGCTGACGCGCGACCAGGTGCACCTGCTGCTGTCGAAGTCGCTGGTGACGCTGGTCGGCGAGATCTTCCCGGCCATCCAGGCGCGGCCACCGCGCGGCGGACCGCCGTCACCGCGGCAGGGCGACCCCGGGTAGACCGAAGCCCCCGGCGCCACGAGGGGGAGGAGGGCGCCAGGGGCTCCGGGTCAGTGGGCGAACCACCGACGCACGCCCACGGTACGCCGAAGCACTGTCAAGTCGCTGTCAACCGTCACTGTCCGATTCGCGAAGTTCACTCAGCCGATGCGCGAGCCCGTCGAGACACCGCCGGACGGCGTAGTCGTAGAGCTGCGCGTAATAGCCCGAGGCGAGTTCCGGGTCGCCCATCAGGTCGTGCATCGCCGCGCCCAGCTCGGCCATCCCGGGCAGGTCGGGCCGCTCGCGGTAGGCCGCGTACTCCTCGGTGTTGTCGATCCGCAGCGCGAGCGCGCCGTCGCGGTCGTCCTCCATCGCGACGAACTGGCACGCGGTCATCAGCAGCAGGTTGTAGGCCAGCACGCTTTCGCGGCCGAAGCCGGCGGCCAGCAGCACGCCGATGCCCGCGTCGATGGTGCGCGTGGCCGCCTTGACCGACGGGCCGAACAACGCCAGCCGCCGCGCGCAGCCCGGGTACGTCCGCAGCACCGCGCGCAGGCCGGCCAGCAGCTCGGTGAACCAGTCCTGCCACGGCAGCCGCTCGTCCGGCAGCTGGAGCAACCCGACCACCCGGTCGACGACGGCGTTCACCACCGCGTCCCGGTCGCCGACGTGGTGGTAGATCACCGCCGGGTAGGCCTCGACCGCGCGGGCGAGCTCCCGCAGCGTCCAGTTGTCCAGGCCGCGCTGGGCGGTGAGGGCGGTCGCCGCGCTGACGATGGTGTCGGCCGTCAGCGCCGGCAGTCCCGCCGCGGCCCGTGACCGTGGCCGCTGTCCCGTGCCCGAGGATGAGGTCGGCATGGGGCGTAACGGTAACGGCACCGCCCGGCCCGGTGCCAGCTTCGCGCGGGTGCGGCAGGATCGGGGTATGGCACGCGCACAGGCCAACGGTCTCGAGCTCGAGTACGACACCTTCGGCGATCCGGCCGCTCCGCCGCTGGTCCTGGTGATGGGCCTCGGCGCCCAGATGATCACCTGGGAGGACGGCTTCTGCGAGCTGCTCGCCGGCCACGGGTTTTTCGTGGTGCGTTACGACAACCGGGATGTCGGGCTCTCGACGTGGCTCGACCACCTGCCGCCGCCGGACCTGGCCGCGCTGGCCGCCGGCGACCTGTCGAGCGCGCCGTACACGCTGTCGGACATGGCCGACGACGCCGTCGGCCTGTTCGACGCGCTCGGTATTTCCCGCGCGCACGTCGTCGGGGCGTCCATGGGCGGGATGATCGTGCAGCAGCTGGCCATCGACCACCCGGACCGGCTGCTGTCGATCACGTCGATCATGTCGACCACCGGCGACCGGGCGGTCGGGCAGGCCGAGCCGTGGGCGCTGGCGCTGCTGACCCGCCCGCCGGCGACGACCCGCGAGCAGGCGCTGGCCGACAGCGTCGAGGGCTACCGGCGGCTCGGCTCCCCGGGCTACCCGGACGACGAGGCGTTCCTCCTGGCCAAGGCGGCGTTGCACTACGACCGCGCCCGCCACCCGGTGGGCACGCTGCGCCACGCGGCGGCGGTGGTGGCGTCCGGCGACCGCACTGCTTTTCTCCGGGATGTCCGGCTGCCGGCCCTGGTGATTCACGGCGACGCGGACCCGCTGATCAACGTGAGCGGCGGCAAGGCGACGGCGGAGGCAATCCCGGACGCGGAGCTGGTCGTGCTCCCGGGCATGGGGCACAACCTGCCGCGCGCGGTGTGGACGGAGATCGCGGACGCGATCAAGGACTTGGCGGATCGAAGTAAATAAAGCGTAAAGATCACGACGCCGGGTGTAGGGAATGTGTCCTGGCCCACGCCGGTCTTCGTCCCGGCGACTGGACTGGACGGATGAAAGAGGACTTCGGGTTTCCGTTCGGGTGCGTGGCCGCCGTCGCCGCGGTGATCGTGGCGAACCTGGCGGGGGCGACGGGCCATCCCTGGTACGCGCTGGTCACCCTGGGCGCGGTCGTGCTGTTCGCGGCCCGCCGAAGTTCGTTCGCGGCGGCGACGGGGGTCGCGGTGGTCGCCTGGGCACTGGACACGGGCTTCGTCCTCGGTCGCCTCGGCGAGCTGACGTTCGACGCGCCGGCCGCCCTCGCCGCGCTCGTCCTCGCCTCGACCCTGGTCACCGGACTTCTCACCCGCGCGGTGTCGACTGCGCAATCACGCGTGTCGACCCTCCAGGTACGCCAACCGACCGTCCGGGTGCGCGAGTTCGCCGGCCGGGTGCTCCGGGTCCCGTGATTGGAGGGTCGACTCGCGTACCGGGAGGGCCGGCCGGCGTGGTCAGCGGCGTGACTCGCGTGACTGGGCGCGTGACTCGCGTGATTGGGCGGGCATCTCGCGTGATTGGCGGGGGATCTCGCGTGATTGGGTGGGCATCTCGCGTGATTGGCGGGGGATCTCGCGTGATTGGGCGGGCATCACGTCAGCGGCGGGCGAGGGCGGCGCGGCGGGCCGCCGCGGCCGCGATGATGCGCGGGAGGCCGGCCGGGTGGAGGGGGTCGATGCCCGTGAGGTCGCGGACTCGGCGGAGGCGGTAGTCGACCGTGTTGGGGTGGACGTGCAGCTGGGCCGCCGTGCGGCGGCGGTTCGTGTCCAGGGCCAGGTACGCGTCGAGGGTTTCGACGAGCTCGGGGTGCGTTTCCAGCGGGTCGAGCGCCGCCGCGAGGCGGTCGCGGGCCGCTCCCGGGCGGGTCAGCTGGTACTCCACCAGGACGTCGTCGAGGCCGTACAGCCCCGGTGGGCGGCCGAACCAGCGCAGCACGTCCAGCACCTCGGCGGTCTGCGCCGCCACCGCCCGGACCTCCGGCGGCGCCGCCGTCTCCGCCGCCGCCAGCACCGTCACGCCCGCCGCGCGGCCGGCCGCGTCCAGCACCGCGCGCCGATCCGAAAGCCGGTCGGACAGCGGGAGCAGGACGAGCCCGCCGGGACCGTCGAGGGACGCCAGCACACCGTCGCCGCAAGCCTGCTCGAACGCCGCCAGGAACCGCCGCAGCTTGCGGCGGACCGCGATCTCGGCGTCCACGCCCGGCGACGCCTCGTCGGCGTGCGGTCCGAGCTCGACGCTCAGCACGACGTACCGCGCCGGCAGCGTGATCCCGGCGCTGCGGGCGACGACGTCGACCGGGCCGCCGTCGACGAGCACCGACAGCAGCGTCCGGCGCGCGGTGTGCTCCTGCCCGACCTTCGTGCGCAGCTCCTCCAGGTACCCGCGGGTCACCGCGCCGGTGACCGTGCCGACGAACGCCAGCACCCGGTCCGCGACTTCGAGCAGGTCGCCGACGTCCGCACAGCCCGACGAAGCCGAGCCGACGGCGAAGATCTCCCGCGCGCCGACGTGGTACGCGGTCAGCACGGCCTCCAGCGGGAAGCCCTCCTCCGCCCGGCGGACCGCGGACGCGCCGACCTGCCGGAGTTCCGCCGCGTTGAGCTCCCGGTCCTCGCGCAGGCTGCGCGCGAACGCCCGCACCGCCTGCCGGGTGATGCCCGCGATGTCGCCGGCCAGCTCCTCCACCGGCAGCCGCCGGTAGTCCGCGACCTCCGCCTGGATCCGTGAAAGCACCCGGGCGATCAGCTCCGGCTCCTCCCGGGTGAGCCGCTCGTGCACGCGCTGCCCGCCGAGGGTGAGGTCGCCGCCGCGCTTGTGCTCCGTCACAACCGATCCCCTCGTTCTCTGCCCGGATTCCCAGTCAATCCGGCCACGCCCGGTGCCGATGGTGTCACGGAGACCAACAGTCGGCACAACGTCAAGGAGGACGGCGTGCGAGTGAGGACGGCGTTCATCGGGATCATGGTCACCGCGCTGGCCGGCGCGACGGCGGGCACAGCGACGGCCGGCACAGCGACGGCGGGCACGGCGGCAGTGGGCACCGCGGGCGAGTACGTGGCACTGGGCGATTCGGCGGCGGCCGGGCCGCTGATCCCGCCACCGGACCTCTCCTCCCCCGGCTGCCTCCGGTCGCTGCTCGACTACCCGCACGTCGCCGCGAAGGAGCTCGGCGTGCCGCTGAAGGACGTCACGTGCTCCGGCGCGACGACGGCGGACATGACCGCCCCGCAGCAGACGTCGTCCGGTCCGGTGCCGCCGCAGCTGGACGCGTTGAGCGAGCAGACCCGCACGGTGACAGTGACGATCGGCGGCAACGACGTCGGCCTGGTCGGCGCCGCGACGAGCTGCATCAACCTGCTGCCCGGCATAGTCCCCGACTGCGTCGACCGGTTCACCGCGGGCGGCCGCGACCAGCTCGCCGAGAAGATCGCCGCGTTCGAGCCGGTGTGGGGCGCGCTGCTGGACGCGATCCACGCGAAGGCCCCGAACGCCGAGGTCTTCGTGGCCGGGTACGGCACGTACCTGCCCCGCAACGGCTGCTGGCCGATCGCGCCACTGACGCCGCGTGACGCGAACTACATCCAGGGCAGCATCGACCGGACCAACGCCGCCCTCGCCCGGCAGGCCGCCGCGCACAACGCGCACTACGTCGACGTCCGGACGTTCTCGATCGGCCACGACGTCTGCAAGCTGCCCGGCGTGAAGTGGTTCGAGGGCCTGGTCCCGACGGCGATCGCGGCACCGCTGCACCCGAACGCCGCCGGCATGGCTGCGATCGGCGGGCTGGTCGCCGCGGCGATCAGCGGGTGAAGTCCCAGCGGGTGGCGCCGTGGGGCTCGGCGGTGGCGACGCCGAACGCGCGGTGCAGCGTCAGCCGGTACAGGTGCCACGGCGCCGGCCCGGCGCTCGCCGCCATGAACGGGGCGGTGAACCCGCCGTCCAGGACCGTCGCGGGCCAGCCGCCCTCGCGGTAGACGGCCGCCACCCGTTCGAGGGTTTCCGGATCGGTGAGCCGGTGCGCTTCCCCTTCCATCGTGACGTCGAGGCCGCGCAGCCGCACCGACACGGTGCACGCCGGGTTCGCCGCCAGGTTGCGGGCCCGGCGCGTCCCCGGCCCGCTCACGAAGTACAGGGCGTCGTCCACCCAGATGGCGCCCACACCGGCGGCGTGCGGCTGTCCACCGGGGCGGACGGTCCCGACGAAGAAGGTCAGGTCTTCCTTGGGCGTCTGGCTCGCGAGGAGGTCGCGCGCCCGGCTCCACGGCAGTGCCGCGGCGCCGGACCGGTCGAGGTTCCGGGTTGCGTTGGGTTCCGTCATGCCTACGCGTCGAACGGGAGGACGGCGGATCGACACGCGGCGAGGGTTTTCGCGCCACCGGGGTCGTCGTCGCCGGTCGCGGGGACGATCGCCGGCTCGGCGATCCCGGCGGCCGGGTACTCGCCGATCTTCGCGGCGATCTCGGCGCGCGACCCGACCAACCCGAACTCGGCGGTGCGGCCGGGGTGCGCGCGAAGTCGATCAGGTCGCCGAAGCCCGCCGCGCGGAACATGTCCGCATAACCCGACGCCGCGAGACAGCCGACCACTCCCCGCCGCAGCTGCGCCGGTCCCGGGTCGGCCGCCGCGACCACCCAGGCGGTCACCGGCGGCGGGGGTCCCGGCACGCTCGGCCGCCCCCGTGCAGCCCGCGCATCAGCGTCGCCGCGGCCGCCGGGCTGACGAGGTTCGTCACCATCCGGTCCGCATGCCGCGCGGCGACGTCGAGCGCGCGGCCCGAACGCGGCGATCGTCACGGGAGACTCCGGCGCGAGCGGCTGTGCCGGCCGCGCGCCACGACGTCACTGGACGTCCCGAGCGCGACGCCGGTCGACCGGCAGGTCAGCGCTGGACCAGGTGCTTCCCAGTCCCGCGCTGGTGGTGTGCTCACCCTACGCTTAAATGTCACCACCGTGTGACAATTATAAATGCCACCACCGTGTGACAATTCGGCGTAGGCTGCCGGAGAGCTCCGCCGCGACCCGCCCATGGCGATCGTCGCCGGGTCCCGCACGGTCACCGCCGGCGGCCCGAAAGTCAGGGAAATCCACGAGATCGCCGTGCCGAGCGCGAAGGCGGCCCACGTCGCCATCTCGCCGATCCACAGCTCCGGGTAGCCCGCGGCCTCGGCGGCGGGAGCGGTGTCCAGTGCCTCCTCGGGCGACCGGTCCTGCCAGAGCCCCAGCGACACCGAAAGCTTCACCCCGCCCTCCCGTCGTGAACAGCGCGCGGTTCGCCGTCTCCGGACAACGACGAACCGGCGCTCAGCCCAAGGCCGCCCCGGCGAGCTGTGCTCGCCGTATCCGGTCGCGGCTGACCACCCGGCCACGCTGTCCGTTCGCACCCCTCCGGCGAACGGAAAACGTGCCCGGCAACCGCTTCCGGGTGCACCGCGCACGGTCTGTCCGACCGAGTGCGGCGTTGTGCGTTCAGATCGGCCGGCGCGAGCCCCTCCGGGCCGGTACCTGCCCGCTCATCTCGAGCCGGCCGATCGGTCTCCGCCGTGCACCGTTTCCCACGCCCGGGACCCCGGGCGCGACCCTCGACGGTGCTCAGGCGCGGAGGTTGTCCAGCTGGTCCGCCCGGACCCAGGTCGCGTGAAAACCGAGCGGAACACGCTGGGGAAGCAGGACCCTGGCCACGGGTCCGGCAGCGAGGTCGGCGGCGTCGAAGATGTCCAGTTCCGAGCGCCCCTCGCGCTCGTCCTGCACGAACGTCACCAGGTACCCGTCCGCGGAATCGACGGGTGCTCCTTCGCGGGGTGCGAACGGAGCCTCACTGCCCCACCGGCCGGGACCGAACCGGTATTCGGTCTTCGTACCGGCAAGATTGTCGAGGCGCACCAGCCCGTCGAACTTCAGCGTCGACTCGGGCGAGATGTGCACCGTGTAGGAGTACCGGTTCCGCCGCCCGACGCCGCGGGCGTCGACGGTCGGGAACTCGGTGTTGTCGTCGTCGAGCGGCGCCTCGTGGCACGCGCCGGTCCGCAGGTCGAAGCGGTAGCGGTGCAGCTGGGCGTCCAGCCGCAGGTAGGACAGCATCTTCGCGAGCGGCGTGTGCGCGTCGGCACGCGGCTGGGGCCGCTGCACGCGGCAGACGTCGAGGACGACCTCGTCGCCCTGCTCCCAGGCGTTGACGACGTGGTAGATGTAGCACGGGTTCGCTTCGAACCACCGGATCTGGCTACCGTCTCCGTAGCGTGGCAGGACCCCGAACCGGCTCGGCAGCGAGCGGTCGAAGTGCAGCTTGTGCCGCCCCCGCTTCGCCGCCGCCAGGTCCTGGACCAGCGGCAGGTCCATCAGCACCGCGTAGTGCTCGGTGATGGCCATGTCGTGCGGCAGGCGCGGGCCCGGCAGCTCGACGTCGGTGGTGTTCACGACGGCACCGTCCGCGCCGATCACGCCGTAGCGCAGGTACGGCGGGCGCGGCCCGTAGTCGAACCAGAACAGCTCGCCGGTGGTCTCGTCGACCTTGGGGTGGGCCATCATGTCGCCGGCCAGCGTGCCGAGGAAGTCTTCGGCGCCGAGGGTCTCCAGCGAAAGCGGGTCGACCGCGTACGGCGAGCCGCACAGGTACCAGGTGGCGAGGATCCGGCCGCGGTGGAAGACGACGTCGGTGTTCGCGTTGTCCTTGAGCCCCAGGCCATGCGTGTTGCCGAACGGGTTGTCCTTCGGGTTCTCCATGACGCCGGTCCAGAGCGCTCGGCCGGCCGCGGACTCGGCCTCGAAGGCCTTCGTGCGGATCCAGCGGTTGCGGTAGCGGGCCTTGCCGTTCTCCAGGTGGACCGCGTGGATCATGCCGTCGCCGTCGAACCAGTGGTAGCGGCCTTCCGGGGCGAACCGCGGGTTCGGGCCGTTGCGCAGGTAGACGCCGTTGAGGTCCTTCGGGATTTCGCCGATGACCTGCAGGTCTTCGGCGTCGATCTCGGTGCCGACCGGGGCGTAGACGCCGAGCAGGTAGGGGTTCGCCTCGGCCGCGTCCGCCGTCCTGGCCACCATCAGCGGCTGTTCGGAGGTGCTGGTCATCGGGCTGCTCCCTGGCTGTCGACCGGACTGCGCGGGCTGTTGGGGACGAGACTATGATTTGTGTACCCAGGTGTCAATAGGCTTCTTTTGGTGTAGTCAGGTGCTACCCTGAGGTCGCGACGTAACGAGGGGGACGATGTGGTCGAGGCGGCTGCACAACCGTCTGGCGGGGGCTCCGGGTGGCGGAGCCCCCGGCCCGGGGCGGAGCCCCGGATGTCACAGCGCGTAAGGCCGGCGGGAGATCCGCTGCGCCGGGCGCTCGAGCTGGTCGGCGACCAGTGGACGCTGCTCATCCTGCAGAGCCTGTTCCTGCGCTTCCGGCGGTACGAAGAACTGCGTCTCCGCCTGGGCATTTCGCCGACGGCGTTGTCGGGACGGCTGCGGGACATGGTGGACGCGGGCATGCTCACCCGCGTGCCGTACCGGGACGCGCGGCGCACGCGGCACGAGTACCGGCTGACCGAGCGCGGCCTGGAGCTGTGGCCGCTGCTGATCTCGATCTGGGCGTGGGAGCGCGAGTGGGTCGAAGGGCGCCGCGCGGTGCTGCCGACGCTGATCCACCTCGACTGCGAGCTGGCTACATCAGCGCCGCTGGGCTGCGCCGCCTGCGGCCGCCGGGTCGACGCGCGCGACGTCCGCGCGGAACGGCTGGACGGCACCGGCGTCGCGGCGGCGACGGCGTCCAAGCGCTTCCGCCGCAAGGACGCCGACTCCCTGGCCGGCGACCCGCTGATGTTCTTCCCGGACACGATGGAGCTGCTCGGCGACCGGTGGTCGACCGGCCTGCTCGTCTCGGCGCTGCTCGGCTGCCGGCACTTTTCGGAGTTCGAGCGCGAGCTGGGGATCGGGCCGAGCGTGCTGTCGGCGCGGCTGAGCAAGCTGGTCGAGGTCGGCGTCCTGCGCACCGGTGCGGCGAAGACCCGCACGGACGCCCGCGACTACCGCCTGACGGCGAAGGGCCTGGCGTTCTTCCCGGCGCTGGCGTTCATCGCGGAGTGGTCGCGCGGCTTCGAGGTGGCCGGCCAGGAGCCGGACATCACGCTGCACCACGTCGAGTGCGGGCAGCGCCTGCGCCCGATGTTGCTGTGCGACCACTGCGGCCGGCCGCTGACCCGCACGTCGGTACAGTTCGGCGGGGTGCCGTCCCCCCAACGCTGAAATCGACTCGCCAAGCGGGGACGCGGCTGCCAGGCTGGAGTGGTCACACGTCGTCGTTTCCGGAGGTAGGCATGAGTGAACCGAACCCGTCGCCCAGCGGCGAGGAGGACGACGTCAAGCGCAAGTTCCGCGAAGCGCTGGAGCGCAAGCAGGCGCACGCGCGAGCGGGAACGTCGCACGAGAACGGCGGCGGCAAGAACCAGCACGCCCACGGCCCGGCGGCGAACAAGCGGACCTTCCGCCGCAAGAGCGGCTGAGCAGCGGAACTCCCCGAAGGCCACCACGGACACTGTTCGTGGTGGCCTTCGCCGCACCCGGCCCGGGAACGCGCCCTAGGGTGGGCGGGGTGCGGTGGGACGAGGCGTGGCGGGTCGTGCGACACGTCTTGTACGCCGGCACCCGGCCCGAGGTCCGCGCGCGCTCGGCCGGCTTGGCCCGGCTGCGGGCCGCCGCCATCGTCGGCATCGGGCTCTGGAGCGCGTTCCTGGCGGCGCAGACCGCCCCGGGGCACCCGGCCGGCAGCCCGCTCGCCCTCGGGCTCGCCGCGGCGAGCGTGGTGCCCGCGATCGTGGCCGTCCGTTCGCCGTTGTGGGCGTGGCGCCTGGTCGTCGTGCTGATCTCGGCCACTCCGGCCGCGTACCCGGGCATGTCGAGGTTGTGGGGCTGGCCGTGGTCACCGGGTCTGGCGCTGACCATCGCGCTGGTCTGGTTCCTGGTCGCCGCGGGGCACGGGCAGGGTGTCCTGGTCGTGGTCGGGGTGATCTCCGCCGCGGCGCTGGGAGTCTGGGTCGAAGACTGGCGCGACCTGGCACTGCTGGTGGTCCTGATGACCGCGGTGCTGCTCGCCGGCAACGCGGTGCGGCAGCGGCGGGTCGCCGAACGGGAAAGCGCCGAGCAGCAACGAAGGCGGGCGGCCGAGGAGACCCGGGCCGCGGTCCTCGAAGAACGCGCGCGCATCGCCCGGGAACTGCACGACGTGGTCGCCCACCACATGTCCGTGCTCGCGCTGCGCACCGATTCCGCGCGGTACCGCTTCCCCGGCCTGCCGGACGACGTGCGCGCCGAGTTCGCCGAGCTGACCGGGACCGCGCGGGAAGGCATGGTCGAGATGCGCCGGCTGCTCGGCGTGCTGCGGACCGAGAGCGCCGGCGGGCCGCTCGCCCCGCAGCCGGACGTCACCCGGGTGACCGAACTGGCGGAGCGGGTGCGTGCCCTCGGCACGGCCTGCGCGGTGCGAGTGCACGGGGACTTCGACGCGCTGCCCGCGGGCGTCGCGTTGTCCGGCTACCGGATCGTGCAGGAGGCGCTGAGCAACGCGGTCCAGCACGCGCCCGGCGCGGCGATCGACGTGGAACTGCGGGTCGGCACCGGTTCCGTGCACGTGGCCGTGCGCAACGCCCCGGGCGGTGCCGCGCGGGTGGCCGGGACCGCCGGGCACGGCCTGCTCGGCATGCGTGAGCGTGCCGCGATGCTCGGTGGCACGCTGGTGGCCGGGCCGACTGCGGACGGCGGGTTCGAGGTCACCGCGGACCTGCCGCTGGACCACGAGGAGAACGTGTGATTTCGGTGCTCATCGCCGACGACCAGACCATGGTCCGGCAGAGCTTCCGCGCGGTGCTCGACGCCCAGGACGACATCCGGGTGGCCGGCGAGGCCGCGGACGGCGCCGAAGCGGTGGCGCGCTGCGCGGAACTCGCACCGGACGTCGTGCTGCTGGACGTCCGGATGCCCGGGATGGACGGTCTGGAGGCCGCCCGCCGGATCCTCGGCGCGGGCGGGGCCGTCCGGGTGCTGATGCTGACGACGTTCGACGTCGACGAGTACGTCTACGGCGCGCTGCGCGCGGGCGCCAGCGGGTTCCTCCTCAAGGACGCGCCGCTGGACGACCTGGTCGTGGCGGTGCGCGTGGTCGCCGCGGGCAACGCCCTGTTCGCGCCGTCGGTCACCCGCCGGCTCGTCGGCGAGTTCGCGGTCCGCGGCCGGGCTGCCGAAACCGGCTCCCGCGGGCCGGCCGGGATCGCGGACCTGACCGAGCGGGAGACCGAAGTGCTCCGCCTGGTCGCGAAAGGACTGTCCAACACGGAGATCGCCGAGACGCTGGTGATCGCCGAACAGACCGCGAAAACTCACGTCAGCCGCGTGTTCGGCAAGCTCGGCGCGCGCGACCGGGCGCAGGCGGTCGTGGCCGCCTACGAGGCGGGCATCGTGGTGCCCGGCCGGTGATACTGCGCCGATCGGGACCAATCCGGCCACAGTCACGGCCGGATGGCTTTGTAGCAACGGTTACGTGCCGCGCGAGGGCCGGCCTGCTTTTGGCCGGATCGGTACCGGGGTAGCACACGAGGACTCCACCCCTACCCGGGTGCCGCCGGAAGACGGCACTCCGGGGCGACGACCGGACGTCCGTCGTCGATCATCGTTGCGGCCATGGGGATCGAGCGGCGCACCAGGACCGTGACGTTGACGGCGACCGCGGTCTTCGCGCTCGTGGCGGTGGTGTGGTGGGCGCTCGGCCGTCCGCTCGGCGTCGACTCAGCGGTGTACCGCGCCGGCGGAATCGCCGTGCTCCGCGGGGAACCGCTCTACGAACACCTGTCGGCGCTCCCCGGCTGGGCGCCGGAGCTGCCGTTCACCTACCCGCCGTTCGCGGCGCTGGTGTTCACCCCGCTCGCCGCGTTGCCCGTGCAGTGGTGCTGGGGCGTCCTGGCGCTGGCCGCCGCACCCGCGCTGGTCGTCGCCTTGCGCCCGTACGCGCCGGGGGCGGGGGTGCTGCTCGCCGCGTTCGGCCTGCAGCCGGTGTGGCAGACCATCGGACTGGGCCAGCTCAACCTGGTGCTGATGGCGCTCGTCATCGCCGACGTGCTGCGGCGCCGCGGCTCGGCGGGCGTCCTCATCGGTCTCGCGGCGGCGATCAAGCTGGTGCCGCTGATCTTCGTCGGGCACCTGCTGCTCACCGGCCGCCGGGCGGACGCGTTCCGCGCGCTCGGCACGTTCGCCGGAGCGACCGCGCTCGGCGCTGTGCTGCTGCCGGCCGACTCGGCCCGGTACTGGACGTCCGCCCTGTTCAACGACCACTTCGAGCAGATGAAGGGCTGGGTGGGAAACCAGTCCTGGGCGGGCTTCGCCGCCCGGACCGCGCCCGGCCAAGCCTGGCTGCTCGCCTTCGCCGCGCTGGTCGTGGTGGGTGCCGCGGTCGTCGTCCGGTGGCGGCACCGGGCGGGCGACGACCGCGGCGCGCTGCTGGTCACCGCCGGGTGCGCGCTGCTGGTGAGCCCGATTTCGTGGACGCACCACTGGGTGTGGATCGTGCCCGCGCTCGGCTACCTGCTCGCGAGCGGCCGGCGGTGGTGCGCGCTCCTCGTCGCGGCGGTCTTCACCGGCTGGACGGTGGCGGTGGTGCCCGGCGGTCAGGGGCGGGAGCGGGACTGGACCGCCGGGCAGGCCCTCATCGGCAACGCCTACCTGCTGGTGGCCGTGGTCGCCGGCGCGGTGCTCGTCACGGCGGCGGTCCGCCGCCGATCGGCCCGGGCTACGGTGTGAACTCGCCGAGGTGGCCGAGCACCACGAACTCGCTGCCCGGGCTCGCCGCCGCCACCGCCTTCCGGAGTGCTTCGAGGCCTCCGGCGTCCTTCACCTGCCCCAGCGGCAGGTCGAAGTCGTCCCAATGCGTCGCCGCCACGTAGCGCGGGTTGCCCACCGTGCGCAGCAGCCGGGGGACGTACTCGCGCACCTTCGCCCCGCCCGGTGGCAGCAGCACCACGTCCGGGCGCAGCCCCGCCAGCTCGGACTCGATGTAGTTCGATCCCCCGAAGTCCAGCACGGCCGCGCCGCCGCCGGTCACCGCGTACGCCAGCGTGCCGCCTTCCAGCAGGTCCGCGATCACCCGCGGGCGGTCGCGGCGGGACAGCTGCCTCGTTCCCGGGTACGCCACCTGGGCCCGGTCTCCCGTCGCCGAATGCAGGGAGCGCAGGACCCGGATCGCGTAGCCGTCGAACGTCAGGTCCTCGCCGCCGGTGGCGATCGCCAGCTGGTCCTCCGGGGCACCCAGCGCCGCCATGAGACTCAAATGCGTCTCGGTGCCGAGCACCGTGGCTCCGGTGCGTTGGGCCAGGTACGGGACGTCCGTCAGGTGGTCGTAGTGGCCGTGCGTCACCAGGATGTGGTCCGCGCGGAGGAACCCGCGGTCGAGGTAGCCGTCGATCAGGGCGCGGTTCACCGAGAGCGGCGTGCGGGGGTCGGCGCCCGCCTCGGTGTACGTTCCGGTCTTGAACCGGGTCAGCCACGGGTCGATGAGGACCGTCTTCGACCCGATGCGGATCTCCCAGCTGTTGTTGCCCCACCAGCGCAGTGTCATGCCCGAAAGCTTCGGCGCGGCGTGTGCCGCGGCCGGCACGCCCGCCAGGATCGCCGCGGCCGCCGCGCCCGCGCCGAACAGCCCGCGTCTGCTGAATCCGTTGTCCATACCGGACACCCGACCACGACTCACCCGGCGCTGTCCAAGATCGCTCCGGCGGCATGTCGATATGTGAACAGCTATCATCGCAGCGTGGACCATCTTCGTTCACTGCGGTACTTCCTCGTCGTCGCCGACGAGCTGCACTTCGGCCGGGCCGCCGACCGGCTCGGGATCGCGCAGCCGCCGCTGAGCCAGCGCGTCAAGCGGCTCGAAGCCGAGCTGGGCGCGAAGCTGTTCGAGCGCGGCCGCCGCGTCACGCTCACCGAAGCCGGCGAAGTGCTGCGCGCCGAAGCGCGCGACCTCCTCGCCCGGTGGGACCGCATGACGGCGCTCGTCGCGAAGGCCGAGCGCGGCGAGATGGACAGCCTGCGCGCGGGCGTGCCGCCGGACCTGCCCGGCCGGGTGCTGGCCGCGATCCTGACGAAGTTCGCCGACGAGTGCCCGGCCGTGCGGCTGGACCTGCAGGAGCTCACCACCGCCGAGCAGGCCCGGCTGCTGGCCGACGGTTCCCTGGAGGCGGGGCTGTTGCAGCTACCGGTGGACGCGGTCGGGCTGGAGCTCGGCCCGGTCGTCGACACCCCGCTCGGCGTGCTGCTCCCCCGCGACTCCCCGCTCGCCCGCCGCACCGGGCTCGCGCTGGCCGACCTCGCCGGCGAAGGTCTGGTCCACGCCCCGCGCGCGGCGGCGCCGGGAAGTTACGACGCCCTGCTGCGCACCTGCTGGGACCACGGCTTCCGCCCGGCCGCGATCCGGCACGCACGCAATCCCGAGTTCGTGCTCGGCTTGGTCCTGGCGGGGCACGGAGTGGCGTTCGAACCCCGCGCCCGCAAGGAGCCGCGGGTGGTGTGGCGCCCACTCGACGGCGAGGTACTGCGGGCGCGGATGGCGTTCGCCTGGCCCGCGACGAGCCCGCACCCGCAAGTGGCGAAGCTCGCCGAGCTCGCGGCCGGTGTTCTCGGGGGTGACGGGGTTTCGCGCCTGATGCCGCCCGAGCCGGACGCCGCCCGGCCTTGGGACCTGTTCTACGAGCGCAGCTGATCCACCGCCGCCCGGGCCGCCTCCCCGATCGCGCGGTCGATGTCCGGGCGGCGCAAGGTCTCCGTCCCTCCGGCCGTGAACACCGCCACCGCGTACTCCGCTCCGTCCGGGTACCTCGCCACGCCGATCTCGTTGCGGATGCCCGGCATCGTGCCCGTCTTGCCCGCCACCGCCACCTCCGGCGGGAAGCCCGCCGTCAGCCGGTGCCAGCTGACCTGGGCCGTCATCCACTCGCGGACCGGTGCCCCCTCCTCCGCCGCCCAGATCGCCGACAGCAACGCCGTCATCTCGCGGGGCGTGGTCGACGATGTCCGCAATGGATCCAACGCCCGCAACGGGACCCCGGCCGCCGTGTCCTCGATGATCGTGCGCAGCACGTCCCTCGGCGCGCCGATGACGGAAGTCCGCGTCAGGCCCAGCTCCGCCAGCAGCGACCGGACGTTGTCCACGCCGACGCGGTCGAACAGCAGGTCCGCCGCCGTGTTGTCGGACACCGACAGCGCCAGCAGCGCCGCGTCGCGCAGGCTGTAGGAGACGTCGTCCGCGAACCCCGCCGAACCGGTGCCGCCCAGGCGGTCCGCCGCCGACGCGTGCACCCGGTCGGTCGGGTCGAGCAACCCGGCCGCCACCTGGCGCGCGAACTCGAACGCCAGCGGCACCTTCACCACGGACGCCAGCACCACCGGCGCATCGGCGTCGAACCCCACGGACGCGGCGGAACCGAGACGGCGGGCGTGCAGGAAACCCCGCACGCCCACCGCTTCGAAGAACTCGGCAAGACTCACCCGGTCATGATGGACCGCAGCCGCCCGACCTCCGCCATCCGGCGCTCGGCGAGCCGGTCGGCCGCCGTCGCCGGGGGCACGCCGTCGGTGTCGGCCAGCGCGAACACCGCCTTCGTCGTGTCGTAGATCGCCGTCGTCTTGCGCTTCGCGCGCTCGAAGTCGAAGCCGTGGCGCTCGTCGTCGACCTGGATCACGCCGCCCGCGTTCACCAGGTAATCCGGCGCGTACAGAATGCCGCGGTCGGCCAGCTGCTTGTCGATGCCCGCGTGCGCGAGCTGGTTGTTCGCCGCGCCGCAGACGATCTTCGCGCCGAGCACCGGCACCGTCTCGTCGTTCAGGACGCCGCCCAGCGCGCACGGGGCGAAGACGTCCAGCTCGGTGCGCAGCAGGGTGTCCACATCGGACGCGACCTGCACGGACGGATAAACCTCGAGGGTGCGCGAAACAGCCGGCGCGTAGACGTCGGTGATGGTCACCTGCGCGCCCGCCGCCACGAGGTGGCCGACGAGGATGTGGCCCACCTTGCCGACACCGGCCACGCCGACGCGCTTGCCGGCCAGGTCCGGGCTGCCCCAGACGTGTTCGGCCGAGGCCCGCATGCCCTGGAACACGCCGAACGCGGTGAGCACGGACGAGTCGCCGGCGCCGCCGTCCTCCGGCGAGCGGCCGGTGACGTACCGGCACTCGCGGGCCACGACGTCCATGTCCTGCACGTAGGTGCCCACGTCGCAGGCCGTGATGTAGCGGCCGCCCAGGGACTGCACGAAGCGCCCGTACGCGCGCAGCAGCGCTTCGGACTTGAGCGTCTTCGGGTCGCCGATGATGACGGCCTTGCCGCCGCCGAGGTCGAGCCCGGCGAGGGCGTTCTTGTACGCCATGCCCTTGGACAGCGCGAGGACGTCGTCGAGCGCTTCGGATTCGGTGGCGTAGGGGTGGAAGCGCGTCCCGCCCAGTGCGGGGCCGAGCGCGGTGGAGTAGATGCCGATGATGGCCTTGAGGCCACTGGCCTGGTAGTGGCAGTACACGACCTGTTCGTGCCCGGTGCCCCGGGCGAACACTCCTTCGGTCACGGTGGTGACTCCTTTGTCATCCGCGCCCGGTTTCGTGGCCGGGACGCGCTTCACGGGTTGGCGGGAACCCGGCGCGGAGGTCGTCCGCTCGGGTGCCCGGGACCAACCTAGATCCCCGATGATCGCGAGACCAGTGGAGGTCTCGCCATACGGACGGGTAATCAGCCGGTGATCACCTTGCCGAGGGTGTGCATCGCCGTCTCCAGCTGCGCGTCCGACAGGTACGGCGCCGGGCCGAAGCGCAGGTACTGCCCCCGGCTGTCGGTCCTGACGCCGTGCTCGGCCAGCGCCGCCCGCAGCCCGGCGGCGTCGGCGCAGCGCAGCGAGAGGAACCCGCCGAGCATCCCGAGTGGCGTCTCGCGGTCGCGGGTGACGACGTCTTCCGGCAGCGCGAGCTGGTCGAACACCGACGCGAGCAGCCCCACCTGGTGCTGGGACACCTGGCGGAGGAACTCCGGCGTGAGGCCCTGCTCGGCGAAGAACCGCTGGACCCGGACGCCGCGGTAGTGGCTCGCCGGGTCGTAGGTGGCGCCGGCGAACCGGTCGCCGCCGATGGCGTAGGGCACCTGGCCGGGGTGGCGCTCGTCGGCCAGCGCGCCGAACTTGGCGTACCAGCCGGTGATCACCGGGCGCAGCTCCTGGGCGTGCGCGGGCAGCCGCAGGAAACAGTTGCCCTCGCCCAGCTGCAGGTACTTGTAGCCGCCGCCGAGCACCCAGGCGTTGGTGAGCCCGAGGTCGTGCAGCGCGAACGGGACGACGCCGAGCGCGTGGTAGGCGTCGACGACGAGCTCGATCGAGCGGCCGCGGCAGACGTCGGCGAGGTGCGCCAGCCCCGGGACCAGCCTCGACGTCTCGAACAGCACCGCGGACACGAGCACGGCGGCGGTGTTGCCGTCGACCTCGCCGGCGACGCGCTCGGCGAGCGTCGTCACCGGGTCCAGGGGCACCCGGACGACCTCGACACCCTCCTCTTCGAGGCGGGCGAGCTGACGGCGCAGCGTGTGGAACTCGCCGTCGGTGGTGACGAGCCGCGGGCGCCGCGGCAGCTCCAACGCGGACAGGAAACGGAGCACCAGGTCGTGCGTGCTGGCGCCGAGCGCGTACTCGCCGTGCGGGTCGCCGAGCAGCAGGCGGAAGCCCGCGCGCAGCTGGTCCGCCTTCGCGAAGGCGCGCTCCCACTTGCCGTCGACGTCGCGGGCGGCGTCCGCGAAGGACTCCAGGAGCCCCTCCTCGGCGACGTCCGGCCAGGCCTGGTGCGAGTGCCCGGAGAGCAGGAGGCGGTCGGCCACCGCGAACCGGGTGTAGTGCGCGGCGAGGCTGTTGGCGTCCGCGCGCAGGTCGTCCAAAGTGGTCACAGTCGGCTCCGTACGGCCCAGAGATCCGGGAACATCGGCTGGAAAAGCGTGGTACGCAGGTAAGTCGCGCCGGATGATCCTCCCGTCCCGGTCTTGTCGCCGATGGTGCGTTCGACCATCTTCACGTGCCGGTAGCGCCACTCCTGCATCCCTTCGTCGAGATCGACCAGACACTCCGCGACGACCGAGGGTCCCCCGTCGTCGCTGTACACGTCCAGCAATATCGCCTGCAGGGCCGGGGACGGCTCCACCGGTCGAGTGACGTCTCGGTCACACTCGACCGCATAGCCAGAAACCTTGAGGTACGCGAGAAAAGAGTCGAACAACGACGGCCGCGCCATCGCGTCGGCAATGCGTTTCCGCTGCTCGCCGTCCTCGGGGTAGTGCGCGAACACGCGCTCGTCACGCCGCCCCAGCACCGCCTCCAGCTCGCGGAACTGGGCCGACTGGAAGCCGCTCGAAGCGTCCAAACGGGCGCGGAAGCCGGCGAACTGACTGGGTGTCATGGTTTCCAGCACGTCGATCTGCGCGACCGCGACCTTGAGGATGGTCAGGATGCGGCGCAGCGTGCGGATGGAGTGCGCGGTCTTGCCCTGTTCGAGGTTCGCCTGGAGGAAGGCGGCTTCGTGCAGGATCTGCTTGAACCACAGCTCGTACACCTGGTGGATCACGATGAACAGCAGCTCGTCGTGCTCGTCGGACCGCAGGCGCTGCGCGTTCAGCACTTCGTCCAGCCCGAGGTACGAGGTGTAGCTCAGAGCTTCCTGGGTCGCTTGGCTGGGTTCGGTCATCCTCGGGTCACCTCGTCGAAGTGGCGTTGCGCGGGGCGCGCGAGCGCGGTGTACAGATCGTGGAACAGCTCGACCGCCGCCGCCCGGCGGTCCGGGGCGGGCACCAGGTCGGCGGGTAGTTCCGGGTCGAGCGACGGGAACATCCGGAAGGTGTGCACCAGCCGGGTGCGCACCTCGAACGCCTCGGCGTCCGGCGGCTCCCGGCCCGCGTACCCGCCGAACTGACCGACGAACGCGGCGTACCGCGCGGCCAGGTCGTCGAGGTCCCAGGCCCGGCCGGCGAACCGGCGGACGTCCAGCGCGGCCGACGGGCGGCCGAGCAGCAGCCCGGCGTGCTCGGTGACGTCGAGTTCGCCGAGCAGGGCGACGACCTCGGCCTCGCGGTCGTGCGGGGCGATCCAGGTGCCGTCCTGGTAGGGCCCGAAGCCGAGAAACCGCAGCCGCCTGACCAGGCGTTCCCTGGCCTGGCGACGGCTCTCCGGGATGCTCTGCCACAGCACCGTCCACTCGCCGGCGGCGCGCTCGCGGCGGCCGAGGGAGAAGATCCGCCGGTCGCCATCGGCGAGCAGCGCGATGGAGCGCCGGGTCAGCGAGTAGTGCACGGTGCGGCCTTCGCGGTGGCGCTGCAGCAGGCCGCGGCGCACCAGGCGGGTGAGCGCGATCCGGGCGGCGCCGTCGGAGAAGCCCAGCTCGGCGAGCACCGCGACCAGGCCACCCGACCACACCCGGCGGGTCTCGCGCGGGTGCACGTAGCTGCCCAGCAACGTCACGACCAGCTCCTGGGGGCCGGCTTCGAAGGCATCGGTGGGCATGGGCGCAACTCTATACACCTCAGGTCGCTGCGGTGTAGCTTGATTTGCGTGACGTACTTCGCGGACCTCAGCTCGCGTCAGGTCGCCGCGGTCGCTTCGGGTGAGCGCGTGCCGGTGCTGCTGCTTCCGCTCGGCGCGGTCGAGCCGCACGGTCCGCACGCGCCACTGGGGACCGACCCGCTCATCTCGCGCGGGATGTGCGAGCGCGCGGCGTCCCGCTTGGCCGCCGATGAGGACGTCCGCGTGCTGGTCCTCCCCGAGGTGCCCTACGGCGTGACGCGGTTCGCGGCCGGGTTCGCCGGGGGCATCCACATCGGCGAGGAGACGCTGCACGCGCTGCTCGTCGACATCGGCGCGGCGCTGATCGGCCAGCGGTTCCGGCGGATCCTGCTGGTCAACAACCACTTCGAGCCGGCGCACCTGGTCACGCTGCGGCGCGCGGTGGAGACGCTGAACTTCGCCTACGACGGGCGAGTCGCCCTGCTCGACCTGGTCCGGCGGCGGCACGCGGAGCGGCTCACCGACGAGTTCCGGTCCGGCGAGTGCCACGCCGGGCGGTACGAGACGTCGCTGGTGCTCGCCGACCGGCCCGAGCTGGTCGACCAGGCGCTGATGCGGACGTTGCCGCACGTGCCGGTCAGCTTGGCCGCCGCGCCTTCCGACGGGGGTTTCCGCGAGCTGGGCATGACCGAGGCGTACTGCGGCAAGCCCGCGGAAGCGACCGCGGCCGAAGGGGAAGAGACCTTCTCGACGTTGACCGACCTGCTGGTGGAAGCGATCCGGGAGCTGGCCCGTGAGTGAGCCGTTCAACCTCGCCACGTACTTCCTCGACCGGCGCGTGACCGCGGGCCGCGGCGACCGGACCGCCCTGTACGTCGGGGACCGTTCCGTCAGCTACGCGTCGCTCGCGGCGCTGGCGAACCGCGCCGGGAACGTGCTGCGCGACGCCGGCGTCCGGCGAGGACAACGGGTGCTGCTGGCGCTGAGCGACGGCGAAGAGTTCGTCGCGACCTGGTACGGCGCCCAGAAGATCGGCGCGGTCACCGCCGAGGTCTACCCGTTCCTGCAGCCCAAGGACTACGCGTACTACCTCGGCTACACCGAAGCCGTCGCGGTCCTCGCGGACGCCGTCACGCTGCCCGCGCTGCGCGCCGCGGGCGCGACCGGGCTGCTGGTCACCGGCGTCCCCGCCGACGAGCTGCTTCCCGGTGAGCGTCCATTCCGGACACTGCTCGACGCGGCGCCCGAGGTTCTGGAAGCGGCACCGACCACTGTGGACGACGTCGGGATCTGGAAGTTCACCACCGGCAGCACGGGCGCGCCCAAGGCGTGCGTGCATCCGCTGCGCAGTCCGCTCGAAAGCTTCGAGCGCTACGCTGTCGGGGTCCTCGGCCTGCGCGAGGACGACACTGTCCTGGCCGTGCCGAAGCTGTTCTTCGGCTACGCGCGCGACCTGGTGGCGTTGTTCCCGTTCGGCGTGGGCGCGGCCGGGATCGCCTTTCCCGAGCGCAGCACGGCGGACCTGATGTTCGAGCTGATCGCTCGCTACCGGCCGACCGTGCTGGTCAACGTGCCGACGATGATGAGCGCGATGGTCGCCCACCCGGCCGCGGCCGAGCAGGACCTGAGCTGCCTGCGGATGACGACTTCGGCGGGCGAGGCACTGCCCTCGGAGCTGCACCGCAAGTGGGACGCGGCCTTCGGCGTGCCGGTGGTGGACGGGATCGGCTCGTCCGAGGCGTACCACATCTACCTGTCGAACCGGCCGGGCGCCGCCCGCGTCGGCACGCTGGGGACGCCCGTTCCCGGCTACCGCGCCGAGGTCGTCGACGAGCTCGGGAACCCGTTGCCGGACGGGGAAATCGGGCCGCTGCGCGTCACCGGGCCGACGATCGCGCTAGAGTACCACGGCGATCCCGGGAAGTCGGCGCGCACGTTCGACGGCGACACGCTGACGTCGGGCGACCTGTTCAGCCGGTCTCCGGACGGGTACTTCCGCCACCACGGCCGGGCGGACGCGCTGCTCAAGGTCGGCGGCGTGTTCGTCGCGCCCGGCGAGATCGAGGACTGCCTGCTCGGACACCCTTCGGTGGTGGACTGCGCGGTGGTCGGCCACGAGGTCGACGGCCTGGTCGTGCCGCGCGCGTACGTCGTGGTGCGCGCTCCGGTGCCGGCCGACGAGCTTCAGCGACACGCGAAAGCCCACCTGGCCAAGCACAAGTACCCCCGCGAGGTGGTCTTCATGACGGAACTCCCCCGCACGGCCAACGGAAAGCTCGACCGGCGCGCCCTGGCGGCCCACCCGTGAGCCGCCGGGTGGTGGTCACCGGCGGCACGCGCGGCATCGGCGCGGCGATCGCGGACCGCTTCCGCTCGCTCGGCGACACGGTGCTGGCGCCGGGCCGCGCGGACTGCGACGTGACCTCGGAGGAAGCGGTGGCGGCGTACTTCGCGACGGTGGGCCCGGTGGACGTGCTGGTCAACAACGCCGGGATCTCTTCGAGTGCCCCGGTTTCCCGGACTTCGCTGGACGACTGGCGCTCGCAGTTCGAGGCGAACGCGACGGGCGCGTTCCTCTGCACGCGCGCGGTGCTGGACGGGATGCGCTCGCGCGACAGCGGCCGGATCGTCACGGTGGCGTCGACGGCCTCGCACGTCGGCTACCGCTACACGGCGGGGTACACGGCGTCGAAGCACGCGGCGGTGGGCTTCATGCGCGCGGTGGCGGCGGAGCTGGCCGGCACGGGCGTGACGGCGAACGCGGTGTGCCCGGCGTTCGTCCGCACGGACATGACGGCGACCTCGGTGGAGCGGATCGTGTCGCGCTCGGGACGTTCCGCTGCGGAGGCGGAAGCGGCACTGGCGGCGGCGTCCCCGCTCGGCCGGCTGCTGGAGCCGTCGGAAGTGGCGTTCGCGGTGTCCTTCTTGGCGGCCCCGGAAGCCGCCGCGATCAACGGCCAGACCCTCGTACTCGACGGCGGAGGAATCCAGTCATGAGCCCGTTCCGCGCAACCGCCCCGCTGACTCGCGAATGGGAGCACTTCGGCTTCGCCGTGGCCGACGGGGTGGCGACGGTGACGTTCACGCGTCCTGCGAAGCTCAACGCGCTGACGTTCGAGGTGTACGCGGATCTGCGGGACCTGGTGCTGGAGCTGCCGCAGCATTCTGATGTTCGGGTCCTGGTGATCACGGGCGAGGGCCGCGGGTTCTGTTCCGGCGGCGACGTCGAGGAGATCATCGGCGAGCTGCAGAAGTTCGAGACGGCGGAACTGCTGGAGTTCACCCGGATGACGGGCGCGGTGGTGAAGGCCCTGCGCGAGTGCCCGCTCCCGGTGATAGCGGCGGTGAACGGAGTGGCGGCGGGAGCAGGTTCGGTGATCGCGCTGGCGAGCGACTTCCGGCTGCTGGCGGAGTCGGCGAAGTTCGCGTTCCTGTTCACGAAGGTGGGCTTGGCGGGCGCGGACATGGGATCGGCGTACCTGTTGCCGCGCCTGGTCGGTCTGGGCCGGGCGACGGAGCTGTTGATTTTGGGGGACAAGGTATCGGCGACGCGGGCCGCGGAGATCGGGTTGGCTTCGCAGGTGGTTCCGGACGCTTCGCTGGCTTCTACGGCTGCGACGCTGGCGCGGCGTTTGGCGGACGGGCCGGCGCTGGCGTACGCGACGACGAAGGTGCTGCTGACTCGTGAGCTGGACATGGACCTGGGCAGCGCGATCGAGCTGGAGGCGATCACGCAGGCGTTGTTGATGACGGCTAAGGACCACAAGGAGTTTTACGCGGCCTGGTCCGCGGGCCGGGAGCCGCGCTGGACGGGCCGTTAGCTGCGGCCGGAGGAGCTGCAAGCACGAGACCCGACCAGCCGACGAACCCCAGACGGCAGGCCGGGCGCTCTGTCGGAAAGCTGCGAGCGCGAGGCTCGGGTGACCCGTTAGCACGGCTTCTCCGAGGTTTGTGAGCGGTCGAAATCCTGCCGGGCCTTCACCCCTGTGGGGAGTTTCGGGTTTGGGCGTGGGTTTGGGCCCGCAGCCGTTGGGCTGCAGGCCTTTCCCGTATTCGGCTGGCTCAGGCTGTGAATGGGAGTGGTTCGTGGAGGTTGTTGCGCCTGGGCTTTCGGCGACGGTCGATGAATACCGGTGGGAGGAATTCGGGGAGGCCGTCGGTGGCGATGCGGACTTCCCAGCCGGATCGGTGCAGGAGCCGGTGGTGGTGGGCGCACATCAGCACGAGGTTGGTGAGGTTGGTGGGGCCGCCGTCTGCCCAGTGGCGGATGTGGTGGCCTTGACAGTGCCGGGGTGGCCGATGACAGCCGGGGAAGGCGCAGCCTCGGTCGCGGAGGAAGAGGGCTCGGCGGAGTCCGGCGGAGATGAGGCGGCGGAGTCGGCCGAGGTTCAGCGGTTCGCTCTTGTCGCCGAGCACCGCGGGGATGATCATGGCGTCGCAGGCATGCACCCTTGCTTCGGCCGCGGTCATGGTGCCGGTGTCGCCGAGGGTGGCCTTGCCGAGGCCGGATTTCAGGTCGTTCAGGGAGACCGCGACCATGACGTGGGCGCGTTCCCCGGCCTGCATCGGCAACTCCGGAGAGTTGAGTGCAAGGTCGACGGCATCGGAGAAAGCATCGCCGTAGCGCTGCGGCAACGTGCGGAAGTCGGGGCCGTCATCGCCGGTACGGCGTTCGGCCAAAGCGTCGAGGAGGGCGTGGGCGCGGGTGCCGGTTTCGTCGTCGAACCGGCCGCTCAGTTCCCAGATCCCGGTTCTTTTACGACGGAGGAACAGCTCCCGGGTGGGGGCGGCGGGTTCAGTGTCGTCGGGGGCGGGCCCGTCGGGGATGAGGTGGGCGAGGATGCGGGCACCGAGGGCGGCGACCTGCTTGTGCCCGGCCTCCTCGGCAAAAGCCACCAGGTTGGCCTCGGCACTCACACAATGCTCGGGCGGAACCTGAGCCAGCACAGAGGTGATCACATCGATCATCGGGTTACTCAACCGCCCCGCCCGAGCCGCAACACCAGTGGCGGGGGCCAGAGCAGGGATCGGGGAGCCGTCGAGGTTGCGGCCCGGATTCAGCAGGCGGGCACGTTTGATCAACCGTTCCGCGGCCGACTTCGGCTCATCGGCCAGATGCTCCAACAGCCGGGCAGCGGAGCGGTAGCCGAACAGCTCCATCACCCCGCGCTGTTCGATTTCCACCAGCAGGGCCCCGAGTTCGGCCTCCGCAGACCGCATGCGCGCGACCAGCTCGCCGATGCGGTCGGCAAGAGCCACCGCCTCGGAAGAGAGAGCCGCGTTGCTGGTCATATCTCCAAGCTACCGGCGATCGAACACAGTGACATCACTCGATCGGGCAAGAAAACCACAGCCTTGTCCGCAACGAAGAACACCGGAAACCGCTGTCAGGGAACCACTTCACCGAGCCCGATCAGATTCCCCTCGCTGTCCCGGAACCAAGCAGCCCGCTCCCCGCTCCCCTTGCTCGGGTAGTTGCCCCGAATGTCCATAACCCCACCACGCATGCCTTCGTACTCCTCGAAAACCACCCCGCGCGAGCGCAGCACGGCCACCGTCGACTCGAGGTCGTCGACGTAGAACGCCACTTGCGTGAAAGACCCGTCGGACACCCCTGTCGAGGCGTACAGGCAGAAGACGCCCGACGCGCCTTCGTACCGCAACCCGCCTTCGCGTTCCTCGACGGCTTCGAGGCCCAGTTTCTCCGCGTACCACCGCCGGGCGCGGGCGAGGTCCTGGGTGGGGATGCGCGCTTCGATCCGGATGTCGCTCAGCATCACCCGATGGTAGGCGTCACCGCGATCGCCGACTCCTCCAAAGAGCCGAAATACAGCCGGCCGCGCCACTCGCGGACGCCCACCAGCATGCGGAAGCCCGGGATCTCTCCCCGATACGAATGGACCACTCGGCCGTCCGGTGCGACGCCCAGCACGCCGACCTCGCGTCCCGGACGCGGCTGCAACGATGTCGGCAGCCGCCGGATTCCGGCCCGCACGAAGGCCGGCAAGCGGCGGGCCACGTCCAGTGCCGCCACGCGGGGTGATGCCTGTGTGATCCAGATCAGGCCGTCCGTGCCCGTGGCGATGTTGTCCGGGAAGCCCCCCAGACCGTCCACGAAGACGTCGGACCTGCCGTCGTCGAGCCACACTCGCGACACGCGGCAGGCACCCGTCTCCGCCACCGCCACGAACGACTCGTCCGGGGCCAGTGCGACGCCGTTCGCGAACTGGAGGCCGTCGAGGAGCAGGTCGATCGAACCGTCCGGGGTGCGGCGCAGCAGGCGGCCGCCCGCCGTTTGCTCGATCAGGTCGTCGCGCCAGTTGGCTATGCCGAAGCGGCGGGACGAATCCGTGAAGTAGATCGTTCCGTCCGCCGCCACCGCCGCGTTGTTGCAGAACACGAAGTCCAGGCCCAGCGCGGAAGTCGCCAGCACCGACGGCGAGCCGCCCGGCAGCGGCACCACCAGCAGCCCGGCGCGGGCGTCGCAGATCAGCAGCTCGTCGTCGCCGTACAGCTCCAGCCCGAGCGGGCGGCCACCCGTGTCCGCGATGACGTCGATGCGCTGCCCGTCGGGTGACAGGCGCAGGATCCGGCCGTCGTCGACGCCGGTGTAAACGCGGCCCTCGGCGTCGACGACGACGTCCTCCGGGCCGTGGCCGTTCACCGGGTACAGCGTGACCTCGCCGAACTGCATCAAGGCTCCTATCGGTAGGTGAGCAGCGACGCCGCGTCCGCCTCGAAGTGCGGGTGCTCGTTGAACGACAGCAGCGTGACGCCGCCGCGGCCGGACACCAGCTTCGTGATCCCGCCGTTGACCGTGACGCGGTTGAGCTTGAGCAGGCCGGCCTCGGGCGTCCCCATGAGCAGCCCGCAGATCGTCGCGATCACGCCGCCGGAGGTGAACACGACCGCGTGCTCGCCCTTGCCCAGCGACGCCACCAGGTCCGAAAGCGCGTCGCGGCAGCGCGCCAGGAACATGGGCCACGTCTCGGCGCACGGCCCGTCGGCGCCGGCCGTCGTCCAGGCGGTGAGCGCCGCGTCCAAAACGCCTTGGTAGGCCCGCGAATCCTCCTGCGGCGCGCCGCCGGCGTGGTGGAGCGCGATGTCGACGTGGTCGTACTCGTTCCAGCGCGGGTCCTCGACCACCTGGACGTCGGTGCCGAGCGCCTTCAGCGCCGTGGCCGCGGTGTCGCGCTGCCGGGCCAGCGAACCCGACCGGACCTGGCTGAAAACCACCCCGCGCCGCAGCAGTTCCGCACCGACCACAGTGGACTGGTCGAAGCCGCGCGGGGACAGCGCGTCGTAGTCGGCCGCGCCGAACGACGCCTGGCCGTGGCGGACCAGGTAGATCGCGCCCACTACACGCTCCCCTTCGCGATGATCTCGCGGCAGCGCCAGTCCAGGTACCCGACGAACTGCCAGAAGTCCTTGAACGCCGGGTTGCGGGTGCCGCCGTCGCGGTAGCGGCGGTACAGCTGCTGCAGCACCGCCGCCAGCCGGAACAGGCCGTAGACCTCGTAGAACCGCCAGTCGCCGACGGACAGCCCGGTCTTCTCGGCGTACCGCGCGACGAACTCCTCGCGGGTGAACATGCCGGGCAGGTGGGTCGGCTGGCGGCGGCTGGTGTGCATGACGTCGTCGTCGCCGGCCTGGACCCAGTAGGCGAGCATGCTGCCCAGCTCCATCAGCGGGTCGCCGAGCGTGGCCAGCTCCCAGTCGAGGACGCCGGTGATGTTCAGCGTCGACGGACCGTCGAGGACCAGGTTGTCGAGCCGGTAGTCGTTGTGGATCAGGCAGATCCCGACCTCGCCGGGCTGGTTCGCGGCCAGCCACTCGCGCACCTCGGCGAAGTCGCCGACGTTGTCCGTCCGTGCCGCGACGTACCGCTCCGACCAGCCGCGGATCTGCCGCTCGACGTACCCCGCGCCCTTGCCGAGGTCGGCGAGGCCCGCCTTGCCGACGTCGACGGCGTGCAGGTCGACCAGCCGGTCGACGACCCGGCCCGACAGCTCGCGCGCCTGCCCCGGCGTCAGCGTCAGCCCCGGCGGCAGGTCGCCGCGCAGGATCAGGCCGTCCAGCTTCTCCATGACGTAGAAGTCGCCGCCGAGCACGGCCGGGTCGTCCCCGAACGCCACCATCCGCGGCACGTACGGGAACACCGGCCGCAACGCGTGCTGGACGCGGTACTCGCGCCGCATGTCGTGCGCCGACGCCGCTTTGTGCCCGGCGGGCGGGCGGCGCAGGATCAGCTCGCGGTCCGGGTAGGTCAGCAGGTACGTCAGGTTGGACGCGCCGCCGGGGAACTGCCGGACGTGCGGTGGTGCGTCCCCGAGGCCCTCGACCTTCGCGCTCAGCCAGGTGTGCACCGCGGCCGCGTCGAAGGCGTCCTCCGCGCGGACCTCGACCGGGGCGTTCACGCGAACTTCCGCAGCAGCCCGGCCGGCACCACGCGCATCACGACGCTCAGCGGCACCCACGGCCACGCCGGCACGTAGGCGCGGCGCGGTTCGGCCTCGATCGCCTTGGCCAGCGCGCGAGCGCCGGTCTCGGCCTTGGCCAGCAACGGGTTCCGGCCGATCCGGTCGTTCATCTCCGACTCGATGTAGCCGGGCCGGACGTCGGTGACGGCGATGCCCTTGCGCTTCAGCTCGATCCGGGTGCCGTCGACGAACGCCGAGATCCCGGCCTTCGACGCGGCGTACGCGGTGAGCTTGCCCGGGAACGGGCGAAGCGCACTGAACGAGGAGATGACGGCGAGGTGGCCGGCGCCCTGCTCGCGGAAGATGCCGGCGGCGGCCTCGACCTGGGCGGCGGCCGCGACGAAGTTGACCTCGAGGGTCTGCCGGTTGGCGTCGAACCGGCCGGTGCCGACCCGCTGCCCCTTCCCGAGCCCGGCGTTCACAATCACCCGGTCGAGGGACCCGAGCTCGGCGCGGAACTCCTCGAAGACCGCGAAGACGCGGTCGTGGTCGGTGACGTCGAGGGTGCGCGTGACGACCTTGATCCCCGGGTGCGCCGCGGTCAGCTCGGCGGCCAGCTTCTCGAGCCGTTCGGTGCGCCGCGCGCAGAGCGCCAGGTTGCGCCCCTTCGCCGCGAACTGCCGGGCCATGCCCTCGCCCAACCCGCTGCTGGCGCCGGTGATCAGGATGTTCTTGCGAAGGACCATGGCCCGGATGCTACCCGGTGGTAACAAGACCGGTGGCCCGGCGCTGGGGGCGTCGCCGGGCCACCGGTCATCGCGCGGCCACACCGGCCGGTCGCACAACTCGACCGGGTGAACCGGAGCCGGAACCGCTCGCGCGGCCGGTCGCACCTGCGCCCGGGTGGGCCGTGAGGGGAGGCGGTGCCACCGGCGCAGGCAAGTCATACAAGCGCGTCCGTCCAGGCCGGGGCAATGGTTCACAGTTGCCAGTACTAGCCCGTTCGCCCGAGTGGCCGTCCCCGGCGGCACGGCCGAAGAGGGGCGCGGAGAGCGCGGGGAAAACTGCTAACGTGCTCCGTGTCGGGGATCGTCGGGGGACGGCATGGGGCGGGTCGGGGTTTCAGCGATGGTGGGCAGCGCGGTGGGTGACGGCCAGGAGAGCGGGCGCACCGAATTCGCCATCCAGCTGCGCGCGGCCATCGCCACCAGCGGGCTGTCGCTCGACCGGATCCAGGCGCGGCTGCGGGCCCGCGGCGTCGTCGTCAGCGTGACCGCGCTCAGCTACTGGCAGTCGGGCAAGCGGCAGCCGGAGCGGCAGAGCTCGCTTTCGGCCGTCCGCACGCTCGAAGAAATCCTCGACGTCCCCGCCGGGGCCCTGCTCGGGTTGCTGCCGCCGCCCCGGCCCCGCGGCGGCGCCGGCAAGCGCCAGGCCGGCGGCGAGCCGATGTCGTTCCCGCGCGAGGTGCTGCAGCCGCTGCTGGAGAAGGTCGGGGCGCCGCACGCGCTCGACCGCCAGCAGCCGCTGAAGATGGTCGGGCTCCACGACCTGTGCGAGATCGCCGCGGACGGCGGCCAGCGCGCGGTGACGGCGCGGGCGGTGTTCCAGGCCGCGGCGGACGGCCAGGACCGCTGGCTGCTGGTGTACACGCAGGACGACCCGGCCGCGGGCGTACCCGAGCTGCACGCGGTGCGCAACTGCCGGGTCGGCCGCGCCGAGATCGACGAGTCGCACGGCCTGCTCGTCGCCGAGCTGCTCTTCGAGCAGCCGATCAACCGCGGCGAGACGCACCTGATCGAGTACACGCTGACCAACGGCGGGCCGCCGTTCCCGGAGTGCCGCAACACCCACTACCGCGAGTTCCGCCGCCCGGTGCGCGAATACCTGCTGGAGGTCAGGTTCGCCCCGGGCACGGCCCCGGACCGCTGCTGGCAGTACTCGCGCAACGGGGCTACCGGCACGCTGGCCCGCCGAGCCCTCAAGCTCGACGGCGCGGACGGCGTCCACGCGGTGACGTTCGACTTCGGCCCGGGCGTGTTCGGCATCGACTGGGACTGAGCTCACTCAGCCCAGCCGGGCCGCGGCGAGGGTGGCCAGCTCGGTGCGGTTGGCGATGCCGAGCTTCGCGTAGACGTGCGCCAGGTGCGTCTTGACCGTGCCGCGGCTCATGAACAGCCGGGTGCCGATCTCCGGGTTCGTGCAGCCCTCCGCCGCCAGCTTCACCACCTCCAGCTCGGTCGGTGTCAGGCTGCCCCAGCCGCTCGACGGCCTGCCGCGGGTGCCGCGGGTCCGGCGGACGAACGCGACCACGTCGTCGAGGCCCATCGGCGGCTCGGACGTCTCCAGGCCGAGCGCGTCCAGCTCCGCCTGTGCGGACGGACGGCGGGGCGCCCCCAAAGCGGCCCGGGCCCGCGTAGCCGACACGAACACGCGTGCGGCGTCGGCCTCGCGGCCGGTGCGGGCGAGCAGGCTCGTCAGCGCGTCGAGGCCGGCCAGGACGCCCAGCCGGAGGCCGTGCTCGAGACGCAGGTTCAGGGCTTCGTGGTGGAGCTCGGCGGCCTGCTCCGGCTCCGCGAGGCAGCCCTGCTGGTCCAGGGCTTCGGCCAGGGCCGACGGCAACGACCAGCGCCGCGTGAGGTCGACGGCGGTGGCCAGCACCTCCGCGGCCTCGTCGACCCGGCCGAGCGCGCGCAGCACGGCGCCGCGCTCGGGGAGTCCCTGTGCGGCCATGTACGTGCCGGGCACGGCTTCGCGCTCGAACCAGCGCAACGCCTCTTCGAACTCGCCTCGCCGCCAATGCAGCTCGCCCAGCACGCCCGCCATGCCGGGTACAAAGACGTCGCCCGCCGTTTCGAGCAGCCGCAGGAACGGTTCCATCACGCGGAACCCGGCGTCGACGTCGCCGGCCGCGCAGTGCACCAGCGCCAGGCGGCACAACGTCGTGTTGACGCGGTGGAAGTCCCCCAGTGGCGCCGCGACGTCGACGGCTCGGAAGGCCAGCTCCCGTGCCCGCGGCAGGTCCGCCGCGGCCAGCGCGCTCGCCGACTGCACACTGAGGACGGTCGAGGCGAGCCCGCGGTCGCCGCGCCGGAGCAGTCCCTCGGCCGCTTCGGCGAGCAGCGGTGCCGCTTCGGTGTGGCGGTCGCGGACGGTCCGGATGATTCCGCGCAGCATCAGCGCGCTGTCCCGGGCGAAGCCGTCGGCCTCCTTCCCGGCTTCGACGGCGAGGTCCCAGGCGGTGTCCAAGTCCGTGTACAGGTGGCCGAGCGCCGTCAGCGTGAGACACCGCGCGCGCAGGCCCGCTTCGCCGAGTTCGGTGGCCAGGGCCAGGCCCTGCCGCGCGGCTTCGAGGTCGAACGGCGCCGTCGTGTCCGCGACCAGGCCCATCCCGGTCAGCAGCCGGGCCTGCAGCGGCGTCCGGTCGTCCGGGCACCGGGCGACCGCGCGCTGGAGGTACGCCAGGCCCTCGTGCCCCTGGCCGCGCAGGTTCCACAGCCACGCGGCGGCGGCGGCGAGCCGGCGGCCCCGGTCCGGGTCCTCCCGCGTCAGCCCCCATTCCAGGGCCGCGCGCAGGTTGTCGCGCTCGGGCTCGATCCGCGCCCGCCAGGCGTCCTTGTCGCGGTCGAGCTCGGGCTCGGCGGCTTCGGCCAGCGCCAGGTAGTGGTCGAGGTGCCGGTCGCGGACGGCGTCGGTCTCCCCCGCCTCGGCCAGCCGGGCCGCCGCGTACTCGCGCAGCGTCTCCAGCAGCCGGTAGCGGCCGTCTTCGGCCAGCACCAGGGACTTGTCGACGAGCCGGCCGAGCGCGGGCAGCACGGCCGGCCCACCCGCCGCGGCCAGGGTGAACCCGCCGGCGAACACCGCGAGCCGCCGGAACACCACACGGTCGTCCTCGTCGAGCTGGTCGTGGCTCCACGCGAGGGAGCCTTCGAGGGTCCGCTGCCGCGCCGGCACCCCGCGTGGGCCGCGGGTGAGCAGGGCGAACCGGTCGTCGAGGCCGGTGTCGATCTGGTGCGGGGTCAGGGTCCCGAGCCACGCCGCGGCCAGCTCGACGGCCAGGGGGATGCCGTCGAGCCGCGTGCAGATCGACCGGACTGCGGCCGCGCTGGAGGCGTCCAGGGTGAACAGCGGCCGGACCGCGCCCGCGCGCTCGACGAACAGCGCGACAGCGTCCTCGACGGCCAGCGGCGGCACCCGCCACACCGTCTCCCCCGGCACGCCCAGCGGCTCCCGGCTGGTCGTCAGCACGGCCACCTCGGGGCAGGACCGCAGCAGCTCGACCGCGACTTCGGCGGCGCCGTCGAGGACGTGCTCGCAGTTGTCGAGGCAGAGCAGCACGCGCCGGTCGCGCAGTTCCGTCGCGACCGAGCGCGCCGCGCCGACCTGGGGTTCCACGGGCACGCCGAGCGTGGCGGCGACCCGCTCGGCGACCTCGGTGACGGCGTCGAGCTCCACCCACCAGACGCCGTCGGGCCACTCCGTGCTCGCGGCGACCTGCGCGGCGAGCCGCGTCTTGCCGCTGCCGCCGGCCCCGGCGAGGGTGACCAGGCGCGTCCCGGCGAGCTGCCGCCGGACGTCGTGGACCTCGGCGTCGCGGCCGACGAAGCCGGTCAGCTGCACCGGGAGGTTGTTCGGGACGGCGTCGAGCGAGCGCAGCGGCTCGGGCGTCCCGCCCAGCTGGAAGATCCGCTCGGGCGCGGTGAGGTCCGGCAGGCGGTGGACGCCGAGGTCGTGCAGCTCGACGGCGTCCCCGAGGGCCGCCGCGGTGCGCGCCGACACGAGGACGCGGCCCTCGGCCGCCAGCGCGCGCAGCTGTTCGCAGCGGCGCACGGCCGGGCCGGTGGGCGTGCCGTCGTCGCGGATCAGGACGTCCCCGGTGTGCACGGCCGCCGGGCCGCCGGTCAGGGCCGTGAGGGCCGCTTCCGGGCTCGTGAAGACGACCGGGGCGGCGGCGCCGGCGCAGAGGATGGTGACCGTGCCGCCCGGGAGGAGTTTCGTCGCAGTCATGGCCCGGCCAGTCTGCCAGCGGATCTCGGCCAGGTGGCCGATGTTGCGCTACCCCGCGCCTGCGACCTTCGAAGCCGTGGAGACGTTCGAGGAGCTGCTGGCCCGCTGGCGGGACGCCGACGCGGGCGGCGACACCGAGGCACTGGCGCCGCTGCTCGCCGACGGCTTCCGCGGCGACGGCCCGGCCGGGCGCGTGCTCGGCAAGGCCGGCTGGCCCGGCCGCGTCCCGGCGGGCGCGTTCCGGTGGACGCGCCTGCAGGTGACGCAGTCGGTGGGCGTCGCGACCGGGCACCGCGACGGCGTCGCCTGCACGGTGGTGGCCGAGCGCCGGGACGGACGTTGGCGGGTCGTCAACGTCCAGTGTGGGTCATGACAGCTTGGTGCGCAGGACCTTTCCGGTCGCGTTGCGCGGCAGCTCGTCCAGGAACTCGACGTCCCGGGGGACCTTGTACCGGGCCAGGTTCGCCTTGACGTACTCGCGGATCTCGTCGGCGTCGAGGTCGGCGCCTTCGGCTTTCACCACGAACGCCTTGAGCCGCTGGCCGAACTCCGGGTCCTCGACGCCGATCACCGCCGCCTCGATCACGTCTTCGCGCTCGACCAGGAGGTTTTCCACCTCGATCGGGAACACGTTCTCGCCGCCGGAGACGATCATCTCGTCGTCGCGGCCGTCGATGAACAGCAGGCCGTCTTCGTCGAAGTGGCCGACGTCGCCGCTGGAGAGCAGGCCGTCGATGATCTCCTTGTGGCGGCCGTCGGTGTAGCCGCCGAAGCTGAGCCCGCTGCCGACGAACACGCGGCCGGTGACGTGCGGCTCGGTGATCTTCTCGCCCTTTTCGTCGTACAGCGCCACTTTGCAGCCGACCGGGGCGCGGCCGACCGTGCCCGGCGCCTTCGCCCAGTCCTCCGGCGTCGCAACCGTCGCCACCGCGACCTCGGTGGAGCCGTAGAGGTTGTGCACGACCGGGCCGAACGCCTCGTTCGCCCGGTTGCCCAGGTCCGGCGAGAGCGCGGAGCCGGCGACGAAGATGATCCGCAACGCCGACGTGTCGTACTTCCGCCGGACGTCCTTGGGCAGGTCGACGATCCGCTGCAGCATGGTCGGCACCAGCACGAGCGCGGTGCACTTGTGCTCGGCGACGCCGCGCAGCGCCTCTTCGGGGTTGAACTTGCGCCGCATGACGACCTTCGAGCCGAGCGCGAAGGACAGGATGAACTGCGAGAGGCCGGTGCCGTGGAACAGCGGCGCGCCCATGTAGGTGGCTTCGTTCGAGCGCAGCGGGATCCGGTCGAGGAACTGCGCCGACGCCAGCGCGGAGGTGTGCGGGCGCGGCGCGCCCTTCGGCGTGCCGGTGGTGCCGCTGGTCAGCAGCACGAACCCGCCCGGCTTGGTCGGCGCGGGCCACGGCCGGTCGTCGGTGCTGGCGATGATCTCGGCGAGCACCGGGACGGTCCGGTCGGTCAGGTCGGAGCCCGGGTCGACCCAGGCGAGGTAGCGGTCGACGCCGTCGGGGATGGCGTCGAGCAGGCCGGTGAACTCCTGGTCGTAGACGATCGCCGTGACGCCTTCGCGCTTGGCGACGTCGGCCAGCTGCGGCTTGGCGAACCCGGTGTTCATCAGCAGCAGCCGGACGCCGAGCTTGCCGGACGCGGCCATCGTGATGACCAGGCCGCGGTGGTCGCGGCACAGCGCGGCGACGACCTGGCCGGGCTTGACGCCGCGCTCGGACCACGCCCTGGCCAGCGCGTTCGACTGGTCGTCGAGCTGCTTGTAGGTGAGCGGGCCGAGCTCGTCGACGATGCCGACGGCGGCCGGGTCGCGGCGGGCGGAGATGTGGTTGGCGCCGGCGAACGGGCCGAACTTCCGCAACGCGACCAGCGAGCGCACGCCCTCGTCGACCCGGGGGAAGGGGACGAGGCCCGCCCGCCGCATCACGTCGACGCTGCGCACCGTCTCGGTCACCTTGTCCGCCATCGTCGTGGCGAGCGCGACCAGGCTCATCCGGGCACCTCCGTTGCTGCGGGGAAGAGAGCCCATGCCGACGGCGGCGTACCGGCGGTATGGGAGCTACCGGAGAGTAAACCAACCGTACGCCGAACGCACCAGCCCGCGCGCGGGCGGAAATTGTCGGTGGTGGTCGGCATGATGTCCGGGTGCAGGTGATCGCGGGACGAGAGGAGGACGGGAGCTTCACCGTGCACACGCCTTCGGACACGGTGTCCGGCCTGGACGAGGCGGCTTTCGCGGGGCTGGCGCGGGAGCTGGAGTCCTCGGCGGCGCCGCGGTGGGTGTTCCCGTCGGTGGAGCGGACGTACCCGCTGCTGGTCGCGGCCGGGGTGCGGGTGCGCCGGTGCTACGACCTCGAGCTGGCCGAGGGGCTGCTGCTGGCGTACGAGGGCGCGGAGGAGCAGCCCCGGAGCCTGCGCGCGGCCTGGGCCCGGGCGAACGGCGAGGAGCCGCCTTCCGAGCAGTCCGCCGTCGAGCTGGCGCAGCCGACGCTGTTCGAGACGCGGGTGCCGACGCTGCCCGAGGGCGTGACGGTCGTCACGGCGGTGCGGCGCGTCCTCGCGGAGCAGGAGCGGCGGGTGGCGGCGACCGGGCACCCGGACCGGATGCGGCTGCTGCTGGCCGCGGAGTCGGCGAGCGCGCTGGCCGCGGCGGAGATGTCGGCCGACGGCCTGCCGTGGCGCGCCGACGTCCACGAGGCGCTGCTGGCGGCGCGGCTCGGTCCGCGCGTGCCGGCCGGGCAGCGTCCGAAGGCACTGGTGGAGCTGGCGGCGAAGATCAGCGAGGCGTTCGGCGGGCGGCCGGTGAACCCGGACTCGCCGCCGAGCGTGGTCCGGGCGCTGGCCCGCGAGGGCATCGAGGTGCCGGCGGCGCGGAAGTACCTGCTGAAGGGGATCGACCACCCGGCGGTCGGGCCGTTGCTGGAGTACAAGGAGCTGTCGCGGCTGTTCACGGCGAACGGCTGGGCGTGGCTCGAGGAATGGGTCTCCGGCGGCCGGTTCCGCCCGCACTACGTCGTCGGCGGGGTGGTGTCGGGGCGGTGGGCGAGCCGCGGCGGCGGGGCGCTGCAGATCCCGAAGGTGCTGCGGACGTGCGTGCGCGCGGACCCGGGCTGGAAGCTCGTGGTGGCCGACGCGGCACAGCTGGAGCCCCGGGTCCTCACGGCGCTGTCGGGCGACCGGCGGCTGGCCGACGTCGCGGCGGCGACCGACCTGTACGCGAGGCTGGGCGAGGCGCTGTTTTCGGGCGCCCGCTGGGTACCGGCGGCCGACGACGACCGCGACGACCGGGCGCGCGCGAAGATCGCGATGCTGTCGGCGATGTACGGGGGCACGTCCGGCGAGGCGGGCCCGCTGCTGGGGTTGCTGCGCCAGCGGTTCCCGGACGCAGTGTCCTATGTGGAGCGTGCGGCGCAAGCGGGTGAGCGCGGTGAGCGGGTCCGGTCCCGGCTGGGCCGCACTTCGCCGGCGCCGTCGGCGGCCTGGCGCGCGTTGACGGGCGGCTTGGCTTCGGACGAGGCGGCGGAGTTGAAGGCGCGGCGGGCGTCGCGCGGCTGGGGCCGGTTCACCCGGAACTTCGTGGTCCAGGCGAGCGCGGCGGACATGACGGCGGTGCTGCTCGCGACCCTCCGCACCCGCCTGCCGGCACCGGCCCACCTGGTGTTCTTCCAGCACGACGAGGTGATCGTCCACACCCCGGCGCCCCTGGCCGGCTCGGTCGCCACCGCGATCACGGACTCGGTGGCGGAAGCGGCCCGGATGCTGTTCGGCCCGGCCTGCCCGGTCCGCTTCCCGATGCAGACCGCGGCCGTGGACACCTACGCCGACGCGAAATAGCGAGTGATGCCCCGCCAATCACGCATGATGCCCGCCCAATCACGCGAGATCGCCGCCCAATCACGCGAGTTCCGCCCCCAATCACGCAAGATCGCCGCCCAATCAGGCCAATCGACCCTCCGGGGACGCCAACCGGCCGCCGAGGTACGCCAACCGACCCTCCGGGTGCGTCAGGCCGGCCGCTCCCGGCTCGGAGCGGCCGGCCCCGCCACTACGGGAACATCGGAAGCGACTGGGTCCCGACGTCCTGGTTCGGCAGCGTCTTCCCCGGATTTCCGCGGAAATCCGTCCACACCGGGTGCAGCCGGAAGTCCGCGCCCACCGCCGCCGCTGTGTAGTCGCCGATGAACACCCCTTGCAGTTCCTTGCCCGTCTCCGCTCCCGGCGAGACGAACTGGACCTGCGGGTTCGCCGTCTGCGTCGTGATCCTTCGCAGCGGCGACAACCCGTCGCCCCAGCCTGTCGCGTACGCGTAGTCCAGTCCGATGCCGTTCGGGTCGTACGCGCGCGTGTACGTCGTCACCGCGACGCGGCCGGCCACCGCCGCCACCGCCGGGAACACCTCGTCGGCCGCCGTTCCCACCTGCACCGGCTTCGACCAGCCGTGACGGCCGTCCGATCCGCTCAGGAACGCGTCTCCGTTCGTCTTCACCGACTCTCCGTCGCGGTACGTACCGTTGCGGTCGTCCGCCCACGTCACCCACAGGTGGTCCGTCGCGCGGTCGTACGTCAGCTGCGGGAAGCTGTTGACGCGGAAGTTCTCGCCGGTCAGCGCGTTGTTGGCGACGTCTTCGTCGACCGGGAAGTCGAAGTCCAGGCCCACCTCCGCGTGCCGGAACGTCCGGCCGCCGTCGCGGGAGGTCGCCACCACCACCGCGTCGTGGTCGGCCGGCTGGTCGCACGCCGCCGTCGCGCACACCGACGTCTCGTACGCCACCTGGAGCGTTCCGTCGCGGGTCACCACCGGGTTCGAGCCGCTGCCGAACGGCGTGATCCCGCCCGGAAACCCGGTCAGCGACGGCGAAATCCGGCGCGTCGGCGACCACGTCCGGCCGAAGTCGGCCGACTTCGACAGCACGATCGGCGACTCGGCGAACGCGCCGGACGCGTCGTAGGTGAACTGCGTCCACGTCACGTAGACGTCGCCGGACACCGGGTCGGCGGCGATCCACTCCTTGTCGTTGAAGATCCGCGCCGGCGTCGGCGTGCCCGCCGGGGTGACGCCGTCGAGGTGCAGGATCGCCGGGTCGCCGAAGCTGCGGCCGCCGTCGTGGGACACCGACACCGCGATGCCACTGGCCGTCTGCTGGCCGTCCGGCACCTCGGCCCGGCTGAACACCAGCGTCGCGTAGTACACCGTGTTGTGCGGCCCGAACGCGATCGCCGGGTCACCCGCGGCGTCCATATAGGACAGTGGTGCGGTCGCCCCGGTCGGGTAATCGAGGTGCGGCAGCTGGACGTTCACCCAGGTCCGGCCGCCGTCGAACGACGTGTAGGCGAAGCCGCCGGAGTCGTTGCGGGCCTCTCGTGTGTTGTACAGCCGGTAGTCGTTGGCGCCGGCGACGATGTTGCGCGGGTTCTCCGGGTTGACGGCGACGGTGGTCTCGTTCTGGGCCGTGCTGCAGCCGGTCTGGCTGCCGGTCGGCACGATGGTGTCCCCGTCGATGACGTCGGTGTTCGGCGCGAGCGGCCGGTAGGGGTTCGGCTTGCCGAGGTAGGTCTGGCAGAGCGCGGACAACGCGGGATCGTCGCCGTCCTCGTCTTCCCCGTCGGCGAACTGCTCCTTGAGCAGCGGGTTCGGGACGTGGTGCCGAGCCTCGGCCGCGTGCGCGGCGGGCGCGAGGACAAGCGGCAGGAACAGTGCGGCGCAGACGGCGAGAATTCTTCGCCTGGCGGACGAAACACCCAAGGACATCGGAAAGCCCTTTCCCAGGAAGGTCTCCAGCCGCCCCAGGCTTGACCCGCGCGCGGCCGCGGTCAACCGACGGAAGTTCGAAGCCGGACATTCCGGCGAAGACGCGCGGAAGTGGCTGGAGGGTCTTCCGCTAGGCCAACGCGTCGTCGAGGGCCTTTGTGATCCGCTTCAGCGACACCGGATGCGCCGTCCCCAGCGTCTGCGCGAAGAACGAAACCCGCAGCTCCTCGATCATCCACCGCACCTCGCGCAACGCCGGCGACGAGGTTCCCGGCGGCAGCGAAGCCAGCGCGTCCTCGTACTCACGGGTGATCCACGCGATGTCCGCCGTCCGCTGGAGGTCGCGAGTCGGCTCCGAAGCCAGTTTCTCGAGCCGGCGCGAAATCCCCTGCAGATACCGGACCACGTGCCGCAACCGCGGAGCACCCGTCTCCGTGACGAAACCGGGGTACACCAAGCCGGCCAGCTGGGCGCGGATGTCGGCCAGCGAATCCGCCGGACCGCGCGCCGACGACAACGCCACCTCGACGTCGTTCGCCGCGCGGAGGATCTTCTCCACGTCCGTGAGAACGTCGAGCACCGAAGGGTGCAGGCCCGCCCGGACCTTCTCCAGCAGCACCTTGAAGCCGGTCTCGTCGAACACCGGGCCGCCACCCGCGGCCATCAGGGCGTCCACCGCGCAGTCGACGCAGTCCTCCAGCAGGGCCGCGACACTGCCGTGCGGGTTCCGGTTCAGCACCAGCTTCGACGAGTTGGACAGCGACCGCGTGATGAACTTCATCGGCGAGTTCAGGTTCAGCCGCAGCATCCGCCGGGTGCCCGCCCACATCGCGTGCCGCTGCTGCTCCGGCGTGTCCAGCAGCCGCACGGCCACCGACTCGCCTTCGTCCACCAGTGCCGGGAACGCCTTGACGTCGTGCCCGCGCTGCGTCGACTCGAACACCTTCGGCAGCGAACCGAACGACGGCTTCGTCAGCCCGGCCTTTTCGAGGGTGTTGGCCGCCTTGGAGATCGTCGCGCGGACCTTCGGCGCCAGCCGCCGCTGCAGCTCCGAAACGTCCTTGCCTTCGGCGACCCTCTTGCCGCGCTCGTCCACGACCCGGAACGTCATCTTCAGGTGCTCCGGCACCGAAGCCAGGTCCCAGTCCGCGTACGGCACCGTGATCCCGCGCAGCGCGCGCAGCTCGCGGCCGAGCACCTCCAGCAGCGGACCGTCCGAAGGGGACACTCGCGAAAGGACGTCACGGGCGGTGTCCGGCGCCGGGACGAAGTTGCGCCGCAACGCCTTCGGCAGCGACTTGATCAGCTGCGTCACCAGCTCCGCGCGCAGGCCGGGGACCTGCCAGTCGAACCCGTCCGGCGTCACCTGGTTGAGCACCGGCAGCGGGACGTGCACGGTGACGCCGTCGGCGTCCGCGCCCGGCTCGAACTGGTACGTCAGCTTGAAGACCTGCGTGCCCTGCGTCCACGAGTCCGGGTAGTCGCCCTCGCGGACGCCGCCCGCGGTCTCGTTGATGAGCATGGACTTCTCGAACGACAGCAGGTCCGGCTGCTCGTGGCGCGCCTTCTTCCACCAGCTGTCGAAGTGGCGCACCGAGACGACGTCCGCCGGGACGCGGGCGTCGTAGAACTCGTACAGCGTCTGGTCGTCGACCAGGATGTCGCGCCGCCGCGCGCGGTTTTCGAGGTCCTCGACCTCCTCCAGCAGCGCGCGGTTCTCGGCGAAGAAGTGGTGGCGCGTCTGCCAGTCGCCCTCGACCAGGGCGTGCCGGATGAACAGCGCCCGCGACATCTCCGGGTCGATCCGGCCGTAGTTGACGCGGCGGTCGGCGATCAGCGGGACGCCGTACAGCGTCACCTTCTCGGTCGCGATCACCGCGCCCTGCTTGCGTTCCCAGTGCGGCTCGGAGTACGACCGCTTGACGACGTGCTGGGCCAGCGGCTCGACCCATTCGGGCTCGATGCGCGCGTTGACCCGGGCCCACAGCCGCGACGTCTCGACCAGTTCCGCCGACATCACCCAGCGCGGCTGCTTCTTGAACAGCGCCGAGCCCGGGAACACGCCGAACCGGGCGCCGCGCGCACCCAGGTAGTCGCCCTTGGCCGGGTCCTTGAGCCCGATGTGCGAGAGCAGCCCCGCGATCAGCGACGTGTGCACGCGCTGCGGGTCGGCCGGGGACGCGTTCGTGTTCAGGTGGATGCCGAGCGGCTTGGCCAGCTGGCGCAGCTGGCTGAAGATGTCCTGCCACTCGCGCAGCCGCAGGTAGTTGAGGTACTCGGTGCGGCACATGCGCCGGAACTGGTTGCCGGACAACGCCTTCTGCTGCTCGGCGACGTACTCCCAGAGGTTCAGGTAGGCCAGGAAGTCCGACGTCGGATCGGCGAACCGCCCGTGCTGGGCGTCGGCCGCCTGCTGCTTCTCCGCCGGCCGCTCCCGCGGGTCCTGAATGGACAGTGCGGCGGCGATGATCATGACCTCGCGGACGCACCCGTTCTTCGCGGCTTCCAGGACCATCCGGCCCATCCGCGGGTCGACGGGCAGCTGTGCGAGCTTGCGGCCGATGTCGGTGAGCCGCCGGTCCGAGGAAGTGGCGCTGTCGAACGCACCCAGCTCCTGCAGCAGGCCGATGCCGTCGCTGACCTGGCGGCGGTCCGGCGGCTCGACGAACGGGAACGCGGCGATGTCGCCGAGCCCCAGCGACGTCATCTGCAGGATGACCGAGGCCAGGTTGGTCCGCAGGATCTCGGGGTCGGTGAACTCGGGACGGCTCTCGAAGTCCTCTTCGGAGTAGAGCCGGATGCAGATGCCGTCGGACGTCCGGCCGCAGCGGCCCTTGCGCTGGTTCGCCGACGCCTGCGACACCGGTTCGATCGGCAGCCGCTGCACCTTGGTGCGGTGGCTGTAGCGGGAGATCCGCGCGGTGCCCGGGTCGACGACGTACTTGATGCCAGGCACGGTCAGCGACGTCTCGGCGACGTTCGTCGCGAGCACGACCCGGCGTCCGGTGTGGGACTGGAAGATGCGCTGCTGCTCGGCCGAGGACAGCCGCGCGTACAGCGGCAGGACCTCGGTGTTGCGCAGGTTCGCCCGGTTGAGCACGTCCGCGGTGTCGCGGATCTCGCGCTCGCCGGACAGGAACACCAGGATGTCGCCGGGTCCTTCGGCACACAGCTCCTCGACGGCGTCGAGGATGCCCTGGGTCTGGTCCCGCTCGTCGGCGTCTTCCGAGGGGTCGTCGGGGTCGACCAGCGGCCGGTAGCGCACCTCGACCGGGTACGTCCGGCCGGAGACCTCGACGATCGGGGCGTCGTCGAAGTGCTTCGAGAAGCGTTCCGGGTCGATCGTCGCCGAGGTGATGATGACCTTGAGGTCGGGACGGCGGGGCAGCAGCTGCTTGAGGTAGCCGAGGATGAAGTCGATGTTGAGGCTGCGCTCGTGGGCCTCGTCGATGATCAAGGTGTCGTACTGGCGCAGCGACCGGTCGGTCTGGATCTCGGCCAGCAGGATGCCGTCGGTCATCAGCTTGACCAGCGTGTCCTGCCCGGACTGGTCGGTGAACCGCACCTTGTAGCCGACGGCGTCGCCGAGCTCGGTCTTCAGCTCGCTCGCGATCCGGTCGGCGACCGTGCGCGCGGCCAGCCGCCGCGGCTGGGTGTGCCCGATCTGGCCGCGGATGCCGCGGCCGAGCTCCAGGCAGATCTTCGGCAGCTGGGTGGTCTTGCCCGAGCCGGTCTCCCCCGCGACGATCACGACCTGGTGCTTCTCGATGGCGGCGGCGATCTCGTCCTTGAGCTTGCTGACCGGCAGCTCTTCGGGGTACTCGATCTTGGGCACGCTCTCGCGGCGCGACCGGATCCGCAGCTCGGCCTTGTCGATGTCAGCGGCGATCTGCGCGAAGGCGGCTTCGCGGTTGCGGGCCTTGCGGGCACCGTCGAGCCGCCGGCGCAACCGGTGCTCGTCGCGCGGCATCAGCTCGGGCAGGCGCGCACGCAGCGCTTCGAAGGGGGATGACGTGGACATTCTTGGACCAAGGATAGCCGTGCGTGACGAACGGGGCTTCCGAATATCCCCGGCGCGTGACCGGGGGCACGCCGAAGGCCCCCTCACCGGCGGCGAAGGGGCCTTCGGGGACGAGCGTCAGCCGGGCTGGCCGGGCTGCGGAGCCGGAGCGGCGGCCTTGCGCCGCCCGATGAGCACGTTGGCGGCGATCAGCACCGCGCCGACGAGCGCGACGCCGATGCCGAGCCAGGGCTGAGCGCCCTCGACCGCTTCCTGCCCCTTGATCTCCAGCCCGACGTACTTGAGGAACAGCGAACCGAGCCCCAGGAAAACCAGAATGCCACCGATTCTGACCATGACAAAACCCCCTGCTGAAAGGACTGATGAAACCATCGGTCCGTCCCCGAGCGGCCGTGGTGAGGCAGAAATGTAGCGGTCCCGGCCCCCGCTGTCTCCGGAATTCCCGATTCGTTACCTCACGTCCGCTGCAGCGAGTCCGGGCCCAGGTCGGCGAGCGTGCGGTGGCCGGACAACCCCATGGTCAGGTCGAAGTCCGCCAGCAGGCTGCGCAGGACGTGCCGGACGCCGTCCTCGCCCGCGTGGGCCAGGCCGTACACCCACGGGCGGCCCACCAGGACCGCCCGCGCGCCCAGGGCCAGCGCCTTGAGCACGTCGGCTCCGGTGCGGATGCCCGAGTCGAACAGCACCTCCACGCGGTCGCCGACCGCCGCGACGATGGCCGGGAGCGCCTCCAGGGCGCCGATCGCGCCGTCGACCTGGCGGCCGCCGTGGTTCGACACGATGATGCCGTCCATGCCCGCCTCGGCCGCGCGGCGCGCGTCGCCGGCGTGCTGGATTCCCTTGAGGACGATCGGGCCGTCCCAGTGCTCGCGCAGGAACGGCAGCTGGTCCCACGTCCGGTCGGTGCCGGTGAGCATGCCGATCCAGCGCAGGATCGCCATGTTCGGGTCCTCCTCCGGCGTCTTCTCCAGCAGGCCGCGGAACACCGGGTCGGTGAACGGGACCGCGCAGCCCTCGCCCTTGAGGAACGGCAGGTACGCCTGGTCCAGATCGGACGGTCGCCAGGCCAGCGTCCACGTGTCGAGCGTGACGACCAGCGCCGTGTAGCCCGCGTTCTTCGCCCGCTTCAGCAGGCTCGCGCAGACGTCGGCGTCGCCGGGCCAGTACAGCTGGAACCAGCGCGGGCCGTCGCCGTTGGCCGCGGCGGCGTCCTCGATGCCGGTCGACGACGCCGTGGAGAGGACGAACGGCAGGCCGACCGAGGCGGCGGCGCGGGCGGTCGCGGACTCGGCGTCCGGGTGCACGATCGACTGGACGCCGACCGGCGCGACGGCCACCGGGGCCGGGAGCCGGGTGCCGAGCACGGTCGTGGCGAGGTCGCGTTCGGTGGCGCCGGTCAGCATGCGCGGCACGATGCGCCAGCGCTCGAACGCCTCGCGGTTGGCGCGGGCGGTCGCGCCGGAGCCGGCCGCGCCCGCGACGTAGGAGAACGGCCCGGGCGCCATGACCTCGCGGGCCGATGCTTCGAGCCGGGTGGCGTCGGTCGAGCACGGCGGCAGCTGACCACCGAGTCCCTGCAGGTAGATCTCGTTCTGGTAGCTGCCGAAGCGTTCGGTCACGGTTGCCTCCTCGCGTTCGAGGGGGCACTGTACCCGCCGGTAGTTCACCCGGCGCCCCGAAGTGACCGACGGGTAACCTCAGGCCCGTCGACGTCCCTTCGAAGGAGCAGACATGCGCGCGTACGACGTGGTCCTGTTCGGCGCCACCGGGTTCACCGGCGGCCTGACCGCCGAATACCTGGCCCGCCACGCGCCGGCGGACCTGCGCTGGGCGCTGGCCGGGCGCAGCCGCGGCAAGCTCGAGGCCGTCCGGGCCCTGCTGACCGAGATCGACGACCGGTTCGGCGCGCTCGACCTGCTCGTCGCCGACTCCGGCGACCGGGCATCGCTCGCGGCCGTCGCTTCGGCGACGAAGGTGGTGATCACGACGGTCGGGCCGTACCTGACGCACGGCGAGCCGCTGGTGGCGGCGTGCGCCGAGGCGGGCACCGACTACGTCGACCTGACCGGTGAGCCCGAGTTCGTCGACCGGATGTACCTGGCGCACGACCGGCGGGCCCGCGAGACCGGCGCGCGGCTGGTGCACGCGTGCGGGTTCGACTCGATCCCGCACGACCTCGGCGCCTGGTTCACCGTGCGGCAGCTGCCCGAGGGCGTGCCGCTGCGGGTCGACGGGTACGTCCGGGCCGGCGGGATGCCGTCGGGCGGCACGTTCCTCAGCGCGCTGACCATCATGTCCCGGCTGCCGGCCGGCGCCCGCGCGGCTCGCGAGCGGGCCGCGGCCGAGCCGCGCCCGGCCGGCCGGTTCGCGCGGGCCCCGCTCGGCCGCCCGCACCGGTTCGCCGAAGCCGGCTGGTGGGCGGTGCCGCTGCCGACGATCGACGCCGAGGTCGTGCGCCGGTCGGCGGCCGCGTCCGAGCGCTACGGGCCGGACTTCACCTACCGGCACTTCGCCGCGGTGAAGCACCTGCCGGTGCTGGCCGGCGGGGTGGCGGGGGCGGGCGCCCTGCTCGCCGCGGCCCAGGTCCCGCCGGCCCGGCGGGCCCTGGGCCGGCTGCTGGCGCCGGGCAACGGGCCCAGCCCCGAGCGGCGCGCGCGGTCGTGGTTCTCGGTGCGGTTCGTCGGCGAAGGCGGCGGCTCCCGGGTGGTGACGGAGGTGTCCGGCGGCGACCCGGGCTACGACGAGACGGCGAAGATGCTCGCGGAGTCGGCCCTGTGCCTGGCGACCGACGACCTCCCGGCGACGGCGGGCCAGGTGACCACGGCGACGGCGATGGGCGGCGCGCTGGTGGACCGGCTCACCAAGGCGGGGATCCGCTTCACGACGCTCTGAGCCGGCCCGGAAGGTCGCGCGGGCGGCCTCGTGCTCACCCGCGGCGAACCTGCGCCGACACCCGCCGGACGTAGGCCGCGCGGGCCTCCGGGTCCAGTTCCCGCAGTGCCCGGTCGTCGCCGATCAGCCCGCGCGCCCACGCCATCACCGGCTCCGGCGTCAGCGCGGCGAGCAGATCCCAGCCGCCGAGCCAGCGTGGGACCGCCGTCTCCGCGCGGCGGCTGCGCAGGGTGCCCGCGATCGCCCTGGCCACGTCCTCGGGGTCCACTGTGGGCAGTGCCCCGCCCAGCCGGACGCCGGACGCCAGCTCCGTGCGGACCGCGCTCGGCAGCACCGCGCTGACGCTGACCCCGGTCGCCGCGTACTCGCGGCGGACCGCCGCCGTCAGCCCGACCGCCGCGAACTTGCTCGCGTTGTACACCGCCATGCCGGGCAGCGGGATCTTCCCCGCCATCGAGGCCACGTTGACGACGTGCCCGCGGCCGCGCGCGATCATCCCCGGCAGCACCGACCGCAGCCCGTGGACCAGCCCCTGCACGTTGACGTCCAGCGTGGTCCGGCCGACGCCGTCCGGTTCCTCGAGGAAGTCGCCGAGCGGCATCACGCCCGCGTTGTTGACCAGGACGTCGATCCGCCCGAACCGCTCGGTCACCGCGGCCGTGAACGCGTCGAACGACTCGCGGTTCGTGACGTCCAGCGGGAACGACGGCACGCCGGAGGCCGGGTCGAGGTCGCCGACGCACACCGTGGCGCCCCGTGCCGCGAACTCGGCGGCCGTCGCGCGGCCGATCCCCCGGGCGCCACCGGTGATCGCGACCACCGCGCCGCGCGCCTCAATCGCCGGATACCGCACGCGCCCTCCCGATCTCGTAGTCGGCCTCGGTGAACGCCCCCACCTGCGACCGCAGCCGCCCGGTCGAAAACGGCCAGCTGAAGCTGTTGCGCCCGTTGACATCCGTGTAATAGCTCGAACAGCCGCCCGCCTGGTACACCGTGCCCGGCAGCGCGGCCTGGACCTCCGCGTTGAACGCCGCCTGCACTTCCGGGCGCACCGACAGCGACGTCCACCCCGCGCTCAGCGTCCGCGTCACCGCCGCCACCGTGTGGCGCAGCTGGGCCTCCAGGATCATGAACGCCGACGAGTGCCCGGTGCCGAGGCTCGGACCGAGCAGCAGGTACAGGTTCGGGAACCCGGCCACCGTCGTCCCCGCGTATGCCTGCGGGCTGCCCTTCCAGTGGTCGTCCAGGCTCCGGCCGTCGCCGTCGAAGACGCGGGACGACACCGGCATGTCGAGGATGTGGAACCCGGTGCCGAAGATGATCGCGTCGACCTCCGCCGACGAGCCGTCCGCGCCGAGCACCCGATTGCCGTCGACGGCCCGCACCGCCGTCGGGTGCACGTCCACATGGGACTGTGTCAGCGAGCGGTAGTACGTGTTGGACATCAGCAGCCGCTTGCAGCCGAGCGTGTAGTCCGGGGTCAATGCCCGGCGCAGCACCGGATCCTTCACTGCGAGCCGCAGGTGGGCGAGCCCGATCTTCTGCACCTGCCGCAGCAGCCACGGGTGCCGGAAGCCGAAGCCGAGGGTCTCCATCGCGCCGTATTCGGCGCTGCGCAACGCCCGCTGCAGTGCCGGGAACCGCCGCAGCAGGAACCGCTCGACACCGGGGACGTGGTGGTCCGGCTTCGGCAGCACCCACTGCGCGGTGCGCTGGAACAGGTGCAGCCGCCCGACTTCGGGCACGATCCGCGGGACGAACTGGACCGCCGACGCGCCGGTGCCGATCACCGCGACGCGCTTGCCCGCCAGGTCGTAGCCGTGGTTCCAGCGCGCGGAGTGGAAGACCTCGCCTGGGAACCCGCCGAGCCCCGGCAGGTCCGGGATCAGCGGTTCGTGCCAGGGACCGGTGCCGGCGACCAGGATCCGGGCCGTGTAGGACCCCTGGGACGTCTCCAGTTCCCAGATCGACTCGCGGGCGTTCCACTGCGCGCGCGTCACCTCGACGCCGTAGCGGATCTTGCCGGTGACGCCGAAACGCTCGGCCGTGTCCCGCAGGTAGGCGCGGATCTCGGCCTGGCCGGCGAACGCGCGCGTCCACTCCGGATTGGGCGCGAACGAGTACGAGTACAGCGCGGACGGGACGTCGCACGCGCAGCCGGGATAGGTGTTGTCGCGCCAGGTCCCGCCGAGCGCGTCGGCCTTCTCCAGCACGGCGAGGTCGCCGACGCCGGCCTGGGCGAGGCGGATGGCGGCACCCAGCCCCGACGCCCCGGCACCGATGACGAGGACCGCGAAGTGGCGTTGTTCCATTTCCGGAGACTAACAGTATCCGAATACCAGCGGTACCCCGATCCTGAAGTTCGCTAGAGTTGCCGGCATGGCCCGACTCACCCGCGCGGAAAGCCAGGCGCGCACCCGCGAGCAGCTGATCGAGACCGCCAAGCAGCTCTTCCTGCGCGACGGCTACTCGGTGACGTCGCTGGAGAAGGTCGCCGACGAGGCCGGGTATTCGAAGGGCGCGGTGTACTCGAACTTCCGCAACAAGGACGAGCTGTGCCTCACCGTGCTCGACCGGATCCACGACGAGCAGGTCGCGCTGATCGCCGAAGCACTGGTCGGCGCCGACGGCATGGAGGGCCTGCTGACGGCGTTCCAGGCGTGGGCCGAGCGCAGCATCGGCGACGAGGCCTGGACGTCGCTCGAGGTCGAGTTCGCGACGAACGCGCGTCACAACCCGCACGTGCGCGCCGAGCTGGCGGCGCGGGACAAGGCCATCCGCGACACCATCGCCGGCCTGCTCACCGGGTACGCCGAGCGGTTCGGGATCACACTCCCGATGTCGGCCGACGACGCCGCGACGGCGTTGCTCAGCCTGGGCATCGGACTCGGCGTCCAGCGCGCCATCGACCCGACGATCCCGGTGAACGTACTGCCGGACGTCATCCGCATCTTCGCCGGGGTGCGCTGAACGTCCTTTGTGGACCCTTGCCGAATGGTCTGGACCGTTCACGAACATGAACGGATTCCGCCTCTTGTGGAGCTCGCTGACTCTTCGCTACCGTGTCGCTACGCCGCAGCTCCACCCGCACACATCCGTACCGCCGTGCTCCGACGGCGCATCCCGCGGAAAGGGTCCCTCCCCATGAGCAAGAAGTTGCGGCCGGTCCTCCTCGGCACGCTCGGCGCCGCCTCCGTCGCGGCCCTCGTGATCACCACGCCCGCGTTCTCCTCGGCCGCCCCCGCGCCGGTCGCCGGGGCTTCGGTGCTCGCCGCCGGCGACCTTTCGGCGCCGGCGAAGAAGGAAATCGCGATGAAGCTGGTCTCCAGCGCGGAAAACTCGTCGCTGGACTGGAAGGCGCAGTACAAGTACATCGAAGACATCGGCGACGGCCGTGGGTACACCGCTGGCATCATCGGGTTCTGCTCGGGCACCGGCGACATGCTCGAACTCGTCGAGGCGTACACGAATTCAGTGCCGAACAACCCCCTCGCCAAGTACCTCCCGGCGCTGCGCAAGGTGAACGGCACGGACTCCCACGCGGGCCTGGGTTCGGCGTTCGAGAGCGCGTGGAAGCAGGCCGCGGCGACCACGGCGTTCCAGACGGCGCAGAACAACGAGCGTGACCGCGTGTACTTCAACCCGTCGGTGAACCAGGGCAAATCGGACGGCCTGAGCACGCTGGGCCAGTTCATCTACTACGACGCGATCGTGATGCACGGCCCCGGCACCAGCTCCGACAGCTTCGGCGGCATCCGCAGGACGGCGATGCAGAAGGCGAAAACCCCGGCCCAGGGCGGCAACGAGACGACGTACCTGAAGGCCTTCCTCGACGCCCGCAAGGTGATCATGAAGCAGGAGGAGGCGCACGCGGACACGTCGCGGGTGGACACCGCGCAGCTGAAGTTCCTCAACGAGGGCAACTTCGACCTGCACACGCCCTTGAAGTGGAAGGTGTACGGCGACTCGTACACGATCAACTGAGCGAGCGCCCCAAGGTGGCCTTGGTTGCGTTGAACGCACCCAAGGTGGCCTTCGGTGCGTTCAACGCACCGAAGGCCACCTTGGGGCGCTTGGGAAACCGGGGTCAGCGGGTCAGGAGCGCGTCCGCCGTGCG
>NZ_JADWPD010000004.1:392051-435985 GCF_017308975.1 Amycolatopsis sp. MtRt-6 | reverse complement strand
GTTCAAGAAAACCGCAGGTCAACCACCCCTCAACGCCCGGCAACGGGTCCACAACATGCTGCACGCCCGAGCCCGGGCCCTGGGTGAACGCGCCATGGCCATCCTCAAAACCCGCTGGCAGGCATTGCACCGCATCACCCTCTGCCCCCACCGCATCGGCCACATCGTCCAAGCCGCCCTCGTCCTCACCCACCACGAACACCACGGACGCTACTGAGAAAACCTCAATGTGGCGTTGGTTGCATCCAACGCACCCAATGTGGCCTTCGGTGCGTCCAACGCACCCAATGTGGCCTTCGGTGCATCTGACGCACCGAACGCCACATTGGGGCGCTCCGAGGCCCGGCAACCTCCCCTGGGTGGGTCAGCGAAGCGCCCGGCTCAGCTCCGCAGCATCGGCGGGTACAGCACCGCAGCCTCCCCCCGCCGGTACAGCCGGGCGGGGCGGCCGCCGTCACGCGTCGTCGTGCGGCCCGTGGGCTCCAAGAGCCCCTCCGCGCCCGTCACCTTCCGGTGGAAGTTGCGCGGGTCCAGGCGCGTGTCCCACACCAGCTCGTACACCCGCCGCAGCTCGGCGACCGTGAACTCCGGTGCGCAGAACGCCGTCGCCAGTGGTGAGTACTCCAGCTTCGCGCGGGCGCGCTCCACGCCGTCGGCCAGGATGCGGTCGTGGTCGAACGCCAGGCGCTCGTCCCGCAACGCCCGCACCGGTGCCCATCGGGCCTCCGCCGCGTCCGTGCCCGCTCGCGGCACCGGCAGGTCCGGTGCCAGTGCCAGGTACGCCACCGTCACCACCCGCATCCGCGGGTCCCGGTCCGGCGCGCCGTAGCCCGCGAGCTGTTCGATGTGGACGGTCCCCGGCGCCAGGCCCGTCTCCTCCGCCAGCTCCCGGCGCGCCGCGTCCGCCAGGTCTTCCTCCGGCCGGACGAACCCGCCCGGCAGCGCCCACTCGCCGAAGTACGGCTCCACGCCCCGGCGCACCACCAGCGCGCACAGCTCGTCCCCGGTCAGGGTGAGCACGACCAGATCCACGGTGACGGCGAACGGTGGGTGACCCATGCCACCCACCCTAATCGTCAGCTTGACGATTAGCGACTCGAGCCCATATCGTCACGCCGACGATAAGAGGAGGCTCCATGGCCGACATCGATCGCCGGTTCGGGTTCCGGCACCTGCGGGGTGCCCCCACCGTGCACATCCGCCACTACCGCCGCGGCAAGCTCGCGCACGACGGCGTCGGGCTGTCGTTCTGGTACCGGCCGCTGACGGCGGTGGTCTCGGAGATCCCGGTCGACGACCGCGAGCTGCCGCTGCTCTTCCACGCCCGCACGGCCGACTTCCAGGACGTCACCGTCCAGCTCGCCCTCACCTTCCGGATCGAGGACCCGGCGCTCGCCGCGCAGCGCATCGACTTCTCCATCGACCCGGACACCGGCCGCTGGCGAAGCGACCCCCTCGCGCAGATCAGCGGGCTGCTCACCGAAAACGTCCAGCAGTACGCCGTCGAAGTCCTGACCCGCACGCCGCTGGCCACCGCGCTCGTCGACGGCGTCCGCGCGGTCCGCGACCGCATCCGCGCCGGCCTGGCCGACGAGGACACCCGGCTCGCGCAGACCGGCTCGGCGGTGATCGACGTCCGCGTCGTGGCGATCCGGGCCGAGGCCGACGTCGAGAAGGCGCTCCAGACGACCGCGCGGGAAAAGGTGCAGCAGGAGGCCGACCGCGCGACCTTCGAGCGGCGCGCGCTCGCCGTCGAACGCGAACGGGCGATCAGCGAAAACGAGCTGCAGAACCAGATCGAGCTGGCCCGCCGCGAGGAGCAGCTGCTCGCCCAGCGCGGCGCGAACGCCCGGCGTCAGGCCGAAGAAGCGGCGGAGGCGAACCGGATCGAGACGGAGGCGCAGGCGTCGCGCGAGGAGCGGCTGACGCAGGTGAAAGCCGCGGGGAAGCGCGCGCTCGGCGAAGCGGAGGCCGCGGGTGAGGCCGCCCGGCTGGCGGCGTACCGCGACCTGCCGGAGGGCGTGCTGACCGGGCTCGCGCTCAAGGAACTGGCGGGCAACCTGCCGCAGATCGACAGCCTCGTGCTGACCCCGGATCTGCTCACGCCCCTGCTGACGAAGCTGGGCGTGCGCTCGTGAGCCTCGCGCCGCGGGTCGTGCTCGTCCACCGTCGCACCGAGCTCGACGAGCTCCTCGCCCGCCACGGCACCCGGGGACAGGCCGAGTTCTTCCTCCGCACCCGGGGCCGCGACCTCGCCGAGGTGACCGCGGCGGACGCGGCGGTGCGCGCCGCCCTCGCCGCGGCCAGCGCGGCCATCCCGCTCGACTGGCGCCGCGGCGAGGTCGAACGCGCGGACCTCGACCGGTTCCTCTTCACCCCGGAGGACGTCGTCGTGGTGGTCGGGCAGGACGGCCTGATCGCCAACGTCGCCAAGTACCTCGACGGCCAGCCGGTGATCGGGGTCGCTCCGGGCGAGCCCGGCGTGCTGGTCAAGCACCCGGTCGAGGCCGTCGCCGATCTCGTGCGGTCCACGGCCGACGTCGAGCACCGGACGATGGCCGAGCTCACCGCGGACGACGGCCAGCGGCTGCTCGCCCTCAACGAGATCTACCTCGGGCACGCCGGGCACCAGACCGCCCGCTACCGGCTGGGGGTCGGTGGCGGGCGGGCGGAACGCCAGGCGTCGTCGGGCATCCTCGTCGGGACGGGCACCGGGGCGACCGGCTGGTGCGGGTCGGTGTGGCGGGAACGCCGCAGCGGCCTGGCCCTGCCGGCCCCCGGCGAGGCCCGGCTGGTCTGGTTCGTGCGGGAGGCCTGGCCGTCACCGACGACCGGGACCACCCGCACCGAGGGCGAGCTGACGCGGGCGCCGCTGACGGTCGAGGTCGAGTCCGACCGCCTGGTCGCGTTCGGCGACGGCCTCGAAGCCGACACGGTCGCCCTCACCCGCGGCCAGACGGCGACCTTCGCCCCCGCGGCGAAGACCGTCCGCCTGGTGCGCTGACGGTTCAGGTGCCGTAACGGGACTTGACGATCGACGGGGTGTCGAGGTTGCGGCCCGCGTCCATGCTCTGGGCCAGGCGCAGGTATTGGCCCTCCGCCCACATCAGCGGGCCCGCGCTGCCCGTCGGGCGGCCGAGGCCGAAGCAGCCGACGTCCGCGCGGTCCCAGACCTGCTCGGGGACGAAGTAGCCGTCGTTGACCGAGTCCGCCATCGACTTCAGGTACACCGCCGCCGAACGGCCGTTGGCCAGCTCGTACTGGCCGCGCTCACCCGACAGCACCGGCCACAGGCGGCCGAAGCGCTGTCCGGCGTTGGCCGGCCAGCCGCTGCAGTTCGCGTTGCTCTCGCCGTAGTTGTCGTGCGGGTAGCGGTGGAAGTAGATGTCGCCGTTGGGCAGTGTCACCTGCATGGGCGAGTTGCCGTCCGACGCCGCCGCCGTCGGCGCGATCGAGTTCGCGATCGTCGCGTCGCCCGCCGGGCGGATGCCCAGGCGGACCAGGTCGAGGAAGCCGAAGTCGGTGACGTCACGCTCGTAGAAGCAGCCTTCGTCGAAGCAGATCGTCGCCGTGTCGTTCGGGTTGCCGGCTCGGTCGAGACGCTCGTAGTACGTGTGGCCGCCCCAGTAGCCCGACGTCGTCACGGTCCAGCCGGCCAGGGAGTTGCGCCAGGAGTCCGCTGTGGACTCCCACGTCGACGCGCTCGCCGGGTCGCCGTTGGCTCGGGCGATCGCTCCCGCCGCGATCAGGCCCGCGATCTCCGCCGCCACCGAGGACGGCGACTTGCCGTACTGCTCCTCCCAGCGCTCGGTCGTGTCCGGACCGGTGGCGACGATGTGGTTCGCGGTCGTCTTGATCTTGGCGTAGGTCGCGGCGTCGGTCAGGCCGGTCATCCAGGCCAGGAGGATCGCGTTCGCGTCCTGGTCCAGCTGCTCGCAGCAGCCGAGCTGCTGGGGGCTTGCTCCCGCGACGCCGGATACCGGGCTGTAGCGGGGGAACGAGCCTGCCGGATACGTCGTGCCGTCGCCTGCCGTGGGGGTGCCGATCCACTGGGAGTTCCAGAGGAACTGGGCCATGCGTTTCGCCTGTGCGCTGTCACCCGCGGCGAGGAGGCCGGTTGCCTGCTGGTAGAGGTCGCGGCCCCAGACCCGGTGGTAGCCGTCGTTGAGGTGGTCTCCGTTCGTGAAGTCACCCCAGGGTGTTGCCAAGCCCGCGACGCTCGCGCCTGGGTGTTGTTTGTCTTCTGCTGTTTTCAGGGCCATTGCCGCGACGTAGTACGTGCGGCGGCGTTGTGTGTCGCCCGAGACGCTCGCCGGTGCCGGTTTCAGGCTGTTCACGTACGTGTTCCAGCCGGTGCGGTACGACGCTGACACCGCGGTGAAGCCACTGCTCAGTGACGCGCTTGCCGCCGAGGACGCCGCTGCCGCCGTGCTGCCGTAGCCGAGGGCCACCGTGAATGTCGTGTCCGCCCCTACCGGGATCTGTCCACACTGGACCACGTTGCCGGTGCCGGAGATGTTGTCGAACTGGTTGTTCAGGGTTTTGTCGGCGCGGAGGTCCACCAGGCAGTCGCTTGCTGCTCCGCTATAGCCGTTGTCGTGCGCCGTGAAGCCCGTTGATGCACGGAGTGCGGAGACGACTGTTGTCGCTGTTCCGCCGAAGAGTGTTTCGGTTCCGCTGGCCATCAAGCCGCTTCCGTCCCACCAGGCGTTGTCGTTGGCTCCGCCGCCGGCCATTGACGGGTTGGCCAGGAGGTAGAGGCGGTAGCTTCCGCCGTCCAGGGACTGGAAGCGGGTGTTCGTGACCAGCGTTGCCCGGGCTGGGTCTGTTGCGTAGTTCGTCGTTATCCGGTACTTGCCGCTCTTTGCCGTGTTCGTGATCGTGTACTGGAGGGCCTTCTCGTCGGGCATGCTCACCACGTGGTTCGTGGCGTCGCGCTCGAGGTCCACGAATGTTGAGCCGTCCGTGACGATGTACTGCATGTCCTGCATGTTCGGGACGTCTGCTCGGGGGTAGAAGACCTCTGACGTCACTCCGTCGGCCACCGTGAACCAGACCGGGCTCGTCGGCGTTGCCGACGTTCCCAGGGCTGACTTGTTGCCTGTTGCCCAGGAGGCTCCTCCGCCGCAGCAGTCCGTTGCCGTTCCTGCTGCCTGGGCTGTTCCGTGGAGGGTTGCGGCCAGCAGGATTGCTGTTCCGGTGCTGGCCAGGACCGCTTTCCACCTGATCATCGGGGGCCTCCGACGGCGATGTCGTCTATATGTTGTTGGCCGCAACATATTGAGGCGTTGCTCGGTGACAAGCAATGTCCGACCGATCTTTATCGATTCAGTTCGGCTAGGCGCTGGGTTAGGCGTTCGCGATGCGGTCCAGCCACTCGGCCATGAGGGTTCGCTCGGCTTTTGTCAGCGCCGTTGCGCCTGCCAGTCCTGCCCTCAGTGCGATTGCGCGCTCCGGGAGGTCCGAGCCCGCGGGTTCGGTCGTGCCGGTGAGGATGCGGCCCAGCACTGTCTCGCGGGTTGTTGTCGACAGCTCCGGGTCGCGCTCTGCCTCCGGTGTTGCTATCTGCGTCAGCACTACCCCCATTCCCGCCGCGTGCGTCAGGCGTGCCGCTCTGTCCACGCTCACCCGGAGGCGGCCCGCTGCCGCCACTCGCTCGACTATCTGCCGCAGCATCGCCTCCGCTTCGCGCGCGGCCGGCGACGTTCGGCCCGGGCGGGCGTCTCCGTACATCAGCACGTAGAACTCCGGCCTTGCCAAGCCGAACTCGATGTGGAGGTCCCAGCCTCGGCGGAGGTCTTCGACCGGGTCCTTCGTCGAGCCCATTGCCCGCTTGCTCTTCAGGTACTCGTCGAAGCCGTAGGCCGCCACCGCGTCGAGGAGGCCGTCCTTGTCCCCGAACAATCTGTACAGTGCCGGTGGCTGGACTCCCGCCGCCGCGCTCACCGCGCGGGTCGACAAGCCGTCGCGCCCCTCCGCCGCCAGCAGTGCTGCCGCTGCCTCGAGGATCCGCGCCCGGGTGTCCGCCGCCGTCTTTGCCGCCATGGTTACGATGATAACAAGACTTTGATATCAGTTGTCCGGCGGCGCGATCCGGTGAGTGAGGCGGCGCAGCAGGGGCGCCGCCTCGGCCATGCAGCGGGCCGGGTCCGGTTCCAGGTCTGTCAACGCGTACGCCGCTTGGATGCCCGCGTTCGCCAGCTCCGCTGCCGACAGCTCGCAGCGGCCCGACACCGCGACGCACGGGATTCCCTTGGCCGACGCGGCGCGGGCCACTCCGGCCGGCGCCTTGCCGGACAGCGTCTGCCTGTCCAGGGAGCCTTCGCCGGTGATCACCAGGGTGGCTCCGGCCAGCGCCTCCTCGAAGCCCAGGAGGTCCAGCAGCAAGTCGATGCCGGGGCGCATCCGGGCACCCAGCACCGCCATTGCGGCGTAGCCCACTCCCCCGGCCGCTCCGGCTCCCGGCCGGGAGGCGAACTCCGGGCCGGCGATCGATGCCCACTGCCGCAGTGCCGCATCCAGGATTTCGACGTCGTCGGGTGATGCGCCCTTCTGCGGTCCGTAGACCGCCGCGGCTCCGCTTGGTCCGTACAGGGGATTGTTCACGTCGCTTGCCAGCTCGATGTCCACTTCGGACAATGCGGCCACGTCCAGTGCGGCGACCCGGGACAACGCCGCGCCGCCGAAGGGCACTTCGCGTCCGGCGTCGTCGAGGAGCCGGGCTCCGAGTGCCGTCAGCATCCCCGCGCCGCCGTCCGTGCAGGCACTGCCTCCCACGCCCAGCACGATCCTGCGGGCGCCTGCCCGGTGCGCGGCCGCGATGACGTCGCCCGCTCCCGCGCTGGTCGCCGTCAGCGGCTCCGGTGGCCGGGGCAGCCGGTGCAGTCCGGACGCCTCGGCCAGCTCCACGATCGCCGTGTCGCCGCGCACCGCGTAGGACGCCGTCAGCCATTCTCCCGTCGGGCCGCGGGCCGGGACCTCGACGCGGCGGAAGCCCGCGGCCACCGCCGCGTCGAGAGTGCCTTCGCCGCCGTCTGCCACCGGGAGGGTCCGCACCGCCGCCGCGGGGTGGACGTCAGCCAGGCCCGCGGCCACCGCCGACGCCACCTCCGCCGCGGTGAGCGAGCCCTTGAACTTGTCCGGCGCGACCAGAAACCTCACGCGCTCGCCTTGAACGCCCGCCAGTCGCCGATCTCGGTGATGTCCCGGAGGGCGACGTGGGAGGTGTACGGCCGCCGCAACACCATCGCGAACGCCGAACTTCCGTCCGCCAGCTCCACCACGCCCAGCTCCAGCTCGTGCGGTTCGGCCGGCAGTACCTTGTCCCGCAGGGCGTCCAGGGAGACGTCGTAGACCTCGCCGGTGACCGGCGCGCCTCCGTGCGATACCGGGTACAGGGCCGGACACTGGTCGCCGACCGCGTAGAACCGGTACTTCGGGGCCGTTTCCGTGGCCGCCACGAACCGCGATCCGGCCAGCAGGTGGTGCAGTGGCTCGCCGCGCATGGCGCCGCCGTTGAAGAACATCAGGGCCACGGGAAACTCCTTAGCGGAAGAGGGCTTCGACGCCGTCGACGGCGAAGTACACCGCGAACACCAGCGCCAGCAGGGACAGCAGCCAGCCCGCTTCGCGCCACTTGCCGCGGCCGATCTTGATCAGGACGAACGCGATCAGGCCCGCGCCGACGCCGTTGGTGATCGAGTACGTGAACGGGATCAGCGCGGCCGTCAGGAACACCGGGATCGTGTAGTCCGGGTCGTTCCACGGAATGGTGCGGCACTGCGCCACCATCATGCCGCCGATGACGACCAGCGCGGGCGCCGCGGCCTGGGCCGGGACGATTCCGGCCAGCGGGGTGAACAGCAGCGTTCCCGCGAACAGCAGCCCGGTGACGACGCTGGCGAGCCCGGTCCGCGCGCCCTCGCCGACGCCGGCCGCGGACTCCAGGAACACCGTGTTCGGCGACGAGCCGGTGACGCCCCCGGCGATCGCGCCCGCGCCGTCGACCAGGAGGATGCGGCCCATCCGGGGTACTTTCCCGTTCTTCGACAGGCCGGCTTCGTCGGAGACGCTGGTGATGGTGCCCATCGCGTCGAAGAAGCCGGACAGCACGAGCGTGAACAGGAAGACCGTGGCCGCGAGCGCGCCCGCCGAGGCGAAGCCGCCGAAGAGGTCGATGTGGCCGAAGAGCCCGAAGTCGGGGGCGGCGACGACGTGGTCGGGCAAAGCGGGGGTGGTGAGGCCCCAGCCGCCGACACCGAACCCCTGGTGCAGCACGACGGCGAACGCGGTGGCCACCCCGATGCTGATCAGCACCGCGCCCGGGACCTTGCGGGCCACCAGCACGATCATCAGCAGCAGCCCGAAGCAGAAGACGACGATCGGCCAGCCGTGCAGGTGCCCGGTCGCCCCGAGGCGCACCGGGACCGTGGTCTGCGCCGAGTCCGGCACCCGGGTCACGAACCCGGCGCTGACCAGGCCGACGAGCGCGATGTAGAGCCCGATCCCGACGGTGATCGCCGTCTTGAGCGGCCGCGGGATGGCGTTCATGATCCGCTCGCGGACGCCGCTGACCGCCATCAGCACGATGCACACGCCTTCGAGCACGACCAGCCCGAACGCCTGCGCCCACGTCATCTCGGGTGCCATCTGGAAGGCGACGATGCCGTTGATGCCCAGGCCGGCGGCCAGCGCGAGGGGCGCGTTGCCGACGAGTCCCATGAGGACGGTCATCACGGCGGCGGCCAGCGCGGTCGCCGTGGTCACCTGGGCGGCCGACAGCCGGGCGCCGGTGATGTCGGCGGAGGCGCCGAGGATGAGCGGGTTGAGCAGCACGATGTACGCCATCGCGACGAACGTGGTGAGACCGCCGCGGACTTCGCGGCCGATCGTGGTCTGCCTCGCCCGCAGCTCGAACAGCTTGTCGAGCAGCGAACGGCGTTGCGGGGGTACTTCGTCGACTACTCGGGTGGGGACTTCGGTCTGGGTCATTCGTCCTGCCCTTGCCGGTGGGGGGTGCTCGGCCAGGGCCAGGCACCACGCCGTGCCTGGCCGAGCGGGACGTTCGAATCGGTTGTGCTCCGGTCAGCTGGCCTTGTGGGTCAGTAATCGGTGCGGTCGCTCTTGTCGAGCCAGGCCGCGAACGGCGCGAATCCGTCCTTTGCGGACAGTCGCGTCACGGGGACCGTCCACGTCTCGCGCGGGCGGTCGAAGAGTTCGTAGAAGGCACGGTCGTCGAAGCCGGCCTTGGCCGCGTCATGACGGTCGGCGGTATACAGAATCCGGTCGACCCTCGCCCACAGCGCCGAGGACAGGCACATCGGGCACGGCTCGCAGCTGGAGACGAGCACGCAGCCGTCCAGCTTGAACGTGCCCAGTTCCTGGCAGGCCGCCCGAATCGCGACCACTTCGGCGTGCGCGGTCGGGTCGAGGTTCGCCGTGACGCGGTTGACGCCGGTCGAGACGACCTCGCCGTCCCGCACGATCAGGGCACCGAACGGGCCGCCGCCGTTCTCGACGTTCTGCGTGGCGATGCGGACGGCTTCGCCGAGCCATTCCCGCTCGGCGGAAATCGACGTGGTCATCTCAGACTCCGGTGATGTGCTCGGGGCGGATCGGGACGCGCGGCAGCTCGAGGCCGGTGGCCGCGCGGATGGCGTTGGCGATCGCGGGCGTGGCCGAGATCGTGGGCGGCTCGCCGACGCCGCGGACGCCGTAGGGCGCGTGCGGGTCTGGCCGCTCGAGGACGTCGACGCGCATCGGCGGCATGTCGAGGATCGTCGGGATGAGGTAGTCGGTGAACGACGGGTTCCGCACCTTGCCGCCCTCGACGAGGATCTCCTCCATCACGGCCAGGCCCAGACCCTGCGCCGAGCCGCCCTGGATCTGGGCGACGACGGCGTCGGGGTTCATCGCCTTGCCGACGTCCTGGGCGCAGTCGAGCTGCACCACCTTGACCAGCCCGAGGTCGAGGTCGACGTCGACCACCGCGCGGTGGGCGGAGAAGCCGTACTGGACGTGCGCGTCGCCCTGCCCGGTTTCCGGGTCGAGCGGGTAGGTCGGCCGGTGGTGGAACTCGCGGGTCTCCTCGATCGCCGTGTCGCCGAGCAGCTCGGCCAGGTCCGCGACGACTTCGCCGTCGGCCGCGACGACCTTGCCGCCGGCCAGGGTCATGCCTTCGGCCGACCGTCCCAGTCGGCTGTATACCGTATCCGCGACCGCCCGGCAGGCGTTGCGGACCGCGCCGCCGGTGACGTAGGTCTGGCGTGACGCCGAGCTGGAGCCGGCGTCACCGACGCTCGTGTCGGCCGGGTGCACGCTCACCCGCGTCACGCCCAGCTCGGTGCGGGCGATCTGCTGCTGCAGCGTCACCAGGCCCTGCCCGACTTCCGCGGCGGCGGTGTGCACCATCGCCACCGCTTCGCCGCCGATCACCTCCAGGCGGACGCGCGCGGTCGAGTAGTCGTCGAGGCCTTCGGCGTAGGAGATGTTCTTGATCGTCACGCCGTAGCCGACCCCGCGGACGACGCCTTCGCCGTGGGTGGTGTTGGACGCGCCGCCGGGCAGTTCGCGGATGTCGGCGTGCTCGCCGCGCGAGGGCGGCAGCGGCATGTCGCGCAGCCGCTGGAGGAGTTCCGCCACCGGGGCCGGGAAGTCGACCACCTGGCCGGTGACCACAGTGGACCCCTCGCTGAGCGCGTTGCGGATGCGCAGCTCGGCGGGATCCATGTCCAGCGCGGCGGCCAGTTTGTCCATCTGGGACTCGTAGGCGTACGTCGGCTGCACCGCGCCGAGCCCGCGCATCGCGCCGCAGGTCGGGTTGTTGGTGTACACACCCCAGCCCTCGATGTGGGCGTTCGGGACATCGTAGGGACCGACCCCGAGCGTGGTGCCGTTGCCGACCACGACCGGGGTCTTGGACGCGTACGCGCCGCCGTCGAAGTACAGCTTCGCGCGGACGTAGACGAGCTTTCCCTCGCGAGTGGCGCCGTGCTCGTAGTACATCTTCGCCGGGTGGCGGTGCACGTGCCCGAAGAATGATTCCAGTCGGTTGTATACCATCTTCACCGGACGCCCGGTGCGCAGCGCGAGCATGCAGGAATGGATCTGCATCGACAGGTCCTCGCGGCCACCGAACGCGCCACCGACCCCGGACAGCGTCAGCCGCACCTTCTCCAGCGGCAGGCCCAGCGCCTTGGCCGTCTGCCGCTGGTCGACATGCAGCCACTGGGTGGCGAGGTAGAGGTCGACGCCGCCGTCCTCGGCCGGCACGGCCAGCCCGGACTCCGGACCGAGGAACGCCTGGTCCTGCATCCCGATCTCGTAGACACCGGACACGACCACGTCCGCGGTCGCGTCCGGGTCGCCCTTGACGATCCGCTGGTGCCGCACCAGGTTGCCGCCCGGGTGCAGCTTCGGCAGGGTGTCGTCGTGCGCGGCCCGCTCGGGATCGGTGATCGGCTCCAGGACGTCGTACTCGACGACGATCTCCTTCAGCGCCTGCCGCGCGATCTCCGGGTCGTCGGCGGCCAGGACGGCCACCGGCTCGCCCTGGTAGCGGACCAGGTCGGCGGCCAGCGCCGGGGTGTCCTGGAACTTCAGGCCGTAGACGTTCTCACCGGGCACGTCCTCGTGCGTCAGCACCGCGTGCACGCCCGGCTGAGCGAGCGCGCGGGAGACGTCGAGGCGGACGATCCGGGCGTGCGGGTGCGGGCTGCGCAGCGTGACGCCCCACAACATGTCCTCGTGCCAGAGGTCCGAAGAGTAGGCGAACTCGCCGCGCACCTTGAGCGTGCCGTCCGGGCGCAGCGGGCTCTCGCCGATGCCGCCGGCGATCGTGTCGTGCAGCTCCTGCGGGGAGCGGGACGGCGCGCTCATCGGACGGCCTTCTTCGCGGCGGCGTCGCGGACGGCGTCGAGGATCTTCTCGTAGCCCGTGCAACGGCAGAGGTTCCCGGCGAGGGCCTCGCGGATCTCGACGTCGGACGGCTCGGGGTTCCGCTCGATCAGGTCGTGCGCCGCCACCAGCAGGCCCGGCGTGCAGAACCCGCACTGGACGGCACCGCGCTCGACGAACGCCTCCTGCACCGGGTCGAGGGTTTCCCCGTCGGCCAGCCCTTCGACGGTGACGACCTCGCGGCCCTCGGCCTGCCCGGCCGCGACCAGGCACGCACACGCCGGGACACCGTCGAGGTAGACCGTGCACGAACCGCATTCACCCTGCTCGCAGGCGTTCTTCGAGCCGGGGAGGCCGAGCCGCTCGCGCAGGACGTAGAGGAGGCTCTCGCCCTCCCAGACGTTGTCCGCCCGGCGGGGTTCGCCGTTGACGGTGACGTTCAGGCGCACTTCGCGCTCCCTCCAGGTCGGGCACAGTATTCGGTCCAGGCCCAGGTCAGCGTCCGGCGCGCCATGACGCCGAGGGCGTGCCGCCGGTAGGCCGCGCTCCCCCGGACGTCGTCGATCGGCGACGCGGCCGCCGAGACCAGGTCGCCGAAGCGGCGTTTCACCGAGTCGGCGAGGGGCTTCGGCGCGGCCCAGTCCAGCTCGCCGGCCAGGAACTCCTCGGCGGCGAAGGCCCGCCGGGGCGTCGGCGCGGCCGAGCCGACGCCGGTGCCGACCCGCTTCTCGGCGGGGTGCAGGGCGAGCCCGAAGGCGGCCACGGCGATGACCATGGCGTTGCGCGTGCCGATCTTGCTGAACTGCTGCGGCCCGGTGGCCGGGGCCAGCAGGACCGCGGTGATCAGCTCGTCCGGTGCCAGGACGTTCTTCTTCACCCCGACGTAGAAATCCTTCGCGGCGACGATCCTGGTACCGCGCACGGAGGCGATCTCGACCTCGGCGTCCGCGGCCAGCAGGGCCGGGTGGGAGTCTCCCGCGGGCGAGGCCGCGCCGAGGTTGCCGCCCACCGAACCGCGGTTGCGGATCTGCGGGGACCCGACGGTCCGCGCGGCCATCGCCAGCCCGGGCAGCCGCGGGCCCAGCTCGGTGATGATCCGGCTGTAGGGCACGGCCGCGCCGATCCGGATCCGGCCGCCGTCGGTGCCGTGCTCGTGCAGTTCGGGCACGCGCCCGAGGTCGAGCAGGGCGTCCGGGCGGCGGTGGTCGAAGTTGAGCTCGACCATCACGTCCGTGCCACCGGCGAGCGGGACCGCACCGGGGTTCGCGGCCTTCGCGGCGAGCGCGTCGGCCAGCGAGGCGGGTCGGAGGAATTCCACTGTGGACGTCCTTTCGGGGCTGCTTCGGCAAGAAGTAGACACGCTCCCGCGTGGCCCCGACCACGGCAAAACCCCTGAAAGGCGGGTGAATTTCGAGCCCGCGTTTGTACTTTCCTCCAATACCCGTCCCGCGGGCACGCCAAGGCCGCCGTGCGAGGTCGGGGGCCTCGCACGGCGGCCTGGGGCACCGCGTATTCGGGAAAGGTCCTGCGGGGAAGGCGGAATCTCGGGCGGGGTGTCGTTCCGCCTGGTTACCGTCGGCTGTCAGGTCCCCTTCCGTGCAGGAGCTACGTCGTGTTCAACCGCATCGAAACGGCCGCGGCCGCCACCGGCCTCACCCCGCTGGAGATCCAGGAGCCGGGGCTGCCGGTCGCCTGCCTGTTCGCCGGCATCATCCGGGCGATCGCCTGCCAGGCCGAGCTGGCCCGGGCCGCCCGGTTCAACGCCCAGCGCCAGAACTTCTACAAGGCCGTCGCGAACGACGTCGTGCGCGGACCGGGCTTCGTGGCCGGCGCGCCCTCGATCGACACGCCGGCCGACCTGGCCGATCGCTCCAGCGACCAGCTGCTCGCGATCCTCGCCTGACGAGCCGGGCCGGGCCAGGCCGAGTTCAGCTTGCCGGCTCGAACTCGCGGACGGCGTCGAGGGCGGCGCCCATGGCGGCGTTGCCCTCGCGCTCGATCATGATCTCCACCAGGACCGGGCGGCTGGTGCGCTCGGCCTCCTTGCGCGCCCACTCCAGGGACGTGCGGATCTCCCCCGGCTCGTGCACCCGGGTGCCGGAGCAGCCGTAGGCCTCCATGATCTTCACGTTGTCCGTGCCGATCGCGTCGTAGTGGATGTCGACCTCGAAGTTCATCTCGTAGCCGGTCTCGGCCTGGCGGATGAGCCCGAGGTACTCGTTGTTGAGCATGATCAGCACGAACCCGACGTCGTACTGGGCGGCCACCGCCAGCTCCTCGACGAGGAACTGGAACGAGTAGTCGCCGACGACGCCGACGACCTCGGCTTCCGGCCGCGCCTTTTTGACGCCGATGGCCGCCGGGATCTCCCAGCCGAGCGGGCCGGCCTGGCCGCACACCTGGTAGTGCCGCGGCTTGTGCGCCTGCTGGAACTGGCCTGACCAGATCTGGTAGAGCCCGATCGCGGTGACGAAGTAGGTGTCCTCGCCGAAGGTTTCGTTGATCTCCTTGAACACCCGCGGCGCCTTGATCGGCAGGCTGTCGAAGTCGTCACGCCGGGGCAGCGCCTCCTTCAGCTCGCCGATCCGGGCGACCCACTCCCGCCTCGGTGTTGCCGACCGGCGGTCCACCGCCGCCAGCAGCGCGTCGAGGAACTCCCGAGTGTCCGAGACGATCCCGAGGTCGGGGCCGAAGACCTTGCCCAGCTGGGTGGGCTCGATGTCGACGTGGATGAACTTCCGCTCCCCGCGGTAGACCGACAGCTCGCCGGTGTGCCGGTCGCCGAACCGGGCGCCGAGCGCCAGCACGAGGTCGGCCTCCAGGAAGGCCGCGTTCGCCCACCGCTGGGACGTCTGGATGCCGGCCATCCCGGCGAACAGCTCGTGGTTCTCGGGGAAGCTGCCCTTGCCCATCAGCGTCACCTGCACCGGGACGTCGAGCCGCTCGGCGGCTGCCCGCAGCTGCTCGCTCGCCTCGCCGAGGACGACGCCGCCGCCGGCCAGGATCAGCGGGCGCTCGGCGGCCAGCAGGAGGTCCAGCGCGCGCTCGACGCGCGCGGGCGCCGGGGTCACCCGGGTCACCGGCAGCGGCGAGTCGATCGAGGAGTCCCACTCGATGTCCTGCTTCTGGACGTCGATCGGCAGGTCGATGAGCACCGGGCCGGGGCGGCCCGAGCGGGCGATCCGGAACGCCTCACGGAAGATCCACGGCAGCTGCGCCGCCTCCTTGACCTGCACCGCCCACTTCGTCACCGGCTTGGCGATCTCGACGATGTCGACGGCCTGGAACGCCTCCTGGTGCAGCTTGGTGGTCGCGGCCTGGCCGGTGATGCAGATCATCGGGATCGAGTCCGCGTGCGCGGTGTAGAGCCCGGTGATCATGTTCGTCCCGGCCGGACCGGACGTGCCGATGGCGACGCCGACGTTGCCGTTCGTCCTGGCCCAGCCGTCGGCCATGTGTGTCGCGCCCTCTTCGTGGCGGACGATCAGGTGCTCGATCGACCGGCCTTGCAGGGCGTTATACAGCGGGAGGATGGCGGCGCCCGGGCAGCCGAAGACGGTGTCGACGCCTTCGCTCTCCAGGACGTCGACGACCGCCTGCATCGCGGGGATTCTGGGCATGTCACACCTCCGCCGGGACGCGGCCCGACAACTGTTCGACGACCTTCAGCAAGGCCGAGTGGTCCAGGGAGCCGTAGCCCATGGCGCGGCCGGCGGCGACGAGCTGGGCGACCAGCCCGGTGAGCGGGAGCGCGACGTCGGCCTGCCGGGCGGCAGCCAGCGCGATCCCCATGTCCTTGTGGTGCAGGTCGATCCGGAAGCCGGGCGCGAACTGCCGGTCCACCATGGACTGGCGCTTGAGCTCCAGGATCCGGCTGCCCGCGAGCCCGCCGGCGAGCACGTCGAGGCCCGTGGCGGCGTCCACACCGGACGCTTCCAGGAGCACGATCGCCTCCGCGACGAGCCCGTAGATCCCACCCACGACGAGCTGGTTCGCGGCCTTGACGACCTGGCCGGCGCCGTGCGGGCCGACGTGCACGATGGTCTTGCCGACGGCGGCCAGTACCGGCTTGGCCGCCGCGAAGTCCTCTTCGAGACCACCGACCATGATGGACAGCGACGCCTGCTCGGCCCCGGCCTGCCCGCCCGAGACGGGCGCGTCGAGGACGCGGATCTTCCTGTCCCGCGCGGCTTCCGCGATCGCGATCGACGTTTCGGGCCGGATGGTGCTCATGTCGATCAGGAGCGTGCCCGGCTCGGCGGTGTCGAGGACACCGCCGCCGGCCAGCACGACGTCCTCGACCTGCGGGTGGTTCGGCAGCATCGTGATGACGACGTCCGCCCCGGCCACCGCGTCCGCGACGCCGGTCGCGGCCCGCCCGCCGGCGGCCCGCAGCTTCTCCCCCGCGGCGGGGGTGACGTCGTAGCCGCCGACGTCATGGCCGGCCGCGACCAGGTGCGCGGCCATCGGGGCGCCCATCACGCCCAGTCCGATGAATCCCAGTTTCATGCTCGTCCCCTTCGGGTTTTCGGCAGCCAGGCCAGCGACGTGAGCGTGTCGGGTTCCGGGACGTACTCGATTCCGACGAAGCCCGCGTAACCCGCGTTCTGCAGCTTCGCGAGGTGCCCGTCGATGTCGAGCTCGCCGGTACCGGGCTGGTGGCGGCCGGGAGCGTCGGCGATCTGCACGTGCCCGATCCGGGCGAGGTGCCGCGTCGCGAGCGCGTCCAGGTCGTCTCCGTTGACTGCCAGGTGGTAAAGATCGGCCAGCAACCGCACGTTTTCGCGCCCGAGGTCGTCGAGCACGGCCACGGCGTCCGCGGCGGTCTTGAGCGGGTAGCGGTCCGCGCCGGAGAGCGGTTCGAGGACCAGCTGCGCGCCGATCCGCGCGGCGGCGTCGGCGGCCTTGTCCAGGTGCACGCGGGCCAGGTCGTCCTGCTTGGCCGGGTCTTCGCCGTCGAGCCGGTTGCCGTAGAGCGCGTTGAAGCTGCGGCAGCCGGTGCGTTCGGCGATGCCGAGGGCGACGACGAGGCTGTCGGCGAACTCGGTCTCCCGGCCGAGCCAGGAGACGAGCCCCCGCTCCCCCGCCGCCATGTCCCCGGCGTAGAAGTTCAGCCCCCGCAACCGGACCCCGTCGAGGCTCCGGACGAAGGCGTCCACGTCCTCGCGCGCGGGCACCGCGGAGCCGAACGGCCACCAGAACTCGACATCGGTGAACCCGGCGTCCCGCGCGGCGGCGGCGCGCTCGAGCAGGGGGGCCTCCTTGAACAGGATCGACAGGTTGGCGACGTACGGCAGGGAGTGGCCCTCGTCAGGCATCGCGACCTCGAATTTCGCTATCCGGAATCTTTCTTTCGTATATCGAGAATAGCCGTTGCCCAGCGCCAGGGTCAACGCCCGAACGACGAAGGCGCCGCGACCCATCGAGTCACGGCGCCTTCGCGCGAACGGGTTCCGCTACCGGTTCTGGACGTGCTGCCAGCCGAAGCGGCCCTTGATGCACAGGTTCCCGTGCGTCACCGAACTCTCGTGCGGCGAGGTCACCTTCACGATCTCGTTGTCCTGGACGTGCAACGTGAGGTTGCAGCCGACCCCGCAGAACGTGCAGACCGTCGTCGTCCGCGTCTGGCGGGACTCGTCCCAGGATCCTTCCGACCGCTTGTCGTACTCGCGCTTGAAACTCAGCGCCCCCGTCGGGCAGACCTCGACGCAGTTGCCGCAGTACACGCAGGCGCTGTCCGGTAACGGGTTCGAGAACTCCGTCGAGATCCGCGCGTCGAAGCCGCGGCCGGCGACGGTGATCGCGAACGAGTTCTGCCACTGCTCGCCGCACGCGTCGACGCACTTGTAGCAGAGGATGCACTTCTCGTAGTCCCGGACGTACAGCTCGTTGTCCACCAGGGCCGGTTGCGCCACCGTCGCCGCGTCCGGGCCGAAGCGGTCCGGGTCCGCGCCGGTTTCGGCGATCCACTCCGCCACGCCCGGCGTCGTCGACAGGTCCGTCGCCGAGGCCAGGAGTTCGAGGACCACCTTGCGGCTCGTGCGCGTCCGCTCCGAATCGGTGTGCACCACCATGCCCGGCTCGGCCTTGCGCGAGCACGACGGCACCAGCGTCCGCGAGCCCTCGACCTCGACCATGCAGACGCGGCAGGCGTTCGCCGGTTCGAGGGTGTCGCCGTAGCAGAGCGTCGGGATCGCCTTGCCCGCCGCCGTGCACGCGTCGAGGATCGTCGAGCCCTCCTGCACCCGGACGGTCTCGCCGTCCACAGTGAACTCGACCAGCCGCTTGGGAATCCCGATGTCCACAATGGTCATTTCAGCGCTCCCAACCGGTCGATGGCCGACTCGATGGCGTTCCACGCGGTCTGGCCGAGGCCGCAGATCGACGAGTCCCGCATGACGCCGCCGACCTCGCGCAGCAGCGGCCGTTCCTCCGTCCCGGACGCCAGGACGCGGCGGATCGCCTCCTCCTGCCGCACCGTCCCGATCCGGCACGGGACGCACTGGCCGCACGACTCGTCGCGGAAGAACTCGGCGATCCGCAGCAGGAACCCACCCAGGTCCACGAGGTCGTCGAGGACCAGGACGACCCCCGAGCCGAGCGTCGTCTTGGCCGCCCGCGCGTCCTCGAACGTCAGCGGCAGGTCCAGCTCGTCCGGCCGGACGAACCCGCCGGCCGCGCCACCCAGCAGGATCGCGCGCAGCGAGCGACCCTCCGGTACTCCCCCGGCCATCGCGAGCAGCTCCCGCAGCGTCGTCCCGAACGGTACTTCGTAGACACCGGGCCGCTCGACGTTGCCGGAGAGGCAGAACAGCTTCGGCCCGGCCGAAGATTCGGTGCCGAGCGAACGGTACGCGGCCGCCCCCTCGGTGAGGATCAGCGGCACGTTGACCAGCGTCTCGACGTTGTTCACCACGGTCGGCTTGCCGAACAGCCCCTGCTCGACCGGGAACGGCGGCTTCGTCCGGGGCTCCCCGCGGAAACCCTCGATCGAGTTGAAGATCGCCGTTTCCTCGCCGCAGATGTAGGCGCCCGCGCCACGCCGGATCTCGATGTCGAACGAGAAGCCCGCGTGCCCCATGACGTCCTCGCCGAGGAACCCGCGGTCGCGAGCGGCCGCCAGCGCGTTCCGCAGCAGCCGCAGCGCGCGCGGGTACTCGCCGCGCAGGTACACGTACCCCTGCCGGGCGCCGATCGCGAACGCCGCGATCGTCATCGCCTCGACCAGGGCGAACGGGTCGCCCTCCAGGAGCACCCGGTCCTTGAAGGTGCCGGGCTCGCTCTCGTCGGCGTTGCACACCAGGTAGTGCGGCCCGGCGGGCTGGGCGGCGGTGGCCGCCCACTTGCGCCCGGTCGGGAACGCGGCGCCGCCGCGGCCGAGCAGCCCGGAGTCGGTGACCTCGCGGATGACCGCGGCCTGCCCCATCCGCAGGGCGTTGCGCAGGGCCGCGTAACCGCCGGTCGCCCGGTAGTCGTCCAGACTGGCCGGGTCGACGACGCCGACCCGGCGCAGCAGCCGCAGCCCGTCCCGCTGGTGGAGCACTGGCGGGGCCCCCTCCGAAACAGACGGTGCCCGCCCGGCGGCCAGCACCGCCGACGCGCCGGTGACCGGGGCGACGAGTTCCGTCGTCGCCGGGTCGCCGGCCTGGAACGTCAGCGCCGCGGGGGCCCGTTCGCAGACGCCGAGGCACGGGCTGCGCTGCCACGTGACCCCGCCGCGCGCCTTCCCCGCGACGCCGACGTGCTCGGTGAGGACATCGCATACAGTATCCGCGCCACTGATCCGGCAGGCCAGGTCGGTGCAGACGTGCACCACCCGCTCCGGCCGCTCCTCCAGCGCGAACAGCGAGTAGAAGCTCGCCACGCCGTACGCGTCGGCCGGCGGCACGTGCAGCGTCTCGCAGATGAGGTTGAGCGCGCCCTGGCTGATCCAGCCGACGCGGTCGTTGACCGCGTGCAGCGCGGGCAGCAGCTGGTCACGGCCCCCGCCGGCGAACCCGGCGACGGCTTCCCGCTCTTCGTGCGACGCGATCGCGTCCAGCAGCTTGAGGTCCACTTCAGGCTCCCACTGCCGAGAGCTTGTCGACGCGGATGGCCGCGGCCTTGTACTCGGCCGTCCCCGCGATCGGGCAGGTGGCTTCGATGGTGATGACGTTGACGTCGACCTCGTCCGGGAAGTGGAACGTCATGAACGCCAGCCCGGGTTTCAGGCCCTTGTCGAGCCGGACGGGCGCCACGATCGCACCCCGCCGCGACGAGATCTGGACCAGCTCGTCGGGTTCGACACCCAGTGCGCGCGCGTCCTCCGGGCAGAGGTCGAGGGTCTCCCCCTGCCGCAGCGGCGACGGGAACCCGCCGGACTGGACGCCGGTGTTGTAGGAATCGAGCCGCCGCCCGGTGGTGAGCCGGATCGGGAACTCCTCGGTGAGCAGGTCGACGGGCGGGCTGTGTTCGAGCACCGTGAACGGCGCCGGGCGGCCGCGTTCGGCCGGGTCCTCGGCCCACAGCCGGCCGTGGAGGAACGTCGGTTCGAGGGTGTCTTCGGAGAAGCACGGCCATTGGATCCCGCCGAGCGCCTCGAGCCGGGTATACGACATACCGGCGTGCATCGGCGACAGCGACCGCAGCTCGTCCCAGACCTCTTCGCCGCCGGTGTAGTGCCAGTCGTGGCCGAGCCGGCGCGCGAGCTCCGACAGCAGCTCGATGTCGTCGCGCGCGCCTTCCGGCGGTTCGAGGGCCTTGCGGACGCGCTGCACCCGCCGTTCGGAGTTGGTGAAGGTGCCGTCGCTCTCGCACCAGGCCGCCGTCGCCGGCAGCACGACGTCGGCCAGCTGCGCGGTCTTGGTCAGGAAGATGTCCTGCACGATCAGGTGGTCGATGTTGGCCAGCCGCTTGATCGTGTGCTCGCAGTCCGCTTCGGACTGCACCGGGTTCTCGCCGATGATGTACACGCAGGTCAGGTCGCCGCGTTCCATCGCGTCGAGCATCTGGGTGAGGTTGAGGCCCTTGTGCGGCGGGATCGACGAGCCCCACGCGGTGTCGAACTTCGCCCGGACGCCGGCGTCGAGGACGTCCTGGAAGCCCGGGAGCCGGTCCGGGATGGCGCCCATGTCGCCGCCGCCCTGGACGTTGTTCTGCCCGCGCAGCGGGTTCAGCCCGGCGCCGTAGCGGCCGACCTGGCCGGCCAGCAGCGCCAGGTTGATCAGCGACAGCACGTTGTCGGTGCCGTTGTGGTGCTCGGTGATGCCGAGGGTCCACGACAGCTGGCCGCGGTCGGCGCGGGCGTAGGTGTGGGCGAGTTCGCGGATCAGCTCGGCCGGGACGCCGGTGGTCTTCTCCGCGACCTCCAGGGTCCACGGCTCGACCGACGCGGCGAACTCGGCGTACCCCTCGGTGGCCCGCTCGATGAACGTCGTGTTGGCGAGCCCGGAGTGGATGATCTCCCGGGCGATGGCGTGGGCCAGCGGGATGTCGGTGCCGACCTCCAGCTGCAGCTGCCGGTGGGCCCAGCTCGCGGTGCTGGTCTGCCGCGGGTCGACGACGAAGAGCTTCGCTCCCTTGTGGACGGCCTTGAGCACGTGGTGGAAGAAGATCGGGTGCGCCTCGCGCGGGTTGCCGCCCCAGATCACGATGACGTCGGCGTCTTCGATCTCCTGGTAGGACGACGTGCCGCCGCCGCTGCCGAACACGCGGGCCAGCCCGGCGACGCTGGGCGCGTGGCAGGTGCGGTTGCACGAATCGACGTTGTTCGTGCCGATCACCGCGCGAGTGAACTTCTGCGCCACGAAGTTCATCTCGTTGGTGGCGCGGGCGCACGAGAACATCCCGAACGCCTCGGGCCCCTTGCCGTCCAGGGTGCGGCGGATCCCGGCGGCGGCCCGGTCGAGGGCTTCGGACCAGGTCGCCGGCCGCAGCACGCCGGAATCGCGCACCAGGGGCTGGGTGAGCCGGACGTACGGCTCGGTGTTCCTGCGCTTCACGGGGACCTCCGGTCAGTGCGACCCGACGGGGACTTTGCTGGTGTGGTCGAGCAGCGAGATGGCGGCGTGGACGTATCGCAGGGCGGGCGCGGGCACGCCGGTGAGGCCGGCCAGCTCGACGACCGCGCCGATGATCGCGTCGATCTCCAGGGGCTTGCCCGCTTCGAGGTCCTGCAGCATCGACGTCTTGTGGTGGCCGACGCGCCAGGCGCCGTCGATGCGCTTCTCGACCGAGACGCCCGGGTCGCTGCCCGCGGCACGGGCGATTTCGAGGGTCTCGGTCATCATGGTGGCGACGAGCTCGCGGGTGTCGTCGTGCTCGCACATCTGGGCCATGGTCGCCCGGGTCAGCGCCGACAGCGGGTTGAAGGCGACGTTGCCCATCAGCTTGATCCAGATGTCGTTGCGCAGGTCGGCCTCGACCGGCGCCTTGAGCCCGCCGGCGATCATCGCCGCGCTGAGCACCTTGGCGCGCGCCGAGATCTCGCCGTCCGGCTCGCCGAGGGAGAACCGCGTGCCTTCCAGGTGCCGGACGACGCCCGGCTCTTCGATGACGGTCGAGCAGTACACGACGCATCCGATCGCCCGCCGCAGTTCGAGGACCGCCGTCACCGAGCCGCCGGGGTCGACGGTCTCGATCCGCTGCCCTTCCAGGGGATGTCCCTTCAGGCCGTGGAAGTACCACCACGGGATGCCGTTCTGCGCGGCGACGATGGCCGTCTCCGGCCCGAGCAGCGGGGCGAGCAGCTCGCCGCAGGAGGCGTAGGAGTTGGCCTTCAGGCCGAGGAATACGTAGTCGACCGCGCCCACCTCGGCGGGGTCGTCGGTGACGTGGGGGTGGGCGGTGAAGTCGCCGCGCGGGCTGAGCACGCGGACACCGCGTTCGCGCATCGCGGCGAGGTGGGCCCGGCGGGCGATCAGGTGCACTTCGGTCCCGCCGCGGTGCAGCGCGGCCCCGACGTAGGCGCCGATCGCCCCGGCCCCGAGAACAGCCACCTTCATGATGTGCCTCCCTGGTCCGGCCGTGATTGCATACAGTATCCTGGATCCGCGCTCAAAACCAGAGGCCAATGGGCCTCAAGCTGCGGACACCACTCCGGCGGCGTAACGAAGCGCGACAAATCAGACACTTTGGGTTACGTCGCCGGACGACTGTTGATCCACATCGGCAGAAAACCCCTGAGTCGGGTGAGTTTCTGGGATTTTGCATACCAAAACCTGTATCCTGAATCGAGATCATCGCTTTCCTCTCCGACTCGAGGTGTCCCGTGAGCCAGCCCGCTTCCCCCCTGCCCGACCGCGGCCCCACCGGGCGCCGCACGGCCAAGGGCTCGCTCAGCTCGACCGCCGCCAAGCGCGTCGAGCGGCCCGCCCCGCTGCGGCAGGTCGTCTACGAGGCGCTCGCCGAACTGATCATCAACCGCACGCTCGAACCGGGGCAGCACCTGGTCGAGGCCGACCTCGCCGAGTACCTCGGCGTCAGCAGGCAGCCGGTCCGGGAAGCACTGCAGCGGCTGCAGAGCGAGGGCTGGGTCGACCTCCGTCCGGCCCAGGGGGCGTTCGTGCACCTGCCGACCGACGAGGAAGCCGACCAGCTGCTGAGCGTCCGCAGTGTGCTGGAGACGCACTCCGCGAAGCTCGCGGCCGAGCGGGCCACGGTGGCGGACGTCGAACGGCTCTGGCAACTGCAGAAAGCCGGCGTCAAGGCCCTCCAGGCCGACGACACCGAGGGCCTGGTCGCGGCCAACGCCGCCCTGCACGCGTTTATCACCCAGCTGTCCGGGAACGCCGTGCTGGCGGAGCTCATCGGCCTGGTCGACCGCCGGGTCCGCTGGTACTACACGCCGATCGCCCGGCCCCGCGGCCAGGACGCCTGGCACGAGCACGAGGAACTGATCACCGCGATCGCGATGGAGGACGCGGAGCTGGCCGAGAAAATCATGGCCAAGCACACCGAACGGACCCGCCAGGCCTACCACGAACGTCCGGAGGCTCCCCGATCCTGATTTCGGCAGGACCGGGGAGCCGCACCGGATCAACCGCCGGCTGACGCCGACGGCCGGCGCGGGCCCCCCCCCGGGTTGGGGCGCAGGGTGGGGGGGCGGGCCGGGGGGGGGCGCGACACCCTCACCCCCCCGGGCGGCGGCGCGCGGCGGGCCCCCCCCCGTGTGGTTTGGGGGGTGGGGGGGCCGCTTCCGGCCGGGCTGGCGCAGGAACAGCGTCAGCACCGCCGAAAGGAGCGCGATGCACCCGGCGAGGATGTACGCGCCCGTGTAGCCCCACACGCTGATGACCCCCGCGGCGAGGCCACCGCCGCCGACGCCACCGACCAGTTTCGCGCTGTAGACCAGCCCGTAGTTCGACGCGTTGTTGTTCTCGCCGAAGTAGTCCGGCACCAGCGCGGCGAACAGCGGGTAGAACGCGCCGCCGCCGAAGCCGGTCAGGAACGCGAACACCATGAACAGCACCAGGTTGTGCGTGTTCCCGGCGTACAGCACGCCGAACTGCGCGACGGCCGCGACCACCAGTACGAGGGTGAGCGTCTGCCGCCGCCCGAGCTTGTCCGACGCCCAGCCGACGACCGCGCGGCCGGTGCCGTTCACGACGGCCAGCACCCCGGCCGAAGAAGCGGCGACGAACGCGCCGAAGTGGCTCACCTTCGCGAACGGCACCTGGAAGTTGATGCCGAACAGCGAAACCCCGCCGATGATCACCAGGCACACCCACATCAGCGGCAGCATCCCGGTCCGGACGGCTTCCGCCGGCGAGAACTGCTTCACCGCGGGCGGGTTCTTCGCCAGTCCCCCGTTCTCGGCCTGCCGGTCGCGCGCCCACGTCAGCGGGTCGACGTCCTTCGGCCACCAGCTCTTCGGCGGGTCCTTGAACAGGAACCCGCAGATCCCGACGGCGACGAGCATGTACACGCCCATGACGTCGAGGATCACCGAATAGTTGGCCGGGGTGAGGAAGGCGGCGAACACGTAGATGAACGGGACTGCGCCGTAGGCGAAACCGCCGTTGACGAACCCGGTCCGTGCGCCCCGCTTTTCCGGGTACCACTTGCCGACCATGTTGACGCAGGTCGCGTACACCAGCCCGGCGCCGATCCCGCCCAGCACCGAGTAGCCGGCGAACGCCAGCACCAGGTTGCCGCTGTGCGAAATGGTGAAGTAGCCGATCGCACTGCACACCGCGCCGGCGAGCATGGCCGTCCGCGCCGACACGATGTTCTTCTCCCGCAGGCGCCCGGCCGGGAACGCGACCGCGGCCTGGAACACCGCCCAGATGCTGGCCAGCCAGAACGCGTCCGACAGGGTCCAGCCGTACTTCTGCTCCAGGGTGCCTTCGACGGCACCCCAGCCGTACTCGAAGACGCTGACCGCCATCATCGCGATCCACGGCAGCCAGACCATCCAGCTGCGCGAGCGTCCCATGATGTCGTGCGGGGTTTCGCCGACCCGGTACACCCGTCCGTTCTCGTCGGTGATCTCCTGGTACTGCGCTGTGGTCATGACAGATCTCTTTCGTCCGCGCCGACTCGGGTCCGCTGCTGCCGAGCCGGACGTCAGCCGGTGGCGGGGCGCGCGACGAGCTCGGTTTCGGCGAGCTCGGTACGCATCCCGCCCGGCTTCCGGCCGGGCTGGCGCAGGAACAACGCGAGGCCGGCCGCCAGCAGGCTCGTCGCGGCCGCCAGGTAGAAGGCCGCGCCGTAACCCCACCCGTCGATGACCATCTTCCCGAGGCCCGCGCCGACGATCCCCGAAACGAGCTTCGAGCTGTAGACGAGGCCGTAGTTGCTGGCGTTGTTGTTCTCCCCGAAGTAGTCCGCGGTCAGCGCGGCGAACAGCGGGAAGATCGCGCCGCCACCGAACCCGGAGATCATCGACGCCAGCAGGAACAGCGGCATGCTGCCGATGGATCCGGACAGGTACACCGCGATCTGGGCGAGCCCGAGCACCACGCAGACCAGCAGCAGCGTCTGCCGCCGCCCGTACCGGTCGGAGATCCAGCCGATCACCCCGCGCCCGGCGCCGTTGATGACCGCCTTGAGGCTCATCGCCAGCGCGACGATGCCACCGGCGAAGCCCATCTCCTTGCCGAACGGGACCTGCGCGGAGATGCCGAAGATGTTGACGCCCGCCGTGCACAGCAGGCAGATCCACATCAGCGGCAGCATGCCGGTCTTGAGCGCCTCCCGCGGCGTGAACTGCTTGACCGCGGGCGGGTTCTTCGCCAGCGACCGGCGCACGCGCGGGTCGTCCGGCACCTTCAGCGGATCGACGTGCGCCGGCCACCAGTTCTTCGGCGGGTCGCGGAAGAAGAACCCGCTGACCGCGACCGCGCCGGCCAGGAACAGCCCGACCGCGGGCAGGATGGTGCCGTAGTTGCCCAAGTCGAGGTAGTTGGTGAAGATGAAGATGAACGGGACCGAGCCGTAGGCGAACCCGCCGTTGACGAAGCCCGTCTTGCCGCCCTTGCGTTCCGGGTACCACTTGCCGACCATGTTGATGCAGGTCGCGTACACGAACCCGGCACCGCCACCACCGAAGAGGCCGAACCCGAGGTAGGCCCAGAAGACGCTGGGCGAGTAGGCCAGCGCCAGGTACCCGAGCACGGTGCCCACGGCGCCGAGGAGCATCGCCGACCGGGCGGACAGCCTGCCGCTTTCCCGCATCTTGCCCGCGGGGAACGCGACCGCCGCCTGGAAGAAGACCCAGACGGCCAGCAGCCAGAAGATGTGGGCGCCGTGCCAGCCGTGCGCCGAAGACAGCGTGTCCTCGGCCGAAGTGAACGCGTATTCCGACGAGCTGATGGCCATCATGGCCACCCAGGGCAGGACGACCATCGTCCACCGTGGCCTGCCCATGATGTCCCGGTCGGTCTCACCGACCCGGTAGACTCTTCCGTTCTTGTCGGTGATCTCCTGGTACGTGGCTGCGGTCATAGGAGTTCTCTTTCGTCACCATTGACTCGTGTCCCTCTGCTGCCGTCGTGCGTGCGGTGGATCCTCGTCCTTTCCGGGTGAGTTGGGCCAGCCCCTGTGGAGGTGGTTCAGAGCAGGCCCGCGGCCCGCGCCCAGCGGTACTTCGCGCCGAGCACGGCGACGGGCTTTTCGGTCGTGTACGGGTAGGCGACGACGCCGTGGTCGTAGAGGTGGTCGCTGGCGTCCTCGACTTCGACGTCACCGGAGAGCGACGCGACGACCGGCTTGTGGATGCCCTTCGCGCGGTACTCCCCGACCACCTCGGCGACCAGTTCCGCGAACACCATCGGCGGGGTGACGATGGTGTGCCAGTAGCCCAGGATCAGGGCGTGGATGCGGTCGTCCTCGAGGCCCAGCGCGATCGTGTTGCGGTAGGTCGAGGGCGGTTCGCCGCCGGTGATGTCCACCGGGTTGCCCGCCGCGCCGAACGGCGGGATGAACTTGCGGAACGCCGTGTCGAGGTCCGGCGGGATCGCCATCAGGTCGAGCCCGTTGTCGACGCAGGCGTCCGAGAGCAGCACGCCCGAGCCGCCGGCGCCGGTGATGATGACGACGTTCTCGCCCTTCGGCGTCGGCAGCAGCGGGATCCCGCGGGCGTACTCGAGCATGTCGTTCAGCCCGGGCGCCCGGATCACGCCGCTCTGGCGCAGGATGTCGTCGTAGACCTTGTCGTTGCCGGCAAGCGCGCCGGTGTGCGAACTCGCCGCCTTGGCCCCTTGGGACGTCCGGCCGGCCTTCAGGACCACGACGGGCTTGCGCTGTGAGACCCGCTTCGCCGTCTCCGCGAACGCGCGCCCGTCCTTGAGGTCCTCGAGGTGCATGGCGATGAGCTCGGTGTTCTCGTCGTGCTCGAAGAAGGTGAGCAGGTCGTCCTCGTCGATGTCGGCCTTGTTGCCGACGCCGACGATCGACGAGACGCCCATCTTCGCCGACCGGCTGAAGCCGAGGATCGCCATCCCGATGCCACCGCTCTGCGACGACAGGGCCACGCCGCCCTTGACGTCATACGGTGTACAGAATGTCGCCGACAGGTTCTCCGGTGTGTAGTAGTAGCCGTAGATGTTCGGCCCGAGGATGCGCACGCCGTGCTTGCGCGCGATCGCCACGACCTCGTCCTGCAGCTCGATGTTGCCGGTCTCGCCGAACCCGGACGGGATGAGGATCGCGCCCGCCACGCCCTTCCTGCCGGCTTCTTCGAGGGCCGCGGGGACGAACTTGGCCGGGATGGCGAAGACCGCGACGTCGACGTCGCCGGGCACGTCGGCGATGCTCGCGTAGGCCTTGCGGTCGAGGATCTCGGCGGCCTTCGGGTTGATCGGGTGGATCTCCCCCGCGTAACCGCCGTTGACCAGGTTCTTCATCACCGAGTTGCCGATCTTCCCGGTCTCGGCCGACGCGCCGATGACCGCGACCGCCGCCGGCTTCATGATCCGGTTCATCGAGGCGAGGATCTCCTCCTGGGTGAACCGGTGCGGCTCCTTCGCGGCCTCCGGGTCGACGAGGATGCGGACGTCGACCGCGGTGGCGCCGCTCGACGTGGCGAGCACCGGGTTGAGGTCGACCTCGGACAACTGCGGGAAGTCGGTGCCCAGCTCGCCGAGGCCGGTGATCACGGCGGCCAGGGCGTCGCGGTCGACAGGATCCGAGCCGCGGACACCCCGGAGGATCCGAGCTGCCCGTATACCGTCGACCATCGACAGTGCCTCTTGGGTCGACGTCGGCGCGAGCCGGAAGGTGACGTCCTCGAGCACCTCGACCAGCACGCCGCCGAGGCCGAAGGCGACGATCTTGCCGAACGTCGGGTCGGTGACCGAGCCGATGATCACCTCCTGGCCTTCGGTGAGCATCTGCTGGACCTGGACGCCGAGGATGCGCGCTTCGGCGTCGTAGGCCTTCGCGTTCTCGACGATCTTCGTGAAGCCGGCTTTGACCGCTTCGGCGTCGCGGAGGCCGACGAGCACGCCACCGGCCTCGGTCTTGTGCAGGATGTCCGGCGAGACGATCTTCAGCACCACCGGCAGGCCGATGTCTTCGGCGTGGGCCACGGCTTCCTCGGCCGTGCCGGCCAGCCGCTCGGCCGGGGTCGGGATACCGTATGCCTCACAGACCGCACGCCCCTCGGGCGCGGTCAGCGAGGACCGGCCCTCGGCTGCCGCCTGGTCCAGGATCTTTTCGACCGCCGCACGATCCGCCACGTCAGATCACCCCCGCCGCGCGGAACTTGTCGAGTTCCGCTTCGCTGTAGCCGAGTTCGGTCAGTACCTCGTCGTTGTGCTCGCCGAGCAGTGGCGACCGGTGGATCTCCACCGGCGAGTCGGACAGCTTGAGCGGGCAGCCGACGGTCTTGAACGTGCCGCGTTCGGGGTGCGGGACCTCGACGACCGAGCCGAGCTCGGCCAGCGTCTCGTCCTCGATCAGCTCCTTCGTGGACAGGATCGGCCCGCACGGGATGTTGTGGGCGTTGAGCTTCTCCATCACTTCCCACTTGGTGTGCTTCTCGGTCCACTCCTCGACGAGCGCGAACATCTTGTCCAGTTTGGACAGCCGCACCTCCGGCGTCGCCCACGCCGGGTCGTCGGCCAGCTCGGCCTTGCCGATCAACCGGGCCAGCGGCGCCCAGCCGGGCGGCTGGACGATCACGTAGATGTAGTCGTTCGGCCCGCCGGGCGCGCACTTCACCGCCCAGCCGGGCTGCCCGCCGCCGGAGGCGTTGCCCGAGCGCGGGACCTCGTCGCCGAACTGGTCGTTCGGGTACTCCCCCAGCGGGCCGTGGGCCAGCCGCTGCTGGTCGCGCAGCTTGACGCGGCACAGGTTGAGCACGGCGTCCTGCATGGCGACCTGGACGCGCTGGCCGCGGCCGGTGGAGGTCCGCTGGTACAGCGCGGCGAGGATGGCGGCCACCAGGTGGATGCCGGTGCCGGAGTCGCCGATCTGGGCGCCGGTGGCGGTCGGCGGCCCGTCCTCGAAGCCGGTGGTGCTCATCGCGCCGCCCATGGCCTGCGCGACCACTTCGTAGGCCTTGAAGTCGGCGTAGCGGCCCGGGCCGAACCCCTTGATCGAGGCGTAGACCAGCCGCGGGTTGAGCGCGGCCAGCTTCTCCCACGGGTAGCCGAAGCGGTCGACCACGCCCGGGCCGAAGTTCTCCACCAGGACGTCCACTCCGGACACGAGCTTCTCGAAGACTTCCTTGCCCTCGGCGCTCTTCATGTTGAGCGTGATGCTGCGCTTGTTGGAGTTCAGCATCGTGAAGTAGAGGCTGTCCACGCCGGGCAGGTCGCGCAGCTGCCCGCGGGTGATGTCGCCGCGGCCGGGGGTTTCGAGCTTGATCACGTCCGCGCCGAGCCAGGCGAGCAGCTGCGTCGACGACGGACCGGATTGCACGTGCGTCATGTCGAGGACTCGGACGCCCTCCAGTGCCTTGCCCATGCCTTGGCCTCCGCTCACTTGTACATGGTCTGGTTCATGGTTCCGGGGGCGTACACGTCGGGATCGACCCAGACGTTGATCAGCGACGGCAGGCCGGACTCCCGCGCCCGCAGCAGCGCCGGCCCGATGTCGGCCGGGTCGCGGACCTCTTCGCCGTGGCCGCCGAGCATCCGCGCGAACTCGTCGTAGCGGACGTCGCCGAGGGTGTTGCCGACGCGTTCGCGCGGGAGGCCGTACTTCGCGGCCTGGCCGTAGCGGATCTGGTTCATCGAGGAGTTGTTGCCGACGATCCCGACGAACGGCAGGTTGAACCGCACGAGCGTCTCGAAGTCCCAGCCGGTGAGGCTGAAGGCGCCGTCGCCGAAGAGCGCGACGACCTCCTTGTCCGGCCGCGCGTGCTTGGCCGCGAGCACGAACGGGACGCCGACGCCGAGCGTCCCGAGCGGACCGGGGTCCATCCAGTGTCCGGGCGACTTGGGCTGGACGACCTGGCCGGAGAAGGTGACGATGTCGCCGCCGTCGCCGATGTAGATCGAGTCCTCGGTGAGGAACTCGTTGATCTCGTGGACCAGCCGGTACGGGTGGATCGGGCTCGCGTCGGAGTGCTGCAGCGGCAACCGCTTCTGCTTGGCCTTCTCTTCCACCGCCTGGAGTTCTTCGAGCCAGGTCTTGCGGCCGACGGCGCCGTTGTCGGTGCGGCCCGACGCGGCCTCGGCCACCGCGGCGAGGACCTGGCCGGCGTCGCCGACGATGCCGAGGTCGACGTCGCGGTTCTTGCCGACCGTGCGGTAGTCGAGGTCGATCTGGACGACGGTGGCGTCCTTCGACAGCCGCTTGCCGTAGCCCATCCGGAAGTCGAACGGGGTGCCGACGATGACGATGACGTCGGCGTTGTCGAAGGCGTACCGGCGCGAAAGCTGGAAGTGGTGCGGGTCGCCGGGCGGCAGCGTGCCGCGGCCGGCGCCGTTCATGTAGGCCGGGATGTTCAGCGTCCGGACCAGGTCGGTCGCCGGGCCGGTCGCCCGGGTGGTCCAGACCTGGCTGCCGAGCAGGATGGCCGGCTTCTTGGCGTGCACCAGCAGGTCGGCGAGCTTCTCGACGTCCGCGGGGTCACCGGCGTTCTTCGTCGACGCGCGGTAGCGGCCGGCTTCGGGGATGCGCGCCTGCTCCAGGGGTACGCGCGCGTCGAGGACGTCACGCGGGATCTCCAGGAAGGATGGTCCGGGCGCGCCGGCGTAGGCCTCGCGGAAGGCCATGCTCACGAGGTCGGCGACGCGGGCGGTGTGCGGCACGGTGGCGGCGAACTTGGTGATCGGCGTCATCATGTCCACGTGCGGGAGGTCCTGCAGGGACCCCATCTTGTGCTGCGTCAGCGCGCCCTGGCCGCCGATCAGCAGCATCGGGCTTTCCGCGCGCAGGGCGTTCGCGACCCCGGTGACGGCGTCGGTGGTGCCCGGCCCCGCGGTGACCACCGCGCAGCCGGGCTTGCCGGTGATCCGCGCGTAGCCGTCGGCCGCGTGCGCCGCGACCTGCTCGTGCCGGACGTCGATGACCTCGATGCCTTCGTCGACGCAGCCGTCGTAGATGTCGATGATGTGACCGCCGCACAGGGTGAAGATCGTGTCGACCCCTTCGGCCTTCAACGCCTTGGCCACCAGGTGGCCGCCAGAAATCTCCGTGGCGGGCGCGGGCTCGGCGCCGTTGGTCGCCGCGGCACTCTCCCCCGCGGTGGTGCCGGTCGTGGTCAGCGCCATTGCTCAACTCCTCTGGTCCGCCGCCGGATCTCTCTTGTCCGGCGGTGCGTGTCGCCTTCTCCGAGGTCAGCGGCCCCTTCGCGGCAGACTGTAGATTGCATACCGTATGGGGTAGGCATATAGTCACTCTTCTAGCTGGCTGTGTCCAGGGCCATCCGCAGGGTTTTTCCGGACTCGAAACCGGCCCCCGCGGACCACCACTCCACGCCCTTCGCCCTGCCCCTACGCGGAAAGGACGCTCCCGCATGGACCTCTTCGAACACGAAGCCCGCGATCTCTTCGAGAAGCACGGTGTGCCGGTCCCCCGCGGCCGGGTCGCCGCCGACCCCGCCGCGGCCCGCTCGGCCGCGGTCGACCTCGGCGGGCCGGTCGTGATCAAGGCGCAGGTGAAGACCGGCGGCCGCGGCAAGGCCGGCGGTGTCCGCGTGGTGCATACAGCCGACGACGCCGAACAGGCCGCCGACGACATCCTCGGTATGGACATCAAGGGCCACACCGTGCACCGCGTCCTGGTGACCGAGGCCAGTGAGATCGCCGGCGAGTACTACTTGTCCTTCCTGCTGGACCGCGCCGGCCGGACGTTCCTCGCGATGGCGTCGGCCGAAGGCGGGATGGACATCGAGGAAGTCGCAGCCACCCGGCCGGACGCCCTGGTCCGCGTGCCGGTGGACGCCCTGGCCGGCGTCGACGCGACGACCGTCGCGGCCGCGTTCCCCGCCGATGTCCGCGCCGAAGTGGCCGGCGTCGTCGAGCGGCTGTGGGAGGTGTTCGCCGCCGAGGACTGCACGCTCGTCGAGGTCAACCCCCTGGCGCTGACGAGCACCGGGATCGTCGCGCTCGACGGCAAGATCACGTTGGACGACAACGCGTCCTTCCGCCGTTCCGCGTCGTTCGACGGCACCGCGGACGGTGATCCGCTGGAGCGTGCGGCCCGCGCCAAGGGACTCAACTACGTCAAGCTCGACGGCGACATCGGCGTGATCGGCAACGGCGCCGGGCTCGTCATGTCCACATTGGACGTCGTGGCGGCGGCCGCGGCCGAGGCGGGCGCGCGCGGGCCGGCGAACTTCCTCGACATCGGCGGCGGGGCGTCGGCGCAGGTGATGGTCGACGGGCTGACCGTGATCCTCGGCGACCCGCAGGTGCGCAGCGTGTTCGTCAACGTCTTCGGCGGCATCACCGCGTGCGACGCGGTGGCGACCGGGATCGTGCGGTCGCTGGAGATCCTCGGGTCGCGCGCGTCGAAGCCGCTGGTCGTCCGGCTCGACGGGAACAACGTCACCGAAGGCAGGCGGATCCTCGCCGAAGCAGCGCACCCCCTGGTCACCGTGGTGGCCACCATGGACGATGCCGCCCGCGAGGCGGCGAAGCTCGCGATCGCGGAGGTCTGAGCCGTGGCCATCTTCCTGGACGAGAACAGCCGGGTCGTCGTCTCCGGCATCACCGGTTCCGAAGGCGCCAAGCACACGCGGCGGATGCTGGCCGCCGGGACGAACGTCGTCGGCGGGGTGAACCCGCGCAAAGCCGGGCAGCAGGTGGAGCTTGCGGGTCGATCGCTGCCGGTGTTCGGCAGCGTCGCGGACTCGATGGCCTCGACCGGCGCGGACGTCTGCGTGCTGTTCGTGCCGCCGCCGTTCGTGGCCGACGCCGTGATCGAGGCGGTGGACGCGGGCATCGGGCTCGCGGTGGTGATCACCGAGGGCGTCCCGGTGCACGACAGCGCGCGGCTGTGGGCGCACGCCGTCGCCGCCGGCGGGCGGACCCGGATCATCGGGCCGAACTGCCCGGGCATCATCTCCCCCGGCAGGTCGAACGCCGGCATCATCCCGGCCGACATCACCGGGCCGGGCCGGATCGGGCTGGTGTCGAAGTCCGGCACGCTGACGTACCAGCTCATGCACGAGCTGCGCGACATCGGCTTCTCGACGTGCGTGGGCATCGGCGGCGACCCGATCATCGGGACGACGCACATCGACGCGGTGGAGGCGTTCGAGAAGGACCCGGACACCGACCTGATCGTGCTGATCGGCGAGATAGGCGGCGATGCGGAGGAGCGCGCGGCGGAGTTCGTGCGCGCCAACGTGTCGAAGCCGGTCGTCGGCTATGTGGCCGGCTTCACCGCCCCGGAGGGCAAGACGATGGGTCACGCGGGCGCGATCGTCTCCGGCTCCGCGGGCACGGCGGCGGCGAAGAAGGAAGCTCTGGAGGCGGCGGGAATCCGGGTGGGGCGGACGCCGAGCGAGACGGCGGCGCTGGCCCGCGAGCTGCTGGCCTGATGGAGCTCCGCCAGCTGGCGGTGGTCGTGGCGGTCGCCGAGGAAGGTGGGTTCACGGCGGCCGCCCAGCGCCTGCGGACGGTCCAGTCGACAGTATCCACAGTGGTCAGGGCCCTCGAGCGAGATCTGGGCACCCCGTTGTTCCACCGCACGACCCACCGAGTGGTGTTGACACCGGCGGGCGAGGCGTTCGTCCCGGCGGCCCGCGCGGCCCTGGAGGCGGCCGAGCGCGCCCGCGCGGCGGTATCACCGGTGACCGGCCGGGTCCGGCTCGGGGTGTGCCCGGGACTGCTGGCGGACCTGCACCGGACGCTGGCCGCCCTGCGGCACAAGCATCCCGGGCTCGGGGTGGAGGTCCGGCAGGTGCGGCCGGAGGAGGTGGGACGCGGGTTGCGGGAGTCCACTGTGGACGTGGTGCTGATGCCGGCCTGCGGCGACTTCGCGGTGGGATCGACCGCCGCGCCCGCAACGCCGGCCGAGGCCGCGCCGACGGACTCCACACCCGCCGGCCCACACCCCGCCCCTGCCGCGGCACGCGCTGGCCTTGCTACAGCGCCTGCCGACGCCGCGGCTCCACCCGCAAGCACTCACCCCAACCCCGCCACCGCACCCGCCGAGGCCGCCTCCGCAGCCGTCGTCACCCCCCTGCCCGCCGAGGAGCTGGTCCTCGCCACCGCTCCCGGCGGCTCGCCCTCCGCCCCCGCCGATCTCTCGGCCCTGTCCCTTGTGGACTTCCCGGTGGGCTGGGCCATCCGCGATGCCGTCGACCGGGCCTTCCCCCAGCGCCTCGTCGCCCTCGAAGTCGATGACCTCGCCGTGGCCGCCGGGCTCGTGCGGGCCGGGATCGCCGCCTGTGTGCTTCCCGCCTCCGTTGCCGCTCGGTTTGCCGATCTCACCGTGCGGCGGTTCTCGCCGGCCGTTCCGTGGCAGCTCGTTGCCGTCCGGCGGGCCGGCTGCGGACCCGCCGTCGCCGCCGTTCTGGCTCAGCTCGGCTGAACACCCAGGCGGTCCGGTCGCGTGTAGACGTTCATCGACGTCCCGCGCAGGAAGCCGACCAGCGTCAAACCCAGCTCCTCGGCCAGGTCGACCGCCAGCGACGACGGCGCCGATACCGCCGCCAGCAACGGGATCCCGGCCATCGCCGCCTTCTGCACCAGCTCGAACGAGGCCCGCCCGCTCACCATCAGCGCCGTTCCGGACACCGGCAGCCTGCCGTCGCGGGCCGCCCAGCCGACCACCTTGTCCACCGCGTTGTGCCGTCCGACGTCCTCGCGCAGGCACAGCAGCTTCCCGTCGGCGTCGAACAGTCCCGCCGCGTGGAGGCCGCCGGTGCGGTCGAACACCCGTTGTGCCGCACGGAGTTCGTCCGGCATCCGGGTCAGCGTGGCCGGGTCGGTGACGAACGGGTCGGCGGCGGCCGGCCAGGTCACCGTCGTGCGCACCGCGTCCAGGCTCGCCTTGCCGCACAGGCCGCACGACGACGTCGTGTAGAAGTTCCGCTCCACCGAGGCGTCCGGCGGGGCGACGCCGTCGGCGAGGCCGACGTCCAGGACGTTGTACGTGTTGCCGCCGTCAGCCGTCGCTCCGGCGCAGTAGCGGATCGACCGGATGTCGGCCGCCGCGCGGACCACGCCCTCGCCGACCAGGAAGCCGGCGGCGAGGTCGAAGTCGTCGCCCGGGGTCCGCATCGTGATCGTCAGCGGCTTCCCGCCCACCCGGATCTCCAGGGGCTCCTCGACGGTCAGCGTGTCCGGCCGGGTCGTCCGCCCGCCGTCGTGGACGCGCAGCACCCGCCGCCTGCTCGTCATCCGCCCCACGTCAGGCCGCCGGGAGCAGCGACTTGGGCCGGCCGGGCTGGCTCAGCCGCCCGGACAGCACCGCCCCGGCCAGGCTCAGTACCGCGGCCGCGGTGAAGGCGTGCGGCGTCACGAACAGCGTGGCCAGCCCGATCCCGACCAGCGCGCCGACGGCCTTGGCGCTGTAGAGGATCCCGAAGTTCTGCGCCACCGAGTCCTCGCCGAAGTACTCCCGCACCAGGCCGACGAGCAGCGTGTAGCAGCACCCGTTGCCGAGACCGGCCAGCGCGACGCCCAGCAGAAGACCGACGGCGTGCCGGTGTTCGCCGGAATAGAACAGCACGAACTGCGCGACACCGCCCGCGAACAGGGCGAAACGCAGGATCCGGTGCCGGCCGAGCCGGTCGGCGAGCCGTCCGATGAGGACACGGCCGCCGCCGGTGGCCGCGGCGAGCAGCGCCAGCGCGGTGGCGGCGAGTCCCGGTCCGCTGCGCGCGGCCGTGAACGTCGCCAGGTAGGCCAGGTCGAACAGCAGCACGGCGGCCGCGAGCACGACCACGAGGTACAGCGAAAGCGTCGTACCGCACCGGAACAGTTCCGCCGGCCGGTAGTGCCGGACCGCCGGACGCCGGTTGTGCGTCCGGTCGAGGGCCCACGTCCGGGGCTCCGGCGTGGCGGGCCACCAGTGCCGCGGCGGGTACCGCAGCAGCGCCGCGCACCCGGCGATGACGGCGAACACGACCGCGGCGGTGACGTCCAGCAGCACCGGCCGCGCGGCCGGAAGAGCGGCGGCGAGCACGACGAAGGGCACGCTGCCGAAGGCGAACGCCCCGCTCACGAGGCCGGCGCGGGCCCCCGTGCGGTCGGGGAACCAGGCGAGCACCGCGCCGACGCAGGTGGCGTAGACCAGGCCGGTGCCGAGCCCGCCCAGCACGGAGTAGCCGAGGAACACGGTAAGCATGCTGGTCGCGTGGCCGAGCGTCACGAGCCCGGCGGCGCACAGGACCGCGCCGGCAGCCATCGCCGCGGGTGCCGGGAGCAGGCCACGTTCGCGCAGCCATGCCACCGGGAACGCGGCGCCGGCCTGGCAGATGGCCCACACCGCGAAGGAGAGCACGATCCCGCCGAACGTCCAGCCGGGCGTCCGGCTCAGCGACGGCACGATCGCGCCGAAGCCGTACTGCTGCACGCCGGCGGCGAGCATGGCCGCCGCGGCGAGCCAGGTGATCCACGTCCGCGGCCGGCCGAGCAGCTCCCGGTCGGACTCGCCGACGCGGTACTGCCTTCCGTAGACGTCCCGGAGCTCACGCACCTCGGTCATGCCGACCGCCTCCCAGCAAACTGAAGATTGTATGCAGTATGGAGTAGGCTGAGTGTGCGCTTGTCCGGCACGGATGTCCACAGGGAGGGTCGAGCCGCCGCCCGGATGGACGATCGACGTCAGCGCGGGAGGCCGTCACGGGCGAAAGAAAGGCGGCCCGGTGGCCATCGAGGGAGGAGGCGGCCACCGGACCGGTGCTCCACGGCGGTACCGGCCGCGCGGAGCACTGACAGTCTGGCCATCGGAGCCACCCTCCGACAAGCTTTCGTCGTGCGACGAATCGTGCGCCGCCCGTTTGCCGCAGGCGGAACCGCCGGGCCGTCCACATCGAACCGGTCGCGTGACGGTGCGGCACCGGAAAAATACTCAACGCCACCGAAAACGCTCAGGCGGCGACCAGCCGGCGAAACCGCGCGCGATGGCACGGCTTCGCCGGCACCGGCTTCAAGACTTCTTGCGAGTCGCTCGCTTGCGCGCCGGCTTGGCTTCGGCCGGCTCGGCCGCCGCGGCCTGGTCGGCTTCGAAACCGGCGATGATCTCGCTGGAGAGGCGGCCGCGTTCGGCGACCTCGTAGCCGTTCGCCTGCGCCCATTCGCGGATCTGCCGGTTGCGCTCGCGGTCGGTGCCCGAGCCCGACGGGCCGGACAGCGACTGGCCGGTCGCGAGGCGGACCTTGCGGCCGCCGATGCGCCGCGCGGCGGCGACGTAGCGAGCGAGTTCGTCCCGCAGCGCGGAGGCGTTCTCCTCGGACAGGTCGATCTCGTACGTCACGCCGTCGAGGCTGAAGGGGACGGTCTGCGAAGCCTCGCTGCCGTCGAGGTCGTCCACCATCTGGACCTGAACCCGTTGCGCCATGATTCGTCGTTCCTCATCTTCTCCAGAACACGGTCGGACAGACCCTAACCTGTCGAATCATGCCCGGCACGCGCGACACCCTGAAGCGTCCACAATGGCCGCCCGGGCGAGCGGGTCGCCCGCGTCCAGAGTGACCCGCAACCGAGCCTAAATGCTCGGCACTTTGCAAAAAATTCATTTTCGTGATACGGTCGAAATCGAATCGGTACCGTCACAGGCTGACCGCAGTGGAGTTTCCCGGTAATGCTCCTCGCGTCAGCCGCGCCGCGTTCACGGCCGCCACCGCGCGGGCAGCACATTTGCTCGCCGACGCCGGGCCGTTCCGCTTCTCCGACGCGCTACCGCCGGTCTGCCACCGGCTCCACGGCACCAGCCTGTCCTGGGCGGAGCCGGTTCGCCGAAGCGCGCCTGATGCGCGGCAATTCCGGTATAGACCAGTATGTGATTCTCGGTGCCGGGCTCGATTCGTTCGCGTATCGGACGGCAACCGGACGATTCCGCGTGTTCGAGGTCTGCCGCCCGGCGACCCTGCTGGTCAATCGGGAACCGCCGACGTCGCCGAACGGGCTCGGCCACCTTCGTCCCGGTCGGCTTCGAAGCCGACCGGCTCCGGGAACGGCCGGTCCAGAGTGGACTCGACCCGTTTCGCCCCGTGTTCGTCAGCTGGCTCGGTGTCACCGGCTACCTGAGCCGCGCGGCGATTGCCACGGCATTGCGGGATCCGGGCGGATTGGCGCCCCGCCGTGGGCCCCGCGCTTTCCGCGCACGCGCGCATTCCGGGCCGGCGCCGAAGACGTTCAGTCGGGCAGCATCGGCACTTCGAAGTCGTCCGGGCGGCCGAGCAACACCGCGCGGGTGACCGCGGCCTTCCCGAACCGGTCGCGAACGGCGTCGAGAGCGGAGTCGAGCTCGGTGGCGCGCTGGGTTTCGAACGGCAGCGCCGGTTGGAACGGGTTTTCGTCGGCGAGGTTGGACAGCGCCGCGCCCAGCAGGGTGATCCCGCGGTCGGCGATCAGCGGCAGCGCGGCGGCGAGGAGTTCGCGCGCCGCGGCGAGCAGCACGCCAGTGCCCGCCGTCGGATCGGTCAGGGTGTGCGAGCGGGTGGCGCGGGAGAAGTCGGCGAAGCGCAGGCGGATCGTCACCGTCCGGCAGACGCGGCGGGCGGCACGCAACCGGCGGGCGATCCGGTCGACCAAGGCCACCAGCACGACGTCGAGCTCGGCCGGGGTCCGCCTGCCGCGCCCGAGGGCCCGCTGGGCGCCGATCGAGCGCCGCCGCCTGCCGACCTCCACGCGGCGCGGGTCTTCGTTGTGTGCCAGGTCGTGCAGGTGCGCCCCCGCGGCCCGGCCGAGCAGGCCGACGAGGTCGACGTGCTCGGAGGCGGCCAGCTGGCCCACCGTGGTGATCCCGCGTGCCCGCAGCTTCTCGGCGGTGACCTTGCCGACGCCCCAGAGCGCCGAAACCGGCAGGGGATGCAGGAACTCCAGCTCGGCGTCGTGCGGGACGACGAGCAGGCCGTCGGGCTTGGCGACGCGGCTGGCGACCTTGGCGAGGAACTTCGTGCGCGCCACCCCTACGGTGATCGGCAGCCCGGCCCGCTCGGCGACGTCCGCGCGCAGCCGTTCGGCGATGCGGCTCGGCCGTCCGCCGATCCTGGCCAGCCCTCCGACGTCGAGGAACGCTTCGTCGATCGAGAGGCCTTCGACCCACGGCGTGGTGTCGTGGAAGACGTCGAACACCGCCCGGCTGGCGGCCAGGTACGCCGACATCCGCGGGCGCACGACGACCGCGTGCGGACAGAGCCGCCGGGCCTGCGCGCCGCCCATCGCGGTGCGCACGCCGTAGGCCTTGGCCTCGTAACTCGCGGCGAGCACCACTCCGCCGCCGACGATGACCGGCCGCCCCTTGAGCGCCGGATCGTCGCGCTGTTCGACCGAGGCGTAGAACGAATCGAGGTCGGCGTGCAGGATGGGCCCCTCGACGGTCATAGAACATATGTTCGCACAAACCCCGGGCCGAAGTCCGCTCATCCGCCCGCCGCGGGTGACGTGCCGCCGGTCGAAAGTCCGCTTTTTTGGGGTTGTGACGCACTGTTGCCCCGCTCACACTCGAGGAATCGAACGACCCGACCACTGGGGGCGACATGACCGAGAAGTGCCGATGCGGCGACCACCACGCGTGGGCCGCACCGAGCCCGCAAGACAAGCCGGCGGCGGCGCGCCAGCCCCTGCTGGCGACGACGCTGGCCCGCGAAGACCGGACGGAGGACGCCGGCGGCCTCGACCCGACGGACCGCGTCACGTGCCGCACGCACCGCCGCTGGCTGCACGACTGCGTGGCCTCGCCGGTGCACACGAACCCGGCGATCGGGTACCGCTGGTGCCGCCGCTGCGACCACCAGGCGCTGGTGGCGGTGGACGAACTGGCGGGCGAGGTGACCATTCGCTGCGGGATGTGCGGGTCGGTGCCGGACAGCCGGGCGAACCGGGAACTCGTGGAACTGTGCCGGCGGAGCTTGGCACTGGCCCGCGCGGGCCGGTTCCCGGAGACCGCGGCCGCCTGACGCGACGGCCGGATGCGGAGGCCCGCTGCCGCCCACGGCCAAGAACTCGCCCGGAAGCCACGCTTCCACCCCGGGTGCGGAAGCCGCGCCGCCTCACTGCCGTGGCCGCCGTGGCCTGCCGACGGTGATCCGGGCCGGTGGGCCGGTGATCGCCTCGGTGCCGCTGCCATGATGCGGGGGTGCCCGAACCCGGAACCACCGCGCTGGTGATCCTGCTGCCCACCGCCGAACCGGCGCTCGCCGCGGCTCGGCGGGTCGATCCCGCTCTCGTGCGTCCCGGCCTGCCCGCCCACGTCACGGCTCTCTACCCCTTCTTGCCGGACACCTCGCTGACCGAAGAGGTCGTCGCGGCGGTCCGGTCCTTGGCGGCCGGCTTCTCGCCTCCCGAGGTGGAACTCACCGAGCTGGTGACCGCTCCCGGTTTCGTGGCTCTCGCCGCTCCTTCCCTTCAGCCGATCGCCGACGCCGCCTGCGCGCGGTGGCCCGGCATCCCGCCGTACGGGGGGCGGTTCGGTCCGCGCCCCGCCGCTCACCTGACCGTCGCGATGGGCGGGTCCGCCGACACCCTCGACCGCGTGGCCCGAGACGTGCGGCCGCTCCTGCCGATCACCGGCCGGGCCGCGGCTCTGCAGCTGGTCGCCCAGACCGACCGCGGCTGGGAACCGCGGCTGGAGGCACCGTTCAGCGGGTGAGGCCCGGGGGTGTCCCCTCCAGGCTCCGGTACGCGCGGGCGATCGCCCGCAACCTGGCCACGTCGGCGGCGAACGGTTCCGCCGGCGCGGTGGGCGGCTCCGCCTCGGCCGGCTCGTCCGGGAGGTCGCGGACCAGCCTGGCCGCCGCCGTGGGCGGCTGGTCCGGCGTCACGCCCGCCAGGATCAAGCCGTCGTTCGTCTCGCTCATCGCCGCCAGGAGGCGCTCGCGGCGGGACGGGCCCGCCGGGTCGATCCGGGCGATCTGCGGGAAGCGCCGGGTCAGGTGCTCGCGCAGGGGCCGGAGCAGGCGGAGCGTCCGGGCGTCGCGGCGTGCGGCCACCAGGCCCGGAACCGCCGGGATCGTCAGGCCCAGGACGATCAGCAGGACCGAGATCGCCGGGAAACCGACGTCGAGAGCACACGGCACCGTCGAGAACGGGCCGCGGCACAACGCCTTCGCCGGGTGGTCGGCCTGCAGGGCGCGGATCGTCGCGACCACCTTCCCCGCCAGGTAGGCCACCGCGAACCCCGACGCCAGCAGCAACAACGCCAGCCCCGCGCGCAACGCTCCGCCACTCGCCCGGATCGTCACCGCCGCCATGATCCCGATGTCGATCACCGCGAGGCCCAGGTACACCGTGTAGGTGAACACGTAGACCACCAGCGTCGGGTGCGTGCGGTACAGCTCGTCGAACACGCCGATGCCGCGCGGCAGGTCCGGGGTGCTGAAGAACGTCACCACCAGCACCGTCAACGCCACGCCGAGCGCGATCGGCCGGGTGCGCCGGCCGCGGTCGCGGGTTCCGCTGATCTCCGCGACCGTCAGGCCGATCCCGTACGCCGCGACCATGGTCGCCAGGTTCGACAGCAGCCGACCGAGACTCGGGTAGATCTCGCTCTCGAACTGCTGCGCCCGGTTCGACAGGAAGCAGAACGCCGCGCCCAGCGCGATCAGCGAAACCGCCAGGCCCGCACCCGTGCCGGTGCGTCGCGCGCGGACCGCGCGCCAGATCCCGGCGCCCAAGGCGAAGAGCCCGACCCCGACAAAAAGAATGTCGATCACGGGATGCGACTATCCCAGGAGTGCCGCCAGCCGCCTAGCCTGGTCCGCCGCCCGGCCGGACGCGCCCGGCTGAACGGCGGCAGGCTCGCTCGTCGCCGCGCTCAGCAGCAGCACGGCCATCAGCTCGGCCTCGTACTCGTCGGTGCCGGTCGTGACGCGGGTGAGCAGGTGCGACAACGCCCGCGGCGCCAGGTCCGGGGCGAGCTCGGCGGCCTCGGCCTCCGACATCAGGCAGGTCCCGGTGTGCGCGCACAGCATGTGGGCGAGCTCGTGGGCGATGATGTGGTCCTGGTGCAGCGCCGACGTGTGCTCGACGTAGGCGATCAGGTCGTAGTCCGGGCGGGCCTGCCACGCGCCGGACGGCTGGCCGGGCCGGTACGCGATCGGGACGAGGTCGATGTCGCGCCCGCGCCACGCTTCGAGACCGTCGACCCAGGCGTTCATCGACCACGGCCGGGGCAGCGGGACGGCGGCGAGCACCGCCCGCACGCGCTCGCGTGCCCGTTCGCGGAGGGCCGGCAGGCCACGCTCGTCGATGGGTCCTCCCCGCTCACCGGGCGCCAGCCGGGTGCACCGGGGCGCGAACACGGACGAGGTCATCGTAGCCGAGCCGGCGGCCATCACTCCGGCTTCCGCCGCCGGCCGGCACGACGCCGGGTGTCGTCGTAGCTGCCGAGCTGATCGAGCAGCGCCGTCACGGTTTCGCGGTCGCGCGGCGAGAGCCGCATGGCCCGCTGCGCCAGGTTGCGCGCCTCGCTGTCGCGCCACGCCACGACGTCTTCGACCTGGCGGTCGACCTGACCGGCCACCTGGTCGTCGAAGAAGTAGGTGACCGGGACGCCGAAGAACTGGGCGAGCGCCTGGATGTGCGAGCGCTTCGGGTCCTTGCGCGCGCCGACGGCCAGCTGCTGGACGTGGGTCGCCGACATCGAGACGCCGGTCTGCTCGGCGACGCCGTGCGCGATCTCCCGGTAGGAGTACGGCTTGCGGTCCGGTGGGTGCACGGTCGCGATCAAGTGCGCCAGCCGTTCGGCGAAACTGCGCTCTTCGCTCACCACACACCACCTGCAGCCATGAAACGTGACACCAATCAGGATAGCTGTACCGAAAACTTGACACACCCTGTGTCGGAAAGACTACGATACGCCTGTCTGGTGTTTCGGAAACGTGACACCGGCCCGGGGTGGCGCAGCGGCCCACGGGTGACCCACGTGGCCGCTGGGGGTGGCCACGCGCTTCACCTTCCGCCGCGCCGCCCCGTTCGGTCTCGCGCCGGTGGTGGGGCCCCCCACCCCCCGGGGGCCCCCCACCCCCCCCCCCCCCCAACCGA
>NZ_JADWPD010000004.1:69900-392041 GCF_017308975.1 Amycolatopsis sp. MtRt-6 | reverse complement strand
GCTTCCCCTCCCGCCGCGCCGCCCGTTGGGGCCTCGCGCCGGTGGTGGCCCCTCGATCGCCGAGGGGCCACCACCGTCCCGACGCTCAGTACGTGACCGTCACCGGCGCCCGGCCCGGCCGCATCGGCACGGTCACCGCCAGCGTCTTCGTCGCCGCGTCCCACTTCCACGCCGAGGACGGCGCCCAGCCGCCGCCCACCCGCACCCGGCTCGGCGCCGCGGCCACGCCGAGGAACTTCACCGTCCACTCGCGGGGCCCCACCTGGAACGCGCCCTGCGCGGGCGCCACCGTCACCGTGTGCGCCCCGGAGCGCTCGCTGTAGGTGATCTTCGTCGTCGCGGACCGCGCCGACGAAACGCCGTTGTCCTCATACAGCGAGAACGTCCCCGAGGCGCCCGGCGCCACCGTCACCGTCACCCGGTTCAGCGGGTTCTGGACGTCGTTGGTGACGTCGGCCGTGCGCGTCGCCGTGATGCCGCCCGCGCGGAGGAACACCGGCATCGTGCCCAGGTCGGACGTCACCTGCTGGGTCGTGCCGCCCGCGTACGTCCTGCCGGTGAAGTAGTCCGTCCACTGCCCCGGTGGGAACCACACCGACGTCGTCGCCGGTGTCCCGGGTGACGTCACCGGCGCCACCAGCAGGTCCGGCCCGTAGAAGTACTCGCTCTGGGCCGCCGCGTACGCGCCCGGCTCCTCCGGGTACTCCAGGTACGTCGGGCGGACGACCGGCACCCCCGTCGCCGCTGCCTCCTGGGCCAGCGTGTACGTGTACGGAACCAGGTTTTCCCGCAGGTTCAGGAACTTGGTCGCCGACGCCTTCGCCGCGTCGCCGTACTGCCAGGGCAGCCGGTCGCTGTGGTTGCTGTGCAGGCGGTCGATCGGCTGGAACGTGCCGAGCTGCACCCACCGCGCGTACAGGTCGTCCGGCAGCTTGAACGTCTGGTGCTGCTGCCCGCCGGACGTGTAGGTCTCGCTGCCGCGCAGGCCCGTCGTGTCGTTGTGGCCGCCGATGTCGTGGCTGATCGCCGACATCCCCGTCGCGGCCGACTCCGCCGGCGTCACGCCGACCTCCATCCGCAGCGTGCCCCACGTCGAGGCCGTGTCGCCGGTGAAGTGCAGCGTGCTGCGCTTGTCCGCCCACGGCCCCGTCGCCAGCCCGGTCGGACCGCCGTAGCCACCCGCCTGCAACGACCCGTACGCCCGCGAGATGACGAACCCGCGGCCGGTCGCGGGCGCCGCGAGGTCGGCGTACTGCTGGTTGATCCAGGCGTCCGGGGTGACACCGGGCAGGCTCGAGCGCGAGGCGTCGCAGCACCAGTCGAGCCACCAGAAGTCGTTGCCCTGCTTCATCATCCCGGCGTGCAGGTCGAGGTAGGCCCGCAGCTGGTCAGGGTCGCCCCAGTCGAAGACGTAGCAGTCGGTGCCGCAGTTCGACTTGGCCAGCTTGCCCTTCGCCGTCGCCTGGGCGCGGGCGAACTGCGGGTCCGAGCCCATGATGCTGGGGTGGATGTTGAGGTTGTTGTGCAGGCCCTGTGCCTTCGACCAGGCGAAGAAGCCGGCCGGGTCGGGGAACTTCGCGGTGTCGACCTGCCAGCCGTTCCAGGTGTCCGGCGCCTTGAAGTCGGTGTCGGTCACCAGGACGTCCAGCGGAACGCCTTCGCTGCGGAAGCGCGGCAGGATCGTGTCGCGGTAGTCGGCCGCGGTGCGGTCGATGTACTCGGAGTACCAGACGCCGTAGGCCCAGCGCGGCAGCAGCTGCGGCGGCCCGGTCAGGGTCGCCAGATCACGCAGCCCGGTCTTGTAGTCGTGGCCGAACGCGAAGAGGTAGCCGTCCTGGTAGGGGTTCCCGCCGTGGGACGGGCGCTGTGTCACCGCGCGCGTGCGCGGGTCGTACAGCGCGGAGGGCGTGTCGTCGAGCAGGTACCAGCCGTCCCGGTGCAGCAGCCCTTCGGTCGTCGACGGCGCGCCGTTGTCGCCGTTGACGCCGTCGAGGCCACGCCGGTAGCCGCCGAGCGCGAGGTGCGGCGGCGGCGCCGCGGCGCCGGCCGGGGTGACGGCGACGGTGTCGACGTTGACGTGGCAGCTGGTGTCCTCCGGGCAGCCGAGGACGACGTCGTCGGTGCCCGCCTTCAGGTCCACCGGCACGGACGCGCTTTGCCACGTGTCCCAGTTCTCGGTGATCGGCAGGGTCAGCGTGCGGGTGACGCCGTTCGCGGTGACCGGCGCGGTCCGCGGCTCGTGCCTGCCGTCGCCGCCGGTGCCGTTGGCGTAGCGGACGTGCAGCAGGTACGTGCCGTCGGCCGGGACGTCCGCGACGCGGTGGGTCAGCGTCGAGCCGCGGTTGAGCTCGGCGACGAACCCGCGGCCGGCGTACCCGGTGTGGTCGGCCGCGACGACGGCGGAACCCGTCCGCAGCCCGGCTTCGGCCTCGCAGCTCACGCCGGCCGGACAGCCGGTGAACGCGCGCGCCGACGCCGGCGGGAACGGCGCACCGGCGGTCAGGACGGCCAGCGCGTCGAGGTTGACGTTGCCGGAATCGGCCGCGGCCCGTGCGACACGGATGCTGTGGTGACCGGCGCCGAGGGTGACCGGGACCGCGGCGACGGCCCAGGTGTTCCAGTCGGCCGTCACCGGCAGGGTCAGCTGCCGCGCCGCGCCGCCGTCGACCGAGACGCTGAGGGTGCGCGTGACGTGCTGCCCGTCGCCGCCCTGGCCGTTGGCGTAGCGCGCGGTCAGCGAGTACGTGCCCGCGGCCGGGGCCAGGACGTCCGCCGTCACCGAGTTCCCGGCGCTCTCGAAGCCGGCGAGGAAGCCTTCGCCGGTGTAGCCGGAGTGGTCGGTGGCGACGCCGAGGCCGTCGGCGGTCAGGTCTTCGGCCTCGCACCGCGCCCCGGCCGCGCAGGTCAGGTGGCGCCAGGGGGCCGCGAGGACCGGGGTCGCGCCCGCGTTCGCGCGGAGCCGTAGGTTGCCGCCGTCGAACGGGCCGGAGCCCAGCCGGTAGGTCAGCGTCGCCGCGCTCGTCCGGATGGTGAGCACGCCGCCGGAAACCGTGCTGGTGTACGGCGTCGGCGTGAAGGCGCCGCGGCCGACGGCGTTGAAGGTGGCGGCGTCGGTGAAGCGGCCGTCGCCGGCGTACTCGGTGCGGATCAGGGTCGGGGACAGCACCTGGAAGCGGGCGTTCCCCGCGACGACGGTCTGGCGGGCGGGCCCGGCCACGGCGGGCGTCGCGACGGTCGACGCTGCGACGGCGCTCCCGGCGACGGCGAGCGCGAGGGCCCGCCGGATGGTTCTCGCTGTTCTGGTCCGCACGGCGGAACTCCGTTCCGGTTAAGGGGACTCGGCGGCGTTACAACGTTGGAAAGCTGAGCACAGCGCCGCCGGTGATGTCCAGACCACTGGCCGGACCTGTCCGGGACAGATCAGCGGATCGCCACGCCGGCGCCCGGCCGCGGCGGGCCCGGTAACGTGCCGATGGTGGACGGGACAACGGACGTGCAGCGCTGGGTGCGCGGCTGGCGGCTGCGGCTGCTCGACGCGGGCCTGCTGGTCTACCCCGGCGTGACCCTGGCGGGCGTGCTGCAGCACTCGGCGGGCGCCGCCGCGATCGCCGGCTGCGTGGTCGTCGCCGCCTTCGCTGTCAGCTACCTCCTCGCCGCCGCGGCGGCGGACCGGCAGGCCATGCGGCTGTTCTGGCTGCTGGTGGGCGCCTGCGCCGCGCTGTTCGCCCTCGCGATCCCGTTCGCCAACGCCGACGCGTTCTTCCTCGCCGCCGTCGTCCTTTCCGTGGCCGTGCCGCGGCTGCCGCGGCGCGTCGCGCTCGTGCTGGTGGCCGCGGCCGCGGCCGCCGCCGTCGTCGTGCCGTGGCCGGGCGGGCCCGGCTGGACGCAGGCGGTCGCGCTCGTGTTCACCGTGCTCATGGTGGCCGCGTTCGCCGAGGCGATCCGGGCCAACAACGCCCTCGTCGAGGCCCGCGCCGAGGTCGCGCGGCTGGCGTCCGAGGCCGAGCGCATGCGGATCGCGCGGGACCTGCACGACCTGCTCGGCCACTCGCTCACCGCGATCACGGTGAAGAGCACCCTGGCGCGGCGGCTGGTCACCACCGAGGCCGCGCGGGCGAGCGAGGAGATGGCGGCCGTCGAGACGCTGGCGCGGCAGGCGCTCACCGACGTCCGGGCGGCGGTGTCGGGCTACCGCGACGTCACGCTGGCGGGAGAACTCGCCCGCGGCCGCGAGCTGCTGCGCGCGTGCGGGGTCGCCGCGGACCTGCCGACGGCCGTCGACGTCGTCGGCCCGGCGCACCAGGAGCTCTTCGGCTGGGTGGTGCGCGAAGGGCTCACCAACGTGGCCCGGCACGCGCGGGCGACGCGGTGCGCGGTGACGCTCTCGGAGTCCGCGGTGGAGGTCGTCGACGACGGCGTCGGCGGGACCGCGACCGGCGGTTCCGGGCTCGACGGGCTGCGCGAGCGCGTCGCCGCGGCCGGCGGGTCCCTCTCGGCGGGGCCGCTACGCCCGCGCGGGTGGCGGTTGCAGGTGACGGTGTGACCATCCGGCTGCTGCTCGCCGACGACCAGGCCCTGGTCCGGGAGGCGCTGTGCGCGCTGCTCGCGCTCGAGGACGACTTCGAGGTGGTCGCCGCGGTGGGCCGCGGGGACGAGGTGGTCGCGGCGGCCCGCGCGCACCGGCCCGACGTCGCCCTGCTCGACATCGAGATGCCGGGCCTGGACGGGCTGGCGGCCGCGGCGGTGCTGGCCGAGCAGGTGCCGGACTGCCGCGTCGTCATCCTCACGACGTTCGGGCGCGCGGGCTACCTGCGCCGCGCGATGGAGGCGGGCGCGGCCGGGTTCGTGGTGAAGGACGCGCCGGCCGACGTGCTCGCCGACGCGATCCGCCGGGTCGCGAAGGGCGAGCGGGTGGTGGACCCGGCGCTCGCGGTGGCCACCCTGGCGGCGGGCGAATCCCCGCTGACCGCGCGCGAACGCGACGTGCTCATCACGGCCCGGAGCGGGGCGACGATCGCGGAGATCGCCGCGCGGCTGTACCTGTCGGAGGGAACGGTCCGCAACTACGTCTCGGCGGCGATCACGAAGACCGGCGCCCGCAACCGCGTCGAAGCGGTCCGGGTCGCGGACGAGCGGGGCTGGTTGTGACCGGGGACGCGCCACTAGGTTGAAAACCATGCCCGAACCGATCCTGGTCTCCATCGCCGCGGCACTGGCGGCGAAGGGTGCGACCGGCCTCTACGACCTGGTCAAGCGCAAGTTCGCCAAGGACCCGCAGGCGATCGCGCTGCTGGAGGCGGCCACGGCGGCGCCGGAAGACACGCAGCCGATCACGGCGCTGGCCGAGCGGCTGCACGAAGCCGAGGCGGCGGACGGCGAGTTCGCCGAGGCGCTGCGGGCGGAGTGGCAGCAGATCTCGCTCGACCGCGGGAGTGTGTCCAACCAGGTGACCGGGAACGTCACGGGCAAGGTCGTCCAGGCCCGCGACATCCACGGCGACATCACCTTCTGAGCCGGGCCTCCGCCGCCGCCCAGTCCGCGGTTCCCGACGGCTCGTAACGGCGGATCTCCTGCGTCTCGCGCACCAACGCCCGCATGGCCGCCAGGTCCGGCAGGTCCTCCCCCAAGGCCCGGGCCTGGACCAGCACGTTCCCCAGCGCCGCCGCTTCGACCGGACCCGCCAGGACCGGGACTCCGCAGGCGTCCGCCGTCGACTGGCACAGCAGCTCGTTGCGGGCTCCGCCGCCCACCAGGTGGATCACGTCCACCGCTCGGCCCGCCAGCCGGGCCGCGGTGTGGATCGTGCGGCGGTGGGCCATGGCCAGGCTGTCCACGATGCAGCGGACCACCGCCGCGCGCCCGGCCGGAGGGCGCTGGCCCGTCGCCCGGCAGGCCTCCTCGATCCGGGCGGGCATGTCACCCGGGGGCAGGAACGCCGGCGCGTCGATGTCGACCACCGCGGCCAGCGCCGGGGACGCGGCCGCGGCAGCCAGCAACGACGGCAGGTCTTCGGGACACGACCAGGTGCGCAACGTCTCCGACAGCACCCACAGGCCCATCACGTTGCGCAGGAACCGGATGGTGCCGTCGACGCCGCCCTCGTTCGTGAAGTTCGCCGCCAGTGCCTCGTCGCCGAGCTCCGGCGCGGACAGCTCCAGGCCGGCCAGGGACCACGTGCCCGAGGAGATGTACGCGAAGTTCGTGCCGGGTTCCGCCGGCACTGCCACCACCGCCGACGCCGTGTCGTGCGAACCCACCGCCACCACCGGCAGGCCGGACAGCTCGTCCGCCGTGCCGACCACCGTGCCCGGGTCGCGCAGCGGGGGCAGCAGCCGCGGCGGGATGCCCACCTTCGAGGCCAGCGAAGCGGCCCACGTCCGCGCGCGGACGTCGTAGAGCTGGGTGGTCGACGCGTTCGTGCGCTCGGCGCCGATCGACCCCGTCAGCCAGTAGTTCAGCAGATCCGGGATGAGCAGCAGCGTCGACGCCGCGTCGAGCCGGTCGCCTTCGGACACCAGCTGGTACAGCGTGTTGAACGGCAGCTGCTGCAGCCCGGTGACGTCGTAGAGCTCGCGCGCGGAGACCACCTCGGCGACCTTCGCCGGGACTCTGTCGGTGCGCGAGTCGCGGTAGTGGACCGGGTTGCCGAGCAGGGCGCCGCGCTCATCCAGCAGCCCGTAGTCCACGGCCCAGGAGTCGATGCCGACGCCGTCGAGGCGCCCGGCCTCGCGGATCCCGGTGAGCGTCTCGCGGTAGAGGCCCAGGATGTCCCAGTACAGCGCCGGCCCCGCGCGGACGCCGCCGTTGGGGAAGCGCCGGACCTCCTCGACCGTCAGGAGCGACGGCCCTGCCGTCCCGGCCATCACCCGCCCGCTGGACGCGCCGAGGTCGACCGCCGCGACTCGCTTCACGGGCGCACCACCGTCAGCTCCAGGCCGAGCAGGTCCGCCACGGCCGCCAGCTCGGCGACGCGGTGACCGGTGCCGAGCGCCCAGTGGTGCGCGATGCCGCTCGCGGACCAGGCGTCGGTCCACTCCCCCGGGTCGCAGCCGAAGTCGACGCGGGAGGTCGTGTTGCCGATCCGCAGCAGCGGCCCGGGCACGACCGTGCCTTCCGACGCGATGAGCGTGAACGTCCCGTCGCGGCGCTGGCCGAGCCCGCACAGCGTCACCGGCCCGTGCTTGACGTCGAACTCCACCGACACGCCCCAGCCGCGCTTGCCGTGGTAGACGCCCAGGCCGCGCAGCAGCGGCTTGCGGGCGCTGATCCCGAGGTGCGCCGGGCCGTCGTGGCCCATCTCGACCACACGATCGCGGAAGTTCAGCGCCTGCAGCTCGGTGAACGAGCCGCCCGCCCCGAGCCGGTCCATGACCAGCATGGCCAGTGACGTCCGCAGCTCGTACTCGCCGGCCGCCGGGATGCCGCGGGCGGTGAGCAGGGACGCGCCGAGGATGAACCCGGCGCCGACGCGCTCGTGCGTCTCGCCGTCGAGGCCGCGGTGGTAGTAGGCCAGGGAATCCAGCGAGAAGTCCTCGACGAGCCGGTCGAGGGCCACCGAGACCCGGGCACCCCACGTGAAGTCTTCGTCCACAACGGACTCGTCCACAGTGAACACTTCGCGGGCCAGCGCGACTCTCGCCGCGGTCTCGTCGTCGGTGACCTTCTCCACCCGCACCCGCAGGTCGTCGACCTCCAGGATCTCGACGTGCCCGCCGAGCTGGGCCGACACCAGCGTCGGGTCGGTGGAGACGTCCATCATGCCCGGGTAGAGGTGCCCGAGCAGGCCGTGGCGGCCGTGCCGCAGCGCCGCCCGCACGCCGGCCGCCTTGATCCAGCGGGAAATCCGCGTCCAGGCACGCTCGTCTTCCAGGTAGCCGGAGACCGAGCGGAACTCGACACCCAGCCGCCCGAACGCGTTCGCCATCTCCGGCAGCGGGCAGGCACCGCAGTAGGCCAGCCACGCGCCGGTGTCGAAGGACTCGTGGTCCATGACCTCCGTGGGCTGCAGGTTCAGCAGCAGCACCGGCGCGCCCGAGCGCTGCGCGACCGGGGCCAGCATGCTGGACGTCAGGTACGTCGTCAGGAAGCCGATGATCAGGTCGCATCCGGCCACCCGCAGCTTCTCCGCCGCGGCCGCCCCTTCCTGTGCGTCCGAGACGAACCCGGCGTCGATCACCTCGCAGTCCATGGTGGACAGCCGCTCGGTGACACGCCGGGCCGAAGCCCGCAGCTGGGGCAGCAACGCCGGGAACTGCGGCCAGTACGCCCCGAGCCCGCCGGACACGAGGCCGACGCGGGTGCGGCGCGGGGTGATGCGATCCAAAGTCATCGGTCTCCTCCAGGACTCAGCGCAGGAACGCCGCGGCGACCCCGGCGTCCACCGGCACGTGCAGGCCGGTGGTGTGGGTCAGGTCGCCGCCGGTCAGCGCGAACACCGCGGCGGCGACGTGCTCGGGCAGCACTTCGCGCTTGAGGATGGTGCGCTGGGCGTAGAACTCGCCGAGTTTCGCCTCTTCGACGCCGTAGACGGCCGCGCGCTGGGCGCCCCAGCCGCCGGCGAAGATGCCCGAGCCCTGGACCACGCCGTCGGGGTTGACGCCGTTGACGCGGATGCCGTGCGCGCCGAGTTCGGCGGCGAGCAGCCGGACCTGGTGGGCCTGGTCGGCCTTCGCGGCGCCGTAGGCGACGTTGTTCGGGCCCGCGAAGACGGAGTTCTTCGACGAGATGTAGACGATGTCGCCGCCGATACCCTGCGCCACCATCGCCTTCGCCGCGGCCTGGGACACCAGGAACGAGCCCTTGGCCATGACGTCGTGCTGGAGGTCCCAGTCGCGTTCGGTGGTCTCCAGCAGCGGCTTCGAGATGGACAGGCCGGCGTTGTTGACCACCAGGTCGATGCCGCCGAAGGCGAGCACGGTGGCGTCGATCGCGGCCCGCACGGCCTCCGGGTGAGTGACGTCGGCGAGGACCCAGTGCGCCTTGTCCGCGTTCCCGATCCCGGCGGCCACCTCGGCGGCGGCGTCGCCGTTGAGGTCGGCGATGACGACGCAGGCACCCTCGGCGGCGAGCCGCTGGGCAATGGCCTTGCCGATGCCCGACCCGGCCCCGGTGACCAGGGCGATCCGCCCGGCCAGGGGCTTGGGCTTCGGCATCCGCTGGAGTTTGGCCTCTTCGAGGGCCCAGTATTCGATCCGGAACTTCTCGCTCTCGGGGATCGGGGCGTACGTCGAGACGGCCTCGGCGCCGCGCATCACGTTGATGGCGTTGACATAGAACTCGCCCGCCACGCGTGCGGTCTGCTTGTCCTTGCCGAAGGAGAACATCCCCACGCCCGGCACCAGCACGATCGCCGGGTCGGCGCCGCGCATGGCGGGTGAATCGGCGTCGGCGTGCCGCTCGTAGTAGGCGGCATACTCCGCACGGTATTCGGTATGCAATTCCTTCAGCCGCGCGACGACGTCGTCCAGGGGCGCGGTCGCCGGGAGGTCCACGACCAGGGGGCGGACCTTGGTGCGCAGGAAGTGGTCCGGGCACGACGTGCCCAGCGCGGCCAGCGGCGCCAGCTTCTCCCGGGAGAGGAACTCGAGGACGACGTCGCTGTCGGTGTAGTGGCCGACCTGCCGCTGGTCGGTCGAGGCCAGGCCGCGGATCACCGGCGCCAGCGCGGCCGCGCGTGCCCGGCGTTCGGCTACGGGCAGGGCTTCGAAGCCGGGGACGACCGGCCCGAACGGCTCCGGCGCACCCCGCTCGGCCAGGAACGCTTCGGCCGTGCGGATGATCTCCAGGGAGTTCCGCCGGCACTCCTCGGAGGTGGCGCCCCACGCCGTGATGCCGTGCCCGCCGAGGATGACACCGATCGCTTGCGGGTTGGCCGCCTTGACCGCGGCGATGTCCAGACCGAGCTGGAACCCGGGCCGCCGCCAGTCCACCCACGCGACCCGGTCGCCGAAGCACTCCTTGGTCAACGCCGGACCGTCCGCCGCCGTGGCCAGGGCGATACCCGAGTCCGGGTGCAGGTGGTCGACGTGCGGGGCCTCGACGAGGCCGTGCATCGCCGTGTCGATCGACGGCGCCGCCCCGCCGCGCCCGTGCAGGCAGTAGTCGAAGGCGGCGACCATCTCGTCCTCGCGCTCGACGCCCGGGTAGACGTCGACCAGGGCCCGCAGCCGGTCCAGCCGCAGCACCGCGAGCCCGGCCTCGGTCAGCGTGCCCAGGTCTCCCCCGGAACCCTTGACCCACAGCACCTCCGTCGGCGCGCCGGTCACCGGGTCGGTGACGTCGCCCTTGGCGGAGGTGTTGCCGCCGGCGTAGTTGGTGTTGCGCGGGTCGGCCCCGAGCGCGTTGCTGCGCGCGATGAGCTGCTCCGGCACGGTCATCGTCATGCTCCCCATCCGGCCTGCGTGCCGCCGGCGCGCTCGGCCACGATCTTCTCCTGGTACCCGCTGCGGGCATACGCCGCGATCGGGTCCGGGTCGAGCCCGGCCTCCGTGCGCAGCTCGGCCAAAAGCGGCCGGACGTCGGTGTTGTAGGCGTCCATCAGCACGGCGTTCGCCTCCAGGACGTTGCCCGCCTGCTGGGCCGAGCGCAACGCGGCACGGTCGACCAGCAGGGCCTTCGCGGTGGCTTCCTGGACGTTCATCACCGACCGGATGATCGCCGGGATCTTCGCCTCGATGTTGTGGCACTGGTCCAACATGAAGGCGATCCCGTATGCGGGATCCAAGGCGTCCGCCCGGACGATCTCGTACATGATCCGGAACAGCTGGAACGGGTCCGCCGCGCCCACCATCAGGTCGTCGTCGGCGTAGAACCGCGAGTTGAAGTCGAACGCACCCAGCTTCCCGGCCCGCAGCAGGAACGCCACGATGAACTCGATGTTCGTCCCGGGCGCGTGGTGGCCGGTGTCGATGCAGACCGTCGCCCGCTCCCCCAGCTCGACGCAGTGGGCATACGACGTGCCCCAGTCCGGGACGTCGGTGGCGTAGAACGCCGGCTCGAACAGCTTGTACTCCAGCAGCATCCGCTGCTCCGGACCCAGCCGGTCGTACGTCTCACGCAGCGCCGCGGCCAGCCGGTCCTGCCGGTCGCGGATGTCGTCCTGGCCCGGGTAGTTGATCCCGTCGGAGAACCACAGCTTCAGGTCGCGCGAGCCCGTCGCGTCCATGATGTCGACGGCTTCCAGGAGGTGATCCGTCGCCTTGCGCCGGATGCCCGGGTCCGGGTTGGTCACCGAACCGAGCTTGTAGTCCTCGTCCTGGAAGACGTTGGTGTTGATCGCGCCGATCTCGACACCCAGATCACGCGCGTACGCGGTCAGGGCGGCGTAATCGTCCACCTTGTCCCACGGGATGTGCAGTGCCACGCTCGGCGCGACGCCGGTGAGCTTGTGCACCACGGCGGCGTCGGCGATCTTCTCCTCCGGCGTCCGCGGGACGCCCGGTTGCGGGAACACCTTGAACCGGGTGCCCGAGTTCGCGTACGCCCACGAGGGCGTCTCGATGCGCTGGGCCCGCAGGGCCGCCTTCACATCCACGGCGATCACTGTCCTTCCGCGACGGTGGGGGGTTCGAGGTGGAAGACCTCGTCGAGGAGCCGGAAGCCCTCGTCGGGCGGGCCGCCGTCGAGGCCGGTGAAGAACTCCGCCATCTCCGCCTGCCAGCGCGTGTTGACCTCGGTCTTCGCCATCGCGGCCTGCGCCGCGGCGAGGTCGTCGGCCTCGACGTAGCCGATCGGGAGGCCGTCCTCGCGCAGGAAGAGCGAGTAGTTGCGCCAGCCGGTGTCGTGCAGGGCCTGCCGCATCTCCGGCCAGACGGCGCGGTGACGCTCGGTGTACTCGGCCAACCGGTCGGGTTTGACCTGCAGGCAGAAGCAGTATCGGGACACGGTCCGTCCTTGGTGGAACCCGGCCGGGCCGCCCGTCGCGACCCGGCCGGGAGTTTCAGAAGTTGAACTTGTCGATGTTGTTCGCGTCGAACGTCGTCGGCGGGCCGAGGACGATCTCGCCGTTGGCGCCGATCGTGTAGTCACCGAGCTTGCCGGCCTTGAACTTCTCGCCCTGCTTGCCGGTGATCTGGCCGGACTTCAGCGCGACACCCGCGTACGCGGCGAGGTAGCCGATGTCGGCCGGGTTCCACAGCGCGAACTGCCGCACCGTGCCGTCCTTGACGAAGGCGCGCATCTGGTTCGGCGTACCCAGCCCGGTCACCGCGACCTTGCCCTTGTAGCTCGACGTGCTGACGTACCGCGCGGCGGCCGCGATGCCGACCGTGGTCGGCGAGACGATCACCTTGAGGTTCGGGAACGACTGCAGCAGGCCCTGGGCCTCCTGGAACGACTTCTGGTCGTCGTCGTTGCCGTAGGCGATCTTCACCAGCTTCAGGCCCGAGTTCTCCGGCTTGGCCAGCTCCGCCTTGGCGACGTCGATCCAGGCGTTCTGGTTGGTGGCGTTCGGCGTCGCCGACAGGATCGCGATCTCGCCGGACCCGCCGGAGAGCTCCTTGGCCTGCTTGACCAGCTGCTCGCCGATGCCCTGGGTGGTGGCCTGGTTGATGAAGACGTCGCGGCAGTCCTTCGCCGCGTCGGAGTCGAACGCGACGACCTTGATGCCGGCGCCGCGGGCCTGGTTGAGCGACGGGCACACGGCGTTCGGGTCGTTCGCGGCGATGCCGATGACGTCCTGCTGCTGCTGGATGAGCGTGTTGATGTAGCTGACCTGCGACGACGCGCTGGCGTCGTTCGGCCCGACCAGCTTGTACTCGCCCTTCAGCTCGGTCAGGGCCTCCTTGCCGCCGGAGACCTCGATGTCGCTGTAGGGGTTGTTGAGCTGCTTGGGCAGGAACGCCATCTTGACGCCCTCCTTCGCGGCGGCGTTGGGGTTCGCCTCCGCGGTCGACTGCTGCGCGCCGGAGCCCGCGCTGTCGTTCTTGGTCGTGCCGCTGCACGCGGCCAGGACCAGCACCAGCCCGGCCGACACTGCGCCGGTGAGGAACCGTCGGGACATCTTCGTCACCTTTCCGGGGATATCGCTTGCCGACGGCGACGCACTGCCGTGCGGGCCGAAGTCACGATGTTGGGGAGCAGGACCGACACGATCAGGAGCACGCCGGTCACGATGTTGAGCGCCTCGTTGGACACGTCCTGCAGGCGCAGGGCGTTCTGCAGCGAAGCCAGCAGGACCACCCCGGCGAGCACGCCGGGCAGCGTGCCCTTGCCGCCGAAGATGGACACGCCGCCGAGCAGCACGGCGGCCACGACGGCCAGTTCGAGGCCGAAGCCGTTGTCGGCGCGGGCGCTGGAGTAGCGCAGCGTCCACAGCACGCCGGCCAGGCCGGCGACCGCGCCGCTCACGACGTACAGCCAGAACTTGAGCCGCCCGGTGCGGATGCCGGCGAACCGGGCCGCCTGCTCCCCCGCGCCGGCGGCGAACACGCCGCGGCCGATCGGGGTCGCGTGCAGCACGACGCCGAAGATCAGGGCGACGACGACCAGCGGGATCAGCACGTTCGGGATCGGGCCGTCGCCGATCGTCCCGGTGACCCAGGTCGTGTAGTCACGCGGGAAGTCGGCGACCGCGCCGTCGCCCAGCACGACGAACGCCAGGCCGCGGTAGAGCGCCAGGGTGCCGATCGTGACCGCCAGCGACGGCAGCTTCAGCACGGTGACGAAGAAGCCGTTCAGCGCGCCCAGGACTCCGCCGAGCACGACGCAGAGCGGGATGATCGTCTCGATCGTCAGCCCCGCGTCCCACAGCGAGCCCATCACGGCCGACGTCAGGCCGAGCGTGCTCGCCACCGAGAGGTCGATCTCGCCGGTGACGATGATGAACGTCATCGGCAGCGCGACCAGTGCGATCGGGAGCAGGTCGAGCAGCAGGAAGGTGAAGTTGCGGCTGGTGCCGAAGTTCTCGACGGCGCCGGAGGCGACGATCAGGACGATCACCGTCACGAGCACGACGGCGGCGTCCCAGCTGAGCAGCCTGCCGAGCCGGTTCCCGGTGTCAGACATGGGAATCCCTCTTCTTCAGTGCCTTCGCGACCCGGACGGCCACGAGCCGGTCGGCGCCGATGGCCAGCAGGATCAGCGCGCCGACGATGGCCTGCTGCCAGAACTGGTTGATGTCGAGCACGGCCAGGGCGCTGCCGATGACCGTCAGCAGCAGTGCGCCGAGACCGGCGCCCCAGACCGAGCCGCTGCCGCCGAACACGGCGACCCCGCCGACGACGGCCGCGGCGACGACGTTCAGCTCGTAGCCGGTGCCGGCGGCCGCGTCCACGGTGCCGAACCGGGCCGCGAACAGCACCCCGGCCAGGCCGGCGAGCGCGCCGCTGACCAGGAAGGCCGCGCTGGTATTGCGGCCGACCCGGATGCCGGCCAGCTGCGCGGCCTGCGGGCTCGACCCCATCGCGTAGAGCTCGCGCCCGGCGCGGTAGCTGCGCAGCACGACACCGGCGACGACCAGGACGAGCAGCGCGATGAGGACCAGCCACGGCACGCCGAGCAGCGACGCCGTGCCGAAGTCCAGGAAGGACGCCGGCAGCTTGTCGGCGTTGATCTGCTGGCCACCGGCCCAGAAGTAGCTGACGCCGCGGTAGGCGTAGAGCGTGCCCAGGGTGACGACCAGCGCGGGCACCTGGCCGAAGCGCACCAGCGCCCCGTTGAGCAGCCCGCACACCGCGCCGACGGCGAGCCCCACCAGGATCGCGACGAGCACCGGCAGGCCGGGGTTGTCTTTCATCAGCGTGCCGACGGCGAACGCCGACAGGCCGAGCACCGAGCCGACCGACAGGTCGATGTTGCGGGTGATCATCACGATCGCCTGGCCGACGGCGAGCACCGCCAGGATAGCCGTGCCGAGCAGGATGTCGCGGATGCTCTGGCCGGACAGGAACCGCGAGTTCTGCGTCGCGGTGAACGCGACCAGCACGATCAGGGCGAGCACGATGCCGGATTCGCGGGCCTTGAGCACGTTCGCGGTCCACGAGCGTCCGGAGTGGACGGTGGTCGGCGAGGACACCGGCGCCTCCTTCGTCGCGGTCATGCGGCGGCCCCCTGCCCCATCGCGGCGAACATGACCGAGTCCTCGGTCGCCTCGGCACGCGGCAGCTCGGCCACAATCCGGCCCTCCCGCATCACCAGCACGCGGTCGGCCATGCCGAGCACCTCCGGCAGTTCGGACGACACCATGACGATCGCGACGCCTTCCGCGGCCAGCGCCGACATCAGCCGGTGGACCTCGGCCTTCGTGCCGACGTCGATGCCGCGCGTCGGCTCGTCCACGATCAGTACCTTCGGCGCCATCGCCAGCCACTTGGCCAGCACGACCTTCTGCTGGTTGCCGCCCGAGAGCGTGCCGACGGGGTCACCGAGCCTGCCGTACTTGGTGCGCAGCCGTTCGGTCCAGCGCCGCGCCTCCTGGCGTTCGCTCGCGCCGGTCAGGAAGCCGAGCTTCGCAAGGGCGCGCGAGCGCGGCAGCGTCACGTTCCGCTCGATCGAGAGGTCCATGATCAGGCCCTGCTGACGCCGGTCCTCGGGCACGAGGGCCAGCCCGGCGGCCATCGCGGCCCGCGAGGAGTGCGGCTTGAGCTTCTTGCCGCTCACCTTGACCACGCCCGCGTCCCGCTCGTCGACGCCGAAGACGGCCTGGACGACCTCGGAGCGGCCGGAGCCGACCAGCCCGGCGAACGCGACGATTTCGCCGGCGCGCACGGAGAAGGAGATGTCGCGGAAGACGCCCTCGCGGGCGAGGCCCTCGACCTCCAGCACGACCGCGCCGGGTTCGACGTCCTGCTTGGGGAACAGCGCGTCGAGGTCGCGGCCGACCATGCGCTTCACCATCTCCTCGACGGTGACGTCTTCCAGGGCGTCGGTGGAGACGTGCCTGCCGTCGCGCATGATCGTCACGCGCTGGCAGAGCTCGGTGATCTCCTCGAAGCGGTGGGAGATGAACATGATCGCCGCGCCTTCCTGGCGCAGCGTCCGGGCGACGCTGAACAGCCGCTCGACCTCGATCTGGGTCAGCGCGGCGGTCGGCTCGTCCATCACCAGCACGCGGGCGTCGGCACTGAGTGCCTTGGCGATCTCGACGATCTGCTGGTCGGCGATGGACAGGCCGCGCGCCGGGCGGGCCGGGTCGATCCGGACGCCGAGCCGGGCGAAGAGGCGCTCGGCCTCGGCGCGGATCGCCGCCCGGTCGATCCGGCCGAGGCTCTTGCGCGGGTGGCGGCCCATCACGATGTTCTCGGCGACGCTCAGGTCGGGGAACAGCGTGGGCTCCTGGTAGATCACCGCGATGCCGGCCGCCTTGGCGTCGGCGGGCGAGCCGAACTCGACCGGCTCGCCATCCAGCAGGAGCGTGCCGTCGTCGGGCTTGTGCACCCCGGCCAGCATCTTGACGATCGTGGACTTGCCGGCGCCGTTCTCGCCGACCAGCGCGTGGGCCTCCCCGGCGTGCAGCCCGAAGCTCACGCCGGCTACGGCCGCGACCGCGCCGAACGACTTCGTCACGCCGCGCACCTCCAGCAGGGGCGCCGGGCCGGGGTCCTGCCGCGTCATCGCGACCTCCGGATTGAAAGGTTTCACAAATCTGGTGCGGTGAAGCTACTATGCGACGGAACGAGAAGTCAATGCATCGGCGAAGGCGTGGCCAAACGGCATCTTTACCAGGTCATCCGCGGTGATGTTACGTTTCAACGAGGGGGTTTCGATGGTGATCAGGGAGCCCGGTGCCGAGCCGCGGGTGGCCGGCATGAAGGAAGTCGCGGCGGCCGCCGGCGTCTCCCTCGGCACGGTGTCGAACGTGCTCAACCGGCCCGACCGGGTCAGCCCGGCGACCCGGGCGAAGGTCGAGGCCGCGATGGCCGAACTCCGCTTCGTGCGCAACGAATCCGCGCGGCAGCTGCGCGCCGGGCGCAGCCGGGTGCTGGCCTACGTCATGCTCGACGGCAGCAACCCGTTCTTCACCGACGTCGCGGCCGGCATGGAAGACGCAGCAGACGCTGCCGGCGAAGGCGACCTTTCCCTGTTCCTGTGCAACAGCGCGCACCAGCCGTCGCGGGAGGCGGCCTACCTCGGGCGGCTCGAACAGCAGCGCGTCCAGGGTGTCCTCATCACCCCGGTCGACCCGGACGCCCCGCTGCTGGGCGAGATCGCGCGCCGCGGGACGCCGGTGGTCGTCGTCGACCGGACGCCCGCCGGCACCACGCACTGCTCGGTCGCGGTCGACGACGTCTACGGCGGCGAGATCGCCGTGCGGCACCTGGTGGAGCAGGGCCACGACCGGATCGCCTTCATCGGCAACCACACGACCGTCGGCCAGGTGCGCGACCGGCGGCTCGGCGCGTTGCGCGCCCTCGAGGCCGCCGGGCTGGGCCCGGACCACCTCGTCGACCTGACGACGTCGGCGCTGACCGTGGCCGACGGCCGCGGCGCCGGCGAGCGGCTGGCCGGGCTGCCGGCGGCGGTCCGTCCCACCGCCGCGTTCTGCGCCAACGACCTCGTCGCGCTCGGCCTGCTCCAGACGTGCGCGAATCTCCGCATGAGCGTCCCGGACGACCTGGCGATCGTGGGCTACGACGACATCGAGTTCGCCGCCGCGGCCGCGGTGCCCCTGACGTCGGTCCGCCAGCCCCGGCGGCGCCTCGGCCGCACGGCGGTGGAGCTGCTGCTGGCGGAGGCGACCGAAACCGGCCACGAACACCGGAAAGTCGTGTTCACCCCGGAGCTGGTGGTCCGCGCCTCGACCCTGCGCTGAGCAACCCGCTGATCGTTTGTGACGTCTTACCGGCCACAAGCGATACACCGGGGAAGCCCGAGCACGGAGGTCGCGGATGGCCGACTCGCAGGCGCGGCTGTCCCGGCGCGGGTTCCTGGCCGCCGGCGGGGCCGCGGTGCTCGGCGTGGTCGCCGGGTCGGCCGGGTACGCCGCCCCCGGGCCGGATGCCGTGCGGCTGGGCGATTTCTGGCTCTTCGGCCGGTACGACGACGGCTGCACCGAACTCGGCTTCGACGAAATCGACCTTTCGCCCGTGCAGCTGCCCCACTGCGTGACGCCGCTTTCGTGGACCGGCTGGGACCCGGCGTCCTGGCAGGACCGGTGGATCTATCGCAAGCACTTCACCGCGGCGACGGCCGAACGCCACACCGCCCGCTTCGACGGCGTCCTGACGAACGCCGAGGTGCACCTCAACGGGCGGCTCGTCGCCACCCACGAAGGCGGCTACCTGCCGTTCGAGGTGGAGCTGGCGGACGTCGTGGCAGGCGACAACGTGCTCGCCGTGGTCGTCGACGGGCGGTGGCCGCTCGACGTGCCGCCCAACCTGCCGCGCGGCGGGCCGGCGCTGATCGACTTCTACCAGCCGGCCGGGATCTACCGGCCCGCCACCGTCGGCGCGGTGCGGCGGGTCCGGCTGACCGACGTCTTCGCCCGGCCCGTCGATGTCCTCTCCCCCGGCCGGTCGCTGCACCTGACGTGCACGCTCGACGCGCCGGTGGCCGGCCAGGTGACCGCGTCGGTGCGCCAGGCGGGCCGCGAACTCGCCCGCGGGACCGCGCCGATCCGGGGCACGACGGTCGAGTTCGCCATCGGCGGGCTCGGCGGCGTGCGCCTCTGGGACGTCGAAGATCCCGCCCTCTGCGAAGTCGTGGTGACGGTCCAGTCCGGGAAACGCGCACTCGACCAGCGGGTGGTCCGGACCGGGTTCCGCGACGCGCGGTTCACCACCGAGGGGTTCTTCCTCAACGGCAGGCGGCTGAAGCTGTTCGGCCTCAACCGCCACCAGTGGTACCCGTTCGCCGGCGGCGCGCTGCCGGACCGCGTCCAGCGCCGCGATGCCGAGATCCTGCGTCGCGAGCTGAACTGCACCATGGTCCGCTGCTCGCACTACCCGCAGTCGAGTGCCTTCCTCGACGCCTGCGACGACCTGGGCCTGCTGGTGTGGGCGGAGATCCCAGGCTGGGGGCACGTCGGGGACGACGCCTGGCAGCGGCGGAACCTGGCGGACGTCGAGGGCATGGTCGTGCGCGACCGCAACCACCCGAGCATCGTCGTCTGGGGCACGCGGGTGAACGAAGCCAACGGCACGACCGCGATGTACCAGCGCACTGGAAGGCTTGCGCGGCAGCTCGACCCGTCCCGGCCGACCAGCGGCGCGCTGGCCAGCACCACGCTCGGGCGGTTCGCCGGCAGCGACGTCGAGGTCCTGGCCTACAACGACTACACGGCCCGGCGCGGGGCGCCCTTCCGGCTGCGCCCGCCGCGGCCGGGGATGCCCTACCTGGTGACGGAGACGATCGGCACGCTCGCCGGGGCCCGCGCGTACCGCCGCGCGGACTTCCCGGCGGTCCGGCAGCAGGCGGAACTGCACGCGAAGGCCCACGACCTGGCGGCTGCCGACGACCGCTACTGCGGGCTGCTCGCGTGGTGCGCGTTCGACTACCCGTCGGGCTGGCAGCGGTCGGTCGGCGGGTCGAAGTACGCCGGGGTGTCGGACATCTTCCGGATCCCCAAGCCCGCCGCGGCCTTCTACGCCTCGCAGATCGACCCGGCGAAGCGGGCGGTCGTCGAGCCCGGTTTCGCGTGGGACTTCACCACCCAGCCCTCCGGGCCCGGGCCGGGCGCGCCGATCTGGTCGAACTGCGACCGCCTGGTGCTGTTCCTCGACGGCAGGCCCGCGGGCGAGGCCCGCAGCCGACGGGCCGAGTTCCCGCACCTGAGCCACCCGCCCTTCGCCGCCGACCTGGTGGTGCCGAAGGGGCGGCGGCCGGAGCTGCGCATCGACGGTTACGTGGCCGGACGGCTGGTCGTCAGCAGGCACTTCAGCGGCGACCGCGGCTCGGACGTCCTCGGCTGCGTGCCCGACGACCCGGAGCTGCGCGCCGACGGCGGTGACGCGACCCGCGTGGTCGTGGCGGCACGGGACCGCTACGGGACGCTGCGCGCGGGCACGGCGGGCGAGGTGCGGCTGACGCTGACCGGCCCCGGCGAGCTGGTCGGCGACCCGGTGCTGGACTTCGGAGCGACGGGCGGCGCGGCGGCGGTCTGGCTGCGGCCGTTCGCCGGCCCGCCGGGAACCCTGACGCTGACGGCCCGCCACGAGAAGCTCGGCTCGGCAACGGCAACGGTCCGGGTGACAACGAGCTTCTGACCCGGCGACACTCCGGAGACCAGTCCCGGACCGTGATGCCCCGCCAATCACGCGTGATGCCCGTCCAGTCACGCGTGATGCCCATCCAGTCACGCGTGATGCCTCCACCGTCACCCGTCGGTGAGCACCTCCGCGAGCACGGCCGCCTGGCTGATCGACGGCGAGCCGCTCGCCGTCAGCAGCGTGACCGGGCCGTCGCCCGCCAGCTCCCGCAACCGCGCCAGCGCCGCCACCCGGTCGGGCTGGCGCAGCTCCGCCCGGTAGCGCTCGGCGAACTCCGCGAACCGCTCGGGGTCGTGGCCGTACCAGGTGCGCAGCTCGTCGGACGGGGCCAGGCCGCGGTACCAGCCGTCGAGGACGACCGCCGTGCGGGCGGTGCCGCGCGGCCAGAGGCGTTCGACGAGCACGCGGACGCCGTCAGCGGGCCCGGCCGGGTCGGCCAGGCGCGCCACCCGGACGACCGTCGGCTGCATGCGCGCATTCTGCGTCGGGTGGCCGCCGGCCGCCACCGGAGTGCGGCAACAGCCCGGGGCGGAGGCTGCCCGGGGCAGCGAAAGGGCCACCACGGCGACCGTGGAGGGGTCGCCGTGGTGGCCCTACCCCCAGCTCGTGCCGCCGTGAACAACGACAGCCGAATCCGCCGGTTCCCCGGCGAGCGAGCCGGCCGTGGACATCGTCGGGGTCGTGTCCTGCAGCCCGGCCAGGATGACGGACCGGGGCTGCACCACGCTTGCAGTACGCTTGCACGCCACGATCGGGTGAAAAAAGAACGAGGTGGTCTGTGGAGTTCCGCGTCCTCGGCGCCGTCGAGGCGACGGCGGACGGCACCCCGGTCGATCTCGGCTCCCGCAAGCAGCGCCTCGTCCTCGCCGTCCTCCTCCTCGACGCCGGCCGCCCGGTCGCCCTGGACACCCTCGTCGACCTGCTCTGGCCCGACGATCCCCCGGCCAGCGCGCGCAACACCGTGCAGGCACTGGTCTCCCGGCTGCGCGCGGTGTTCCGCGCCGCGGGCGGCCCCGAGCTCGTCACCGAAGGACGCGCGTACGTCCTGCGTGCCGAACCGGACGCGATCGACGCCCACCGCTTCACCGCCCTCGCGCGCCGGGCCCGCGCGGCCGGCGACGAAACCGCCGTCGCCCTGCTCGGCGAAGCTCTCGCGCTGTGGCGGGGCGACGCGCTGGCCGGCGCCGCGTCCGGCGAGGTCGCCGAGCGGCTGCTCGCCGGGCTGACCGAGGCCCGCTGGAGCGCGCTGGCAGACCGCATCGACGCGCAGCTGCGGCTCGGCCGGGGCCGTGACGTGCTCGCCGAGCTGACGACGCTGGTCTCCGCGCACCCGCTGCGGCAGCGGTTCGTCGGCCAGCTGATGCTCGCCCTGCACCGCGAAGGCCGCACCGACGCCGCCCTCGCCGCCTTCCGCGGGCTGCGCGCCCGGCTCGTCGAAGAGCTCGGGCTCGACCCGGCGCCGGAGCTGGTCCGGCTGGAAGCCGCGATCCTGGCCGCCGACCCGGCGCTGGACCCCGCGCCGGAGCCTGCTGCCGGGAAACCGGTGCTCCCGGCACAGCTCCCCCACGACGTCCGCGGCTTCACCGGCCGCGCCGCCGAGCTGGCCCGGCTCGACGCACCGGTGGACGCCGGGCCGGACGTCCGCGTGGTCACCGGCACCGCGGGCGTCGGCAAGACCGCGCTCGCCGTCCATTGGGCACACCGCGTCCGCGACCGGTTCCCCGACGGGCAGCTCTACCTCGACCTGCGCGGGTTCGACCCGGACCACGAACCGCTCACCCCGGCCGTCGCCGCCGCGCAGCTGCTGCGCGCGCTGGGCACCGACCCGCGGGCGATCCCGCCGGACCCGGACGGCCGCACGGCGCTGTGGCGCTCGCTGCTGGCCGACCGGCGGGTGCTGGTCCTGCTCGACAACGCGCGCGACAGCACCCAGGTGACACCGCTGCTGCCGTCCTCGGGCACCGTGCTGGTCACCAGCCGACAACGGCTCGGCGACCTCATCGCCCGCACCGGCGCGCGGGCGGTGCCGCTGTCGGTGCTGCCCGCCGAGGATTCCCGGCAGCTGCTGGAAACCGTGCTCGGACCGCCCGCGGTCGCCGCCGAGCCGGCCGCGGCGGCGGAGCTGGCCCGGCTGTGCGGGCACCTCCCGCTGGCCCTGCGGCTGGCCGCGGCGAACCTCGGCGCCGGTGAGGTGCCGGGGATCGCCGAGCTGACCCGCGAACTCGCCGACGGCGATCCCCTCGCCGGCCTGAGCGTCGACGGCGCCGAAGAAAGCGCGGTCACGACGGCGTTCTCCGTGTCGTACCGGGCCCTGCCCGCCGAGCACCGCCTGCTGTTCCGGCGGCTCGCGCTGGTGCCGGGCCAGACGTTCACCGCCCCGGTCGCCGCGCGGCTCGCGGCGATCGCCGACGGCCGGGCGGGGCAGCAGCTCAAGGCGCTCGCCGCGGCCAACCTCGTCGAACGGCACCTGCCCGGCCGCTACCGCTTCCACGACCTGCTGCGCAGCTACGCGGGCGGCCGGGTCGCGGCCGACGACACCGCCGCCGACGGGGACGCGGCACGGCGACGGCTGTTCGACCACTACCTCGCCACGGCCGACGCGGCGGGCCGGCTGCTGATCCCGCACTTCCTCCGGCTGCCCCGGCCCGAACCGGAGCAGCCGTTCGAGGGCACCGAGGACGCACTCGCCTGGCTGGACACCGAGTGGCCGAACCTCGCCGCCGCCGTCGAGCACGCGGCCGCGCACGGCCCGCGCGAGTACGCCTGGCACCTGGCCGACGCGCTGCGGGCGTTCTTCCACCACCGCGGCCACCACACGGAGTGGATCGACACCGCGACGACGGCGCTCACGGCCGCCCTGGCCGCCGGCGACCGGCAGGCGCAGGCGGCGATGCGGCTGTCGATCGCGCTCGCCGGGGTCAACAGCGGCCGGTACGCCGAAGCCCGGCACCACCTGACGACGGTCCTGGCCGACGGGCTGGCGGCGGAGTGGCCGCCCGGCCGGGCCGCGGCGCTCAACAACCTGAGCGCCGTGCTGCAGCGCCTCGGCGACGCGCGCGAGGCGATCGCGTGCGGCTCCGAAGCGTTGCGGCTGTGCGAGGAAACCGCCATGCCGGGCATCACGATGGCGCTCGCGAACCTCGGCTTCGCCTGTGGCCAGGTCGGCGACTTCGAGGCCGCCCTCGGCCACTTCGCCCGGGCGCTGGAGATCGCCGAACGCGACGGCGCGCGGTTCAGCGTGGCCGTGCTGCTGGTCGACCTCGGGCACGTCCACCGCGACCTCGGGAACGCCGTCGCGGCCGACTTCTACGAGCGGGCCCTGGTCGCCAACCGGGAACTCGGCTACCAGTACGGCGAAGCCGCCGCGCTCTCCGGCCGCGCGGTCATGGAGGCCCGGGCGGGCGACGGCACCCGGGCGCTCGCCGACGCGGCCGAAGCGGTGGAGCTGACCCGCCGCATCGGCGACCGCGGCACCGAAGCGTCGGCACTGGCCTCCCTCGGGGAAGCCTGCCTCCGGCTTGACCGCCCCGCGGACGCGGTCGAGCACCTGAGCGCCGCACTGGACATCGCCCGCGAAACGAGCTTCACGTGGTGCGAAGCCGCGGCACTGACCGGGCTCGCCGAAGCGGCGCTCACCGTGGGTGACACCGAAGCGGCGCGCACCCACGGCGCGGCGGCGGTCAGGCTCGCCGCCCAGGCCGGCTACCGGCCGCTGGAAACCCGGGCGGCACGCACCCTCGCGGGCCTGGCCGCCTGAACGTCAGCAGGTGGCCGGTGCCGTGCACTTGGCGCGGGCCAGGATCGTGCCGAAGTTGTCCTGGTAGGCCGCGCTGATCCCGGCGTTCTCGACCTTGATCAGGATTTCGTCGTTGTCGCGCAGGGCCGCGCCGGAGATGTTGTGCGAGCCGGTGAAGACGAGCTGCCGGCCGGCCTTCTCGCTGTAGTTGCCCGTGTAGAGCATGTACTTCGAGTGCACGGTGATCTCGCGGTCGTTGACGGTCGTGCTGAACTTCTTGAGCGTCACGTTCGCCTTGCCCTTGAGCGCGGCCAGCGCCGCGGTGCCCATGTCGTCGTAGACGATCCGGACCTTGCAGCCCAGCTTCGCGATGCGGGCCAGCTCGGTGACGACCGGGGTGCGCGAGTCGGCGATGTTGGCCTGCACGACGTTGAGCGAGCAGCCGGCTTCGTACTTGGTGATGTACTTCAGCAGCTGCGCCCACGTGTCGGTGGCGAACTCCTCCGAGGTGCCGCCCGTGGAGTCCGCGCGCGGCGAGAGGTAGCTGGTGACCATGGTGGTCAGCGTCTTGTGGTAGCCGGCGTCGGCGAAGTAGTTGTTGTTCTTCTTCTGCGCCAGCATCTTCTGCATGTGGCCGAGGTAGAAGCCGTACAGGTCGGGGTCGCCGTGGGTGAGCAGGGCGTTGTTGAACATGTTGCCCTGCACGGTGGTCAGGTTGTGCGATCCGATGACGACGACGTTCTTCTTGCCCTCGGCCTCGGAGAACATCCACAGCTTGTCGTGGTTGATCGAGTGCGGGCTGCCGTCGTGGGCGATGCAGCCGGTGTTGAGGCCGCCGGTGCCGCAGAAGACCAGCTGGGTGAGCCCGGCGGACTTGAGGATCGGCATCGCGGTGTTGGCCGGGTCGTCGTCCGCGGCGCCGTCGAGCGCGATCCGCACCTTGACACCCCGCGCTTGCGCCGCCTTGATCGCCTCGGCGAACGCCGGGCGCGTCCAGCTGAAGAGCGAGACGTGGATCTCCGCACCGGCCGGGGTGGCGTTGGCCAGCTGGACCAGCCGCGTTTCGATCGCGTGGTCGCGGTCGCCGTTTTCGGGCGGGTTGTTGAAGATCGCTTCCATGCCGGTCGCGTCGGCGGCCACCGCGGCCGGCGCCGCGTGCGCGAGGCCGCTGCCGGCCAGCGCGAGCAGCGCGCCGACGGCCACGGTGAGCGCCTTGAACTTGGGGGCCATGTCTTCCTCCCTGTCGGATGACCCCAAGCTCGCAATGCGGCGTACAAGATTCGTACACCGCGTGGCGAGCTGAGCAGCCCCCGTTTTCCACGCTACCGGGGAGCACCGGCAAAATCGGTTTCGTTCCGCGTCCGCGTCCGCCACTGTGGGGGGCGTGGAACGGCTCTTCTGCGACACAGCTCTGGCCGAGCACATCGAACGCGCGGAGGCGCGGTTCGTCGCCGGCTGCTGCGATGCCACCCGGTTGCGGCTCGGGGATGGCCTCGGCTTCACGCGCCCGCTCGCCGGTGGTGTCGCGACCTTCGCCGAGGCGGGCTCACCCTTCAACAAGATCGCCGGCCTGGGCTTCGCGGGCTTGCCCGAAGGCCTCGACGAGGTCGAAGAAGCCTTCGCCGAGCTGGGTGCGCCGGTGCAGGTCGAGCTTTCCCAGCTCGCCGGCTCGGCGGTGGGGGCGTTCTTGACCGCGCGCGGCTACCGGCTCGAGTCGTACGAGAACGTGCTCGGGCGGCGGGTCGGTGCCGGCGAGTTCCCGGAAGACGTCCGCCCCTGCCGCGACGACGAGCTGGAGACCTGGCTGTCCGCGATGGCCGACGCCTCCGCGGTCGCCGATGACCAGGGCCTGCCCTCGAACGAGCACTTCCCCCGCGAGCTCCTCTTGAACGCGCTGCGGGACATGGCCGGCGTCCGGCGGTACCTCGCGACGCGCGACGGCGAGTTCGCCGGCGGCGCGTGTTTCCGGGTCACCGACGGGATCGCGCAGTTCGGCGGCGCGGCGACGCTGCCCGCCCACCGGCGCCGCGGCGTCCAGACCGCGTTGCTGCGGGCCCGGCTCGCGGCGGCCGCCGAGGCCGGGTGCGACCTCGCCGTCGTCACCACGCAGCCCGGGTCGAAGTCGCACCAGAACGCGCAGCGGCAGGGGTTCGACCTGCTCTACGCGCGGGCGATCCTGGTGAAGGGCACCTCCGCGACCAGCTCTTCCGGGGCCGACAGCCGCCAGGCCTCGTAGAGGAGTTCGGCGAGCTCGTCGGCGTCGACGCCGTCGAGGTGGACGACGACCCAGCCGAAGCCGCCGGCGGTGAACTGCACCTCGAACACGTCGGGCCGTTCCGAAACCAGCGCGAGCTGCTCGGACACCGTCTGCTTGAGGCCGACGGTCCGGGTCCGCGGCCAGAAGTAGCCGAACCGCTTGCCGCGCACGCTGAACGACGAGTAGTCGCGTGCCTCCGAGCGCTGGACCTCCGCCAGCGCCGCAAGCAGCTGTTCGAATTCCCGGACCTGCACCGTCACCGCCGTTTCCCCCTGTCTCCGGCGACCACCGTAGCGCGCCGGTACCGTGCGGGACATGACCGAGTCCGAAGCGGATCGTGACGTCGTGGTCAAGCGGGGCCACGCGCCCGGCGCGACGGCGGCCGAGGTGGCGGGCCTGCGCTGGCTGGCCGCGGCGGGCACGGTCCCGGTGCCTGCCGTGCGCAGTCACGACGAGGACCGGCTCGTCATCGACCGCGTCCCGGCCGGGCGTCCGTCGGCCGCGGCGGCGGAACGCTTCGGCCGCGGGCTGGCCGGCTTGCACGCCGCGGGCGCCCCGGCGTTCGGCGCGCCGCCGCCGGACGGACGTCCCGACGCCTGGATCGGCCGGGCACCGATGGCCAACGTCCCGGCCGAGGACTGGGCGACCTGGTACGCGGCCGACCGCGTGCTGCCCTACGTCCGGCTGGCGGTGGACGCGGGGACGTTCGGCCCGGCCGAAGCGACGCTGTTCGAGCGGGCCTGCGCGCGGATCCCGGCCTCGGCCGAGCCGCCCGCGCGGCTGCACGGCGACCTCTGGAACGGCAACGTCTTGTGGGACGGGCGCGAGGCGTGGCTGATCGACCCGGCCGCCCACGGCGGGCACCGCGAGACGGACCTGGCGATGCTGCACCTGTTCGGCTGCCCGCACCTCGACCACGTCCTCGGCGCGTACGAAGAGGTCAAGCCACTGGCCGACGGCTGGCGCGACCGGATCGGGCTGCACCAGCTGTTCCCGCTGCTGGTGCACACCGTCCTGTTCGGACAGTCCTACGCCGGCCAGGCCGTGGCGGCGGCCCGCTCGTTCTAGCAGCGCTGCAGCATCGACTCCAGCGCCGCCTTCTCCGGCACGGTGATCGTCAGGCCGTAGTTGCGTTTGACGACGATCCAGTCGGTGGCGTAGGCGCACCAGTAGGACACGAGCGGCGGCTTCCAGGCGTCGGGGGCCTTGTCGCTCTTCTGCTCGTTGACGTTGTCGGTGACCGCCTTCAGCTGCGGGCGGACGAGGTCGTTGGCGAACTGCTCGCGCCGTTCCCGCGTCCAGCTCTTCGCACCGCTGATCCAGGCCTGCCCGAGCGGCACCATGTGGTCGATGTCCACATCGGACGCCTTGTGCCAGGTTGCGCCGTCGTAGGGGCTGACCCAGGTGCCGGACTTCGCGGCGCACCGGTCGTCGGTCCGGACGTCCTTGCCGTCGCGCTTGAGCACCTGCTCGCGGACGTCGCAGTTCGCGTCGACCTTGTCCCAGTGCGGGAACTCGTCGCGGCTGTAGCCGTCCATGGTCCCCCGGACGGCGACCTTGAGCGCCGCCAGCTCGGTCCGGGCCGCACCGGGCGAGATCCGCGGGGCGGCGACCGTTCCGGGCGCTTGGGTCACGGGCCCGGCCCCGGCGGCCAGCTCGTCGGCGAGCTTGCAACCGGTGAGGGACGAGCCCGCGAGGACGGCGAGAAGGACAAGCGCTCGGGTGCGCGGCATCGTGAACCCCTTTCACGTCTACCGGGAGATGCCCAGCGGACGCGCCGGGGAAACGGTGCAGCCGCGTCGGCTGGCGCGAAACGATCGTGGCAGCTCAGGAGCCGTGGAAGACCTGCGCGACGAACACGGCGGCAACGACACCGACGGCGACCAGCACGGTGAGCACGAAGAGCAGCCCCCACGGAACCTGCCGGATCGGTCGCGGCCGCGGGAAGACGGTCGCCCGCACCGCCGGCGTCCACGGGACGGGATCGTCTTCGACCACGGGCGGCGGCTCCGCGGGCACGGGGATCACAGCGGGCAGTTCCGGCAGCGGGGTGAGCACCGGAAGCCGCGCCGGGAACCCATCGGCGATCAGCGCGGCCCGCGGCGGGGCGAGGTGCGCGAGGGAGAGGGCGTAGCAGGCGTCGAGGACCTCGTCGGCGGACCAGACGGTCCGCCACCGGTTGTGCTGGGCGATGATCCGCCGCAGTCCGCGAGGATCGGCGAGGACGACGGCGACTCCCGGCACGGCCGCCGGCTCGGGCCAGCGCAGTGCGGGTGCGGGCCGATCGCTTCGGGGCGGCGGGAGCCGGTCGGATTCACCCTCCGACCAGACCGCCTCCGGCTCGCTCGCCCGCCGCACCGCCGCCCACTCACCCAACCGCAAGCCCTGCTCGCCCGAAGCGCTTCCGTCCCCCCGCGGTTCCGGCGGCGGGACCACCGCGACCAGGCCCGTCACGTGCCGGCCGCCTTCGTGGCCGGCCAGCGCTCCCCGCGCCGCCGCCACCGCCAGCCCCGTCCGGTCGCCTGGACCCGGCCACTCCACCGGCCCGGGTTCGTGGGCGGCGATCACCACCACTCCCGTCCGCGTGAACACCAGTGCGTCCACCCGCCGCGGCCCCAGCCGGCTCTGCAGCGTGATGCCGGCCAGCGCCAGGCCCGTCAGGTGGTTCGGCCCCGGGCCCCACGAGCACAGCACCCCCACCAGGTGCTCGGCCGCCGCGGTGAGGGGGCGGTTTTCGCCGGTGCGCTGGCGGGCCACGAGCACGCCGGTCACCTCCCACGACGAAACGCGAGCACTCCCTCGACGGTAAGAGGCGACCCCGCCGCCGCCCCAGCAGCCGAACGAGTGGTCGATCACCACCGTGTGTAGCCGGGGCATGCTGGAGCCGGACCGGCCCATCGATCAGACCGACCAGGGAGACCGCCGATGTCTTCACCCCCCGCTGCCTACCAAGGTCGCGCGCTCGACGTCGACCGGCCCTTCTACCGGCGGCTCGCCGGCGAAGCGGGCCGGGAGCTCGTCGAGGCGTTCGAGGTGCCGATCCGCTCCGGACGCGCGTGGCGGGTGCCGCGCGGGCACCTCTGCCGCCTCAAGACCGTCGAGGGGCCGCAGGTCGGCGACCTCAACCTGTGGCACGCCGACGACCCCCGCGAACGGTTCTGGGCCGCGCGCACCCGCCAGCTGCAGCGCGCCCACGTCAGCACCTTCGACCGGCTCTGGTCGACGCTGCCCTTCCTGCGCCCGCTGGCCACGATCACCGCCGACACCCTCGCCGGCAACGGCGAAGACGGCGACGGCGGCCGCGTCCACGACCTGCTCGGCACGCGCTGCGATCCCTACGTGAACCGGCTGCTCACCGGCGACGACTTCGACTTCTGCTGCCACTCGAACCTGGTCCGCGCGGTCGCGCCGTTCGGGCTGACCGAGTTCGACGTGCACGACGTCCTCAACGTCTTCCAGTGCACCGGCCTCAACGACGAGGACCGGTACTTCATGAAGGCCAGCCCGGCCCGGCCGGGCGACCACTTCGAGTTCTTCGCCGAGGTCGACCTGCTGTGCGCACTGTCCACCTGCCCGGGCGGCGACCTGTCGGTGCCGCTGTGGGGGCCGGACGCCCGCGACCCGATCGGCACCTGCCGCCCGATCGGCGTCGAGGTCTTCAAGCCGCGGGCGGAGCTGCTCGCGGACTGGCGCCCGCCGGAGCGCGCGGCCTACCGCGGCCTGCACGGCGTCCGGCTGCCGGAGTGGGCCGGCGGCACCACGCCGTGACCGGTGCGGTCCACAGTGGACCGCACCGGCCGGGCCGTCACGGCCGTGGGGTGTTGCGCAGGTTGGCGCGGGCCAGGTCGACCATCTTGCCGACGCCGCCGTTGAGCACCGTCTTCGTCGCTCCCAACGCGAACCCGCGCACCATCTCGCCGGTGATGCGCGGCGGGATCGACAGCGCGTTCGGGTCGGTCACCACCTCGACCACGGCCGGCCCGGGGTGGGCGAACGCCTTCTCCAGCGCGCCGCGCACGTCGCCGGGGTCTTCGACGCGCTCGGAGAACACGCCGCAGGCGGCCGCGATGGCCGCGAAGTTCACCGGCGCGTGGTCGGTGCCGAAGTCCGGGAGACCGTCGACGAGCATCTCCAGCTTCACCATGCCCAGCGTGGCGTTGTTGAACACCACCACCTTCACCGGGACGTCGTACGCCGGCAGCGTCAGCAGGTCGCCCATCAGCATCGCGAGCCCGCCGTCGCCCGAGAGCGACACGACCTGGCGGCCCGGCTGGGCGAGCTGGGCGCCGATCGCGTGCGGCAGCGCGTTCGCCATGCTGCCGTGCCGGAAGGACCCCAGCACGCGGCGGCGGCCGTTCGGCGTCAGGTAGCGCGCGGCCCAGACATTGCCCATGCCGGTGTCCACGGTGAACACCGCGTCGTCGGCGGCGACCTCGTCGAGCACCGAGGCGACGTACTCCGGGTGGATCGGACGCCGGTGCTCGATCTTCGTCGTGTACGCGCCGACGACCTTCTCCAGCTTCCGCACGTGCTCGCGCAGCATCCGGTCGAGGAACGTCCGGTCGGTCCGGGGCCGCAACAGCGGGAGCAGCGCCCGCAGCGTCTCGCGCACGTCGCCGTGCACGGCCAGGTCCAGCGGCGTGCGGCGGCCGAGGCGCGCGGCGTCGTGGTCGACCTGGATCGTGCGCGCCTGCGGGAGGAAGTTGTCGTACGGGAAGTCGGTGCCCAGCAGCACGATCCGGTCGGCCTCGTGCATCGCGTCGTAACAGGCGCCGTAGCCGAGCAGGCCGCTCATCCCGACGTCGAACGGGTTGTCGTACTGGATCCACTCCTTGCCGCCGAGCGAGTGCCCGACCGGCGCGGCGAGCTTCCCGGCCAGTGCCATGACCTCGTCGTGCGCGCCGCGGACCCCCGCGCCGGCGAAGAGCATCACCTTCTCGCCGGAGTTCAGCAGGTCCGCCAGCTCACGAACGACCTCGGCCGGCGGCACGGCCGGCGACGGCGTGACCAGCGGAAGCCGCTCGGTGAGCGGGCCGGTGGCCTTGCGGTCGGCGAGGTCGCCGGGGATGGTCAGCACCGCGACCCCGCCCTTGCCGACGGCGGTCTGCGTGGCGATCCGCAGCAGGCGCGGCAGCTGCGCCGGGTCCGCCACGAGCTCGCTGAAGTGGCTGCACTCGGCGAAGAGGCGGTCCGGGTGGGTCTCCTGGAAGAACCCCGTGCCGATCTGGTTCGACGGGATGTGCGACGCGATCGCCAGCACCGGCGCGCCCGAGCGATGGGCGTCGAAGAGGCCGTTGATCAGGTGCAGGTTGCCCGGTCCGCAGCTGCCCGCGCAGACGGCGAGCTTGCCGGTGACCTGCGCTTCGGCCGCGGCCGCGAAGGCGGCGGTCTCCTCGTGGCGGACGTGGACCCACTCGATCCCGTCGGTGCGGCGGACCGCGTCGACGATCGGGTTCAGGCTGTCCCCGACGATGCCGTAGATGCGCTCGACCCCGGCGTCGCGCAGGGTCCTGACCAGTTGTTCTGCCACGGTAGCCATGCCTCCAGCGTGGCCCGGGACGATCGATGCGTCCAATGCCTGATTGGCTGAAAATCCATACACTGGGGACATGGACGTCCAGACGCTGCGGCTCTTCCGGGAGGTCGCGGCCGGCGCGACCGTCACCGAGACCGCCGCGCGGGCCCACCTCACCCAGCCGGCCCTGTCGCGGGCGCTGCGGCGCCTCGAGCACGACGCCGGCGCCGAGCTGTTCCGCCGGTCCGGGCGGGTGCTGCGGCTGACGCCGGCCGGGCACGCCTTCAAGCGGCACGTCGATCTCGTGCTCGACCAGCTCGACCAGGGCCTGCGCGAGGTCGGCGAGATCGTCGCGCCGGGCACCGGGGTCGTCCCGCTGGCGTTCCTGCACACGTTCGGCACGTGGCTGGTGCCCGCGGTGCTGAGCGGCTTCCTCGGCGAGCACCCCGGCGCCCGCTTCGAACTGCGGCAGCACGGCGAGGCCGGGCTCGAGGAGGAGCTCCTCGAGGGCACCGCGGACGTCGTCATCACCAGCGGCGACCCCGGGCACCCCCAGCTGCACTGGTCGAGGCTGCTCGTCGAGCCGCTGCGGCTCGCGGTGCCCCCGCGTCACCGGCTCGCCGGGCGGCGGCGGGTGCGCCTCGCCGACGTCGCGGCCGAGACGTTCATCCTGCTGCGCCCGGGGTACGCGCTGCGCGAGACGACCGAGCGGCTGTGCGCCGAGGCCGGGTTCGCCCCGCGCGTCGGGTTCGAAGGCGACGAGGTGGAGACGCTGCGTGGGCTCGTAGCCGCCGGGCTCGGCGTGGCCGTGGTGCCACTCCCCCACACGGCGGCGTTCCCGGCGCCCCATCTGGAACTGACCGATGTGGACGCCGCGCGCGACATCGGGCTCGCGTGGGCGGCGGGCCGGATTCTCCCGCCGTTGAGCGAAACCTTCCGCCGGCACGTCCTGGCCGCCGCCCCGCGGCTGATGCCCGCCGAACTCGACAGTCCACAAGGGACGATGTGAGAAGTACCTTACGGGACAGCGAAACCGCTGTCCGTGTGCCAGGGTGGAGACATGGTCGCCGCGCTGAGATCCTTCCTGCTGTCCTGGACCTCCGTCACCCCGGTGCTCGGCGTGCTCGTGCTCGCGCTCGCCTGGGGCCGTGACCTCGGCCCGGTCTTCGTGGTCCTCGTCGCCCTCGCGCTCGGGGCGACCGTGCTGGCCGCGGTGCACCACGCGGAGGTCGTCGCCCACCGGGTGGGGGAACCGTTCGGCTCGCTGGTGCTCGCGGTCGCGGTCACCGTCATCGAAGTCGCGCTGATCGTCACGATGATGGTCTCCGGCGGCCCGGAGGCCGGCTCGCTCGCGCGGGACACCGTGTTCGCCGCCGTCATGATCACGACCAACGGCATCGTCGGCATCTCGCTGCTCGTCGGCGCCCGCCGTTACGGCTCGACGCTGTTCAACTCCGAAGGCAGCGGGGCCGCGCTCGCGACGGTCGCGACGCTGGCCACGCTGAGCCTGGTGCTCCCGGCGTTCACCTCCAGCACGCCCGGGCCGGCGTTCTCCCCCACCCAGCTGACCTTCGCGGCGCTGGCGTCCCTCGTGCTGTACGGGACGTTCGTGCTGACGCAGACGGTCCGCCACCGCGACTTCTTCCTGCCGGTCGCCGCGGACGGCGCGGTCAAGGAGGACGACCACGCCGACCCGCCGTCGAACCGCGCGGCGCTCGGCAGCCTGGCGCTGTTGCTCGTGGCGCTGGTCGCGGTGGTCGGGCTGGCGAAGGTGGAGTCGCCGGCGATCGAGGCCGGCGTGCGCGCGGCCGGGTTCCCGCAGTCGTTCGTGGGTGTGGTGATCGCGCTGCTGGTGCTGCTGCCGGAGACCCTGGCCGCGGTCCGCGCGGCCCAGCGCGACCGGATGCAGATCAGCCTGAACCTGGCGTACGGCTCGGCGATCGCGAGCATCGGCCTGACGATCCCGGCGATCGCGCTGGCGTCGGTGTGGCTGCCGGGCCAGCTGCTGCTGGGCCTGGGCTCGACCCAGATCGTGCTGCTGGCCCTGACGGTGGTGGTGAGCGTCCTGACGGTGGTCCCCGGCCGGGCAACCCGCCTCCAGGGCGGCGTGCACCTGGTCCTGCTGGCGGGCTTCCTGGTCCTGGCCATCAACCCCTGAGGCCGTGTCGTCCCCCTGACCACGCGTGATGCCCCTCCAATCACGCATGATGCCTCCTCAATCACGCGAGAAGCCCGGCGGAGCACGGCCGATGCCCGTTTCGGTCCACCGGCCGGCAGGCCGCTGCCCGTGCGGGAAGGGGCATCTCGCGTGATTGGAAGGGCATCTCGCGTGATTGGAGGGGCATCACGCGTCAGGCGGTGGTGACCTCGATGCCGACCACGCAGGTGTCGTCGTCGGTGTCGGCCGTGCTGTACGTCAGCAGGGTGTCCAGCTGGTGCTCCAGGCCTCCGTCGTGGCCGTCGACCAGGGTGACCAGGCGGGACACCGAATCCTGGACCGGGCGGTCGCGGCGCTCGATCAGGCCGTCGGTGTAGATCAGCAGGATGTCGCCCGCCGCCAGCTGGAGCTCGTCCTCCTCGTACGTCACGTCGCGGACCGCGCCGAGGAGGGAGCCGCGGACCAGCGGCAACGTCGTCGCCGTGCCGTCGCGGTGGCGGACGATCGGGGGCAGGTGCCCCGCCCGTGCCCAGCGGAGCTTCCGGTGGGCCGGGTCGTAGACCGCCGCGACGGCGGTCGCCGTGACGTGGTCCGTCAGGTGGTAGGCCACCAGGTTCAGCCACGTCAGCAGCTGGGCCGGCCCCGCGCCGGTCGCCGCGAGGCCGCGCAGGGCGTTGCGGAGGCTCACCATGCCCGTGGCCGCGTCGATGCCGTGGCCCGCCACGTCGCCGACGCACAGCAGGACCTCGCCGGTCGGCAACGCGACCGCGTCGTACCAGTCGCCGCCGACCAGGTGCTCCTTCTCCGCCGGCCGGTAGCGGACCGCGGCACGCAGGCCCGGCATGTCGATCGGGCCCTTCGCCGGCGGCATGATCGCGTGCTGCAGCTGCAGCGCGAGCCGGTTGCGCTCCATCGCCTCCTGCTCGGTCTCGGCCAGCCTGTCCCGCGTGGCCGCCAGCGCCACCTCGGTCCAGTGCTGCGACGAAACGTCCTGGTAGGCGCCGCGGACCGCGACCAGCTCGCCACGGCCGTCGACGACCGGCTCGGCGACCACCCGGATGTGCCGGGCGACGCCGTCCGAGCGCTGCAGCCGGAACGCCGTCGACGACGGGCGCTTGTGGTGCAGCACCGCCCGCAGGAACCGGCCGATCGCCGGCGCGTCGTCGGGGTGCGCGTGGCCGGCCAGCTCGTGCAGCGACAGCGGCGCGGCGTTCGGCGGCAGGCCGTACAGCGAGAACAGCTCGGTGTTCCAGGTGATCACCCCGGTCACGACGTTCTCTTCGAAGCCGCCGATGCGGCCGAGCCGCTGGGCGTGCTGCAACAGCACGGCGAGCTTCGCCGCGTCGTCCTGGATGCGCAGGATCAGCAGCACGTTCCCGGCGAAGCGGGTGACGCTGATGTCGGTGAGCACGGTCAGCGGCACCTGGTCGACCAGGGTGGTGATCGCCATGCTGTCGGCCCGGAACGGCTCGCCGGTGGCGTAGACGCGCTGGACCCGGTCGAGCAGCCCGCTCTCCTGGGCGGCGAGCGGGTACGACTCCAGCAGCCGGGTGCCGACGATCCGGCTGCGCGGGCGCCCGCCCGGGTCGGCGAACCGGACGTTGGCGTGGTGGATGTGGAAGTCGCCGCCGTCGTGGCACGGCGTGAGCAGCACGGCCGGGTCGTGCAGGCCGTCGATGAAGTCCACCAGCTCGCCGAGCACGTCGGCCACCGGGGGGAGCTCCCGGGTGTCGAGCGTGTACGCGCACAGCTCGGCCAGTGCTTCGAGCTGACGGCGCCGGCGCCCCGGTTCCTCGGGCAGCGGGTCGGGCCAGCACATCTCGACGACGCCGATGATGCGCCCGCCGGTCCCGGTCGGCACCGTCACCCGGCCGCCCCCGGACAGGGTGTGCTGCCCGATCGACGGCAGGCCGGCCGCGGCGAGCGTCGGGCACCAGACGGTGTCACGTTCGATCAGCGCGCTGCGGGCGGGCGTCGCCACGCCCGGCGGGACGTACCGCCAGCGCGCCGCCTCCTCGGCCGAGAACCCGGCGGACCCGGCCAGGGTCATGGACCCGTCGGCCCCGGCGAGCCACACCGCGACGGCGGTCGCCCCCAGCGGCCGCAGCGCGTGGTCCAAAATGGACTCCGCGACGCGCTGGGTGTCCCCGGCCGCGAGCACGCCGCTCTCCGCGGTCCGCAGCCGCACGGCAATGGCGTCATCGGCGTCGCCGGAGTCGTCGGCGCGGGCCAGGAACTCCTGCGCCACCTCGGTCACCCGGTCCTCGGCCGCCTCGCCGACGACGTCCGCGGCGAACTCCAGCGGCGTCATCCCGGCGCGCGCGGCCAAGGTCTCCAGCTGCCGGGCCGCGTCAGACGGCGCGCAGTGCAGGCGTTCCATCAGCACGCCCTTGGCGAGCTCGATCAGCGCGCGGCCGTCGGCGACGGCGTGCGCGTGGTCGATCTCGCTGCGCAGGCGCGCGACCGTGTCGGCGAGCCGCGCGAGGTTGGCCGGGACGCCGGCGGGCAACCGGTCGTCGCCGATCACGCGGTCACGTGCCGCTTGATGCGGCTGATGAGGTCGTCCGCGTCGACCGGTTTCGTCACGTAGTCGGTCGCGCCCGAGGCGAGGCTCTTCTCCCGGTCGCCCGGCATCGCCTTCGCCGTCACCGCCACGATCGGGATGGCCGCGTGCTCCGGCATCGCGCGGATCTTGGCCGTCGCGGTGTAGCCGTCCATCTCCGGCATCATCACGTCCATCAGGATCAGGTCGATGCCGGGGTGCGCAGCGACCGTCTCGACGCCCTTGCGGCCGTCTTCGGCGTGCAGCACCTGCATCCCGTGCAGTTCGAGGATCCCGGTCAGCGCGTAGACGTTGCGCGGGTCGTCGTCGACGATCAGCACCGTCCGCCCGGCCAGCGTGGTGTCGACGTCGGCCGCGCGCACCGGCGCGGCCGGCTCGTCCGGGCGGACCAGCGGCAATACCGCGCCGGGTTCCTCCGCCGAAAGGTGCAGCGCGATCCGCTCGCGCAGCTCGTCCAGCCCGGACAGCACCTCCAGCGACGGCACGTCCGCGCGGGACTGCACCAGCTGTTCGAGCTCGCCGTCGAGCCGCCTGCTGTTGTGCGCGAGCACCGGCACCAGCCGCAGCGCGCTGTCGCCCTGCATCGCGTCGAGGAAGGTGAACGCGGTCCGGTCCGGCAGGTCGAGGTCGAGCACGACGCAGTGGTAGGCGTCGGTGGCCAGCGCCGCGGCCGCCTCCTGCGTGCCCACCGCCGTCACGACTTCGACGTCGGCCGGCGAAAGGCCGATGTCCCGGCTGTCGGCCAGGTCGGCCGCCGCGCTTTCGGCGACGAGCGTCAGCAGGCCGTGCTGGCGTTCCTCGACGACCAGCAGCCGCCGGTGCGCCCGCGGCCCCGCGGCCGGGACGACGGCACCGGAGTCGAGCGCGGCGACGGCCGTGCTGGGCGGCTCGTTCACCGGGCCCGGCGCGAAGTCCGGGCGCGCGACCGGCAGCGCGAAGGTGAAGGTGCTGCCCTCGCCCAGGGTGCTTTCGGCGGTGATCACGCCGCCGAGCAGCTGGGCGATCTCGCGGCTGATCGACAGGCCGAGCCCGGTGCCGCCGTACTTGCGGCTGGTCGTGCCGTCGGCCTGCTGGAAGGCGCCGAAGATCGATTCGAGCTGGTGCTCGGCGATCCCGATGCCGGTGTCGGTGACGCGGAAGGCGACGGCGGGCCCGTGCACGCGCAGCGGCCGGGGCAGCCGGTCGGAGTCGACCGGCTCGATGTGCAGCTCGATCCCGCCGACCTCGGTGAACTTGACCGCGTTGGACAGCAGGTTGCGCAGCACCTGCCGCAGCCGCGAGTCGTCGGTGAGCAGCTCGGCCGGCGAGCCGGGCGCGACGGTGATCCGGAAGTCCAGGTTGCGCTGGGACGTCATCGGCCGGAACGTCGCCTCGACGTAGTCCAGCAGGCCGCGCAGCGACACCTGCTCCGGGGTGACGTCCATCTTCCCGGCCTCGACCTTGGACAGGTCGAGGATGTCGTTGATCAGCTGCAGCAGGTCGGAGCCCGCGGAGTGGATGATGCCCGCGTACTCGACCTGCTTGGCGGTGAGGTTGCGGGTCGGGTTCTGCGCGAGCAGCTGGGCGAGGATCAGCAGGCTGTTGAGCGGGGTGCGCAGCTCGTGGCTCATGTTGGCCAGGAACTCCGACTTGTACTTCGACGCCAGCGTCAGCTGCTGGGCGCGCGCCTCCAGCTCCTGGCGCGCCTGCTCGATCTCCAGGTTCTTCGTCTCGATGTCGCGGTTCTGCGTGACGAGCAGCGCCGCCTTCTCCTCCAGCTCGGCGTTGGACGACTGGAGTTCTTCCTGCCGTGCCTGCAGTTCCTCCGAGCGGGCCTGCAGCTCCGCGGTCAGCCGCTGCGACTCGCCGAGCAGCTCGTCGGTGCGGGCGTTGGCGACGATGCTGTTGACGTTGACGCCGATCTGCTCCATCAGCAGTTCGAGGAACGCGCGGTGCACCGGCGTGAAGCCGTGCACCGACGCCAGTTCGATGACGCCGAGCACCTGGTCCTCGACCACGATCGGCAGCACGATCAGGCTGGCCGGCGCGGTGCTGCCGAGCCCGGAGGAAATCGTGGCGTAGCCGGGTGGGACGTCGTCGACGGCGATCGCGCGGCGGCTGCGGGCGGCCTGCCCGACCAGCGACTGACCCACGCGGAACCGGATCGGCGGGCCGTCGCCGTCGTCCGGGTGGCCGTAGGCGCCGACCAGCCGCAGTTCGGGGACTTCGGCGGTGTCGTCGGCCAGGTAGAACGCGCCGTACTGGGCGTTGACCAGCGGGACGAGCTCGTCCATCACCGCGGCCGCGACGACGGCGAGGTCGCGGCGGCCCTGCATCAGCCCGGTGATCGTGGCCAGGTTGGACTTCAGCCAGTCCTGCTCCTGGTTCGCTCGCGTCGTCTCGCGCAGCGACTCCACCATCGAGTTGATGTTGTCCTTCAGCTCGGCGACCTCGCCGGAGGCGTCGACGGTGATCGAGCGGGTCAGGTCGCCCTCGGCGACCGCGCTGGTGACCTCGGCGATCGCGCGGACCTGCCGGGTGAGGTTCCCGGCCAGCTCGTTGACGTTCTCGGTGAGCCGCTTCCAGGTGCCCGAGACGCCTTCGACCTCGGCCTGGCCGCCGAGGCGGCCTTCGCTGCCGACCTCGCGCGCCACGCGCGTGACCTCCGCGGCGAACGCCGAGAGCTGGTCGACCATCGTGTTGATCGTGGTCTTGAGCTCCAGGATCTCGCCGCGGGCGTCGACGTCGATCTTGCGGGTCAGGTCGCCCTGCGCGACGGCGGTGGTCACCTGGGCGATGTTGCGGACCTGCCCGGTGAGGTTGTTCGCCATCGAGTTGACGTTGTCGGTGAGGTCCTTCCAGGTGCCGGCCACGTTCGGCACGCGTGCCTGGCCGCCGAGCATGCCCTCGGTGCCGACCTCGCGGGCCACCCGGGTGACCTCGTCCGCGAACGCCGAGAGCGTGTCGACCATCGTGTTGATGACGTCGGCCAGCGCCGCGACCTCGCCCTTGGCTTCCACGGTGATCTTCCGCGAGAGGTCACCACGGGCGACCGCCGTCGCGACCTGGGCGATCGAGCGCACCTGGCCGGTCAGGTTGGACGCCATGACGTTGACGTTGTCGGTGAGGTTCTTCCACGTGCCGGACACGCCGCGGACGGTCGCCTGGCCGCCGAGGTTGCCCTCGGTGCCGACCTCGCGCGCCACCCGGGTGACCTCGTCCGCGAACGCGGACAGCTGGTCCACCATCGTGTTGATGGTGTCCTTGAGTTCGAGGATCTCGCCGCGGGCGTCGACGCGGATCTTCTGCGACAGGTCGCCGCGGGCGACGGCGGTGGTGACCTGGGCGATCGAGCGGACCTGCGCGGTGAGGTTGTCGGCCATGACGTTGACCGACTCGGTGAGGTCCTTCCAGGTGCCGGAGACGCCCTTGACGTCGGCCTGCCCGCCGAGGCGGCCCTCGGTGCCGACCTCGCGCGCCACCCGGGTGACCTCGTCCGCGAACGCGGACAGCTGATCCACCATCGTGTTCAGCGTGTCCTTGAGCTCCAGGACCTCGCCGCGGGCGGTCACGTTGATCTTCTGGGAGAGGTCGCCCTTCGCGACCGCGGTGGCGACCTGGGCGATGTTGCGGACCTGGTCGGTCAGGTTGCCGGCCATGAAGTTCACCGAGTCGGTGAGGTCGCGCCAGGTGCCGGAGACGCCCTTGACGTCGGCCTGCCCGCCGAGGCGGCCCTCGGTGCCCACCTCGCGCGCCACTCTCGTGACTTCGTCGGCGAACGAGGACAGCTGGTCGACCATCGTGTTGATGGTGTTCTTGAGTTCGAGGATCTCGCCGCGGGCGTCGACGGTGATCTTCTGGCTCAGGTCGCCCTTCGCCACCGCCGTCGTCACCTGGGCGATGTTGCGGACCTGGTCGGTCAGGTTGCCCGCCATGAAGTTCACCGAATCGGTGAGGTCGCGCCACACGCCGCCGACGCCGGGCACCTGGGCCTGGCCGCCGAGGCGGCCTTCGCTGCCGACCTCGCGCGCCACCCGGGTGACCTCGTCCGCGAACGACGACAGCTGGTCCACCATCGTGTTGACGGTGTCCTTCAGCTCGAGGATCTCGCCGCGGGCGTCGACGTCGATCTTCTGCGAGAGGTCACCCTTCGCCACCGCGGTCGCCACCTGGGCGATGTCGCGGACCTGGGTGGTGAGGTTGCCGGCCATGGCGTTCACCGAGTCGGTGAGGTCCTTCCACGTGCCGGACACGCCGGGGACCTTCGCCTGCCCGCCCAGCTGGCCTTCGCTGCCGACCTCGCGCGCGACACGGGTGACCTCGGAGGTGAACAGCGAGAGCTGGTCGGCCATGCCGTTGAACACCGTGGCGATTTCGCCGAGCAGGCCGTCGGCCCCGCCCGGCAGCCGGATGCCGAAATCGCCGTCGCGGACGGCGGTCAGGCCGGCCAGCAGCCGGCGCAGCTCCTGCTCCCCGGCCTCGCCCACGCCCGAGGCGTCCGCTCCCGTACCCGGGCGCACGCCATCGACCATTGCCCCACCCATCCGCCACCCGTTTCCTGGTTTCGCCCGCCCGCTGTGTGCACACCGGATGGCTCAGCATAGTGCAGTTGCACTATGCTGAACGGCAACGGTTGAGCAACCAGCCGCGCCGGTGTCCACGTGCGCTCCCAGGCGGTGCTCGAAAGCCTTTCCTTCTCCCCCAGGCCATCCGGCCGCATTGACCCGTTCGGCTGAACGTCGCCGCGGGCTTCGGTGGCGTGCGCGCCGGCGCCGTCGCCGCGCTTCGCCGTGCCCGGATTTCGTGTCCGGTGTGGACACTCCATTGTGGAACAAGCGACACGCCCGGCGCGCTATCCGCGTCACCCGGTAGGTCGTGTCGCCCCCTCAATCACGCGAGATGCCCCGCCAATCACGCGAGATACGCGTCCAATCACGCGAGTTCGGTTTCTGAACACGCGAGGTCGGTGTAGCGGAACGGCGAACTCGCGTACCCGGATGGACGACTCGCGTACCCGGATGGATGACCTGCGTGCCTGGCCCGGACACGTCCCGGCGGCGCGGAGTACAAGCTAGGCGAGCAGGTCCGAGAACCAGGCTCGGGTGCGGTGCAGGAAGTCGATCTGGTGGCCGCGTTCGCGCAGCGAGTGGCCCTCCCGGGGGTAGACGACGAACTCGTGCGGCCGGTCGCCGAGGGCGTGGTGCAGGAGTTCGGCCTGCGAGAGCGGGACGTTCGCGTCGTCCTCGCCGTGCACGATGAGCACCGGTGTCCGGATGCGGTGGGCGTGGGTGATCGGGCTGTTCTCCCGGCCGCCGAGGGCGAGGTCGTACCGGCCGCACTCCCCGGTCGCGGCGAGCAGCGGCCAGTCGATGACGCCCGCGTTGACGACGGCCGCCTTGAAGCGATCCGTCTGCGTGACGGCCCAGGCGGCCATGAACCCGCCGTGGCTTCCGCCGCCGATGCCGAGCCGGTCCGCGTCGGCGACGCCGGCCTCGACGAGCAGGTCGATCCCGGTGAGGATGTCGGTGAACTCCGCGCCCCCGACGTCGCCGGCGACGCTCGCCGCGAAGGCGTGACCGTGGCCGAGGCCGCCGCGGGGGTTCGGAAGGAACACGGCGAACCCGGCCGCGGCCAGCCACTGGCCGTTGCGGAACCAGCCGAGCTGGAACCGGTCGGCGAAGCGGTCGTACGGGCCGCCGTGGACCAGGGTGACGAGCGGGAAGGGCCCGTCGGCGCGGGTCCGGCCGGGCGGGAGGATCAGGAGGCCGTCGAGCTCCAGGCCGTCGTCGGCGCGGTACGACACGCGTTCCTGGGTGCCCCACCGGATCCCGTGCCGCCGCGGTTCGCCGAGCCGGGTGAGCGGACCGCCGGGCGGTCCACAGTGGACGGCCTCGGGTTCGGTGGCGCTGCTCCCGACGACGGCGATGCTGCCGCCGCTCGCGCTCAGGTGCAGCAGGCTGCCGGCCGAGCGGCCGAGCTCGGTGAAGGTGCCGGCGGCGGGGTCGAGGCGCCGGATCGTGGTGTCGAGGCCTTCGGCGAACAGGGCCAGCAGCCGGCCGTCGCCGGCCCTGGCCAGTTCGACCGGGCAGACGCTCATCCCGGCGGTGAGGTTCCGGTGGTCAGCGGCGGCGAAGATCGCGCGGCCGCTGATCAGGCCGGGCGGGGTGATGCCGAGGTAGGCCAGGCGCCAGCCGGCGTCGTCGCGCCACCAGGTGAGCGACTCGGCCTCCAGCGCCGGGACTCCGAGATCCTCCCGGGCACCGGTGGTGGGGTCGACGAGGTGGAGGCGGGGTTCGTAGAGCCCGGGCTCCCGGTCGGCGACGGACCAGGTGAGCACGGCGAGGGTGCGGCCATCCGGCCGCGCGGCGGCTTCGACGACGTGCCGCGGGCCGAAGTCGCCGAGCGCGCGGACGGCGCGGGTCGAGGGGTCGAGGAGCCAGAGCCGATCGGGCCGGGCGACGGTGTCCCACGTGGAGCGGGAATCGGGTGGGCCGGCCGCGGCCGGCCCCGTTGCTCCGCCCCGCACCACGCGAACCCGGGGGTCGGCCGGCGCGGCCTTCTCCTCCGGCGCGATGAGCGCCACCGCACCGCTGTCCGGCAGCAGCACGTAGTCGCCGATCCCCGGGTGCCAGTCCGTCAGCTGCTCCGGCTCGCCGTCCTCGCGGCCCGCCCGGTACAGCTGCGCCGTCCCGCGGTCGGCCCGGTCCGAAAGGAAGTACACCCACGCGGAATCCGGCGACCACCGCGGCTCGCGGTCCTCCACACCGGCGGCGGCGAACTCCCGCGGCGGCTCGCTCCCGTCCGCGGGTGCCAGCCACAACCCGCTCACCGGATGCTCCCCGGGGCGACCCACCGGCGAACTCGCGAACACCACCCACCGGCCGTCCGGTGACACCTGCGGCCGCTGCGGCACCATCCGGTCGACCACGGCTTCCGCCGTCAGCTTCCCCATGGGACCCCAGTGTGCCCGAAACCGATCAACTCCGGCCCGTGGGCACCATGGCCAGCAGGCGCTCGTGGTCGCCCGCCTCGCGCAGGGCCGGGGCCTCCAGGGTGCCCGCGTCCGGGTCGTCCGCGCGGACCGCGGCCAGGAACCGGACCACCGCGCGGGGCTCGGGGAGCACTTCGCCGCCGAGGTAGCACAGCGCCGTCGCGCCGGTCGTGTCCTCGATCGCCGCCGCCCAGCCGTGGACTTCGTCCCAGACCAGGGCCAGGTCGTGACCGGGGAAGCGGGACAGGCGCCAGTCGAGGGCGATGTACGCCGCCGCCGGTGTGCCCGCGTCGAGCGTGCACGACTCCAGGCCCACCCCCACCGCCCGGGCCACCGCCCCCACGTAGCCCCGCAACCGCCGCTCGAACGAGAACTCCGTGTCGCGCCCGAAGTCGATCAGAATGCTCAACGCCGCCTCGCTTTCCCCGTCCCGCCGCGGGATCCTCCGCGGTCCGGAAGCCGGGTACCCCGGCCGCACGCTGCTCAATCCCGGCAAACCAGACAGTCGATGTCGTCCATCCGGCGACATCTCACTTGTCATCGAAAGGATGACATGTTAGAACCGAAGTATCCGAGAGAGAAAGGCGAAGAACCCCCGTGACCGCATCGATCGAACTCCCGACCGGTTACCAGCACCCCGCCGTCCCCGCGCTGCTCGAGTACCTCCGCGACGTCACCGCCGAGCTCGGGATCGGCCTCGAGTCGTGCACGCTCGACCACGACAGCCCGGTTTCCGCCTACGTCGCCCTCGACACCCGGCTGCCGCACTACCCCGACCGTGACGTGGCCCTGCTGTGGGACGAGGAACGCGGCTGGGCGGCGGCGATCGAGACGCACTCCGGCGAAGACCTGATCGTCCTGCGCTACCTGGGCGACGAGGTCGTCCCGTCGCCACGCCGGGTCGCGCGGTTCGTCACCGCCCTGCACGAAGACGACCACACCGTGGGACGGCCCGATCCGGTGCGGCTGCGGACCGCGGGGGACGCCGGCGCGCTCGCCGCGCTGCTGCGCCGTCCGGCCGCGGCCCGATGACGGCGCCGCTGCCCCTGCCGGAGAGCTTCGCGCTGACGTTCCGCGGCTACGACCGCGAGCAGGTCGACGAGCGGATCGACGAGCTCCTCGCCGAGATCCACCTGCTGACGGCCGACCGCGACGCGGCCGTCGCCGAGGCCGAAACCCTCGCGCGGCAGCTCGAACGGGCCCGCGCCGACCACGCCGAGCTGAGCGCCCGCGCCGACCGGCTGTGCCGCGCCCCCGCCGACCCGGCCGCCGTCGGCGACCGCGTCCGGCACCTGCTCGAACTGGCGCACGCCGAAGCCGGCGCGGTCGTCACGACCGCCCGGGAACGCGCCGCCGCGATCGTCCGGGAGGCGGAGGAGGCCGCCCGGCAGCGGACCGCCGACGCCCGCGCGCAGGCGTACCGGATCGTCGACGACGCCCGCCGCCGAGCCGACCGGCTGGCCGAAATCGAGCGCCGCACCGCCGACCGGCTGCGGCGGATCGACGCCTACCTCGCCGACGCCGAATCGGTCCTCGAGGAGCAACCGCCGCTGCGCGCGGTCGCGTGAGCCGGCCCGCGCCCGGGAACCACTTACGTGAATGAGTCATTTCACGATGCTCGACGAGCCACCCGGGCCGCCGGTGAGGCAGGATCAACGACGTGACCACCGATCAGGCGGGGGTGCCCGAAGCCCGTCCGGGCCCGGCCTTCCCCGCGCACGAAGCCCGCGTCGACGCCCTGAGACAGCAACTCACCGCGATCGACGGTGAAACCACCGTCCGGCTGGCGAAACGGACGTCCAACCTCTTCCGTTCCCGTGCCGCGACGAAGCACCCCGGCCTCGACGTCTCCGGGTTCACCCACGTCCTGCGGGTGGACCCGGAGACCCGCACCGCCGACGTCGAGGGCATGGTCACCTACGAGCAGCTCGTCGACGCCACGCTGCCGCACGGCCTGATGCCGCTGGTCGTGCCGCAGCTGAAGACGATCACCCTCGGCGGCGCGGTGACCGGGCTCGGCATCGAGTCCTCGTCGTTCCGCAACGGCATGCCGCACGAATCGGTGCTGGAGCTCGAGGTGCTCACCGGCGACGGCGAGATCGTCGTCGCCACGCCGGACAACGAGCACCGCGACCTGTTCCACGGCTTCCCCAACTCCTACGGCACCCTCGGCTACGCGCTGCGGCTGCGGATCCTCCTGGAACCGGTGAAACCCTTCGTGAAGCTGCGGCACGTCCGCCACCACGACCGCGGGAAGTACTTCGAGGCGCTCGGCGAGGTCTGCGCGACGAGCGAGTACGAGGGCGAGCACGTCGATTTCGTCGACGGCACGGTCTTCGGCCCGGACGAGCTGTACCTGACGCTCGGCACGTTCACCGACACCGCGCCCGCGACGAGCGACTACACCTGGCTGGACATCTACTACCGCTCCATCCAGCGCCGCGAGACCGACCACCTCACCGTCCGCGACTACCTCTGGCGCTGGGACACCGACTGGTTCTGGTGCTCGCGCGCGTTCGGCGTCCAGCACCGGCTGCCCCGGCTGCTGCTCGGCCGCCGGTTCCTGCGGTCCTCGGTGTACTGGAAGGCCGTCGCGCTCGACCGGCGGTTCCGGATCGCCGAGCGGCTGCTGAAGCTGCGGCGGCTGCCGCCGGAAGAGACGATCGTGCAGGACATCGAGGTCCCGCTCGGCCGGGCCGCGGAGTTCCTCGAATTCTTCGAACGGGAAATCCCGATCAGCCCGGTCTGGATCTGCCCGCTGCGGCAGCGGCCCGGCGGCATCCGCTGGCCGCTGTACGAACTGGACCCCGAGGAGCTGTACGTCAACTTCGGGTTCTGGTCGGCCGTGCCCCTCGACCCCGGCGAGCGCGACGGCGTGCACAACCGGATGATCGAAGCCGAGGTCACCCGGCTCGGCGGCCACAAGTCGCTCTACTCCGACAGCTTCTACACCGAGGACGAGTTCTGGCGGCTGTACAACGGCGACGCCTACCGGAAGCTCAAGCGCGCCTACGACCCGCGCGAGCGGCTGCTCGGCCTCTACGAAAAATGCGTCCGCCGCCGGTGAAAGGAACGAACGTGACCCAGGAAAACATCACCGTCGGCGCCGTGTTCGAGCGGCTGCTCGGACCGCGCGCCCAGGTGTCGATCACCGCCTACGACGGCAGCCGCAGCGGCCCGGCCGACGCGCCGGTGGCCTTCGAGGTGCACTCGCCGCTGGCGCTGGACTACCTGATGTCCTCCCCCGGCGACCTCGGCCTCGCCCGCGCGTACGTCGCCGGCGCGATCGAGGTCAAGGGCGACCTCTACACCGCACTGCACGCCCTGTCGGCGCAGGTCGACCAGCTCACCCCGGCCGACCGGCTGTGGCTGCTGCGCAAGCTCGGCCCGCGCCACCTGCGGGTGGTCAAGCCGCCGGCCGAGGAGCACCCGAGCCGGTTCCGGCGCGGGCTGACCGCGCTGCGGCACTCGAAGGTGCGCGACAGCGAGGCCATCGCCAGCCACTACGACGTGTCCAACCGGTTCTACGAGCTGGTCCTCGGCCCGTCGATGGCCTACACGTGCGCGGTGTTCCCGCACGCGGACGCCACGCTGGAGGAGGCGCAGGCGCACAAGTTCGACCTGATCTGCAAGAAGCTCGGCCTCCAGCCCGGGATGAAGCTGCTCGACGTCGGCTGCGGCTGGGGCGGGATGGTCGCGCACGCCGTCCGGCACTACGGCGTCGAGGCCATCGGTGTCACCCTTTCGCGTGAACAGGCCCAGTGGGCGCAGAAGAACATCGTCGCGCTCGGCATCGCCGACCGCGCCGAGATCCGGCACCAGGACTACCGGGACGTCACCGAGACCGGCTTCGACGCGATCTCGTCGATCGGCCTGACCGAGCACATCGGCGCGCGCAACGTGCCCGGCTACTTCCGCTTCCTGGCCGGCAAGCTCAAGGCGCACGGGCGGCTGCTCAACCACTGCATCACCAACCCGGACACCAGCGTCGCGCACCGCTCGCGCGGGTTCATCGACCGCTACGTCTTCCCGGACGGCGAGCTCGAGGCGCCCGGCGAGCTGATGACGGCCATGCACGACGCCGGGCTGGAGGTGCGCCACTCGGAGAACTTCCGCGAGCACTACGCGAAGACCCTGGCCGGGTGGTGCGCCAACCTCGACGAGCACTGGGACGAGGCCGTCGCCGAGGCGGGCGCCGGGCGCAGCCGGGTGTGGGCGCTCTACCTCGCGGCCTGCCGGCTGGCCTTCGAACGGCGCGAGATCGAACTGCACCACATCCTCGGGGTGCGGACCGACAGCGAGGGCGGAATGGGCATGCCGCTGCGACCCGATTGGGGAGTTTGACCACCGGGGGTGGCCTCTCCGGTCCGGCAATGGGAGGATGGTCGCGAGACCGGGTGTCCGAACGGGACGCCCAGGCTCACTACAAAGAGTAGGTATGGGTATGGCTCAGGGCAGTGTCAAGTGGTTCAACGGCGAAAAGGGCTTCGGCTTCATCGCGCAGGACGGCGGGGGTCCGGACGTGTTCGTCCACTACTCCGAGATCCAGGGCAGCGGCTTCAAGTCGCTCGACGAGGGTCAGCGCGTGGAGTTCGAAATCGGCCAGGGCCAGAAGGGCCCGCAGGCCCAGCGCGTCAGCGTCATCTGAGCCACGAGGCAGCCTGAGGCCCTCGCCCCGACCAGGGGCGAGGGCCTTTCTCGTGTCCACCCCTGTTTCCGCCCCCTGCTCCACCCCACATCCGGTTCCGCCCACACTGCGTATTCACAACGATCCGGTAAACTGGGCGCAGACGAGAGCACCTCGTATGCCGGCGTCCCGCCGGCTTCACTCTCGCACGGTGGCCCGAGGCCGATCGCCGGCAGGAGCGGCGACCCGCCCGGCCACCTCCCGACCGCTGACCGCCGGGTGTTCCCGCTCCCCGGCCTTCCGCGCCCGGCCCGGTCCGGCGCGGCGTAGACCTCGAATCGAGTAGTGCATGACCGCCTCCGTGAAGGCAGCCCGTCCGGCCCCGAAACCCGTGCTCTCCGGCAAGCAGACCATCCCCGAGCTGATCACCATCCGCACGTTCCTGCTGGTCCCGTTCGTGGCGCTGGCCGTCGCGGTCCCGGTGTTCTGGGGCTGGGGCATCAGCTGGGTCGACCTCGCGATCGGCGGCGCGTTCTTCGTGGTGTCGACGCTCGGGGTCACCGTCGGTTACCACCGCTACTTCACCCACGGCTCCTTCCGGGCGAAGCGGGCCCTGCGGATCGCACTGGCCGTGGCCGGCGGGCTCGCCGCGCAGGGCCCGGTGATCGGCTGGGTCGCCGACCACCGGCGGCACCACGCCTTCTCCGACCGGGACGGCGACCCGCACTCGCCGTGGCTGTTCGGCACGTCGCCGGTGGCGCTGGTCCGCGGCTTCTGGCACGCGCACATGGGCTGGCTCTTCGGCCGCGACAAGACCAACGTCGACCGGTTCGCCCCGGACCTGGCCGCCGACCGCGACCTACGCGTCGTCGACCGGCTCTTCCCGCTGTGGGTGGTGCTGAGCCTGCTGCTCCCGCCGCTGCTCGGCGGGCTGATCACGCTGTCGTGGTGGGGCGCGCTGACCGCGTTCCTCTGGGCGGGCCTGGCCCGCATCTCCTTCCAGCACCACGTGACGTGGTCGGTGAACTCGATCTGCCACATGATCGGCGAGCGCCCGTTCGCCAGCCGCGACCGCTCGGCGAACTTCTGGCCGCTGGCGCTGCTGTCGATGGGCGAGTCGTGGCACAACACCCACCACGCGGACCCGACGTCGGCCCGCCACGGCGTGCTGCGCGGCCAGCTCGACGTCTCGGCCCGGGTGATCTGGGTGTTCGAGAAGCTGGGCTGGGCGTGGAACGTCCGCTGGCCGACGGCGAAGCGGCTGGCGGCGCTGGCCCGCTGATGGACACCGTCGCCCTGACCTTCGACGACGGCCCGTACCCGGAGACGACCCCGGCGCTGCCGGCCGCGCTCGGCGGCACGCGGGCGACGTTCTTCCTGTGGGGCGAGCACGCCGAGGCGCACCCGGACCTGGTCCGGGCGATCGCCGCGGCCGGGCACGCGATCGGCAACCACACGTGGACGCACCCGCGGCTGACCACGCTGCCCGCGACCGGCCGCGACCGGGAGGTCCGGCGCACGCAGGACCTGCTGACGCGGCTGACCGGGATCCGGCCGTCGTTGTTCCGGCCGCCCTACGGCGACACGGACGCCTCGGTCGCGGCGACACTGGCCGCGCACGAGCTCACCGAGGTGCTGTGGAGCGTCGACACCCGCGACTGGGCCGGCTGTTCCGTCGGCGAGATCGTCGCCGCGGCCGGGGACGCGCAGCCGGGCGGCGTCGTGCTGATGCACGACGGCCGCCCGGCCACGGTGGAAGCGGTGCCCCGCATCCTCGCCGCGCTCACCGCGCGCGGGCTGCGTTCCGGTCCGGTCAGGGGTTGAGGCGGTAGTACGCCGGCTTCGGGCGCAGGTTCTCGTCGAACAGGCAGGCCGCGCCTTCACCGGGGAAGACGTCCGGGACCCACGAGTGCCGGTCGGTGAACCCCCACGTCGTGAACTCGACGCACTTGCGCACGGCGTGGCAGCCGTCCCACAGCTGCCCGAAGTACTCGGCCTGGGTCGCGAGCTTGGCCGGGTCGGGCGGCATCGGGATCCGGACGTCGGCCTCGGTGATCGCCGTTTCCACGCCGATCCTGGCGAAGCGGGCCAGGTTCTCGCGGTACTGACCCGGGAAGCCGTACTGGATCGACAGGTGCCCCTGGATGCCGACGCCGCTGATCGGCACGCCCTGCTTCCGCAGCGTCTTCACCAGGTTGTACACCGCGTCGCTCTTCGGGTTGATCCCTTCGATGTTGTAGTCGTTGATGTACAGCTTCGCGTGTGGGTCGGCCGCGTGCGCCCAGCGGAAGACGTCGGCGACGAAGCCCTCCCCGAGCTTCTGGTGGAAGACCGTGTCACGCCAGGTGCCGTCCTCGTCGAAGATCTCGTTGACGACGTCCCAGGCGCGGATCTTTCCCTTGTACCGCTTGACTTCCGTGGTGACGTGGTCGCGCAGGACCCGGCGGAGCTCGTCGGCGGGCAGCGCGCCGACCCAGTCCGGGAGCTGGGAGTGCCAGACCAGCGTGTGGCCGCGGACGGTCTTGTGGTGCTTCTGCGCGTACTGGACGATCGCGTCCGCACCCGACCAGTCGTACTGGCCGCGCACGGCTTCGATCGTGGCCCACTTCATCTCGTTCTCGGGGGTCACATTGTCGAATTCCCGGGTGAGCACCGCCCGGTAATCGGCTTCCGAGGTCAGGTAGGCCGCGGCGACCGCACTGCCGACGTAACGGTTCGTGGTGTATTGCAGCGGCAGTGAAGCCGGCGCCGCCGAAGCGGCCGGCGCCTGCCACGCGGCAATACCCACGAGGGCCGCAACCGTCGCAAGGACGCGTTTCTTAGGAATTCTTCCCGGCATCTTCATCCTCCACGTGACAATGGTGCTCCGAAACTTTCCAACCGTTTCAAATCAGGTTTCGATGACCTAGAATCTCCTTCATGACAACGAAGTCTGACGAGCTCGAGCCGACCGAGGCACGGGTGACCATCGCCCGGATCGCCGCCGAGACCGGTGTCTCCGTCCCGACAGTTTCGAAAGTGTTGAACGGCCGCCCCGACGTCGCCGAAAGCACCCGCGCCCGCGTCGAGGCCGTCATCGGGAAATACGGGTACCGGCGCCGCGCCGACGAACGATCCCGCCGTTCCCGGCTGCTGGAGCTGATGTTCCACGAACTCGAAAGCACGTGGGCCCTGGAAATCATCCGCGGGGTGGAGTGCGTGGCCCGCGAAAACGGAATGGCGGTCGTGCTGGCGGAATCGTCGGGCCGGCACACGCCCGGGCAGAGCTGGCTGGAGAGCGTCCTCGCCCGGCGGCCGGTGGGCATCGTTTCGGTGTGCTCGGACTTCACCGGCGGGCAGCTGGCGAAGCTCCGGGCCCGGGACATCCCGCTGGTCGTGGTCGACCCGGCCGGCGCGCCCGGGCCGGAGACGCCCTCGATCGGGGCCACGAACTGGCAGGGCGGGCTGACGGCCACCCGGCACCTCGTGGAGCTGGGCCACCGCCGGATCGCGATGATCGGCGGGCCCGAGGGAGTCCTGTGCAGCCGGGCCCGGATCGACGGCTACCGCACGGCGCTGGAGACGGCCGGGCTGGCGTTCGACCCGGCGCTGGTGCGCCGCGGCGACTTCCACGTCCGGGCCGGCTACCGCGAACTGGCTTCACTGCTCACCCTCCCCGACCGGCCGACGGCGGTGTTCGCCGGCAGCGACCTGCAGGCACTCGGCGTGTACGAGGCGGCCCGCGACGCGGGGCTGCGCATCCCGGACGACCTTTCGGTGGTGGGCTTCGACGACCTGCCGATCGCCCGCTGGCTGACCCCGGAGCTGACAACGGTCCGCCAGCCCCTGCAGGAGATGGCGGCGGCCGGCGCCCGGCTGGCGATTTCGCTGGCCCGCGGGGTGGATCCGGAGAGCCACCGCCTCGAGCTGGCGACGAGCCTGGTGGTCCGCCACAGCACGGCGGCGCCGGCCCACCGGGGCTACCGGGTGCTGACCGGCGGAGCGAGATAGGGCGGACCAGGGCTGATCCACGGCCGGCGGGCGCGGCGCCGGCGGTCGGTCAGCGGTTTCCGGACCCCGGAACTGTCGGTGGCCACCGGTAGAGTGGAAAACGGGGGGCGCCCCCGGCGGGCGGGTGCTCGGCAACCCTTCCCGCCGGCACGGACTCGGGTTGCGCCCCTTCGCTCCGCGCTCTCCGGCGAGTTCGCTCACCACGGTGACCGCAGGCGCTCCGGCGACCACGCCCACCACCCCCACCGCAGGCACTTCCGCAATCTCGCCCACCGCGGCCACCGCAGGCGCTCCCACAACCACACCCACCGCGGCCACCGCAGGCGCTCCCACAACCACACCCACCACGGTGACTCCCGCGAGCCCCCTCACCACGGCCGCCGCGTGCTCTCCGGCGGGCCCAGGTAGCTCGCCCGCAACCCTCCCGTGTCGACCACCAGCTTCTGCACGATCACCGCCGGGTCGACCATCCAGAACTTCAGCACGTGCGGGCCCGCCGCGCCGATCACGTGCCGGGTCGCCGTCAGGTTCACGTTGTCCGACGTCGTGCGCTCCCACTGGCGGTTCATGGACGTGTCGTCCGCGCCCGTCGCCTTCGTGATGTTCACGACCTGCGGCTCCGCGTCGTCGAACGACACCGCGTACCTCAGCCCGTCGCCCGCGAGCACGTTGCTGCGCGGGGACAGGTACGCCCACACTGTCACCGGTCCGGTCGTGAACAACGTCATCCGGTACTCCAGGCGCGGCCCCGCTCCCGGTGCGCGGCTCGCCGCCGTCACCGGGAACGGGGTCATCCCCGCGCCGGTCCGTCCGATGTCCGGGATGCGCCGCCAGGCGACGTCCGCGGCACGGATGTTCGCGCTGCAGTGCTCGGCCTCGATCGACACGTACCCGCCGGCCTCGACGAACCCGCGGGCCGGCAGCTCCGGCTTGCGCACCACGGCGTCCACCACGACCGAACTCCCCGTGCCCGACACCGTGATCGGCACCGTCGTGGTGCCCTTCGGGGCCCGGCTCCAGTCGATCCGGACGGTCATCCGCAGCTCCTCGGTGACCCGCCCGCCGCGGGGCTCGACCAGTACCCACGGCGCCCCCGGGGAAACAGTGCAGCGGAACGATTCCCGGCCGCGGTTGAAGACGTCGATGTACTGCGGTGGCGCGGTTTGGTACGGGCTGAACTCCGGCAACGCCGGCCGGCCCGCGGCGCCGGGCCACGCGTCCGGCGAGCCGTCGACGGCGACCCCCAGCGCGGCCGCGGCCGGCACGTCCACGCGGCGAACCGCCGGGAAGATCACGTCCGGCAGGGCCACGTTGTCCTTCTCCGGCTGCTGCCACGGCGCGTTCGGGCCGTAGCGCTCGACGTCGCCGTAGCCGATGTGCGGCTGGGTCTGGAACCCGTTCCACTTGCCGTTCGCGATGCCGGTGTTGTACTTCGCCGCCAGCGCGAGGTCGTCGGCGAAGCGGGCTTCGGTGACGGCGGCCAGGGCGTTCGCCGACGCCCGGCCCTGTGCCGCGTACAGCAGGTTCGTGAACTCGGCCCGTCGCAGCGCGTACAGGTTCGCCGTCGCCTGGGCCGCGTACTGCACCAGCTCGTAGAAGGCGTCGCGGTAGGCCGCCGGGAGCCGCGCCTCGATCTTCGCCACCCGTGCCCCGAGGTGCTGCCACTCCTGCGTGACCCGGTCCAGCTCGCCGTAGTTGACCAGGCTGAACGGTGTCATCTGATCGTCGTAGGTGATCGCGCCGGCGGCGTCCACCGTGATCCGGCGGTTGAGCAGCTCCGGCTTGCGGCGGGACTGCAGGCGCCCGTAGTCGTGCAGCACCGCGGCGACGTCGGACGCCAGCGCCGCGCCGAAGTTCTCCGCGGCGAACGAGCGCTCCCAGGTGGACAGTCGTTCGGCCGGCAGCGAGGCGGGGTCCCAGGCGTAGTCGAGGAAGAACTGCAGCGGCAGCTCGTTGCTCTTCATGTCCCCGACGTTGGCCACCCACAGCCGGTCGTTGCCGTAGGCGTAGGCCTGGTGCAGCTGTTCCCACGTGTTCGCGAGCAGCGCGGTGTCGACCCACTTGTAGTTGCGGCCGCCGCCGACGTAGTCGAAGTGGTAGTAGAGCCCGTACCCGCCGGGGTGCGGCGGCAGGGACAGGTCGGGCGTCTTGCGGATGTTGCCCCAGTTGTCGTCGGTGAACACGACGATGACGTCGTCGGGTGGGCGCAGGCCCTTGGCCCAGTACCGCTGGACTTCCTTGTACAGCGTCCAGACCTGCGGCACCGTGGTGAGGTCCCGGCCGGTTTCGCGGGCGAGGATCTCCCGTTCGGTGGCGATGATCTCCCGCATCAGCTCGATGCCGTCGCCGTCGGGCAGGCTGACGTCGCCGTTGCCGCGCATGCCGAGCGTGACGACGCCTTCGAAGTCCTCGCGGACCATCCGGCGGATCCCGTCGGTCCAGTAGGCCTTGATCGCCTCGCCGTTGCGGCGGAAGCTCCACTCCCCCGTGCCGCCGTACGGGTCGTGGCCCGGTGTGGTGATGTTCCCGGCCGCGTCCCGGACCGCGGGCACCGCGTGCCGGTTCCACTCCTCGATGCCCCGCATCATCGGCGCCTCGTGCGAGGTGCCCATGACGATCCCGTACTCCTTCGCCGTGGCGTGGTTGAGCGGGTCGTCCTCGGCGAACGCGCGTCCCCACACCGCCGGCCAGAGATAGTTGGCCCGCAGCCGCAGCATGGTCTCGAAGACCTTGGCGAAGAACAGGTGGTTGAAGCCGTTCGGGAAGCCCGGCGCCTTGCCGGGCCCGAAGTACGCGGGCGCCCAGGTGCCGAGCGCCGGGTTCTCGTCGTTGATGAAGAACCCGCGGTACTTCACGTGCGGGGTGCCGAGGCTGAACCGCTCCCCCGGCAGGTGCAGCTCCGCCCGCCGCCGCGGCGGCACGTCCGCCCACCAGTACCAGGGCGAGACGCCGATGCGCCGGGACACCTCGTAGACGCCGTAGATCACGCCGCGCTGGTCACTGCCGGTGAGCACCAGCCGGCCGTCGACGACCTGGCTCAGCGACGTCTCCCACTTCCCGGCGATCCCGGTGACGTCGAGCTTCCCGGCGGCGACCAGCTCGTCGACCAGCGGGCTGCGGCCGAGGGTGCCGACCACGACGACCGGCCCCCGCGCGGGAACGACGTCGAACGCCACCGCGGGCCGCACGCCCGTGACACGCTCGATGTCGGCGGCCAGGTCGCCCACGACCCGCCGGACGCCGGGGAAGTCGCCCGAGCCGACGACGATCGTCGCGGCCTTTCCCCGCGACACCAACGGGAAGCCCGTCCCGGCTTCGGCGAGGCCCGGCAGGGCTACGGATCCCGCGGCCCCGGCCACGGCGAGTAGTTGCAGGAAGGCACGGCGGTGTACCTCGGACGGCACGGCAGACCTCCTGAGTCAGCCCTTCACGGATCCGGTCAGCCCGCCGACGATGCGCCGTTCGGCGAGCACGAAGAACGCGAGCGCCGGGATCGCCGACAAGGCGGTGAACGCGAGCACGCGGGCGGTGTCCTGGGAGAACTGGGACTGGAACATGGCGACGCCGAGCGGGAGCGTGAAGTTCCCGGCGTCGTTGAACACCAGCAGCGGCAGCAGGTAGGCGTTCCAGCTGGTGACGAAGGCGAGCACGGCGACCGTGGTCAGCGCGGGCGCCGAGAGCGGCAGCAGGATCCGCCAGAAGAACCCGAGCCGGGTCGTGCCGTCGAGCACGGCCGCGTCCTCGAGCTCGCCCGGGATGGCGTGCATGAACGGGCGCAGGATCACGATGGTCACCGGCAGCGAGAACGCCGCCTCCGGGATCGCCACCCCCCAGAAGCTTTCGAGCAGGCCGAGCTGGCGCAGCCACAGGTACAGCGGCAGCGTCGCCACGCCGAGCGGGAACAGCAGGCCGAGGGTGAACAGCGTGTAGAACGCCTCCCGGCCCTTGAAGTGGTACCGCGAGAGCGCGTACCCGGCCATCGAACCGAACCCGACGGCGAGCGCCGTGGCGATCACCGCGATCAGCGCGCTGTTGCCGAGGAACGTCCAGAACGCGCTCGACCCGAGCACCGAGGCGTAGTTGTCGAACACCCACGGCCCCGGCAGCCCGGCCGGGTCGGAGTTGAGCTGCGCGTTGGTGCGGAACCCGCCGAGCGCCACGAACAGCAGCGGCACGACGGTCACGCCGACCACCACGATCGCCGCGAGGTAGCCCATCGACAGGCCGAACTTGCCCGAGCGCATCAGCCCACCATCCTGGTCAGGGCGCCCTGGGTGTCGCGGCGGAGCGCGAACCGCTGGTACAGCAGGGCGAACACGAAGCAGATGACGAACAGGATCACCGCCACGGCGGAGCCGAACCCGAACTCGTAGCGCTTGAAGCCGTGGTCGATCAGGTAGGTCGCCATCGTCGTCGAGGCGTTCGCCGGGCCGCCCTGGGTCATGATCCAGACGACGTCGAACAGCTGGAGCGAGCCGATCACCGACAGGAAGATCCAGATCCGGATGGTCGGCCCGAGCAGGGGCAGCACGACGTGGCGGGTGGTCTGCCACGCCGAAGCCCCGTCGAGCGCCGCGGCCTCGCGCAGTTCGGCAGGCACGCCCTGCAGCCCGGCGAGCAGCAGGATGATGCCGAACCCGATGTACTTCCAGGTGATCACCGCGAACAGCGTGTAGAGCACGATGCCCGGGTCGGCCAGCCAGTTGTGGACCAGCCCGCCGAGCCCGGCGCCCTTCAGCACCTGGTCGGCGAAGCCGCCCGGCTGCAGCATGAGCGCCCAGATGACGGCGGTGATCGCCTCGGAAAGGACGTAGGGGGCGAAGACGAAAGCGCGCAGCACCGCGCGGCCCCGCAGCTTCCGGTTGAGCAGCATCGCCAGGCCGATCGACAGCGGCAGCTGCACCACGATCGACAGCCCGGCGATGATCAGGTTGTGCACGATGGCACCCTGGAACACCTTGCCGTCGAGGGCGTCGGAGTAGTTCTTGAAGCCGACGAAGTCGTCCAGCGGGCCGAAGCCGTTCCAGTTGAAGACGCTGTAGAACGCCGCGATCCCGATCGGGACCAGGACGAACCCGAAGAACAGCAGCAGGGCCGGCCCGAGCAGCAGGGTCAGCTCGAGCCGCTTGCGCAGCCGGGGCCGGTGCTTGCGGGCGGTGACCGCCGGAGCGGACGGCCGCGCCGCCGTCCGCTCCGGGGTCGTCGCCGTGGTCACTTGTTGCCCGCCGCGGCCTGGTTGACGGCGGTGACGATGCCTTCGGGGGTGCCCTGGCCGGCGAACATGTTGGCCACCGCGTCGTTCAGCGCGGCGCCGACCGCCGTCGGGAACGCCCGGTCGAAGTACATCTGCAGGTACGGCGCCTTCGTGCCGTAGTCGTAGACCTGCCGAAGCACGTCGGTCTTCAGCGCCTTCGCGGACACGGCGTTCACGGGCAGGCCGGTCCCCTTCGCGGACAGCTCTGTCTGCACCGGCTCGCTGACCAGGTACTGCAGGAAGGCCGTGCAGGCCTTGAACGCGCGAGTGGTGCAGGCGTAGCCGTCACCGCCGCCGAGCACGGCGGCCGGGTCGCCCTGGCCACCCGCCACGGTCGGGAACGCGAACCAGCCGATCTTCGACTCGAGGTCCTTGTCCTCGGTCAGCGACGACATCGTGCCGGGCTCCCAGTCGCCCTGCAGCTCCATCGCCGCCTTGCCGTTGGCGACGAGGCCGGCGGAGCTGCCGGCGCCCTGCTGGGCGGGGGTGCCGGCGAACCCGGTCTGGAACGGTTCGGTGGCCAGGAAGTTCTTCAGGTCCTGCCCGGCCCTCGTCCAGCACGGGTCCTCGAGCTTGACCGCCTTCACCGACTGCTGGAGCACCGCGGTCGAGCATTCGCGGATGGCGAAGTAGTTGTAGTAGAAAGCATCGGGCCAGCGGTCCTTGCCGCCGACCGCGATCGGCGCGATGCCCTTGGCCTTCAGCGCCGTGACGGCGGCGTTCAGCTCGTCCATGGTCTTCGGCGGGGTGGTGATCCCCGCCTGCTGGAAGAGGTCCTTGCGGTACCAGAAGCCGACGAAGTGCTGCGTGAACGGCACGCCGTACTGCTTGCCGTCGACCTGCCACTTCTCGCCGAACTTGCCGGTGGCCTGTTCGATCCACGGCTTGGTGTCTTCGGTGATGTCGGCGACCTTGCCCGAGGTGATCTGCCCGGCCAGGTCGCCCGCGCCCCAGGACTGGTAGATGTCCGGCGGCTCCGCCGACTGCAGGGCGAGCGGGACCTTGGTGCTGAAGTCCTCGTTCTGCAGCGGCTGCGCCTTGATCGTGACCTCGGGGTGCGCCTTCTGGTAGTCGGCGACGACCTTCTCCCAGACCGTCTTGATCGGGTCGGTGGTGCCGTTGTGCCACCAGGTCAAGGTGACCGGGCCACTCGGCTGCGCGGGGGTTTCGCTCCCCCCGCTGCACGCGGCCAGCGCGAGCGGGACGACCGCCGCGAGGGCGGCGAGAACGGTGATGCGGCGTTTCACAAACATCGTGGGTCCACTCCTGACGACTTCGGCCGAGTTGGACGGGGCGGCACTCGCGCCCGGGTTGGCGAAGAGTCTGCTCCCGGGGCAAATGGGATGTCAATCGTTGTCGATAACGTTTTCTATGGCTAGTCTGAGCCGATGCAGCCCAGTTCCAGGGTGACCATCCGTGACGTCGCCGCCCGGGCCGGCGTCTCGGTGGCCACGGTTTCGAAGGTGATCAACGAGCGCTACGGCGTCTCCGCCGCGACGCTCGCGCGAGTCCGCGCCGTGATCGAAGAGCTCGGCTACGAAGCGAGCCTGGTGGCGCAAAGCCTGAGAAACCACCGGACGAACGTCATCGGCATCCTGGTCGCCGACCTCGAGCCGTTCTCGACCGAGCTGCTCAAGGGCGCGGCCGACGCCATCCGCGGCAGCGGCTTCGAACTCGTCGTCTACTCCGCCGGCGGGCGCACCGGAGACCCGGCGGGCTGGGAAAAGCGTTACCTGTCCCGGTTGAGCGGCACCCTCGTCGACGGCGCCGTGCTGGTCACCCCCGCCGTCTCCCTGGAAGCCGTGCCGGGCACGCCGGTCGTCGCGGTCGACCCGCACACCGGGCCGTCGCACCTGCCCACGATCGACTCCGACAACCTGCGCGGCGCGCAGCTGGCCACGGAACACCTCCTGGAGCTGGGGCACCGGCGGATCGCGTTCCTGACCGGCCGGCCCGACCTGCAGTCGGCCGAGCTGCGGAAAACGGGGTACCTGCGGGCGTTGACCGCCGCGGGCATCACGCCGGACGACGACCTGATCCGCAACGGCGCCTACGACCCGGAGGTCTCCGCGGCCTCGGCCCATTCCCTGCTGACCGGGCCGGACCGGCCGACGGCGGTGTTCGCCGCCAACGACATCTCGGCCATCGCGACCGTGGGCGCGGCCCGCGAGCTCGGGCTGACCGTGCCCGACGACCTTTCCGTGGTGGGCTTCGACAACGTGCCCGAGTCGGCGCTCTGCAGCCCGCCGCTGACCACAGTGGACCAGCCGATCCGCGAGATGGGGCACCGGGCGATCCGCATGCTCATCGCGCTGATCAACGGCGACGAGGTGGAGCGGACCCACGTCACGCTCGACACCGGCCTGGTGGTGCGGCACTCCACCCGCGCCCTCCCCTGAACCGTTTCCTCTTCCTCACTCCTCCCCAGACGAAGGGCGGACCAGCCTTGACCACGCAGCCCACCACGGCCGGAGAGCCGTGGCGCGACCCGGCGGCCGACCCGGGCGAACGCGTCCGCGCCCTGATGGCCCGGATGACCCTGCGCGAGAAGCTCGCCCAGCTCTACGGAGTCTGGGTCGGCATCGACTCCGGCGGCGAAATGGCGCCGCACCAGCACGATTTCGTCGACGCGGCAGTCGACTTCGACGACCTGGTCCGGCACGGCATCGGGCAGCTGACCCGCGCCTTCGGCACCCGGCCGGTCGACCCGGTGATCGGCGCGCACAGCCTCGCGCGCACCCAGCGGCAGATCGTCGCCAGCAGCCGGTTCGGGATTCCCGCCGTGGTGCACGAAGAATGCCTGACCGGGCTGGCCGCGTGGCAGGCGACGGTCTACCCGGCGCCGCTGTCGTGGGGCGCCACCTTCGACCCCGACCTCATCCGCCGGATGGCGGCGAAGATCGGGCGGACCATGCGCGAGCTCGGGGTGCACCAGGGCCTCGCGCCCGTCCTCGACGTGGCCCGCGACCTGCGCTGGGGGCGGGTCGAGGAAACCATCGGCGAGGACCCCTACCTGGTCGGCACGATCGGCAGCGCCTACGTCGCCGGCCTCGAGTCCTCGGGCGTGATCGCCACCCTGAAGCACTTCGTCGGGTACTCGGCTTCGCGTGCCGGGCGCAACCTGGCGCCGGTTTCGGCCGGCCCGCGCGAAATCGCCGACGTCCTGCTGCCGCCGTTCGAACTGGCGCTGCGGGCCGGCGCCCGGTCGGTGATGAACACCTACACCGACATCGACGGCGTGCCGGGCGCCGCGGACCCGACGCTGCTGACGGATCTGCTCCGGGACACCTACGGCTTCACCGGCACGGTCGTGTCCGACTACTTCTCCGTGGCGTTCCTGCACCGCCTGCACGGTGTCGCGGCCGACCGCGCCGACGCGGCCGGGCAGGCGCTCACCGCCGGCATCGACGTCGAGCTGCCGACCATGGACTGCTACGGCGAGCCGCTGCTCGCCGCGGTGGAAGGGGGCGCGGTCGATGCCGCCGCCGTCGACCGCGCCCTCGAGCGGGTGCTGCGCCAGAAGTGCGAGCTGGGCCTGCTCGACGCCGGCTGGGCGCCGGAGTTCCCCGAGGAGATCGACCTCGACGACGCCGAGTCCCGGGCGCTGGCCCGCGAGGTGGCCGAGCGGTCGATCGTGCTGCTGCACAACGACGGCACGCTTCCGCTCTCCCCCGGTGCCCGCGTCGCCGTCGTAGGGCCGCGCGCGGACACCCCCGGCGCGATGCTCGGCTGCTACTCGTTCCCGCTGCACGTCGGCGTCCACCACCCCGACGTCCCGTTCGGCGTCTCGGTGCCGACCGTGCTCGAGGCACTGGGCTCGGTCTTCGACACGACCTACGCCCTGGGCTGCCCGGTCACCGGCGGAGACGACGAAGGAATCGCGCAGGCCGTCGCGGCCTGCGCGGACGCGTCGGTCTGCGTGGCCGTGCTGGGCGACCGGGCCGGGCTGTTCGGCGGCGGCACGTCCGGCGAAGGCTGCGACGCGGCCGACCTGCGGCTGCCGGGCCGCCAGGAGGAGCTCCTGGACGCCCTGCTGGACACGGGCAAGCCGGTGGTGCTCGTGCTGCTCTCGGGACGGCCGTACGAGCTGTCCCGCCAGCTCCCCCGGCTGGCCGCCGTGGTGAGCGGGTTCTACCCCGGGGAGGAAGGCGCCGGCGCGCTGGCCGGTGTCCTCAGCGGCCGGATCAACCCGGCCGGCCGGCTGCCGGTGAGCTTCCCGGCGGCCGGGGCGAGCCAGCCGTCGACGTACCTGGCCGCGCCGCTCGGCCGCCACAGCGAGGTGTCCACAGTGGATCCTTCGCCGCTGTTCCCGTTCGGGCACGGGCTGTCCTACCGGCCGGTGACCTGGCTGGACGTCAGTGCGACCGGCTCGCTCTGGCCGACCGACGGCGTCTGCCGGGTGCGCGTGACGCTGCGCAACGACCATCAGCTCGAGGCGTCGGAGGTCGTCCAGGTCTACCTGCACGACCCGGTGGCCGAGGTGGCGCGGCCGGAACGCCAGCTCATCGCGGCACGCCGGGTGTCCGTGGCGCCGGGCGAAACGTGCGTCCTGGAGATCGCCCTGCACGCGGACCTGACCTCCTACACCGGCCGCGCCGGGCACCGCCGGGTCGACCCCGGCGACGTCGAGCTGCGCGTGGGGACCTCGAGTGAACAGATCGTCACGACCCTGCACTGCACGCTGACCGGGCCGGGCCGCGTCGTCGGCCACGACCGGGTCCTGACCCCGGAGTTCTCGTCGTGAGACAACGCCCTCTGGTCGTCTTCGTCCTGGCCGTGCTGGCTTTTCTCTTCGTGGGCGCGTCCGCCCGTCCCGCGCCTTCGCACTGGGTGGCGACGTGGACGTCGATGCCCCAGCTGACCGAGCCGGGCAACATGCCGCCGGCGCCCTTCACCGGCCCCGACCGGGTGCTCGACAACGCGACCCTGCGCCAGACGGCGCAGGTGACCGTCGGCGGCCCGCGGATCCGGCTGCGGTTTTCCAACGCCTTCGGCGGGGCCCCGCTGCCGCTGACCGCGGTGTCGGTGGCGCGCCCGGTGTCCGGCGCGGCCGGCGTCTCCGGCGTGGTTCCGGGCAGCGTCCTCCCGGTGACGTTCCACGGCAAGCCGTCGACGACGGTCCCGCAGGGCGCGCAGGTGGTGTCGGACCCGCTGCCCTTCCCGGTGCGGTCCCTGGAAAACATTTCGGTGACGGCGTACTTGGCGAACGGCCAGGCCTCGACGTCGATCACCTCGCACCCGGGTTCGCGCACGACGTCGTACCTCCTGTCCGGCAACCACGTTTCCGCGCCCGAGTTGCCGGGCGCGACCCCGGTCGACCACTGGTACTTCCTCAGCGGCGTCGAGGTGCTGTCCCCGGCGTCCGCGGTCGCGGTGATCGGCGACTCCATCTCCGATGGCCGCGGCTCGACGACCAACGGCAACGACCGCTGGCCGAACGTGCTGGCTTCGCGGCTGCACGGCGTGTCCGTGGTGAACCAGGCGGCGGGCGGCAACCGCGTCCTGCAGGACGGCCTCGGCCCGAACGTGCTGGCCCGCTTGGACCGCGACCTGCTGGCCACGAGCGGCGTTTCGTGGGCGATCGTGTTCGAGGGCGTCAACGACATCGGCACGGCCACCCCGGCGGCCGCCGCGGACGTGGCGGCCCAGCTGATCGACGCGTACGACCAGATCATCACCCGCGCGCACGCCCAAGACATCCGCGTGTACGGCGCGACGATCACCCCGTTCGGCGGCAACACCGGCTACGACAACCCGCTGCGGGAAGAAGCGCGCCAGAAGGTCAACGCGTGGATCCGCGAGCCGGGCCACTTCGACGCGCTCCTGGACTTCGACAAGGTGGTCCGTGACCCGGCGGCGCCGTCTCAGCTGCTGCCGGCCTACGACGTGGGCGACCACCTGCACCTCAACCCGGCGGGATATCGGGCGATCGGGTCGAGCGTTCCGCCGTGGCTTTTCCGGAACGACTGACAGGAATCGTCAAGCGTCAAAAAGAAGACAATTACCGGACGTGGTTTCCGCAGTGATCACCGACCGCCGAACGCGGCCTGACGGACGGTGATCGGCCGGATATCTGTTGGGACACAAGCGAGTCTCGAAGGCGGGGGCCCGTGACGCGGGTCACGGGCCGTCCCCTAACATGTCGCCGTCTGCTGTCCCCACAGGTAGTCGTCGCTCCCGGAAAGGGAAACCATGTCCGACGTCATGAACAGCATCTTCGGCCGCCCCAAGAACGAAAACGCCGACGCGGGCGGGTACGCCTACGGCACGGCCGAGCCCGAGCCGGCGGCCGCCTCCGAGAGCGTTCCGGAGGAAGCCGCCGTCGTCGAGGAATCCGCACCGGAGGCGGAGACCACGACGGAAACCGCCGAGACCGAGGACGTCGCGGAAGACACGGCCGGCTCGGACGACACTGAAGACTCGGAAGCCTCCGAAGAGGACGCCGCCGAGACCGAAGAGCCCGTGGAAGCGGTTGCCGAGACCGAAGAGGACGACACGGACCCGAACGCGGCCGAGGACGAAGCGGAGCCGGTCGCGGTCGCGGAACCCGTCGCCGAACCTGTCACCGAACCCGTCGCCGAGGCCGAGCAGGCGGCGCGCCCGGCCGCGGGTTCCCGCGGCAGCACCACGATCGCGGACGGCGTGGTCGGCAAGATCGTCCTGCGGATCGCCGGCCGGACCGAGGGTGTGCACAGCGTCGCCGAGGACGACGTCAAGGTGGAGCTCGCCGACGACGTCGCCTGGGTGACCATCCCGGTGGTGATCGAGTTCGGCCACGCGGTCAAGGCGCTGGGCGAGCAGCTGCGCGTCGCGGTGATCGAGGCCGTCGAGCAGTACCTCGGCCTGGACGTCGAGGTCGTCGACGTGCACGTCACCGACATCCACTTCCCCGAAGCGGACTGACCTGCGCCGCCGTGCGCCGCGACGGCTTCAGCGGCGCACGGCGTACCGCAGGTGCAGCACATCCCGGTCCGGCAGCTGCCGCACCAGCTCGAACTCGGCAAGTCCGGTGCCCTCGAACAACCGGCGTCCCGCACCGAGAAGCACCGGGACCAGGTGGATCTCCAGCTCGTCCAGCTGTCCCGCCCGCAGCAACGCCTGTGCCGCGCCCGCGCCGTGCACCATGACCGCGCGGTCGCCCGCGGCGGCGCGCGCTTCTTCGGCGCAGGCCACGACGTCGGTGTAGTAGCGCGCGCTGCCCGGCGGCGGGTCGGCCGGGTCCACCCGGTGGGTGAGGACGTGGATCGGCACCCCGTCGTGGTGGTCGCCACCCCAGCGGCCGGCCAGCTCGAACGTCCGGCGGCCCGAGATCAGCGCGCCGGTCGCCAGGGCTTCGCGGTACACCTGCCCGCTGGGGCCGTCGCCGTGGCGGTCGTCCAGCCAGTCGAACAGCCGGCCGCCGCCGCGACCCAGCTCCTGACCCGGACGGTCGTCCGGGCCCGCGATGAAGCCGTCGAGCGACATCGACATGTACAGGCGGATCATGGCGGGCTCCTCCGGTCGGGGGTCGGTTCACCCACGCGTCGAACGAACCCCGGCCGGATCGACCGCGGTCACCGCCCGGTTTCCCGCGCCCGGGCGATCACCTCCTCCAGCCGCAGCGGGCTGGCCGGGTGGTGGGACAGGCACAGCGGCGTCGCCACCTGGCGGAAGCCGAACGCCTCCCCCGCGACGTAGAACTGCGCCCGCTCCAGGCGCGAGATGTCCGCGACGGGGCTGCCCTTCGCGCGGGCCAGCTCGTTGGCCGCGGCGATCTGGGCCGGGCTGTTGAGCCGGCCGAAGAACTGCGTCATCGCGTTGCCGACCACCTGGTTGTGCAGGCCCTTGGGTGCCTGCGTGGCGAACAGCAGGCCGAGACCGTACTTGCGGGCCTGGGAAGCGAGCACGATCGTGCTGCGCGTGCTCGCGGTGAGGCTGCCCGACGCCGCCAGCGTCTGGGCTTCGTCCATGACGAACAAGGCGCCCAGCGGCCGGTCACCCGCCGGGTGGCGCTTGATCCAGGCGAACAGCTCCATCTGCAGCTGGTTGACGAAGTTCTGCCGCTGTTCTTCGGCGGGCAGCCCGACGAAGCTGATCACGGAGACACGCGCCCGTTTCCCGCCGGCCGGGGTGAGCAACGCGCCGGGATCGACGGGCTCGCCACCGCCGGCGAAGAGCGGATCGTTGACCATCGCGGCCTTGAGAACCTCGGCGAGATCGGCGGCGATCCGCTTGGCGTCGTTGAGGTTGCTGACGTCCTCGGGCAGGTCGGACATGAGCTCGACGAGGTCGGGCAGGCTCCGGGACCCGGTCCGCGCGTGGTGGACGACGGCCTGGCGCAGCACGGCGAGCCCGATGTTGGCCTTGGCGGTGGTCCCGGTGAGCCGCACCTGAGGGGCAAGCGTCGCCACGGCAACCTCGACGGCGGCGGTGAACTCATCGGTGTCGTCGAGCACCCCGGCGAAGTCGGGAAGCGGCCGGAAGGCGAGCGGCCGCCCGGTGGCCCGCCCGGGAGTCCAGACGACGACGTCGGTCTCGGCGAGGTACTGCTTGGCCAGCTCGGCGTCCCCGTTCGTCCAGCCACCGGGTGGTTCGGGCCAGGCGTCCCCGAGCCGCGCGAGGTCGTTGTTGGGATCCAGGACGATGGCGGACACGCCTTGCAGGGCACATTCTTCGACGATCCGCCGGAGCAGAACGGTCTTCCCGGAACCGGACCCGGCAAAGACGGCGGCGTGCTTGCGCAGGGCGGAGAGTTCGATCCGCACGGGCTCGCCAGAGCCGACGACGGAGCCGAGGGTGATTTCCCCCTCGGCGGGCGGCGGGTGCGTGGCTTCGGTGGGCTGGTCGGCCGGTTTCCCGGACGGCCTTTCGGGGAGAACGGCCGACAGGAGATCCGACCGGCTGGCGGGCCGCCGGTCGATCAGCCACTCGTGCAGCTCGCGGCCACCGTTGGCGAGCATCTTCTGCAACGCCCAGAAGGTCCGCACGTCGGCATCCGAAAGCCGGATCGTCCGGCCACCCGCGGCCGTGAACTTCTCGACCTCTTCCCGGGTCTTGGCCCCACGGCCCCAAGCGTCCCGCAGGATGACGAGATGCCGGTTGTCCACACCCGGCCGCTGCCCGGCGGCGGACCGCGCCTTGCGGAACCGGCTGAGCGCGGCGCGCGGATCTCGGGCGGCGATCGCACGGAAGATCCAGTGCTCCTGCAGGTCGGCGGTTTCATCGAGGGTCCGGGTCAGCCAGGCGTGCACTTCGCTCAGCCCGTTCTGGCGCTCGCACGACCATTCCATGTCATCATCGCCGACCTCGGTGACCCAGCACCGCAAGGCGGCGGAGAACAGACCCGGCATCACCCGGTCCACGATCGGCTCACCGAGCAGCTTCCCGGGATCGGCTTCCGCCTGCAGCTTCTCGAACTCGGCGTCGAGTTCGGTGAACCGGTCGTTCTCCACCTCGGTCCGCGCGGGCGCGACCGGCACCGGAGCCTTTTCGTCGAAGGAGGTGAGCTCCCTGACCTGGCCGGCCCGCAGGCACCCGTCGATGTGGGCACCGATGCGCTTGAGCAGCTCGCGCGGAGTCCATTGTTCCCAAGGACCCTCGAACGCCACGGGCGCCACGGGCCAGGTCGGGTGCGGAGGGGTGAAGCCCATCGATTCGTAGGCCACCCCGAGCCGCTTCTCCACCAGGGCCCGGCCGAGCGCGGCATCGGTGATCCGGCCCAGCGTCACCGTTTCCCGGAAGCGATCGGGAACAGTGCCCGCCGCCTTCGACTTGATCTGTTCCCACGTGGACGGCAGGCAGGCCAGCACGGTGAGGGTCTTGTGGGTGGCTTCGCGCAAGCCCATGAGCCCGTCGGCGATCTGCGCCACGAGCAGGTCCTCCCCGATGTCTTTACCCATGGCCTGTTTGGACCGCGCGACGAGCGTGTCGAGCTGGTCGACGGCGATCACGACCGGCCCGGTGAGCGCGAGCAGCCGCGTGATCTCCTGGACGAGGACGCGTGACGGTTTCGGCCGCGAGTAGATGTTCCACTGGCGGGCTTCGGAGGTCAGCTCGGTGTCACCGTCCAGGTAGTCCTCGCCGATGTACTTGGTGCCCCGGTCCCGGCTGGCGATGAGCACGAGAGCCCGCGCGGTGTCCCCGCATTCGTCGGCGACCACTTCGCTGAGCGACCCGATCCCGTCGACGAAGGCCTCCACGTCGGCGGGAGTCAGCCCGCGGCCACGCCGGATCCTCGCCTCGACGTCGGCGTCGACGTGGGCCCGCAGGCACACGCGCAGCAGGAACCTCCTCAGCTGCGACTCGCCCGAGTCATCCGGGCGGGCCAGCCCGCGGCGCAAAGCCTCGGCCGTGTTCTCCCAGAACGCCTCGGCCGCGGTGACGTCGTCGAGGAAGAAGTACCCCCGTGCGCGGTGAACCTGGCGCCGGACGAGACCGAGCAGATGGGTCTTGCCGACGCCTTTCTGTCCCCGCATGACCAGCCCGATCGGGCTGGGCCCGTCACTGGCCACGGCGTCGCGGATGCCCGTGTCGAGGGCGGCGAGCGACTCGGAGTGCAGACCGTCCACGTGGTAGGGCGAATCCCGCCAGACGTGGTCGGGAGTGTCCGCCCAGTCGAAGCTCAGCGTCGCGAGTGCCTTGAGCTCGTCCATCACAGCGCCTCGAACGAGACGAAGTGGTTGTCCTCACCGCCGACGCGGATCGCCGCTTCGTGGTCGGCGGCGGTGAGGGCCTTGCGGTTGTCCTCCGGCACCAGGTGGACCTTCCCGGCGCGGCTCAGTTCCTTGAGCACCGCATCGACTTCCGAGGCCGGCGCGCCGAGCTTCGGCCGCAGGTCGACCAGCCCGACCCAGCCGCGCGGCTCCTTCACGAGTTCGCGGTAGGCGACCCGGATGCGTTCTTCCAGGTCGCCCGGCTGGCTTCCGTTCGCGCTCTGCCCCGGGCCGAAGACGTGGAACAGCCGCTTGTTCTCCCGCCGGAGGTAGCCGTCCAGTCCGCCGAGCAGCACGTACAGCGCCGTCGCCAGCGGGCTCTGGCCGCGTTGCGGGGGCGGTCCGCCCGCCACCAGCTCCTTCTCGCACCAGGCCCAGCCGCTGTCGCTCAGCTGGTGGACGTAGCTCCGCTTCGGCCCGGTCCGCTCGCTGTCCACGTAGCCGAGCTTGTTCAGCCCTGTTCGTTCGGTGCCGGTGAGGGTGAAGCCGACCAGCTCTGCCAGCTCCTGGTTGGGCACTTCGCGGCCCAGCACCATCAGCGTGAACATCGCCGCGGTCTGTTTGTGGCCCAAGCGGTCGGTCATCCGAGGTCCTTCCGGTGGTTCGGCTTCGTGGTGAGGGTGCGCAGGAGCCGATCGATCGACCGGCGGGTCTCCGGGACGGCCGCGTGGTGGCCGTCGCCGTTCGGGCTACGGGGTTTCACCGCCACCGCCAGCTCCGCCGCCAGCTCGTTCGTGCGGAGGTCGTCGCCCGCTTCGACGGCCGCCTGGAGGTCCGTCAGCAGCTCGCCGACCAGGTCCCACCGAGACGGGCGCAGCCGAGATGCGCGGACCCGGGCGAGCAGTGCGGGAAGATCGGCATCGGGGGCGGCCGGCGAGGTACCGCCCTTCAGCCGGGCGACCAGGTCCTGAGCCACGCCGGCCGGACCGCGGGCGCCGAGACGCAGGTAGCGGAGGTTGCCGACGTACCCCGGGAGCCCGGCCGCCTCCGTGCCCGGGGTCAGGATCGGGATCACCCGGCGGTCCTGGCCGAACGACCGCTGCAGGAAGAGCTCGACCTCGGCCTGCTGCCAGCGGCTCACCTTGCCGTCGACGATCAGGCACAGGTGCCGGGCGTCGTCCTCGGCCCGCTCCAGCAGCGACTGGTCACCCGACAGCGACTTCACGGCCCGGACGCCCAGCTTCCCCAGTTCCGCGAGCAGCTCGCCGGCCGGCTGGACGAACGACCGCGGGATGCTCACCCGCAGTTCGTGCTTGAACTTCCGGTGGCTCGCGCGCACCGCCGCCACGTAGGCGTCGCGGTTCTCCGCCAGCAGGTCCGTGCGATCGAGGCGGTAGGCGATCACCGCCGCGACCGTCTCGAGCGCGAAGCCGATCTGGTCCGCGCTCGGCGTCTTCTCCGACAGCACCGGCAACTGCTCGCCGAAACTCCAGTACGAGACGTACGGCAGCGTCAGGTGGCGGGACATCGTCTCCGGCGCGACGCCCTGGTCGAGCCAAGCCCCGTACAGCTCGGCGGTCTCCGCGACGACGGTCTTGCGCCACGCCTCCGACCGGCCGTACTCCTCCCGGCTGTCGAACCTCGACAGGACCGGCAGTACGGTGAGCCGCGAGCGGTCGAACGGCAGGCGGTTGCGCGCCGCGTCGGCGCGGCGCGCGGCGTCCACCGCGCCGAGGATGCTCTGCCGGTTCGCGGTGAACAGCAGGACGAGGTGGTCCGGCAGGTGTGCCGTGCAGATGCCACCGATGTCGGAAATGCCCGTGCGGCTGTCGATGAGCACGAAGTCGTAGTCGCTCGTCCACTGCTCGCGGCACTTTTCGAGGTATTCGCCGAACCCCTCCTCGTACAGGCCTTCCCAGTCGATCGCCTGGACCTGCCCGACGTAGTCTTCCTCCTCGCGCCCGGCAGCGATGAAGTCGAGCGCGCCGGCCTTCCGCAGCCGCAACACGTGGGATTCCGGGGCGAACCGGCCTTCCCGGAAGTCGGCGACGAGGTCGACCACTCCGCCACGCGGCCCGCTCGGCAGCTGCGGCCGGAAGTAGTCGCCAAGGCCGGGCGCTTCCAGATCCCAGTCCAGGCAGAGGACGCGGTGACCCCAGCGGGCGAGCAGCACGGCGATGTTGGCGAGCGTGAAGCTGCGGCCGACCCCGCCCTTGTACGAGTAGAAGGTGAACACCGACCCCGGCATCGATCAGAACCTCGGTATCCGCGCCGGCGACGGCGGCTCGGGATCCGGCGTGTGCACCGGCCAGTCCGCCTGCCACTCCGGCGCTCGTTCGATGAGCTCCTCCAGCTCCTTGGCGATCTCCGCGATCTTGTGGTTGAACTCCAGGTACGCCGGCGCGGCCTGGAAGTGCTCGAAGGGGTGGTTCCACCGATGCAGGTCACGTGGACTCCGCGCGTGCGCCCAGTCGGGGAAGTGCCGGGAGTCGCAGTAGATCACCGGGTAGATCAACGGCCGGGTGCGCGTGGTCAGGGCCTCCCGCTTCGCCATGGAATGCCACTCCGCCAGGCACCATTCGTCCCGGAAGTACTTCGGCGAGCACACCGGTACCAGCACCCGGGTGCGCAGCAGCGCCGTGCGCACCTCCCCCGCCCAGGTCGCGCCGGTGCGGACCTGGTCGTCGCAGAAAATACGGACGTCCCGGTAGAAGTTGTTGTCGAGCACTTCGGCCAGCCGGGGGTGGAAATGGTTCTTCACCCACGCCGAAATGTCGCGGCCGGCGCGCTGGTAGCTGATGAACACGTCGTACTCGTACACGCGTGCCTTCGCTCCTTCGCCGCTCCCCACCAGGCAACGGCCCATCCTAGGCCGGGCGCGCACGACGAAAAAAGGCGGAAAACTGGACAGAAGCATGCCAGTATCTGGTCGCCGGTGACCAATTCGACTCAGTCGCCCGAAAAGCTTGACAAACACGGATTCGACGGATAGATGACAGGGCAACATTCCGAATGGCCGATCAGCAGGATCGGTGATTCACCGACTCGACGCGAAGGGGCGCCAATGCCCGACCGTGCCGCGCCCCGGGTGTTCGTCACCTACTCGCACGACACCCCGGCACACAAAGAACTCGTGCACAGCTTCGCGTCGTTCCTCCGCGCCGGCATCGGATTGGACGTGCACCTGGACGCGTGGTACGACAACACGCGCCGGGACTGGTCGCTGTGGGCGACCGAGAACCTGGAGAAGGCGGACTTCATCCTGGCCATCGCCTCCCCCGACTACAAACGCCGCGCCGACGGCACCGCGCTACCCCACGAGGGGCGGGGCGCCCAGTTCGAAGCGGCGATCCTCCGGGACTATCTGACCCGGAACCTGCGCCGGGCGACCGAACAGGTGCTGCCGGTCGTCCTGCCCGGCCGCTCGGTCGACGAGATCCCGGTTTTCCTCAATGCCCACTCGACGACGCGGTACCACGTCGAGGAGTTCACCGAAGCCGGCGTCGCCGACCTCGTCGCCGCGATCACCGGGCAGGGCCCGTACCCGATGCCCCGGCGCGGGAAGTGGCTCGGCGGCGTCCGCGAGGAGCAGCGGGTGCCCGCGGGTGATCTGCCGTGGCTGTGTGCGAGCAACGGGGTGAAACGCGGCGCCGCGGACATCGACGGCGTGCACTACGAGCAGAGCATCGTCCTGCGGCCGGGTTCGCCGCCGGCCGCCGGCCCGGGGTTCGTCGAACTGGACCTCGGGGGCAGCTACCGGCGGTTCACCACCGTCGCCGGGGTGCTCGACGACGCCACCGACCCGTTCCAGGTCGGCCGGGTGCGGGTGGTGCTCGACGGCACCCCGCGGTCCGAACACGACGTGGCCGCCGGGAAACCGGCCGCCATCGACCTCGACGTGACGGGTGCCCGCCTGCTGCGCCTCGAGCTGTCCCGGCCGGGGGCGCCGGCGTCGCCGTTCGGGTCCGCGGCGGTCGTCGTCACCCGGCGGGGCGGGCGGCCACCCGAACTCGGGCTAGGCGATCCGACCATGAGCTGACGCGCGGCAGGTGGCCAAGTCGGACGAACGCAGCGCCGCGCCGACGCCGGCCAGCGCGACCGCGTTCATCGACAACGACGTCACACCCAGCCCCACCAGAACCGGTGCCAACGCCGGGTCCGCCGCCGCTTCGCCGCACACGCCCACCGGCTTTCCCGCCGCCGCGCCCGCCTCCGCGACCATGCCCACCAGCTTCAGCAGCGCCGGCTGGTCCGGGGCGTTCAGTGCCGCCACCGCGCCCAGCTGGCGGTCCGCCGCGAACACGTACTGGGCCAGGTCGTTCGTTCCCAGCGACACGAAATCGACCTCCGCCAGGATCGCGGCCGCGCACAACGCCGCCGCCGGGATCTCGATCATCACGCCCACCCTGGCGATTCCGGCCGCGCGGGCGTGCGCCGCGAACCACTGCGCTTCCGCCGCCGTGGCCACCATCGGGGCCATCACCGACAGCTCCACGCCCGTGTCGGCGGCCGCCGCCGCGATCGCGGCCAGCTGGCGGTCCAGCAGCTGCGGGCGGTCGAACGCCACGCGCAGGCCGCGCACCCCCAGTGCCGGGTTGGGTTCCTCGCCCATCGGGAGGAACGACAGCGGCTTGTCCGATCCCGCGTCCAGCGTCCGGACGACCACCGGCTTGCCCGCGAACGGGGCCAGCACCGCCGCGTACGCCACCCGCTGCTCCGCCTCCGTCGGCTCCGAAGCCTCCGACAGGTAACAGAACTCGGTGCGGAACAGGCCGATTCCCTCGGCGCCGGCCGCTGCCGCCGCCGTGGCGTCCGCGGCGGAGCCGACGTTGGCCAGGAGCTTCACGCGGTGGCCGTCGGCGAGGCGGCCCACGCCGTCCCACGTCGGGCGCGACGTCCGGGCCGACGCCCGCAACGTGCCGTCGGACGGCGTCACCGTGCCCGCGGAGCCGTCGACCGCCAGCCCCGCGCTGTCCAGGTCCAGCACACCGGCGCACGCCACGACCGCGGGGATGCCCAGCGCCCGCGCCAGGATCGCGGTGTGGCTGGTCGGGCCGCCTTCCGCCGTCACCAGGGCCAGGACGAGGTCGGGGTCGAGCCCGGCGGTGTCGGCCGGGGCGAGGTCGCGGGCCACCAGCACGCTCGGCGACGTCAGGTCCGGTACACCCGGCGGAGCCACGCCCAGCAGGGCCGCGACGATCCGGTCCCGGACGTCGGCGACGTCCCGCGCGCGCTCGGCCATGTAGCCGCCGGCCGCCCGCAGCGCCGTCATGAACTCGTCCGCCGCTTCCCACACGGCCCGCGGTGCGGGGAGCGACCGGTCGAGGACGAGCTTCTCCGCGGACGCCGTCAACGCCGGGTCGGCCGCCATCGCGGCCGTCGTCTCCAGCACCGACCGGGCATCTCCGGACACGGAACGGGCACGATCGGACAACGCGGCCGCCACTGAAGCGGCCGCCTGCCCGATCTTGCCCGCTTCGGCCGCGAGGTCCGCGGGAGCGGGCGAAGAAGCGGGTTCCGGCAGGTCAGCGGCCACGAGGACGCGGGGACCGTCGACCCGGCCGGGGCTGACTCCGACTCCGGACAACTGCATTTCGGGACCTCCGGAAGCAAGGGATCGCGTAACTGGGGATTGACAGTACGGTAACAACGGGCACAATCAAACGGCAACGGGCAAACATCGGAGAGGAACGGGCATGTACGCCGCCGAACGGCATCAGCTCCTGGCGCAGCGCGCACGACGAGACGGCCGCGTCGACGTCGGCGACGTCGCCGCCGAACTCGGTGTCGCCCCCGAGACCATCCGCCGGGACCTCGGCGTCCTCGAACGCCAGGGCGTCGTCCGCCGCGTCTACGGCGGGGCGGTCGCGGTCGAGCGGCTCGACTTCGAACCCGAGGTCGCGCAGCGGGACCGGACCAACGCCGCGGAAAAGGACGCGATCGCCCGGGCCGCGCTCGACCTGGTGCCCGACCGCGGCTCGATCCTGCTCGACGCGGGCACCACGACCAGCAGGCTCGCGACGCTGCTGCCCGCCGACCGCGAGCTGACGGTGATCACCAACTCGATCCCGGTCGCCTCGATCCTCGCCACCCGCCCGGGCATCACGCTGCACATCCTCGGCGGCCGCGTCCGCGGGACGACGCTCGCCGCGGTCGAAGCCTGGACGCTGCGCGCGCTCGAAGGCCTGCTCGTCGACGTCGCTTTCCTCGGCGCCAACGGCTTTTCGGCCGAGCACGGCTGCACGACGCCGGACATGGCCGAGTCCGCGGTGAAGGCCGCGGTGGTCGCCGCCGCCCGCCGGCGGGTGCTGCTGGCCGACCACAGCAAGTACGGCACCGACCAGCTCAGCCGCTTCGCGCGGCTGGCCGAGATCGACGTCCTGGTCACCGACAGCGGCATCGACGCCGGCGCGGTGGCCGAACTCGAAGAAGCGGGCCCGGAGGTGGTGCTGGCGTGATCGTCACCGTGACCCCCAACCCCAGCCTCGACCGCACCCTGCGGTTGGCCGAGCTGCACCGCGGCGAAGTGCTGCGAGCGTCGGCCGTCCGGCTCGACCCGGGCGGCAAGGGCGTGAACGTCGCCCGCGCGCTGGCCGCCGCCGGCACCCCGACCGTCGCGCTGCTGCCCGCCGGCGGCCCGGTCGGCGAGCGGCTGGCCGACCTGCTCGCGCCCGAAGGCGTCCCGGTCGTCGCGGTGCCGATCACCGGGTCGACCCGCAGCAACATCACGCTCGTCGAAGCCGACGGGACCACGACGAAGATCAACGAACCGGGGCCGCGGATCTCCCCCGCCGAGCTCGCCACGCTCGAAGGCCGTGCCGTCGAGCTGGCCGCGCGAGGCGCATGGCTGGTGTGCTGCGGGAGTCTCCCGGCCGGCGTGCCCGACGACTTCTACGCGCGGCTGACGAAGCTGGCCCGCGAAGCCGGGGCGAAGGTCGCCGTCGACTCTTCCGGCGCGCCGCTCGCCGCCGCCTGCGCGGGCGGCCCGGACCTGCTCAAGCCGAACCTCGACGAGCTGATCGAGCTCGCCGGCCGCCCGCTGCCGCTGCTCGGCGACGTCATCGCGTTCTGCCGGGAGCTGATCTCCGGCGGCGTCGGCCGCGTGCTGGTCAGCCTGGGCGCGCGCGGCGCGGTGCTCGTCGAGGAGACCGAAACCCACCACGCGCTCGGCCCGCTCGTGGCCGTGCGCAGCACCGTCGGCGCCGGAGACGCCGCACTCGCCGGGTTCCTCCACGCGGGAGGAACCGGCCCCCAAGCCCTGCGGACCGCGGTCGCTTACGGCACCGCCGCGGTCACGCAGGAGGGCAGCCGCATGCCCACGCCCGAGGACGTGCACCCGGAGCAGGTGCGCGTGCTCGAAGCCGACCCCACCTTCACCCTCAGCGGAGCCGCCGCATGACCACCCCAGACCTGATCACCGCCGACCTGGTCGACCTCGGCCTGGACGCGACCGACAAGCACGGCGCCACCCGGGCGCTGGCCGAGCGGCTCGTCTCCGCCGGGCGGGTGACCGACCTCGAGGAGTTCCTCAAGGACGTCGCCGCCCGCGAAGAGCAGATGGCCACCGGGCTCGAAGGCGGCATCGGCATCCCGCACTGCCGCTCGGCCGCGGTCACCGCGCCGACGCTGGCGTTCGGCCGCAGCGACGCGGGTGTCGACTTCGGCGCGCCGGACGGCCCGGCGAAGCTCATCTTTCTCATCGCCGCGCCGGAAGGCGGCGGCAGCGAGCACCTGAAGGTGCTGGCCGCCCTCGCCCGGCGGCTGGTCCGGGCGGAGTTCAAGCAGAACCTGCTGGACGCCGCCGACCCCGCCGCCGTCGCCGAGTACATCCGCCAGGAGGTGGCCTGATCATGAAGTTCGTCGCCATCACCGCCTGCCCCACCGGCATCGCCCACACCTACATGGCGGCCGAGTCGCTGGAGCAGACCGCCAAGGCCAACGGCGACGAGATCGTCGTCGAGACGCAGGGTTCGGCCGGGTCCGAGCCGCTGTCCGCCGAGGACATCGCGAGCGCGGACGCCGTCATCTTCGCCGCGGACCTCGCGGTGCAGGGCCGGGAGCGCTTCGCCGGGAAGCCGATCGTCGAGGCGCCGGTCAAGGCCGCGATCAACGACGCGGCCGGGTTGTTCGAGCGCGCCAAGGCCGCGGCTCGCGAGCCCGCGCCCGCCACGCCGGCCGCCGCCCCGGAACTCACGTCGAAGGTCGGCGCGAACGACAAGGCCGGCACCAAGGTCCGGCAGTGGCTGATGACCGGCGTCAGCTACCTCATTCCGTTCGTCGCCGCGGGCGGGCTGCTGATCGCGCTGAGTTTCGCGCTCGGTGGTTACCAGATCGTCGACGCGCCGAAGGTCACCGAGCACTTCGACGCGGGTTCGGTGGCCGGCTGGGCCGCGCTGATGTTCCAGATCGGCAGTGCCGCCTTCGACTTCCTGGTGCCGGTCCTGGCCGGGTTCATCGCGTTCGCGATGGCCGACCGCCCGGCGATCGCCCCCGGCTTCGTGGGTGGCGCGATCGCCGTCACGGTCGGCGCGGGCTTCCTCGGCGGTCTCGTGGCCGGACTCCTGGCCGGTGGCGTCGTGCTCGCGCTCAAGCGGATCCAGGTGCCGAAGGCGATGCGCGGGATCATGCCGGTGGTGGTCTACCCGCTGCTGGGGTCCATTGTGGTCGGTGTGCTGATGTACGTCGTGGTCGGCAAGCCGATCGCGGCGGCGACGTCGGGGCTCACCAGCTGGCTCAACAGCCTCAGCGGCGCCAGCGCGCTGCTGCTGGGCGCGCTGCTCGGCCTGATGATGGCCTTCGACATGGGCGGCCCGGTCAACAAGGCGGCGTACGCCTTCGCGGTCGGCGGCCTGACGACCGGCGCGACGGCGTCGCTGCAGATCATGGCCGCGGTGATGGCGGCGGGCATGGTGCCGCCGCTGGCGCTCGCGCTGGCGTCGACGGTCCGCAAGAAGCTGTTCACCGAGGCGGAGCGCGAAAACGGCCGCGCGGCCTGGCTGCTCGGCGCGTCGTTCATCACCGAGGGCGCGATCCCGTTCGCCGCGGCGGACCCGTTCCGCGTGATCCCGTCGATCATGCTGGGTTCGGCGGTCACCGGCTCGCTGTCGATGGCGTTCGGCGCGACGCTGCGCGCCCCGCACGGCGGGATCTTCGTGCTCCCGCTGATCGGCAACCCGCTGATGTTCCTGGTGGCGCTGATCGCCGGGACGCTGGTCGCCGCCGGCTCGGTGATCGCGCTCAAGCAGGTGCGCTTCCGGGCGGCCGAACGCTCGGCCGCCGTCTCCGGCCAGCCCGTCAACGCGTGAAGGAGTCCACTGTGTACCAACGCCGAACGCTCGTCGCCAGCAGTGTGGGGCTGCACGCCCGCCCGGCGGGCCTGGTCGCGAAGTCCGCCGCGGGGCAGCCCGCGAAGGTGAAGATCGCCAAGATCACGGACGGGGTGGCAGGCGATCCGGTCGACGCCGCGAGCGTCCTGGGGCTCATGACCCTGGGCGCCGGTTTCGGGGACGAGGTGGAGCTGACCGCCGAGGGCGACCAGGCCCGGACGTCGGTGGACGCCTTGGCCGAACTGATCGCCCAGGACCTCGACGCGTAGCCCAAGCGCCCCAAGGCGGCCTTGGTTGCGTTCAACGCACCGAAGGCCGCCTTGGGTGCGTTGAACGCACCGAAGGCCACATTGGGGCGCTTGGGTCAAGCCGGGCCGAGCAGCGCGATCGACGCCCGCACCGCGACTTCCGTGACGTCCCCCGCCCGGCCGCCGTCCTCCACCGTGGTCGCGATCAGCTCCCGCAACCCGCCCAGCAGCATGATCGACAGCTGGCGGGAAGGTGGGCTGATCCCCGCCGCGCGCATCTCCGGGGTGTCCGTCAGGCGCTGCGTCATCGCGATGAACCCCTCCATCGCGTCGCGCTGCAGCTCCCGGGCCGAGGCGCCCAGCGCGGGTACGTCGCGGATCCAGCTCAACGTGATCGCCGGCTCGGACTCGGCGCAGGCGATCCACGCCTCGATCGCCTGGCGGACCTGGACGGCCCAGGGCGCGTGCGGGTCCACCGACTCCGAGATCTGGCGGATCATCGACCGGTTCGCGTCCGCCAGGAGCGCGATCAAGCACTCCTCGCGGCTGGAGAAGTGCTCGTAGAACGTCCGGCGGGACGTCCGGGCGCGGCGGACGATGGCGGCCACCGTCGTGTCGCGGAAACCGTCCTCGGTGATCGACTCGGCCAGCCCGTCCAGGAGGCGCTGCCGGTGCCGGCGGGTGTCGACGTCCACGGACGTCACGCTATACCCCCTTCCCCTTGAAACCGGATGGTACACCGGCGTACCGTACCGACGGTACGCTCGCGTACCACCTTCCGGGAGGGTCGATGACGACCATGACAAGCCCCGCGACGCTGCCACCGGGGCCCACCGCGCCACGCGCCGTCCAGGGCGTCTACGCACTGACCCAGCCGCTGCGCGGCATGCGGCGGCTCAAGGAACGCTACGGCGACGCCTTCACCGTCAACGTGCCGATCTTCGGCAACGCCGTCGTGATCAGCGATCCCGGCGAGATCAAGCAGCTGTTCACCTCCGGGCCCGACCTCGTCGACAACCTCGAGGTCAACCTCGGGCGCGTGCTCGGGTCCCGATCGATGTTCGCGCTGTCCGGGGAGGAGCACAAACGGCAGCGCAAGCTGCTCGTCCCGCCCTTCCACGGCCGCCGGCTCGCCGCCTACGAGCAGATCGTCGAGGAAGAAACCGAGCGCGAACTGGCGAGCTGGCCCGACGGCAAGGCGTTCGCCACGCTGCCGTCGATGATGCGGATCACCCTCAACGCCATCCTCCGCGCGGTCTTCGGCGCCGAAGGGGCCGAGTTCGCCGAACTGCGCGAGCTGCTGCCGCCGTTCGTCACCCTCGGCTCGCGGCTGGCCGTCGCGCCGATCCCCAAGAAGGGCCGCTTCAACCCGTGGCGCCGCTTCGAACGGATGCGCCGCGAGTACGACACGATCGTCGACCGGCTCATCGCCAAGGCCCGGGCCGAACCGAAGGACGACGTCCTCTCGATGATGCTGCAGACCCGCTACGACGACGGCTCGGGGCTCAGCCGCGAAGAGATCTCCGACCAGCTCCTCACCCTGCTCACCGCGGGCCACGAAACCACGGCGACCACCCTCGCCTGGGCGGTCGAACGCCTCCGCCGGCACCCGGCGCTGCTCGCCGAGCTGCGTAACGACGACAAGCTCCTCGACGCCACCATCCTCGAGGTCCAGCGCACCCGGCCGGTCATCGACCTCACCGCCCGGCAGGTCAAGCAGGACGGCTTCCGGCTCGGCCGGTGGACGCTGCCGAAGGGGTACGCCGTCCTCGTCAGCATCGCGCTGATCCACGACGACGACGCCGTCTTCCCGCACGCGGCCACCTTCGACCCGCACCGCTTCCTGGGCGCGCGCCCGGACCTCTACCAGTGGATCCCGTTCGGCGGCGGCACCCGCCGCTGCCTCGGCGCCGCCTTCGCGACGATGGAGATGACCGTCGTGCTGCGGACCCTGCTGCGGGACTTCACGCTGGTACCGACGTCCGCGCCCGGCGAACGCTGGCACTCGCGGGGCGTCGCGTACGCCCCCGCCAAGGGCGGCCGCGCGGTCGTGCGCCGCCGGAGCACCGGAGGAGATTCGTGACCGAACAGATCGCCGACGTCGGCCGGGGCATTTCCCTGGCGTACGAACGGATCGGGGACGCCGGCGCCGAGCCGCTGGTCCTCGTCGCCGGGCTCGGCCAGCAGCTGCACAGCTGGCCGGACGCCTTCTGCGCGGAGCTCGCCGGACGCGGGTACGAGGTCATCCGGTTCGACAACCGCGACGCCGGGCGCTCGACGCACCCGCGCTTCCGGCCGCCGAGCCTCCTCGGCATGCTCGCCGGCCGGTTCCCCGCGCAGCAGTACGACCTGACGGACATGGCCGCCGACACCGCCGGCCTGTTCGACGCCCTGGACCTGGAGACCGCGCACATCGCGGGCGTCTCCATGGGCGGCATGATCTCCCAGACCACCGCCGCGCTGTACCCGGCGCGGATCCGCACCCTGACGTCGATCATGTCGACTACCGGGTCGCGCCTGCTCGGCCGGCCCGCGCTCTCGACGTTGCGGATGATGGGCGCGAAGCCGCCGAAGTCCCGCGAAGAGGCCGTCGAAAGCGCCGTGCGGATGTTCCGCCACATCGGCTCGCACGGCTTCCCGTTCGACGAGGCCTGGGTGCGCGAGACGGCCGGGACGGGCTGGGACCGCGACCCGACCGCCGGCGGTGTCGGCCGTCAGCTCGCCGCGATCATGAAGTCCGGCAACCGGACGCCGCTGCTGCGGAAGATCACCGCGCCGACGCTGGTGATCCACGGCGACCGCGACCGGATGGTGCACCCCACCGGCGGCGCCGCCACCGCGCGCGCCATCCGGGGCGCCCGCCTCGAAACCGTCCGCGGCATGGGCCACGACCTGCCCGAAGGCGCCTGGCCCACGATCCTCGACCTCATCGACCAGCACGCGAGGAGCAGCGATGTCACGGCCTCGTAGCCTCATCGGCCGCCCGGTGGTGATCACCGGCGCGGCGTCCGGCATCGGCCGTGCGCTGGCCACCCGGCTGTCCCGGCTCGGCTCGCCGGTGGCGCTCGCCGACGTCGACGAAGACGGCCTCAAGGCCACCGCGGCCGCGTTGTCCGGCCAGGTGCTGACGCGCGTCCTCGACGTCCGCGACGCCGAAGACCAGCTTCGCTTCGCCGCGGAAGTGCGAGAGTGGCTGCCGGCACCGCTGGCGGCAGTGTTCAACAACGCCGGTGTCGCGGTGACGTCCAGCGTGCTCGACGCGGTGCCCGAGGACGACGACTGGCTGCACGACATCAACTTCCGCGGCGTCGTGCACGGCACGCGGGCGTTCCTGCCGATCCTCGTCGAGCAGGGCGAAGGCGCGATCGTGAACACCTCCAGCGTGTACGGCCTGCTCGGGGTGCCGTACCAGAGCGCCTACTGCGCGGCGAAGTTCGCCGTCCGCGGCTTCACCGAGTCGCTGCGGCAGGAGCTGCGCGGCACCGACGTCCGCGCGGTGACCGTGCACCCGGGCGGCATCACGACGAACATCGCGCGCAACGCCCGGGTGCGCCGCGACCCCGAAGGCCGGGGCCGCACCCACGAGCAGATGGCCGCGCAGTTCGAGGCGATGACGATGACGTCGCCGGACAGGGCGGCGGCGATCATCCACGCCGGCGTCGACCGTGGCAAGGCCCGCATCCTGGTCGGCCCGGACGCCTACCTCTTCGACGCGCTCGCCCGCATCACCCCCACCCACTACAACGCCGTGCTGACGCGCGTGTTGCAGCGCGCCCGGCGAACGGAGAGCGTCCGATGACCGAACACCTCGACGTGCTGATCGTCGGCGCCGGGCTGTCCGGCGTCGGCGCCGCCCACCACCTGCGGACGGCGTTCCCGCGCAAGACCTACGCGATTCTCGAAGCCCGCGCCGCGATCGGCGGCACCTGGGACCTGTTCCGCTACCCCGGCGTGCGGTCCGACTCGGACATGCAGACCCTCGGCTACCGGTTCCGGCCGTGGACCGACGCGAAGGCCATCGCGGACGGGCCGTCGATCCTCGGGTACGTCCGCGACACCGCGGCCGAGGCGGGCATCGACCGGCACATCCGGTTCGGGCACAAGGTGGTCCGCGCCGCATGGTCCACAGAGGACGCACTGTGGACGGTCGAGGCCGAGCACGACGGCCGGTCCGTCGCGTTCACCGCGAAGTTCCTGTACCTGTGCAGCGGCTACTACGACTACGCGGCCGGGCACACGCCGGAGTTCCCCGGTCTGGAGAACTTCGGCGGCACCGTCGTCCACCCGCAGCACTGGCCCGAGGACCTCGACTACACCGGCAAGAAGGTCGTCGTCATCGGCAGCGGCGCGACGGCGGTGACGCTGGTCCCGGCGATGACCGACCGCGCCGCGCACGTGACGATGCTGCAGCGCTCCCCCACGTACATCCTCTCGATGCCGTCGGAAGACGCGCTGGCCAACCGGCTGCGCGGGCTGCTCGGCGCGCGGCTGGCGTACCCGATCGCGCGCTGGAAGAACGTCGCGGTGAGCACGCTGATCTACCAGCTCAGCCGGCGCCGCCCGGGCGTGGTGAAGGCCATGATCCGCCGCGCGGCGATGAAGCAGCTGCCCGCCGGGTACGCCGTCGACACCCACTTCAAGCCGCGGTACCAGCCTTGGGACCAGCGGCTGTGCCTGGTCCCGGACGGCGACCTGTTCAAGGCCCTCCGCCGCGGCGACGCCTCGATCGTCACCGACCGGATCGCCTCCTTCACCGAGCACGGGATCCGGCTGGAGTCCGGCGACGAGCTCGAGGCGGACGTCGTCGTCACCGCGACCGGGCTGCGGCTGCTGGCCTTCGGCGGCATCGAGCTGGCCGTCGACGGCACGCCGGTGAAACTGCCGGAAACCATGGCCTACAAGGGCATGATGCTCAGCGGCGTGCCGAACTTCGCCTTCACGATCGGCTACACGAACGCGTCGTGGACGCTCAAGGCCGACCTGGTCGGCGAGTACGTCGTCCGGCTGCTGCGGCACCTCGACCGGCACGGCCACGACCAGTGCGTGCCGGTCAACGACGACCCGGCGGTCACCGAGCGGCCGCTCCTGGACTTCGACGCCGGGTACGTCCAGCGGTCGATCGGCGAGTTCCCCAAAGCGGGTTCGCGGGCGCCGTGGCAGCTGGGCATGAGCTACGCGCACGACGTCGTCAAGCTCCGGCACGGCAAGATCGACGACGGTGCCCTGCGCTTCTCGCGGCGACCGGCGGCAGGAGGGGGCAGACTGAGCGCATGACGCTCCCTTCGCCCGCCCGGGGCCGCTGACATGCACGCCGCGGGACTCGTGCTGCACCCCCGCCGCGACTCCGCGGCCGCCGTCGAAGCCGTGCTCGGCTGGGCCGGCAACCGGAACATCGAAATCCTCGGCATCGAAGACGAGATCGTCCGGTTGGACTGCGCCGCGGTGGGGGTCTCGCCCGAGGAACTGGGGCGCCGGGCCGACCTGCTGGTCAGCCTGGGCGGCGACGGCACGATGCTGCGGGCCATGCGGCTGGCCGACGGGCAGCGCGCGCCGGTGCTCGGGGTGAACCTCGGCAAGCTCGGCTTCCTGGCCGAGGTCGACGTCCCCGACCTGCCCGGCGCGCTCTCCGCCATCGACGACCACCAGTTCACGGTCGAGCCGCGGCTGGCCGTGGACGCGGTGCTGCGGGGGCGGCGGATCACGGCGTTCAACGACATCGCGGTGGTGCGCGTGCCCGGCGACGGGAGCGCGGTGATCGCCGTGCGCGTGGGCGGCCAGCCGTTCGTGAGCTATTCGGCCGACGCGGTGGTGGTGGCGACGCCGACCGGCTCGACGGCGTACAGCTTCTCGGCGGGCGGCCCGATCACCAGCCCGTCGGTGGAGGCCCTGCTGGTGACGCCGGCCGCGCCGCACTCGGCGTACAGCCGGGGCGTGGTGCTTTCGGTGCACGACGAGGTGACGCTGGAGCTCCTGCCGACCAGCGGCCGGCTCGCGGTGGAGGTCGACGGCCAGGTCGAGGGGTACGTCTCCCCCGGCGAGCGGCTCGACCTGCGCGCCCGGCCGAGCGCGGCGCGCGTGGTGCGGCTCGGGCTGACGACGTTCTACCAGCGGGCGCGGCGCAAGCTCCGGCTCACCGACTCGGCCGAGATCCCGCAGGACGGCGACCACTGACGGTGTTCTGCGTCACAGCGGAACCGCGTCGGCCATGGTCACGGAAAGGTCACAGGTAGCGTCCGCGGCTGCGCCTGAACCAGCCGAACCGTCCCGGAGTGTTTCCCCACATGCTGTGTCCCGCCCCCGTGCGTCCCCGTCTGCGTGCCCGCCTCCTCGTCCCGAGCGCCCTCACCGCCTTTCTCGGCGCCGCCGTCCTGCTCGCCGTGCTGCACGTCGACCGGCGGCTCGCGCCGCTCGACCCGGTCAGCACGATGCTGAGCGACTACGCGCTGAGCCCGGGCCGTCGGTTGTGGGACGCCGCGCTCCTGCTCACCAGCACGGGATCGGCGCTGCTGCTGGTCGCGCTCTACCGCCGTGGCCTGCTGGCCGGCCCGGCGCTGGTGGCGGCGAAGGCCCTGTGGTGCGTGAGTCTCCTGGCGGTGGCGGTGTTCGCGAAGGATCCGCAGGGCGGCGCGATCACCGCGACGGGCAAGATCCACCTGTACGCGTCGGCGGTGACGTGCCTGAGCCTGCCGGTGGTCGGCTGGGCGCTGGGCCACCGCCACCGCGACGACCCGCGGTGGCGCCGGTTCGCGACGTGGTCACGGCGGCTGGCACTGGCGGCGATCCCGTTCTACCTGCCGTTCATCGTCCCGTTCGCGGTCAACGTCCTCGGCGGCCACCTGCCGACCGTGGCGACCGGTCTGGTGGAGCGGTTGATGATGATCTTGGAGATCGCGCTGCTCGGGGTGCTGGGGTACTGGGCGCACCGGGCGATGCCGACCGGGGTCCGGTTCCGGCCTGCGGTGTCTGCGGTCTGACGGAGGCTCACCGCAACTCGCGAGTTCCGGCCTCGATCACGCGAGTTCCGGGTCCGCTCACGTGATTTCCGGGTCGGCGGGCGTCAGGTCTCGCCCGGCTGGTCCTGGGTGCGGTGCAGGAGCCAGTCGCGTGCGGTGCGGATCAGCGCGTACCGCACCGCGCCCGTCCGGCCGTGCAACGTGAACAGGATTCGCTTGGCCGTGCGGTCGTGCTCCTCCCACCAGCCCGTGTCGGCGATCTTCTTCGTGTCGTCCTCGTAGGCGAGGTGGTCGAGGGCGTGGTCGGGCACCGCGACCGCGAGCCGGTCGGCGCCGGAGTCCGGGGGCAGGCCACGCGGGACCGCCCAGGACCGCAGGACGCCGTCCTCCTCCAGCCGCAGGTCGAAGTGGTGACGTGGGCGGAAGTGCTCGTGTAGCACGAAGGCCGGTCGCCGGTCGGTCACGTCCTTCACCATGCCAGAGCGCGCCCGGCTAGGTTGGAACCCGCAGTGGGATCCAGGGAGGCCGGGGTGGACGTGGTGCTGCCGGTCGCCGCCGGGGTGGCGCTCGTCGTGTTCGCCGTGCGGATGGCTCGCGAACCGCGTCGGTTGAGCAACGCCGTCTGGCTCGGGGTGGCGCTGCTGCTGACCGCGTTGTGGCTGTTGCGCACGGCACTGCACCTGGAGTGGCTGACGCCGGTGCTGCTGGGCCTGCTCGGTGTCGTGGCCGTGCTCGTCGCCCTGGTGCTGCCGGCCGCGCTGATCGTGAACGGCGTGCGGATGTGGCGGCGGGAAGGGCGCAGCGCCGGGAACCTGCTTTCGCTCGGGCTCGGCGTCGGGCTGGTCACGCTGGAAGCGCTGGCGTTCGCGCCGCTCGGCCGGTGGGGTTCGGCCGTCGTGGCCGTCGCCGCCGTGCTGGCCGGCTACTTCGGGTTCCTCTTCCTCTCGCTGCTGGTCTACTCCGTGGTCTACAGCCGGCTCGGCCGGCGCGGCGGCTTCGACGCGATCATCGTGCTCGGCTGTGGCCTGGACGGCGACCGCGTGCCGCCGCTGCTCGCGGGACGGCTCGAGCGCGCGATCCGGCTCCACGACCGGGAGCCGACTCCGCCGCTGCTGGTCGTTTCCGGCGGGTGCGGGCCCGGCGAGTCGGTCAGCGAAGCCGAGGCGATGCACGCCTACCTGCGCGAACGCGGCGTGCCGGACGACCGGATCCGGCGTGAGGACCAGGCCCGCACGACCGAGGAGAACCTCCGCCTCTCGGCCGCGCTCCTGCCTGCCGACGCGCGGCGCGTGGTGGCCGTGACCAGCAACTACCACGTCTTCCGGACGGCGGTGGAGTGCCGGCGGCTCGGCCTGCCCTTCCACGCGACGGGCTCGCCGACGGCCCGGTACTTCCTGCCGAGCGCCCTGTTGCGCGAGTTCGCGGCGCTGATCCTGCACTACCGCCGGACGACGATCGCGGCGTGCCTGGTCGTCGCCGGTGCCGGTCTCGTCTTGGCGATCTTCGCTCAGCCCTGACGCAGGACCGAGCAAGCGTGGGCGACGCCGTCCTCGGCGCGCAGCCGTGCGCCGACGTACTGCGCGCCGCGCCGGAAGAGCGGGTTCTCCGTCAGCTCGCGCAGGCGTGCGGTCAGCGTGCCGGCGTCGAGGTGCGCGAGCGGCAGCGGTTTCGGGCCGGCGCTCAGCCGCGACACGCGTTCGCCCCAGTAGGGCTGGTCGGAGAAGACCGGGCAGACCAGCGCGGGCACGCCGGCCCGCAGCCCGGCCGCGGTGGTCCCGGCGCCGCCGTGGTGGACGACGGCGGCGGTGCGCGGGAACAGCCACGCGTGCGGGACGTCGGCGACGGTCAGCAGGTCGTCGGTGTCCGGGCCGTCGGCGGCGAGCAGGCCCCGCAGCCCGGCGCGGCGCAGCGCTTCCCGGACGACGGCGAAGGTCGCCTCCGCTTCGGCCGGTCGCATGCTGCCGAAGCCGACGTAGACCGGCGGCGGTCCCGCGGCGAGGAAGTCGCGCAGCCGCGGGTCCGGGCGCCAGGGCCCGGGGTCGAGGAACCAGTACCCGGTGACGTGCGCGCGGTCCGGCCAGTCGGGCGGCCGCGGGACGACGGCCGCGGAGAAGCCGCACAGCACCGTCGACCGGCGGCGCGGCCCGCGGCGGCCGGCCGCGGGCAGGCCGAGGGTTTCGGCGCGCCAGCGGTCGATGCCGGGCCGCAGGACGTGCCAGGCGAGCGCGTCGACGGCGGTGAAGCTGAGGTGCCGTCCCCAGGGGCCGAGCCGCGCGGCCGCGGGCAGCAGCGGGTGCGCGAAGGCCCGCGTCGGCAGGCTGGGCTGGTAGTGCAGTTCGACGTCGGGGACGCCGAGGTGGGCACCCAGGTGCGCGCCGAGGAAGCCGAGGGTCGGGGCGAGCACGAGGCCGGCTCCGGCGGCGCCGGCGTGGACGTCGGCGAGCAGCCGGTCGAGCACCGGCCGGAGGACGGCCCGCAGCCCGGAGAGGAAGGTGCGCCGGCGCCCGCCGGTCCACGCCCGCCCGGCGGCCGACCCGAGCACGGCGGCGGGGTCGGCGGAGAGCGGCGCGAAGGCGAGGCCGTGGGCTTCGACGAGTGCGCGGAAGGCGGGAGCGGCGAGGACCCGGACGCGATCGCCATCGGCGGCAAGGCCACGCCCGAGGGCGACGCAGGGTTGGACATCGCCGCGCGAACCGGGCGCGACGATCACGACCAGGCGGCTCACCGGTGGGCTCCGGCGCGTGCGCGGTGAGGTGGCAGAGCAGGCGACGGCGCGGACCGGACGGCCGCGGCGGTCCACCACGCGCTCACCGCTTCGCCGCCGCGACCCAGCACACCCAGCGAACCCGGCCACCCGCACCGCGCAGCCGCGGCGAATCCGCACCGCCCGCTCACCGCTTCGCCGCCGTCAACCGGTAGCGCAGCCGGAACGGGAGGCTCGCCAGGACCGCCGCCAGGCGGGCGTCCCGGCCCACCAGGTACCTCGGTGCCGGGTGGCGGGCCGTCAGTGCGCGGACCACCGTCTCCGCCGCCTTGCGTGGGGGCACTCCCGTTCGGGCCGAACGGGCCGCGCTGTGCTCGGCCGCCGACAGCTGGGCGCCGTACCTCTCCAGGGCCGCCGGGGACAAGCTCGCGCGGACCTCCTCCGCCGCCGCCCGGGCTCGGGGCCAGATCGGCGTCGCCACCGCTCCCGGCTCGACCAGGACCACGCGGATGCCCTCCGGGGCCAGCTCCGCGCGCAAGCTGTCCGTCAAACCCACCAGCGCGAACTTCGACGTGTGGTACGGCCCGACCATCGGCCCCGCTATGCGACCGCCGATCGAGCCGATCGTCACCACTCGCGCGAACTCAGCGCGTCGCAGCGCCGGCAGCAGTGCGCGCGTCACCGCCAGCTGACCCGTCACGTTCACCTCCAGCTGCTCCCGGAACGCGTCCAGGGGCACGTGCTCCAACGGCCCCGGCCGCGCCAGGCCCGCGTTGTTCACCAGGCCCCGCACCGGTCCCGCCGCCGCCACGCGCTGCCCGCAGCGCTCGATCGATTCCACGTCGCGCAGGTCCATCCGCAGCACCGTGACCGCGTCGCCGTACGCGCGCGAGAGTTCCGCTTCATCGCCATCCGTGCGGACGCTCGCCCACACGTGGGCGCCCCGGCGGACCAGCTCCGCCACGCAGGCGCGGCCGATCCCGCCCGCCGCGCCGGTGACCACATAGGACGGTTTCACGACGCCAGCACCCGCAGCATCCGGGGCCACGTCCGGTGCAGCTGCTCCTGCCAGTACGCCCACTGGTGCGTGCCCGGACCGTAGAGGTCCGCCGTCACCGGGACGCCGAGGGCACGCAGCCGCCCGGCCATCGCGGTGCTCTGGGCACCGCACAGGAACTCCAGCAGCATCGCGCCGGGCAGCACGTCGATCGGGAGCTTGGCGTCCAGCGGGCCCGGCAGCCCGTTGCCCGCCGAAAGATACAGCTCGGTGCCGCGCAGGCGATCGGCGTTCACCAGCGGGTCGTGCGCTTCCCAGCGCGCGGCTTCCCGGCGCCGGTCGCCCCACAGGGCTTCCGGGTCGAGGCGGGCCGACGCGACGATCGCGCTCGTCAGCAGCTCGCCGGTGGGACCCGCCGGGTTGAGATTGCCGCTGAAGGAGGCGGCGTAGCGGAACACGCCCGGCCGCCGCGCGGCGAGCTCGAACGCGCCGTACCCGCCGAGGGACAGGCCGGCCACCGCGCGCCTGCCGTTCCCGCCGTAGCCGCGGTCGATCAGCTGCGGGAGCTCGACGGCCGTGAAGGTCTCCCACTGGTTGAGCGCGAGGTCCTTGCCGTAGTTCCACCAGTCGCTGAAGAAGCCCGCCGAGCCGGCGCCGGGCATCACGACCAGGACGCCGGCGTCGTCGGCGAGGCGCCGGACGTCGGTGTTCGCGCTCCAGCCGCGGTAGTCCTGCAGCCGGGTCTCCCCCGCCAGCAGGTAGACCGCCGGCCAGCGCCGGCCGGCCCAGTTCTCCGGCAGGATCAGCCGGACCATCGCGTAGGCCCCGACACCCGCCGAGCGCACGGTCAGGTCGAGCACCCGTCCGTCACCGTCCACAATGGTCTGGGCGACGACGTGCGAGCCGTCGTCGGCACGGACGTCCGGGACACCGGCGGCGGCGAGGGCGGGTGCGCCGGGCAGCGCGCACACCGCGGCCGTCACAGCCGCGAACCACCTCACGAAAGGGCGCATGTGTTTCCTTTCCCGGTCGTCTCCAGGTGCGGCCAAGCTAAAGGAAAAACGTCCAGGAGAGCAATTGTCCTGCCCACGATGTGGGCGGACAATGTGAATGACAGGAAAACAAACTCCCCCACAAGGGTGAGGCGGCGATCGCTCAGGGTGACCGATCTCGGACGGCCGTGCCACAACCCGCCGCCGAACTCGTCAGTAACCTGCGATTCGGCAGCTCACCCGCTGTACACGACGATGTTTACGCCATCTTGAGGTGCTTCCGGTAACCGATTTCCCGGCGTAGCCTCTGCCGTGCCGCCGGGTTCGGGCGTCACTCGACGCGTTCCCGGCGAAGGGTTCCAGCGCAGGGGCCGCACCTCCGTCGAGAATGCTCCCGGAAGGGTTCTTCATGGCTGCCCGAATTCGCTTTCCCCCGCTCCTCATGGTCGCCGCGGCCGCGGTCGCCGGCATTTCGCCCGCGAAACCGGCCGACGCGGTCCCCGTTTCCCGCCCGCCCGCCGCACCACCCGCCGTGCCCCCGGCCGCGCTGCTGCCGACCGAGGCGATCCCCGGCCGTCCCGCGACCCGCGCCGTGTTCGACGTCGCCACCGCACTGTCCACTTCGGACCGCAGTGACGACGCGGGCGAGTGCGCCGACGTCGTCCGCGGCCGGCTGCTGCGCCCCGGCGCGGTCAGCGGCCAGGGCTTCCAGACGGCGGTCCCCGGCGGGCAGCTGTCGGAGCTCGTCGCCCGCACCCCGGACCCACCCGACCTCACCGCCTGGGCCGCGCAGGCGCGCCGCTGCGCCCGCGTCACCGTCGACGACCAGGACGTCCCCACGGTGTCGGCCACGACCGTCGGCACCCCGCCCGCCGTCCCCGGCGCGGAAACCCTGTCCTACCAGCAGGTCCTGACCCTGCCCGGGCAGCCCGCCGGGCTGCCCGGCCTGCGCCTGCGCACCGTCGCCATCGCCGCCGGCGGCGTGCTGGTCCTGCTCCGCGACGCCGGAGCCACCGACCTCGACCTCGACGCCCTGGCCGTCGCCGCGTGGCAGCACGCGGCTCCGCGGCTGGGCCGGTGACCCCCCGCAAGGAGAACCCCATGTCCCAGGAAACCTTCCCGGCGGTGGGCGGCGACACCCTGACCGCGTGCCTGCGCCACTGGGCCGCGACCACCCCGGACGCGCCCGCCCTGACCTTCGCCGACTTCGCCGGCGATCCCGCCGGCCGGCGGCGCACGCTGACCTGGCGGCAGCTGGCCGAGCGCGTCGACGCCGCCGCGGGCGCGCTCGCGGTGGCACCGGGCGACCGGGTCGCCGTGCTCTGCCCGCAGGGCCCGGACTACGTCGCCGGGTTCCTCGCCGCGATCACCGCGGGCGCGATCGCGGTGCCGCTGTTCGAGCCCGGCCTGCCGGGCCACTCGGGACGGCTCGCCGCGGTCCTCGCCGACTGCACGCCGTCGGCCGTCGTCACCACCGCGGCGGCCAAGCCGGACGTCGAGGAGTTCGCCGGCCCCGGCATCGCCGTCGTCGCGGTGGACCGGCCGGAACCGGCGCGATCCCGGCCGGCGCCCGCCGTGGCAGCGGACGACGTCGCGTACCTGCAGTACACCTCCGGCTCGACCCGCAGCCCGGCCGGCGTGGTGCTGACCCACGCGAACGTGCTCGCCAACGTCGGCCAGGCCGTGCGCGGCCTCGGCCTCGACCCGGCCGCGGCCACCACGGTCTCGTGGCTGCCGCTGTTCCACGACATGGGGCTCGTCCTCGGCCTGATCACGCCGCTGGCCCTAGGCCTGCGGTCGGTCCTGATGGACCCGCTGGCGTTCGTCGAGCGGCCGGTGCGCTGGCTGGAACTGCTCGGCGACCACGCGGGCAGCTGGAGCGCCGCCCCGAACTTCGCCTTCCACTACTGCGCGAGCCGGATCCGCGAGGCCGACCGCGCCCGGCTGCGGCTCGGCCGCGTCGCCGCGATCGTCAACGGCGCCGAACCGATCACCCCGGACGTCCTCGACCGCTTCCACACGGCCTTCGCCGCCGCCGGCTACCGGCCGGAGCTGACGCGCCCGGCGTACGGGCTGGCCGAGGCCACCGTCTTCGTCACCACCGGCCCCGCCGCGGTCCCGCGTGTCACGACGTTCGACCGCGACGCCCTCGCCACGGGCACCGCGCGGCCCGCCGCCGATGGCGTCCGGCTCGTCGCGTGCGGCGCCCCGGCCGGGCAGCTCGTCGCGCTCGTCGACCCGGACACCGCGGCCGTGCTGCCCGACGGCGCGGTCGGCGAGATCTGGGTGCACGGGCCCAACGTCGGCGCCGGGTACTGGCGGAAACCCCTGGAGAGCACCGAAACCTTCGGCGCCCGGCTGCCCGGCAGCCTGCCCGAAGGGCCGTGGCTGCGCACCGGCGACCTCGGCGTCCGCCACGACGGCGAGCTCTACATCGCGGGCCGGATCAAGGACCTGATCATCGTCGACGGGCGCAACCACTACCCGCAGGACGTCGAAGCGACCGCCGCGTCGGCCGATCCCGGGATCCGCCCCGGCAGCGTCGCCGCCTTCGCCGTGGCGGGCACCGACACCGAAGCCGTCGTCGTGGTCGCCGAGCACCGCGGCCACCCGGACCTGGCCGAACCCGCGCTCACCGCGACGATCCGGCGGCTGGTCTCCGACGCGCACGGGCTCGCGCTGCGGGACGTCCTGCTCGTGCCGCCCGGGCGGGTGCCACGGACGTCCAGCGGCAAGATCGCGCGCGGCGCCTGCCGCGACCGCTACCTCGCCGGCGACTACGGAAAGGCACTGGCGCGATGACCGACACCCTGCGCCGCTGGCTCGTGGACACGATCGCCGAGCACACCGGCTTCACCCCCGAACCCGACCACCCGCTCGGCGACTACGGCCTGTCCTCCCGCCAGGCCGTCGGCATCGCCGCCGACCTCGAGGAACGGCTCGGCAGGCGGCTGCCGGCGACGCTGCTGTGGGAAAGCCCGACCATCGACCACCTCGTCCGCACCCTCACCGGCGCCGACGAGCCCGAGGCCCGGCCGGGCACGGATCGCCGCCGGACCGACCCGATCGCCGTCGTCGGCCTCGGCTGCCGGTTTCCCGGCGCCGACGGGCCCGACGAGTTCTGGGACCTGCTGCGGACCGGGCGGGACGCCGTCCGGACCGCGCCGCCGGGCCGCTGGAGCGCCGAGGCCGCCCCGGTGGTCGGCGGGTTCCTCGACGACGTCGCCGGGTTCGACGCCGAGCACTTCGGCATCACCCCGCGCGAGGCGGCGACGATGGACCCGCAGCAGCGGATGCTCCTGGAGGTCACGTGGGCGGCGCTGGAGCACGCCGGCATCGCGCCGGTGTCGCTGCGCGGCAGCCGGACCGGCGTGTTCACCGGGATCGCGACCCACGACTACGGCCACCTCACGATGACCGGCGGCGCGCCGGACCTGTGGACGGCCACCGGCGCGGCGGGCAGCATCGCGGCCAACCGGCTGTCGTACGTCTACGACCTGCGCGGGCCGAGCATGGCGGTGGACACGGCGTGCTCGTCTTCGCTCGTCGCGGTGCACCACGCGGTGCGCGCCCTGCGCGAGGGCGACGCGGACCTGGCGCTGGCGGCCGGGGTCAACCTGATGCTGCTGCCGGGTCCGACGGCGGCGTTCGCGGCGGCGGGCCTGCTCGCCGGCGACGGCCGCTGCAAGACGTTCTCCGCGGCGGCGGACGGCATCGCGCGCGCGGAGGGTTGCGGCGTCGTGGTCCTCAAGCGGCTGGCGGACGCCGAGTGCGACGGCGACCGCGTGCTCGCGGTGATCCGCTCGTCGGCGGTCAACTCCGACGGGAGGTCGAACGGCCTGGCCGCGCCGAACCCGGTGGCACAGCAGGCCATGCTGCGGGACGCGTACCGGAGCCTCGATCCGTCCACTGTGGATTACGTGGAGGCGCACGGAACGGGGACCTTGCTCGGCGACCCGATCGAGGCCCGCGCGCTCGGCACGGTCCTGGGCACGGGCCGCCGGCCGGACGCGCCCCTGCTGATCGGCTCGGTGAAGACGAACATCGCCCACGCGGAAGCGGCGGCGGGTATCGCGGGGGTGATCAAGGTGGTGTTGTCGCTGCAGCACGGTGAGCTGCCGCCGCAGCTGCACTTCGCGGCCCCGAACCCGCACATCCCGTTCGGCGAGCTGGGGTTGCGGGTGGTCACGGAGCCGACACCGTGGCCGCGGCACGGCGGGCGCGCGGTCGCGGGGGTGTCGGCCTTCGGGTTCGGCGGGACCAACGCGCACGTGGTGCTGGAGGAGGCAGCGCCGCCGGGGGTGGATGGGCACCCGCGCGCCACGGTGGACGGCAAGGCGAGGAACGGCAGCGGGCAGCCGCTCGGCAACCCGGCCCAACCCGCGGCGCGGCCGGGTGGCGGTCCCGTCCGAGGCGATGGCCGACCGCCAGGTGCCGGTTCCCCCGCCGGGGTCCGGATCGGCCTGCTCTCCGCGCGCACCCACGACCGCCTCACCGAGCGGGCCGCCCAGCTCGCCGCGTGGCTCGACTCCCCCGCCGGGCGCCGCAGCTCGCTGGCCGATGTCACCCACACCCTCTTCCGGCGCGACAACCACGGCCCGCACCGTGCCGCGCTCGTCGCCGGAGACCACCGGGAACTCGCCACCCTGCTGCGGGCCGTCGCCGAACGGGCCGATCCGTTGCCCGCCGGTGCCCTCGCCGGTTCCGTCGTCGGTGGGGACGGGCCCGTCTTCGTCTTCTCCGGGCACGGGTCGCAGTGGGCCGGGATGGGGCGTCACCTGCTCGCCGCCGAACCCGCCTTCGCCGCCCAGGTCGACAAGCTCGGCGATCCCTTCGCCGAACACGGTGGACGGTCCTTGCGCTCGCTGCTCGGCGACGCCGCTCCCGGCAGCCTCGCCGACACGCAGCTGGCGATCTTCGGCACCCAAGTCGCGCTCGCCGCGTGGTGGGAGGCGCTCGGCGTCCGGCCCGCCGCCGTCCTCGGGCACTCGCTCGGGTCGGCCGCCGCCGCCTTCACCAGTGGGGTGCTGACCGCCGACGAGGCCGTCCACCTCGTCGCCGCCCGCGCCCGGCTGCTCGACACGGCCTGCGAAGGCGGTGCGATGGCCGCCGTGGAACTCACTCCGGACGAACTCGGCCGCCATCCCGGGGTCGAGCTCGCCGTCGATTCCGCGCCCGGGCAAATCACCGTCGCCGGGGCCGCCGACGTGCTCGATCGGCTCGTCGCGGAGGTGACCGCCGCCGGGCGGGCCGCGCGGCGGCTGCCCGTCGGGGTCGCCGGGCATTCGGCCGCCGTCGAGCCCGTCCTCGGCGCCCTGCGTGACGCGCTCGCCGAGCTCGGCGGACGGCGGCCGCTGGTGCCCTGGTACGACACCGTGCTCACCGACCCGCGCGAACTGCCCGGCTTCGACGCCGGGTACTGGGCCGCGCACCTGCGCCGGCCGGTGCGGTTCCGGCAGGCCGTCGCCGCGGCGGCCGCGGACGGGCACCGCCTCTTCGTCGAGGTGTCGCCGCACCCGATCCTGCGGGGCTCGCTCGCCCGGACGCTCGAAGCCGCCGGGATCACCGACGCCGTGGTGACCGGCACCCTGCGCCGCGGCCAGGACGAGGTCCGGACGTTCGCCGCGGCCGCCGCCACGCTGTACTGCGCGGGCACCCGCATCACCCTCGCCGCCCCGGACGACGACGCCCGCGTCACCGACGTGCCGCCGATGCCCTGGCGCCACGAGCGGCACTGGTACACGGACGCGGCACCGAGCACCACCACCGTCAAGCCCGCGCCGAGCCGGCCCCACACCGGCAAGACGCTCACCGGCATCGTCGCCGCGATCATGGGGCTCTCCCCCGACCGCCTCGACCCCGACGTCCCGCTCGTCGAACTCGGGCTCGACTCCCTGATGGCGAACCGGATCCGCGATGCCGTCCGCCGGGAACTCGGCAGCGAACCCGACCCCGCCGCCGTCCTCCGCGGGGCCACCCTCGCCGACCTCAACCGCGATCTCGCCCCACGCGGCGACGAACCGCCGGCCCGCGGCCGCGCTTGGGACGCCGCCGACCGGCTCGTCCAGCGGCTCTGGCGGCAGCACACCGGCACCGAAGCGGGCCCGCGGACCCGCCTCACCGCCGCCGGCGAACCACACCACCTCGCGCGGCTGCTCGCCGCCGGGCTCACCGCCGAGCTCGACACCCCCGTCGAGCCGGCCGACCTGCTCCGGCACGACTCCCTCGCCGCCGTCGCCGACGTCGCGCGGGCCCTGCTCGACACGCGCGAAGAACGCGGGCCCGTGCACGTCCTCAAGCCGGGCGACGCCGGGACGACGCCACTGCTGCTGTTCCACCCCGGCGGCAGCACCTGCACCGTCTACCGGCCGCTGCTGGACCGGCTGCCCGCCGGCGTGCCCTGCGCCGGCTTCGAACGCGTGCCCGGCGCCGCCATCGAAGAACGCGTCGAACGCCTCCTGCCGCTGGTCCGCGCCCGGCAGCCGCACGGGCCCTACCGCCTGGCCGGCTGGTCGTTCGGCGGCGCGCTCGCCTACGGCGTCGCCACCCGGCTCGCCGACGCGGGCGAACCGGTCGAGCTCGTCGCGCTGATCGACACCATGCTGCCGCTGCCCGACCCGGACCTCGACCCGCGCGCGTCGTCGGCCCGGCGGTTCCTGCGCTTCACCGGCTACGTCGAAGGCACCTACGGCCGGGCCGTCCGGCTCGGCCACGACGAACTCGCGCCGCTGCCCGAAGAAGAGCAGATCGCGCTCACCATGCGGCGCGTCGCCGAAGCGGGCTTGCTGAGCCCCGGCGTGCTGCGCCACCAGCACCAGTCCTTTCTGGACACCCTGGCCGCGGAACGCGGGACACCGCGGCCCTACGGCGGCCGCGTGGTGCTGTACCGGGCGACCGAGCCGTACGCCGCCGGCCTGGCGATGGAACCGCGCTACTCCCGCACCGACCTCGCGGCCGGCTGGGCCGAGCTGTGCCCGCGGCTGGAGATCGTCCCGGTGGCCGCGCACCACCTGTCGGTCGTCGACCCGCCGCACGTCGACGTCGTCGCGCGGCACCTGGCCGACCTGCTGTGGCCGTGACGCGGGCACGGGTCCGGGCGTGGCCGCTGCTCGCCGTGCTCGGCGCCGGCCTCTTCCTGGTCGCGGTGGACGCGACCGTGCTGCACGTGGCGCTGCCCGACCTCGTCCGGCAGCTGCGGCCGGGCGCGGCCGCCCAGGTGTGGATCGTGGCGGTCTACCCGCTCACCGCGGCGCCGCTGCTCCTGCCGTGCGGCACGCTCGGCGACCGCTTCGGGCGGCGGCGGGTGCTCGTCGCCGGATACGCGGTCTTCGGTGCGGCGTCGCTCGGCTGCGCGCTCGCCCCCGATGTCCCGGCCCTGCTCGCCGCCCGCGCGGCGCTCGGCGTCGGCGGCGCGATGATCATGCCGGTGACGATGGCGCTGCTGCGGGAGCTGTTCCCCGACCGGCACGAGCGGCGCACGGCGATCGCGGTGTGCGGCGGCGTCGCCGGGACCGGCTCGGTGTTCGGGCCGGTCCTCGGCGGGCTGCTCGTGGAAGCGTGGGGCTGGCGGGCGACGTTCCTGGTCAACCCGCCGGTGATCCTGGCCGCGGTGGGGGCGGCGCTGCGGTGGCTGCCGCGGAGCCCGCCCGGCCGGGAGCCGTGGGACGCCCTCAGCGCCGTGCTCGCGGCGGGCGGCGTGCTCGGGATCGCCTTCGCCGCCGGGCCGTCGGGGGGCGGCTTCGGCGCGGGGGCGGCCGGGTGCGTCCTGCTCGCGTTGTTCGTACGCCGCCAGCGGCGGGCGCGGACTCCCCTGCTGGACCTGGCCCTGTTCCGGCGGCCGGGCGTGCCGGCCGCGGTCGGCGGGGTGCTGCTGGTGATGAGCACGCTGGTCGGGCTCGGCCTGCTGCTCGCCCAGTACCTCCAGGTGGTGCTCGGCCTCTCCCCGGCCGCCGCGGCGGCGCGGCTGCTGCTCGTGCTCGGCGCGTCGGCGGTCGGCAGCGTGGTCGCCCCGGCACTGCTGGCCCGGTTCGGCAACGCCCGGGTCCGCACGGCCGGGTTCGCGCTGGCGGCGGCGTCGCTCGGCATCCCGGCGGCGGGCGGCCTGGCCTCGCCGTGGTGGCTGGGCGGCGCGCTGACCGGCGCCGGCCTGGGCATGGCCCTCGCGCTGACGTCGAGCACGGACACGCTGCTGTCGGCCGCCCCGGCCGGCCGGGCAGGCGGGGCGGCCGCGGTCGAGAAGACCGGGTACGAGCTGGGCGCGGGGCTGGGCACGACGGCGTTCGGCTCGCTGGCGGCCGCGGTCTACGCGGCGCGCCTGGTCATCCCGGCCGGCGTCCCGGACGCGGCGGCGCGGCTGGCCGCCGCCGGGCCGGCGCAGGCGGAAGCGGCGGCCCACGGCCTGACGGCGGCCGCCGAACTGCTCACGGCGGCCCGGGCCGCCTGCACCGCGAGCGTCCAGCTGGCCGCGGCTGTCGCTTGTGGACTGTTCGCGCTCGCGGCTCTTTTCTCGACGTGGAGCCGGAACGGCGCTTCAACGACCGCTGTATAGGTCGTTATACGATTACTTGTCGTAGGACGTCCAGCCGCCCTGCCCCTCGGCCGCCTCGACGTCGGCGTCGGCGGACGCGGCGTGCGTCATGGCCGCGACCGTGCGCTCGAGGCCCTGCTGGACCTCGTCGCCGTCGGCTTCGCGGACGCTGTGCAGCGTCACCGTGATCTGCGAAGCCGCCGGGCCGTCGTCGCGGATGCGCAGCTCGCCGTGGTAGTCGTCGGGGCCCTCCGCACCCCACTTCAGCGATCGCGTCGCCGGGTCGGTGCGCAGCCACGCCTCCCCCGCGACGCGCTCGCCGTGCACCTCGGCCTCGACGTGGACGCTGTCGCCGCCCTTGGGTTCGGCGACCTTCATCTCCGGGAAGTAGCGCGGCAGGTTCTCGGGGTGGCTCAGGAACGCGAACAACTCGTCCGCGGGGACGTCGGCGGTCGCGGTGTGGCGGTACTCGGTCATCGGCTCGTTCCTCCTCGCCGGTCGGGTCGCCGGCGATTACCCGCCGGTACCCCGGCCAACCTCCGCGAAGGTGCATTAAACGGGCGCGCACGGGGCACCCGGAAAGCATGACGGCCACCGAACCCGAGACCCGGGTGCCCAGGCGGGGCCCCGCGCCCGTGCAGGGCATGGGCATGCTGATCGGCCTGCTCTTCCTCGTCCTCGCCGCACTGGAGCTGATGGCCGGGGTCCCGGCCGGCGGCGGGCCGCGCGAGCTGTTCGGCGTGGTCGCCGTGTCCGGGGTGTGGACGGTGGTGCACCTGCTGACCGGCGCCGCCGCGGTGTTCTGCACCCGCTCCCCGCGCTGGGCCGCCCGGTTCCTGGTCGTCGCCGGTGCCTGCTACGCCGTGGTGGGCCTGGCCGGGCTGCTCCCGCTGCCGCGCGCGATCACCGACGCGCTGCCGCTGAACACCGCGGGGGTCTGCCTCGACCTGGCGCTCGGCACCGGGATGCTCATCCTCGGCGCGGGCTGGCTGCCGCGCCGGCCGGAACGGCGCCGCTGAGCGGGTCGTCGCCCGGCCGCGGGAACCGGACCAGCACCGCGGTGACGAGCAGCGCGAGCGCGAACAGGACGTAGCCGTTGCCGGTGAGCTGCTGCGGGAACGACCAGTGCCGCTCCACCTCGCCGCCGCGCGGCCACCACCACTGCGGCCCCGCCACGAAGAGCACCGCACCGGCTCCCGCCAGGACCGCCCACCGGCGGCGCCGCGTGCGGCGGGCCAGCTCCGCCCAGCCGAGCAGGACGACCACCGCCCAGACCCAGTGGTGGGTCCAGGAGATCGGCGAGACCAGCAGCCCGCCGAGCGCGTTCAGGCCGAGGGCGATGGTCCGCTCCCCCGCGGCAAGCGCCCGCCGCACACCCAGCGCCGTCAGCACGAGCACCACCGCGACCAGCGGCAGCCACCACGCCGTGCGGGCCTCCGGCGGCACCCCGGCCTTGGCCAGCAGCCCGAGCAGCGACTGGTTGCCGGCGTAGGTCGGCTCGCCGACGCGGCCGGTGTCCCACAGCGCGCCCGTCCAGTACCGCACCGAATCCGCGCCGGCGAGCAGGAAGCCCAGCGCGGTCGCGGCCAGGAACGTCACCACCGCGGTCACCGCGGCCCGGCCGTCCCGGCGGAGCAGGAAGTACAGCAGGAAGACGGCCGGGGTCAGCTTCACGGCGGCGGCGAGGCCGATCAGCAGGCCCCGCGGCCACCGCGGCGTGTCCACCAGGACGTCCAGCACGACGAGTGCCAGCAGCAGCAGGTCGATCTGGCCGGCGTACAGCGTGCGCAGCACCGGCTCCAGCACCTCGGCGGCGAGCAGCAGCACCGCCACCCGCCGCCAGTCGCACCGCGCGCCGAGCGCACGCAGCACCGTCACCAGAACCACCGCCAGCACCCCGAGGGTGAGCAGGGTGAGCGCGAGGCAGGCGGCCCAGTACGGCAGCAGCGCCAGCGGGGCCAGCACGATCGCCGCGAACGGCGGGTAGGTGAAGAGCAGGAGCTGGCCGTCGCCGGTGGGCGGCAGCGTGCCGTACAACGCCTGGCCGTGCAGCAGCGCACCGGCACCGAGCCGGTAGACGTCGAGGTCGACGCGGTAGGCCGGGAACCGCCAGCGGCCGCCGTTGTACGACACGAGCACCGCCGCCAGCACGAGCAGCTGCGCGCCGAGCAGTACGTACTTGTTCCCCAGCCAGCCCCGCACCCCTGTTCCCCCTCCGGTCACCCCCCGCATTCTGTCGGGTCCCGGCCCGGGCACCATCCGGGTATCCCCCGGACCGCCCCGGGGAAAACCGGTTGCCGCCCGTGCCACCCTGGGCGGATGGGGACACCGGAGGGCTTCGCCTACCGCGACGAGCGCGGCACCGTGACGATCACGCACCACGGGCGTCCCGCCGGCACGCTGCGCGGGACCGCCGCCGCCCGGTTCCTGGCCGCGGTGGCGCGGGGTGACGACCAGCAGCTGCTGATGGCCCGCGTGACCGGCAACTACCGGCACGGCAACGAACGCCGGGCGCGGGAGCACCCCCGCAACCGCGGACGCTGACTTTCCTGGCCGTTCGGGTCAAGCGGCACAGCCGGATGGGCTAGCATCCCGATCCGTGCCGATCTCGTCGAAAATTCACGCCAATCCCAACACCGGTTTCGCGTGGCTGAGAATGATCGGCGCGATCACGGTCATCGTCGACCACAGCATGCCGCTGCTGCACCCGCAGCGGCTGACGATCTTCCCCGCGTCCTGGCACATGTCGCCGGGCTACATCGCGCTGATGGGCTTCTTCGCGATGAGCGGCTACCAGATCCAGGACAGCTGGGCGCGCGACCCGTCGTGGTGGCGCTTCTCCGCGCGACGGCTGCTGCGGATCATGCCGCCGCTGGTCGTGGTGCTGCTGGTGACGGTGTTCGTGATCGGCCCGCTGGTGACGACGTGGCCCGCGCACGACTACTGGACGCACATCCAGACCTGGCGCTACCTGGTCGGCACGACCGTGCTGTTCTACATGCAGCACGACCTGCCCGGGGTGTTCGCGAACAACCCGTACCCGTTCTCGGTGAACGGTGCGATCTGGACGCTGCCGATGGAGTTGCTCGGTTACGGGCTGGTGCTGGTGGCCGGCCTGGTCGTGCTGATCGGCGTGCCGCGCTGGTTTCTCTTCCTCGTCCTCGGCGGCATGGTCTACACCGACAGCGTGCTGCGGGCGACGTTCGAGTACCACGGCGCGGGCGGCTCGCTGCTGGTCGTCCCGATCGGGTCGACGGTGTCGTTCCTGGTGCCCTTCGTCATCGGGGTGGTCCTGCACGCCTACCGCGACCGGATCCCGCTGAAGCCGTGGGTGGCGCTCGTCCTCTTCGGCGCCTACCTCGGGCTGAGCCAGACGCCGGCGAGCCGGTACGCGCTGGCGCTCAGCGCGGCGTACGGCGCGATCACGCTCGCGACGCACTGGCCGCGGAAGCTGGAGGCCGCCGCCCCGTACGTCTACGGCAGCTACGGCACCTACATCTGGGGCTTCCCGATCCAGCAGCTGCTCATCCTCGCCGGGATCCGGCAGGTGTGGCTGCTGATCCTGCTGGCCGTGCCCGCCGCGTACGTCGTGGGGCAGCTGTCGTGGAACTACGTCGAAAAGCCGACGCAGCGGCTGCGCCGGCACCTGCGGCCGCCCGCGCCGGTCCGCCGCCCGGTGGCCGCGCCGCCGCAGCTGCCCGCCACCGCGGCCGCCCCGCTGCGGAGATCTTGAGGCCGGGGCGCCGGGTTGGGCATGCTGGCGCCGTGACCTACGACGTGCAGAGCATCCGGGCGCACTTCCCCGCCCTCGACGGCGGCGCCGCCCACTTCGACGGACCGGGCGGCTCGCAGGTCCCCGACGTGGTCGGGCAAGCGGTGGCCGAGACGCTCTGCGCGGCGATCGCGAACCGCGGCGTCGTCACGGCGGCCGAGCGGCGGGCGAGCACGGTCGTCGCCGAAGCGCGCGAAGCCGCCGCCGACCTGCTGGCCGCCGACCCGGCCGGCGTCGTCTTCGGCCGCAGCATGACGCAGCTGACCTACGACTTCTCCCGCACGCTGGCCCAGAAGTGGGGCCCCGGCGACGAAGTCGTCGTGACCCGGCTCGACCACGACGCCAACATCCGCCCGTGGGTCCAGGCCGCGGCGGCGGCCGGCGCCGCCGTGCGCTGGGCCGACTTCGACCCGGCCACGGGCGAGCTCGCGCCGATCGCCGGGCTGCTGTCGGACCGGACCCGCCTGGTCGCGGTCACGGCGGCGTCGAACCTGCTGGGCACCCGCCCGGACATCCCGGCGCTCGCGGCGCAGGTCCACGACGCGGGCGCGCTGCTGTACGTCGACGGCGTCCACCTGACCCCGCACGCGGCGGTCGACGTCCCGGCGCTCGGGGCCGACTTCTTCGCGTGCTCGCCGTACAAGTTCCTGGGACCGCACCTCGGGCTGGTGGCGGCGGCACCGGCGTTGCTCGAGACGTTGCACCCGGACAAGCTGCTGCCGTCGACGAACGCGGTCCCGGAGCGGTTCGAGCTGGGCACGCTGCCGTACGAACTGCTGGCGGGCACGACCGCGGCGATCGGCTTCCTCGCCGAGCTGGTGCCGGGCACGGGTTCGCGCCGATCGCGGCTGCTGACGTCGATGGCGGGGCTGGAGGCGCACGAGAGCGCGCTGCTGGCCCGGCTCGACGCGGGACTGGCGGCTTTGCCGGGAGTCACCCGGTACGGGAGGCCGGAACGGCATCGGACACCGACGGTGCTGTTCTCGGTGGACGGAGTTTCTTCGCGGGCGGTGTACGAGCATCTCGGGGCGCTGGGGGTCAACGCGCCGGCGGGGAACTTCTACGCGCTCGAGTGTTCTCGGCGGCTGGGGTTGGGTGACACCGGGGCGGTCCGGGCGGGCATCGCGCCGTACACGACGGAGGAGGACGTCGATCGGCTGCTGGCCGGGGTGGAGTCGCTCCCCCGCGGCTGAGCGTTCCCACCCGGAGTGGACCGGGCCGGGTGGCGGGCGGGAAGTGCTCCCGGCCCGCCACCCTCGATCTCACGGCACCGGCGCGAACCCCGCCGGGCGGGCGGTGAACGTGCCCCGGCCCTGCGTGCGGCCGCGCAGCCGGTTCGCGTAGCCGAACAGCTCCGCCACCGGCACCGTCGCCGTCACCACCGCCGTGCCCGTGCGCACCGCCGAAGCGGCCACCCGGCCCCGGCGGGCCGCGAGGTCGCCGAGCACGCCGCCGACCGCGTCGGCCGGGACCGTCACCACCACCTCGGCCACCGGCTCGAGCAGGCGCAGCACGCACGCGCGCAGCGCTGTCCGCAGCCCGAGCAGGCCCGCCGTGCGAAACGCCAGGTCCGACGAGTCCTTCGGGTGCGTCGCCCCGTCGGTCAGCGTCACGCGCAGGCCCGTCACCGGGTGCCCGCCCAGCGGTCCTTCGGCCAGCGCGTCCCGGCAGCCGGCCTCGACCGCGCGGACGTACTCGCGCGGTACCCGGCCGCCGACGATCGCCGAGGTGAACTCGAAGCCGTCGGCCGCCGGGGCGACGTCCAGGACCACGTGGGCGAACTGGCCCGCCCCGCCGTCCTGCTTGACGTGGCGGTAGACCTGCCCGGTCACCCCGGCGACCACCGTTTCGCGGTGCGCCACCGACGGACGGCCCACCACGGCGTCGAGGCCGCGGTCCCGCCGCAGCTTCTCCACCGCCACCTCCAGGTGCAGCTCGCCCAGCCCGGACAGCACCGTCTGCCCGGTCTCCGGGTCGACCCGCACGACCAGCGACGGGTCCTCCTCGGCCAGCCGCGCCAGCGCCGACGCGAGCCGGTCACCGTCGCGGCGGGCCTCGACCGCCACGGAGACCACCGGGTCCGCCGTCACCGGCGGCTCCAGCAGCACCGGGTCGCCGGGCGCGCAGAGCGTGGCGCCGACGCGCGCGGCCTTCGGCCCGGCCACCGCGACGATGTCACCGGCCACCGCACTGTCCACTTCGGAGTAACGGTCGGCCTGGACGCGCAGCACGCGCGCGATGCGCTCGGTACGTCCCGCGTCGCTCACCTGGTCTCCCTTCCGCAGCGTTCCGGAGTACACCCGCAGGTACGTCAGCCGTCCCGTCGCCGTCGTGGCGACCTTGAACACCAGCGCGGCCGGCGGCGCCGCCGGGTCGGCGGGCCGGTCGGGCCGCACCGGCGGGACGTCGGCCGGCGACGGCAGGTACGCGACGACGGCGTCGAGCAGCGGCTCGATCCCGCGGTCGCGGTAGGCCGCCCCGCACAGCACGACGAGCCCGTCGCCGCCGAGGGTCAGCTCCCACAACGCCTTCTCCAGCGTCTCCGCCGAAACCGTGCCGGTGGCGCAGAACTCGTCGAGCGCCACCGGGTGCAGCTCGGCGACGGCCTCTTCGAGCACCCGTCGCCGGCGGCGGGCCTCGGCGACGAGGTCGGCCGGGACATCCTGTTCGCGCAGGCGCACCAGGTCGACGACGCCGGTGAAGCCGTCCTCGCGCCCGATCGGCAGCTGCACGACCAGCGGTGCCGGGTGCAGCCGCGCCCGGATCGAGGCGACGGCGGCGTCGAGGTCGGCGCCCGCGCGGTCGAGCTTGTTGACGAACGCGATCCGCGGGACGCCGTGCCGGTCGGCCTGCCGCCACACGGTTTCGCTCTGGGGCTCGACCCCGGCGACGGCGTCGAACACCGCGACGGCGCCGTCGAGCACCCGCAGCGAGCGCTCGACCTCGGCGGTGAAGTCGACGTGGCCGGGCGTGTCGATGAGGGTGAGCCGGTGGCCGGCCCACGTGCAGCTGACGGCCGCGGCGAAGATGGTGATGCCGCGGTCGCGTTCCTGCGGGTCGAAGTCGGTGACGGTCGTGCCGTCGTGCACCTCACCGGTCTTGTGGGTGGCGCCGGCGCGGTGCAGGATCCGTTCGGTGACGGTGGTCTTGCCCGCGTCGACGTGAGCGAGGATGCCCAGGTTGCGGACGGTGGTCAGGGGTCGGGTGCGCACAGCCTTGTCCTTTGTGGACGAAGTGTCAGGACGGCGCGATTCCCCGTGACAGCGGGGTGGGCGTCACGGGGTCCGGTGCGAGCCGCGCGGCAGGCACCGGACACCCGGGGACACCAGGATCACCTCGGACCGCGACCGGGGACCGACGGCGACGCGGTGACGCATGGCCGGCTCCCTTCGTTCGGCGCGGTGGACACGTTCCGGCGAAGACTAGCGGCGGCCGGTCCCGCGGCCAACGCAATTTCCGCGGGGCATCACCCGTGTCCGGAGGGGCATCACGTGTGCGGAAACGGGCATCGGCCGTGTCTGGAAGGGCATCGGCCGTGATGCCCCTCCAGACACGCGTGTGTCCCCTCGGACCACGCGTCATACCCGTTTCGCACACGCCGGGTTACGACGTGAGCTTCGCGGCCACGTTGTACGCCTCCACCAGCAGTTTCGCGTTCGGCACCCGGCGTCGCGGCTCGACGCGGACCGTGCGGGTTTCGCCCGGCAGCAACCAGAAGTAGTTGTCGCCGTAGCGGGTCGGCAACACGCGGTCGGTGCCGTTGCGCTCCCGCAGTGACAGCCGGATCATCGCCGCGACCGTCTGCCCGTCGTTGCGGATCGTCGCCGTGTAGGCATCGCCTGCCGAGCGCAACGCCGTGGTCAGCCGCGCCCCCGGGAGCTGGTTGAGCGCGCGCATCGCGGTGTCCGCGCGGTAGCGCCAGTAGGTGTTCTCCGACAGCACCGTGCCGTCCTCGCCGGTCATGGTCAGCCTGAGCAGGTGCAGGTCCGGCAGGCCGTCGTCGAACGGGACCGCGAACGCGGCCGCCGCCGACACCGGGGCCACGTCGAGCTGCTGCTGCCGGGCGGGGCCGAGCGCCGCCCCGTCCAGGCCGTGCAGCCGGGCGGTGACCGTCACGCCGGTCAGCGCGTCCGGCGTGTGGTTGACCGCCCGCACCTGCCACGTCGTCAGGTCGGCTTGGACGTGCCGGGCTTCGCAGCCCTTGCGCGCGCCGTAGTAGCTGCCGTTGACGTCGAGGTCGTAGTCGTAGGTCTGCCAGACCGTGCTGTGCCAGGCCGGGTGCGACATCCACAGCAGCACGCCGGTGGCGTCGCTCCACAGCTTCGCGTTCCACGCCTCGAAGATCGCGCGCATGCTCTCGTAGTTGACGAACTGCGCCTTGCGGCAGAACTCGGCCAGGCTCGTCGACGGCGCCAGCCGGGCGTCGATCGCGGCCAGGTAGCCCTGCGGCGACTGGTTGCCGTTCGTCGACCAGTCGTGCAGGAACCACGGCGCGCCGATCGGCCAGCCGGGGTCGCCGGCCCCGACCAGGTTCCGCATGCTCTCGGCCACCGATACGGTCGGCAGGCCGATCTCGCTCCAGAACCCGTACTTGCCGCCGGTCGCCTCGCCGGTGAAGTACTGCTTCGGGTCGAGCCAGCGGTAGGGGCCGTCGCCGGTGATCACGCCACCGGCCGAGTTGCCCTGGTAGAGCAGGTCGGTGTGCGTGTGGACGAGGTCGCGCAGGGCGTTGTCGAGCACCGCCGGCGGGGTGCCCTCGTTGCAGCCGAACCAGACGGTCGCGCACGCGTGGTGCCGGTAGCGCAGCACCGTGTCCTTCGCCTGCGCCAGGAAGATGTCGTGGTTGGCCGGGTCGGTCGACCAGCCGTCCCAGAACTCGTTCCACAGCAGGATGCCGTACTTGTCGCAGGCGTCGAACAGCTCCGCCCGGTACGACGACCCGACCCAGTTGCGGATCAGGGTGAAGTTCATGTCGCGGTGCATCGCGACGACGGCGTCGACCCGCTCGGCGGGCATCCGGCGCAGCAGCTCGTCCCAGCCCCAGCTGCCGCCGCGGGCGAAGATCTTGACGCCGTTGACGAGGAACGTCAGCGGCTTCGGGCTGTTGTCGACGGACGCGACCTCGGTCCAGGTCTCGCCGTCCTGCGACACCTGGATCGCGAAGGTCGCCGCGTAGGCGGTCTCCCAGGTCAGCACCACGCGGTCGAACGCCGTCGCGGCGCCGAGGTCGACCTGCAGCCACTGGTTGTCGCTGTACTCGGACGTCCAGCGGGTGTTCGGGTCGCCGTCGAAGGCCCGCTCGGGCGGGTTGCCGTCGGCCACCGACAACGAACTGGCCGGCTTGCCCTGGGCCAGGTCGGGGCCCGAACCGTTCAGCACGGACATCGTCCAGAGCGAGAAGCCCCAGCCGGTGGCGCGCTTGAGCCCCTGCATCCGGACGAACCGGGCGTTCTGCGGCGCGAATTCGACGGTCTGGGTGGCGCGGCCGTCGGCGATGACGATCGGCAGGTCGTAGACGTAGCCGATTTCGCGCAGGCCGATCTTCACGGTCCGGCGGTCGCTCGTGGCGGCGCCGATCGCCGCGGTCAGCGTCAGGTCGTACAGGTTCGGGTCGCCGTAGCCGTTGGGCCACCACAGCTTCGCGTTCTCGATCCGCTGCTTCGGGAACACGACGTCGGTGGTCTGCCCGGCCGGGATCGCCACCGTGCTCGCCACGGTGACCGGGCCGAAGGCGGCGGTGACCTTGACGCGCTGGTCGGTGGCGGCGGCGTTGCGCACGGGGACGGTCAGCGTGACTTCGGCGGTCTTGCCGTCGGGCACCTTCGTGTCGACGCGGACGTCGCCGAGCACCGCGGCGCCGGTGGAGCGCAGGCGGACGTGGTCCCACAGGCCGGACGCGCGGTCGCGCACCGCGGGCATCCAGTCCCAGCCGGACACGGCGAGGTAGGTCGGCGAGTTGTCGAACATCGTGCCACCCGCGTCGACCCAGGAACTGCCGTCTGCGCCCTTGTCGCCGGGGCTGCCGGGCCGCGGCATCGGCGAGATCTTCACCGCGAGCGTCTGCTCGCCGGTGCGGCGGAGCGCGGCGGTCACGTCGTGCACGCCTCGGCCGAACGGGTGACTCTGCGTGCCGATTTCCGTGCCGTTGAGCCAGATCTCGGCCTCGTGGTTGACGCCGTCGAACTCGAGCCAGACGTGCCGGCCCGCGGACGTGTCGATGCCGCGCGGGAGGGCGAAGCGACGGTGGTACCACCACGCGTGGCGCGAAAGCGCTTCCGGGACGTGCAGGTTGTTCATCCCGGCCACCGGATCGGGTAGCTGCCCCTGCTCGACGAGCGAAGCCAGCACGGTGCCCGGCACGGTCGCCGGGAGCCAGCCGCGCGTGTCGACAGTGGACGCGGAGAGCGCCTTGCCGTCGCCGGCGGGCGCCCAGTCGTCCATGGTGAGGACCCAGCCGGAGTCCAGCGGCACGGTCCCGTCGGCCGCGACGGCGAGGGCGGGCGGGTCGTCGTGCGGGCGCACCGGGAAGCTCGTCCAGCCGCGGACGGCGGGCCGGGCTTCGCGGCTGGTGCCGAACACCTGGAAGCCGTTGAGGCCCAAGGGGTTGGTCGTCGAGCGGCGGCTCGCGGTGAAGCGCACCCAGCGCGCGGTGACGGACAGCGGGATGGTGACGACGCCGCCGGTGCCGTCGTCGGTGTGGAAGACCGTGCGCCAGGCCCTGCCGTCGCCGGAGACGTCGAGATCGAACGCCGTCGCGTAGCTGGACTGGATCTCGAAACCGCTGGTCCGGGAGCGGGAGGCGGTGTCGTCGAAGGCCGGGTCGCCGGGCTGGGCCTCGAAGGTGAGCACCACCGACTCCAGGGCGCACGCGGCCTGCAGGTCGACGACGATCCACTGGCCGTCGCCCTGGCCGGCGCGCCAGCCGGAGCCGCGGACGCCGGTGCGGGCGAGGCCGTCGACGGCGAACTCGGCCGGGGTGGCGGCGTAGTCCGTCGAGGACACCCGCACCGGCCGGAACAGCGCGAGGTCGGTCTTCCCGCTCTCCGGCCCGGCCGACGCGCCCGGCACAACCGGCGCGGCCGACGCGGTTCCGGGCAGGACCGCGGCGAGGCCGAACCCCGCCAGCAATCCGGTCCCGGCCGCCAGGACGTACCGTCGCGACACCGCCGCGCGCTCGTTCTCCTCCGCCATGCGAACTCCGTTCTCGAAGCGGCAGCCCGGGGCCCGGCGCAGGACCTGGCGGGGTGTCGCGCCGTGGGCTGACAACGTTGCCAGGAAGCTTCCGCCGCGGTCCTCGACACCGTCAAGAAGACAAGGAGGACAAGAATTCGGATAAATGACATCGATGTCTGCGGACCGAGCCGGAGTGTCCCGCTGATCGGGACATGATTGGCTTGCAACGAGTCGGCAGCGATCTGGGACGACGCGCTGGCGTCAGGCCCCGGCGTGCTCCACCGCCAGCTCCACCGCCGAGGCCATGTCGTTCACCCAGCGGAAGCCCCGGTCACCGAGGTGTTCCCAGCCGGGGCCCGCCGTTCCCACCGCGCAGCCCAGCCCGCCGAGGCGCGCCGCCAGGAGGTCGTCGGCGGTCGTCGGGGCGTTGGCCCACAGCACGACCAGGACCGGGTCGAGGCGCGCGGCCAGGTCCGCCACTGTTTCCGCGGGTACGAGCTGGCCGAGGTAGGCCACCGGGACCGCCGCTTCGGCGAGCGTCGCCCGCAGCGCCTCGATCGGCAGGGAATGCCGCTCGGCGGGACAGCAGGCCAGCAGCACCGGGCGGCCCGGCACGGCCGCCGGGAACCGGCGGCTGAACCGCTCGAACGCCAGCGAGATCTCCGACGTCAACGCCCATTCCGACGCGAAGCACACGTCGCCGCGCTGCCAGCGGTCGCCGAGGCCGCGCAGCACCGGCGCCAGGACGTCGGTCCAGGCGGCGGCCGGGCCCAGCGTGCCCAGCGTCTCGTCGAGCAGCCCGGCCACCGAGGCGTACTGGAGCTCCTCCGCGGCATCTTCGAGCTCGCGCGCGCGGCGGGCCGCCGGCACCTCGAGCCCCGCGGGCGAGCGGCCGAACGCCGCCTCGGCCGCTTCCCGCACCGGCATCCCCCGCGCGACGAGCCGCTGCATGTGCTGCAGGCGGCGGACGTCCTCGTCGGAATAGCGGCGGTGCCGTCCCGACGCGGCGGGCGGGCCGATCCCGTACCGCGCGCTCCAGCTGCGCAGCGTCACCGGCGACACACCGAGCAGCCCGGCCACCTTCCCGGGCGCCCACGCCCCGGCGCCGGGCGGCGCGTCGTTGTCGGATTCCACCGTGCCCCTTCGCCTCGCGGACCGCGAACCGCCGAAGTTTAGCCAGGCACCGGCCGGCCGCTCGGCGAAGACACGCAGGCGGGCGCGGGGACGCGGCGGCGGGGCGATGGCCTGCCGCGTCCCCTCCGGCGCCGCCCGGCGCCGGCGATCCGGCCCGCGCGGCCGGATGGCACCGGCCGCGCGGTGTGGCATCCGCGGCGGCCGGCGACGTACCGGGAAACTCCACGCTATACCGCCGTGCAGCGCTTGCGCATCGGCTTCCCTCGGATGCCGCAGCGGCACCCACCGCTCGGACGCGTGATTTCGCGGCACCATGGGTACCACCGTCTAGGCGTCCGAGGAGGAGAACCCGATGACCGACCACACCACGCCCGTCCTCGTCACCACGACCGAGGCCGGCATCGTGATCGTCCGCTGCGCAAGCGAGCTCGATCTGCACGGCACGCCCAGCCTGCGGGACGCGCTGCTCGGTCCCATCCGCGCCGGCGCGCGTGGGGTCGTCGTGGACCTCACCGAGACGACCTTCTGCGACTCGACCGTCTTCAGCGTGCTGGTCGAGGCCTCGCGTGCCGCCGCAGCGCAGAACGTGCCGTACGCCATCGCCGCGGGCGAGACAGCGGTCGCCCGGCCGCTGCAGATTCTCGGCCTGGACCGGCTGCTGCCACTGCACCCCGGCCTCGACGCGGCCCAGGCGGCCGTCGCCCACCGACCGGCCGTGCCTGTCGCCGATGCCGGTGAGGCGCAGTCCTGTTCGCCGGCTTGACGGTGATCGCAGCCGGCGCTGATCATCGCCGCGCCGGACGGTGCCGGCCCCGGCGGGCACCGCGATCACCCGGGCAGTGACGGAAAACTCGCGGAATTCCCCTGTCCGCCAGACTGCGCCGCGGGCCGGTGAGGCCCTAGGGTTCGCATCATGAAGGTCGGCCTGCTCACCCGCGAATACCCGCCGGAGGTCTACGGCGGCGCCGGGGTCCACGTGGAGTTCCTCGCCCGGGAGTTGCGACCGCTGGTCGATCTCGACGTGCACTGCTGGGGCGCCGACCGCGCCGACGCGACCGGGCACACCGACCCGCACGGCTACCGCCAGCCCGCGTTCACGACCATGGACATCGCCGTCTCCATGGCCAACGCCCTGGAAGGCCACGACCTCGCGCACAGCCACACCTGGTACGCGAACCTGGCCGGGCACCTGGCGAAGCTGACGCACGGCATCCCGCACATCGTCACCGCGCACTCGCTGGAGCCGCTGCGACCGTGGAAAGCCGAGCAGCTCGGCGGCGGCTACCGCGTGTCGTCGTGGATCGAGCGCGAGGCCTACGAGGCCGCGGACGCGATCGTCGCGGTCAGCGGCGGGATGCGCCGGGACGTGCTCGCCGCCTACCCCGCGGTGCCGCCCGAGCGCGTGCACGTGATCCACAACGGCATCGACACCACGCTCTACCGCCCCGACCCGGGCACCGAGGCGCTGGCCAAGCACGGCGTCGACCCGAACCGGCCGTACGTGCTGTTCGTCGGCCGGATCACCCGGCAGAAGGGCGTCCCGCACCTGGTGCGGGCCGGCGCCGCGCTGGACCCCGGCGTCCAGCTCGTGCTGTGCGCCGGCGGCGCCGACACGCCCGAGCTCGACGCGGAGTTCCGCGGCCTGGTCGCCGAACTGGAGAAGACCCGCACCGGCGTCCGCTGGATCCCGGAGATGCTGCCGCGCGAGGAGGTCGTGCAGCTGCTCACCCACGCCGCGGTGTTCGCCTGCCCGTCGGTCTACGAGCCGCTCGGCATCGTGAACCTCGAGGCGATGGCGTGCGGCACGCCGGTGGTGGCCAGCGACGTCGGTGGCATCCCGGAGGTCGTCGACGCCGGCCGGACCGGGCTGCTGGTGCACTACGACGAGCAGGACCCGCAGGGGTTCGAGGCGGGCCTGGCCGCCGCACTGAACGAGGTGGTCGGCGCGGAGGACCGTGCCGCCGCGATGGGCACCGCCGGCCGCGAGCGCGCGGTCGGCGAGTTCGGCTGGAAGGCGATCGCCGAGCGGACGGTCGCCCTCTACGAGGCGTGCGGGAGGTCGCTGTGAACAGCGAATGCCATGTTCTGGGCATCGTGCTCGCGGGCGGGGAGGGCAAGCGCCTGATGCCGCTGACGGCGGACCGGGCGAAACCGGCGGTGCCCTTCGGCGGCACCCACCGGCTGATCGACTTCGTGCTGTCGAACCTGGTGCACGGCGGCATCCGGCGGCTGTGCGTGCTGACGCAGTACAAGTCGCACTCGCTCGACCGGCACATCTCGACGACGTGGCGCCTGTCGTCGCTGACCGGCGAGTACGTCACGCCGGTGCCGGCGCAGCAGCGGCTCGGCCCGCGCTGGTACCAGGGCAGCGCCGACGCCATCCACCAGAGCCTCAACCTCGTCCACGACGAAAACCCCGAGTACATCGCGGTGTTCGGCGCGGACAACATCTACCGGATGGACCCGCGGCAGATGCTGGAGGCGCACATCGCCTCCGGCGCGGGCGTCACCGTCGCCGGTATCCGGGTCCCGCGCAAGGAGGCGAGCTCGTTCGGCGTCATCCGGACCACCGACGGGCTGCTGATCGACGCCTTCATGGAGAAGCCCGCCGATCCGCCGGGGCTGCCGGACTCCCCCGACGAGGCGTACGTGTCCATGGGGAACTACATCTTCACCACGAAGGTGATGCTGGAAGCGCTTTACGCCGACGCCGAGAACGCCGCGTCACACCACGACATGGGCCGCGACATCATCCCGGCGCTGGTCAAGTCGGGTGAAGCGGCCGTCTACGACTTCAACACCAACGTCGTGCCCGGCGAAACCGAACGCGACCACGGCTACTGGCGTGACGTCGGGACCATCGACAGCTACTACGAGGCGCACACCGACCTCATCTCGACGCACCCGATCTTCAACCTCTACAACCGGCGCTGGCCGATCCTCGCCCACCCCGGCCAGCGCGCGGCGGCGAAGTTCGTCGAGGGCGGCTCGGCGAACCAGTCGATCGTCAGCAACGGCTGCATCATCTCCGGGGCCCAGGTCGTCGACTCGGTGCTCTCCCCCGACGTCATCGTCGAACAGGGCGCGGTGGTGCAGGGCTCGGTCCTGCTCGACGGCGCCCGCGTCGGCCGCGGCGCGGTGGTGCGGCGGGCCATCCTGGACAAGAACGTCGTGGTCCCGGCGGGCGCGCACATCGGCGTCGACCTGGCCCGCGACCGCGGGCACTACCACGTCAGCGAGGGCGGCATCGTCGTGCTGGGCAAGGGGGAACGCGCGATCTAGGGGCGGGTGGCCGCCGAGATCCGCTCGACGACCTGGCGGGGGTCGATCCCCCAGCGCTCGGCGAGCTCGGAGATCGAGGCTCCCGCCGCGTACTCGGCGGCGATCATGCTGTTCACGACGCCTGCCACGCCTCCTCCTCGGCCACGGGTGCTCGGGCACCCGGGATGCTACATGTTCGTCGCGGACGTCGATCAAGGTGCCGCAGGTTCGCTCACCGCCCGGATTTGTCCGGTTCCCGCGGCGGTTTCGGCGTATTCGCCTTCGCGCGCGTCGCGCTGAACACGGCGTCGAAGATCGGCGTCGGCTCACCGTCGTCGCGCTTCGGCCGTTCGTCCCCCTGGTTGCGCTTTTCCTCTCCCACGCGCCCAGTTTCTGCGACGGTCGCCGATTTCGCTGGGGCGAGGACCGAAAATCGCCCGGCCGGGGGATCACGTTTTCGCGCTTTCCCCGCGCCGAAAAACAAACACAGCGGCGCGAAGCGCCTCCATTGAGGGCGGTGGCGGGGGCATGGATGGACATTTCCCGGCGCGCATTTCCGCCGATGCCGGGAATATCCCGGCCGGTCGGCGGATTGCACCGGGCATGAAGGCAGTCGTCTACCGCCGGCACGGCGGACCCGAGGTACTGGAGCTGTCGGAGCGGGCCGCCGCGGACCCGGGACCGGGTGAGGTGCGCGTCCGGATCGTCGTCTCCGCGGTCAACCCCACGGACTGGAAAGCCCGCAGCGGCCTGCGCGCCGAGCCCGGCGCCGAGATCCCGGAAACGGTACCCAACCAGGACGGCGCGGGCGTGGTCGACGCGGTCGGCGCGGACGTCACCGGCTTCGCGCCCGGCGACCGCGTGTGGCTGATCATCGCGGGCGCGTACGGTCCCGCGTCCGGCACGGCGCAGGAGTACACGGTGCTGCCGGCGTCGAAGCTGGTCCGCCTGCCCGACGGCGCCGGTTTCGACGAGGGCGCGGGCCTGGGCATCCCGGCCCTGACCGCGCACCGGGCGCTCACCGTCGCCGAGGACGGCCCGGCCCGCCTCTCCCCCGGCGCGCTGGCGGGCCGCACGGTGCTGGTCAGCGGCGGCGCGGGTGCGGTGGGCAACGCGGCGATCCAGCTCGCCCGCTGGGCCGGCGCGACGGTGATCGCGACGGTCAGCAGCGACTCGAAGGAGGCGCTCGCCCGCGCGGCGGGCGCCCAGCACGTGCTGCGCTACCCCGACCCGGACCTCGGCTCCCGGGTCCGCGCGATCGCGCCGGACGGAGTGGACCTGGTGGTCGAGGTGGCGATGGGGGTCAACGCGAAGCTGCACACGGAGGTCCTGCGCCCCCGCGGAACGGTCGCGACGTACGGCGACGACCGGGGTACCGGGACGGTGACCCTGGACTTCGGGACGAACCTGTGGCTGAACGCCCGGTACCAGTTCCTGGTTCTGTACACGGTGGGCGAGGACAAGCTGCGCGCGGGAGCGGAGGACATCACGGCGGCGTTGGCGGACGGCGCGCTCGGCGTCGGCGAGGAGCGCGGGGTGCCGCTCCACCGGTTCGCGCTGGCGGAGACGGCGAAGGCGCACGCCGCGTCGGAGGACGGGGTGACGGGGAAGGTGCTGATCGACGTCGGTCCGGCGGACTGATCTCGCGCGGGGCGGGCGGGCCGACGCACCCAATGTGGCGTTCGGTGCGTCCAACGCACCCAATGTGGCGTTCGGTGCGTTGAGCGCAACCAACGCCACATTGGGGTGCTTGCAGACCTGAGCGACGGAAAGCCGGTCAGGACATCGCGGCGGCGGTCAGCCCCATTTCCTCCTGCAGCGCCCGCCCCTTCCGCAGGTGGCACTCCGCGTCCCGCCCCAGCGCCGCCTCGGCGACGCCCAGTCCCACCAAGGCCCGCGCCTCTTGGGCGCGGTACCCGATCCGGCGCGCGGTCGCGAGCGCCAGGCGGTACGCGGCGGACGCCGCCGCCGGGTCGCCGGTCGCCTGGGCCCCCGCTCCGCTGCTGTTGGCCGCCATCGTCAGCAGCAACGGGTGGTTGAGCCTCCCGAGGATGGCGCGTGCCCGCTCGGCCTGGGCACGGGCGTCCCGGGGACGGCCATCCGCCAGCAGGACCTCCGCGAAGTCGATCCGGCTCCACGCCTCCCCGAACGCGTAGCCCGCCTCGACCGCCGCGCGCACCGCCCGCTCCGCCGTCGACCGGGCCTCCGTCAGGCGGCCGAGGCGGGCCAGCACCAGGCCCAGCTGCGCGCTCGCCAGGATCGCGCCCCGCGCGTCGCCGATCTCCTCGCGGATCGCGCGGGCGCGGGCCGCCGACGTCAGGGCCTCCTCGTACCGGCCGAGCATCTCCTGGGCGTTGCTGAGGTTGCCCCACGCCACGCACGCGACGTCGTGACTGCTCGTCTCCCCGGCCAGCACCAGGGCCTCCCGGTAGTGCCCGACCGCGTCGGCGTACCGGCCGAGCATGCCGTGCACCGCGCCCAGCCGGGCGAGGGCCGCCGCTTCGGCCGCGCGGTCGCCCGACTCGCGGACCAGCCGCAACCGCGCTGTCGTCGTCTCGGCGGCCTCGGCCAGCCGGCCGGTCTCCCAGTGCGCCGTCGCGAGGTTCGCCAGGCCGAGCTGACGGGCGTGCGGGTCGCCCAGCCGGTCCGCGGCCCGGGCGCCCGCGCGGGCCAGCGCCGTCAGCTCGTCGCGGTGCCCCTGCTCCCGCAGCGCCGCCACCGCGCGGTCGGCGATGCGCCAGGCGTGCTCGTCGTGCCCTTCGAGCGCGGTGACGGCGACCAGGTTGGCGCGCTCGGCGACGAACGAGAACTCGCCATCGCGGTAGTGGTCCAGGAGCCGGACCACGGCCGCCGCGGCCTCGCCGGCGTCCGCCGCCTCCCGCGCGTGCTCGGCGATCAGGTCATGGAAGCCGTAACGGTGCGGCGCGGGCTGCCGGAGCAGGTGCGCGTCGAGCAGGTCCTCCAGGAGCCGCTCCGCCTCCGTGACGTCCGTGCCGTACAGGGCGGCCGCCGCGGCGGCCGCGAAGCCGCCACCCGGATGACACCCCAGCACGCGGAACATCCGCCGCTGCGGCGGCGTGAGATCGCGGTAGGACAGCGCGAACGCCGCCGCGACGTCCCGGCCGCCCGCGCGCAGCTCCCCCAGCCGTCGCCGTTCGGAGCCCAGCCGCGCCACCAGGTCGTCCACCGTCCATAGTGGACGCGCCTGCAGCCGGGCGGCGGCGATCCGCAGCGCCAGCGGCAGGTAGCCGCACAGCCGCGCGACCCCGGCGCCGGGCCGGCCACCGGCCGCGGCCGCGAACAGCGCCTCCGCGTCCGGCGGCGGCAGGACGTCGAGGGAGAGCGACAGTGCGCCGTCCACCGCGGCGAGCCGGCGCCGGCCGGTCACCAGCACCGCCACCCCCGGGCCACCGGGCAGCAGCGCCACCACCTGGCTCGCCGAACCGGCGTTGTCCAGCACGACGAGCAGGCGGCGCCCGGCCACGCGCGAGCGCCACAGCGCGGCCCGCTCGTCGAGGCCGTCCGGCTGGCGGCTCGCCGGCACGCCGGTCTGCGTCAGCAGGGCGGACAGGGCGGCTTCGGGCGGCAGCGGGTCGCGGCCCGGCGTGTGGCCGTGCAGGTCCACGAACAGCTGCCCGTCCGGGAAGTCCCCGGCGGCCCGGTGCGCGACGCGGACGGCGAACGCCGTCTTCCCGACCCCGGCCATCCCGTCGACGACCACCGGCCGCCCGGCGCGCAGCGCGTCGAGCGCGCGGGAGACGTCGGCCGCTCGACCGGTGAAGTCCGGGACGTCGTAGGGCAGGAAGCAGCGGCCGGGCGCGGGCTCGTCGTGCAGCAGCTGGTCGTACAACGCGCGCAGCGGCGCCCCCGGCGCGATCCCGAGCTCGTCGGCGAGCCGCCGCTTGGCACGCTGGTAGACGTCGATCGCGTCGGCCTGCCGCCCGGCCCGGTGCAGCGCCCGCATGAGCAGCCCGACCAGGCCTTCGCGCAGCGGGTGCGCGGCGACCAGGGCGGTCAGCTCGGCGACAGTGCCGTCGGCTCCGGCGTCGACCTCGGCGGCCAGGCACTGTTCGAGCACGGCCAGCCGGCGCTCCGCCAGCCGTTCGGCGTCCGGACGCAGCGCGGCGCTGTCGACGCCCGCGAGCGCGGGCCCGCGCCAGCAGGCCAGGGCCGCCCGGTACTCGCCGCGGGCCGCGAGGTCCTCGAACGCGTGGAGGTCGAAGGCGCCGGGCCGCAGCGCGAAGCCGGGTCCTTCGGCGGTCAGGACGCCTTCGCCGGCGCCGGCCGCGACGAGCGCGCGCCGCAGCGCCGTGGTGAGGTTGCGGACCTGGCGCACCGCGGTCGCCGGGGGTTCGCCGTCCCAGACGACGTCGACGAGCCGCGACACCGGCACGACCCGGCCGGCGTCGAGCAGCAGCGCCGCCAGGATGCGTTCCTGCCGCGGCCCCGACGGCCCGATCGGCCGCCCGCCGCCGAGCACTCGCACCGGACCCAGGACGCGGAACTCCATCACTCACCCCGCGGGCGAGGTTAGCCACCCGCGTGGCGGCGGTGGTGCGGAAGTGATGCAGCTGTGATGCGCCGGCCGGGCAGCGTCGGGGCCGGAACACGAGCCCGGCGGAGGGAACGCAGATGCGCAAGTGGGGTTACGCGGCGATGGGTGTCGCACTGGTGGCGGCGGTGCTCGGCACACCGGCCGCCGCGGCGACCGACCGGGCCGGTGGCGGGCAGCAGGAGTGCCGCCGGGCGTTCGACCACGCCGTGTGGGAGGACATGGACAGCTACAACAAGCGCGACGCCGCCCGGTACCGCGCGATCATCCACCGGGACATGGTCACCGTGGGCCGCCGGGGCAACCTCTACATCGGCTACGACGCGAACGTGAACCCGGTGCTGGAGCAGTTCAAGGTGCCCTACGAGTACTCGATGCCGTGGACGGTGACGCACACCGTCGTCGAGGGCTGCAAGATGGGCTTCGCGATCCTGGACGCGCACTACCTCGAGCCGTCGCACGGCATCGACCGCCACTACACGATCAGCCTGACGCTGGTGCGCGAGCACGGGCGGTGGCAAGTCATCAAGGACACGGTCACCGACGTCGTGCCCTGAGACGTCGTGCCGTGGGCGAGGCGGCCCGGTGGCCTGGGGGCACCGGGCCGCTCGCGCCGTCAGCCGGCCGTGCCGCGGAGGCCGCGCCGCAGCGCGTCCAGCTCGTCGGCGAACATGCGGCGGGAGACCTCCGCCGTCTCGACCATGCTCGAGCCGTGGAAGGTGCCCGGGTAGTGGCGCAGGTCGACGGGAACGCCCGCGTGCGCGAGCCGCTGCGCGTAGGCGATTCCTTCGTCACGCAGCGGGTCGAACTGGCAGGTGGTCACGAACGCCGGCGGCAGCCCGGCGAGGTCGGTGGCGCGGGCGGGTGCGGCGTAGGGCGAGACGTCCGGGCCGCCCGGTTCCGCACCGAGGTAGCTCGTCCAGCTGTGGATGGCGTTCGGGCGGTTCCAGATCGGCGTGTCGGTGTAGGCGCGCATCGACGGCGTGTCGAGCCGGTCGTCGAGTTCCGGGATGCCGAGGTACTGGAAGCAGAGCTGGGGGCCGCCGCGGTCACGGGCCAGCAGCGCCACCGCGGCGGCGAGGCCACCCCCGGCGCTCTCGCCGGCCACGCCGAGGCGGGCCGGGTCGATGCCGAGCTCGCCGGCCTTGGCGGCGGCCCAGGTCAGGGCGGCGTAGCAGTCCTCGACGGGAGCCGGGAACGGGTGTTCGGGGGCGAGCCGGTAGTCGACCGAGACGATGACGATCCCCAGCTCGTCGACCAGGCGCAGCAGGTGCGCGTCGAAGGTGTCGAGATCGCCCATGACGAACCCGCCGCCGTGGATGTAGAGCAGGCCGGGCCCGGCTTCGGTGCGGTTCGCCGGTGAGTAGACGCGCACGGGGACGTCGGGGGCATCGGAGGGGCCGGGCACGGCGGTGTCCCGGACGTCGACGGGCCGCACCGGGTCGTAGGCGGGAAGGACTTCGCTGAGCTGCGCCATCGAGGCACGCGCGGCCAGCAGGGACTCGTGGTCGGTGAGGGTCACGGCGGGCAGCATGTCCAGCCAGGGCAGCAGCTCCGGATCGATCGCGTAGGTCATGGACCGATCATCGGGTGCGGAAGGTGACGGGGGCCACCGCCACGCGGCGGGCGTTGCGGGCCGGACGCTCGCCAACCGGCGGCGGGGTTGCGGTGCTGGGCCGCCGCTCCGGCGGGCGCCGATGCGGGCCGAACCTCGCCAACCGGCGGCGGGCGCGCCTATCGTGACGGCATGAAAGGCCTGCTGCTGAGGCTGTCCGGGCTCGACGCCGATGCCGAGAACGCCGTGCGGGTGATCGGGTTCTTCGACCGCCTGATCACCGGCCGCGCCGGTCTGGACGTCTTGGTGCGCAGCACCGCGGAACTCGCCGGCTGCCCGGTCGGCGTGCACGCACCCGGGCAGGGTCTGTCGTTGCGGGCCTCGCCGGGCGAGGGCGTCCTCGGCCCGGGCGCGGCACCCGCGGGGGCGGCCACCCGGCCCCTGGAAGGCGGCGTGGTGGTGTGGGTGGCGCGGGCCGGCGCGCCCGCCCCGCTCGACGACATGCTGCTCGAACGGTTCGCGATCGCCGCCGCGATCCTGCTGGAGCACTCCGGCGTGCCGCGGCCCGAGCTCGGCGACCCGGCGCTGGTCGAGCTGGTGCTGTCCGAGGACGTCGGCACGGCCGAGCGGTCGCGTGCCCTGCACCTGCTCGGCTTCGGCCCGGCGACGCGGCTGCGTGTGCTCGCGGGCACCGGCGTCGACGCGCTCGCCGGCCGGTCGGCGCGGCTGGGCGGGGTGCGGGCCGTCCTGCTGCCGGGCGAGGTGGCGTCGCTGCCGGACGGCGCCCGCGCGGGCATCGGCCCGGACGGGCCCGCCCTCGAGGTGGCCCGGTCGTGGGCCGCGGCCCGGACGGCGCTGCGGTTCACGTCGGCGGCCGAGCCGGTGGTGTGGTGGGAACGGCTGGGCGGTCTCGCCGCGCTCGCCGGCAAGCTCGGCCCGGCGGAACTCGCGGAGCTGGCGGACGTCCGGGCGCTCGACCGCCTGGCGGCCGAGCCCCACGGCGCGGACACGCTGGCGGCGTTGGACGCGCTGTGCGCAACGGGCTCGGCCCGCAAGGCGGCCGCGGCCCTGCACCGCCACCACAGCACGATGCCGGCGCGGCTCGCGCGTGCCGAGGCGGTGCTGGGGTTCGAGGTGGATTCGCCGGCCGGCCGGTTCCGGCTGCATCTCGCCCTGGTGTTGCGACGGCTGCGGGACAACGCCGACCTCGGCTGACTGTCCCGGCTCTCCCCCGGAGGACTCGTCCGCGGCCCCTAAGCCGAAGTGCCACATTATTGTGACATTTAGCCCTAGGCAGCCGAGCAGCCTTGCAACAGGCAGCGGCGTGTGGCGGCTGGGAGGGGCGGGCGAACCGGTTGTCCGGCAGCTCGACGTGCCTCCCGCGGCCGGCTTCCGTGCCTGGACGGTCGGTTGGCGTACTCCGGCGGTCGGCTCTCGTACCCAGGCAGTCGGTTCGCGTGCCTGGACGGACGACACGCGTGACCAGGCGGACGACACGCGGGCCCGGGTGGACGACACGGGCAGGCTCAGGGTGTCTTCAAGGGCCGGCGTGATCTGCGGACCAGGTCCTCGGCCGCCGCGGGCCATTGTGGGTACCTGAACTCGAAGCCGGCGTCGCGCAATCTTCCCGGCACCACCCGGCGGCTCTTCAGCAACAACTCCGTGTCGCTGCGGAGGACGAACGCGCCGATCTCCGCCATCCACCTCGTCGCCGGCAGGCCCACCCGGACCCCCGCCGCCGCGCGGAGGTCACGCAGGAACTCGCCGTACGGCAACGGCTCCGGGGCCGCCAGGTTCACCGGCCCGCTCAGGCCGTCGTGCTCGATGAGGAACGTGATCGCGCGGATCAGGTCGTCCTCGTGGATCCACGACATGTACTGGCCGCCGCCCGCTACCGGGCCGCCCAGGCCGAGGCGCGTCAGGCGCAGGAGCATCGCCAGCGCGCCGCCCGGTTCCGGGCTCATCACCATGGCCGTGCGCAGCGCCACCTTGCGCGTGTCCGGCGTTGGCGCCACGCGTTGCTCGCGCTCCCACGCCTTGGCGATGTCGACGCTGCACGACCAGTAAGCCGGCACCTCGCGCTCGTCACCGCCGAGGATCCCGGTGGTTTCGTCGTTCGGCGCGGCGAACGTGTGCGCGTAGATCGTCGCCGTGCTCATCTGCAGCCACACCCGCGGCGGCCGGGCCGCCCGGGCGATCGCGCCGCCGACCACGCGGGCCGAGTCGACGCGCGAGTTCAGCATCTCCCGCAGGTTCGCCCGGGTGTACCGGCAGTTCACCGACCGGCCCGCCAGGTTGAGCACGACGTCGCTGCCGTCAACCTCCGCCGTCCACGCGCCCGGGCCGCGGCCGTCCCAGCGGACGTGGCGCACCCCTGGCTCCGGCCGCGCGTCGTGCCGCGTCAGGACGACGACCTCGTACCCCTGCCCGGCCAGCGCGCGGCTCAGCACTCGACCCAGATGCCCGGTGCCGCCCGGGATCACGACCTTCATGTCACCCACGCTACCCGAAGAGTTGAACACGTTCAATTATCACGAAAAGTTACCACCCCGAAGAGCACGCCGACGGGCTGCCGCGGAGGCCGCGCAACGGAGTCCGACACCGCCGGCAAGATCACGGGACGGTCACCGCCGTTCGGCCGAACGGGGCGGAAAACCCGCAGGTCACGGTCACGCATCGGAACTTTTTCGCCGTGAAACGACGTCGTCGCCGCTCGATCCCGCGCGCGTAACACCTCGAGCCTTCGCTGACAAGAGACCTCGGTCCTTCGCAGTCGGGCCGGTCGCCTGGGGAGAAGATCGCCGCGGAATTCGCACACTCTTCGTGACGGTCCACCCGGACCGGCCGGAGCGCCCGAGTCCCGCCGCGCCGGCCTTCCCGATCAACCAGCTTCCAGGAGCAGTCCATGCGCAAGATCAGCAAGCGGTCCGCGGTCGTCCTCGGTGCCGCCGGGGTCGTGGTCGTCGCCGGGGTCGCCTACGCGGCCTGGACGAGCAACGGCGCCGGCACCGGCTCGGTCACCTCGACCACTTCGCTCGACTCGTCGATCGCGCCCGCCGGCTCGGGTGACGCCCTCTATCCAGGCGGTGGCACCGACTTCACCGTCACGATCGACAACCCGAACGACTACCCCGTCGTCGTCACCGGGATCAGCGCCGGCTCCTCGAACGCGGTCGGCGACTGTGCCGCCGGCACCGTCACCAGCGCGGCCTCGACGAACCCGGCCGGCACCATCGCGGCCGGCGAAAGCGGCACCTACACCCTGCACGCGACGATGAACGCCAACGCCACCGACGCCTGCAAGAACCGGACCTTCACCCTGCCGCTCACCGCCACCCTCGCGTCGAACGCCTCCTGATCCGGCGGGAAGGACCCCGATGTCCAGGTGGCGGAGCGGTGTTCCGGCGGGCGCGCTCGCGGCCGTCGTGGTCACGTGGTTCGCGATCGGCCCCGTGCCGGTGGCGAACACCGCGAACGGCAACGGCGGCAAGCAGTTCGGCATCGCCGACGTGCCCGGCCGGGCCACCGCGCTGTTCCCCGGCTCGACCGGGACCCGGTGGGTCCGGCTGGCCAACGCCGAGAACTTCCCCATCCTCGTCCGGAGCGTGACGGCGGCCGTCGGCAAGCCCGTCGACGGCCGCGGGCGGCCGGTGCCGGCCTGCCCGGCGACCGCGGTGCGGCTCGACGCGCTCACCGCGCCGGTCACCGTGCCCGCCAAGGGCACCGCCGACGTCGCCCTCACCACCCGCATGCTGCCCGGCGCGCCCGACGCGTGCCGCTCGGTCACCTTTCCCCTGACCTACACAGGAACGGCGGTCAAGCCATGAAGAACCCGACCCTGCGCCGCGTGCTCGTGGTCACCACGGTGGTCGGCGCGACGCTGGGCGGCGGGATCGCCGTCGCGGCGTGGACCAGCTCCGGTTCGGGCGCCGCGAACGCGAAGGCGGGCACCGCCGCCGCCCCGGCGACCGGGACGGTGGCCGCCTCGGCGTTCAGCAGCGGCCTGCTCTACCCCGGCGGGCCGGCCGGGGACGCGAAGCTCCTGGTGCACAACCCCAATCCCTATCCGGTGGTGGTCACCAGGGTGGCCGCCGGGACCGGTGCGCCGACCGGTTCCGGCGGTACCGGCACCTGCACGACGACGGGCGTGACCTGGACGCCGCAGCAGCCGGCGGCCGGGAACGCCGTGCCCGCGGGCGGCAGCGCGACCCTGACGCTGCCGGGCGCGGTCTCGATGGGCACGGCCTCCGACGACGGCTGCCAGGGCGCGCTCATCACGATCCCGGTGACGGTCACCGTGGAGAGCCGGTGAGCACGCCGCGGCTGGTCTTCGCGGCCGCGATGGTCGCGGCCGCCTGGACCACGGTGATCACCGGCCTGCTCGCGGTCGGCGCGGCGCGAGCCGAGGCGGCCTGGCTGAAGTCCGGTCCGGGCACCGGGTACGCGGCGGCCGGGAAGCTGCCGGCCACCGGCTCGCCGGTCCTCGACAGCGCGAAGTGCAACAACAGCGGCCCCGGTCCCACGGCCACGCTCCACTGGAGCTACCCGGCCGCCGTCCTGTCGCCCGGGTTCGAGGTGCTCACCTCGCTCACGCCCGGCAGTCCGGCCACCAACACCAACAGCACGACCACCACGAACACCTCGATCACCGTCCCGCTGCTCAGCACCAGCAAGACCACGTACGTCAGCGTGCGCGCGGCTGCCGGTTCCTGGCGCGGACCCCGTTCTCCGGAGGTGGCCGCCTGCTGAACCCGGAACACCCCTTGAAGACCAGACAAGCAAAGGAAAGAACCATGCTGGAGAAACTGCGTGCCGCCCGCGCGAACGAGGACGGCTTCACCCTGATCGAACTGCTCATCGTCGTCGTGATCCTGGGCGTGCTCGCCGGGGTCGTCGTGTTCGCCGTGCAGGCGTTCAACAACGAGGGCAAGGCCGCCGCGTGCAACGCGGACTGGAAGAGCGTCGAGACCGCCAACGAGGCGCTTTACGCCAAGACCGGCGCCTACGCCGCCGACCCGGCGGAGCTCAAAACCAAGGGCTACCTGAAGGACGAGCCGTCGACGACCAACGGCTACACGATCACCATCGCCGCCGGTGTCGTCAAGGCCGCCGGCGCCTGCACCCACTGATCTCCCTCCGCGGGGTGGGGCGGCCCACCCCGCGGACACACCTCGCCCCGGAGGGAAACCCATGCCCACCCAGATCGGCAGCCGCGTCGACGGCCTGCTCGAGGCGCTGTGGCAGGCGCGTGGCACCGACCTGCTGCTCACCGCCGGACTGCCGCCCCAGCTGCGCGTGCACGGTGACCTCTCCGCGGTCCCCGGCCACCCCGTCCTCACCGGTGAGGACACCCGCGCCCTGCTCGGCGAGCTCCTCACCGACGACCAGGCTCTCGCCTGGCGCGCCGCCCGCGAATTCGACTTCTCCTTCGGCTGGCGCGACGAAGCCCGCGTCCGCGGGAACGCCTTCACCCAGCGCGGCGAGACCGTCGTCGCGCTGCGGATGATCCCGCGCCGGATCCCCGGCATGGCCGACCTCGGCCTGCCTCCCGTCCTCGCCGACTTCGCCCGCCGCCACCAGGGACTCGTGCTCGTCACCGGGCCGACCGGTTCCGGGAAGTCGACGACGCTCGCCGCCGTCATCGACCGGATCAACACCGAACGCGCCTGCCACATCCTCACCGTCGAGGACCCGATCGAGTACGTGCACGAACACCGCCGCTCGGCGGTCAACCAGCGCGAGGTCGGCACCGACACCGACTCCTTCCCTTCGGCGCTGCGCAGCGCGTTGCGCGAGGACCCCGACGTCTTGCTGGTCGGCGAAATGCGCGACCTCGAGTCGATTCGCTTCGCCCTCACCATCGCCGAGACCGGGCACCTCGTCTTCGCCACGCTGCACACCAACGACACCGCGCAGTCCCTCGCGCGGATGATCGACGTCTTCCCGGCCGGGCAGCAGGAGCAGGTCCGCGTGCAGCTCGCCGCCGCCCTCACCGGCATCGTCCACCAGCGGCTGATCCCGCGCATCGGTGGCGGGCTCGTCGCCGCCTTCGAAGTCCTGGTCGCCACCACCGCCGTCCGCAACCTCATCAAGGAAGGCAAGCCGCACCAGCTGCGCAACGCGCTCGTGACCGGGCGCCGCGAGGGCATGGTGACGCTGGAGCAGTCGCTGTCCGCGCTCGTCGCCGCCGGTCTGGTCACCCCGGCCGACGCCGCCGCCCGCAGCCTCCACCCGCAGGACATCGACCCGCGGCCGCTCCCCCGGAGCGTGCCGGCATGAGGCTCCGCACGCAGCCCCGCACCGTCGACCTCCGCACGGTGACCCCGGACCGCGCCGCCGCCGACCTGCTCGGCGAGGCGAAGGCCCGCGAGCTCTGCGCGATCCCGCTGACCGTCCGCGAAGACACCGTGCTGGTCGCGGTGGCCGACGCCGCCACCGCGCCCGCGCTGCAGCAGGCGCTCGGCCGCCCGGTCACCGTCGCCGTCGCCGATCGGGCCGACATCGTCGCCACCATCGGCCGCACCTACCGCGCGCTCACGGGCGTCGACCAGCAGGTCAAGGCGTTCGAGGCGCGGGACGCCGTCCGCCGTGACGCGGCCCGCGCCGAAGCGCCGGCCGCCGCGAACGACGACGCGCCGGTCGTGCACGTCGTCGCCCTCATGATCAAGCAGGCGCTGCGCGACCGGGCGTCCGACATCCACGTCGAGCCGCAGGCCGAGCGGATCCGGGTCCGCTACCGCATCGACGGCGTGCTCCACGACGTCCTCGACCTGCCCGACTCGATGGGGCCCGCGGTCACCAGCCGGATCAAGATCCTCGCCGGGATGAACATCGTCGAGCGGCGCCGCCCGCAGGACGGCCAGATCAGCACCGACGTCGAAGACCGGCCGGTGGACATCCGGGTGGCGAGCACGCCGGTCGTCGGCGGCGAGAAGGTCGTACTGCGGCTGCTCGACAAGAGCCGCCCGCTGTTCCGGCTGCCCCAGCTCGGCATGCCCGCGGAGATGGCGGCGCGTTACTCGGCGGTGCTGCAGTCGCCCTACGGCATGGTGATCTGCGCCGGGCCGACCGGCAGCGGCAAGACCACCACGCTCTACGGCTCGCTGGGCGAGCTCGACAGCAGCGAGCGCAACATCATGACCATCGAGGACCCGGTCGAGTACACCATGTCCTCGATCAACCAGATCCAGATCAACGAGCAGGCCGGCGTCACCTTCGCCGACGGCCTGAAGTCGATCCTGCGGCAGGACCCGGACGTCATCCTCGTCGGCGAAGTCCGCGACGTCGACACCGCGCGCATCGCCGTGCAGTCCGCGCTGACCGGGCACTTCGTGCTGTCGTCGCTGCACGCCACCGACGCGGCGTCGGCGCTGCACCGGCTGCTGGACATGGGGATCGAGAACTTCCTCGTGGCGTCGTCGGTCACCGCGGTGCTCGCCCAGCGGCTGGTCCGGCGGATCTGCCTGCGGTGCCGCGAGTACTACTCGCCCTCGGCCGAGGAACTGTCCTTCATGGACTCGCTCGGCGCGGACGAGCCGGAGGGCGGCTTCGTCCGCGGGGCGGGCTGCAACTTCTGCGCGCGGACCGGGTTCCTCGACCGCACCGGCGTCTACGAGCTGATGCCGGTCAGCGACGGGATCCGCACGCTGGTGCTGGAGAGCGCGCCACACCGCGAGGTGCACGAACTGGCCCGCAAGGAAGGTATGCGGACGCTGCAGGACGAAGCCCTGCGGCTGGTCGCCGAGGGTGTCACCACCCCGGCCGAGGTGCTGCGGTCGATCTACCTCACCGGAGGGGCCCGATGAACCGGTACGCCTACGTCGCCACCGGCCCGGACGGGCAGCGCACCCGCGGCGTGCAGAAGGCCGCCGACGCCGACTCCGCCGTCCTCGCGCTGTACGAACGCGAGCTGCGGGACATCGAGGTCACCGAGAAGAAGAGCGTGCTGAGCCGGGAGCTGACCGCGCCGCGGGTGAAGCGCGAGGTCGTCATGCACCTTTCGCGCCAGCTCGGCGCGTTCGTCCGGGCCGGGCTGCCGCTGATCGACGCGGTCCGGATCCTCGGCGACGAGGCCGCGAACTCCTCGGTGGCCCGGATGCTGCGCTCGGTCGAGCAGGGCCTGCGCGGCGGCGACCGGCTGTCGGACTGCATCGACCGGCACCCGAAGATCTTCCCCGAGTTCTACCGCGAGATCCTGCGCTCGGCGGAGCTCACCGGGCAGCTCGACGTCGTCCTCGACCGGCTGGCCGACTACCTCGAGCGCGACCTCGAAGCCCGGCGCAAGATCAAGGCGGCGCTGATCTACCCGGCGATGATCGCGCTGATGGCGGTCGTCACCGTCGTCGTGCTCGCCACCTTCGTGCTGCCGCGGTTCAAGGCGTTCTTCGCGAGCCTCGACGCCGAACTGCCGCTGCCGACGCGGCTGCTGCTGGCCGTCACCGACTTCCTGGGCCAGTGGTGGTGGGCGCTGCTGGCCGGGCTGCTGGCCGTGATCGCGCTGTACGCCCTCGCCGTGCGCACGCCGCGCGGCCGGTACGCCCGCGACCGCGCGCTGCTCGCCGTCCCGGCCATCGGCCCGACCGTGCGGCACGCGCTGGTCGAACGGTTCTGCCGGATCCTCTCCTCGATGGTGAGCGCCGGGGTCCCGCTGCCGGAGGCCCTGCGGGTCGCGACGGACTCCCTGCGCAACCGCGTGTTCATGCGCGCGCTCACCCGGGTCGGGTACGCGGTGCTCGCCGGCGAAGGTCTTTCGCGCCCGCTCACCGGCTCCGGGCTGTTCCCGGTGACCGCCGCGCAGATGATCCGCGTCGGCGAGGACACCGGCACCCTCGACACGCAGCTCGAGGTCACCGCCGAGTACTACGAAGGCGAGCTGGACTACCGGCTGAAGAAGCTCACCGCGCTGTTCGAGCCGGCCGTCATCGTCGTGATGGGCCTGGTCGTCGGGTTCGTCGCGGTCGCGCTCGTCTCGGCGATGTACGGGATCTTCGACCAGGTGCACGTCTGATGAACACGCCTCTGATGAACACCGACGATCGGGGCGAGAGCCTCCTCGAACTCCTGATCGCGGTGGCGATCATGGGCGTCGCGGTCGTCGCGATCGTCGGCGGGATCGGGGTGAGCGTGTTCATGTCCGACGTCCACCGCAAGCAGGCGACGGCCGGCGCCGGGGTGCGCGACTTCGGCGAGGCCGTCATGGCGGGCGGCTACTTCGAGTGCGCCGCGCCGGCGAAGTACGCCGCGCCGGCCGGGTTCACCGTGCCGCCCGGGTTCACCAGCTCCGTGACGTCGGTGCGGTACTGGACCGGCTCGGCGTGGTCGGCGACCTGCGGCACCGACACCGGGCTGCAGCAGGTGACCCTCCAGGTCGCCAGCGGCGACGGCCGGGCGAGCGAACGGCTGGCCGTCGTCGTGCGCAAGCGGTGCGGGCTCGGGGAGCCGCTGTGCTGAGCCGCCGGTCCGACGCCGGGTTCACGCTGGTCGAGCTGCTGATCGTCGTCGTCATCCTCGGCGTGGTCGCGGCCCCGATCGCCAACGCGGTGATCGTTTCGATCCAGAACACCGACGCGACGTCCGCCCGGCTGGCCGTCTCCCACGACGCCCAGCAGAGCGCGGCGTTCTTCGCCCAGGACGTCGCCGCGGTCGGCCTGCGCGACTACTCGGGAGCGGTGGCGAACGGCAAGGTCCCGTACTCGCCGTCGATCCAGCTCGATGCGGCCTACGACAGCGGCGCCCACGTCTGCGGCACGGCGTCGACGCCGGTTTCGGTCGTCCGGCTGCTGTCCGACGACTGGGACACCAGCACGCCGGCCGCGACCCGGCGCACCGCGATCGTCGCCTACTACCTGGCCGGCACCGAGCTGCACCGGTTGCGCTGCCTGGATTCCGCGACGGTGTCCGACGCGGTGGTCGCCCACCACGTCGACCCGGCCACGCCGGTGGTCACCTGTTCCAGCGCGTGCGCCGGCGCGGCCGTGCCGCTTTGGGTGAAGTTCACCTTCACGGCTGTGGCGGACCACGCCGACCCCTACCCCATCACCCTGTTCGGGCAACGGAGGCAGACATGAAGCGCCGGTGGAAGGGCGACGACGCCGGGGCCGCGCTGCCCCTGGTGCTCGTGCTGGTCACGGTGATCGCGGTGGTGCTCGGGGCCCTGCTGTCGTTCGCCGACACCAGCGTCCGCACCACGGTCGCCCTGCGCGACCAGGCCGCGTCCGCCTACACGGCCGACGGCGCGCTGCAGGCGGGGATCAACGCGATCCGCAACGGCACGTTCACCGGCGCGGCCGGCGAGCACTGCTTCGGCGGGTCCGACACGCTGACGCTGCCGGACTTCGGCGGCGCCGGCCCGGCCGCCGTGTCGTGCACCGCCGATCCGGCGAAGGTGCTGATCCAGTGCCCGTCCCTGAGTGTGTGCAACCGGCCGGGCAACGCGATCCTCACCCTCGGCACCGGCGGCGAGGACGGGCTCAACATCCAGCAGCCGACCGGCTCGGCGTTCCGCGTCCACGGCGTCGTGTACTCGAATTCGAACATCCGCGTGGTCAACGGCTCGCTCGACACGAACACCGCGGTGTACGCGCGGGATGCCTGCGCGGGCACGATCCGGAGCACGCCCGCGCCGTCGTGCGGGTACGGCGGGTCGGGCCTCGGCGCCGACCCGGGCTACGCGCCGGCGTTGACGTCCGTGCCGCCGCGGCAGCCGCTGCCGCCGTGCACCAAGGCCGGTTCGCTGGTCACCTTCCAGCCCGGGTACTACGACGACGCGGCCGGGCTGTCGGCGATGATGTCCAGCAGCAGCAAGTGCAAGGACAGCACGTGGTGGTTCACGCCCGGCACGTACTACTTCGACTTCCACAACAGCGCCGCGGTCCGGCCGCCGTCGCTGCCCGCCGGCGACGACGTCTGGACGATCGACAACGGCTTCCTGGTCGCCGGCACGCCGGTGGACGAGAGCGGGCGGGTCATCGCCAAGCCGCCGGTGCCGGCGAAGATCCCCGGCGCCTGCAGCAACCCGATCGAGGACGCGAAGGCGGTCGGCGTCCAGTTCGTCTTCGGCGGGGACAGCCGGCTGGCGGTGAAGGCCGGGCAGGCGGAGATCTGCGGCACGTACCGCGCGGACCGGCCGCCGGTCGCGCTCCACGGGCTGACCTCGGGGGCGGAGTCACCGGTGACGGCGACGCTCGGTCCGGCTTCCGTGACGGGCGATTTCACCGGCACCGCGCTGTCCACAGTGGACGGCGCCGGGGCGGCCTGGATCGCTCCCGGCAAGAGCGGGGGCAGTGCCACCCTGACCGCCACCGGCTTCGCCCCCGCGGCGGCACCGCCGGCCGGGACGATCTTGACTTCGGCGAAGGTGCGGGTGGTCCACGGCAACGACCGCGGCGCGAGCAAGGACGATCGCACGGCCCAGTTCACGCCGGCGGGCGGCGCGCCGATCCCGCTGAACCTGTCGTCCCCCAACGACGGCTCGGCCGCCACGGACGTCACCGACGTGACGAGCCAGCTGGCCCAGGCGGTGTACGACGGCACCTTCACCGGCGGCCGGCTGAGCTACGCCGTGAACCTCAAGCACGAAGGCACGGAGCTGGTGGACGCGCTCCAGCTGGAGCTCGCCTACACGCCGCCCGCCCTGCGTGCGGAGAGCGGGTGCACGCAGCTGATGTACCCGAGCGGTGCCGCGTGTGCGCTGGTCACGGCGGTGAACAACGCCGGCAATCGGTTCTACGTGCAGGGGACGACGTACGCGCCGAAGGCCGTCCTGGACATCACGCTGAACAACGCGACCGAGCCGATCTTCCGTTTCGGCGTCATCGCGCGGTCGTTGTGGGTGAAAGAGACCGGGAGCGTGACGTTCACCGGGCCGGTCATCGAGGTGCCGGACGACTCGCCCGGCTTCGTCTTCGGCGTCTACCTGTCGGCGTACGTGTGTCCGGGCGCGGGGACGTGCACGCCTTCGGGGACGCCGTCGGCCCGGGCGCGCGTGGCCTATGTGGACGGTGATCCGACGAACCCGGTGCCGGGGGCGCGTCAGGTGTCGGTGCTGAGCTGGTCGGGGAACCGGTGACGGCTCAGGCCAGGCCGGTCAGCCGCAGGTACGCCGCACCGAGTGGGCCGGCCGCGAAGATCGCCACGAGAGCCGCGGCGATCATGAACGGCCCGAACGGCAGGGCCGTCTTGCGGCCGCCCTTCCGGGTCGCCAGCACGACGACACCGGCGACGGCGCCGAGCAGGAACCCGCCGAACGCCCCGATCAGCAGGGCCGGCCAGGAGAGGTAGGCGAGGACGCCGCCGAGGATGCCCGCGAGCTTGACGTCGCCGAAGCCCATGCCGGCCGGGTAGGCCAGCGCGAGCAGGAGGTAGCAGGCGAAGAGTGCGGCGCCGCCGATCCCGGCGCGGGCCAGGGACCACCAGTCTTCACGCCACCAGGCCGACGCCGTCAGCAGCACCAGCAGGACGGGGTAGGACGGCAGCACGATCGCGTTCGGCAGGCGGCGGACGTCGAGGTCGATCAGGGCCAGCGCGATCCCGATCGCGCCGAAGTACAGGAAGGCGGGCAGGTCCGGCGGGTCGAGCCGCAGCGCGAGCAGGGCGAACAGCACCGCGGTGCCGAGCTCGACCAGCGGGTACCGGACGCTGATCCGGGTCCCGCAGCCCGCGCACCGCCCGCGCAGGACGAGCCAGCCGAGGACGGGGACGTTGTGTCGGGCCTTGACGGTCTCCCCGCAGCCGGGGCAGCGCGACGGCGGCCGGACGACCGACTCCCCGCGCGGCACCCGGTGGATCACGACGTTCAGGAACGACCCGACGAGCAGGCCGAGCACCCCGGCCGCCGCGACCAGCACCGCCATCGGGCTCCTTCACGATCGGGTGCGGAACGCCGCAGATCTTGCCGGACGCCGGTCCGGTCCGCGACCGGACGACACGCGTGCTTGAAGGGACGACACGCGTGATTGGAGGGACGACACGGCCGGCGGTGTGTCGCCTGTTGGGTGAGGGGTCCCCGGAGGGGGCGGGCGGGCCTACAGTCTGGAAATGACCGTCGCCGGATCGTCGATCGTTGCCGGGGTGGATGGGTCGGCCGAGTCGCTCGATGCCGTCCGGTGGGCCGCGCGGACCGCGCGGCTGCGGGAGGCGCCGCTGGAGATCGTGCACGCCCTCGACGTCTCCGCCCTGCTCGCCGGCGGGGTGGTGCCGCCGCCCGAAGAAATGGTCGATGCCCTGCGGGCGCGGGGGCGGCGAGCGCTGCGGACCGCCCGGGAGCTCGCCGCCGCGCAGGGCGTCGCCGACGCCAGCACCGGCTCGATCCCGACCGCGCCGCCCAGGCGCTGATCGAGGCGTCGCGGTCGGCCGGGCTGCTCGTCGTCGGGTCGGCCGGGCACGGCAGGCTCACCAGCCTGCTCGCCGGCTCGGTCGCCGCCGCCGTCGGGACGCACGCCCGCTGCGACACCGTTGTCGTCCGCGGGGACAGCTGGGACGAGCCCGGTGCGGCCGCGCGGCCCGTCGTCACCGGCGTCGACGGCAGCGAAGCCGGGGCCCGGGTCCTGGAGACCGCGCTCGCCGAGGCCCGCCTCCGCCGCGCGCCGCTGGTCGTGCTGCACGCGTGGGCGGACAGCCCACCGCCGCACCGGGACCCGCGGTGCGTCACCGAGGCCGGCCGCCGGCTGCTCGACGAGCGGGTGCTGGCCCACGACACCGGTGACGTCGCCGTCGAGCAGGTCGTCGTGCACGCCCACCCGCGGAAGGAGCTGCTCGAACGCAGCGGCGGCGCCCAGCTGGTCGTCCTCGGCGACCGCGGCCGCGGCGGGTTCCCCGGCCTGCTGCTCGGCTCCACCGGGCAGGCACTCCTGCACCACGCCGCCTGCCCCGTCCACCTGGTCCGCACGACCGCGTAAAGGGGAAGCGGAACGGAAGCAGCACCGGGCAGGATGACGGGTGAGCGAGTGGGAGGAACAAGATGAAGACTGCGGTACAGGCCGGCCTGCTGGCCCTGCTGGCCGGCACGACAGTGCTGGTGTCCCCGGCGCAGGCGGCCACGATCGTCCAGCGGACGGCCGTCTGCCACGCGACCGACTACAGCGGCACGTTCACCCTCCGGTACGAGACCGTCGGCGGCCAGCACCGGATCATCGGCGGGTACACCGCGTCGGGGCCGTACATCGGCGACGCCGCGGGCACGGTCGCCCTGCGGATTTCGTACCGCAGCGGGACAACCACGACCACGGTGTATTCCCGGACGTCGGCCACGACCGGGAGCACCACGTTCACGACGCCGACGACCACCACGGTGCCGACCGTCTACGGGGGCACGGCGTCGGCGAGGTTCGACAACGGCACGGTGTCCTGCACCGCGACGGTGCCGATCAGCTAGCCGCGGCAGGCGGGGAGGGCCGGACCTTCGGCGGCGGCGAGCTGCTGCTCCGGCCGGCCCTCCAGCCGGAACAGCGGCGCGACCGCCGCGAGGTCGAGTGCGCGCCGGACCACGCCGGACGGCTTCAGCACCAGGTCGATGCCCGCGTCCGCGCACCGGGCCCGCAGCCGGCCCAGTGACGCCACGCCCGTCACGCCGCAGAACCCCACGCCCAGCAGGTCGACGACCAGCAGGCGGGGGGCGGCCGCCACCGCGCGGTCCAGTTCCTCGTCGAGACGCGGGCGCGTCGCCATGTCGATTTCGCCCGCCACCGTGACCCGCACCGTCCCTGGGCGGGGCTCCGCGGTCGTCGCGGTCAGCAACATCGCGGACAGGTCGAGGGCGCTCATCGAAGGGCTCCTTCCACGGGGATCAACAGCCGGTGATCACCTCCTACCCCAACGCCGGGGCCACCAAACCGGACCGGAGTGTGTGAAGCTCGGAACCCGACCGTGAGGAGCGATGATGCCCGGACTTCTGCTGCGCGACGGCCGACCGTGGGGAACCGGCGGCCCTACCGACCTCCTCGTCTCGGGCGGCCGCATCACGAAGGCCGGCCCCGGACTGGACGCCGGCGACGCCGAGGTCGTCGAGCTCGGCGGCCGGCTCGTGCTGCCCGGTCTCGTCGAAGCCCACTGCCACCTGGACAAGACGCTCTACGGCGGGCCGTGGCGGCCGCACTCCGCCGGGCCCGCGCTCGCCGACCGGATCAGCGACGAACGCCTCCGCCGCACCGAACTCGGGCTGCCCGACCCGGCCCGGGTCAGCGCGTTGCTGGAGACCATGGCCGCCGCCGGGACCACGCATGTCCGCACCCACACCGACGTCTACACCGGTACCGGGCTCACCGGGGTCGAGGTGGTCCGGGACACCGCCGCGCGGCTGGCCGGGCGGATCACCGTCGAGCAGGTCGCCTTCCCGCAGAGCGGCATCCTCACCAACCCGGGCACCGCGGCGCTGCTGGAAGAGGCGATCAAGCTCGGCGTGCGCGCGGTCGGCGGCATCGACCCGGCCGGCATGGACCGGGACCCGGTCCGGCACCTCGACGTCGTCTTCGGCCTCGCCGAACGGCACGGCGTGCGGATCGACCTGCACCTGCACGACCCCGGCTCGCTCGGCGTGTTCGAGCTGGAGCTGATCATCGAACGGACGCGGGCGGCCGGCCTCGCCGGGCGGGTCACGGTCAGCCACGCCTACGCGCTCGGCCAGGCCGATGCCGCGACGCAGGACAGGCTGGCCGAGGGCCTGGCGGAAGCGGGCGTCACGATCACGACGGCCGCCGTCTTCGACTTCCCGGTCCCGCCGGTCAAGAAGCTGCGCGCGGCCGGGGTGAACGTGGCCTGCGGGCACGACGACATCCGCGACCTGTGGAGCCCGTACGGCAGCGGCGACCTCCTCGACCGGGCGATGCACCTGGCCTACCGCAGCACCTTCCGCCGCGACGAGGACATCGAGCTGGCCCTGGAAGCGGTCACCTACGGCGGCGCCAAGGCCCTCGGCCTCGACGGCTACGGCCTCGCCGAGGGCTCGGTCGCGGATCTCGTGGTCGTCGACGCGGAGACCCCGGCCCACGCCGTGGTGACGCGGCCTCCACGCGACCTCGTCGTCAAGGCGGGTCACATCGTCGCCCGCACCGACGCGCTCTCACGGCCGCCACGCGGGTGAGGACACCGGCCGGACGGGCACCCCGCCCCGGGCCGTGCCCAGGTCCGACAACACGACCTTCTCCAGGCCGTTGCCCGGGCCGCCGTCGCTGGTCACCGCCAGGGCCAGGGTGTTGCGGCCGCGCGGGTCGAGGATCCCCGTCGGCAGCACGAACGTGTGCTGCGGGCCGACGTCGCCGATGTACTGGCCGACGTTCCAGCCGTTGAGGAACACCAGCACCCGGTAGCGGCCGCCCGAGCGGGGCTTCGCCGGGTCGCCGATCGTCAGGCCCACCGACGTGTCCTGGTCACGCGGGATCCGCGGCGAGAACGTCGTGCGGTACCACGTCGTCCCCGGGTCGGCCGCCGCCGCCGGCACGGCAGCGGGAGCCCAGGCGTGGTCCGGGAAGCCGGGCAGGTGCCGGCCCGCGCGCTCGCCGGCGAGACCGCCGCTGTTCAGCGGGCCACGCACCGGGTCCGCCGTCCCGCCCTGCAGCTTCCACGCTACCTCCGGCAGGGACGCGGAAATGAGCCCGCGGCCTTCCTTGTGCGCGTCGTTGACGCCGCCGTCCTGGTTGTGGCCGTTGTTGCGGACCATCACCGACAGCACGTGCGGGCCGTCGCCGCGCAACCCCTCGGGCACGGCGAACTCCGCCGTGCCCGTCGTCGGCGGCGCCGCCAGCGCTGACGGCAGGACGTGCTGCCCGAGGTACTGCCCGTCCAGCCACGCCTGCAGCATCCCCGCGCCGCCACCGCCGTAGTGGAAGCTCACCCGCTCCCCCGGCGTCCCGGTGAACCGCCCGCGGTACCAGACGTCGCCGACGCCGAAGCCGTAGTCGTCCGCGGTCAGCACCGGCTGCCCGGCCGGTGGCGGGGTGGTGCTGTTCGTCGTCGTCCGGTCCGCGGCCGGCCACGCCGAGTCGTCGTACCCCGGCTCGGCTTCCGGCGAACCCGGCGCCGAGCGCCAGCCGGTCAGCTCCGGCAGCCGCGGGTCGGCCGGTCCGGGCAGCGGCCGCAACGCCAGCAGGCTGCCCGACGCCGTGGGCCGCATCGGCACCGGCGTGCCGTTCCACCACAGCAGCGGACCGCGGGCGCCCCACACTTCGAGGTCCCGAGGCGCCTTCGTGTCGCCGGTCAGCGCGAGCCCGGCCCGCGCGGTCCGCACCAGGTCCGGCCCGCGCACGAGCAGGCCGCCGACCGGCCAGAACGTGTCCGCGACACGGTCGTCGGCGAGCAGCAGCGTGACGGCCGGGCGGCCGCCACCGCTGATCCGGACCCGCGCGAGCCCGTCGTGGCGGTAGTTCAGGCGCAGGTCGTTGCCCGACCACGTCGTCGTGACGTCCCCGGCGAGAACGTCCACGCGCGGCCGGGTCGCGTACCGCAGCACCGTCTCGCCGTCCTCCCCCGGCCGGCCGTGCAGCAGAACGGTCCCGGCGGCCTGGGCCATCAGCTCCGACGTCGAGTACACCAGGTGCTGGCCGGCGACGTCGAAGTTCGCGACCAGGTACTTGGCGTCCTGGCCGTTCAGCCGCAGCGGCACCGTGTAGTCACCGTCCGAGGTAGACAGTGGAAAGGTGAAGCTGTCGTCCGTCGTCGCGTTCGACGGGTTGTGCACCGGCAGGTAGAAGTGCACGCCGGTGTCCGGGTTGACGTTGTGGTAGACCTTCACCGCGGCCGACGACGGCGTCACCGGCGCGCCGCGGTCCATCTTGGCCAGGTCCGGGACGGTGGCCAGGAAGGAGCCGATCTCCTTCATCGTCAACGCCTTCGGCCGCAGCTGACGCCCTTCGTCGATCGCCGCGCCGTAGTCGTAGGAGCTGTAGACGACCGGCGCCGGGAGGCCGCCCCACGACGTGCCGCCGAAGGTCATGTAGAAGTTCTGGATCGTCAGGCCGTTGGCCAGGTTCGTACCGTAGAAGACGCGCTCGTAGCCCGGGCCCTGCCGCACCGCGGTGCACGGGTAGGTGCCGTTGCTGCCCCAGTAGTCGAACCAGCCGCCGCCGAACTCGGCGACGAACCCGGGCGTGTTCGGCGACGCGCTCGCGCCGCCCTTCGCCCCGCCCGGTCCGTAGGTCCCCCAGTCCGGCGCCACGTTCGGGTTGCCCGGGGTCGCGTCGGCCCGGCAGGTGCCGCCCGGGTAGCCGTCGAAGGCGTAGAGGTCGACCTTGCCTTCGACGGTGCCGGGCACGCCCGAGCCCGGCGGCACCCAGATGCCGTTGCGGCCCTTGTCGTTGTGGAAGACCGGCACGGTGATCCCGTCGGCCTTCACCTTGTCGTAGAGGTGCGCGACGTAGTTGCGTTGCGCCGTCCCGGTCGCGGCCAGCTCGTTCTCGATCTGGTACAGGATCACCGAGCCGCGGCCGTCGGTGTACTGGTGGCGGGCGATGATCCGGTCGATCGCGGTGAGCCACTCGTCGGCCGCGGCGAGGTAGTCGGGCGCGTCGCTGCGGGCCCGGCCGGCCTGGGTGCTCAGCCAGGCCGGGAAGCCGCCGCCGGTGACCTCGGCGTTGATGTACGGCCCGGGCCGCGCGATGACGTACAGCCCCGCTTCGGCGGCGAGGTCGAGCACCCGGTCCATGTCCCGGACGCCGGTGAAGTCGTACACCCCCGGCGCGGGCGAGTGGTAGTTCCAGTCGAAGTAGATCGAGACCGCGTTGTAGCCGGTGGCCTTCATCTTCTGCAGCACGTCCCGCCACAGGTCCGGGCTCGGCAGCCGGAACGGGTGGAACTCCCCCGACCAGACGACCTGACGGCGGCCGTCCAGCATGAGGGAGTACTTGTCGAACGTGACCTGGTGCTTCGCCGGTGCGGCCGTCGCGGCCGGCGTCGGCGCGGCACACAGCCCGGTCGCGACGAGCAGAGCGAGCAGGAACGACAGGAACCGGTACATGGACTCACTTTCCCGACGAGCTGAATAGGTCGTTATACGCGGTTGCGGCCGACGTAGACGTTGCGGGCGCGGTAGTAGGTCGGCGACGTCGGCCCCGGCGAGCCGGACGAGCCCTCCATCTGCAGGTTGAGGATCAGCCACATGGGCTTGCCGACGAAGTTCGCGCCGCGGTGCTGGCCCACCCACTTGCCGTCGAGGTAGTAGTGGATGTCCACATCGGACCCGTTGACCTTCGCGATCCAGGCGCGGTAGCCGTGCCAGCCGCCAGGGTTGCTCACCCCGACGATCGTGTTGGACCAGCCGCCACTGGCGTTCTTGTAGGTGTTGAACCAGTTGCGCGCGTCGCCCTTGAACTCGAGGATGTCGCTCTCCGGCGGCCAGCTCGTGGCGCCGGTCAGCCAGAACGCGGGCCAGGTGCCCCGCGCCGACGGTGCCTGGAACTCGCCGCGGACCTCCCACTGCGGAAACTGGTCGGTCACCGTGATCTGCTGCTTGGCGTGGATCGCGCCGGAGTGGTAGTGGATCGGCAGGTACGGGTCCTTCGAGCTGTTCCCCTCGTTGCCACTGATCCGCGTCGCCTTCAGGACCAGCACACCGCCGGACTCGAGGTAGACCTGGCTGTGGTCGGACGAACTGGCGTACATCCGGGCGGTGCCGTTGTGGTCCGAGCCCCACGGGTAGCGGTAGTTCCACGCGGCCTGCAGCGTGCTGTAGTTCGCGAAGGTGCCGTCCAGCACGGTTTCGAACCCGGCGGCCGAGGCCCGGCCGCCGAACGCGGCGGTGGCGAGCCCGGCGGCGCCGGCGGCGAGGATCGTCCTGCGGGTGTGGGGCATCGTTGCCTCCCGGGGTTTCAGTACACGTAGGGCCGGCCGGCGCTGTCGTAGTAGTAACCGCCGTGCCGGATGCTGAAGGGTGCTTCCGCGGCGGAGGTGTGACGATGCCGTGGTTGGTCCAGCTGCCCGGCCGACCGGTCATGAGGGCTCATGGGTTGTCCTCGGTTCGACGCCGACCCTGGACGTTGTTAACGCTAACAAGCGGTGTCAGGTGAATAGTTGACCGTTCCGTTCCCGTCGTCAAGGGCCGGACGGAGGTTCTCCCCCGCACGGCCCCTTCCGACGACGTCAGCGCACGGGGTTCCACCCGTCGCCGCCCGCGAGGTACTTCCGCGCGGTGTGGTTCCCGGCCTGGGCGGCCGGCAGCTGCGGCCGGTCGGTGCCGGTGCCCGCACCGGGGCCGGTGTTGCGGTACTCGAAGAACCGGGCGTCCTTCCACGAGAAGCCCGACATGTCGGTCCACGGCGCCGGCTTGATCGCGGCCGGCAGGGCCGTCTCGCGGATCACGACCTGGGCGATGGCGTCGACGTCGCCGCCCGGGTGCCACGGGCGGCCGAGGTGGAAACTGGCCTTGGCGGCCGAGCTCACGACCTTGCTGCCGACGATCAGGAAGCCGTACGGGTTGGCCCGCCGGGTGCTGGCCGCGGTCAGGTACCCGTTGTTGGAGCTGGAGCCGCGGTCGAGCGCGGTGATCGTCGCCCGGTCGAACACCGCGGTCGCGCGGCCGAAGATGAAGTCGACGTCGCCGCTGATGGCGCAGTTGCGGTAGTACTGGCGCCCGATGCTGCCGACGGCGGCGGTGTCGGCGTGCAGGGTGTCCTGGTGGCCGAGGAAGGTGACGTTGTCGAAGACCATCCGGTCGCCGGTGGTCTTGACCGCGACCGCCTGGGTGTCCTTGATCTCCGGGTGGGCGCCCCGGTCGAAGGAGTTGCGGAAGGTCAGCGCGGTGGCGGTGAAGCCGTTCGCGGCGATCGTCGCGGTCGCGCTGCCGGAGGTGCCGTACGTCGAGCCGTCGGGTTTCTTCGTCCCGCTGGCGTTGTCGTAGTCGACGACGACGTCGGCGGCCTTCCCGGTGGTGCCGCGCAGGGTGATCCCCGTCTTGCTCGCGGGCACCGAGATCACTTCGCGGTAGGTCCCGGGCTTGATCGAGATCGTGCCGCCCGCCGAAACCGCGTTGATCCCGGCCTGCACGGTGGTGTGGCTGCCCGAGCCGTCCTTGGCCACGACGACGTTCGCCGCCGCTCCGGCCGGCGGGGCGGCGAGCGACGCCCCGGCGAGCACCGACGCGACGAGCAGGGTCTTCAGCATGACGCCTCCACGGTGGAACGCGCCGGGGGTACCGGACGGCGGCCGGTACCCCCGGCGCGGGTCGGTTACCGGTAGGTGATGTTGGCCGCGGTGTAGAGGCAGTTCGTCGAGTCCGGGCCGCTGCCGATCTTCGTCGGCTCGCCGCTGGTCACGCCCTTGTACTTCTCGCAGGGCACGATCTTGCGGCTCGAATCCCCGACGATGGTGATCCGGGTCAGCTTCGCGGTGTCACCGTAGTTGGTGTTGATGCCGACGAGCGTCTTGCCGGGCACGGTCGCGGTGACGTTGTCCACGACGACGTTGCGCTTGTGCTGCGTCTTGCAGTTGCCGCAGGAGCGGTACAGCTTGCCGAAGTCGTTGACCTGGAAGTTCCGGATGTACATGGTGCCGGGGCCGTTGTGCTGGAAGACCTTGTCCGAGGCCTTGCGCGCGCCGCCGCCGTCGATGGTCATCGTCTGGGAGGCGGAGGTGCCCTTGAAGGTCGCGGCGTCCTCTCCGACGTCCTCCCACCACACGTTGAGCAGCGTGCAGGTGCCGAGGCAGTGCACGCCGTCGGCGGCGGGGCTGCCCAGGACGACGTTCTTCAGCGTGGTGCCGTTGGCCAGCTGGAACAGCGGGCTCTGGCCCTCGTCCTGACCGCCGCTGCCGAGGTCGCCGGTGCCGTAGAACCGCTTGAGCCCGCCGTCGTAGGTGCCACTGGTGACCTTGATCGTCGCGCCCACCGGCACGCTGCTGCCCGGGTTCGGCCACGCAGCGGCCGAAGCGGTGGCTCCGGTGCCGACCGCCGCCGAAACGACGAGCGCGGCGACGGCCGCCACCCGGACGATCCGGGACATCTTGGGGGGAATCATTCGTCACTCCCTGGTCTCGTGCTTCATCGGCGTTGATGGGAAACGTCCGACCGGGTTGTGAAAGCGCTTTCTTGTCACCGAGTTTCGGGTTGCGGGCCACAGCGTGTCAATGTCGTTCGCCGCAGCAGCACGCATGTCGCCCGGATGGTCGCCACCGGCGCCGCGTTTTCAGAAAACACCGTCAGAAAGCACCGTCTGAAGCGCCGAAACTGTCGAAAGTTTCAGCGACCGGGGCCGGCCCCGGCGAGCACGAGCGCCGGGACGGCCCACGCGGGGTCGAGGCGTTCGACGAGGGCGGGCTTCCAGCCGACGTCCGGCCCGAGATCCGGGTCGTTGGCCGCGTTGTACTCGGCCAGCAGGTCGACCGCGCGCGGCCATGCGCTGCCCCGGGCCACCAGCGTGCCGGTCGCGTGCAGCACGGTTCCCTTCCAGTACTGCACCAACCGGGCCGGCGGCAGCTCGGCCGGGATCCTGAAGAAGTTGTTCTCCGCGTAGATCCGGGACTCGACGCCGACGCCGAGCGAATACGTGTAGGCGGCCGGATCCCGCACCACGTACAGGTTGTCGTAGACGTGCACCTGGCCGTACCGCACCCGCGGCGCGCGCTGGCCGATTTCGGCGAACAGGTTGTGGTGCAAGGTGACCCGCAGCTTGCCGACGTCGTAGGTGGGCTTGTCGGTGTTGCCGATCAGCATGGTCTTGTCGTGGTCGTGCAGCCGGTTGTAGGACACCGTGACCAGGTCCGAGCCGTTCACGATGTCGAACAGGCCGTCGTGGACCTCGTACTCGCGGCCGAAGTACGTCGGCTGCTCGTCGTTGCCGCCGTCGCTGAACTCGTTGTGGTCGACCCAGACGTGCGTCGCGCCGACCAGGTCGAGGTTGTCGTACTCGGAGTTCCAGTTGCCGTCGGCGGTGTCGAGCGGGTCCCACTGCGGGAAGCAGTCGTGGGCGTCGGCGAAGTGCAGGTTCCGCAGGATCACGTTGTCGCCGGTGACGCGCAGGGTGAGCCCGTGCAGCGTGGCGTCGCGGCCGAGCCCGGCGATCGTGGTGTTCGGGCCGACGTCGAGGACGACCTGCCTGGCCTGGTTGGCCTGCGACCGTTCGCGGGCTTCTTCCAGCGGTCCCGAGGGCGGCACTCTCCCCCAGGTCGCCGGGTCGTACGCCGCCAGGTACGCCGGGAGGCTGTAGGCGGGATCGGCGAAACTTTCACAGCTCATGGGCCGGTCGGCGGCGTCGACGTTGCCCTCGACGGTGCCACGGACGTAGATGATCTTCGGGACGCCCGGGTTCGCCGCGAGCGCGGCCGCCAGTTCGGAGCGCTTGGTCACCGTGCGGATGTTGCCGGGAGCGGCGGCCGCGCCGCCGGTGGTCCCGGTGGTCGCGGCGGCCCAGCCGTCGTGTGCGCCGAGGACGACCCGGCCGGGTTCTCGTCCGTGGGCTTCGGCAGGTGCCGCGGTGAGCGTCAGTGCGAGCAGGGTGAGGGTTCCCGCGAAAGCCTTCCAGCGCATGTCGGCTCCTCTAGTCGGTGTCCTGTCTCCTGAGCACCCGGGCCGCGTGCCGGGCGAGGCCGGCGGCGTCCGGGGCGCCGTCGATGACGACGACGTGGTGGGTCAGGGTCAGCTCCTCGCCCGGTTCGAGCAGCCACGGCCGGTGGTAGGTCGCGGCGAAGCTGACCACCGGGAACGGCTCGGCGCGGACGTACCAGGCCGTGGGGTGGGCAGCGTTCTCCGGGCTGTCGGCGAACAGCAGCGTCGAGCTCCGCAGGCTTTCGTCGTGCTGGCCGGTGAAGGCGAGCCACGGCGCCCGGTGCCCCATCGCGTCGGCCGCGGACTTCCCGTCCGACGTCCGGACCGTGCCGCCGACGAACGACCGCGGCCCGCGCCAGAACAGGCCGCCGTAGCCCGCGGTGTCGCGCCCTTCGGTCACCGGGCTCCCCCAGCGCAGCTCGTGGCCGCTGGTGTTGCGCAGCCGGCTGGACCAGGTGAGCGTCCAGTGCCCGCCGCGCGGTGAGACGTCGCCGAAGTGCAGCGTGCGGTGTTCGATGAGCCAGCGCCGGCCGGCCGCGGTGCGCCAGGCCAGCTCGTGCCGCAGCTCGCAGTGCCCGCCGGCGTCGTCGATGCCTTCCCAGCGGACGTGCCCGATCGTGCCGTTGTTGTCGAGCGGGGTGTAGCCGCGGCCGCGCACGTAGGTGCGGCCGCCCCAGAAGTTCTCGCCCGAGAGGTGGGCCATGGTGAACTGCAGGCCGTTGTGCCAGGTGTGGTCGTGCGGCCGCACGGCGGTCACGATCTCCCCGGCGGTGGTGCGCAGCGGGTGCAGGTACGGCTTCGGCGAATCCCGGGCCGGCGTCGGCGGCTCGACGACGTACTCGGCCAGCACGACGTCGCCGAGGCGCACGCACACCCGGCCGTCGGCCTCCTCGGTCACCTCCGGCGTGCCCACCGCGGCCCGGCTCACGCCGGCTCCCCGATCTCCCCCAGCAGCTCTTCGACAGACACCGGACGCCCGGTGACCAGGGACCGGTTCGCGGCGAGCCCGGTGAGCAGCGCCTGCAGGCCGGCGTCGTGGTCGGCCGCGCAGCCGAGCGCGTCCGGTTCGGCGTCGCCGAGCAGCTCGGCGAGCATCCGCTCGTCGCCGCCGCCGTGCCCCTCCCCGAGGACGCCGTCGAACACGGCTTCCGGCGGTTCCCAGTGCCGTTGCACGGTCAGCCGGGCGCGCCCCGGCTCCGGCACCGGCTCGGCGCCGGACGGGTACTCGTTCTCCCGGACGTCGAGTTCCAGGCGTCCTTCGCTGCCGGAGAACGCGACGCGGTAGCCCTCGCGCGGCGAATAGGCGTGGAGGTGGTAGTTCAGCACCGCGCCGCCGCGATGGCGCACGAGCACCGACAGGTCGTCCTCGATGGTGACGCCGGGGGCGAACACGTCCTGGTTCCGGACATAACCGTCTTCCCGCTGCGCGTCGCGGTAGAGCGCGCGCAGCTTGGGAGAGGCGTCGAGGTCCAGCGCGAACCGGTCGCCGTCCGTGCGGTGGCCGCTCTTCTCGCCGTAGAAGAACAGCCTGCCCAGGGCGAACACCGTCTCGGGGCCACTGCCGAGCCACCAGTTGACGAGGTCGAAGTGGTGGCCGGACTTGTGCACGAGCAGCCCGCCGGAGTTGGCCTTGTCGCGGTGCCAGCGGCGGAAGTAGTCGGCGCCGTGCGCGGTGTCGAGCAGCCAGCTGAACTCGACCGAGCCGACCTGCCCGATCGCGCCGCCGGCCAGCAGCTCCCGGACCCGGCGGTGCACCGGGTTGTACCGGTAGTTGAAGGCGACCCGCACCGAGCGGCCCGTCTCGCGCCGGGCCGCGAGGATCGCCCGCGCGCCCTCGACGTCGGTCGTCATGGGTTTCTCGGTGACGACGTCGCAGCCGGCCTCCAGCGCGGCGACGACGTACTCGGCGTGCGTGTGGTCCGGGGTGCACACGACGACGACGTCGATGCGTTCCTTCACCAGCATGGCGGTGAAGTCCGCCGGCCGGTAGCCGGGGATTTCCGTGCCGAGCCAGCCGTTGTGCACCCGCATGCGGGTTTCGTTGTGGTCGCAGAAGGCCGCGAGCTCCGCCCGCGGCGAGGTGGCCAGGGCCTTGGCGAACAGCTGGGCGCGGGAGCCCAGGCCGACGATCGCGTGGCGACGCACCGCCATCACCTCTCTCGTTCAGGCGCGCGTTGCGGCGCCGGTCCAGGGCAGGGCGAGTTCGGAGAAGAGCGCGAGCCGCTCGGCCGCGGTGTCGACGTCGCGGTCGACGCCGGGCACGACGAAGTGCCGGTCGGGCCCGCTGTCCACGGCGTGGACCCACTCGGCCGGCAGTGGCAGGGGTTCGGGCGCGTCGCGGACGGTCTCCACCAGCGCGGTGAAGGCACGGGTCGCGGCCAGCGGGGCCAGCAGCGGTTCGCCGTCGCGCAGGTGCGCGACGAGGTTGGCCAGCAGGTCGCGCGGCTGCGCGACCTCGCGCTGTTCGCCGCCGATGGTGACCAGGTCGGTCTTGTAGTGCCAGCGGATGCGGCCTTCGGTGCCGTGGACCAGCACGTACGGCTCGTGGTCGGCTTCGGCGTCGAGCGTGGCGGCGACGACGACGTCCGGCGCCCCGGCGAAGCTCAGCCGCGCGCAGGCGGTGTCGTCCGATTCGATGTCCCGGGCCCGGTACAGCTCGACGGCGGTCCGCTCGGGCAGGACCTCGGCGGTGCCGTTGACGAGCAGGGCGGTCGCCACGGCGTGGGCGAACGGGTTGGTCAGTGAGCCGTCCACGACCGGCTGCCCGCCGACCCGGCGGCGGCCCGCCCACGTGGCGCGCGCGAAGTACCGGTCCCGCCGGATCCACGCCCCGGCGGCGGCGATGCCGGTGACCGTGCCGATCTCACCGTTCGCGATGGCTCTTCGCACCACGGGGACGGCGGCGGAGCCGAAGCTCTGGAAGCCGGTCTGGCAGGCGCGGCCACGGGCCAGCTCGGTGAGTTCGGCGAAGGCCGCGAGGTCGAGCACGGGCGGTTTCTCGACGAGCAGGTGACACCCGGCGGCGAGCGCGAGCTTCGCCAGGGGCAGGTGGGTGTGCGGCGGGGTCGCCACGACGGCGATGTCCGGGGTGGTGCGGGCGAGCAGTTCGGCCGCGTCCCGGGTGACGACCGCGCCTTCGGGCAGCAGGGCACGGGCTTCTTCGGAGGGTTCGCGGATGTCGCAGGCCCCGGCGAGGACGAGTTCGCCGCGGTCGTGCAGGGCACGGGCCCGGCGCAGGTGCTGGGCCGCATAGCCGGCCATGCCGAAGACGACGACCTCCGGCGTCATCGGCGGCCGCCGGTCGCGACCGCGGCCAGGGCCAGGGGCCCGGCCACGACGAGGGCGAGGATCGGCAGCATCCAGACGAGCAGCACGGCGATGCCGACGGCGGCGGCGAGCAGCAGGCCGTTCTTGGGATCGGCGGCGGTCTCCCGCGCGGCGGCGACGAACGCCCGGCGCCAGGCCGGGGTGCCGGCCGCCGCCCCGCCACCCGCGGCGCGCTGCCCGCGCAGAGTGGGCGACGAGCTCGCGGCCGGGCCGCCGCCCGGCCATCGCCCGGCGGCGCCGCTCACCGCCGGGGTGGGCGAGGTGCCACCCCACCGCGGCCCAGCGGCGCCGCCTGCCGCCGGGGCGGGCGAGATCCTGGCCGGCGCCCCGCCACCCCACCGCTGCCCGGCCGGGGCGCCGGTGGCCACCAGCTCGCAGGTCCGCGCCGCCACGACGACACCGGCCACCGCCAGCACCCACAGCGCCGGCCGCAGCACCCCCGCCCCCGGCATCGAGGTCACCACCGCCAGGTCCACCGCGAACAGCGCCACCGCCACCAGACACGCCAGCCCGAAGCCCACTCCGCCCCGGGCCGCCGAGCGGAAGTCGGCCCAGAACGTCGTCCACAGTGGACCTCCCACGTCGTGCCGGGACCGGTCCAGGATCCGGCAGCCCGCCGCGAACGCCGGGGCCGCCGTCACCACCGGGATCGAGGCGAGCGCGACCAGCAGGCCCGCCAGCAGGCAGTCCGAAAAGCCGGCCAGCCCGGTTCGCCACTCTGTTGATCGCTTCAGCGTTCGCATTCCTTCACCCCTTCAGGCCGCTGGTGCTGACGCCTTCGACCAGCAGGCGCTGGAAGGCGAGGAAGAACAGCACGATCGGAACCAGCGCGAGCGCCGACATCGCGAACATCGCGCCGAAGTTCGACTCGCTGCTGGTGTCCACGAACAACCGCAACCCGAGCGGCACGGTGAACTTCTCCGTGTCGTTCAGGTACACCATCTGCGTGAAGAAGTCGTTCCACGTCCAGATGAACGTGAAGATCGACGTCGTCACCAGCGCCGGTTTCGACAGCGGCAGCACCACGTGCCAGAACGTGCGGTACACCGAACAACCGTCGATGATCGCCGCCTCGTCGAGCTCGCGGGGGATGCCGCGCATGAACTGGACGATCAGGAACACGAAGAACGCCTCGGTGGCCAGCAGCTTCGGCAGGATCAGCGGCACGAACGTGTTGACCAGGCCCGCCTGCTGGAAGATCACGTACTGCGGGATCAGCGTGACGTGGTACGGCAGCATCAGCGTCGTGATCATGAACGCGAACAGCACGCCGCGGAACCGGAACTTCAGCCGGGCGAAGGCGAACGCCGCCAGCGAGCACGACAGCACGTTCGCCGCCACCGACAGCCCGGCCACCAGGAACGAGTTCAGGAAGAAGCGGCCGAACCCGACGCCCGCCGCCCCTTCCCAGCCCTTCGTGTAGCCGTCGAAGACGAACCGGGTGGGCAGCAGCGCCAGCCGGGACAGGATCTCGTCCGGCGGCTTGACCGACGCGAACGCCAGCCACACCAACGGATACAGCACCACGGCGACGATGACCAGGCACAGCACGTGCCAGCCCACCGAGCGGGCGCTCCGCGGCAGCACCGTCATTTCCGGTCCTCCGCATCGTCGTAGAACACCCAGAGCTTCGCGGTCCGGAACACGATCGCCGTCACGATCGCGATGACCACCAGCAGCACCCACGCCATCGCCGACGCGTAGCCCATCCGGAAGTCCTGGAAGCCGACCTCGAACAGGTAGAGCGTGTAGAACAGGTCCGCGTCGGCCGGGCCGCCGCGGCCGCCGCCGATGACGAACGCCGGGGTGAACGCCTGGAACGCGTGGATCGCCTCCATCACCAGGTTGAAGAAGATCACCGGCGACAGCATGGGCAGCGTGATGTGCCGGAACCGGCGGAACGCGCCCGCGCCGTCGATCGCGGCCGCCTCGTGCAGCTCCGCCGGGATCTGCTTGAGGCCGGCCAGGAAGATCACCATCGGCGCGCCGAACTGCCACACGCCCAGCAGCACGATCGAGGCCAGGCTGAACTGCGGGTCGTCGACCCAGCTCGGCGTGTGCCAGCCGAAGAACGCGAGGATCTCGTTCACCGGGCCGCCGCCCATGAACAGCGCCCGCCACACCAGTGCCGCCGCGACGCTCGCGCCGAGCAGCGAAGGCGCGTAGAACGCCGCCCGGTAGAAGCCGATGGCGCCGCGGCGGGTGTTGAGCAGCATCGCCACCAGCAGCGACACCGCCAGCTTCAACGGCACCGACACGAACACGTAGATCAGCGTGACCTTGACCGACTGCAGGTAGCGGTCGTCGCCGGTGAACATGTGCGTGAAGTTGCCGAAGCCGACCCACTGCGGCGACGTGAACATGTCGTAGTCGGTGAACGACAGGTACAGCGAGACCACCATCGGGCCGACGGTCAGCGCCACCGCGCCGAGCAACCACGGGGTGAGGAAGGCGAACGCCTCCGGCTGGCTCTTGCGGCGGCGCCCGGCCGGGCGGTCCCGGCGCCGGACGCGCGCGGTCGCCGTGGGCGCGACCGGCGGGTCCGGGGTGCGCAGGGTCGTCATCGGCTAGGACAGTCCCTTCTGGGCTTCGGTCATGAACCGGTTGACGGCGTCGCCGATGCTCATCCGGCCGAACGCGATCTCTTCGTACGTGCGCTGGAGGAGCTTCTGGATCGCGCCCGCGCCCTTCGGCGGCACCGGCGGCGCGGCCCCGAGCTTCGGTTCGAGCGCGGCTTCGTAGTCGTAGAGGGTCTTGTCGTTGCCCTTGGCGTCGGCCGCCAGCTGCGCGCGGACCTTGAGGTTCGGCGCGAGGCCGCGGTCGGTGCCGACGATCTTGCCGACCTCGGGGTCGTTGACCAGGAAGTCGACGAGCTTCGCCGCCGCCTCCTGCTGCTGGCTGCGTGAGGAGACGGCCAGGAACATCGACGGCCGCCGGTACTGCCCGGTGTCGCCGTTCGCGCCGCTCGGGTACGGCGCCACGTTCAGCGGCTTGCCGTTCGCCTTCTGGTACGCCGGCAGCAGGTTGTCGTAGGCGAACTCCGAGCTGGTCAGCTTCTTGCCCAGCGGGGACTGCTCGGGCGAGGTGTTGTAGGACGCCGTGACGTCGGCGGGCGAGGCGGCCTTCGTGTCCCGGAACCTGCTCGCCAGCTCCCAGTAGCGGTGCAGGTCGTCGCCGGTGAAGCCGAGCTTGCCCTCGGGGGTGTAGAACTGCTTGCCCTGCTGGCGCAGCCAGATCTCCAGCGTCGTGTCGAGGATGCCGAAGTCGGTCACCCCGCGCGTCTGGCCACCCGTCGAGCTGACCTTCTGCGCCGCCTCGGCGTACTGATCCCAGGTCATGCCCTTCGCCGGGTCGGCGCCGGCCGCCGTGTACGCAGCGGGGTCGTAGATCATCGCGGGCGTGTTCTGTGCCCACGGCACCGCGTACCGCTTGCCCTGGTAGACGCCGGTGGCCGCCAGCTCCGGGTTGACGTCGGCGAGCGAGATCGCCTTGCCCGCGCCGGAGTTCAGGTCGGCCAGGACGTTGCGGCCGCCGTATTCGGCCAGGTAGCGGCTGTCGACGTTGAGCACGTCCGGCGGCTTGCCCCCGGCCGTCTGCGTCGCCAGCTTCTCCCAGTAGGCCGCGTACGCCGAGAACGACGTCTGCACCTTGATGTTCGGGTTCTTCTGCTGGAAGAGCTCGACGGCCTTCTTCGTGAGGTTCGCCCGCCCTTCACTGCCCCACCACACGAAGTTGATGGTCACGTCGCCGCCGCCACCACCGGAGTCCGAGCCGCAGGCGGCCACCCCGGTCAGCAGCAACGGGACCACCACGGCCAGCGCGACGACACCCCGTCTGGTTCCACGCACAGTTGTCCGCCCCATCGAACTCTCCGTCCTCAGCCGGTCAGCATTCTTTCTGAAAAACTGCCTGAAAACGCTGTCAGCGCGCTCACGGTAGGCAGGGCCCCGCGCCGGTGTCAACGACCAATTCGGAAGAATAGCCCTTGTGCAGCAACGGTTTTGGCATTCAGCGGGCTGAACGAGGGCAGGCTGAGAAAGCGCTTACCGGAACCGGGTCGATGGCCGGGCCGTCAGCGCGAGGAGCACCGGCTCGGCTCAGCCGGTGCGTTCGGCGGCCGGGCCGCCCGCTCGCCGTCGCGCGGCACTCGCCCACGGGACGCCGATCTCGGAGAACAACGCCAGCCGGTCCGCGGCGACGGCGACCTCTTCGCCGATCCCGCGCACGACCGGGTGCCGGCTCGCCCCTTCGCCGACCGTGCGGATCCAGCCCGCCGGGATCCGCGACGGCGACGGCGCGTCCCGCACCGCTTCGACGACCGAGGCGAACGCCCGGGTCCCGGACAGCGGCGCGAGCAACGGCACGCCGTCCGGGTCGAGGTGGTGGGCGATCAGGTTGCGCAGCAGGTCGGCCGGTTCACCGAGGTGGAACCGCTCGTCGTCGATCTCGAGGCGGTGGCTCTTGTACCAGAACTTGGCGCGCGCCCGCTCGCCGTGCACCACGACGTAGGGCTCGTGGTCCTGTTCGGCACACAGCGAGGCCGCGACGACGATCTCAGGCCCGTCGCCGAACCGGATCCGCAGGCACGCGGTGTCGTCGGCCTCGATGTCGCGGGTGCCGTAGAGCTCGAGGGCGATCTCCGCCGGGTCGCGCCCGGCGACCCCGCCGACCAGCAGGGCGGTGGCCACGGCGTGGGAAAAGGGGTTGGTCAGGGCGCCGTCGACGACGGCCTCGCCGTCGAGCCAACGGCGGCCGGCCCACGGGTTGCGGCGGTAGTAGGCGTCGGTGCGGATCCACGCGCCGGCCGCGCCGACGCCGGCCACGGTGCCGAGCTTCCCGGCGGCGATCGCGGCACGGAGGACGGGCAGCACCGGGGAGCCGAAGCTCTGGAACCCGGTCTGGCAGGCCGCTCCGGTTTCCGCGGCCAGCCGCGTAAGCGTGGTGAAGCCGTCGAGGTCCAGGACCGGCGGGGTCTCCAGCAGCAGGTCGCTGCCCGCGCGCAGCACCGCGGCGCCGGTCCGGACGTGCGCGTGCGGCGGGGTGGCGACCACCGTGATGTCCGGGCGGCAGCGGCGGAGCAGGTCGTCGACGCCCGCGTGCGCGGTACCACCCGGCGGGAGCAGCGCGCTCGCGGCGGCCGACGGCGGCCGGATGTCGGCCATGCCGGCGAACCGGACCAGGCCTTCGTCGTGCAGGATCCGCGCGCGGTGCAGGTAGCTGAACGCGTAGCCGGACGTGCCGACGACCGCCAGCCTCGGCGGGTCCGCCACGGTGCGGCTCCGGCTCCCCGACATGGATCTCCGATCGGCGGGGCCCGGTGGGTGCCCGCGCGGAACTGACGAATGGGTCAGGCTTTCGGGAGAAACTTCCGGTCGCCACCGTAGGGTGTGCGCGACAAACGTGTCAATGATCAGGAGCCTCGGTCGAAATCGTCGAAGCCGCGGTACTCCGAATGGCCGCGTGCGTTTCGAGATAGCGCTTACTGGAAGAGACCACTGCCGACTGCAAGTCATGACCGCCGGTTTGCAGGATTTGTTGACAACGCTCTCGGGCGTTTCCATGATGTTGCTGGGGAGCCTGCCGAGGAGTAGCCGTGACCGTGACGATTCACGACGTCGCCCGCCGGGCCAACGTGTCGATCTCGACCGTCTCGCGGGCGTTCACCTCCCCGGACCTGGTCCGGCAGCAGACCCGCACCCGGGTGCTGGCCGCGGCGCACGAGCTGGGCTACCACGCGGCCGGCACACCGCAGCCGGGGCCCGCGGTCCGCACCGGGCACATCGGGATCGTGGTCTCGGACCTGGGCAACCCGTTCTTCACCGGCGTGCTCAACGGCGTCCAGGCCCGCGCCCGGCAGGACGACATCGCGGTGCTGTTCGCCAACAGCGACGAGGACCCGGCGACCGAGCAGAACCTCGTCCGCCGGATGGCCAAGCAGGTCGACGGCGTCGTGCTGTGCAGCCCGAGCATGACCGACGACCAGCTGCGCGCGCTCGCCGGGCAGACGACGCTGGTGCTGCTCAACCGGGAGGTGGCCGGGATCCCGTCGATCGTGATGGACGCCGCGGACGGGATGCGCCAGGCGATCGAGCACCTGGCCGCACTCGGCCACCGCCGCTGCGCCTACCTGGGCGGGCCGCGGACGTCGTGGGCGAACCACGCCCGCAAGCTGGGCCTGGCGGAGACCGCGCGGAAGCACGGCACGGACGTGGTCGAGTTCGGCCCGTTCCCGCCGGTGTTCGAGGGCGGTCTCCAGGGCGCGGACCTCGCCCTCGCGGCGGACGTGACGGCGATCGTCGCCTACAACGACCTGGTCGCCTTCGGCGCGCTGGCACGCTTGAACGCACGGGGGGTGCCGGTCCCGGAGGAGATCAGCCTGGTGGGCTTCGACGACCTGGTCTTCGCGGCGATCTCGGCGCCCCCGCTGACGACGATCGCGATGCCCACGGAGGCGGCGGGCCGCGCGGCGGTGACGATCCTGCTCGGCCTGCTGGACGGCGAGGCCGACGAGCACACGACGCAGGTGCTGGACACCCACCTGATCGTCCGCGCCACGACGGCCCCGCCGGCGGGTTAGCTCCCGAAGACGTTCCGGTTCAGGAACGGGTTGCGGAACTTGCCCTCCGGGTCGAGCCGCTCGGCCAGGGCCCGGAACTCGGTCAGCCGCGGGTAGCCCGCCGGGACGCCGTGGAAGAGCTTGCCCCAGTGCGGGCGCGCGCCGAAGGGCGCCAGGCGCTCCTCGAGCACCGGCAGCACCGCCTCGACCTCGGCCTGCCGCGGCTGCCACGTGAAGTGCAGGGCCACCCGGTCGCCGCCGTGGCAGGGGCTGAGCCACAGGTCGTCGCCCGCGATGGCGCGGATCTCCGAGACCAGCAGCAGCGGGGCCACCCGGTCGCCGATCTCGCGGACCGCCCGGATCGCGGCGGTGGCGGCGCCGTAGGGCACGAAGTACTCCGACTGCAGCTCGTCGCCGACGCTCGGGGTGAACGCGAGCGCGAAGTGCGGGAGCCGCTCGTGCCACGGGCCCGGCACCCCTTGCTGCGGCGTGCAGTTGTCCGCCGGGATGCCGGCCGCGTGCGCCGGGTGGCGGGGCCCGTCCGCCGGGACCGCGCCGAAAAGCCCCGCACGGCCGGCGAAATCGTCGACGCGGTTCTTGAGCCACACCTGGTCGATCGCGTCGTTCGCCCAGTTCGTGAACATGCTGACGCTGTAGCCGGCGTCTTCGATTTCGTCGAAATGCCCGTACGCGGCTTCCCACGGCAAGTCGTCGAACACGTCCTGGCGGACGTCGAACGCCGGAACGACGTCGAGGGTCAGCCGGGTGACGACGCCGAACGCGCCCAGCCCGACGACCAGACCCGGGAACTCGGCGTCGGCGCGGGTGAAGGTCCGCAGTTCGCCGTCGGCGGTGACCAGCTCGATCCCGGAGACCGCCGCGGCCAGCCCCGGCTGCCGTCGCCCGGAGCCGTGGGTGCCGGTCGCGACGCTGCCCGCCACTGTGATGTGCGGCAGCGACGCCAGGTTCGGCAGCGCGAAGCCCGCGTTGTGCAGCTGCTGCGCGAAGTCACCGAAGCGGGCCGAGCCGCCGACTGTCACCGTGCCGTCGCCGACCTCGACGGGAACGTCGAGGGCGCGCAGGTCCAGCAGGAGCCCGCCCGGGGAGTCCGCGATGTCGTTGAAGCAGTGCCGGCTGCCGAGGGCCTTGACGTGCGCCGCGGCCGCGACGGCTTCCCGCACTTCGCCGACGGTCCGCGGTGTCGTCACCGCGTCCGCGCCGTAAGTGAGGTTCCCGGCCCAGTTCGACTCGCCCACCCGCCATGTCCTTCCGCCGTACGAGATCCACTCCCGACCCTACGTGAGCACGGCGAGCGCCGGACACCGGCACGAAAAGGGGCCGCCGGGCGGATTCCGGCGGCCCCTCGATTTTCGCGGACGTTCAGGAAACGGTCGTCGTGCCGAGCGTGGCGTCCTGGTCCGGCGGGTCGAGCGTCAGGGCGACGTCGAATTCGCCGAGGGCGCTGTCGGTGACGACGTGGGTGGTCGCGGCGGCGTCGACGCTGCTGGTCGCCTCGCCCGCCGGGGTGCCGGCCGGGACGGTGAAGTCCACCTGGCCGCGCGCGGTGAACTTCAGGGTGCCCTCGGCCGGCACCGGCGTCTCGGGGATCGGCAGCTCGACCGGGATGGCCACGGACTGGCCGCCGATCGCGACGTTCACCTGGGACTTGATCGTGCCGGCGAGCTTGGTGGCGCCGACCAGGCGCAGGCCGTCGCCGGCGGCCTGGCCGGCGTCGACGTCGAGGCTGAAGGGCACCGAGACCGGCGAACCGGCGGTGGCGGTCGCCGGGATCTCGGCCCCGACCACGACGGTGACCGTCTGGTCGCCGATGAGCGGGAACCCGCCCCGGTAGGTCAGCGTCTTCTCCGCCGCCGCGGCCGGTCCCGCGGAGCCGACGGCCACCGCGCCGGCCAGCAGCGCGGCGAGCCCGATTCCGCGGAATCGACGGCCGGTTTTCCGCATGAGGGTATCCGTCATGACTGGTCCTTTCCTCGTCGAACGGCGGTTCGGATACTAGGTGGAAAACTTCCTCACCAGCCATGACGTTTTTCGGTGAACCAGGAATTTGTCACGCGCACGGTATTCCGGCGCGCGATTTTTTGTTATGCGCCCGCGCGCGGGTGACAAATTGTTCGCGCGGAACCCGTACGCGCGTCAGCGGGGTTCGCCCGGGACCGCGCGGAGGTCGCCCAGCAGCTCGACCTGGCCGCTGAGCACCTCGGTCAGGATCTTCCGGGCCACCGCGAGCAGTTCGGCGACCTCCGCACTCGTGAGCGAGTAGTGGACGGCCGAGCCTTCCTTGCGGGTGGTCACCAGCCCGGCCCGGCGCAGCACGGCCAGGTGCTGCGACATGTTCGCCGGCTCGATCCCGACCTGAGGCAGCAGCTCGGACACGGCGTGCTCGCGCTCGCTGAGCAGTTCCAGGATCCGGATCCGCGCCGGGTGCCCGAGCGTCTTGAAGAACTCGGCTTTGACCTGGTACAGCGGCCTGCTCACGAAGAGCCCTCCCCGCCACGGCGTCCGATGGTGCGCATGCCCCCGATCCTGCCGTGCCGCCGCCGCGGCCGCGCGGGGTACTCCCCCGACGCCGGTCAGGACCGGCCCTGCCGCGGGATCGCCGCGTCGACGTCGACCGGCGCGGCCACGTCGATGCCGTGCCGGCGGGCGAGGTCGAACAGCTCCTCCAGCCGCGCGGTGTGCAGTTCGCCGGCGTAGTCCTCGCCGTCCGCCCGCGCCGCCGCGAGCTCGCGGTAGACGACGCCCACGCGGCGCCGCAGGTTCAGCTCGAACTCGTTCACGACCGGCCGCCCTCCTGTCGCATCCCAGGACTTGCTAATGTTCGCAATTGCTGAACAGGTTACACCCACGGCCCGCCGAGAAGGGATTCCCGTGACCGAGCTGGTCCTCACGGTGGCCGGCGACCACGCCGCCGCGGCCGCCCGCCTGCTCACCGACCACACGCCGCTCCGCGCCGTCGCGCGCCCGGTGCCCGGCGACACGGCCGGGCTGATCACCGCCGTCCGGGCGCTGGACGCGGACGCGGTGTTCCTCACCGGCGCCGACCGCGTCGCCGCCCGGACCGCCCAGCTCGCCCTGGCCGGCGCGCTGACGGTGTACACCGAAGAAGACACCCTCGCGATCGCGCTCGCGGCCGCCGTCCAGGTGGCGTTGTTCCGGCGCGGCCGGACCCCGGCGGACGCGCGCATCCTCGTCGCCGCCCCGGCCGCCCTGCCGCTCCTGATGCCCGTGCTGCTGGCCGCGGGCACCGCCGACATCACGCTGTGGCACCCGGCCGACGCCGCGGCGTTCCCGCTGGCCGACCTCGCCCGGGACGTCGATGTCGTGGTCGACCCGATCGGCCGCCACGAGCCCGGCCCGGGGCCGGCCGTGGTGGCACCCGGCGACCCGGTCGCGCCCCTGCTGGCCCTGCCGGGCCTGCTGCTGGACGGACCGCGCACCGGCGATCCGCAGGCGCACCCGGACGTGCACGCGGCCTGCGCGCGGGCGCTGGCCGGCCTCACCCCGGTCGACCGGCTGCTGCCCGAGCTGGCCGACCCGGATCTCGCGGCCCGCGTGGCCGGCGCGGTCGCCGCCGCGCGGAGCTGACCCTGAACGCACCGAAGGCCACCACGGCGAACGTGGTGGCCTTCGGGTCGTGAGCGATCAGTCCGTGCCGAACTCCATCGCGGCGTTGTCGAGCAGCTCGACGTCGTCGGTCCGGCCCCGCGAGGCGATCACCTCGGCACCGCCCTCGGGCATCGCGCCGATCAGGCCGGTCGACGCGGCCTGGGCGGCGCCGATCAGCTTCGGGTTCGAGCCGCCGACCATGCCGAGGCTCGCGTACTGCTCCAGCTTCGCCCGCGAGTCGGCGATGTCGAGGTTGCGCATGGTCAGCTGGCCGATCCGGTCGACCGGGCCGAACGCCGAGTCCTCGGTCCGCTCCATCGACAGCTTGTCCGGGTGGTAGCTGAACGCCGGGCCGGTCGTGTCGAGGATCGAGTAGTCCTCGCCGCGCCGCAGCCGCAGCGTCACCTCGCCGGTGATCGCGGTGCCGACCCAGCGCTGCAGCGACTCGCGCAGCATCATCGCCTGCGGGTCCAGCCAGCGGCCCTCGTACATCAGGCGGCCGAGGCGGCGGCCTTCGTTGTGGTAGCTGGCGAGGGTGTCCTCGTTGTGGATGGCGTTGACGAGCCGCTCGTAGGCGGCGTGCAGCAGCGCCATGCCGGGGGCCTCGTAGATGCCGCGGCTCTTGGCCTCGATGATCCGGTTCTCGATCTGGTCGGACATGCCCAGGCCGTGCCGGCCGCCGATGGCGTTGGCCTCCAGGACCAGGTCGACGGCGGTGGCGAACTCCTTGCCGTTGATCGTCACCGGCCGGCCCTGCTCGAAGCCGATCGTGACGTCCTCGGCGGGGATCTCGACCTCGGGGTCCCAGAACGCCACGCCCATGATCGGCTTGACGATCTCGATGCCGGTGTCCAGGTGCTCGAGGGACTTGGCCTCGTGCGTGGCGCCCCAGATGTTGGCGTCGGTCGAGTAGGCCTTCTCGGTGCTGTCCCGGTAGGGCAGGTCGTGCGCGAGCAGCCACTCGGACATCTCCTTGCGGCCGCCGAGCTCGGTGACGAAGTCCGCGTCGAGCCACGGCTTGTAGACGCGCAGGGAGGGGTTGGCCAGCAGGCCGTAGCGGTAGAACCGCTCGATGTCGTTGCCCTTGTAGGTGGAGCCGTCGCCCCAGATCTGGACGTCGTCCTCGAGCATGGCGCGCACCAGCAGCGTGCCGGTGACCGCGCGGCCGAGCGGGGTGGTGTTGAAGTAGCTGCGGCCGCCGGTGCGGATGTGGAACGCGCCGCAGGTCAGCGCCGCGAGCCCCTCTTCGACGAGGGCTTCCTTGCAGTCGACGAGCCGCGCGATCTCGGCGCCGTACTGGCCGGCCCGCCCGGGCACCGACTCGATGTCGGGCTCGTCGTACTGCCCGATGTCGGCGGTGTAGGTGCAGGGCACCGCGCCCTTGTCGCGCATCCACGCGACCGCTACGGAAGTGTCGAGGCCACCGGAGAAGGCGATACCGACACGCTCGCCGACGGGCAGGGAAGTGAGCACCTTGGACATGCGAATGATTATGCACGGCTATGCATCGTCGTGCAATCCGGGGTGCCCTGGCTCACGGAAACCCCGTTGACGTGCGTGGTTCGGTGATCACATGGGCCGGATGCACGCCGACGAGCACGCCATCGACACGACACTGGTCCGGCGGCTGGTACGCGGGCAGTTCCCCCGGTGGGCGGACCTGCCGGTCGCTCCCCTGGCCTCCGGGGGCACGGTCAACGCCGTGTACCGCCTGGGCGATTCGCTGACGGTCCGGCTGCCGCTCACCGCGGGCGGCGCCGACGACATCGCGAAGGAACGCCGGGCCCTCGGCACCCTCGGCGAGCTGCCGGTGGCGGTCCCGGACGTCGTCGCGGTCGGCGAGCCCGCCGAGGGGTACCCGTGGCCGTGGGCGGTGCACAGCTGGCTCGACGGCGCACCGGCGCGCGAAGGCCGGGACGCGCCGGCCCGCGACCTGGCGGAGTTCGTGCGCGCGCTGCGGGCGCACCCGGCGGAGGGTCCCCCGGCCCGCCGCGGGCGGCCACTGTCCACAGCGGACACGGTCACCCGCGGCGCGATCGACGAGCTGAGCCGGACCGACGAGCCGTTCGACGCGGCGGCGGCCCTCGCCGTCTGGACCGCGGGCCTGGAAGCTCCACAGTGGACCGGACCGCCGTGCCGCCTGCACGGCGACCTGATGCCGAGCAACCTCCTGCTGCGCGACGGCCGGCTCAGCGGCGTCCTCGACTGGGCGACCGCGGGTGTCGGCGACCCGGCGATCGACCTGATCCCGGCGTGGAACCTGCTGACCGCGGACACCAGGCCCGCCTTCCGCGACGCCGTGGCCCCCGATGACGCCACCTGGGCGCGCGGCCGTGGCCGGGCGTTGGCGATGGCCGTGATCCAGCTGCCGTACTACCGGAACACGAACGCGGTCATCTCGGCCAACGCCCGGTACGTGCTCACCGAGCTGGGCTGCCGCCCCGGTTCCCGATGACCGGCAGGTCCCACCGCACGGCGTGCGAGTTCCGGCCCGGAATCGAACAGCCGCCCGTGACCGCGCCGCGGTCGTTGAGGTCCTTGGCCCGGCAGTAAGCGTCCTCCGCCGGCAGCGGCAGCGGGGTGATCCCGCCGCCGGCACCCCACACGAAGAACTCGCTGGAGCCGACTTCCACAAGCGCACTGCCCGTGTCGTTCGCGGTGACGAACCAGCTCGGGACACCGTCCGGGACCGGATAGACGGTGAGCCGGCCCGCCGGGTCCCAGCGGGCCGGCCGGACCTTGCCGTCCCCGATCCCCACTTCGCCGTAGATCGTCCCGTCCTCGCCGATCTCCTCCGCGTTGCTGTACTTCCACGTGGTGTCGAGCACCGTGAGGTTTCCCGCCGCGTCCCACTTCGCGGCGTGGGAGCCGCTCGAGCCGACGACCGTGCCCGCGTTGGCGAGGTCGGCGGGCGCGCCGCCGCCTTCCAGCGGTACGAGATTGCCCGCCGGGTCCCAGTACTTCGACTCCCCCCGGTACGAGCTGAGGACCGCGCCCGCGTCGTTGATCGCGAAGGCGCGGCCGTAGCCGAGGGCCGTGACCGTCCCCTGGGTCGTGTCCCACTTCACCGCCGTGTCCGAAGCCGGAGCGCCGTAGGAGTACCCGACAGCGATACCGTGGGCGTTGATCGCCGCCACACTGGAATACACGTAGTTCGGATGGCCGGGCACCGGCGGCAGGTCCACCGGCGTCCCGGACGCACCCCACAGCGTGGCCCGCCCGACCCACCCGTTGGCGGCCATCGAGTCCCCGACCGCCACCCCGTCCTCGGCGATCGCGGCGGGCAAGACCGACGCGTAGCCCGGCTGCGGCGGCAGCTCGGTGATCCGGCCGGCCGCGTCCCACCTGGCGCCGCGCACGTTGAACGCCTTGTCGTACGCCGTCCCGAACACCACTCCGGCGTTCGACACCAGATTTCCGTAGCTGGTCAGCCCGCCGGGCAGCGTGCCCAGGTCGACCGGGCCGCCCGGTTCGTCCGCACTCGCCGGGACCGCGGTGAGCACCAGCGCCACCGCCGCCGTCGCGAAAACACCTCTGAACATCCCTGTTCCTCCCCGTCAGGTCGGTTCCGGGGTGTTCACGCGCGACGACGGTGACCGGTTTAGCTCGGCAGCAACGCCGGCGCCGCGAGGCGGGTGGCGTTCGCCGCCGCGTCGTCCGGGGCTTCCTGGGCCGAGCGCTCCGCCGCCACCCGGGCCAGGTAGTTCGCCACCTCGCGGTCCGTCCGGTGCGCGTCCCAGCCCAGCAGCGGGGCCATCAGGCCGGCCACCACGGGCGCCGCCTCGACGCCGCGGTCGCGCTCCTCGATCGAGATGCGCGTCCGCCGGGTCAGCACGTCCTCCAGGTGCAGCGCACCCTCGTGGGAAACCGCGTACACCGCCTCCACCCGGAGGTACTCCGACGTCTCCGTGATCGGCTCCCGGAGCGATGGGTCCTCCTCGATGAGCGAAAGGAGGTTCCAGATCCGCGTGCCGTACCGCTGCAGCAGGTGCTCGACGCGGGTCAGCGGCAGCCCCGACTTCGCGGCCACGGCGAAGCGGTCCTCCCACAGCTCGTGGTAGCCCTCCGCACCGGCGATCGGGAGCCGGTCGGTCCACGACGGCGGCGCCGGGCGGCCGAGCTCTTCGACCGCCACGTCGACCGCGTCCGCGGCCATCACCCGGTACGTCGTGTACTTGCCGCCGGCCACGATGACCAGGCCCGGGACCGGGTGCGCCACCGCGTGCTCCCGCGACAGCTTCGTCGTCGCGGCCTTTTTCGCCGCCAGCAGCGGCCGCAGACCGGCGTAGACGCCCTCGATGTCGTCGTGCGTCACCGGCGTCCGGAGCACGGCGTTGAGGTGGTCGAGCACGTAGTCGACGTCCGCGCGGCTCGCCGCCGGGTGCTCGCGGTCGAGGTCCCACTCGGTGTCGGTGGTGCCGACGATCCAGTGCCGCCCCCACGGGATGACGAACAGGACGCTCTTCTCCGTGCGCAGGATCAGCCCGGTGTCGAGGTCGATCTTCTCCCGCGGCACCACCAGGTGGATGCCCTTCGACGCGCGGACGGTGAACGGCGCCGGAATGCCCGCCGCCTCCGCCATGTCGTCGCTCCACACGCCCGTCGCGGCGACCACGGTGCGGGCACGGACCTCGAACTCGATCCCGCTCTCGCGGTCGACCACCTTCGCGCCGACCACTCGCTCGCCCTCGCGAAGCAGCGAAGTCACGCGAGCCCGCGTGAGCACCGAAGCGCCCTGCTCGGCGGCCGTCCGGGCGATCGTCATCGTGTGGCGGGCGTCGTCGACCTGGGCGTCGTAGTACTGGATCGCCCCGATCAGCGCGTCGTCCGCCAGCGCCGGGGCCACCTTGAAGGCGCCCCGCTTGGACAGGTGCCGGTGCCGCGGCAGCGCGCGGGCGCCGCCGAGGGTGTCGTACAGCGTGACGCCGGCGCCGATGTAGCCGCGCTCCCACACCCGGTGCTGCAGCGGGACCAGGAACTTCACCGGCCGCACCAGGTGCGGGGCCAGCTTCTGCAGCAGCAGCCCCCGCTCCTTGAGCGCTTCGCGCACCAGCTTGAAGTCCAGCTGCTCCAGGTAGCGCAGGCCGCCGTGGATCAGCTTGGACGACCGGCTGGACGTGCCGGCGGCGAAGTCGCGGGCCTCGACCAGCGCGGTCGACAGCCCCCGGGACGCGGCGTCGAGCGCGACGCCGGCCCCGGTCACTCCCCCGCCGACGACGAGCACGTCGACCTCTTCGCCGGCCAGCTTCCGCAGTGTCTCCGCCCGGTACTGCGGGGAAAGCGCGGTCACGGTGTTCCTCCTCCTGCTGTTCACTGCACGTCGACCCAGTCGAGCGTGCGGCCGACGGCCTTCTGCCAGCCCGCGTAGCCCTCGGCGCGCTGCTCGTCGCTCCAGGTCGGCGTCCAGCGCTTGTCCTCGTTCCAGTTCTGCTCGAGCTCGTCGGTCGACTTCCAGAAGCCGACCGCCAGCCCGGCGGCGTAGGCGGCGCCGAGCGCGGTGGTCTCGGCGACGACCGGCTTCGACACCGGCACGCCGAGGATGTCCGCCTGCAGCTGCATGCACAGCTCGTTGGCGGTGACGCCACCGTCCACACGCAACACGTCCAGCGTCACGCCGGAGTCGTTCTGCATCGCCTCGACGACGTCGCGGGTCTGGTAGCAGATCGCTTCCAGGGTGGCCCGCGCGATGTGGGCGTTGGTCGTGGCGCGGGTGAGGCCGACGATCGCGCCGCGGGCGTCGGAGCGCCAGTACGGGGCGAACAGGCCGGAGAACGCCGGGACGAAGTAGACGCCGCCGTTGTCCTCGACCTGGCGGGCCAGGCTCTCGCTCTGCGCCGCACCGCTGATGATGCCGAGCTGGTCGCGCAGCCACTGCACGGCCGAACCGGTGACGGCGATCGAGCCTTCCAGCGCGTAGACCGGCTTGTCGTCGCCGAACTGGTAGCACAGCGTCGTCAGCAGGCCGTGCTTCGAGCGGACCAGCTCCTGGCCGGTGTTGAGCAGCAGGAAGTTGCCGGTGCCGTAGGTGTTCTTGGCCTCGCCGGGGCGGAAGCAGACCTGCCCGACGGTGGCGGCCTGCTGGTCGCCGAGGACGCCGGTGATGGCGACCTCGCCGCCGAGCGGGCCGTCCGCGCGGGTGGTGCCGAAGCCCGGGTTCGACGAGGGCCGGATCGCCGGGAGCATCTGCCGCGGGACGTCGAAGAACGACAGGAGCTCGTCGTCCCAGTCCAGCGTCTCGAGGTCCATGAGCATGGTGCGCGAGGCGTTGGTCGGGTCGGTGACGTGCACGCCGCCGTCCGGGCCGCCGGTGAGGTTCCAGATCAGCCACGAGTCGGTGGTGCCGAAGAGGGCGTCGCCCTTCTCGGCGTCCTCGCGCACGCCCGGGATGTTCTCCAGGATCCACTGCAGCTTGCCGCCGGAGAAGTAGGTGGCGGGCGGCAGGCCGGCCTTGCGGCGGATGATGTCGCCCTTGCCCTCGCGCTCGAGCGCCGAGGCGATGCGGTCGGTCCGGGTGTCCTGCCAGACGATCGCGTTGCCGTACGGGCGGCCGGTGCGGCGGTTCCAGACGACGGTGGTCTCGCGCTGGTTGGTGATGCCGAGCGCGGCCAGGTCGTTCACCGTCAGGTTGGCCTTGTTGAGCGCGGTCGCGATGACCGAGCGGGTGCGTTCCCAGATCTCGGTGGCGTCGTGCTCGACCCAGCCCGGCTTGGGCAGGATCTGCTCGTGCTCGAGCTGGTGGCGGGCGATTTCGTTGCCGCCGTGGTCGAAGATCATGAAGCGGGTGCTGGTCGTGCCCTGGTCCACGGCACCGACGAAGTCCGGCATGGTCGTGCTCCTGTTCACTTGGCGGGCTCGAGGTCCTTGGCGGGCATGCTGTCCAGCGGGGCGTCGGCGGGCAGGTTCCGCTCGATCAGGTACTTGTAGATCGCGCCGCCGATGACCGCGCCGATGACCGGCGCCACGATCGGGATCCACCAGTACGGGAACCCGTACTGGTCGGTGAACGCCGTGTCGTAGCCGGTCAGCCAGGACGCCAGGCGCGGGCCGAAGTCGCGGGCCGGGTTGATCGCGTAGCCGGCGTTGGTGCCCCAGGCCATGCCGATGGCGACGACGAGGAAGCCGACGACGACCGGGGCGAGGTTCGCGGCCGGGGCGGTGTTGCGCAGGTCGGTGATCGCGAAGATCACCAGGACGAGGATCGCGGTGCCGATGATCTGGTCGCGGAAGGCGGCCCAGTCACCCACGGGAAGCGTGCCGTTACCCGGAAGGGTGGAGAACACGCCTTGGGTCTTGATGGTGAGGCCGGGGTCCTTGGCGTTGAGGACCTCGGTGTAGTTCCAGCGCACCAGCATGGCGGCGAGGAACGCGCCCGCGGTCTGGGCCAGGGCGTAGGGGGCGACCTTGCGCCACTCGAAGCCCTTGAACACCGCCAGGGCGATGGTCACGGCCGGGTTCAGGTGGGCGCCGCTGATCCGCGAAGCGACGTAAACACCGAGCGTGACGCCGAGGCCCCAGGCCCAGGCGATGCTGTCGTGGTCCCCGATGCCCGCGGCGACGACCTGCGCCACCACCCCGCATCCGAACAGGATGAGGATCATCGTCCCCACGAACTCGGCGGCCATCTCGCCGGCGAGCCCGCGGGCCTTGAGGCTTCGCACCATTGCTTTCCTCCACAAAGGACCTTGTCCCCCTATTGGTGAGGGAAAGTTAAGTTCGCGTGTCAGGCCGGTCAACGGACAGCGGTCGGCATTGTCGAACGGCCGAAGTGGATGTTCGACATTGTCGAATCAGGGCCGGTCAGGTTAAGGTCGCGCCGTGCCCGGTCCGATCCAGTCCATCGAGCGCGCCGCCGCCATCCTGCGGTTGCTGGCGCGCGGCTCCGGGCGCCTGGGCGTCGGCGAGATCGCCGAGTCCCTCGAACTGGCGAAGGGCACCGCGCACGGGATCCTGCGCACGCTGCAGGGCGTCGGCTTCGTCGAGCAGGACCGCGACACGGGGAAGTACCAGCTCGGCGCGGCGCTGCTGCACCTGGGCACGAGCTACCTCGACGTCAACGAGCTGCGTTCCCGCGCGATCAACTGGGCCGACGCGCTGGCCGCCCGCAGCGGCGAGGCGGTCCGGATCGGGGCGCCGCTGGAAGGCCGGGTATTGGTCGTGCACCACGTGTTCCGCCCGGACGACAGCCTGCAGACCCTCGACGTCGGCACGCTGCTGCCGCTGCACGCGACCGCGCTGGGGAAGGTCCTGCTGGCCTACGACACGACGCTGAAGGCGACCCCGGAGCCGTACACGCGCCGCACCCTGGTCACCCAGACGGCGATCAAGCGGGCGTGTGCCAAGGTACGGGAGGCGGGCTGGGCGGCCGAGAACGGCGAGATGATCGCCGGCGAGGCGGGCATCGCGGCGCCGATCCGCGGCCACGGCGGCATCGTGGTCGGCGCGATCGGGGTGTCGGGCGCGGCCGACCGGATCTGCGAGCCCGACGGCGCACCGAGCCCGAGACTGCTGAGCCAGGTCCGCGACGCGGCCCGCGCGGTGTCCCGCGATCTCGGCGCGGCCCGATGGTGAAGGGAGGACCATGGTCCAGCGGTACGTGATGTCCATCGACCAGGGCACCACCTCCACCCGGTGCATCCTGTTCGACGCCCGCGGGCGGCTCGTCTCCGTCGTGCAGCGGGAGCACCAGCAGCACTTCCCGCGGCCCGGCTGGGTCGAGCACGACGCGACCGAGATCTGGCGGAACCTCTCCCGGATCGTGCCGCAGGCACTGGCCGACGCCGGCGCCACCGCCGAGCAGGTCGTCGGGCTCGGGATCGCCAACCAGCGCGAGACCACCGTGCTGTGGGACCGGCGGACCGGCAACCCGGTCGGGCGGGCGATCGTCTGGCAGGACACCCGCACCGACGCCATGCTCGAACAGCTCGCCCGCGAACCCGGCGCCGAGCGCGTGCGGAAGCTGTGCGGCCTGCCCCTGGCCACGTACTTCTCCGCGCCGCGCATCCGCTGGCTGCTCGAACGCACGCCCGGGCTGCGCGAGCGCGCCGAACGCGGCGACGTCCTCTTCGGCACCATCGAGAGCTGGCTGATCTGGAACCTCACCGGCGGCGCGGAGGGCGGCGTGCACGTCACCGACGTCACCAACGCCTCGCGCACCATGCTGATGAACCTGCGCACCCTGAGCTGGGACGACGAGCTGCTGGAGTTCTTCGACGTCCCGCGCGCGATGCTGCCGGAGATCCGCTCGTCGACGGAGGTCTACGGCACGACCAGCCGAGTGGTCCCCGGCATCCGGATCGCCGCGGCGCTGGGCGACCAGCAGGCCGCGCTGTTCGGCCAGACCTGCTTCGCGCCCGGCGAGGCGAAATGCACCTACGGCACCGGCAGCTTCCTGCTGCTCAACACCGGCCCGACGCCGGTGCTCTCCACCCACGGCATGCTCACCACGGTCGGCTTCAAGATCGGGGACGAGCCGGCGGTGTACGCCCTGGAAGGGTCGATCGCCGTCACCGGGTCGCTCGTGCAGTGGTTCCGGGACGGGCTGGAGCTGATCGGCAGCGCGCCCGAGATCGAGACCCTCGCCCGGACCGTCGAGGACAACGGCGGCTGCTACATCGTGCCCGCGTTCTCGGGGCTGTTCGCGCCGCACTGGCACAGCGAAGCGCGTGGCGTGATCGCCGGGCTGACGTCGTACATCACGAAGGGCCATCTGGCGCGGGCGGTGCTGGAAGCGACCGGCTGGCAGACCCGTGAGGTCGTCGACGCGATGAACGCCGACTCGGGGCTGGCGCTCTCGACGTTGAAGGTCGACGGCGGCATGACCGCGGACAACCTGCTGATGCAGTTCATCGCCGACGTCCTCGACGTGCCGGTGGTGCGCCCGATGGTGGCCGAGACGGTGTCGCTCGGCGCGGCGTATGCGGCCGGGCTGTCGGTCGGGTACTGGCCGGACCTGGAGGGGCTGCGGCGCAACTGGCATCGGGCCGGCCAGTGGCTGCCGGCGATGGACCCGGCCCGCCGCGACTCCGAGTACGCGCACTGGCGCCAGGCGGTGGAGCTGACGTTCGGCTGGATGCGCCCGGCCCCGGCCGCGGCGGCGCCGGGCTCGGACCTGGTCGAGGTGCTGCTGGCCGACCACCGCCGGTTCGAGCAGCTGCTGCGCGACCTGCGCAACAGCGAAGCCGACCGGCCGGCGTTGGTGGCGGAGCTGTCGGCGCTGCTGGTCGCCCACGTGACGGCGACCGAGCGGATCGTCCGCCCGGCCGCGCCCGGCTCCCCCTTCGCCGACGACCTGCTGGCGGTCCTGGAGGGCGACGACTTCGAGAAGGCGTTGCTGCGTCTGGAGAACGTCGTGGACGCCCACGTCCGCGGCGAGGAACGCGGGCTGCTGAACGAACTGCGCCGGAGTATGTCCACTTCGGACCGGACGGGCCTGGGCCGCGCGTTCGTCGCGGAACGCCGCCGCCAGCTGGACCTGGACTGCGGTACGGCGGATCATATCCGCGGACTCGGCGACCGTTTGAAGCTCTAAACCCGTTGCGCGGTCCGGTTTCCGTCTGTCAGGGTGTCCCCAGTCGTCCGGACCCGCCTTGGCCGGGCCGCGTCCCTCCACAGGGGACTCCCCATGTCGTCCGGATATCTCTCGGTGCTGCGCGTTCCCGGCGCCGCCGCCTTTTTCTTCACCGCCGCCGCGGGACGCGTGGGCATCGCCATGACCGGCCTCGGCCTGCTGTGGCTGCTCCACGCCCGCACCGGTTCCTACGGCACCGCCGGCCTCGCCACGGCCGCGTTCGCCGTCGCCGAAGCCGTGCTCGGTCCGCAGCTCGCCCGCCTGGTCGACCGGTTCGGACAGGCCCGTGTCCTGCCGTTTTCCGTGGCCGTGCACGGGCTCGCCATCGCCGGAGTGCTCTGGTCACCCAGCCCGGCGGCGATCGCCTTCGCCGGCTGCGCGGGCGCGGCCGTCCCCCAGCTCGGCGCGCTCTCCGCGGTCCGCTGGGCGCGCCTGCTGCGTCCCGCCGACCTGCCCACCGCCTTTTCGCTGGAGTCGCTGGCCAACGCCACCGCGTTCTTCCTCGGGCCGGTCCTGGCCACCGCGCTCGGGGCGGCCGGTCACGCACCCCTGGCCAGCGCGCTCGCCGCAGCACTCGTCGTCGGCGGCGGCGCGGCCCTGGCCGCCCAGCGCCGGACCGCGCCACCGCCCGCTCGCCCCGGTTCCCTGCGGCCGCGGTTCCTCCGCCTCGCCCTGCTCAACCTGGCCGTGGGGCTGTACTTCGGGACCATGGGTGTCTCGGTGAGCGCGTTCGCCACGGAGCACGGCGTGCCCGGCGCGGCCGCGCCGATCGTGGCCGCCGGGAGTGTCGCCGGGCTGGTTTCCGGCTGGGTCTACGGACTGCGGCGGCACCGCGCCCCGGCGCGTCTCCAGGTCGTCGCCGTCGCGGCGTACTTGGCGGCCACGGCACTGCTGCTTCCCCTGGCGGCGTCCGCGTTCTGGCTCGGTGTCGCGGTGGTCGTCACCGAGGCGGCGATCCCGCCCACGCTGGTCCTGCTGAACGTCCTCACCGAGCGGGCCGCCGACCCGGCGGTCCTCACCCGGGCGCTCACCTGGAACAACTCCAGCAGTGCGGCCGGTTCGGCGCTGGCGGCGTACCTTGCCGGGCACACCGCCGACGCACTGGGCGCCTCCGCCGCCTTCGCCCTCGCTCCGGTGGCCGCGCTCGCGCTGCTCGCGCTCGCCGCCGCTCTGCCATCGGGGTGACACCGGGTCCGGCCCCTGCCCCGGCACGGTGTCGGGGAGAAGACTGCGGACACCGTTTCGCCACCGGAGGGAGCTCTCGTGTCCGACGCCGCTCTGCTGTCCCTGGCCGGCCCGGCGGGGCTCGCCGATCCGTACCCGATCTACGCGAAGCTCCGCGCGGAAACACCGATCTTCCGCAGCGAGGTCTTCGGCGGCTGGGTCCTCAGCCGGTTCGCCGACTGCCAGCAGGTGCTCGCCGACGGCGAGACGTTCCGGGTGCTGGACGCGCAGTGGCGCGACCGGCACCGGCCGGGCTGGCGCGACAACCCCGCGATGGTGTTGCTGACCGCTCTCCTGCCGTGGAAGAACCCGCCGGAGCACACGCGCGAGCGGCGCCTGCTCGTCCGCGACTTCACCGTCCGGCGCGTCCAGGCGCTGGAGCCCGCCGTCCGCCGGGCCACCGACCGGCTGCTGGACAGTTTCGCCGACGCCACGGCGGACGGGACCGCGGCGGAGTTCGTCGGCACGGTCCTCTACCCGCTCGGCATGGCCGTGATCGGCGACCTGGTCGGCGTGCCCGACGCCGACCACGACCGGCTCCGCCTGCTCACCGACCTGATCGGCAAGCAGGTCGACCCGGCCATGCCGGCGGAGCTGCGCGCCGAGGTCGACGCGGCCGCCGTCGAGTTCCGGGACTACTTCACGGAGCTGATCGCGCGGCGGCGGGCCGAGCCGCGCGACGACCTGACGTCCGCGCTGCTGGCCCGGCCCGCCGCCGACGCGGAGCTGATGTCCGAGGAGGAGGTGCGCAACGCGCTCCTCGTGTTGTTCGGCGGCGGCTACGAAACCACCGCGGGTGCCCTGGGCAACGGGATCCACGCGCTGCTGACCCACCCGGACCAGTTCGCCCTCCTCACCGCCGAGCCGGGCCTGGCGGCGGGCGCGGCCGAGGAGATCCTGCGCTGGGACGGCGCCGCCCAGATGAGCCAGCGCGCGGCCGCCGGTCCGGCGGTCATCGACGGCCACGAGATCCCACCGGACGACATGGTCGTGATCCTGGGCGGAGCGGCGAACCGCGACCCCGCGCGCTTCCCGGACCCGGACCGCTTCGACATCACCCGCGACGACGGCCGCGGGCTGTTCTTCGGCCACGGCCTGCACCTGTGTCTCGGCGCGGCGTTGGCGCGGCTCGAGATCACTGTGTTGCTCGAACAGCTGGGAAAGCGGTTCCCGACGCTGCGGATCGGCGGTGCGGTGGAGCGCCGCGCGAACCCGGCGCTCCGCGGGATGGCGGCCCTCCCCCTGACCCGGTAACCCGCGACGGCGGCCGGCCGCGACGAGCGCCCCAAGGTGGCCTTCGGTGCGTTCAACGCACCCAATGTGGCCTTCGGTGCGTTCAACGCAACCAAGGCCACATTGGGGCGCTGGCTGCCGGCGCGGCGTCCTAGGCGCCCTTGAGGCAGCGGCTGCTCTCCCGCACCACCAGCTCGGCCTCGACGGTCGCCCACGCCGGGACCGCCACGCCGTCGATGCGGGCCGACAGGGTGGCCAGCGTGCGGCGGCCCGCCGCCACGTAGTCCTGGCGGACCGTGGTCAGCGGGGGTGCGAAGTACGCCGCCTCGGGGACGTCGTCGAAGCCGACCACGTGGGCGTCGCGGGGGACTCGCATGCCCGCCTCCGCGAAGGCCGCCAGGAGGCCGAGTGCCATGTGGTCGTTCGCCGAGAACACCGCGCCCACGCCGGATTCGACCGCCAGGGACTGGCCCGCGCGGAAGCCCGAGCGCGCCGACCAGTCGCCGCGGACCACCGGGGGGACCTCGGCTCCGTGGCGTTCCAGGGTCTCGCGCCAGCCGCGCTCGCGGGCGCGGGCCACCGGGCCCTCCTCCGGGCCGCCGAGGTGCCAGACCGTCGGGTGGCCCAGCTCCAGGAGGTGCTCGGTCGCCTGGCGGGCACCCGCGTACTGGTCGGTCGACGCCGCCGGGACCAGCGGGATGCCGGCGACCGGGGCCAGCTCGGCCAGCAGATATCCGTCGAGCACCACGATCCCGGCCACGCCCTGCAGCTGCAGGCCGGCCACCGCGGCCAGCACCGCCGCGCTGCTCTTGCTCGACACGCTGAAGACGCTCAGCACGTACTCCTGCTCGCGGGCGGCCGCGCGCAGGCCGTGCAACACCGGCCCCGACGCCGACGATCCGGTCGCGACCACCCCGAGCGTGCCCCGTCGCCGGAGGGGCCGTGGGCCATCGGGACCTGCGTCGTCCGCGGACATGGGTCGATGTTAGCGATCACACAGAAGGACGTGAACTTTGTTCACCTTGCATAAATAACGAAAAGATAACGGGCTGAACCGGACCCGTCCGGCGGCCGTTCCCCCCAATGCCGGAACCAGTGACACCGGGCGGGTTCCCCCGATACCCGCTGCCCCGATGCCACTCCCCGGGTTCCGCGCGTCTCCAGCCCGGGCACGCAGGCCGTTTTCGGCGTGCCCGGAAAACCGAACGAGGTGAACATGGCCCGGAATACTTCCCGCACCCCCGCCACGGGCAGACATCGCATCACCCGCCGCACGAAGATCGCGACCGGAGGCCTGGCGCTCGCGCTGGCCGTCGGCGGCATCGTCGTGGCGACCACCGCCGGCCGCACCGGCGAGGCCAGCGCCGACGAGGCCGACCCGTCGTTCTTCATCGACATCGCGAAGGTCCCCGCCGGCCTCAACGTCAACAAGGCGCTGCAGCAGAAGGGCGCCCGCGGCACGTTCACCGTGGACTGCGGCCGCAACGAAAACCAGCACTTCAACCCGGACAACTTCATCGCCCAGCCGGGGATCAAGAACGGTGCCCAGCACCTGCACGACTACGTCGGCAACCTCTCCACGAACGCCGACTCCAACAACAAGAGCCTCTCGAAGGCCGGCACCACCTGCAAGAACGGCGACAAGTCCGCCTACTTCTGGCCCGTCGTCCGCATCGACACCGGCGGGGAAGAGGAGGAAAAGAACCCGCCCGCCACGCAGCCCGACCGCGCCGGCAGCGCGAAGGACAAGGCAAGTGCCCAGGTCGAGTGCCCCGACGTCGCGAGCAAGCTGCCCGACGTCCCGGACCAGGCCCAGGACGAGGTCAACCGGAACCTCGACCTGCTCGACAAGCAGATCGACGAGGCCAACAAGCGGATCGCCAACGGCGACCTGAAGACCCCGCAGGACATCCAGAACGCCGTCGTCGGCCCGCTCAAGGACAAGCGGGTGGCCACCATCGACCGGATCGCCATCTCGATCGGCCGCCGCGCCGCGAAGCCGACGAACCTGGGTGGGCTCGCGCAGTGCGCGCTCAAGCAGAACGGCCAGGGCGGCCTCGACAACGGCGGCCAGAACTCGGGCGGCCAGCCGGCGGAACTGCCCGGCGTCAACGACAAGAACGAGGTCGGCAACAACGACGGCGAGATCCAGCGCGTCCGCGCCGCGATCATCACGTTCACCAGCGGCGGGGCGGACAAGGTCGTCGCGATGCCGCAGTTCCTGCGCGTCCTCTACGGCGACGCCAAGCAGAGCACCAACGGCCCGGCCAACGCCCGGCCGAGCTGGACCTGCACCGGGTTCGAGGACCGGCTCACCGACCGCTACCCGATCTGCCCGCAGAACAGCAAGGTCGAGCGCATCCACGCCTTCCCGAACTGCTGGGACGGCAAGAACATCGACAGCGCCAACCACCGCTCGCACATCGTGTTCGCCGACCAGCAGGGCAAGTGCCCGCAGGGCTTCAAGAACGTGCCCCAGCTGGTGATCAAGCTGATCTACGACATCCCGCGGGACATCCAGGTCAAGGGCCAGTACAAAGTGGACGCCTTCGAGCAGGAGAACCACAACCCCCGCTCGGACCACGACGACTTCGCCAACGTCATGGGCCAGCGCCTGATGAACCAGGTCGTCAACTGCATCAACACCGGCAAGCGCTGCAACCAGTGACAGGTCAGGACGGCCGGGTCCAGGTGACGGTGTCCGTCAGCACCCGGCCGTCCTGCACGCTGGTGGCCCGGACCACGTTGGGTCCGGGCCGCAGGGCGACGCCGGGCCAGCCGGCGATGTGGTCGTCCGGCACCCGGGTGCCGAGCGGGACGCCGTTGACCGTCAGGCTGACCGGCGCGGTGCCGGCGTAGACCTTGACGTCGGTCGTGGCGGTCGTCCGGACCGAGTCGCGCGCCGAGGTGATGTGCAGGACCGGCCGCGGCGACCAGTTCGCCTGGTACCAGTAGAACGCGTCCTTCCTGGTCACCCGGTTGTCGGTGACCAGCCCCTTGTCGTTGATGCCCGGGCGGTCGCCCTCGTCGCGGCCGTCCGAGGCGAAGTCGAACATCACCCAGACGAAGCTGCCCCACAGGTACGGGCGGGCCTCGATCGCCCGCCACGAGGCCTCGGCGACCTCCGCCTGGTACTCCTCCGGGTGCCACTTCCCGCCCGGCACCGGCGGGACGGGGTGCTGCTCGTGCTGCCGGACGCTCGCCCCGGCCCCGTACTCCGAGACCGAGATCCGGCGGCCGGGCTCGGCCCGGTGCAGGTCGTCCGCCCACTTCCCCAGGTTCGCCGCGCCGGGCAGGTACCAGCCGTAGTAGCGGTTGTAGCCGGTGAGGTCCGCGTGCCCGGCCAGGGCGTCGGTGTCGGACAGGCAGCAGTGCGCGTACGTCGTGAGCCGGTCCGGGTCGTCGGCGCGGAAGACGTCCTGCACGGCGGCGAGCACGGCGTTCGCGGCCGGGCTGGAGACGTACTGCTCGTTGCCGAGGCCCCACAGCGCCACCGACGGGTGGTTGAAGTTCTGCCGGACCAGCTCGTGCGCCTGCGCCTCGGCGTTCGCCGTGAAGGCCGGGGAATCGGTGACGAACCCGACCAGCGGCACCTCCGTCCACACCACCAGGCCCAGCCGGTCGGCGAGCTCGTACTCGCGGGGCGAATGCTGGTAGTGGGACATCCGGACGGCGTTCGCGCCCAGCTCGGCGATCAGCGCGTAGTCGGCGTCGATGTCGGCGTCGGAGACCGCCGCACCGCGGTCCGGACGGCTGGGCAGCTGGGTGTTCACCCCGTGCAGCGGGTACGGGACGCCGTTGAGGAAGAAGCCGCGTTCCGGGTCGGCGGCGAACGTGCGCAGTCCCAGCGGGACGGTCACCGCGTCGCCGCCCACCTCCGCGGTCACCGAGTACAGGTAGGGATCCCGCACGCCGTTCCACCGGTGCGGCCGGACGACGCGCAGCGCCGACGTCACCGGCACGGTCCGGCCGGCTCCCACGGTCACCACCGTGGCCGCGACCGCCACCACCCGGCGCCCGGCGTCCCGGACCACCGTCCGGACAGGGATCCGCCGGGTCGCCGCCGTGTCATTGGTGACCCGGGTCGTCACGTCGAGGTCGGCCGCCGCCGCGGTGAGCGCCCGCTGCCGCACGGCGACGCCCGGGCCGCCGTGGTCGAGGGCGTCGACGTGCACCGGGTCGGTGGTGATCAGCCGGACGTCGCGGTAGAGGCCGCCGAACAGGGTGAAGTCGCCGTCGAGCGGGGCCACGTCCGCGTTCTTCCGGTTGTCGACCGCCACCGCGACGGACACCGTCCGGCCCGCGGGCGCCAGGTCGGTGATGTCGAACCGGAAGCCCGAGTAGCCGCCTTCGTGCCGTCCGGCGCGGCGGCCGCCGACGTAGACGTCGGTGACCAGGTTCGCGCCGTCGAACTGCAGGAACACCCGCCGGTTCCCGGCCGGGACGGCCAGCCGGGTCCGGTACCACCCGACGTCGCGCCGGTAGTTGCCGCCGCCGTCGGCGCCGTCGGCCGCGTTCCACGTGTGCGGCAGCGAAACCGGCGTCCATGCGAAGTCGTCGAAATCGGGGGCCGCGGCTCCCGCGACGTCGCCGAGGTGGAATTTCCAGCCGGTGGCCAGCACGGTTTCGGTGCGGGCGTGCCCCGGCGCCGCCACCGCGGCCGGGACGCCGAAACCGCACAGCAGCAGGGTGACCAGGGCGAGGACGAGGCGGCGCATTCCCGGACTATGACCGCGCCGCCAAGGCAGGTCAAGAAATTCCCAGCGCGTTCGAGAACTTCGAAAGAGACAATTCGTCGAATGCGAAAGGGGCCTCCCCCGCGAACGGGAAAGGCCCCTTACCGAACCGCCCGGCTCAGGAAGCCGCGCGGCGCTTCGTCCAGATGTCGTACGCCACCGCGGCCAGCAGCACGACGCCCTTGACGAGCATGACCCGCTCGCTCGGCGCACCGATCAGCGACATGCCGTTGTTGATCACCGCCATGATCAGGCCGCCGGTGATCGCGCCGACCACCTTGCCGACGCCGCCCTGGACGGCCGCGCCGCCGATGAACGCCGCCGCGATCGCGTCCAGCTCGAAGTTGACACCGGCCGTCGGGCCCGCCTGGTTGAGGCGGCCGGCGAAGATGATGCCCGCGAGCGCGGCCAGCACGCCCATGTTGACGAAGATCCAGAACGTCACCTGCTTGACCTTGACGCCCGAGAGCGTCGCGGCCTGCAGGTTGCCGCCGACGGCGTAGATGTGCCGCCCGAACACCGACTTGCCCGCCACCAGCGAGTAGCCGAGCACCAGCACCGTCAGCAGGATGAGCACCCACGGCAGGTTCTTGAACCGCGCCAGCTGCACGACCAGCGCCAGCACCAGCACCGCGATCCCGGCGAGCTTCAGCACGAACAGCGGGAACGGGTCGACGTCCTGGCCGTAGCCCAGCCGGCCCATCCGCTTGCGCCACTGCGTGAACACGATCCCGGCCACCGCGGCGACGCCGGCCAGCAGCGACACCAGGTCGGCGCCGCCGAGCGGGCCGAGGCCGATGTTGCCCAGGTAGCCGTCGGTGAAGCCGTTGGACAGCGTGCGGATCGTGTCCGGGAACGGGCCGATGCCCTGGTTGCCCAGCACCGTCAGGGTCAGGGCCCGGAACGCCAGCATGCCCGCGAGCGTCACGATGAACGCCGGGATGCCGAAGTAGGCGACCCAGTAGCCCTGCCACGCGCCGATCGCCGCGCCGACGGCGAGCGTGATCAGCACGGCCCAGCCCCACGGCACCTTCGCGTTCACCATCAGCACCGCCGACACCGCACCGGTCATCGCGACGACCGACCCGGCGGACAGGTCGATGTGCCCGGAGATGATCACCAGGATCATCCCGATCGCGAGGATCAGCACGTAGCTGTTCTGCACGATGATGTTGGAGATGTTCTGCGGTTCCAGCAGCGCGCCGCCGGTGAGCACCTCGAACAGCACCACGATCAGCGCGAACGCGACGTAGATGCCGCTCTGGCGCGGGTTGATCGAGATCCTCCGCTTGGAGCGCTCAACCGGGGGCACGGCGGGCCGCGCGTCGGTCGTGGTCATTCCCGTTCCTTAGTCATGTACTGCATCAGCAGTTCCTGAGTGGCTTCTTCGCGCTTGGCCTCGCCGGTGATCCGCCCCGCCGACAGCGCGTAGATCCGGTCGCAGAGCCCGAGCAGCTCCGGCAGCTCGGAGGAGATGACCAGCACGGCCTTCCCCTGGGCGGCCAGCTCGTTGATGATCGTGTAGATCTCGAACTTCGCGCCCACGTCGATGCCGCGGGTCGGCTCGTCCAGGATCAGCACGTCCGGATCGGTGAAGATCCACTTGGCCAGCACGACCTTCTGCTGGTTGCCGCCGGAGAGCTTCCCGGTCACGCTCTGCACGCTCGGCGCCTTGATCCGCAGATCGCGGCGGAACCGGTTGGCGGTGTCGTGCTCGGCGTGCTCGTTGACCCAGCCGCGCTTGGCCAGCTTGCCCAGCCCGGCCGCGGACACGTTGCGCTGGATGTCCTCGATCAGGTTGAGCCCGTAGCGCTTGCGGTCCTCGGTGGCGTAGGCGATCCCGTGGCGGACGGCGTCCTGCACCGACCGGATCTCGATCTCCTTGCCGTCCTTGAGGATCCGGCCGGAGATGTCCTTGCCCCACGACCGGCCGAACACGCTCATCGCGAACTCGGTCCGGCCCGCACCCATCAGCCCGGCCAGGCCGACGATTTCCCCGCGCCGCAGCGAGAGCGACGCGCGGTCGACGACGACCCGCCCGGCCTGGGTGGGGCTGTGCACGGTCCAGTCCTCGATCCGCAGCACCTCTTCGCCGATCTCCGGCTCCCGCGGCGGGAACCGGTGCTCGAGGTCGCGGCCGACCATCCCGGTGATGATGCGCTCTTCCGTCAGCCCCGCCGCTTCCAGGGTCTCGATCGTCTTGCCGTCACGCAGGATCGTGACGTTGTCGGCGATCGCCGTCACCTCGCCGAGCTTGTGCGAGATGATCACGCACGTGACGCCCTCGTCCCGCAGCCCGCGCAGCAGCTCGAGCAGGTGGGCCGAGTCGTCGTCGTTGAGCGCCGCGGTGGGCTCGTCGAGGATGAGCAGCTTGACCTCTTTGGACAGTGCCTTCGCGATCTCGACGAGCTGCTGCTTGCCGACACCGAGCTCCTGCACCGCCCGGGTGGGGTTTTCGGCGAGGCCGACGCGCTTGAGCAGCGCGCCGGCCTCGTGGTTGGTGCGGTTCCAGTCGATCCAGCCCCGCTTGTGCTGCTCGTTGCCGAGGAAGATGTTCTCCGCGATCGACAACTGACCGCACAGCGCGAGTTCCTGGTGGATGATCACGATCCCGCGCCGTTCGCTGTCGCGCACCGACCCGAACTCGCACCGCTGCCCGTCGAAGGTGATCTCGCCGTCGTAGCTCCCGTGCGGGTAGACGCCCGAGAGCACCTTCATCAGGGTGGACTTCCCGGCGCCGTTCTCCCCGCAGATCGCGTGGATTTCCCCGCGGCGCACGGAAAGGTTGACGTCCGACAGCGCCTTGACCCCGGGGAAGGTCTTGGTGATCCCGCGCATGCCGAGCAGTTCGGTCATTTCAGCTGACCTGCCGTGTAGTAGCCCGAGTCGACGAGTTCCTTCTGGTAGTTCGCCTTGTCCACGGTGACCGGCTGCAGCAGGTAGGACGGGACGACCTTCTTGCCGTTGTCGTAGTCCTTCGTGTTGTTGACCTCGGGCTGCTGGCCCTTCAGCACCGCGTCGGCCATCTTGACGGTGGTGTCGGCGAGCTTGCGGGTGTCCTTGAAGATCGTCGAGTACTGCTCACCGGCGATGATGGACTTGACCGAGGCGACCTCGGCGTCCTGCCCGGTGACGATCGGGTACGGCTGGCCGGCGGTGCCGTAGCCGTTGCTCTTCAGCGCCGACAGGATGCCGATCGACAGGCCGTCGTACGGCGAGAGCACGCCCTGGACCTTCGCGCCACCGGTGTAGGTCTTGGTGAGCAGGTCTTCCATGCGCCGCTGCGCGGTGGCCGGGTCCCAGCGGAGGATGGCCGCGCGGGCGAAGTCGGTCTGGCCGCTCTTGACGACCAGCTTGCCGCTGTCCATCAGGGGCTTGAGCACCGACATCGCGCCGTTGAAGAAGAAGGTCGCGTTGTTGTCGTCCGGGGAACCGGCGAACAGCTCGATGTTGAACGGCCCCGGCCCGTCACCCAGGCCCTTGACCAGCGAGTTCGCCTGCTCGACGCCGACCTTGAAGTTGTCGAAGGTGGCGTAGTAGTCGACGTTCGGCGAGTTGCGGATCAGCCGGTCGTAGGCGATGACCGGGATCTTCTTGTCCGCGGCCTCCTGCAGCTGGGTGGTGATCGCGGTGCCGTCGATCGAGGCGATGACCAGGAGCTTGGCGCCCTTGGTGATCTGGTTCTCGATCTGGTTCACCTGGGTGGGGATGTCGTTCTCGGCGTACTGGAGGTCGACCTTGTAGCCGAGCTTCTCCAGGGCGGACTTGATGTTGTCGCCGTCGTGGATCCAGCGCTCCGACGACTTGGTCGGCATGGTGACGCCGACCAGGGCGCCCTCGGCGCTCGCGGCACCGGGCGCCGCGGTCTGGTCGGCGGTCTTCTGGCTCGAGCCGCACGCCGACAGCGTGAGCGCCAGCCCCGCGGCGGCGACCGCCGCGATTCCTCTGGTGAACTTCATCGTTCCTTCTTCCTTTCTCGACAAGCCTGCTCAGAAACCCTGGGCGAGCCGGTGGTACGCCTGGTTCCAGCGGATGCGGTCGGCGAAGTCGTGCGGCGTCGTGTCCTTGTCGATGACCAGCAGTTCTACTCCGAGCAGATTCGCGAAGTCGCGCAGGGTCTCCGTGCTCACCGCCTGGGTCAGCACCGTGTGGTGCGGGCCGCCCGCGGTGATCCAGGACTCCGCGGACGTCGACAGCGACGGTGCCGGCTCCCAGACCGCCCGCGCGACCGGCAGGTTCGGCAGCGGCTCGTCCGGCGCGACGACGTCGATCTCGTTCGCGACCAGCCGGAACCGGTCGCCGAGGTCGACCAGGCCGAGCACGACGCCGGGCCCGGGGGCGGCGTCGAACACCAGCCGGACCGGGTCTTCGCGGCCGCCGATGCCCAGCGCGTGGATCTCGCAGGACGGCTTGGCGGCGGCGATGCTCGGGCAGACCTCGAGCATGTGCGCGCCGAGGATCTTCGGCTTGCCCGGTCCGAAGTGGTAGGTGTAGTCCTCCATGAACGACGTGCCGCGGTCGCGGCCGACGCTCATCGCCTTCACCGCGGCGAGCAGCGCCGAGGTCTTCCAGTCGCCCTCGCCGCCGAAGCCGTAGCCGTCGGCCATCAGGCGCTGCACCGCGAGGCCGGGCAGCTGGCGAAGCCCGCCCAGGTCCTCGAAGTTCGTGGTGAAGGCGCCGAAGCCGCCGTCGGTGAGGAACTTCCGCAGGCCGGCTTCGATCCGGGCGGCGTAACGCAGCGACTCGTGCCGCGCTCCCCCGGCGGCCAGGTCCGGCACCACGTCGTAGTCCGCGGCGTACGCGGCCACGAGGTCGTCCACTGTGTCCTTTTCGGACACCGCGTCCACGAGTTCGACGAGGTCGTTGACGCCGTAGGTGTTGACCGAGACGCCGAACCGCAGTTCGGCCTCGACCTTGTCGCCTTCGGTGACGGCGACGTCGCGCATGTTGTCGCCGAACCGGGCCAGCCGCAGGTTGCGCAGGTGGTCGGCGCCGATGGCGGCGCGCGCCCACGCGTCGATCCGGGCGACGACGGCCGGGTCGGAGACGTGGCCGGCGACGGTCTTGCGCGGGACGCCGAGGCGGGTCTGGATGAACCCGAACTCGCGGTCGCCGTGCGCGGCCTGGTTGAGGTTCATGAAGTCCATGTCGATGGTGGACCACGGCAGGGCTTCGTTGAGCTGGGTGTGCAGGTGCAGCAGCGGCTTGCGCAGGGCGTCCAGGCCGGTGATCCACATCTTCGCGGGCGAGAAGGTGTGCATCCAGGCGATCACGCCGACGCAGTCGGCGTCGGCGTTGGCTTCCTGCAGCACGCGGCGGATGGCGGAGGCCTCGGTCAGCACCGGCTTGCCGACGATCTCGGCGGGCAGCCCGCCGGAGGCGGCCAGCAGCTGCTGGATCCGCAGGGACTGGCCGGCCACCTGCTCCAGGGTCTCCTCGCCGTAGAGGCCCTGGCTGCCGGTGAGGAACCAGACTTGGGGTTTCGACGCGCGGGTCATCGTTCTCCTTGAGAAGAGTTTCAGTGCTGGCCGTAGACGTTCTGGTACCGGGCGTAGAGCCGGTCGACGTCCTCGGCCGGCAGCGGTTCGGGCGTGCCGAGCTCGAAGGCCTTGTGGACGGTGCGGGCCACGTCCTCGACCATCACCGCGGCCTTGACCGCGTCACGCGCGGTGCGGCCGACGGTGAACGGGCCGTGGTTGCGCATCAGCACCGCGGGCGAGCGGCTGGAGCGAAGCGTTTCGACGATGCCGCGGCCGATGGAGTCGTCGCCGATGAGGGCGAACGGCCCGACCGGGATCTCACCGCCGAACTCGTCGGCGATCATCGTCAGCACGCACGGGATCGGCTCGCCGCGGGCCGCCCACGCCGTGGCGTAGGTCGAGTGGGTGTGCACGACGCCGCCGACCTCCGGCATGTGCCGGTAGACGTAGGCGTGCGCGGCGGTGTCGGACGACGGCGCGAAGTCGCCTTCGACGAGCTCGCCGTGCAGGTCGGTGACGACCATCGTGTCGGCCGTCAGCTCGTCGTAGGACACGCCCGAGGGCTTGATGACCAGCAGGTCCCGGTCCGGGACGCGGGCCGAGACGTTGCCCGCGGTCCAGATGACGAGCTCGTTGCGGGTCAGCTCGCCGTGCAGCTTCGCCACCGTCTCGCGCAGTTGCGCGACGGTGTCGAACACCTCACCGGTCAGCGACATCAGGACTGTCCTTTCGCGACGGCGCGCTTGCGGGCGGCCAGGCGGTGCATGACATCGTTGCCGCCACGACCGAAGTAGTCGTGCAGCTCGGTGTATTCGGCGTACAGCTCGTCGTAGGCGACCACGTGCGCGGGCACCGGACGGTACACCGCGCGCTCGACCGAGCCCATCGCGGCGGCGGCCGCGCGGATGTCCGCGTGGGCGCCGGCGGCGACGGCCGCGTGGATGGCCGACCCGAGCGCGGGCCCCTGCGCCGAGCCGATCACCGACAGCGGGAGGTTGGTGACGTCGGCGTAGATCTGCATCAGCAGCGCGTTCTTCGTCAGCCCGCCCGCGATGATCAGCTCGGTGACCGGGACCCCGGCGGCGTTGAACGTCTCGATGATCTTCCGGGTGCCGAAGGCGGTGGCCTCCAGCAGCGCGCGGTAGACGTCCTGGGCGCGGGTGGCGAGCGTCTGCCCGACGATCACGCCGGACAGCTCGTGGTCGACCAGCACCGACCGGTTGCCGCTGTGCCAGTCCAGGACGATCAGGCCGTGTTCGCCGATCTCCTGCTGGGCGGCGAGGCGGGTGAGGTGCTCGTGCCCTTCGTAGCCCGCCGGGACGCCGTGCTCGACGAACCAGCCGAAGATGTCGCCGACGCCGCTCTGGCCGGCCTCGTACCCCCAGAGCCCGGCCACGATGCCGCCTTCGACGACCCCGCACATGCCGGGGACCTCGCGCAGCTCGGCGCCGTTCATCACGTGGCAGGTCGAGGTGCCCATGATCGCCACCATCTGCCCGGGCTCGACGGCCTGGGCGGCGGGCGCGGTGACGTGCGCGTCGACGTTGCCGACGGCGACCGCGATGCCCTCGGGCAGCCCGGTCCAGGCCGCCGCCTCGGCGGTCAGCGACCCCGCGCGAGAGCCCAGCTGGCCCAGCGGGTGCTCCAGCTTGTCGGCCACGAAGGACTCGAAGCCGGGGGCGAGCTCGCGGAGGAAGTCGCGGCTCGGGTACTGGCCGTCCTGCAGGATGCCCTTGTAGCCGGCGGTGCAGGCGTTGCGCACGTAGGTGCCGCAGAGCTGCCAGACGATCCAGTCGGCCGCCTCCACCCAGTGCCGCATCGCCGCGTAGACCTCGGGGGCCTCTTCGAACAGCTCCAGGCCCTTGGCGAACTCCCACTCCGAGGAGATCAGGCCGCCGTAGCGCGGGAGCCACTTCTCGCCGCGAGTGCGGGCCAGCTCGTTGATCCGCACCGCCTGCGGCTGCGCCGAGTGGTGCTTCCAGAGCTTCACGTACGCGTGCGGGTTGCCTTCGAACTCGGGCAGTTCGCACAGCGGCGTCCCGTCCGCGGTCGTCGGCACCATCGTGCACGCGGTGAAGTCGGTGGCGATCCCGACGACGTCGGCCGCGTCGACGCCGGCGTCCCGCAGCGCCGCCGGGACGGCGTTGCGCAGCACTCCGACGTAGTCCGCCGGCACCTGCAGCGCCCATTCCGGCGGCAGCGCGCGGCCCGTCGCGGGCAGCGTCTCGTCGAGCACCCCGTGCGGGTACTCGAAGACGCCGGAGCCGAGCTCGGCCCCGTCCGCCACGCGCACGACCACCGCGCGGCCGGACAGGGTGCCGAAGTCGACGCCGACGGTGAGTGGTTCTCCCACGGTGTCTTCCCTCCTGGTGTGGTGACCGGGACGCGGCGCGGGCGGCGGTGAACGCGCCGCGCCCCGGGGTCTTAGCGGCCGGTGACGACCAGCGTCGTCACCGAGTTCGCCGGCAACGTCAGCTTCGACGTCGCGGCGAGGCCGGTGATCTCCCTGGTCTGCGGCACGATGGCGGTCGGCGTGGCGAGGCTGTTGCGCCCCGCCGGGTCGCCGGTGAGCGTGGTGAGCGTGCCGGTGCCGTCGACGGCGGTGACGCCGGTGAGCGACAGCCGGGTGGTCTGCACCTGAGGAGTGGGATTGACGAGTTTGACCGTGAAGGTCTTCCTTCCGCTCTTCGTGGTCACGTTGACCACCTGGCGCAGGGGGCTGCCCTGGTTCAGGCGGCTGGTCACGATCTGCTTGCCGAGGGTGCTGGAGAACATCTGCTGCACCCAGTACGACGGCGAGCCGTAGCTGCTGCCGGCGTCGAGGCCGATCAGGTTGACCGGCCAGTTGGACTGGTTCTCGTGCACCAGCACCGGCGCGTACATCGAGCCGATGACGATGTCGCTGTTGCGTTCCAGCCCGGTGAGGAAGGCGGCCTCGCCGATGGCGGCGGCCAGGGTGCCGGTGGGCCGGCCGTCCTGGGCGCCGTACTCGCCGACGAGGATCTCCGGGCCGGAGCGGTCCGCGGTGTCGTAGCGGGTCGAGTTGTCGGTGAACCACTGCGGCGACTGGTAGTAGTGGTCGTCCGCGGCGTCCGGGCGCACCCCGGTCGGCGTGCTCGACGCGGCACCGCCCTGCAGGCCGCCGGTCGTCGCGATGACCGTCAGCTGCGGGTACTTCGCCTTGATGGCGTTGAACATGTCGGTGAAGCGCCAGGCGTAGCTGCCCGAGGTGTCGAACCAGTCCTCGTTGCCGACCTCGACGTAGCGCAGGTCGAACGGCGCCGGGTGCCCGTCGGCGGCCCGCTTCGCACCCCACGTCGTCGAGGTGTCGCCGATGGCGTACTCGATCTCGTCGAGGGCTTCCTCGATGTACTGCGGGTAGTCGGCCTGGCTGACGTGCTGGCCGTTGAGGGTGTAGCCGGCGAACAGCCCGAGCAGCGGCTGGGCACCGATGTCCTCGGCGAGCTTGAGGTAGTCGAGGATGCCGAAGCCGTCGGTGGACCAGTAGCCCCACGCGGTGTTCTGGTGGCCGGGCCGCTCTTCGAGCTTGCCGATGGTCTTCTTCCACTCGAAGCGGGTGTCGAGGGTGTTGCCTTCGAGGTAGTTGCCACCCGGGACGCGGAACAGGCCGAGCTTCATCGCGGCGAGCTTCTGCCCGAGGTCGGCGCGGACGCCGTTGGGCCGGTTCTTGAAGGTCGGCGGGAACAGCGACACCTGCTGGAACCAGGCGTCCCCGCTCAGCGCCGTCCGGCCCTTGTTGACCAGGGACACCACGATCCGGTTGTCGGTGGAGTTCGTGATCGTCGACGGCGTGGTGAAGCTGAACGTCTGCTGCGCCCAGTCCGCCCCGACCGGCTGGACGTCCTTGCTCGCCAGCACCGTCCCGTCCGGCTTCTCCAGGCTGACTCGCACCGCGCCCTTCCAGCTGCCCTTGGCGAAGAAGCTGCCGGTGTACTTGGTGGACGGCTTCGCGGCGATACCGTAGAAGCCGACGTTCGCGGCGGCAACCCGGCCGGCCGCCGGGACGGTGTCCGCGTGCAGCTTGAGCGAGCGGTCGAGCGCGGTGTTCAGCGGGTTCGCGGTGTCGACCGAGTAGGTCCCGGTCGCGCCCGCCGAGGTGAGCAGCGACCAGTACGGTACCGGCGTGTTGCCCGCGCCGCTGCCGGGCTGGTAGCCCTCCTTGAAGGTGCGGTTGCGGACCAGCTCGGCGTAGAGCCCGCCCTCGACCGAGTGGCTGATGTCCTCGAGGATCGAGCCGTAGGTCGTCGGCCGGGTGTTGGCGCGGACGACGTTGGCGTCCACCGCGAGCTGGTTGGCCCCGGCCAGGGTGCCGATCTGGGCCGCGGTCAGCGGGAAGCGGCGCAGCTCGACCTCGTCGACGGCGCCGGTGAACCCGGAGCCGACGGTGAACGGCGCCGCCGCGGTGCCCGAGGCCGGGCAGGCGGAGACGTCCAGGGTGGTGCCGGTCGCGGTGCCGCAGGTGCTGGTGACCGCGGACGCGTCGCCGTCGGCGTAGACGGTGAGCCGCTGCGCCGCGCGGTCGAGGACCAGGGCGGCGTGGTGCCAGTTGCCGTCGGCGAGGCCGCCGCCGTTCGTGGTCACCTGGACCGTGCCGACACGGGCGGTGAGCTTGCCGCCGGTGACGCCGAGCGCGTAACCGTCGCCGTGGTCGACCAGGGTGCCGGACGCGGTGGTGCGGAACCAGGCGGCCAGGGACAGCGAGCCGGTCCCGGTGTCGAACGCCGGCGAGGTGCCCATGTCCACAGTGGACTTGCCGTCGAGCTGGACGGCCTTGCCCGCCGCCCCGGCGGTCCAGGTCGCGCCCTTGAGGGTGCCGTCCGCGGCGTTCGCCGAGGAGTCACGCGCCACCGTGCCGGCGCCTTCGTCGAAGTGCCACGAACCACTGGCGGCCAGCGCGGCGACCGCGGACCCGGTCAGCGGCGTCGGGTACGCGCGGACGTCGTCGACGCCGCCGGCGAACCAGTCGGCCGCGGCCCCCGCCCACTTGCCGCGGCCGATCACCAGGTGCCCGGAAGCGGTCCACGGCGTGGTGAACGGGACGGTCTGCTGCAGGGTTCCGTTGACGTACAGGGAAAGCGTCCCGGCGGCCCGGTTGTAGACACCGGCCAGGTGCTGCCACTGGCCGGCCTGCGCGGGCGACGTCGACCCCGCTGTGTATGACGGGGTGACGCCGTCGCCCGCGCGGCGAGTGAAGGCGAAGCGGCCGTCGGCGGCACGCTGCAGGTAGAAGCCGCTGATCGCCGAGCCGTCGACACTCACCGCGGTCCGGAAGCCGGTGGCGGCGGTGGGCTTGACCCACGCCGAGACCGAGAAGCTCTGCGCGGTGTCCACGACCGGCGCCGGGACGTCGACCGCGGCGTCGGTGCCGTTCAGCGTGATGCCGTGCGGGCCGACGACGCCGTCACCCCAGGCCGCGCCGCCGGTGAGGGTGGCCGTGCGCGCGTCGAGGGAGTCGTCGGCGGTCGTGGTGCCGGTGCCCTCGTCGAGGCCCCAGTGCCCGGCGATGGCCAGGCGGGCGGCGTCGGCGGCGGTCAGGGCGCCACCGTAGGCGCGGACGTCGTCGATCGTGCCGTCGACGAAGTCCACCGGGTTGCCGCCGTACTTGCCGCGGCCGATCACCAGGTGCCCGGTGCCCGCCCACGCCGTCGGCGCGGCGACGGTGGTCTGGCGGGTGCCGTCGACGTACAGCGACAGCGTCGACGCGGCCGCGTCGTACACGCCGGTCAGCTGGTACCACTGGCCGGCGACCGGGTCGAAGTTCGCACCGGCCACTACACCGTCGGTCGGCGCGTCGCCCGAAAGCCGGGTGAAGGCGAACCGGCGCGAGTCGTCCCGGAACTGCAGGAAGAAGTTGCTCACCTGGGTGCCGTCGACGCTGACGAACGTCTGGTAGCCGGACGTCTTGTCCAGCTTCACCCAGCTGCTCACCGAGAAGCTCTTGGTCGTGTCGAGCACCGGCGCACCCGCGTCGGCGAAGCCCCTGGACCCGTCGGTCGTCAGTGCCCCGCCGCGAATGCCAGGGCCCCAGCCGGCCCCCTCGGTCAGCGTCGCGGGGTGGCTGCCCGCGGTGTCGGCGGCGGTCGTCCCGCTGCCGTCGTCGAACGTCCAGTGCCCGGCCAGGCCCGGCTCCGGGTCCGCCGCGGCCGCCGTCACCGGCAGCGCGGAGAACAGCGTGAGGGCCGCGAGCACGGCCAGGGGACGCCGGAATCTGGGGGGCATGGCTCTCCTTTGAGCGCTCACACTCAGCGGGTCCGTCGGGTGACGAGGCGTTGCAGGACGATGAACACGAACAGCAGGGCCCCGGTGATGATCGAGGTCCACCAGGAGTTGAGCGTGCCGTCGAAGGTGATCAGCGTCTGGATGATGCCCAGCACCATGATCCCGAGCACGGTGCCGAGGACGTACCCGGAACCGCCGGTGAGGATGGTGCCGCCGATGACGACCGCGGCGATCGCCGTCAGCTCCAGGCCGACGCCGTTGAGCGGGTCACCCGAGGACTTGTAGAGCACCAGCAGCAGCCCGCCCAGCGCCGAGCAGACCCCGCTGATCGTGTACACCGCGATCTTCGTGCGGCCGGTCTTGAGGCCCATCAGCATCGCGGACTGCGCGTTGCCGCCGATCGAGTAGACCGTGCGCCCGAACCGGGTGAAGGCCAGGACGTAGGCCGCGGCGGCGACGACCGCCAGCGCGACCACCACGCTGATCGAGATGTGCAGCTCGGGCCCGAGCGGGATCTGCGCCTGGGCCAGCGTCGCGATCGTCGCGTTGTCGATCGAGTACGCCTCGGTGGTGATCGTGTAGCAGAGACCGCGGGCGAAGAACATCCCGATCAGCGTCGCGATGAACGGCTGGATGTCGAAGAAGTGGATGAGCGCGCCCATGCCGGCCCCCAGCAGCGCCCCGATCAGCAGCACCACCACGATCGCCGCCCACGCCGGCCAGCCGTTCTTCTGCAGCAGGTCGCCGGAGACCACTGTGGACAGCGCGACCACCGAGCCGACGGACAGGTCGATGCCGCCGGTGAGGATCACGAACGTCATCCCGACCGCGACCACGAGCAGGAAGGCGTTGTTGATGAACAGGTCGAGGATGACCTGGCCGGAGCCGAACGCCTCGTACTGGACCGCGCCGAACACGTACGCGGCGATCAGCAGCGCCATCGTCGCGAGGATCGGCACGTGCCGCTGCTGCGGCCGGTAGCCTTTGACACGGGCGAGGGTGGTCATGCGGTGACCTCCACCTTCTCCGGAGTGGGTGTGGGCGCCGGGGTGACCGGGCGGGCTCCGCGCCGCCGGAACTTGCGGCGGAACGCGGGCGACAGCAGCAGGCACACCACCAGCACGACGATGGCTTTGAAGAGCATGATCGACTCCGGCGGGATGCCGAGGGCGTTGACGGTGGTGGTGAGCGTCTGGATGAGCAGCGCGCCGATCACCGAGCCGCCGAGGGAGAACCGGCCGCCGGTCAGCTGGGTGCCGCCGACGACGACCGCGAGGATCGCGTCGAGCTCGATGAAGAGCCCGGCGTGGTTGGCGTCGGCGCTGTGCACGTTCGCGCTGATCATCAGCCCGGCGATGCCCGCGCACAGTGCGCAGAAGACGTAGACGAGCCAGGTCAGCCGCGCCGAGCGGAGCCCGGCCAGGCGGCTGGCCTCGGGGTTGCCGCCGACGGCCTCGACGAGCAGGCCGAGCGCGGAGCGGCGGACGAGCACCGACGCGATCACGAACACCGCCAGCGCGATCAGGATGGCGCTGGGCAGGGCGAACAGGAACCCGCTGCCGATCCACTCGAACGAGTGGGAGTTGACGGTGATGATCTGCCCGTCGCTGATCAGCTGCGCGATGCCCCGGCCGGCGACCATGAGGATCAGCGTGGCGATGATCGGCTGGATGCCCAGTGCCGCGACGAGCCAGCCGTTCCACACGCCGAGCAGCAGCGAGAGGCCGAGCGCCAGGCCGAACGCGACCAGCGTGGTGCCGACGCCGTCCGGGTTGTCGCTGATCCACAGGCAGGCGAGCGCGCCGCTGATCGCCACGACCGCGCCGACCGAGAGGTCGATGCCGCGGGTGGCGATCACCAGCGTCATGCCGATCGCGATGAGGATCAGCGGGGCACCGTTCTTCAGGATGTCGATGACGTTCCCGTAGAGGTGCCCGTCGCGGAGCTCGATCTTGAAGAACGACGGGCTCGCGATGAGGTCGCCCAGCAGCAGCACCAGCAGAGCCACCACGGGCCAGAAGAGCCGCTGTTTCGTCATGCTTTTCAGCGCGGTAGTCACGCCTGCACCCCCTCGGCCATCGTGGCCATGACGTCGTCCGCGGTGAGCGCCTGGCTGTTGTCCCGGACCGCCACGACCTTCCGGTCGCGCAGCACGACGACGCGGTGGCTCAGCCGCAGGACCTCTTCCAGTTCGGCGGAGATGTACACGACGGCCATCCCCTCGCCCGAGAGCTGGGTGACCAGTTTCTGGATCTCCGTCTTGGCGCCGATGTCGATGCCGCGGGTGGGCTCGTCGAGGATCAGCAGCCGCGGTTCGGTGATGAGCCAGCGGGCCAGCAGGACCTTCTGCTGGTTGCCGCCGGACAGGTTGCCCACCAGCGCTTCGGGGTTGGCGGGCCGGATGTCGAGTGCCTTGATGTACTTCTCGGCGATCTCGTCCTGGCGGCGGCGCGACAGCGGCCGCGCCCAGCCGCGGGAGGCCTGCAGCGCCAGGACGATGTTCTCGCGGACCGTCAGTTCCTCGACCAGGCCTTCGGCCTTGCGGTTCTCCGAGAGGAACGCGACCTTGTGGTCCAGACCGGCGCGCGGGGTGCGCAGCGAGGTGGTCTCGCCGTCGACCTGGATGGTGCCGCTGTCGGCGTGGTCGGCGCCGAAGAGCAGCCGGGCGAGTTCGGTGCGGCCGGAGCCGAGGAGGCCGGCCAGGCCGACGACCTCGCCGGCGTGGATGTCGAGGCTGAACGGGGCGACGCCGCCCTTGCGGCCGAGGTCCTCCGCGGCCAGCAGCACCGGTGCACCGGCGACCTCGGCCCGGGACGGGCCGGAGTCCTCCAGGTCCTCGAGGACCTGGAGCTCCTTGCCGATCATCTTGGTGACCAGTTCGACCGGCGTGATGTCCGCGGTGCGGTACTCGCCGATCAGTTTTCCGTTGCGCAGCACGGTCATCCGGTCGGCGATGGCGAAGACCTGGTCGATGAAGTGGGACACGAACAGGATCGCCATGCCGCTTTCGCGCAGGGACCGGACGACCTTCAGCAGCTGCTCGACCTCGCCGGCGTCCAAACTGGACGTCGGCTCGTCGAGGACGAGGACCCGCGCGTCGACGTCGAGCGCGCGGGCGATCGCGACCAGCTGCTGCACCGCGATCGAGCAGGTGGACAGCTCGGCCGAGACGTCCACGTGGACGTCCAGCCGGGCCAGCAGCTCCTCGGCCCGCTTCCGCATCGGGCCCCACTGGATGCGGCCGAAGCGGCGGGGTTCGCGGCCGAGACAGACGTTCTCGGCCACGGACAGGTTCGGGCAGAGGTTGACTTCCTGGTAGACCGTGCTGATGCCGGCCTGCTGGGCCTCGCCGGGCCCGCTGAAGGCGACTTCGGCGCCATTGAGCTCGATCGTGCCCGCGTCCACCCCGTACACCCCGGTGAGCACCTTGATGAGGGTGGACTTGCCGGCGCCGTTCTCGCCCATCAGGGCGTGGACTTCGCCGGGGTACATCCGGAAGGCGACCCCGTCCAGGGCGAGGACGCCGGGGAACTCCTTGCGGATACCGCTCATCCGCACCATGGGTTGCGGTTCAGGCATTTGGTGTGCTCCGGGGTGGACGCGGGGATGCGGATCAGTACTGGCGCGACGGCAGGGCGGCCTTGGCCGACGCCTGGTCGAACTCGGTCTCCTGGGTTTCGATGCGGGCGGGCACCTGCTCGCCGGCGGCGACCTTCTTGACCAGGTCCATCAGCTGCGGGCCGAGCAGCGGGTTGCACTCGACGATGTGGTTGATCTTGCCGTCGGCCAGCGCCTGCATGCCGTCCTTCACGGCGTCCACCGAGACGATCTTGATGTCCTTGCCCGGGACCTTGCCGGCGGCTTCGATGGCCTCGATCGCGCCGAGGGCCATGTCGTCGTTGTGGGCGTAGAGGACGTCGATCTTGGGCTGGGACTTCAGGAAGGCCTCCATGACCTCCTTGCCCTTGGCGCGGGTGAACTCACCGGTCTGCGAAGCGATGATCTTGTACTTCGGGTCCGCCGCGATGACCTCCGCGAAGCCCTTCTTGCGGTCGTTCGCCGGGGCCGAGCCGGTGGTGCCCTGCAGCTCGACGATGTTGACCTGGCCGGTGGCGCTGCCGAACTCCTTGGTCAGCCACTGCCCCGCCTTCTTGCCCTCGGCGACGAAGTCGGAGCCGAGGAAGGTCTTGTAGAGCGACTTGTCCGGCGAGTCGATCGCGCGGTCGGTGAGGATGACCGGGATGTTGGCGTTCTTGGCTTCCTTGAGGACGGTGTCCCAGCCGGACTCGACGACCGGCGAGAAGGCGATGACCTTGACCTTCTGCTGGATGTACGAGCGGATCGCGGAGATCTGGTTCTCCTGCTTCTGCTGCGCGTCGGAGAACTTCAGCTCGATCCCGGCGGCCTTCGCCGATTCCTGGATGGACTTGGTGTTCGCCGTCCGCCAGCCGCTCTCGGCGCCCACCTGGGCGAAGCCGAGCGTGACGGCCCCGCCCGAGCTGCCGGACGAACCGCCGCTCCCGCAGGCGGTGAGCAGCACCAGTCCGGCCGCCGCGGCCGCGGCGGCGGCCCATCGCTTCTTCAGCACGTTCACTCCTCGATCGACGGTGATCTCTGTGAAAAACCTTGTGTGGGGACTTCGGGTGGGGCTGTGTCAAATCAAAAATCGTTGCGTGTTAGCGCTAACAAACCCTCGGGAACCATCGGTCCCCGCCGGCCGCGGCGCTAGCGCGGTCCGGTGCTCTCGCGCACGATCAACTCGGGGACGACCAGGGCGCGCGCGTGCCGGTCGCCTCCGTCCATCCGCCCGGCCAGCAGGCCGAACGTACGCCGTCCGACTTCGATGAAGTCCTGGCGCACCGTCGTCAGCGGCGGCGTGAAGTACGCCGCCTCGGGGACGTCGTCGAAGCCCGCCACGCGCACGTCCCGCGGCACCGAGATGCCTGCTTCGGCGAACGCGCGCAGCAGGCCCAGTGCCATCTGGTCGTTGCCGGCGAAGACGGCGTCCAGATCCTTCTCCTTGGCGAGGGATCGCCCCGCCTCGTACCCCGACCGGGAACTCCAGTCGCCGCGGATCACCCGCGGGGCCCCGACGCCGTGGCGTTCCAGGGTCTCCCGCCAGCCGAGCTCGCGGTCGCGGGCCTCCAGCCAGTCCTCCGGCCCGGCGATGTGCCACACGGTGCGGTGGCCCAGCGCCAGGAGGTGTTCGGTGGCCCGGCGGGCGCCGTCGCGCTGGTCGACGGAGATAACCGGCACCGGTGCCGTCTCCCCGCCGCCGACGGCGACGACCGGGAAGTCCGCGGGCGCGGCTTCCAGGGCCCGGCCCGCGCTGACGTGCGGGGCGATCACGATGACGCCCTCGACCGCCTGGCGGCGCAGGTTCTCCACCGCGTCGGCGATCGACGACCGGCCCGGCCGGCTGACGCTGGAGATCGTGATCGCGTACCCGGCTTCCCGGGCGGCGTTCTCGATGCCGTACAGCGTGCTGGCCGGACCGTACAGATTGGACTCGAGCGCGACGACGCCGAGCGTGCCGGTCCGCCCGGTGACCAGCGCGCGGGCCGCGGAATTGGGCCGGTAGCCCAGCTCCTCGATCGCCGCGAGCACCCGCGCACGGGTTTCCGGCCGCACCGGGCCGGTCCCGTTGATCACCCGGGACACGGTCATGTGGGACACGCCCGCGACGCCCGCGACGTCGGTCAGGCTCGGCTGCCGAGCCCCGGCGGCAGTCGCCTTCAGGGGGCCGCCGGAGCGGGGTCGTTCGGCCACCGGCATCCCCTTCCGTCCGCTCCGACATGGTCTGCGTCACCTGTTCCGGTGACGACGAGGAGTTAGTGTTAGCGATAACACCCACGGGGTCAACCCCGGGTCGCGTAACGGTCTAGTCACATGGCCTTCACACGGGCCCGACGACGAATTCGACGGCGCGACCTGCGCGGAGCGTCGTTTGAAATTCACCGCCCGTCAGCGCCGCCCGGTGTTCAACGGCATGTTCGCGCCTCCGGCGGGGCGCTTACCACACCCGTTTGCGCCCGGTTTCAGAAGGCCACGGTGGCGGCGACGGGCAGGTGGTCGCTGCCGGTCGCGGGCAGGGTCCAGGCCGCCACCGGCCGCACGCCGCCGACGAAGATCTGGTCGATCCGCGCCAGGGGCAGCGCGGCGGGCCAGCTGAAGCCGAAGCCGTCGCCGGCCGCGTCCTGCGCGGCCCGCAGGCGCGCGGTGATCGGCGCGAGCGCGCGGTCGTCGGCGGTGCCGTTGAAATCGCCGACGAGCACGGTCCGGGGCGCGGCTTCCGCGGCGACGGCGTCGGCGAGCAGGCCCATCGCGGCGTCGCGGCCGTTCGCGGTGAACCCGGCGTCCAGGCGCACGCGCACGGAGGGCAGGTGCGCCACGAAGACGGCCACCGGCCCCTTCGGAGTGTCCACAGTGGTCTGCAGGGCGCGGGTCCACGGCATGATCGCCACCGGCCGCGTGTCGCGCAGCGGGTAGGTGCTCCACACCCCGACGGTGCCCTGGACGGAGTGGTACGGGTAGGCCGCGGCGAGCGCGTCCTCGTACTTCGGCACCTCGGACTTCTTCAGCTCTTCGAGCGCGATCACCTGGGCACCCGCGGCGGCCAGCGCCCGCGCGGTGCCCGCCGGGTCCGGGTTCTCGTCGTTGACGTTGTGCGAAACGATCGTGAGGTCGCCGCCGGGCTCGCGCTTGTCGAACAGCCGCCCGCCGAAGGACGCGCCCCAGGCCAGCGCCGGCAGCAGGAGGGCGACGAGGGCGAGCGCCGAGCGGCGGAGGAGGGCCGCGACCAGCAGCGGCACGACGAGCAGGCCGGTCCAGGGCAGGAACGTCTCCAGCAGGCTGCCGGCGTTGCCCGCCCAGTTGGGCACCAGCGGGTGCGCGAGCAGCAGCAGGGCGGTCAGGACGGCGAACGCGGCGACGACGCGGCCGCGGCGCCACGTCTCCCGGCCGGCGGCCGGCCGCTCGGTGGTCGCCGTCATCGGATGGCCGCCGGCAGTTCCCGCTGGATCGCGGCGATGAGGTCGGCGCTGGTCTCGAGCACGGCCCGCAGCCCCGCCCCCGGCGTCCCACCAGGGCGCTGCTGGAGGACAACGCCGAGGATCAGCGCACCGTTGCCCGCCCGGGCGGCCCACATCAGGGCGCCCCCGGCGGCGGTGGACGAGCCGGTCTTCAGCCCGATGACGCCGTCGCGGCCGAGGAGGGTGTTCGTGTTGACGACGGTGCCCGGCACGCCGTCGATCCGCAGGCTGGGGGTGGCGACGATGGCGCGGATGACGGGGTGCTTCATCACCTCGCGGGCCAGCCGCAGCTGGTCGGCGGCGGTGCTGGTCGTCGAGTCCTCGACACCGCTCGCGCCGGTGTAGGTGGTGCTGGTCATGCCGAGCGCGGCGGCCTCCCGGTTCATCTTCGCGACGAAGGCGTCCTGGCTGCCGGCGTCCCAGCGGGCGAGCAGCCGGGCGACGTTGTTGCCGGAAGGGATGAGCATCAGGGCCAGCAGGTCCCGTTCACTGAACCGCCGCCCCGCGCGCACGGGCGCACTCGATTCTTCGGCCGACGTCGACTCGGCCTCGGCCTGCTCGTCGACGGTGATCTCGGGACCGGTTTCGTCGACGCCGAGCGGGTGGTCCTTGAGAATGACGTAGGCCGTCATGACCTTCGTGACACTGGCGATCGGCACGGGCCGCTGCTCACCCCGGCTGCCGAGCGAGCCCAGGTTCTGCACTTCGACACTGGACTGCCCTTCGGCGGGCCACGGCAGCGGAAGGTCAAGGGCGGGCCGGGAGGCAAGAGCCCGCCCGGCGGTCTCGGGAGGAAGGACAACCCAGCCGGCGGCCGCGAGCACGACAGCCACGGCGGCGCCGATGCCGGCGGCAAGGGGCGGGATGCGGGTGCGGGCCATCGGTCTCCTCCGGGTGCCGGGTGTGGTCACCGGTCACTGTGCTGGGAGAAGATCGCCGGACCGTCGGGGATGTTCGACAGGTGCGCAACAGGAATGTCCCGATCCGGTACCAGCACCCGGCGCGCTGACGGGCACCTTCTTCTCGTCAGCTGCGAGGAAGGTGCCCGTCAGCCCACGTCGGCCGGGGTGCCGGAGCCCGCGCGGGGGTCACTTCGCGGAGCGCTGGATGCAGTCCAGGCCCAGGCCGAGCGTCGTCGCGACGTACTGGCAGATGTGCGACGCGCGCGTTTCGTCCGTCTGGGCGCAGGCGATCGGCACCCCGAACAGGTCGACCGAACAATAGGCGTAGAACTGCGTCTTGCTGCCCGGCACCATGTCCGCCGACGCCGGTGCGGCCGTGGCGGCCACCGCGGAAACCGTGAGCGCCGCGGCCGTTGCCCAAGAAGCGATCCGGGTGTTCATCGTGCTCTCCTTCCGCCAAGTTTTCCCCGGTGTGTCAAGGGGTTCAGCGGAAGAATTCCCCACCGGACGCGTGTTCAGCGCCGCGTCACCGGAAAGTGTTACAGCGCCGCCGTTCGGCGTCAGGGCACGATCGCGTCGACGTAGCCGCCGTCCACCCGCACCGCCGCGCCCGTGGTCGCCGACGCGAACGGGGAACTCAGGTACACCACCAGGTGTGCGATCTCCTCCGGCTCGATCAGCCGCTGCAGCAGCGACTGTGGCCGGTGCCGCTTCATGAACTCGCGCTGGGCTTCCTCCCACGGCAGGTCCTTGTCGACGAGCTCGTAGACGAAGTCTTCGACGCCGCCGGTGTGGGTCGGGCCGGCGATCACCGCGTTCACCGTGACTCCGGTGCCGGCGGCGTGCTTGGCGAACCCGCGGGACACGCCCAGCAACGCCGTCTTCGACACTCCATAGTGGATCATCTCGGCCGGGATGACGATCGCGGAATCGCTGGCGATGTACTGGATCCGGCCCCAGCCGCGGTCGGTCATGCCCGGCAGGTACGCGCGGGTGAGCCGGACCGCGGCCAGGACGTTGACCTCGAAGTAGTGCCGCCAGTCGGCGTCGGTGATGTCCAGGGGGTCCTGGGCGCCGAAGATGCCGAGGTTGTTGACCAGGATGTCGGCGTCGGGCACCTCTTCGACGACCTGGGCCGCGCCGGCCTCCTCGGACACGTCGCCCGGGGCCGGCAGGAAGTCCGCGTCCGGCACGTCCTCGCGCAGCCGCGCGATGGCCTTGTGGACGCCGGTTTCGCTCCGGCCGTTGATCGCGACCCGCGCCCCCGCCGCCGCGAGGCCCGTCGCGATCGCCGCGCCGATGCCCTGGGTGGAGCCGGTGACCAGTGCCGTCCTCCCGCTCAGGTCGACCCGCATCGTGAAAACCCTCTCTCGCTCGCGTGCCTGCCCGGGGCGATTCAAGCACAGCTCGCCGGAGCCCACCGGCTGGAAACCCGGTTGCCTCCCCGGCACAACGGCACCACGATCTGCGCATGACCACGTCTCGCACCACGCTCCTGCCGACCGTCGCCGCGACCACCGCGCCGGTCCAGCAGCAGCCGCGCCGTCCGCGGGGGTCGATCACCTCGGCGCCGTGAGCGCCGCGCTGCTCGCCGGCCTGGTCGCCGGCTACGGCATCGCGATCCCGGTCGGCGCCGTGGGCACGTACCTGGTGGCCCTCAGCGCCCGCACGTCCCTGCGGACCGGACTGGCCGCGGCTCTCGGTGTCGCGACGGCCGACGGCGTGTACGCGCTGGTCGCCGTGCTCGGCGGCGCCGCGCTCGCGGGCGTCATCGCCCCGTTCGCCGGGCCGCTGCGGTGGCTCTCGGCGGCCGTCCTGATCGTGCTCGCCGCCCACGGCGTCCTGCGCGCGGTGCGCTCGCACCGGGCGCCGGCCGCCCGGCCGGTGACCCCGCTCGCCCCCGGCCGCGCCTACGTCAGCCTGCTCGGCATCACGCTCGTCAACCCGGCCACGGTCGTGTACTTCACCGCGCTGGTGGTCGGCGATCGCGCCGGCGCGGAAGTCCCGGTGCTCGACCAGGCGGTGTTCGTGCTCGCCGCGTTCGCCGCCTCGGCGAGCTGGCAAGCCGCGCTCGCGGGCGGCGGCGCCCTGCTCGGACGGGTCCTCACCGGACGGCGCGGCCGGCTGGTGACGGCCCTGGTGTCCAGTGCGGTGATCACCGCCCTCGCCGCCCGGCTTGTCCTGCCCTGAGACGGAAACCGTTGTGCTGTAACGGTTTGTCCGGTCGCCGGGCGCACGCCGGGAGACGTCCGGCCACCCGGTCCCGGGCTAGCGTCCGAGAGGACGAAGGAGGCGGCCATGGCGATGCCGATGTCGGGGTGGGACACCGCGGGCGCGGGTGCTGCTGGTGCTCTGGGCACTGGCCATGTGGGCCGCGGCCGGCGTCCTCGCCCGCGCCGACCGCGGGCACCGGGCTGGCGAACGGCCTGCAGACGGTGCTGCCCGGCCGGCCGGCGTTCGGCATGGAGCTGCTGCACCTGACCGGCAACTTCCTCTTCCTGGCCGGTCTGGCGGGCGTCATGGTGATCACCCGCCGCGCCCGGGGCACCCGCACCCGCCGCTGGGCGAAGACGGGCGTCTGGATGCAGGGCCCGCACGGGCTGGAGCACCTGGTCCTGACGCTGCCGGTCGCCTTCGGCGCGCCCCGGGCGATCGGGCTGTCCACGTTCTTCGGTCTCGTGGCCCCGGGCCCGGGACTGACCACCTACAGCCCGGCGCAGTGGCCAGGCGGAGTGTGCGGCCCGGGCAGGCGCCCTCCGGCGGCAGCGGCCGCCCCGGCCACCACGTCAGCGCGTCGCCGTGTCAGTGCGGCCCCGTGCTCTCCCGCACCACCAGCTCGGCCGGCACCAGATGCCTCGCCCCCGCGTCGCCGCCTGCCATGCGCTCCTCCAGCAAGCCGAACGTCCTGCGGCCGACCTCGATGAAGTCCTGGCGCACCGTCGTCAGGGGCGGGGTGAAGTACTCCGCTTCCGGTACGTCGTCGAAGCCCGCGACGTGGACGTCCTCCGGCACGCGGATGCCCGCCTCGGTGAACGCCCGCAACAGGCCCAGCGCCATCTGGTCGTTGGCCGAAAACACCGCCTTGAGGCCGCGCTTGCCGACCAGCGCGCGGCCGGCCTCGTACCCCGACCGGGGGCTCCAGTCGCCGCGGACCACCGCCGGGACGCGCAGGCCGTGGCCCTCCAGTGTCTCGCGCCAGCCTCGCTCGCGGTCGCGGGCTTCCAGCCAGTCCTCCGGGCCGGCCAGGTGCCAGACCGTCCGGTGGCCGCGGGACAGCAGGTGCTCGGTCACCCTCCGGGCGCCGTCGTACTGGTCGACCGAGATCACCGGCACCGGCGCCGCCTCGCCGCCGCCGACCGCCACCAGGGGGATGTCCGAAGGCGCGCCCGCGAGCGCCCGCCCGGCCGTGACGTGCGGGGCGATCACGACGATCCCCTCCACCGCCTGGCGCCGGAGACTCTCCACCGCGTCGCCGATCGACGTCCGGCCCGGCCGCGTCACGCTGCAGATCGCGACCCCGTAGCCGGCCTCGCGGGCCGCGTTCTCGATGCCGTAGAGCGTGCTCGCCGGTCCGTAGAGATTGGACTCGAGCGCGACCACGCCGAGCGTGCCCGACCGGCCGGTGACCAGCGCCCGCGCGGCGGTGTTCGGCCGGTACCCGAGCCTCTGCACGGCGGCGAGCACCCGCTCGCGGGTCTCCGGGCGCACCGGTCCGCTCTCGTTGACCACGCGCGAAACCGTCATGTGCGACACGCCGGCCAGGCCGGCGACGTCGGCCAGGCTCGGCTGCCGCGGCCCCGGCGGAGAAGTCCTCGTCTGCTCCCCCGGCTTCGCCCGGTCCACCACCCTGGCCCCCTCCACCTCGTACCGCCTCACCCCCGAGACGGTACCGCCGAACCGGCGCTTTCCGGACGTCCCGCGCCGGGCCGCGACCACCCAACGGGAAGGGAGAACGCTTTCACGGCCGCCACGGCGTCCCGGCGGTGGGCCCGCAGAGTGGTGAGCGGGAGGTCGTGCACGGTGCCGCGGTCGCGGTCGTGGCCACGCTCGTCGTCAGGGACGGCGGCGGCAGCGGCCGCGCGTCGGCCGGCGCCGGTGGCCGCAGCGCCGCGGCCAGCACCAGCACCGCCACCACCGCGGCGACGCACGTCCCGGCCAGCAGCATCGCGATTCGTCGGCGCATACCTGCTGTTGTCCGCACCTCGCCGCGGTGTTCGCCGGATGTGGCGTGCGTCTCATCCGGACGGGGACCGGGGACGCGGGCGGCGGGCCGCGACAACCAGTACCGTGACCAGAATCGTCGAACGGCTGGACCGGCCCGACCTCGCCGCACGGGATCCGAAGGAGATCTTCGCGCGGCTCTTCGACGAGTACGCCCCTGCCCTGCGCGGCTACCTCGCGGGCCGGGTGGGCGTGCACGTCGCCGACGACCTCGTGGCGGAGACCTTCGTCGTCGCGCTGCGAAGACGGGCGAGCTACGACCCGCGACAGGCGCCGATCCGTGGCTGGCTCTACGGCATCGCCACCAACCTGCTGCGCAACCACGTGCGCCAGGAGGTCCGCGGCTTCCGGCTGACCGCGAAGGCGGGAGCGGAAGACCGCCCGGCCGAAAACCACGACACGGCGGTCGCCGGCCGGGTGGACGCGGCGGCACGGCTGCGCGTGCTCGCCGGCGAACTCGCCGCACTGTCCGAACAGGACCGCGACGTCCTGCTGCTCACGTCCTGGGCCGGTCTCGAACCGGCCGAAGTCGCCGAGGCGCTCGGCGTGCCCGCGAGCACGGTGCGCTCGCGGCTGCACCGCGTGCGCCACCGGCTCCAGGCCCAGCTCGTCCCCACCGAGGAGAACCAGTCATGAACGAGCTCGACGAGACCCTCGAGCTGCTCCACCGCGACGCCCGCACCGCCCCCGCCGACCTCTCCGCGGCCCGCGCCCGGCTGCTGGCCGAGCTCGACGCCGGCCCGGTGATCCCCGTGCGCCCGAAGCGCGTGCGCCGGTTCGCGCTGCCGGTCGCCGCCGCCGTGGCGGGCGTGGTCGCGGTGACGGTCGTCGTCACCCAGCAGCGCCCGCCGGCTCCGGCGCCCGGATCGGCCGCCGCGCCGCCGGTCCGGACCACTGACTCGGTCCCGACGGCGGCCGCCCCGGACATCCGGCTGATGTCGGCGGCCCAGGTGCTGGCCCGGGCCGCGGACCTCACCGTGGGCGCGGCCGACCAGCCAGTCGGGCCCGGGCAGTTCCGGTACGTCGCCGAGCACACGTGGGTGCAGCGCGGCGTCCAGACCGGCGACGGCACCGGCTACACCTACCTGTGGGAGCAGCAGGTCGACCGGTGGATCCCGGCGGACGAGCACGACGTGTGGCAGGAGACGCGCAAGATCCTGGGTACCGGCAGGTTCCTCGGCGGCTCGGTGCCGCAGTCGCAGGCGCCCGAGCCGGAGATCACGAACACCGACCAGGGCCAGTGGCAGGGCCGCTGCGGCGACTTCTTCCCGAAGGCCAAGCCGGCGAAGAAGTGCGGCGACGCGGCCGACTGGGACAGCCCGGCGTTCTACGCGGCACTGCCCCACGACCCGGCGGCGCTGTACGCGAAGCTGCAGCAACTGACGAAGGGCCGCGGCTCGACGCCGTCGGTGATGTTCCACTTCGGCATCGAGATCCTCCGCGCCGGGCAGATGCCGGCGCAGCTGCGGGCGCAGTGGTACCGGGCGCTGGCGAAGATCCCGGGCATCGAGGTGCTGGCCGCCTCGACGAACCTGGACGGCCGCACCGGGGTCGCGCTGGGACTCGACGACCGCCACGCGATCCGCCAGCTGATCATCGACCCGGCCACCGGCGCGTTCCTCGGCGAGCGCACGATCGCCGGCGCGGAGCCCGAGCAGCCGTGGCTCAAGCCCGGCACGGAGCTCGGCGCGAGCGCGATCACCACCGCCGTGGTCGGGCGGCTCAGCGAAGTCCCGCCGAAGTAGCGAACCCAGCGCCCCAAGGCGGCCTTGGGTGCGTCCAACGCACCGAAGGCCGCCTTGGGTGCGCTCAACGCACCGAAGGCCACATTGGGTGCGCTCAACGCACCGAAGGCCACATTGGGGCGCTCGGGTCGGCGGGGGCGAGCGTCAGTCCCGGGCGAGGCGCACGCAGCAGAAGCCCGGGTGCGGGTCCAGCCGCGCCCGCAGGCTCTTCTCCCCCACGCCCGTCAGCATGCCCTCGACCAGTCCGAGGTTCATCTCGCACACCAGGCGGGTGTGGGCCTGGGCCAGCCGGTGGAACGGGCAGTTCACGAGCAGGACCTCGCCGCCTTCGGAGCGCGGCTCGAAGCCGTTCTCCTCCAGGGTGCCCACGATGTCCCGGCCGCCGGCTGCCAGCTCCGCCCCGCGGTCGCGGGCGCACCGGGTGAGGATCTCCCGCGGCGAGCCGCCGCTCTCGTCGGCCTCCTCGACCGCCGCCGCCAGGAGGCGGCCCGCCAGCTCGTACTGGCGCTCGGGCAGCGAAACGCTCACCTGCCGGTCCGAACGGCGGTACAGCTTCGCCGGGCGGCCCGCTCCCGGCCCGGTGCGGCCCGTGCGGCGCTCGTGCCCGACGGCCAGCAGCCGCTCCTCCACCAGGCGGTCGAGGTGGAACGCGACCGTCGCGCGCGGCACGCCGAGTGCGGCGGCGACGTCGTCGCGGCTCACCGGCTCCGCGCGGCGGACGACGTACTCGTACAACCGGCGCCGGGTCGGCTCGTCGAGGGCCGCGACCGCGGCCAGCGCCCCCGCCTGGGTCTCCTGCATCACCGCATTCTAAAACACATACCTGTTGACGAAAACCCCAGGGAGCTTCTAACGTCAGTTCAACTTGATTTTAGAAGGAGGCATGCCCGTGACCGTCGAACCCGTGAGCGCCCCGGTCCCGCTGCGGCACCTCGGTGTCGTCCACGACCGCGACGCCGTCGACCTGCACGCGGCGGAGCGCGCGGTCGCCGACCTGCTGCGCGCCCTGGGGAAGGACCCGTCCTCGGAGCACCTCGGCGACACCCCGCGGCGGGTGGCCCACGCCTACGCGGAAATGCTGCAGCCGCGCGACTTCCGGCTGACGACGTTCCCCAACGACGAGGGCTACGACGAGCTCGTGCTGGCGAAGAGCATCCCGGTGCAGTCGCTGTGCGAGCACCACCTGCTGCCCTTCCGCGGCGTCGCGCACGTCGGCTACCTGCCCGGCGAGCGGATCCTCGGGCTGTCGAAGCTCGCCCGCGTCGTCGAGATGTTCGCGCGCGACCTGCAGGTGCAGGAGCGGCTGACCAAGCAGGTCGCGGACTGGCTGCAGGAGCACCTGGCGCCGAAGGGGGTCGGTGTTGTGATCGAGGCCGAGCACCTGTGCATGTCCCTGCGCGGGGTGCGCGCGAACGGAGCGCTGACCGTGACGTCGTCGCTGCACGGCATGCTGCGGGAGGAACCCAAGACGCGGCAGGAGTTCTTCGCCCTGACCGGGGTGAACGGCTGATGGACACCTTCGTCATCGCCGGCGCCGGGCTGACCGGCGCGAAGGCCGCGGAAACCCTGCGCGCCGAAGGGTTCGGCGGGCGCGTCGTCATCGCCGGCGCCGAGCCGGACCTGCCCTACGAGCGGCCACCGCTGTCGAAGGGCTACCTGCTCGGCCAGGACAACCGCGCGTCGGTGTTCGTCCACGACGAGAAGTGGTACGCCGACCAGGGCATCGAGGTGCTGACCGGCCGGCGCGTCACCGCGCTCGACCGGGCGGCGCACGAGGTCGAGCTCACCGGCGGCGAACGCCTCGGGTACACGAAGCTACTGCTCGCGACCGGAGCGTCGCCGCGGCGGCTGCGGGTGCCCGGCAGCGACCTCGACGGCATCCACTACCTGCGCCGGCTCGCGCACGCCGACCGGCTGCGCGACGCGCTGGCCGCGGGCGGCCGGGTCGTCGTGGCGGGCGCGGGCTGGATCGGCCTGGAGACGGCCGCGGCCGCGCGTCACCACGGCTGCGCGGTGACGATCGTCGAGCCGGGCCCGGGCCCGCTGCACGCGACGCTCGGGCCGGAGGTGGGCGGGTTCTTCGCCGACCTGCACCGCCGCCACGGCGTCGAGCTGCGGTTCGGCACCGGCGTGACGGGCTTCGCGGGCGAATCCGCGGTTTCGGCGGTGCTCACCGACGACGGCGAGATCCCGGCCGACGTGGTCGTCGTGGGCATCGGCGCCCGGCCCGAGACGCAGCCGGCCGCCGACGCGGGCCTGGCCGTCGACGACGGCATCGTCGTGGACGCGGGCCTGCGCACGGCGGACCCGGACGTCTTCGCGGCGGGCGATGTCGCGAGCGTGTGGCAGGAGCGCTACGGCCGCCACCTCCGCGTCGAGCACTGGGCGGCGGCGGCGAACGGCGGCCCGGCCGCGGCCCTGGCGATGCTCGGCCGCGAAGTGGTCCACGACGACCTGCCGTACTTCTTCTCGGACCAGTACGACGCGGGCATGGAGTTCACCGGCTGGTTCCCGCCCGGCGGCTACGACCGCGTGGTCAGGCGCGGCGACGCCGAGGCGTTCCACGCGTTCTGGCTGGCCGGCGGCCGGGTGGTCGCGGGCCTGCACGTCAACAGGTGGGACGAGGGCCTGGACGCGGTGCGCGAACTGATCCTCAGTGGACGGACCGTGGATCCGGACCGGCTGGCCGACCCGGCCCGGCCGCTGACTGACTGACTGACTGGCAGCGCCCGAAAACCGGGCCGGCCGGGTCCGTCCACCCGGGACCCGGCCGGCCCGCGAGCCGTGACAGCCGGCCGTCGCGGCGGTGCCGGCCACGGCGCGCACCCGCCATGGCGTGGACACCCGTGGCGGCTAGTCCTCGCGGCGGTGCCGGCCGCGGCGGGTGCCCGCGATGGCGCGGACCCGGCTCACCAGGTCGCCCCGGCGCTCGCGGCGGGCGTACTCCAGCAGGGCCGCCACCTGCTCCTGCGGCAGCCAGCCGCGGTCCGCGCCCGCCTCCAGGCGCAGCAGGTGGGTCACCAGCTCGCGGGACTCCACGTCGTGCTCGCCCGCCAGCTCGGCGAACCTGCGGGCCGCCTCCGCTTCGCCGTCGCACCACGCCGTCATCGCCAGCAGCGTCGCCGTCGCCGCCATGATGTCGCCGCGGTGGATTCCGCCCTCCGCCGCCAGGTGCTCGGCCAGCTGGAAGCTGTGCGTGCCGACTCCGCCGGCCCCTTCCCGCCGCACCGCGTCCGCGAGTGCCCGGATCTGCCCCGTGACATAGTCCTGCTTGACACAGTCCCCGCCCGACAACCCCGCCATGTCGTCCCCTCGTTGCCGCGCACGCGCTCCGTGCGTCACCCGACAGGTGTACTCCATCGGCGCCTGGATACGTCGAACGACCCACCCGTTACGTCCGAACAGTCCCGGATTCAGCTCGATCGGCCGGGTTCGGCCCGCCGCTGGGACATGTACACCGCCGCCGACGTGCGCCGCTCGACGCCGAGCTTGTGCAGCACCGACGAGACGTAGTTCTTCACCGTCTTCTCGGCCAGGAACAGCCGCTCGGCGATCTGGCGGTTGGTCAGGCCCTCCGCGACGAGGTCCAGCACCCGCCGCTCCTGCGGGCTCAGCTGCTCGTACCGCGGGTCGGGGGCCGCGACGTTCTCCCCGCGCAGCTTGTTCATCACCGACGCGGTCAGCGTGGCGTCCAGCAGCGAGCCTCCGGCGGCGACCGTGCGGACGGCCTCGACCAGCGACCGGCCGGACACCTGCTTGAGCATGTACCCGGCCGCGCCCGCCATGATCGCGCCGAACAGCGCTTCGTCGTCCGAATAGGACGTCAGCATCAGGCAGGCGGGCGGCGGGTCCACGGTGGACCGGATCTCCCGGCACACCGCGACCCCCTCGCCGTCGGGCAGCCGGACGTCGAGCACCGCCACGTCCGGGCGGGCCTGCGGGATCCGGACCAGCGCCTCGGCCGCCGTCCCCGCCTCCCCGACCACCTCGATGTCGGCTTCGGGCTCGAAGACGGTCTTCAGCCCGGTCCGGACCAGCTCGTGGTCGTCCAGCAGGAACACGCCGATCGTCATCGTCCACTCCCCTGCTCGCCGGTCATCGCCGGCAGTTCCGCCGTCCATTCCAGCCGCGCGCCGCCGTCCTCGCCCGCCGCCAGCACGCAGTGGCCGCCCCACCGGGCCGCCCGCGACGCGAGGTTGGCCAGCCCGCTGATCCGGCCCGCCTCCGCCGGCGGGCCGCTTCCGTCGTCGCGCACCACCAGCGTCAGCCGCCGGCCGAGCCGGTCCACCGTGACCTCGACCGACGACGACTTCGCGCCCGCGTGCCGGGCGACGTTCGTCAGCGCTTCGCGCAGCGAGGCGATCAGGTCGGAGCGGACCGCGTCCGGGACCGCCGCGTCGAGCGGCCCGTCGAAGCCGACGCGCGGCTCGAAGCGGAGCGCGTCCCGGGCGTCCACGGCCACCCGCAGCAGCTCCGCGCGAAGGCTGCCCTGCGCCTGCGCGGGCGCCTGGAGCGAGAAGATGCTGTTGCGGATCTCCCGGATCGTGCCGTCGAGGTCCTGGGCGAACCCGGCCACGCGCGCGGCGACGCCCGCGTCCGCGATCAGCCTGCTGACGCCTTCCAGGCCGAGCCCGGTCGCGAACAGCCGCTGGATCACCAGGTCGTGCAGGTCGCGGGCGATCCGGTCGCGGTCGGAGAACACCGCCAGCTGCTGGCGCGCCTCCTGTGCCCGGGAGAACTCGACGGCGAGCGCGGCGTGCCCGGCGAACGTCTCGGCCAGCTGGACGTCGGACCCGGTGAACGGCGAGCGGTCGCGGAACTTCGCCACCACCAGCACGCCGAGGGTCTCCTCGCCGACGATCAGCGGCACCGAGATCGCCGAGTCGAGGTCCTTGATCATCGCCGGCATCGGCCCATCGTGGTCGCGCTGCTGTTCCTGCACGCGCTCGCCGTAGTCGCGGACCACGACCGGGCGCCGGGTCGTGAACGCCATCCCGGTGGCGGTGCCTTCGGTCGGCACGGTCAGGCCGGTGAGGCGGTCGGCGTCCTCGCCCGGCGGCTCGACGACGTCGAAGACGAGCCGGCCGGGGCCGTCGGGCCGGGCGATCGCGCCGGCCGTCCCGCCGGCGACGACGCGGGCGCGTTCGGCGACCAGCCGCAGCGTGGCCCGCAGGTCCTGGGCCGCGAGCAGGGCGCGGGTGACGTCGTAGGACGCCTCGAGCCAGCGTTCGCGCCGCCGCATCTGGTCGACGAGCAGGGCTTTCTCGACGGCCATCCCGGTGGCCGCGGCGAGTGCGCCGAGCACCTCGCGTTCGCGTCGGCCGAACTCCCCGCCGTCGCCGGGTTCGACGGACAGGGTCCCGAACGTCTCCGGCCCGGCGCGGACCGGCAGCTCGACAGTGCCGGGACCCAGCGCGCCGCCGCCATACTCGGCGGTTCCGCCTTCGGCCAGTGCCAGCCGGCCGCGCCGGGCGCCGAGCAGCTCGCACGTCGCCGTCACCGCGCGGTCCAGCAGGGCAGGCAGCTCCAGCTCGCGGGCGATGCCACCCACCGCCGCGAGGATCGCCGGCATGCTGATTTCGTCCGCCACTTCCCGTCGACCCCGCTGGCTCCGCTGGTTCCCCGGGCCTGCCCCGGGCCGTCAAGGGTGCCACAGGCCACTGCCCGTGTCGGCCCAATCCGGTTCGTCCATCCGGTGGGTCGATGCGGGGCGCCCCGTCGTTACGGCGAGCGCGAGATCACTCCGCGTGACAGGCGATGCGGTGGCCGCTGATCGTCTCGGCCGGGACGCGCAGGTACCGCTGGGTGGCCGGAGCGGGCGCCGGGCACGGGCAGGCGGGCAGGCCGAGGTCGACGGCCGCGGACTCGGTGGCGCGGCCCAGCAGGCTGACGTACCAGCCGGCACCGGTGTCGGCGGCGAATTCGTCGGCTTCGAACGCGACGACCGCGTCGCGCGCGCCCGCGTACAGCGGACTGCCGGGCGGAACGGCGAAGACCACGGCGTCGTCGACGACCGTGAAGCGCACCGGACGCACCGCCGGCATGGCCCGGTGGGTGAAGATCACCCGTCCGAGGCTCGCCGTCCGGAGCAAGGCGAGGCACTGCTGCCGGTCGAGCAACAGCCCGTAGCCCACGTCGTCCACCATCGCGTCCCTGTGTTTCTCCTGTGATTTCCCCGGCCACCAGCGTGATCGGTGCGCCCGGTCCCCCGATAGGGCCGTTCGGCCCGGCCGCCCGCGCCGGCGCGCGCAGGCACATCCGGGCGCTGGGAGCCAGGGCCGGAAGACCCGGTTCGGGACGGTCGCCCGGCCGGTGTCGCGGCCACGCGGAGTGACCTAGCGTCGTGACGGTCCGTTGCCGGGAAACATGGGAAGAGGGTGAGGCCGATGCCGCCGCACTCCCCCGACGGCGGTCCCGCGCCCCGGGCGGCCACCACGCTCGACCCGGCCCTCGTCCGGTCGGCGGTGCAGGGCAACCGCGCCGCGGTGGCCGCGCTGCTGCGCGCGCTGCGGCCGATGGTGTTCCGCTACTGCCTGGGCCGGCTGCGCACCTGGCAGGACGGCTCGTCGGACGCCGAGGACTGCGCCCAGGACGTGCTGCTCGCGATCGTGCGCGCCCTGCCGGACTACCGCCTCGAACCCGACGGGTTCGTGCCGTTCGTGTTCGGCATCGCCGCGCACAAAGTGTCCGACTTCCACCGGCGCCGGGCGCGCGACCGCACCAGCCCGGTCGCCGAACCACCCACCGGCCGCGCGGGCGGCGCGGACCCGACGGGCGAAGAGGTCGAACGGTCCGCGGCGCTCGACTGGTCGTCCGGCCTGCTCGACACGCTCCCGCCGCGCCAGCGCGAAATCCTGGTCCTGCGGATCATCCTCGGCATGACGGCCGAGGAAACGGCCGCCGCGGTCGGTCTCGGCAGCGCCGGCGCGGTCCGCGTCGCCCAGCACCGCGCGCTCACCACGCTGCGGCGCTGCCTGCTGGCCCACGACGAGGCGGCTTCCCGGCACGGGTGACCACGCGTGCGATGATCACCCGGTGCCGCCCCCGTTCCTCGTCGTCGTCGGCGGCCTGCCCGCGACCGGGAAGAGCACGATCTCCGCGGAACTCGCCCGCCGCACCGGTTTCGCCTTCCTGCGCGTCGACACGATCGAGCAGGCGATCCTGCGCAGCACCGCCCGTGACGCGCCGCTGGGGATCGCCGGGTGCGTCGACCCGCTCGCCGTCACCCGGGACGCCTGGCGGGCGACGGGCCTCGCCGCCGGGGCGCGGGTGCCGGCAACCGAGGTCGTCTGACACCGGCGTCCCGGGGCTCGTCCCGCCCCGCTGGGCGGGATCTCGCTCATCACCGCGGCACTGGCCGGTCCGGCTTTCTGAATGGGTTGCCGAGGGCGCCATTCACCCATTTCACGGCAATTCCCGGTGAGCACCCGCGCCGCGGGCATTCAACCGGCCTCACCGAGGGATACGGATGCCGGTTCACTTCGGTTCAAAGTTTTTTCCGCGAGTCTGTCGCGGGCGGCAAATCCGCAGGTCAGGATGTTCTTCTGCTACGGAAACACGAACCGGGCCTGACGGGTTGTAACAGTCGAAAAGAACTTCTTGCCCGGTGTCAAGCGACCGTGTAGCTTCCATAACGGAACGATAACCAGCCGGTTGACGGCGCGGCCACGGGCAGGTGGGCGCGCACCCACTGATGTCGGGTCAGTGGACCAGCCGGGCATCGTGCCCTGCCGACGTATTCGAAGAAACCCGTGACGCCAACCCCGCCTGTCCGGGACGAGCCTGGGCTCGTTCCCGTGCAGTGTCGCGCGTTCCCGCCAGCCCGACACCCCGGAGGATTTCCCATGTCCCGCACCCAAGGACGGCACCGTCTGTCCCGCCGGACGAAGATCGCGACCGGCGGCCTCGCCCTCGCGATCGCGGTCGGCGGCATCGTCGTCGCGACGACCACCGGCAACACCGGTGAAGCCAGCGCCGACGAAGCGAACCCCGCCTTCTTCGTCGACATCCTGAAGGTGAAGCCGAACCAGTTCGACCCGCGTCCGGTCACCGGCGCGGCGACGGGCACGTTCACCGTCGACTGCGGCCGCAACGAGAACAAGCACTTCAACCCGGACAACTTCATCGCCCAGCCCGGCGTCCGCAACGGCGCCCAGCACCTGCACGACTACGTCGGCAACCTGTCGACGAACGCCGACTCGAACAACAAGAGCCTCCTGCGGGCCGGCACCACCTGCAAGAACGGCGACAAGTCCGCCTACTTCTGGCCCGTGGTCCGCATCGACACCGGCGAAGAGGAGGAGAACGAGCCCGCCAAGAAGCCCGACGGCGACCGGGCGCAGGCCGACCGCGAGGCGAAGACCGTCCAGGTCTCGTGCCCGGACGTCGCCAGCAAGCTGCCGGACATCCCCGACCAGGCCATGGCCGAGGTGGACGGCAACCTGGACCAGCTCGACACCCAGAGCGACGAGGCCAACCAGCGCATCGCCGCCACGCAGGGGCAGGGCGGCCCGGACTTCGTGCGCAACGCGATCCTGAACCCGCTCAAGGACCGGCGCACCGCCATCATCGACCGGATCGCCATCGCGATCGGCCGGTTCGCGCCGAAGCCGCGCGACCTCGGCGGGCTCGCGCCGTGCGCGACCAAGCCGGGCAAGGACACCGGGACGCCCACCCCGCCGCCGAGCACCACGGTCGGTGGCGCGCTGCCCGGGCAGGACGAGAACAACGAGCTGCCCGGCAACGACGGCGAGATCCAGCGACCGCAGCGGGTGCAGATCACCTTCCGCGGCAGCCCGGTCGGGAAGGTCGTGGCCATGCCCCGCTTCCTGCGCGTGCTCTACGGCGACGCGAAGGTCTCGACCAACGGGCCCGCCAACGCCAAGGCGAGCTGGACGTGCACCGGGTTCGAGAACCGCATCACCGACAAGTACCCGATCTGCCCCGAAGGCAGCAAGGTCAAGCGCGTCCACACGTTCCCGAGCTGCTGGGACGGCAAGAACACCGACAGCGCCAACCACCGCACGCACATCGTGTACCCGGACCGGTTCGGCCGGTGCGGCAACGGGTTCAAGGCGGTGCCGCAGCTGCAGATCTCGCTGACCTACGACATCCCGCGGGACATCCAGCTCAAGCGGCAGTACAAAGTGGACGCCTTCCCGCAGGAGAACCACAACCCGCTGTCCGACCACGACGACTTCGCCAACGTGATGTCGCAGCGGATCATGAACGGCCTGGTGAACTGCGTGAACCGCGGGCGGACCTGCCGGGCGTGACCCGGGACTCGGCGGCGCACCCGGGGATGGTGCGCCGCCGGTTCCGCGCGAGAATGGCCGGCATGGTCACCGGTGCCGACGTCCGCGCGTTCGCGGCCACCCTCCCGCGGGCCGCCGAGGCGGTGGTGCGCGACCGGATCAAGTTCCGGGTGGGACAGATCGTGTTCGTGGCGCTGTCCGCGGACGAAACCCTGATGGGCTTCGCCTTTCCCCGCGAGCAGCGGGACGCGCTGATCGCGGCGGAACCCGCCAAGTTCCTGCTCCCCGAGCCGTCGGACCTGCGCTTCCGGTGGGTGCGCTGCCGCCTCGCCGCGATCGACGCCGCCGAGATGCGGGAGCTGGTCGTCGAGGCGTGGCGGATGTGCGTGCCCAAGAAGGTCTGGGCGACCTACCTCGAGACCCACCCGCTCTGACGGCGACCGCCCGTAACGCGGCACTGGACAAATGCGACTCACGGGCATCCGGACCGGGGAGGAAGCATGACCAAACGTCTGGTGATCTGCTGCGACGGCACGTGGAACACCCTCCGCCAGCCGGCGCCGACGAACGTGGGCCGGCTTCAGCGAGCCGTGGCGCCCGTCGATCCGGACGGGGTCGAGCAGCGCGTGTACTACCGGGAAGGCGTCGGCACCGGGAAGCTGTGGGACCGCCTCATCGGCGGTGCCTTCGGCGTGGGGCTCTCGGCCAACGTGAAGGACGCCTACCGGTTCGTCGTCGAGAACTACGAACCCGGCGACGAGCTGTTCTTCTTCGGTTTCAGCCGCGGTGCCTACACCGCGCGCAGCACCGTGGGCTTCATCCGCAACTGCGGCGTCCTGCTGCCGGGCGAGGCCGGGCGGCTCGACGAGGCCTACGGGATCTACCGCGCCCGGGACCGGGCCACCTCCGGGCCGGACAGCGCGCGGGCCCGGGCGTTCCGCGCGAAGTACGCCCGCGAGGACCGGACGCCCATCCGGTTCGTCGGCGTCTGGGACACCGTCGGCGCGCTGGGCATCCCGCTCAGCGGCGGCCGGCTGATCCACCTGCTGAACAAGCGCTGGCAGTTCCACGACATGAAGCTGACCTCGATCGTGCAGGCCGCCTTCCAGGCGCTGGCGGTGGACGAGCACCGGAAGTCGTTCGCCCCCGCGGTCTGGGAGCCGTCGGCGGCGGCCGAGGGCCAGGTGCGCGAACAGGTCTGGTTCGCCGGCGCCCATTCCGACGTCGGCGGTGGCTACCAGCAGCCCGCCCTGTCGGATCTCGCGCTGCGGTGGATGACCGAGCGCGCGGAGAAGTGCGGCCTCGCCTTCGCCCCGGACGCCTTCGCGACCTTGGCCGACCGCGACGAGCTCGGCGTGCTGCACAACTCGCTCAAGGCGTTCTACCGGATCTTCGGCTCGGCCGACCGCGCGATCGGCCGGGTGGACCCGGCCACGGAGTTCGCGGGCTCCTGCACGCTGTACCGCCACGAGCACATGCGGCCGCCGTACCGGCCCGCGAACCTCCTCGCCTACCTCGCGGACCCGGCGCACCAGGTCATGGAGGCATGAGACAGGCCCCTGTCCGGGGGAGGTGGACAGGGGCCTGTGCGCGTTCAGCGGGTCAGTGGTTGATCTTGAACCACGGCTGCGCCCAGCCGACGTAGGTCTGGCCCCACTTGCTCTTGATCTGCGCGATCGTGGTCTCGGTGTAGGTGCCCGGACCGTTGATGTCGTTCGACAGGAACTTGCCGTCGCCGATCGAGATCATCGTGTGGCCGGCGCCGCTGCTCTTGAAGTAGGCGAGCCCACCGGCCGGGACCTGGTAGTCGCCCGGGTGCTTGAACGAGGCCGGGATCTGGGTCCAGTGGATGTAGGCCGTCTCCGAGCCGGAGGCGGACCAGCCGTAGTTCTGGGCGTTGATCCGGTCGCACCAGCCGTTGTAGGAGTCGATGTTGGTGGTGTGGACGCGGGTCTTGGCGTAGGCCACGGCCTGCGCGCACGTCTTCGGGTTGCCGGTGCCCCCGGTCGAGCAGGTCAGCGTCGAGCCCTCGCAGTCGGGCGCGACCCGGCCGTCGGAGCCGGTGTAGACGTAGGCGTCGCTGACGTAGCCGTTGCCCACCTTGTCCCAGATGTCCGAGGTGCCGTACTTGCCGTCGACCGTGGAGCCGTTGGTCTGGCAGGTGATGGTCACCGCGGTGCCGTCGGCGATGGTGCCGATCGCGCCCGCGGTGGCGCTCGGGCTGGACCGCACGGTCAGCGGCGCGCCCGAGTCCGTGTGCACCGTCCCCGTGGCCGCGAACGCCGGGCCCGCCCCGGCGACCACGAGCGCCGCGGCGATGCCGGCCACCCCGGCCAGCCGCTTCACGATCCCCATGTTCATTCTTCCGTCCTCCAGTTTTCCGGTGTGCGGACAGAATGACCGCGGCCGGTACAAGGCGCGTACAAAACCGCGAGCGGCCTTCTGGAGATGCGGCAAAGCGGACGAAACCCCGCTCAGGCGAGATATTCGGCGGCGGCGCGCAGGCTGACCCAGGAGCCGCTGAACGTGTCGATCCGCGGACCGGTGCCACCGCCGCCGGGCACCCCGGTCTCGACGCGGATGAACTCCACCGCCGACAGCGCGTCGAGCAGCGCCCGCACCCGCGGGTGCCGGTGCGCCTCCCGGGTCACCACCACGACGCTGCGGAACCCCTTCGCCGCTTCGAGCACCGCGTCGGCGTCATCGGGCGTCGCGGTGATGGCCCGGGTGCCCGGCACGAGCTCGGCCAGGTGCGCGCCGAGGCCCCACGGCATCGGCCCGGCCGCGATGGTCGGCTCGGTCTGGACGTCGACCACCAACGGCGGTCCGGCCAGCCGCGGCTCACCCCGCACCCGCAGCGCCTTGCGGGCCACCTCCAGGCCGAGCCGCCGGTCGACCGGCCCCACCGGCGCCGGGGCCGGGTCGGTGCCCAGTGCCGCCGTCCGCGCGGCCGCCTCCGCCAGCCGTTCCAGGGGCAGCTCGCCCGCCGCGACCGCGGCCACGATCGCCGAGACGCAGGCATCGAGAGCCGGCGCCTCGAACGCCGCGCCGCCGAGGCAGAGCGCGTCCGCCCCGGCCGCCAGGGCCCGCACCGCCGACCGGCCGAGGCCGTCGTGGCGCCCGTACGCCCCGGAAACCGCGCCCATCTCCAGGGCATCGGTGATCACCGCACCGGTGAAGCCGAGCTCGCCGCGCAGGACGTCGGTGAGCGCGGTCCGGTTGAGCGTGGCCGGCTCGTCGCCCCAGGCCCGGACGACCAGGTGGCCCGACATCACCGAGCGCACCCCGGCCCGGATCGCCGCCGCGAACGGGACCAGTTCGATCTCCCGCAGCTCTTCGACGGTCCGGGGCAGCACCGGCAACGCCACGTGCGAGTCCTCGGTCGCCGCGCCGTGGCCCGGGAAGTGCTTCGCGCAGGCCGCCACGCCGTACTTCTGCAGGCCCGTCACGTACGCCGCGACGTGCGGCGACGCCTTCGCCGGGTCGGACCCGAACGCCCGGACGCCGATGATCGGGTCCGCTTCGGCCAGGGTGAGGTCCGCGCACGGCGCGAGGTTCACCGTGACGCCGCACGCGGCCAGCCGCTCGCCGAGCGCGGCGGCGACGGCCGTGGTCAGTTCCGGGTCGTCCGCCGCGCCGAGGGCCAGCGGCCCCGGCACGAACGACCCGGCGCCGACGTCGAGCCGGGTGACGTCGCCGCCCTCCTCGTCGATGCCGACCAGCACGCCGTCGCGCTCCCCGCGCAGCTGCGCGGTCAACGCGGCCACCTGCTCGTCGTCGACGACGTTGCGGCCGAACAGGACCACTCCGCCCAGGCCGCCGGCGACCCGGCGGCGCAGCCAGTCCGGCGCGGTGGTCCCGGCGAACCCGGGCAGGAGGACGGCTTCGGCGAGTTTCTCGGGCGAGGACGGCTTCTCGGAAGAGGACAACGGGGCTATCCCTTCACGGCGCCGGCGGTCCCGCCGGACACCAGCTTGCGTTGCACCAGCAGGAAGAAGACCAGCGCCGGGATCGCGTAGATGACCGACGCGGCCATGACGCCGCCCCAGTCGGTGGCGAACGCGGTGCGGAACGACGCCAGCCACACCGGCAGCGTCTCCTTCGGCTTGTCCCGGATGAACACCAGCGCGAACAGGTACTCGTTCCACGCGGTGATGAAGCTGAACACCGAGGTGGTGACCAGCCCCGGCCCGAGCAGCGGCAGCGTCACCCGGCGGAACGCGCCGGTCTGGCTGCAGCCGTCGATCATCGCGGCCTCTTCCAGCTCGTACGGGATCCCGTTGACGAAGCCGTAGAGCATCCAGACCGTGAACGGCAGCGTGGTGGCGAAGTAGATCAGCAGCAGCGACGGCAGCGTGTTGAGCAGCCCGGCGTCCCGCATCAGCAGGAACAGCGGGATGAACAGCGCCGACACCGGGGCCAGCTGCGCCACCATCACCAGGACCAGGAAGCCCTTGCGGCCGGTGAAGCGCAGCCGCGACAGCGGGATGGCCGCGAGCGTCCCGGCGACCAGCGCGCACAGCACCGACCCGACCGTGACGATCAGGCTGTTCAGCAGGTAGGTCGGGAAGTTGTCCTTGCTCAGCGCGGTGGCGAAGTTGCCGAACGAGAACGACGTCGGGATCAGGTCGTACTTCGGCGACAGGATCTCGCCGGGTGTCCGCAGCGAGGTGACGAACATCCAGTACGTCGGGAAGAGGATCAGCAGCGCCACCAGGACGCCGACGACCGACAGCACGATCCGCTGCGGCAGCGATTTCCTCACTTGAGATCACCTTCCGGGGTCCGGACGAGCAGCTGGATGTACCGGCCGGTGATGAGCGCCAGCACGATCAGCATCAGCGTCGCGATCGCGGCCGCCGCGCCGAAGTGGTTGCCCGCGATGCCCTTGAGGTACAGCACGACGGCCAGCGTGGTGCTCCCGCCGTCGGGCCCGCCCTCCCGGATCGCCCAGATCTGCGCGAAGGCGTTGAAGTCCCACAGCACCGACAGGAACGTCACCATGGTGGTGATCGGCCGGATGGCGGGCCAGGTGACCGCGCGGAACGTCTGCCACGCACTGGCGCCGTCGATGCCCGCGGCCTCGTACTGCTCGCGCGGGACGCCGACGATGCCCGCGTACAGCGAGAACGTCACGAACGGCACGGCCTGCCACACGATGAGCAGCCCGATCACGGTCAGCGTGCTCGCGCCGCTGGAGAACCACGAGAAGCCGATGAAGCCGGGGAACCCCAGCCGGTCGAGTGTCTTGTTGAGGATGCCGTACTGCTCGTCGAAGATCCACTGGAAGACCGTGGTCGTCGCGATCACCGGCGTGGCCCACGCCAGGACCAGCGTCACCTGCACCATGATCCGCACGACCGGGCCGAGGTGGCGCATGAGCACCGCCAGCAGCAGCCCGCCGAGGATCGTGGCGGCCACGATCGCGGCGGTGAAGACCAGGGTCCGGACGGTGATCGTCCAGAACTCCGGGTCCGACAGGATGGTCGTGTAGTTGTCGAACCCGATCCAGATCAGCTTGCCGGAGACGAGCTGGCCGATGTCCAGCTTCCGGAAGCTGATCACGAGCACCTGGACCAGCGGCCAGGCGAGCAGGACGAGGATGGCGGCGAGGGCGGGGAGCAGCAGCAGGTACGGGAGCACCCGGTCGCCGAACCGGCCCCGCCTGCGCCGCTTGACCCCCGCGTCGCGCGGCGATGCCGGCGGGGTCGCCCCCGCCGGCATCGTCACATTCGCGGTCGCGGTCATCCGCCGATGAGCTTGTTCAGCGCTGCGTTGGCGTCGGCGGTCGCCTGGTCGAGCGTCTTCTTGCCGGTCAGGTAGGCGGTCAGCATGTCCTTGACCGGGTTCTGGCCGGACTCGACGTCGCCCCACTTCGGGCTGGCCGGGACGGCCTTGCCGTTGGTGGAGGCCTTCGCCATCACGCTGCCCAGCGGGTCCTTGTCCAGGCCGGTGAGGTCGGTCGACGTGCCGGGCACGACGCCGGCGGCGGCGAGCTGGCTCTGGTACTTCGGGCTGGCGAGCAGCTTGATGTACTCCTTGGCCGCGGCCACGTTCTTGCTGTTGGCCGGGATGGCCAGGTTCGAGCCGCCGAGGAACACCGGGGCGCTCTGGCCGGCGGTCTTGCCCGGGATGGCGAAGGCGCCGGTCTTGGCGGTCAGGCTCGGGTCGGTCTTGGCCGCGGTCGCGAGCTCCCACGGCAGGCCGATCATCATGGCCACCTTGCCGGCACCGTAGACGGTGGCCTGCTGCGGCTTGGCCTCGTCGGCGTCCTTGGGCGCCTTGGTGCCGGAGGTGTCGACGAGCTTCTTGTAGAACTCCAGGCCGGCCTTGGCCTCGGGGGTGTCGAGGGTCGCCTGGTAGTTCTTGCCGTTCGCCTTGGCGATGTCACCGCCGTTGTCCCAGATGAACGACAGCAGCGCGTACCAGTTCTGGCCCGGCATGTAGAGCGCCTGGAACTCGGGGTCGGCACCGAACTTGGTCTTCAGCTTGCCGATGGCGTCGATCCACTCGTCGTTCGACGTCGGCGTCTTGGTGATGCCGGCCTGCTCGAACATGTCCTTGCGGTAGATGACCTCGCGGTTGGCCGCGTAGAACGGGACGCCGTAGACCTTGCCGTCGTAGCTGCCGGAGTCGGCGAGACCCTTGAGCCACTGCGAGCCGTTGAAGCTGTCCTTGTCGGCGGTCAGGTCGGTCAGCACGCCGTCCTGGGAGGCGAACGCGGCGGTCTGCGTGTTGCCGATCTCGATGACGTCCGGCGGCGCGCCGCTGGCCAGCGCGGTGGTCAGCTTCTGCTGGATGCCGTCCCACTGCTGGATTTCGTACTTGACCTTGACCCCGGGGTGCGCGGCCTCGAACTCCTTGTGCAGCGCGTCGGTCAGGGTGGTCGGCGCGGAGCCGGTCATCAGCCAGACCGTGACGGTCCCGCTCAGCGGTGCATTGCCGCTCGACGAGGCCGCGGTGTCCGAGCCGCTGGAGCCCGCGCAGCCCGCGGTCGCGAGCGTGAGTGCGGCGGCGCCCGCCGCCAGCTTGAGCCAGCGTTTCACTCGATGCCGTCCTTTCCATGCCCGGCCACCGCGGCCGGACGCCCCAAATGGTGTAGACCAATGTTGGGGTTAGAGTGGTACGTACCACAGGCCCTGTCAAGGCGGTTGCCGGAACGTTGTAAACGCCTGCGAGGAGTAGCCGGGCGGTTACCCACGCCGGAAACGGGCATGCCAGAAGTCGTCCGAATAGGAAGGTGAGTCGGGCGTTTTTCACCGCTGGCGCACCGGAATTCCCGGCGCTCGCGGTGCCGGGCCACGACGAAAACCGCCCCGGGAAAGACTTCCCGGGGCGGCAGTGGTGATCAGGCGGCGATCAGGCCGGCGTTTTCACCGGCGGGGACGCGTGTCGCCGGGCGCGGTGCGCGGCCATCCGCACCGGCGCGTTGGCCACGCCGAAGCCGCGGTACCCACCGATCCGCTGCACCACCTCGAAGAACACCCGCGCCCCGGCCAGCGCGGTGTAGAAGTGCAGGAACTCGCCTTGCGCGTCCCGGTCGTAGAGGACCGAGTGCGCGCGCAGCGCGGCGAGCCGCGCCGGCGGCAGCTCCAGCCGGGCTTCGAGGTCGTCGTAGTAGTTGCCGGGGATGTCCAGCAGCGGTGCGCCCGCCGCGCGCATCGCCGCGGCCGCGGCCAGTGCGTCCGTGCAGGCGAACGCGACGTGCTGCGGTTCGGGGACCGCCGGCGCCCATTCGCCGCGGCGGACCACGGCGGCCTCCAGCGTCAGCCGGACGTCTCCCGCCGCCACCGCGCGGCTGCGCACCAGCCCGAACGGCGCCGCGAACTCCGTCACCGGCGACGGCGTCAGCCCGAACACCGCGTGGTGGAACAACGCGGCTTCCTCGAAGTGGTCGAAGGGCTGCGTGAGCGCCACGTGATCGATCCCGAAAACCCCGGCGCCCCCGGCCGTTTCCCCGGTCGGCACGAAGTCGTCGCGCCAGTCGTCGCCGCAGAGGAACACCTGGGTACCGTCCGGCGCCGCGACCGACGCCAGGTCCGCCTCCCGCGGGCCGCGCACCCGCGGCAGGACCGGCGCCCGCAGCGCTTCGGCCCGGCGGGCCGAGCGGACCGGGTCGGTACTGGCCAGCGCGACCGCGCCGACGGCACCGTGCGCCGCGCCGCCTTCGTTGACCACCACCCGGGCGTCGCCCTGTTCCCACAGCTCGACCGGCTTGGTGCGGTGCACGCCGGTGCGCGCGAACCCGAGGCTCGCGAGGACGCGCCCGGCGCCCGGGTCGGTCACGACCTCGGCGAACGCGTGCCCGGTCAGGGCCGGCGCGGCCGGCAGGTCGAGCACGCCCAGGGACTCCTGCAGCACCAGCAGCGACCGCAGCGCGTCGATCGCGGCCGGGCGCGGGTCGGCCTGGCGGAACACGTCGTTGAAGACCTCCAGGGACAGCGGCCCGCGGTAGCCCGCGGCCAGCACGTGCCCGGTGAACGCCGTCAGGTCGAAGTCGCCCTGGCCCGGGAAGAGCCGGTGGTGCCTGCTCCACGGCAGCACGTCCATCGGCAGCTTCGGCGCGTCGGCCAGCTGCAGGAAGAAGATCTTGTCGCCGGGGATGGCGCGGATCGGCGCCGGGTCGTGGTCCTTCGACAGGATGTGGAAGCTGTCCAGGCAGACGCCGAGCGCGGGGTGCGCGGCGCGGCGGACGATGCGCCAGGCGTGCTCGTACCCGCTGACGTGCCGGCCCCAGGCCAGTGCCTCGTAGGCGACCCGCAGCCCGCGCGTGGCGGCCAGCTCGGCCAGGGCGTGCAGCTGTTCGGCGGCCAGCTCGTCGTCGTCGATCGCCTCCGGCGAGACCGACGAGCAGACCAGGATCGTGTCCGTGCCGAGCTCGGCCATGACGTCGAACTTGCGCGCCGCCCGGCGCAGGTTGGCCCGGTGCAGGTCCGGCGGGACGGCTTCGAAGTCGCGGAACGGCTGGTAGAGGTCGATCGACAGGCCGAGGTCGGCGCAGCGGCGGCGGATTTCGGCCGGGCTCGACGGGGACACCAGCAGGTCGTTCTCGAACAGCTCGACGCCGTCGAACCCGGCCGCGGCGGCCGCGGCGAGCTTGTCTTCGAGGGTGCCCGAGAGGCAGACGGTGGCGATGGCGGTGCGCGGTTCAGGCAGCACGGGCGGCCTTCCCTTCCAGGGCGTCGAAGTGGCGCAGCATCCGGTCCGGGTCCGGGTCGGCACCGGTGAACAGCCGGAACGACTCGGCGGCCTGCAGCACGACCATGCCGCCGCCGTGCAGCACCCGGCACCCGCGGGCGCGGGCGGCGGCCAGCAGCGCGGTTTCCAGCGGGCGGTAGACGATGTCGGCGACCCACAAGTCTTCATGCAGCAGCTCGGCCGGGACCGGCGAGCCGGGGTGGGCGGCCATGCCGGTCGGGGTGGCGTGCACGAGGCCGTCGGCGCGGGCGAGCGCGGCCGGGTCGCCGGTTCGCGCGCGGCCCGCCCCGAACCGCCGCTCGAGAGCCTCGACGAGGCGGGCGCTCCGGACGCCGTCGACGTCGTGCACGGTGAGCCGTCCGGTGCCCAGCGAGAGGAGCGCGTGGGCGACCGCCGCCCCCGCTCCCCCGGCGCCGAGCAGGACGACGTCGTCCAAGCGGACGTCCGGCAGGCCGCGGCTGAGGCTGCGGGCGAACCCGGTCGCGTCGGTGTTGTGGCCGATCGAGCGCCCTTGGCGGAAGACGACGGTGTTGACCGCCCCGAGCGCGGTGGCTTCCGGCGAGAGCTCGTCGAGGTGCGGGACGACGGCCTGCTTGGCCGGGTGGGTGACGTTGAGGCCGTCGAACCCGGCGAGCCGGGCGGCGGCGAGGACGTCGGCGACCGGGCGGCGCAGCACGTCGAGGTCCAGCAGCCGGTAGAGGTAGCGCAGGCCCAGTTCGTCGGCCTCGCGCTCGTGCAGCGCCGGGCTGGCGGACGGCCCGATGCCCGTGCCGACGAGTCCGATCAGGTAGCTGCTCACGCCGCGCCCTCCGTGGTTAATGTACGAACTAGTACGTTCACGGTAGCGTGCTGGTCGTTGCGACGGAAGGGCTAGAGTGGGGCCGTCACCCACAGCGAAGGGAGCCCGGTGGCCGCACCATCGTCGGAGGCCGAGCGCCAGCGCGACAAGGAACGCACGCGCGCCGACATCCTCGCAGTGGCCACCCGGGAGTTCGCGGACAAGGGCTACACCGGCGCCCGGGTCGACGAGATCGCCGCCCGCACCAGCACCACCAAGCGGATGATCTACTACTACTTCGGCGGCAAGGAGCAGCTGTACATCGCCGTGCTGGAGCAGGCGTACTCCGCGCTCCGCACGTCGGAGGCGCGACTGGACGTCGAACACCTGGAGCCGGAGGAGGCCCTGCGCCAGCTGGCGGAACTGACGTTCGACCACCACGAAGCCAACCCGGACTTCATCCGCCTGGTCAGCATCGAAAACATCCACCACGCCGAACACCTGTCGCGATCGGAGATCCTCGCCGGACTGGCCGACCCGGCGCTCGGCGGGATCACGCGGATCCTCGAGCGAGGCCGGAAGGCCGGCCTGTTCCGCGAGGACGTCGACGCGCTCGACGTCCACATGCTCATCAGCTCGTTCTGCGTGTTCCGGCTGGCGAACCGGCACACGTTCCAGGCGATCTTCGGCCGCGACATGCTGGACCCGGACCGCCGGCAGCACTACCGCGCAATGCTGGGCACGCTGCTGATCGAGTATCTGACCGCGCGCTGAGCGCGGCGCCCCCCGGCAAAAAGGATCTCTTGACACCCGGGGTCCGGTCTTCCACTCTCTATTAACTAACTAGACCGTACATTGCTTCCCCGCCGACTCTGCGCAACGAAGCACGGACGTCAGGAGATCGTGCCCGTGACCGGATCGATGCCCCGCAAGGCGGCGCTGGCCGCCTGGATCGGCAGCGCGCTCGAGTACTACGACTTCTTCATCTACGGCACCGCCGCCGCGCTCGTGTTCGGCAAGGTGTTCTTCCCCGCCTCCTCCCCCGCCACCGGCACCCTGCTGGCCCTGGCCACCTTCGGCGTCGGCTACCTCGCCCGGCCGGTCGGCGCGTTCGTCCTCGGCCACGTCGGCGACCGGTTCGGCCGCAAGCGCGTGCTCGTCTTCACCCTGCTGCTCATGGGGGTCGCGACGTTCTGCGTCGGCTGCCTGCCGACGTACGCGAGCATCGGCGTCCTCGCCCCGGTGCTGCTCGTGATCCTCCGGCTGCTGCAGGGGCTTTCCGCGGCCGGCGAGCAGGCGGGCGCGAACTCGATGTCGCTGGAACACGCCCCGGAGCACCGGCGCGCGTACTTCACCAGCTTCACCCTGAGCGGCACGCAGGCCGGGCAGATCCTGGCCACCGCGATCTTCCTGCCGGTCGCCGCGCTGCCCGCCGAGGACCTGCTGACCTGGGGCTGGCGGGTGCCGTTCTGGGGCAGCGCGCTCGTGATCGTCGTCGGGTTCGTGATCCGGCGCAAGCTCGACGAGACGCCGGTGTTCGAACGCACCGAGGTCGCGAAGCTGCCGGTCGCGCTGCTGTTCCGGCACCACTGGGCGGACGTCCTGCGCGTGGTCGTCGCGGCGACGATCGCCTCGGTCAGCACCATCTTCACCGTCTACGCGCTGAGCTACGCGGTCAACACGATCGGCCTGGCCCGCACCCCGATGCTGTGGGTCGGCGTCCTGGCCAACGTCGTCGCGCTGGCGGCGATCCCGCTGCTGGCCGCGCTCGCCGACCGCGTCGGGCGCAAACCGGTGTTCATCGCCGGCTGCCTGGCCTGCGGGGTGCTGATCTTCCCGTACCTGTGGTCGATCTCGATCGGCTCGTACGCCCTGCTGTTCGTCCTCGGCATCGTGCTGTTCGGGGTGGCCTACTCCGGCGTGAACGGCGTCTGGCCGTCGCTGTACGGCGAGATGTTCGGCGCCCGGGTCCGGCTGTCCGGCATGGCGATCGGCACCCAGATCGGCTTCGCGGTGGCGGGCTTCGCCCCCAGCGTGGTCGCGGCGATCGGCTCCGGCCGGGACGACTGGCTCGGCGTCGCGATCTTCACGGCCGCGGTGTGCGTGGTGGCGGCGGGTGCCGCGGCGACCGCCCGCGAGACCTACCGGGTGCCGACCGCGCAGCTGGGCGGCCGCACGGCCGGCACACCGTCCACTGTGGTCGCGTCCACTGTGGACAGCTAGAACGGAACGCCGGCCGCGGCCGCGAGCGCCCGCACCGCGGTCCACAGCCCGGCGCCGGCGGTCGCGAGGCCGCCGGCGTCCCGGAGCAGGTCACGGGCCCGGCGCACCTTCGCGCCGGCGTCTTTTCCGCCGTGCACGACGTCCCGGTCGACCTCGTCGAGGGCGTCGTGCACGGCTTCCTTGGTGGCCGGCGGCAGCCGGGCCGCGTCGAGTTCCGCGCGGACCGCCCGCACCAGCGCGGCGACCTGCCGCGCGTCGAAGCCGCGGTGGATCTCCTGGTGTCCTCCGTGGACGGTGTTGACGTCGCCGTGGACGGCGTTGTTGACCGTCCCGGCCCGGACGTCGCCGTGGAAGTGGATGCCGTCCATCTAGCGCCTCCCGTTCCGGCGCCGCTCGCGCGCCGCCTTGGCCATGACCATCCCGATCAGCAGCACGACGCCGCCGAGCCCGAAGAGCGCGAACCCCACCGCCCCGAGCGGCACGCCGTCGAAGACCTCCGGGCCGAGCAGCGGCGGCGGCGCGTCGAACGACCCGGACGCGACCGAGTCGGACCCCGCCTTGACGAACCGGAAGATCACCGACGCCCAGATGCCGAACCCGGCGAGGACCATCAGCAGTCCCAGCACCATGACCGCGCGGCCGGCGCCCCTGCCGGTCGCGAGCAGCGTGATCGCTTCGCCTTCGGGCGTGGTGAACTCGTAGTTGTGCTGCTGCCGGTGGTCGTAGCTGTTGTTGACGTCGCGCCCGGCGTTGTTGATCGTGCCGGCCGACACGTCGCCGAACGAGATCCCGCCGGACGGTGGTCGCTGCCACGTCCGGGTGTGCGCGGCCCCGGACCCGTCGGAGTAGACGGCGGCGACCGGGCCGAACTCGAGCCGGTCGCCGTCGCGCAGCGGGTGGTCCCGCCGCGGCGCCAGCCGCCGCCCGTTGACCCAGGTGCCGTTGCGCGACCCGGCGTCGGCCACCCAGGTGCCCCGCGCGTCCTGCCGGATCCAGGCGTGCCGCAGCGAAACCTGCTCGGAGCGCAGCCGCAGGTCCGCGTCGGGGCCGCGCCCCACCAGCCACGAGCCCCGGCGCACCGCCAGGCTCGCCCCGGACCCACCGAGCGTCTCGATCCTCGCCCCGCCCATCGGCCCTCCTCCCGCCGCACGGCTCCCTTACAGGAAGAGCCGTGCGGCGGGCCGGAGATATCCGGCGAACGGGTGAACCCGTTCAGACCTTCGGCGTCGACGCGTCCGGGGCCTTCACCCGCTCCAGCAGCAGCTGGGCGACGTCGCGCACGTCGACGTTCTCCGCCTGCTGCTCGCTCTGCCGCTGGACCAGGCCATCCGTCAGCATCACGCGGCAGAACGGGCAGCCGGTCACGATCGTCTCCGCGTCCGTGGCGATCGCCTCGTCCACCCGCTCGAGGTTGATGCGCTTGCCGATCTGCTCCTCCATCCACATGCGGGCGCCGCCGGCGCCGCAGCACAGGGCCCGGTCGGCGTGGCGGGGCATCTCCGCCAAGGCAGCGCCCGTCGCGCCGACCAGCTCGCGCGGCGGGGTGTAGACCTTGTTGTGGCGGCCCAGGTAGCAGGGGTCGTGGTAGGTGACGCGCGGGCCGTCCTCGACCGGCTTGACCGGGGTCAGCTGCCCGCCGCGGACCAGGCGGTTGAGCAGCTGCGTGTGGTGGACGACCTCGTAGTGCCCGTCCAGGTCCGGGTACTCGCGGCTGAGCGTGTTCAGGCAGTGCGGGCACGTGGTGACGATCTTGCGCAGCCGCGGCTCGCGGCCCTCGAACACGGCGTTGAGCGTCTCCGCCGTCTGCTGCGCCATCATCTGGAAGAGGAACTCGTTGCCCGCGCGGCGGGCCGGGTCACCGGTGCAGGACTCCTCCTTGCCCAGCACCACGTACTTCACCCCGGCGATGTGCAGGAGCTCGGCCGTCGCGCGGACGGTCTTGCGGGCCTGGTCGTCGAACGCGCCGGCGCAGCCGACCCAGTAGACGTACTCGACGTCCTCGGCCAGCTCGCCGTCGAACACCGGGACGTCGAAGCCGAGGTCCTTCGTCCAGGCGAGGCGCTCGGCGTTGTTCTGGCCCCACGGGTTGCCCTTGGTCTCCAGGTTCTTGAACAGCCCGCCCAGCTCGGTCGGGAAGGCGGACTCGATCATCACCTGGTAGCGGCGCATGTCGACGATGTGGTCGACGTGCTCGATGTCCACCGGGCACTGCTCGACGCACGCGCCGCAGGTGGTGCACGACCACAGGACGTCGGGGTCGATCACGCCGCCGTCGTCCTCCGGGCCGACCAGCGGGCGCGCGCCCTCGTGCTCGGTGCCCGCGAGGATGTAGGGCGCCTCTTCGAACAGGTTGTCGCGCAGGTTCATGATGACGAGCTTGGGCGACAACGGCTTCCCGGTGTTCCACGCCGGGCACTGCGACTGGCAGCGGCCGCACTCGGTGCACGTGGTGAAGTCCAGCATGCCCTTCCACGTGAAGTCGCCGATCTTGCCGCGGCCGAACGTGTCGTCCTCGCCCGGGTCCTCGAAGTCGATCGGCTTGCCGCCGGACTCCATCGGCAGCAGCGGGCCGAGCGCGTCCGGCAGCCGCTTCGCGGAGACGTTGATGGGCGCCACGAAGATGTGCAGGTGCTTGGAGTAGAGCACGATCGACAGGAACACCAGCATGACGCCGATGTGCAGCAGCAGGCCGATCGTCTCCAGCACCTCGGTCGTCGCGTGCCCGAGCGGTTCGAGGAGGTTCCCGACGCCGAGGGAGACGTACGCGCCCGAGTCGTACGGGAAGTTCCCGGACGCCGCGGACGCGCCGCGGAAGAAGAACATCGTCCAGACGACGTTGAAGATCATCAGCAGGATCAGCCAGGCGCCGCCGGTGTGCGAGCCGTAGAACCGGGACGCGCGGTCCTTGCGTTCGGGGGCGTTCCGGATGCGGATGATCGTGAACACGCCGAGCGAGACGGCCACCGCGACGGCGATGAAGTCCTGCAGGAAGCCGAGCACCGCCCAGTGGCCGATCCACGGGATGGCGAACTTCTCGTCGAACAGCGCGCCGTACGCCTCGAGGTACACCGAAGCGAGGATCACGAAGCCCCAGAACGTGAAGAAGTGCGCCAGGCCGGGCACCGACCACTTCAGCAGCTTGCGCTGGCCGAACACCTCGCGCACCTGGGCGAAGACCCGGGCACCCAGGTCGTCGGACCGCTTGGTGTCCGGCTGGCCGGCCTTGATCAGCCGGTACAGGAAGGCCACGCGCTTGCCGGCGACGGCGAGGCCGACGACCGTCATGAGCAGGCCGAGGATGAGACGAACGAGCACGAGTCCTCCGCGTCGTGATGGAAGGACCGGCTCAGTGCGAGCCGGTGTAGTACCGGCACGCCTTGCACGCGTACCGCATCTTCGCGACCCGCCAGTGTTTCCGGTACAGATCGAGGTCGGGTGACCGCCGGACGCCGAGGCGCTGGTAGCGCCCGGGCCGCCGGCCGGTTTCGTACTGCTCGGTCGCGCGGCCGAGGTGGGCGCGCCGCAGCACGCACCCCCGCGTCCGGCAGCGGCCGAGTGCGGTGCGGCAGAACCGGTGCAGCAGCACGAGTTCGCCGGTCACTTCGTCGACCACGCCGTAGCCGGGATGGTCGCCCGGCCCGGCGAGCCGCACCGGCAACCCGCAGTACCCGCATTTGAGCGTGCAGGGAAGGCAGCCGGTCAGGTGCCGGATCCGCAGTTCGCGCGACGCCATGAGGCCTCCTGGAACGACTGTGATCGGCACCACTGTCTGCTACTGGAGGGTAATGAGGAGATCACTTCGCGCGACAGGACCGAACGGCGCAGTTACCCTGGCCCGTTCGGCGCAATTTCCGAAGCAAGGATCACCTTACTGTCCGTTCACCGGACGCATAACACCGCGAATCGTACGTTCGGACCTGCTGCGGCATCCGTGTCCCCCGCCACAATCCGGAAAGGAAACAGCGGCGCGAAGCGCCTCCGTTGAGGGCGGTGGTGGGGAGGAAGGCGGAGCACCCGGTCCCCTACCGGCCCGCCCGGCTTCCCGACGACGAAGCCGTCGCCCGGGCGGCCGCGTTGCGCCGGCGGATGGAAGCCCGCCGCTCGGTGCGGATGTTCTCGCCCGACCCGGTTCCCGAACGTGTGGTGCTCGACGCGATCGCCATCGCTTCCACCGCGCCGAGCGGGGCGCACCAGCAGCCGTGGACGTTCGTCCTCGTCTCGGACCCGCAGGTGCGCCGCCGGATCCGCGAAGCCGCCGAGGCGGAGGAACGGATCTCCTACGACGGCCGGCTCGGCGACGCCTGGCTCGCCGCGCTCCGGCCGCTCGGGACCGACGCCGACAAGCCGCACCTGACCGACGCGCCCTACCTCATCGTCGTGTTCCAGCAACGGTTCGCCTTCGACGACGACGGCGGTGTCCGCAAGCACTACTACGTCGACGAGTCGGTCGGCATCGCGGTCGGCATGCTGCTCACGGCGTTGCAGGTGGCGGGCCTCGCCGCGCTGACGCACACGCCGTCGCCGATGCGGTTCCTGGGCGAGCTGCTGGGCCGTCCCCGCAACGAAAAGGCGTTCGCGGTGATCCCGGTCGGCTACCCCGCCGACGACTGCGTCGTGCCGGACCTGCGGCGCAAGCCCCTCGACGAGGTCCTCGTGCGGATCTGAACCGCCGCCTCAGCAGCCGGGCAAGCCGCCCGGCAGTTCCGGGAACGCCGGGCCCGCCAGCAGGTCAGCTCCCCGGTCCTGCCACCACGCGGCCTCCGCGGCGGTCGAGATCCCGGCGACCGACACCGCGGCCCCGGCCGCGTGGGCGGCGTCGATCAGGGCCGACAGCGACCCGGTCACCAGCGGGTGCTCCCGCTTGGCGGCGAGGTTCGGCGCGATCCGGACCGTGTGGGCCGGGAACTCCGTCAGCGACGTGGCGTCGGCGAAGCCGTGGATCTCCGCCTGGACGCCGATTTCGCCCAGCACCTTGAAGTTGTCCACGGCGTCGCCCGCGTCCAGCGCCGCCGCCGGAAAGCCGGGCCGCAGGCGGTCCGGCGTCAGGCCGGTGTCGCCCAGCACGCGGCGGATTTCGCCGACCAGCTCCGGGTCCGCCGCCTGCTGCGCCGTCAGCTCGACGACCAGCGGCACCCCGATCCCGGCCGTCGCCAGCCGTTCGGCCGCCGTGCGCAGCAGCCACGTGCCCAGCGGCAGCGCCAGCCCGGTCTCCGCGGCCAGCCGCATGCAGGTTTGGTGCGGCAGCACGCCTTCGGCCGGGTGGTTCCAGCACAGCCGCGCCTCGACGGCCTCGGCCGCACCGCTCGTCGCGGAGACGAGCACGCGGTAGCGGGCTTCGATCTCGCCGTTCTCCCACGCGCCCGCCATCGACGCGGCCAGGCCGAAGCCGTGCCGGTCGCGCCGGTCCAGCTCGCGGTCGAACAGGCCCCATTGGCTGCCCGTGCGCTGGGCGCGCCGCAGCGTCAGGTCCGACGCCTGGAGCAGCTCCGCGGGCGTGATGTCGCGCGGCGGGCGGTGGACGACGCCGATGGCGGCCGACACCGCCACCCCGCGCTGCCCGTCGACGTACTCGGCTTCGGCGAGCTCGCGGGTGATCCGCCGGACCAGCGTCACCACGCCCGGGGTGTCTTCCGTGTTCTGCACCAGCACACCGAATTCGTCGCCGCCGAGGCGCGCCACGAGCGCCTTCTCCGGTTCGAACACCGTCTTGAGCTTCGCGGCGACCCCGCGCAGCACCCGGTCGCCGAGCTCCTGGCCGAGCCCGCCGTTGATCTGCGAGAAGCCGTCGAGGTCGAGGTGGAAGAGCGTGACACCGCGCGCCGGGTCCGCGTCGCGCAGCAAGGTTTCCAGGCGGGTGCTGAAGAACTGCCGGTTGGGCAGCCCGGTGAGCACGTCGTGCAGCGCCTGGTGGCTCAGCCGCCGCTGCAGCAGCGACACCTCGGTGTCGTCGTCGACGATCGTCAGCAGCTGCCGCGGCGCGCCGACCGCGTCGCGGATCACCGACGCGGCGAACGTCGCCCACATCGGCTCGCCGTCCTTGCCGACCAGGCGGCGGCCGGCCCGCAGCCGGTGCAGCCGGCCGGCCACCAGCTCGCGGTAGCTCTCCCGCAGCTGCTCGACGTCTTCGGGGTGGACCAGGTCGAACAGGGACATCGCGGCGATCTCCGCCGGCGTGCGGTTGAGCGTCTTGGCGAGCGCCGCGTTGGCCCGCAGCACCCGGCCGTCCAGCTCGGTGAGCGCGACGCCGCTGGCCGAGCCGGCGAACACCTCCTCGAACTGCGCGCGGGTGATGACGTGCTTCTGCCGCGTCTCCTGCTCGACCTTCAGCAGCGCCCGGCTGAGGCCCTCCTGCCGCTTCTGGATGTCTTCGCGCAGCATCTCGCCGTAGCCGGAGCTGAGTGCGCCGAGCACCAGCACGACCCGCTCGGCGAGCCCGTCGACGCCCCGCAGCTCCGGCTCCCGCAGCAGCCCCTTGCCGAGCACCTCCAGGGTGCGGCGCAGGCTGTCCGCGCCGACGCACCGCAGCTCGACCAGCCGCGCGCCCGCGGCCGCGGCCGCCTCGAGGCCAGGCGGGTCGCTCACCACGGCGTCGAACAGCCGCCCGGTGAGGGCCCCGAGCTCGCGTTCGATCTCCTCGGGCGTGTGCGGCAGGTACGCCGTGGTGCTGATCAGGTAGCCCCACTTGCGCGCCAGCGTGCCGAGCCGTCTCGCCGCGCGCTCGGCCGACGGCTTGTTCCGCGGGGCGCCGCCGTGGGGTTGGGGAGCAGTCACCTCAGGCTGTCCAGGGGTTCAGTGCACACACCGGTTCGGGTTAACCGATATATCTTGGCCCGGAATTGTGCGACACGCACCGATTCAGTTTCGTCCAATCGAGTGATAACCCTGCGCAGCCACTCCGAGCCGGTCCTGCAACCACGAACGGGTGACGTTGCGGTATTCGTTCGCGTTTTCGTGCAACGCCACGGAATGGCCCGCCCCGGGCAGGACGTACATCGACAACCTCGAAGGGTCCGCGTAATACGGCGCTTCCTGGGCCCGCAGCACCGCGGCGTCCGAACAGTCGCGCAACGCGAAGACTCCGCAGAAAAGGACGTCCTTTTCCCCGACCACCTGCAAAACCGGCACGGTGATTCCCCACGTCGCGGGCAGGACGATGCCGAACACCGCGACGGTGCCCATCCCGGGGACCGAAACCTGGTCCTTGGTCGCCTCGTCGGCCGCGATCACGCCCGCATCGGCGTCGCCGGCGGCGTAGAACAGCCCGGCCCGCGCGCCCGGTTTCGTCGTGAAGTACAACGGATCGCTGCCCAGCGAAGCCAGCTGGCTGTCCAGGAAGGCGGGCTGCAGGCCGAGCGCCGCGCCGAGGGCGAGCGCGGGCAGCGCGGGCAGGTGCGTGATGCCGGTGAGGACGACGCCGTCGACGTCGCGGTACGTGGACGCCTCCACGGCGACGATCCCCGACCCGACCGAGTGCCCGACGATGACCACCTTCGCGAACGGCACCCCGCCGACCCGGCCGGCCCGCAGGTGGCCGACCACCTCGTGCATCGACTCGGCCGCGGCCCAGACCGACAGCGGCAGGCTCAGCGGCCGGCTGCTGCGCCCGGCACCGAGCTGGTCGGCGGCGAAGGTCGCGTAGCCGTGCGCGGCCATGTCGCGCTGGTAGGAGTAGCGGGCCGGCTCGTAGGGCAGGTCCCAGTACGCGCTGTTGTACGTCCCGCCGTGCACGAGCAGCTGGACGGTGTCGGGAGCATCGCCGGCGGGCAGGCACAGCCGGCCGTGGATGGTCGCGGGCGCCCCCGGCACCAGCGGGGGCAGCCCGGGCCCGGTGACCGGCAGATCCGTGTCGGTGCAGGAGATCGCGGCCGCCTCGGCGGGCACCGCCGCGGTCAGAGACGCGAACAGGACACCGCAGGCGAACAACGCCGACGTCACCTTGACGGGCAGCTTCACGCCGCACTCCCTCTGGACTCGGACAGGTGAAGGAACTCCGGAACACTACACCCGGTAGCCGAACGCGTACCGTCAGGTCTTCCTCGGCACCACGGTCATCGGCAGCCGGTTCGGCTGCATCGTGGCCTTGATCTGCGCGTGGACCTTCTTGCCCGGCACCGGGACCAGGCGCCACCGCGCGCCGACGGTCGCGGCGACGATGGCGATCTCCGTCGGCGCGAACACGTGCCCCGGGCACAGCCGCGCCCCGGCGCCGAACGGGATGTACGCCCCCTTCGGCAGTTCCGCGGTGTGGCCGGGCGTCCAGCGGTCCGGGTCGAACCGGTCCGGCTCGGGGAACCAGCGCGGATCGCGGTGCAGCGTGTGCTGGCTGACGGCGACCTCGCTGCCCGCCGGGATCGCGACGCCGCCGAGTTCGACGTCCTCCCGGGCGCGGCGCATCAGGATGAGCGGCGGGGTGCGGCGGACGATCTCGTGCACGATCTGGTGCGTGTAAACGAGATCCGGCAGGTCTTCGAAGCGCGCGGGCCGGCCGCCGAGGACCTCGTCGACCTCGGCGTGGAACCGCCGTTCGACGTCCGCGTGCTGCCCCAGCTCGTGGAAGAACCAGGCCAGCGCGACGGCGGTGGTCTCGGCGCCGGTGGTCAGGATCGTGATGACCTCGTCGTGCACCTGGCGGTCGGACATGCCCTCGCCGGTGTCCTCGTCGCGCGCCAGCAGGAGCATCGAGAGCAGGTCGCCGTGGTCGGCGCCGCCCTCGCGGGCCGCGACGACGGTTTCCCCGATCACCGCGCGCAGGCGGGCGGCCGCGGCGTCGAACCGCCGGTTCGGCGGGATGGGCAGCTTCTCGACGAACTTCGGGGAGAACGCCCGGACCAGCACGTACTTCAGCATGATCGGGATCGACCGCCGGATCTCCGCCAGCGCGTCGTCGCCGAGCGCGGTGGAGAACAGCGTCTGCCCGGCGATGGTCAGCACCAGGTCCTGCATGCACCGGTCGAACTCGACGACCTCGCCGGGCCGCCACGAATCCACGAGCTCGCCGGCCAGCTTCGTCATGGTGTGCTCGGCGTAGCCCGCGATCCGCGCGCGGCCGAACGCGGGCATCACCAGCCGGCGCTGGCGGCGGTTGAGCTCGCCGTTCGAGGTGGCCAGGCCGTCACCGAAGAGCGGGCGCATCTTGTCGAAGACCAGGCCCTTGTCGAACTTGCCGGCGTCGGTGGCCAGCACCTGCCAGGCCAGCTCCGGGGTGGTGACCACGTGCACCGGCAGCGGACCGAGGTGGAGTTTGACGACTTCTCCGTGCGCGGGCAGGGAAGTGAAGAATTTCAGCGGGTCGCGCAGCAGGGGCACGCTGTGCCCGAGCAGGGGGCGCCGTCCGGGAACGGGACGCGCGTTCGTCATGGCCTCGTCTCCTCGTGACGGGGCCACCTTAGCCGGGGACCGGGCACCCCGAGTGCGGCTCCACACGAACGGATGAGAGGGCTAAGCTCCGACCCCGCAGCGTCCGCGAGGGTGGGAGGTCCCGTGACCGGAAAAGCGAGCTGGGTACCGCCGGAGATCGACACCACGGTGCCGAACCCGGCCCGGGTGTACGACTTCTGGCTCGACGGCGACCACAACTTCGCCGCCGACCGCGCGCTCGGGGAACAGATCCTCAAGATCATGCCCGGCGTCCGCGACGCGGCCCGGCTCAACCGCGCCTTCCTGCGCCGCGCCGCGCGGTACATGGTCGACGCCGGGGTCCGGCAGTTCCTCGACGTCGGCTCCGGCATCCCGACCGTCGGCAACCTGCACGAAATCGTCCAGCAGGTGGACCCGGCGTGCCGGGTGCTCTACGTCGACCGCGAGCCGGTCGCGGTCGCGCACAGCGAACTGCTGTTGCAGGGCAACGACAACTGCGCGGTGCTCCAGGCAGACCTGCGCGACGTCAACGACATCTTCGACTCGGAGCCGGCACGCCGGCTGCTCGACCCGGCACAGCCGACCGGCGTGTTCATGTTGCTGCTGCTGCACTTCGTGCCGGACGAGTGGGACCCGGCCGGCATCCTGACCCGCTACCGCGAACGGCTCGCGCCGGGCAGTTTCCTGGCCGTCACGCACGTCGCGGCGGACTCCGGGTCGGAGCGCCTCGACGAGGCGGTCCAGATGTACAAGACGGGCCAGCACCAGCAGAACCAGCCGTTCCCGCGCACGCACGACCAGGTGCTCCGGTTCTTCGAAGGCTTCGACCTCGTCGAACCGGGCCTGGTCGGCTGCGCGATGTGGAACCCGCAGGGCGTCGGCGACATGTCCGACGACCCGTCGATCAACTCGCTCCCGTACGCGGGAGTGGGGCGCAAACCCTAGGTCCCGCCATCCGCGGAACGGCCGCCCGGCCGGAGCCGGGCGGCCTTCGCCGTCACCGCAGCGAGAACGTCGCCAGGTTCACCGGGCCGTCGAACGTCAGGTACACGTCCTGCCGGCCGCTCGCCTTCGCCAAGGCCGCGGTCACCGTCGTGTACGCGTACCGGTCACCGGTCGAAGACACCGGCACCGTGCCCAGCACGCGACCGGTCGGCGAGCCGAGGCGGACCGTGATCCGCGTCGTGCCGGCCTCCGCCTTGGACACCGAAGCCGTGAACTTCTGCGGGCCGCCCAGTGCGACGTTCTTGAACGCCACCCAGCTCCCGGCGGTGGCCGCGACCGAGGTGCCCGAGACCTTCGACGTGTCCGTCAACGTCGTCCCGGAGTAGTCGTCGAAGTTCTGGGCCTGCGTCGGACGGCTCAGATCGCGGGGCAGCGGCCGCTCCCCCGGCACGTAGACCGGCCGCGTCGCGGAGAGTTCGGAGGCGTTGCGGCCCACCGAGAACTCGTACACCCCCGCCGCCACCACCGACCGCTCCCGGGACACGTCCCAGGACGCCAGATCCGTCACGGGCACCTCGAACCGCACCGTGCGGGTCTCCTTCGGTGCCAGGGACAACTTCGAGAAGTCCCGCAACCGCTGCACGCCGGAGTTCTTCGAGTAGAGCTGGACGACGTCGCTGCCGGTGCGGGCGCCGGTGTTCGTCACGTCGACGCTCACCCGGACCTTGCCGCCCGCCTGGGACACGCGGATGTTGTCGTAGCGGAAGCTCGTGTAGCTGAGCCCGTAGCCGAACGGGAACAGCGGCTTCCCGCGGTAGTACTGGTAGGTCATCCCGGTCTTGGCGATGTCGTAGTCCAGGATGCTCGGCAGCCCGGCGTCGGAGGCGTACCAGGTCTGCGTCAGCCGCCCACCCGGGTCCTTGTCGCCGAAGAGCACGTCCGCGACCGCGTGCCCGGTTTCCTGCCCGGCGTGGCTGGTCCACAGGATGCCGGGCACCGACAGGGTGTCCCAGCCGGTCGTCGGGTAGCTGTTCTCCACCACGACGATCGTGTGCGGGTTCGCCTTCTGCACCGCCTCGATCAGCGCGCGCTGCGCCGGGGCGAGCTCGGTGCTCGTGCGGTCGTTGGCCTCGCGGCCGTTGATGAACGGCATGCTGCCGACCACGACCACGGCGGTGTCCGCGTCCTTGGCGGCGGCGACGGCGCTGCCGACACCGCTGCTCAGCACCTCACGGCCGAACTTGGTGGCGTGCGCGGCGTCCGGGGACGAGATCGTCAGGACGCCGTCCGCGCCGACGACCGCGAACCGGTTCGGGCCGAACCATGGCTCGTTCACCTCGTTGCCCGCGTATTCGAGCACGTAGCTGCCGTCGGGCTGGGCGGCGAGCTTCAGCTGCTGCTGCACGTACCAGCCGGCCGGCTGGTCGACGTCGTTCACCAGCGCCCCGCCGGAGTAGCTGAGGAACTTGCCGTTCGCGGCCGCGCGCAGCGTGTTCTTGCCCGCGCCCCAGTCGTAGACGTCGAACGACTCGGCGGTGCCCGCGACGGTCCCGCCCGCAGTCACCTTGCCGGCGGTGGCGGGCGCCGTCAGGTACTTGCCGGTGGACAGGTCCTTCAGCGCGATCCGGTCGACGCCTTCGGACGACGCGACCGTGCCCGCCGAGCCGAGCCGCTCCTTGATGCCCTGCAGCGGCGTGACCTTGTACTGCATCGCCCCGCTGTACCAGTCTTCGTACAGGGTGTTCGAGAGCGGGCCGACGACCGCGATCTTCTTGTTCTGCTCCGCCTTCAGCGGCAGCGCGCCGCCGTTGTTGCGCAGCAGCACCATCTGCTCGTCGGCGGTCTTGCGGGCGAGGGCCCGGTGCTCGGGCGAGCCGATGACGGCCGGGGTGATCTTCGCGTACGGGTTGCTTCCCGGCGGGTCGAACTCGCCGAGCCGGAACCGCAGCGACAGCAGGTGCCGGTCGGCGTTCTCGACGTCGGCCATCGTCAGGAGACCCTTGGCGAGTGCCTCCTTGACGGCGTTGGTGGTGATCGAGCCGTCGGTGTCGTTGTCGGTGAAGCTGTCGAGGCCCGCCTTGATGGCCGCCGCGTTCCCTTCGGCCTTCGTCGGGTAGTACTTCTCCGAGTTGATCAGGTTCGACGGCGCACCGGCGTCGCTGACCACGGCGATGTCCTGCGGCGCCCACTTCCGCAGCTTTTCGTCGAGGTCCGGGCTCACGTGGCTGGGCCGGCCGTTGACCAGGTTGTACGACGGCATCACGGCGTTGGCCGCGCCCGCCTGCAGCGGGGCCCTGAACGCCTGCTCGTCGTAGTCGTGCAGGATCTTCGGCGGCACCGAGGAGCTGGTGGTGTCGCGGTTGACCTCGTTGTTGTAGGCGAGGTAGTGCTTCAGCGTCGGCGCGGCCTGGAGGTACCGCGGGTCGTCACCCTGCATCCCGTGGCCGTAGGCGATCGCGAGCTCGCCGGTCAGGTAGGGGTCCTCGGAGTAGCCCTCCTCGTTGCGGCCCCACCTCGGGTCGCGCAGCAGGTTGACCACCGGGGCCCACAGATTGAGGCCCCACAGCGTCGGGTTGCGGGCGTTGAAGCCGCGCGCCTCCTGCCCGACGGCCGCGCCGACCTGCTTCACCAGCGCGGGGTCCCAGGTGGTGGCCAGGCCGATGGCCTGCGGGAACACCGTGCCGTCGGCCTTGACGACGGCACCCTTGTTGTCGTAGTCGGTCGACCAGGCGACCCCGTGCAGGGCCTCGGTGCCGGTCTTGAAGACCCCGATGCCCAGCCTCGGGATGGCCGGTTGGTACTGGTGCAGCAGCGAGATCTTCTCGTCCGCCGTCAACCGGGACAGCAGGTCGTCGATCCGGGTCGCCAGGGGCAGCGACGGATCGCGGAAGGGTGGGGGCGGCGCCGCGAGTGCCGGCGACGGGGTCACCAGCAGGGTTGCGGCCACCACCGGGACGAGAGCACGGCGGATGAGGGACAAGCGCACGGACGGCCTCCGAATCGTCGAATCGTTTCGACGGCGTGGCGCGGAACATTCGCGTCGAACGGCGGGGAACCCGACGACTATTACAGCCGTGTGAGCAAGAGGTCAAGACTGCCTGGGACCGCTCTCGGGCGGCGCAGCCGACCGGCGCCGACCCAGGCGCTGAGCTGCAAGAAGAGCCTTCATCAGGAGGTTTCGACTTATTCGACGAAGACGTTCTTCGTCGAATATTCATCGAATGGCGGCAAACGGCGAATGATGCTTGTGTTTCGGCCGGGTGTCACTTACCTTCGTGCCATCGTCGATGCGCTTCGACAGCGAACTTCCCGTCCTGTGCCTTACCCCCTCCCCCGTCCCCCCTCCCCGTCCCCTGGAGGCCGCCCGTGGTCACGATCAACGACGTCGCCAACGCGGCAGGCGTGGCCCCCAGCACGGTGTCGTACGTGATCAGCGGCAAGCGCTCGATCTCGCCGAAGACCCGGCGGCTGGTCGAGGACAGCATCCGCAAGCTCGGCTACCACCCGCACGCCGGGGCGCGGGCGCTGGCCAGCAGCAAGACCAACGTGCTCGCGCTGGTCGTGCCGCTGCGCACGGACCTCAACGTCGCCGTCGTGATGGAGTTCGTCGCCTCGGCCGTCACCGCGGCCCGCGCACACGACCACGACCTGCTGCTGCTCACCAAGGACGAGGGCCCGGCCGCGCTGCAGCGGGTGGCGTCCTCGGCGATCGCCGACGCGCTGATGGTGATGGACGTCGAAACCGCCGACCCGCGGGTGCCGATGCTCCTGGCCCTCGACCTGCCGGTGGTGCTCATCGGCGTGCCCGACCACCCGGCCGGGCTGAGCTGCGTCGACCTCGACTTCACCGCGGCGGCCTCGGCGTGCGTCGCGCACCTGGCCGAGCTCGGCCACCGCTCGATCGCGCTGATCGGCCCCTCCCCGGCCGTCTACCGGCGCGGCACGAGCTACGCGACGCGATTCCTGCGCGGCTTCGACGAAGCCGCGAAGAGCCGGGACGTGCGCGCGGCCTCCCACGCGTGCGCCCATTCCTACGAAGCGGTGAGCGCCTGCCTGGACGAGCTGCTCGCCGCCGATCCCGGCCTGACCGGCCTGGTCGTGCACAACGAGGCCGTGCTGCCCGGGCTGCTGTCGGACCTGCGCCACCGCGGCCTGCGGGTGCCCGAGGACATCTCGGTCATCGCCGTGTGCCCGGACAGCATGGCCGAGCAGCACGTCGTCTCGCTGACCAACGTGGCCATCCCGGCCGAGGAGGTCGGCACCCAGGCCGTCGAAATGACCATGCGCCGGCTCGCCGGCCACTCCACCCCGGAGGTCCGGCTGCTCGGACCCCGCCTCACCCGGCGCGAAAGCACCGCCGCGCCCCGCGTCCAGTAGGGATCGACACAGTCCCGGTTCTGCTCCGCCGCCGAAGGAGAATCACCATGCCCGTAGTCCGCCGCGCCCTCGTCCTGACCGCGAGTGCCACGAGTGCCGTGCTGCTGGCCGCCTGCAGCCCCAGCCCGGCCCCGTCCGCGCCCGGCGGCGCCGATGCCCCGGCCGCCACGTCGATCACCGAGCTCGACTACTACGCCGACGAGCAGGGGTCCGCCGCCTGGCAGAAGATCCTCGACACCTGCGCAACGCAGACCGGGATCAAGATCGAGCGCCAGAAGGTGCCGACCAACCAGATGCTGCCGAAGGTCCTGCAGAGCGCCAGCTCGAAGACCCTGCCGAACCTGCTCTTCACCGACAACCCCACGCTGCAGCAGGTCGCCGCCACCGGCGCGCTGACCCCGCTGACCGACTACGGCATCAGCACCGACGGCTACTACCCGAGCATCGTCAAGGCCGGCACCTACCAGGACAAGCTGTACGGTGTCGCCCCCGGCGTCAACGGCCTCGCGCTGATCTACAACAAGGACCTCCTGCAGGCCGCCGGTGTCGAGCCGCCGAAGACGTGGGACGAGCTGAAGGCCGCCGCGGCGAAACTGACCAAGGACGGCAAGTACGGGCTCGCGTTCTCGGCCATCCCGTCCGAAGAGGGCACCTGGCAGTTCCTGCCATTCTTCTGGAGCAACGGCGCCGAGCTGTCCCAGCTGGACTCCCCGCAGTCGACGCAGGCCCTGCAGTACGTCACCGAACTGGTGAACTCCGGTTCGGCGTCGAAGTCCGTGGTGACCTGGAACCAGAACGACGTCGCGGACCAGTTCGTCGGCGGCAACGCGGCGATGATGATCAACGGGTCGTGGAACCTCGCCCGCCTCGACGAGCAGAAGTCGCTGCACTACGGCGTCGTGCCGATCCCGGTCCCGCAGGCCGGCGGCAAGCCGGTGGTCGCCCTCGGCGGCGAGGTCGGCACGGTGCCCGTGACCAGCGGGCCCGCCCAGCAGGCCGCCGCCAAGGTGCTCTCCTGCATCCTGTCCGAACCCACGATGGTCGAGTGGAGCAAGGCGCACGCCTACATCCCCTCGAAGACGGCGGTGGCGGAGAAGTTCGGCAAGGACCAGCCGTCGATGCAGGCCTTCGTCGACGAGGTCGGCACGGCCCGCTCCCGCACGGCCGAGCTCGGCGAGAAGTACCCGAAGGTCTCGCAGGCGCTGGCCGACGCGCTCCAGGCGGCGTTGACCGGGAAGACGCCGGTCGACCAGGCTCTCAAGGCCGCGCAGCAGGCGAGCGGCTCGTGACGCTCGCCGCCGCCCCGTCGGTCTCGGCGGCACCCCGCGCGAACCGGAAGTCCCGCCGGGACAGCCGGTTCGCCGCGTGGGCGTTCCTGCTGCCCGCCCTGGCCTACATCATCTTGTTCTTCGGCTATCCCCTGGTCGCGAACCTGGTGATGAGCACCCAGAACTACACGGTGAAGTCGTTCTACACCGGCGAAGCACCCTTCGTCGGTATCGCGAACTACTCCGCCGTGCTGAACAACCCGCTGTTCTCCACGGCGGCGCTCAACACGGTCCTGTTCACCGCCGGGTCGATCGTCTTCCAGTTCGGCATCGGCCTGGCACTCGCGGTGTTCTTCAACGGCCGCTTCCTCGGCAGCGCGTTGCTGCGGTCGCTGCTCCTGCTGCCGTGGCTGCTGCCGCTGGTCGTCAGCGGCGCGGTCTGGCGGTGGATGTTCGACCAGGACCACGGCGTGCTCAACGCCTTCCTGCGGGCGGTGGGTCTCGACGCGGTGCCGTGGCTGAGCAGCACGAGCTGGGCGCTGCCGGCGGTGATCCTCACCAACATCTGGATCGGCATCCCGTTCAACCTGGTGATCCTGCACGGCGGCCTGCGCGCGATCCCGGCGTCGCTCTACGAGGCCGCGGCGCTCGACGGCGCCGGCGCGTGGCAGCGGTTCCGGCACGTCACCTGGCCGCTGCTGCGGCCGGTCACCGGGATCGTGCTCATGCTCGGCCTGGTCTACACGATCAAGGTGTTCGACGTGATCATGGTGGTCACCGGCGGCGGGCCGGCCAACGCGACGCAGACGTTGACAACGTGGTCGTACCGGCTGTCCTTCCAGGACTTCGCGTTCGGGCAGGGCGCCGCGGTCGGCAACGTCCTCATCGTGGTGGCGACGCTGTTCGGGCTGCTCTACCTGCGCTCGGCGAAGGCGACCCTGGCGGAGGCAGCATGAAGACCGCGAACTGGCCGCGCACGGTGTTCGGCGTGCTGATCGTCGCGGTGCTGCTGTTCCCGCTGTACTGGATGGTCAACGCGTCCCTGCAGCCCAGCGGCGCGCTGCTGCGCCCCGACCCGGCGTTCTTCCCCGTCGACGGCACCCTGGACGGCTACCGCAAGGCGTTGTCCTCCCAAGGGCCGCACCTGCTCTCCAGCGTCGTCGTCGCGCTCGGCACGGTGTTCGTGTCGCTGCTGGTCGCGGCCCCCGCGTCCTACGCGCTGGCCCAGCTCAAGGTGCGCGGTGGCCCGGTGCTCGTGTTCGTGCTGCTCATCGTGCAGATGATCCCGGGCATCGTGATGGCCAACGCGCTCTACACGGTGTTCAGCAACCTCGGCCTGATCGACAACTACCTCGGGCTGGTGCTCGCCGACTCCACCGCGACCATCCCGTTCGCCATCCTGCTGCTGCGGGCGTTCATGATCTCGGTGCCGAAGGAGCTCACCGAAGCGTCCCGAGTGGACGGTGCCGGGTACTGGCGCACGTTCTTCTCGATCATCCTGCCGGTCAGCCGCAACGCGCTGGTCACCGCCGGGTTGTTCGCGTTCCTGTTCGCCTGGGCGGACTTCCTGTTCGCCGTCACCCTGACCACCGGTCAGTCGTTCGAGCCCATCACCGTGGGCATCTACCGCTTCGTCGGCAACCAGTCCGCCGACTGGAACGGGATCATGGCCACCGCCGTGCTCGCCGCGATCCCCGCGGCCGTGCTGCTGGTCGTCGCCCAGCGCTACGTCGTCGCCGGGCTCACCAGCGGCGCCGTCAAAGACTGAACCTTCTCAAGGAGACCTGCGTGATCGCCACGACCGAAGACGGCCGTTCGCTCGAAGTCCGCGTGCGGCACGAGGTGCTGCGCATCGAGCCGTGGGGCGCCGACAGCCTCCGCGTGCGCGCCGGACGGCACCGCATCCTCGACGACGTCCCGGGCGCGCTGCTGCCCGCGAAGCCGTCCGCCGCCACCGCGACCGTGGACGGACGCACCGGCCGGGTGGTCAACGGCGCGCTCACCGCGATCGTCGAGATCGCCGACACCGACACCGGCATCGACACGCAGCTGAAGTTCGTCCGCACCGACACCGGCGAAGAGCTGCTGTCCGAGCAGCGCGCGCACTTCTGGTGGCCCGGCGCGCGGCTGTTCATGCCGTCGCGCAACGGCTACGGCCGCCTCGAACAGCGGTTCACCGCCTACGACGACGAGCGGATCTTCGGCCTCGGGCAGCGCACGCACGGACGGCTCGACCAGAAGGGCCTCGTGCTCGACCTGGTCCAGCGCAACGCCGAGGTCTCGGTGCCGTTCCTGCTGTCCAGCCGCGGCTACGGGTTCCTCTGGAACAGCCCCGCCGTCGGCCGCGTCGAGCTGGCCGCCAACGGCACCCGCTGGGTCGCCGACGACGCCCGGCAGATCGACTACTGGATCACCACCGGCGACGGCCCGCGTCAGATCCTCGGCCACTACGCCGACGCGACCGGCCACGCGCCCATGCTGCCGGAGTGGGCGGCCGGCTTCTGGCAGTCGAAGCTGCGCTACCGCACGCAGGAGGAGCTCCTGTCCGTCGCGCGGGAGTACCACTCGCGCGGGTTGCCGCTGTCGGTGATCGTGACCGACTTCTTCCACTGGACGCACCTCGGCGACTGGAAGTTCGACACCGCGGACTGGCCGGACCCGGCCGGGATGGTGCGCGAGCTGGCCGGCCTCGGCGTCAAGCTGATGGTGTCGGTGTGGCCGTCGGTGAACCCGCTGTCGGAGAACTACCGCGAACTGCACGAGAACGGCCTGCTGGTCGCCGCGGAGAACGGCGTCCCGTTCCACGCGCCGTGGAAGGACAAGGGCTTCGACGTCGAGATGCCGGTGGCGTTCTACGACGCGACCAATCCCCAGGCGCGGCAGTTCGTCTGGAGCAAGGTCAAGGAGAACTACTACGACCTCGGCGTGCGCGCGTGGTGGCTGGACGGCGACGAGCCGGAGATCCAGCCGGGCCACCCGCACAACCTCGGCTTCCACGCCGGGCCGGGTGCGGAGGTGTTCAACATGTACCCGCAGGCCAACGCGCAGACGTTCCACGACGGCATCCGCGCCGAGGGCGACGACGAGGTGGTGCTGCTGTCCCGCTCGGCGTGGGCGGGCAGCCAGCGCTACGGAGCGGCGCTCTGGTCGGGTGACATCGGCGCCACGTGGGAGTCGCTGCGGACGCAGGTGCGGGCCGGGCTGAACGTGGCGGTGGCCGGGATCCCGTGGTGGACCACGGACATCGGCGGCTTCCACGGCGGCGACCCGTCGTCGCCCGAATACCGCGAGCTGATGGTCCGCTGGTTCCAGTACGGCGTGTTCTGCCCGCTGTTCCGCCTGCACGGCTACCGCGACCCGCGCCCGGCGTTCGGCCCGGACATGTCCGGCGGCCCCAACGAGGTCTGGTCGTACGGCGAGCCCGCGTACGAGTCGATCGCCGGGTCGCTGCGGTTGCGCGAACGGCTGCGGCCGTACCTGATGGAGCAGATGCGGGTGGCCCACGAGCAGGGCGTCCCGCCGATGCGCCCGCTGTTCGTCGACTTCCCGGCGGACAGTGCGGCCTGGGACGTCGACGACCAGTTCCTGCTCGGCCCGGACGTCCTGGTCGCCCCGGTCCTCGAAGCCGGGGTCACTTCCCGGCGGGTGTACCTGCCGGCCGGGGCTTCCTGGACGGACGCGGTGACCGGCACCCGCCACGAGGGCGGCGAGTGGGTCGAGGCGCCGGCCCCGGCGGAGCGGATCCCGGTGTTCCTCCGCGACGGCGCGGACCTGCCGATCCGCGAGCCGTAGCGGTCACCACGGCCCGACCTGCGTCCCGGTGAAGTCGAACTCGGCGGCCGTCGCGCCCGTGAAGTCCACGCGGCCGCCGAAGCACGCTCCTGCGAAGTTCGCCGTTCCGGTGAACACCGTTCCGCCGAACCGGGCGTCGCCGTCGAAGTGGACGTCGCGAAAGGACGCGTCACGGACTTCGCAGCCGCGCAGGTCCACGGCGTGGAGCACCAGGCCGGCCAGGTCGAGGTCCATCCCGGGCCAGAACCACGGCGAATCGGGCCGCAGGTGCGGCCGCAGGAGCCGCCACAGCTCGGCCTGCCACTCCGGTGAGTCGGGCCAGTCGTCCTCGAACTGGCCGAGGATTTCGCCGACGCACTCCTGGCGCAGCCCAGGGTCACCGTCGGCCTGCCGGGCGAAGGAGGCGAGCGCGGTCAGCCGGGCGGCCCGCTCGTCGGCCAGCAGCCGGGCCGCGACCTCGTCGGGCACCGGCTCGGGCGGCGCCGACGGGGTCAGCACCTCGGCGGGACGGTCCCGGCGGAGGAGCAGCCACGCCGTGACCGAGCCGGACACGGCGCCGATCAGCGCCAGGAGCGCGAACGGCGTGACCGTGGACATGCCCACGATTCTCCCGGCGGTGGCCAGCGAATTAAAGTGGACCTGTGAGTCCAAAGCTGACCCCGAAGGGCGCCGCGACGCGGCAGCGGATCGTCGAGGGCGCCGCGGCGGAGATCCGCGAGCGCGGTGTCGCCGTCACGACGCTCGACGACGTCCGGGCGCGGACGGGGACGAGCAAGAGCCAGCTCTTCCACTACTTCCCGGACGGCAAGGAGGAGCTCCTGCTGGCGGTGGCCCGCTTCGAGGCGGACCAGGTCCTGGAAGTCCAGCGGCCCCAGCTGGGCAGCCTGACGTCGTGGGCGGCGTGGCAGCGCTGGCGCGACACCGTCGTCTCGCACTACGACAGCCGCGGCCGGCACTGCCCGCTCAACGTGCTGATCTCCCAGCTCGGCCGAGCGACGCCGGGGGCGCAGGCCGTGGTGACCGAGCTGCTGCGGCGCTGGCAGGACGAGATCGAGGCGGGCATCCGCCACCTGCAGCAGGCCGGCGAGGTCGCCCCGGAGCTCCCCGCCGGACGCACGGCGGCCGCCCTGCTGGCCGGCATCCAGGGCGGCGTGGTGGTGATGCTGTCGACCGGCCGCATCGACCACCTGGAAGCGGCGCTCGACGTCGGCATCGCGAACCTGCGGGCGAGCGGGAGCCGGCGCTGAGGCCGGCTCCCGCGCCGGGGATCAGGCGGACTTGATCGCGGAGATCTCGAACTCCAGCGTGACCTTGTCGCTCACCAGCACGCCACCGGTCTCGAGAGCGGCGTTCCAGGTGATGCCGTAGTCCTTGCGGCTGATCGTGGTGGAGCCCTCGAAGCCGATCCGGTCGTTGCCGAACGGGTCCTTGGCCGAGCCCTCGAACTCGAACGGGACGGTCACCGAACGGGTGACGTCCTTGATGGTCAGGTCGCCGGTGACGTCGAAGCTCGTGTCGCCGGTCTGCTTGATCTCGGTCGAGGTGAAGGTGATCTGCGGGTACTCGTCCATCGACAGGAAGTCGTTGCTCTTCAGGTGCCCATCGCGGTCGGCGTTGCGGGTGTCGATGCTGTGGGCCTGGATGGTCACCTGGACGCTCGACTTCTCCGGGGCGTCGCCGTCGATGGTCGCGGCGCCGGTGAACTCGTTGAAGCTGCCGCGCACCTTCGTCACCATGGCGTGCCGGGCGACGAACCCGATCCGCGAGTGGGCGGCGTCGAGGGTGTATTCGCCGGTCAGCTGGGGGTAGGTGGTCGCGCTGGTCATCGCTGTTCTTCTCTCCTCGTGGTGGCACCCCCCGGTGATTGAGGGTTCAACGACACTGTACTCACTTTGGCTGGTTGCGCAAGCAAGCTTTCGGTAGAGTCGCCGACATGGGTGATCTGTCCGCGCTCGACCTCGACGAAGCCGCCTTCTGGCGGCCGCTGATGCGCATCATGACGGCGTTGCCGCGGGCGCTCGAGGACCAGTTCCTGCCCGAGACAGGCCTCGCGATCACCGACTACGGGGTGCTGGTGGCGCTGTCCGAGGCGCCGGACCGCCTGCTCCGCATCTCGGCGCTGGCCGCGACCACCGGGCTGTCGCTGAGCCGGATCAGCCGGGTCGTCGACGACCTGACCCGCCGCGGCCTGGTCGAGAAGCGCCGGTGCGCCGAGGACGGCCGCGCGTCCAACGCCGTGCTGACCGAGGCCGGATTGGCCAAACTGGAGGCGGCCTACCCGAGCCACCTCGCCCGCGTGCGGGCCGCGGTGTTCGACCACCTGAGCGCCGAGGACATCCGCACGGCCGGGCCGGTGCTGGCCCGGCTGGCCGCGGCACTGGACACGACTCCCCCGACCGACGACTGCTGAGGACGCCGATGACCGACAAGGGCGAGTACAAGCGGGACCTCAACTACATCCCGGACCGGATCACCGCCGACGGCCGCGACGGCTGGCCGGTCGAGCCCGGCCGCTACCGGCTGGTGGTCGCCCGCGCGTGCCCGTGGGCGAACCGCGCGGTGATCGTCCGGCGGCTCCTGGGCCTCGAGCCGGTCCTGTCGATGGGGATCGCCGGCCCGGTGCACGACGAGCGCAGCTGGAGCTTCGACCTCGATCCCGGTGGCCGCGACCCGGTCCTCGGCATCGAGCGGCTGCAGGAGGCGTTCTTCAGGCGCGACCCGGAGTACCCGCGCGGCATCACGGTCCCGGCGTTCGTCGACATCCCGACCGGCAAGGTCGTCACGAACGACTTCGCGCAGATGACGCTGGACATGTCGACGGAGTGGACGGAATTCCACCGTCCCGGCGCCCCGGACCTGTACCCGGAGAAGCTGCGCGACGAGATCGACGACGTGGCGCAGCGGGTGTTCACCGACGTCAACAACGCGGTGTACCAGTGCGGGTTCGCCCGGTCCCAGGAGGCGTACGAGCACTCGTACCGGAAGTTGTTCGCCGCCCTGGACTGGTTGTCGGAGCGTTTGGCGGGTCAGCGTTACCTGGTGGGCGACACGATCACCGAGGCGGACATCCGGCTGTTCACCACGCTGGTCCGGTTCGACGCGGTGTACCACGGCCACTTCAAGTGCAACCGCCAGAAACTGGCCGAGCTCCCGGTGCTGTGGGCGTACACGCGCGACCTGTTCCAGACGCCCGGCTTCGGCGACACGATCGACTTCGCCCAGATCAAGGAGCACTACTACGTGGTGCACCGGAACGTGAACCCGACGGGCATCGTGCCGGCCGGGCCGGACCCGTCCGGCTGGCTCACCCCCCACGGCCGCGAGGAGCTGGGCGGCCACCCGTTCGGCGACGGGACACCACCGGGCCCGCCGCCCGCCGACGAGCGGGTGCCGCCGCTCTGAGATCTTGGCTACGGTGATCACCATGGAACGCCTGCGCGATCGACGGGTCCTGGTCACCGGTGCGGGTTCCGGCATCGGCCGGGCCACCACGCTGCGCCTGCTGGAGGAGGGTGCCCGGGTCATCGGCACCGACGTCGCCACCGAAGGACTTGCGGCAACGCAGGCGGCCGCTCCCCCGGGCCTGACGACGGTCCCGATGGACGTGGCCGACGAAGCCTCGGTGGATTCCGCGGTGAAGGCGGCAGTCGAGACCCTCGGCGGCCTCGACGTGCTGGTCAACGCGGCGGGGATCCTGCTGGCGTCGCACACGCACGAGACATCGCTGGAGCTGTGGAACCGGGTACTGGCGGTGAACCTGACGGGCACGTTCCTGGTGACACGCGCGGCCCTCCCGGCCTTGCTGAAGTCTTCGGCGGGGGTGGTGGTCAACTTCAGTTCGACATCGGCCTCGTTCGCACACCCGTACATGGCGGCGTATTCGGCCAGCAAGGGCGGGATCCAGTCGTTCACGCACGCGCTGGCGCTGGAGTACGGCAAGCAGGGGCTGCGAGCGGTCAGCATCGCCCCGGGCAGTGTCAAGAGCGGAATAACGGACTCGGCGGCGAGCTGGCTGCCCGCGAACGTCGATTTTTCGTTGTTCGGCCGGTTGCTGCCGATCCTGCCGACGGACCACACGACAGAGGTGGGCAACGCGGTGGCGGGCCCCGAGGCGGTGGCGGGAGTGGTGGCCATGCTGGCCTCGGAGGACGGAAAGTTCATCACGGGAACGGAGATCCGCATCGACGGCGGCACGCACACGTGAGCGGTCTGGTAGCTGTGCCGGCATCCGGCGGACACGCGCCGGGATGCGGGAGAGCTGGTCGGTGCGGCCGGTTGCCCGAGAGCCGGGACGCGACTGAGGTTCCGGTCGTGGCCGGGCGGGCGGACGGCTTCGGTCGTGCGGTCGACGGGCAGGACCGACTGGTCTGACCGCGTGCGGAGGTTGAGTTCGGCTGGGCGCGGGGCGGGACCGTCCGGACGTGCGCCGGAGATGTGCCGGGGGCGGTGTGCCGGACGTGCGCCGGAGATGTGCCCGGGTGTGCCGGACGCCGCGGCGGGCGGATGGCGAGGTCGATGGCGACGCAGTCGCGTCCACTTGCCCGCCTCCCTCCGGACATCGAGCCGCGGTTCGCGCGTGGGTGTGGGAGCTGGCTCAGATGGCGAGTCTCCGCCGGGCGCACGCGGTTGCCCCGGCGGACCTCTTGGTGCGGCCATTGTCGGCGCGGGCGGTGCTGGACACCGCTGGTGGTGTTCTTTCGCGGCGATTGCCGGGCTGGTCCTAGTTCCTCTGTTGGTTGCTGGCCGGTTGAGGCGTCGCGTGGGTGTGGGCCCGTAGCCGTGTGGCTGCGGGCCTGTCCCGTGTTCAGGCTGCGAATGGGAGTGGTTCGTGCAGGTTGTTGCGCCTTGGTTTTCGGCGTCGGTCGATGAACACTGGTGGGAGGAATTCGGGGAGGCCGTCGGGGGCGATGCGGACTTCCCAGCCGGATCGGTGCAGGAGCCGGTGGTGGTGGGCGCACATCAGCACCAGGTTGGTGAGGTTGGTGGGGCCGCCGTCTGCCCAGTGGCGGATGTGGTGACCTTGACAGTGCCGGGGTGGCCGATGACAGCCCGGGAACGCACAACCCCGGTCCCGGAGGAAGAGAGCGCGGCGCAGTCCGGCGGAGATCAACCGGCGGAGGCGGCCCAGGTTCAGCGGTTCGCTTTTGTCGCCCAGCACCGCGGGGATGATCATGGCGTCGCAGGCATGCACCCGCGCTTCGGCCGCGGTCATGGTGCCGGTGTCGCCGAGGGTGACCTTGCCAACACCGGACTTCAGGTCTTCCAATGACACGGCGACCATGACGTGGGCTCGTTCTCCGGCCTGCATCGGCAGATCCGGAGAGTTGAGGGCGAGGTCAACGGCATCGGAGAAGGCGTCCCCGTAGCGCTGTGGGGTCGTGCGGAAGTCGGGGCCGTCGTCCCCGGTGCGACGCTCGGCGAGGGCGTCCAACAATGCGTGGGCGCGTGCGCCGGTCTCATCATCGAACCGGCCACTCAGCTCCCACACCCCGGTTCTTTTGCGGCGCAGGAACAGCTCCCGGGTGGGAACCACGGGTTCGGTGTCGTCGGGCTCCTGACCATCGGGAACCAGGTGAGCGAGGATACGGGCACCGAGCGCGGCGACCTGCTTGTGCCCGGCCTCCTCAGCGAAAGCCAGCAGGTTGGCCTCGGCACTCACACAATGCTCGGGCGGAACCTGAGCCAGCACCGAGGTGATCACATCGATCATCGGGTTGCTCAACCGCCCCGCCCGAGCCGCAACACCAGTGGCGGGAGCCAAGGCAGGAATCGGGGAGCCGTCGAGGTTGCGGCCCGGATTCACTAAGCGGGCGCGTTTGATCAGCCGTTCCGTAGCCGGCTTCGGCATATCGGCGAGGTGCTCCATAAGCCGGGCTGCGGAGCGGTAGCCGAACAGCTCCATCACACCCCGCTGCTCGATTTCCACCAGCACCGCACCAAGTTCGGCCTCAGCAGACCGCATCGACGCGACCAGTTCGCCGATGCGGTCGGCAAGAGCCACCGCCTCGGAGGAGAGAGCCACGTCGTTGGTCATATCTCCAAGCTACCGGCGATCGAACACAGGGTCATCACTCGATACGGTGGGAACAAAAGGTAAAGCCACTGTCCACACCCGAGAACACCGGAAACCACGGCAGGGCAATCGAAGCGTGGGGAATCGGCGCTGGCGACCAACGACGTGACGCAACCCCGTGGAGCGCCGATTTCCCACGCCACGGCGAAGCCGTGCCTGAAACCCGACCAAGATCTAGGCCACCAACTGACCTAGATCAAAGCCAAGCTGAACCCCATGGATCCCTTCCACATCAACATCCCCCAGCAAGACCTCGACGAACTCAACACCCGCCTAGCCAAGACCCGCTGGCCAGGCGAACTACCCGACGCAGACTGGGACTACGGCGTCAACGAGACCTACCTGAAGGATCTCGTCGACTACTGGCAGAACGGCTTCGACTGGCGAGCCCAGGAAGCCCGCCTCAACGAACACCCCCAGTACACAACGACAATCGACAACCAGAAAGTCCACTTCGTCCACGCGAGGTCCCCCGAACCGGACGCGACACCACTCATCATCACCCACGGCTGGCCGAGCACCACAGCCGACTTCCGCGACATCATCGGCCCCCTCACCGACCCGAAAGCCCACGGCGGCGATCCGAAGGACGCGTTCCACGTCGTCGCGCCGTCGGTGCCCGGGTTCGCCTTTTCCGGCCCGACCAACGAACGAGGCTGGAACACCCGCCGGGTCGCCAAGGCCTGGGCCGAGCTGATGCAAAGGCTCGGCTACGCCCGTTACGGCGCCCACGGTGGCGACTTCGGCAGCATCGTCTCCCCCGAACTGGGGAGAACCGCCCCGGATGCGGTGCTGGGCGTGCACGTCAACGCCATGGCCAACGCCGGGGTGGCGACCGCTCCCGGCGACCTCGAACGACTGTCCGAAGAGGACCGTAAACAAGCGGAAGCCAACGAAGCCTGGTGGTACTCCCACTCCGGCTACGCCACGCAGATGGCCACCCGCCCGCAGACCCTCGCCTACGCCCTCAACGACTCCCCCGCCGGGCAGCTCGCGTGGAACCTCGAGTGGTTCGTCGACTGGAACCCCGCCACCACGAACCAGACGCCCGTCGGCCGGGACGCCATCCTCACCAACGCGACGATCTTCTGGCTCACCGGCACCGCCGGCTCGGCCGCGCGGCTCTACCTGGAAGCCGGTCAGGACGGCTGGGGTGAGCGGCCCGCTCCCTCCGGTGTCCCGACCGCCGTCGCGAACTTCCGGGGCGACCTCGCGATCCGCGGTCTGGCCGAACTGTCCAACACCGTGACGCGCTGGTCGGAGTACGACGCCGGGGGCCACTTCGCGTCCCTGCAGGCGCCGGACGTGCTGGTCAAGGACATCCGCGAGTTCTTCCGCGACATCTAGACCCGGCGGCGGCGCTTGTCCACGGCGCCGTCGAGCAACGGCCGCAGTTCCGCCACCACCGTGTCGAGTGGCGCGACGTCCTGGTGTGCCCGCGCCAGGACGATCGCGCCCTCCAGGGCGCTGAGCATCAGCACGGCCAGGGATCCGCTGCGGGCCGGGGGGACGCCCAGCTGCTCGAGCGTGGCCGCGACCGGACGCTGCCAGCCCTCGAACGCCTTGCCGGCCGCTTCGCGCAGGCTGTCGCTGGTGGCCGCCGCGTCGGCGACCGTCGCCACCAGGGGGCAGCCCGCGTCGAAGCCCGCTGCCGTGAACTCGTCGGTCCACTGGGCGGCCATCGCCGCGAACAGCTTCCCGGGCGTCGGGTCCTCGAGCTTCGCGGCGACGCGCGCCACGCGCCGGGCCGCGTAGTCGCCCGCCCAGGTGACCGCTTCGGCGATCAGCTGGTCCTTACCGCCCGGGAAGTAGTGCTGCAGGGACCCCCGCGGGGCTTCGGCGTGGGCGACCACGTCCCGCATGCCGGTCGCCCCGACACCGTGGATCCGCACCAGCTGCGCGGCGCTGAGCACCATCCGCTCGCGCGGTGTCCTGGTCATCGGCTGCCTCCTTCATGACGTCCGTCATGGTAGCCCAATCCGGTACGACCAGCGCGAAGTCGCGTTCGCCGCGCTCGTACGACGGCACCGGCCGGAAGCCCTGGCCGAGCAGCAACGCTTCGGCGCCGGTGTTGCCGGCCTGGACGGTGGCCCGCACGGTCCAGCCCGCCCAGCGCCCGGACGCCCACAGCCACCGGCTCAAGGCGCTGCCGATCCCCTGCCGCTGCCACGCGTCGGCGACGAGGATCCCGATCTCCGCCTCCCCTGGTGTCTCCGAGACGAGGTTGAGCAGCCCCACCGGAATGCCGCCACGACAGGCGAGCAGCGCGACGCCGTCCGGCGGCCCGGCGAGCAGGAAGCGCTGGTAGCGCCGGAAAACCTCGGCCGGCCGGGCGGGGCCGCCCATCAGGAACCGGCTCCGGAGGCTGTCCGGTGAGCAAGCCGCGACCAGAGCGGCGACGCCACCGTGGTCCACGCCTTCTATGACAGTGGTCATAAGAACATGAGACCACGGGAGCGCGAAAAACACCATGACGAGTGTCATAGAAGGCCGCGGCGATTCGCGCCAAGCGGACGCGGGTACGTTGCCGTGGCCGCGCTCCCCCACCGCGAAAGGCAGCTCCGATGCAGCTCTACGCCGAACGGCCGGTCCGCCGTACCGCCCAGCTCGTCAGCGACCTGCTGGCCGTGCTGCTCGTCGTCCTCGCGGTCCGGGTCGGGACCTCGGTGTACGACCAGGTCATGAAGCTGCGGGCACCCGGCGACGGGCTGGTCGACGCGGGCACCGGCCTGCGCGGCACCTTCGACTCCGCGGCGAACTCCGCCGACGGGATCCCGCTCGTCGGAGACGCCCTGGCCAAGGCCCTGCACGGCGGTTCGGACGTCGGGACGAAGCTCACGGACGCGGGCCGCTGGCAGATCGAGGCCGTCGAGAACCTGGCGTGGTGGCTGGCGGCGATCATCATCGCGCTGCCGATCCTCACCCTCGCGCTCACCTGGCTGCCGCTGCGCTGGAACTACACCCGCCGCGCCACGGCGGCCGCCCACCTGCGGGCCCTGGGCGACGAAGGGCGGGACCTCCTGGCCCTGCGGGCCCTGGCGACCCAGCCGTTGCGGCGGTTGGCTTCGGTCGGCGAACCGGCGACCGGCTGGCGGGAGCGCGACCGGGAGGTCATCGGGAAGCTGGCCGGCCATGAACTGGCCCGGCACGGCCTCGCCCCGTGAGCCGGAGGTCTTCCCGCCGGGGCTCACGGCATCGTGCCACCGGCCCGGTAGCCGCCCGCATCCCCGGCGAGCGGCTACCGGGGATCGCCGGCGTCACTTCGCCGGCGGGTTCACCGCCGTGGCGACCTCCTCGATCGTCTTGGCGTCGACCAGGCCGGTGTCCTCCAGGACCGTCATGTGGTCGAGGACGGTCGCGTTCGCCTGCGTCGCGTGCCGCCGGATGACGTCGTTCTGCGTACCCGCGCGGACTTCGGCGATGGTCGCGAAGATCTTGCCGTGCGACGACCGCAGCACGTTCGCGAACAGCTTGTCGAACTCCGCACCCTTGGCGTTGGTCAGCTGGCGGACCCACTCCTGCTGTTCGGCGGTCGCCTTGTCCGGCAGCGGCACGCCGAGCATTCTCGCGTCCTCGCGGACGAGCTGGTCGAGGTGCGAGTGCCCGTCCAGCAGGTGCAGCCCGGCGCGCTTCACCTGCTCGCTGCTGGCGTTGGTCTGCGCGAGGTCACCGGCGGGGATCTCCCAGAGGCCGGCTTGGCGGACCTTGACCAGGAACGTCTTGTCGAGCTCGGTGACCGGTCCGGCGCCGGCGATGTTGCTGTCGGCCCCGGCCTGCGCGGCCGAGCCCATCTGCATGCCGGCCATGTTGTGCGCCGGGACCCCCGCCTGCGTCGAGCCGGGCGCGGTCTGGGCGTTGGCCTGCAACACCATCACCGAGCCCACGCCGACCACGGCGAGCGTGGCCACGATGACCAGCGCGGTCCGGGCCTTGGCGCGGCCCGTCATACCACGGTGATCCGGCATGGTTCCTCCTTTGAGACGACAGTTCGGTACGGGGTACACGGACGTCGTCGCGGGGAGGTTCAGCGAAATCCGAAGGAATTTTCTTCCGTGCCAACGGATTTGGCGCGCGAGCATGCCAAGGGCATGCGGAAAGAGAAGGGTGGGCCGATCCGGCCGGACATCCGGCGAGCGCCGGGGATGTCCATCTTGACCGATGCTCTTGCGATTGGCAAGTATTGCGGCATGCAACCCCTCGAAGACGCGGCCCCCGGCGCCGACCCGGACGTGGCCGCCCTCGACGGCCTCACCGTGGTCCTGGTCGGGATCGCGTGGGAATGCGCGCACGCGGCCCCACCCGAGGTGTCGTTCCCGCAGACGCGGCTGCTGCTGATCCTCGACCGCCTCGGCCGGGTCCCGAGCTCGCAGCTGGCGGCGGCGATGGGCGTCAACGCGTCGTCCGTGACGCGGCTGGCCGACCGCCTGGAAGCGCTCGGTTACGTGGCCCGCGGCCGCAGCCCGGGCAACCGCAGCGTCGTCACGCTGGAGGTCACCGAGTCCGGCCACGAGATCGTGACGCGGATGCTCGAACGGCGGCACGCGGCGCTGGGGGCGTTGCTGGACAAGCTGCCGCCGTCGCAGCGGAAGGCCGCGGGCAAGGCGGCCCGGCAGCTGCTGCACGCGGCAGCCACCATCCCGGCGCTCGGCCCGGCAGCACTGTGAGTGCCACGCCGGCAGGGCGCCGTGGCTGCCGCGGCCGGTCGAACCGGCCCGCATCGCCCCGGCGAGCCGGGCGAGCGGACCGTGGGCCGGGCACCGGCTGAGCCTGCCCGCGTGTCCTATGTGGACGGCGAAGGCCGCGGGTGGCCGACCGCGGCCTTCGCCGTCTCCTGAATCAGGACCGCGCGGGTCCCGTCCAGCCGTCGGGCACGTGGCCGATGCGGACCCGCTGCGGGTGGTCGCCCACCGGGACCGACACGAGCTTCTGCCCGGTCGCGAAGTCGATCGCGGTGACCTGGTCGGCGCCGGCCTCGGAGATGACGCAGGCACTGCCGTCGCCGCTGACCGTGGCCCAGTACGGCTTCAGCGCCGGCACCAGCGTGCCCTGCTGCAGCGTCGCGCGGTCGACGACCGTGGCGTAGTCGTCCATCGTCCCGGCGACGCACAGCTTGGTGCCCGCCGGGTTCATCGACATGCCGTGGTGGCGGGAGTCGTTGACGTAGGTCTTGCGGTCGTCGCTGGTGGCCGGGTTCTTCGGCAGCTCCTTGACCCGCGTGATCTTGTCGGTCGCGACGTCGTACTCGGCGAAACCGTTGAAGAACGACACCTGGAAGTACAGCTTCGACCCGTCCGGGGTGAACGCGACCGGCCGCACGGCGTCCGAGAGGTCGCCGCGGCCGAAGGCGTCGAGCCGCTGGCGCATGTCGATCACCTTGACCTGGCGGAAGGTCGCCGCGTCGACCACGGTGATCCGCCGGTCCCCCTTGGTGAAGTCCCAGCCCGGGTCGTCGAGGTCGGTGTTCACCTCGCCGATCGACATGTTCCACAGGTACCGGCCGCCATCGGTGAAGACGTTCTCGTGCGGCTTGTCGCCGGTCGAGAAGGAGCCGACCTGCTGGCCGGTGACGATGTCCAGCACGTGCACGGTGTTGGACGTCGAGGCGGAGACGGCGACGCGGCGGCCGTCCGGCGAGACGGCCATGTGGTCGGAGCGGAAGCCCGACACCGGGAAGCGCCAGTTGATCCGGCCGGTCGCCAGGTTGATCGAGACGACGTCGGCGAAGCTCGGCCGCGACGCCACGACCGAACCGCCGTCCGGCGTGGTGTACATGTCGTCGACGAACTGGTCGTGCCCCTCGCCCGGCCCGTTGCGGATGCCGAGGAAGAACGCCAGCTTGATCGGATTGAGGTAGATCTCCCGCAGCCGCTCGTCCTTGTCGGGGATGATGTTCACCCGGCCGATCTTGGCGAACGAGCCGCGGGACTGGATGACGTCCGCCGTGCCTTCCCAGTTGTTGCCGACGAACATCACCTCCCGCAGGACCGCGCCGGTGGCCGGCACCGCGGCGCCGGTCGCCAGCAGGGCGACGGAGGCGGTGAGGCAGGCCAGGCGCGAGAGGTACGACCGTTTCCGACGGGGATTGCGCACAGGGGGACACCCTTTCGGCATTGAAGAGGTGCGGTGGATTTCGCGGAGAAACGAGGTTACTGTCCGGTATTGTCACGATAACCGGCCACCGGAGCCGCTCCGGTAGGGCCGCTCGCCCAACATCGCGGCCACGCTGTTGTGGCCCTGCCACAACGGGAGGTGCCGTGCCGGCCTCACCGCTCCTCCGGCAGGTGCTGGACGCGATGGCCGCCGATGACACCGTCGTGGACGAGCTGGTGAAGGCCGCGCGGAGCCAGTCGCCCGAGGTCGCGCGGCTGCCGGAAGCGGAGAACCGGCGGCACGTCCAGTTCCTGCTGTCCGCCGCGCTGCGCGCCACGACGAACCCCGACAGCGCCGACTACACGACCGCCGAGGCGCTGGGCGCCGACCGGGCCGCGCAGGGTGTGCCGCTCACCGATCTGCTGCGCGGCGTCCAGGCCGGGCGCACGCTCGCGGCCCGCTTCGCCGTCGAACGCGCGCGGGCGGCGGGCCTGGCCGACGACGTCATCCTCGAGACCGTGCTCGACGCCGAGCGCTACACCGGCGCGCTGGAACGGCACATCGTCAAGGGCTACCACGCGGCCGAGCTGCAGCTGTCGCGGACGGTGCGTGACGCGCGGACCCAGCTGCTGCGCACGCTGCTGCTGGCCGGGCACCCGCCCACACCGGAAGAGCTCCGGCAGGCGGGACTGCGTCCCGACGTCCGGTACTCCTGCGTGGTGTCCGACGTCAGCGACCCGGCGCGGGCCCGCACGCTCGAACAGGCGCTGCTGGAGTTCGGCGGGGTGTACGGGCTGGTCGAAGGCAGGCTCACCGGCTTGGCCGCGCGCCCGCCGGCCGGGGTCTCCCTGGCGGACGGCGTCGTGCTGGTCGTCGCACCCCCGGCCGCGCTGCCCGAACTGACGGAAGTGCACCGGCTCTGCACGGCGGCCGCGCGGATCGCCGGGCCCGGGCACCACGACCTCACGGCGCTGGCGGGCGAAGTCGCCTTGGGGGCCCAGCCGCTGCTGGCGGACCTGCTCACCACCGGCCTGCTCGGCGCGCTCGACCGGGCCAACGCGTTCCACCGCGAACTGGCGGCGACGGCGCTGGCCTACCTCGACCACGGCCAACGCCTGCGCCCCACGGCGGAGGCCTTGCACCTGCACCCGAACACGGTCCGCTACCGCCTCGACCGCCTGGCCGAGCTGACCCCGGTGGCCCTGGCGGAGAACAGCGGCGGCGGCGTGCTGGAGGCCGTCCGGTCGTGGTGGGCCCTGCACCACTGGCTCGGCGGCCGCTAGGGTCACCCGCATGGCTGAACTCCGCCGCATGCCGGCCACCACGTCGACCGGAGAATGCGTTTTCTGCGCCATCGGCTCGGGCCAGGCCCCGGCGGCGTTCGTCCACGAAGACGACGACTTCGTGGCGGTCGTCGACCTGCGCCCGGTGACCACGGGTCACCTGCTGGTGCTGCCCCGCGCCCATTACGCGGACCTCGCTTCGCTGCCGGCCCCGGCGGGCGCGCGGATGTTCACGATCGCCCAGGAACTGGCGGCGGCGTTGCGGCGCACGCACCTGCGGTGCGAGGCGATCAACCTGTTCCTGGCGGACGGCAAGGCCGCCGGCCAGGAGATCCCGCACGTCCACTTGCACGTGATCCCCCGGTTCGCGGGCGACGGCTTCGTGATGAACGCGGACTGGCGGGTGCGGACGCGCGAGGAGCTGACGGAGGTCGCGGCGAAGGTCCGGGCGGCGCGTTGAATCTTGTTCAGCTTGTCCGGGTGGTGCCCGGATTACAGTGACCGGGTGGAGCTCGCCTCGTCGTTCGGAGCGGCGGCCGCGGCCTACGCCGAGCACCGCCCGGACTACGCGGCCGCCGCCGTGCGCTGGGCGCTCGACCGCGCACCCGGCCCGCGGGTGCTCGACCTCGGCGCCGGGACCGGCAAGCTCACCGCCACGCTGGTGGCCCTCGGGCTCGAGGTGACCGCGGTCGAGCCCGACCCGGCCATGCTGGCCGAGCTGCGCCGCGCTTTGCCGGACGTCCGTGCCCGGCCGGGCAGTGCCGAGGCGATCCCGCTGCCGGCCGCGTCCGTCGACGCGGTGCTGGCCGGCAACGCCCTGCACTGGTTCGACATGGCCGTCGCGGGTCCCGAAATCGCCCGGGTCCTGGGGCCGGGCGGCATCCTGGCCGGGCTGTGGAACGTCGTGGACGACCGGGTCGGCTGGGTGGCCGAACTGGCACGGGTCGCCGGAAGCGCGGTGATCGGCCCGCGTGACACACCCAGCGGCTGGCGCGCCGAAACAGCCCAGGTGCTGCGCCCCGGGGCCGCGCCGGAGCGGGCCGAGTTCCCGCACGGGCAGCGCCGCACGGCCGATTCCCTGGTGGCGGCCCTGGCCACCCGGGCGGGCGTGCTGGTCATGCCGCCACGGGAACGAGCGGACACGCTCGGCCGGATCAGGGCCTTTCTCGCCGCCGCACCGGAGACCGCCGACGGCGAGTTCACCCTTCCGATGTTGACCTGCGTGCTGCGCGGCCCGCGTAATCCGGAAGCACCAACGCATTCGCCGCCTCGCGGATCGGACGGGACATCCGCTCCAGGACGCGGTTGCGCCCCGGCAGGTACGGCATCAGGCGGATCATCCGGGTGTTGAACCACGCGAACGCCCGTGACTGCGGGATGATCCCGCGCAACGCCGTCTTCGCCAGCGCCTGGTTCTTCTCGGCGTACGGCCGCATCACCGCTTCGTACCGGGGCAATGCCTTCGCGAAGTCCGAAGCCAGCTCGCCCGCGAGGACGTACGCGCCCGCCAAGGCGAGGCTCGTGCCCTGGCCCGACGCCGGGGACGGGCAGTAGCCGGCGTCGCCCAGCAACGTCACCCGGCCGGTCGACCAGCGGTCCATGACGATCTGGCACACCGGGTCGAAGTAGAAGTCGCCGGCCGCGCGCATGGCCTCCAGCAGTGCCGGGATCTCCCAGCCCAGGCCCGCGAAGCGGTCCGCCACCAGGTCCTTCTGGCCATCGACGTCCCGGCGGTCGTACGTCAGCTCGGGGGCGGTGAACCAGAACGCCGCCTTCGCGTCGGCCGCCCGCGCCGTGCTGTAGACGTTGACCATCTTGCCGGGCGCCGCCGAGTGCAGCAGTTCCCAGCGGTCCAGTTCGAAGCCGTTCGGCACCGTCGAGATCGAGATGTAGGCGTCGAACCGGCGCAGGTGGTCCTCCTCCGGGCCGAACGCCAGCGCGCGGACGCCGGAGTGCAGGCCGTCCGCGCCGGCCACCAGGTCGAACCGGCGGGGCGCGCCGTGGGCGAACGTCACCTCGACGCCGTCGGCCTGCTGGTCGAGCCCGGTGATCCAGTCGCCGAACACGTACTCCGTGTTCGCGCGGGTGGCGTCGTAGAGGACCCGGGCCAGGTCGCCGCGCAGGATCTCGGTGTCGTCGCCGTGGCGGAAGCCGAACGTGTCCGCGTCGAGGGTGGCGACCTGCTTGCCGCGCTTGTTCACGAAGGCCGCGCCCCGCATGCCGGTGCTCGCCGCGTGCACCTTCTCGAGCAGGCCCATCCGGCGGACGACGTCGACCGCGACGCCGCGGATGTCGACCTTGTAGCCGCCTTCGCGCAGGCTCGGCGCCCGCTCGACGACGGTGGTGCGGAAGCCGTGGTGGTGCAGCCACCAGGCGAGGGCGGGGCCGGCGACGCTCGCGCCGGAGATCAGGATGTGCTTCGTCATGCCCCGGACGATCGACGCCGCCGCTGACCGGTCACGAACCGAGCGCGAACCGCCGCTGACCGGCCTCCCCGACGGCCTGCTCCGGGGGCAGTTCGCGGCCGCGGCCGAACGCCTCGGTGTACGCCGGAGCGCCGAGGCGGGCCCGGACGCGACCGGCGACGCCGTCGACGTCGGCGTCCCCGGCGACGGGCGCGCCGCGCAGCCCGACCGCGACGCCGAGCAGGAACGCCGCCCGCTCGTCCTGGCCGCGCGCGGCCAGGACGCCGGCCAGCCCTTCGATCGCCTGGGCCGCGCCGGGCAGGTTCGCGTGTTCCAGCGCCGTGGCGAGAGCTTCCTGGTGCAGCTCGGTCGCCTCGTCCAGGCGCCCCTCGGCGGCCGCTGTCCAGCCGAAACCGGTGTGGACGCGGATGCGTGTCTCGCCGCCGGTCACCGGGTCGGCGGCCAGGGCGAGCGCCGCGGAGTACCAGCGCCGGGCCGCGACGAGGTCGCCCGCGCGCCGCGCGATCTCGCCCAGGCCGCCGTGGGCGCGGGCGAGCGTCAGCGGCGTACCCGCGGCGCGCGCGTGCTCGGCGGCGGCTTCGTAGTCGGCCTTCGCGGCTTCGGCGTCGCCGTGGCGCAGGACGCCGTCGGCGCGCCGGCAGAGCAGGTCGGCGGCGTCTTCGGCGGCGCCGAGCTCGCCGGCCAGCCGCACGGACTCGTCCATCAGCTCGCGGAACCGCGCGTGGTCGCCGCGCCAGTCCGCGAACTCCGCGAGCTTCTCCAGCGCGCTCGCCTCGCCCCAGCGGTCGCCCAGCGTCCGGAAACCGTCCAGTGACGCCGAAAAGTGCGCTTCGGCTTCGGCGATCCGGCCGCGGTACTGGGCGCCGAGGCCGTCGCCGATCCGCGCGAACGCCCGGGACCACGCGTCCGGGCCGATCAGCGCGGCCAGCCGTTCGCCGTCTTCCGCTTTGGCGCGCGGGGAAAACGCCCACAGCAGGAAGAGGTACGGGTACCGCAGCGGCCCGTCGAGGTGCCGCAGGATCGGCTCGATCGCGATGTCGGTGTGCGACGCCTGGATCACGCACAGGACGTATTCCTCGGCCAGTCCCGGCGGCGGTTCGGGACCGACGGCGGCGAGCACGGTGTCCGCGATCGGCGTCGCCTCGCTGCGCAGGCCGCGCAGCCACCAGTACCAGGACAGGGCGGTGACGAGCCGCACCGCGGTTCGCGGGTCTTCGGTGGCGCTCCAGCGCAGGGCCGCGTGCAGGTCGGCGTGTTCGGCGGTCAGCTCGGCCAGCGCCGCCAGCTGGTCCGCGCCACGCAGCTTCGGCTCGCGGGCGCACGCGAAGTCCAGGAAGTACCCGGCGTGGGCCGCGTGCCGGTCGTCGCCCTGCTCGGCGCAGAACGCGCGGATGGTCTCCAGCATCCGGTAGCGGCCGCCGTCGAACTCGACGAAGGACTTCTCGACGAGACCGGCCAGCACGGCGTCGGAGCCGGCGCAGACGTGTTCGACGGCGGCCGGCCGCGCGCCGCCGGCGAACACCGAGAACCGGCTCGCCAGCAGCCGTTCGTCCGCGTCCAAGAGGTCCCAGCTCCACTCGACGACGCCACGCAGGGTCCGGTGCCGCGGCTCGGCGGTCCGGTCGCCGCGGGACAGCAGCGCGAACCGGTCGCCGAGCCGGGCGGCGACGTCGTCGGCGGACAGCGACCGCAGCCGGGCGGCGGCGAGCTCGATGGCCAGCGGGAGGCCGTCGAGGGCGGCGCAGATGCGGGTGACCGCGCCCGGATCGGGTGCCGCGCCGGGAGCGACTGCCGCGGCGCGGTCGGTGAACAGGCGCGCCGCGGCGTCCGCGGGCAGGGCGCCGACCGGCACCAGCGTCTCGCCGGTCAGGCCCAGTGCTTCGCGGCTGGTGGCCAGCACGCGCAGGCCCGGGCACTCGCCGAGGAGGCGGCGCACCAGCCGCGCGGCCTCGGCGACGACGTGCTCGCAGTTGTCCAGGACCAGCAGCAGCGACCGGCCGGCGAGCCCGGCGGCCAGGCGGTCGGCCGGGTCCGCGGCCGTGCCCGGCGTCAGCACGCCCTGTTCGCGCAGGCCCAGCGCGGCGAGGACGGCGCGCGGGACGTCGGTGGTCGTCGCGAGTTCGACGAAACACACGGCTTTTCGGGGGTCCGGGTGGGGAAGCCCCCGGACTGCGGCTTCGAGGGCGAGCCGGGTCTTGCCCGCGCCGCCCGGTCCGGTGAGCGTGACGAGCCGGGCGTCGCGCAGGGCCGCGGTGAGCCTGCCGAGTTCGGCGCGGTCGACGAACCCGGTGAGCGGCACGGGTACCCGGCGGGCCGGGGCGGCTCGGAGCACCGCGAGGTGCGCGTCGGCGAGTTCGGCCGACGGGTCGGCGCCGAGTTCGCCGGCGAGGCGTTCCCGAGTCTCGGCGAACACGGCGAGGGCTTCGGCGGACCGCCCGCTGCCGTGCAGGGCCCGCATGAGCTGGGCGGTGAGCCGTTCGCGCAGCGGGTGTTCGCGGGTGAGCTCCCGCAGCTCGGCGACGAGCCGTTCGTGGTGGCCGAGCGCGAGCCCGGCTTCGACGCGGTCCTCGGTCGCCCTCAGGCGCAGTTCCGCCAGCCGGGCCGCGCGCGGCGGGTCGGCGAGCCCGTCGAGCGCGGGACCGCGCCAGAGGGCGAGTGCTTCGGTGCACAGCTTGAACTTCACCACCGGATCGGCGGTCTCCCGCGCTTGCGCGGTGAGGCGTTCGAAGCGGTGGAGGTCGACGTCGGCGGGGTCGACGGCCAGCCGGTACCCGGCGGGGGTGAATTCGACGAGGCCGTCGGGCGCGCCGCCGTCCCGCAGCCGCCGCCGGAGCCGGGAGACCTGGGACTGGAGGGCTTCGGCCGCGCCTTCGGGCGGGTGTTCGCCGTGCAGGCCGTCGATGAGCCGTCCGGCGCTGACGACGCGCCCGGCGTCGAGGGCGAGGAGCGCCAGCAGCCCCCGCAGCTGCGGCCCGCCGAGGGCGACCGGGGTCCCATCGCGACGGCGGGCTTCGACCGGCCCGAGGATGGCGAACTGCACAGGGACGATTCTGGCCCACCACGGCGCTCAGTTTCCGGTGATTCGCACAGACCGCTCCCCCGCGCCGAGGAACTCCAGCAGCCGCCCGGCTTCCGCCTCGATCTCCGCTCGCTCCCCCGCCGTGAGCCGGTCGTGCGCGGTGACCTCCAGGCGGTCGGGGTGCAGCCGCCAGTCCGCCCGATAGAACCCGTCCACCAGCAGCGTTCCCCGCGAAGCGCCGTTGCCCGGCGGCAGCGGCACCCGCCGGCCCGGCGGGAGGATCCGCGCCCGGTCGGCGTGCGAAAGCAGCACGTTGTCGTACTCCGGCAGGAACCGCGCCGGCGCCGGGGTGTCCGGGTTCGGCAACACGCCGTCCTCCACGTCGTACAGCACCTCGCCGGACTCCGCGCGGAACGTGCGCAGGTCCATCTGCTCCACGACCTCGCGGAGCTTCGTCAGCCCCGACCACGCCTGGACGTCGGCGACCGAAGCCGGGCCGAACGCCCTCAGGTACCGCCGCACGACGTCCGCCAGGGACGGACCGTCGGCCAGCGGACCACCGAGCCAGCCTTCCAACGTCGTCAGCGTCGCCGGGCCCGTCGAGCCCCAGACACCGCGGGGCGTCACCTGCGCGGTCGGCACCAGGTAGCCGACCGCGTAGGACAACGCTTCGGCGTCGTGCTCCGGCCATCGCGCGGCCAGCGCGTCCTGCAGCTGCCGGCGGGTGCGGGGCCGCTCGTTCAGCAGCACCCGGCCGAAACGCGCGACCGCGTCGAGGTCGGCGTCGCCCACGCGACGGCCGAAGTGGCCGGTGTAGCCGCCGGCCACCACGCGCTGGACCAGCGGCCGCAGCACCCGCGCGTCCTCGGCGAGGACCAGGTGGACAGTTCCCCGCATCAGCGGCCCGCGCACGGCGTCGCGGCCGGTGAGCAGGGTCGCCAGCTCGTCCGGCCGGAACCGGGCGAGCCGCGTCCACAACCCCACGTACGGCGCGAGCGGCGCCTGCGCCTGCATCCCGACCAGGTGCCCGAGCATCGCCGTGGCCGTCGACGACGTCCGTTCGAGGAGGTGCTGCCGTGCGAGCAGCGCCCGGTTCTGCGCGCGGACGTTCACGGCCGCAGTCCGCGGAAGAACGCGCGGATGTCGGCCACGAGCAGGTCGGGCTCCTCCATGGCGGCGAAGTGCCCGCCTTCGGCGAAGTCGGACCAGTGCGCGATCTTCTCCTCGGGGTCCATGATCCGCCGGACGATCGGCGAAGAGTTGAACACCGCCCAGCCCGCCGGGACGTCCGACGGGGCCAGCCAGCCGTGCGCCGCGTGGGCGGACTCGTACAGGAACCGGGCCGCGCTCGCGCCGCTGCGGGTGAACCAGTAGAGGCTGACGTTGGTCAGCAGCCGGTCGCGGTCGACGCCGTCCGCGCCGGTCCACGCCTCGAACTTCTCCGCGATCCAGGCCAGCTGCCCGACCGGGGAGTCGGTGAGCGCGGCCGCGATCGTCTCCGGCTTGTGCGACTGGAGGTCCAGGTACCCGCGGTCGGCCTGCCATTCCCGGCGGGCGGCGTCCAGTTCGGACTGTTCGGCTTCGGACAGGCCGTCCGGCAGCGGCAGCTGCTCACCGGCCAGGGCGATCGTGCCGCGGTCGCTGTTGACGTGGGTGCCGATGACGCGGTCCGGGTACAGCGCCGCGAGCCGGCCGGTGACACCGGCCCCCAGGTCGCCGCCCTGCGCGGCGAACCGGTCGTAGCCGAGCCGGGTCATCAGCTCGGCGAACGCGCCGGTCGTGCGGGCCAGCTCCCAGCCGGGGCCGCTCAACGGCGTCGAGAACCCGAAGCCGGGCACCGACGGGACGACGACGTGGAACGCGTCCGGGCCCGGCTCGGTCAGCGGGCCGATGACGTCGAGGAACTCCGCGACCGAGCTCGGGTAGCCGTGGGTGAGCAGCAGCGGCATCGCGTCGGCCTGGGCCGAGCGGACGTGCAGGAAGTGGATGGTCTGGCCGTCGATCTCGGTCGTGAACTGCGGAAACGCGTTGAAGGCAGCTTCCTGGGCGCGCCAGTCGAAGCCGTCGCGCCAGTACTCGGCGAGCGCCCGGACGTCGGAGGTCGGGATGCCGCGGGACCAGTCGGCCTCGTCGCCGGGGACCGGGTCGGCGAACCGGGCCGCGGCCAGGCGCCGGTGCAGATCGTCCAGCTCGGCCTGCGGGATCTCGATGCGGAAGGGGCGGATTTCGTTCGTCATGAGAAGCACGTTAGGAGCCATTGCGGAAGACTTCCTTCCGCGATTCGTGCGATCCTCGGAAAATGTTGCAGACCTCCGCCCGCCTCCTCCGGCTGCTGTCGCTGCTCGAAACGCGGCGCGACTGGACCGGTGCCGACCTGGCCGACCGGCTCGGCGTCACCGCGCGCACCGTCCGCACCGACATCGGCAAGCTGCGCGAGCTCGGCTACCCGGTCGAGGCCGCCCCCGGTGTCCAGGGCGGCTACCGCCTCGGCGCGGGCGCGCAGCTCCCGCCGCTGCTGCTGGACGACGACGAGGCGGTCGCGGTGGCGGTCGGGCTGCGGACCGCGGCGGGTGTCGCCGGCATCGGCGAGACGTCGGTGCGCGCGCTGGCCAAGCTGGAGCAGGTGCTGCCGTCGCGGCTGCGGCACCGGGTCCGGGCGCTGCAGACGGCGACGGTGACGGTGCCCGGCGCCGGCCCGGCCGTCGACGCCGACGTGCTCACCGCGATCGCGGCGGCCATCCGCGCGAGCGAGCGCCTGCGCTTCGACTACACGAGCCACCAGCGCACGCCGAGCCGCCGCGACGTCGAGCCGCACCGGCTGGTGCACTGGGGACGCCGCTGGTACCTGGTCGCCTGGGACACCGCCCGCGCCGGCTGGCGCACCTTCCGCGTCGACCGGATGACACCGAAGGTGCCGACCGGCCCGCGCTTCACCCCGCGCGAGCCCCCGGAGGGGGACGTCGCCCAGTTCGTGCAGCGCAGCGCGGGCGCGGCGACCTGGCGGTTCCACGCCCGGGTGCGGCTGCACGCGCCGGTGGCGGACGTCCGCGCCCGGCTGCCGATCGCGGTCGACGTCACGGCCGACGGGCCGGAGAGCTGCGTGGCCGAGGTCGGGTCCGACAACGCGCAGCTGCTCGGACTGTACCTGGGGCTGCTCGACGTGGACTTCGAGGTGCTCGACGCGCCGGACCTCGCCGCGGCGCTGGCGAAGACGGGCGAGCGGTTCCTGCGGGCCGCTAACGCAGGGAGTCCGCCAGTTCCTGGATGATCGCGAACTGCTCCCGCATGCCGACCTCCATGCCGGACTGCAGGATCGTGTCGCGCAGTTCCTTGCTGCCGGTCTCGGTCAGCAGCTCCAGGCGCGTGCGGTCGCCGTCGAGGGCGATGAAGGTGACGGTGTTGAGCGGACCGTCGACGTCGTCCGGGTCCACACCCGGCAGTTCGAACACCTCGGTGTAGACGATCCGCTCGTCCGGCACGATCTCGCGGTACTCGCCGTGGAAGCCGACCTCGGCGCCGTCTTCGGTCTTCAGCACGTACCGCCAGCGGCCACCCGGTCTCAGGTCGAGCTTGACCTCGGTGGTGGTCCCGCGGTGGCCGCTCCACCAGCGGCTCACCAGTTCCGGCGTGGTCCACACGCGGTAGACCAGGTGCTTCGGCGCGTCGAACTCGCGCGTGATGAGGATCCGGTCGTCGGCGGGGGTGGTGATCTCCACGTCACTGCTCCTGTTCCTTGAGTTCCTCGAGGACGTCGTCCATCAGGTCGAACCGCGCCGCCCACGTCCGTTCGTAGCGCTTGACCCAGTCGTGGATGGGCTTGAGCGCGGCGCCGTTGAGCCGATAGAGCCGCTGGCGGCCGTCGCCGCGCACGTCGACCGCGCCGACTTCGCGCAGAACCCGCAGGTGTTTCGACACCTGGGGCTGGGCCAGACCGAGCAGGTCCACGAGTTCGCCGACCGACCGCTCGCCGGCCATGAGGACGTCGAGGATCTGCCGCCGCCGGGGTTCGGCGACCGCGTTGAAGGTGTCCGTCGTAGTCGCTGCTCGTGCCACCCGGCCTATCATATTCCCATATGGGTATGCGTCAAGCCCATCCGGAGCTGTGCGGGATGCACCCAATGTGGCGTTCGGTGCGTCCAACGCACCCAACGCCACATTGGGGCGCAAGAGCCGGGCCGTCGGCAGGAACCGAGGAACCTCGGGCGCGGACGGCCCGCCCGCATCCTGGGCACGCTGGGCCCGCGCCGCCGGATCTGTCACGATCGGACGATGAGCAGCCGGGCGGAGAGTCCACAGAGGACGGACGCGCGCGGTGCCCGGCGCAGTGCCAGCGCAAGTGCCGTGCTGCGGGCCGTGCTCGACGACGGCCCGATTGCGCGCAGCACCATCGCGCGGCGGACGGGACTTTCCGCCGCCGCGGTCACCGGGCACACCACCGAGCTCCTGCAGCGAGGACTGCTGCTCGAACTCCCGGAAGCCGAGTCACGCGGGGGCGTCGGGCGGCCGCACGTGCCGGTCGACCTCGACACCGGGCGGCATGTCGCCGGCGCCCTGCATCTGGCCGTGCACCACGCCACCGTCGCGCTGCTCGACCTGCGCGGGAACGTCCTGGTCCAGCACGAAGAACCACACGACGGCCTGGCCGCCGAAGACCTGCTCGCCCGCGCCGCCGAGATCTTCGACGACCTCCTGCTCGGGCACGCCCCGGACCGTGAGCCGCTCGGACTCGGTGTCGCCACCGGTGGCTGGGTCGACCGCGAGTCCGGCACCGTGGTCGAGCACCCGCTGCTCGGCTGGCGGAACGTGCCGGTCCGCGACTTGCTGGCCGGCAGCACCGGGCTGGCCGTGGAGGTCGACGGGCACGCGCGGGCGCTGGTGCACGCCGAACGGCTCTTCGGGCACCCGCGGGCCCGCGACAGCGTGGTGCAACTGTTCGCCGGCAACGTCGTCGACGCCGCTTTCGCCACCGGCGGCACAGTGCACCACGGGCCGCGCTCGGCCGCGGGCGCCGTGGCGCACCTGCGCGTCGACGACAGCGGCGAGCCGTGCCGGTGCGGGCGGACCGGCTGCCTCGAGGCGGCCGTTTCCGAGGCAACGCTCGCGCGCAAAGGCGTGGAAAACGGATTGCTCACGCTTCCGGACTTTCCGGAATTGCTCACGCTCGCCGTCGACGGCGATTCCGCGGCATTGCGGATGTTCCACGAGCGCGCCCGGTTGCTCGGCCAGGCGGCGGCATTGCTGCTCGACGTGCTCAATCCCGCCGTGCTCGTGGTGGTCGATCGGAGTGTAGCCCACGTGCCAAGCTGCCTTCCCATCATCCGGGACGAGGTCGGCGACCGGTCCCGCTGCCCCACTCCGGCGGAAACCGTTGTGGGCACGAGCTTCCCGGGCACCGAGCTGGCCACCGCCGGCGGCGCGGTGCTCCTCGACGTCCTCTACGGAGACCCGCTCGGTCCGATCCTGACACGGTGGCCCCACGCCTCGTGAATCGGCGGAGTTATTTCACCAACTCGCAAAATTGACCGTCCGTCCGGGTGCTGCGAATAATTGCGGCAACCCCACCGACTCCCGGAACGGACGAAACCACCGTGAAGAAAACCCTGCCCCTGTTCGCCGCCGCCGTGATGCTGCTGGCCGGCTGCGCTTCGGCGACGGCCACCGGTGCGCCCGGGCAACCGGAGAAGCTGGAGCTGCGCTACCAAGGCAGCGCGAACGCCGTCACCCTGCCCGAACTCGCCGAAGACCTGGGCTACTTCGGCCCCGTGAAGCTCAAGTGGGTCGGCAACACGATCAGCGGCCCGCAGGACATCCAGTCCGCGGCCACCGACCAGACCGACTTCGGCGGCGCCTTCACCGGCGCGGTCGTCAAGCTCGTCGAAGCCGGCGCCCCGGTCAAGGCGGTCGTCAACTACTACGGCTCCGACGCCTTGGCCTTCATCGGCTTCTACACCAAAACCGACAGCCCGATCCGGACCGCCCGCGACCTGATCGGCAAGAAGGTCGGCGTCAACACCGCGGGCGCGAACCTCGAGGCCGCGCTCGACACCTGGCTCAAGGGGCAGGGCCTCTCCGACGACGAGATCAAGCAGGTGCAGCTCGTCGTCATCCCGCCGGTGAACGCCGAGCAGGCGCTGCGCAACGGCCAGCTCGACGTCGCCGCGCTGCAAGGCATCCTGCAGGACCACGCCGTCGCGGCCGGCGGCATCCGCCCGCTGTTCACCGACGTCGGCGCGTTCGGGCCCTACAACGGCGGCCCGTACGTGCTGCGCACCGACTTCATCAAGAAGTACCCGGAGACCGCGAAGATCTTCGTCTCCGCCGTGGCTCGGGCGATCGAGTGGGAACGCACGACTCCCCGCGACGAGGTGATCGCCCGCTTCACGAAGATCATCAAGGCCCGCGGCCGCAACGAAAGCACCGACACGCTGAAGTACTGGAAGAGCGTCGGCATCACCCGCGGCGGCCTCATCTCCGACGCCGACTACACCCGCTGGGAGCCGTGGCTCAAGCAGGAGGGCTACCTCAAGCACGACAAGATCGACGCCGCGAAGCTCTACACCAACGAGTTCAACCCCTACCGCGACGGCGCGCCGGCGGTGACCAAGTGATCAGCATCCGCTCGGTGACCAAGACCTTTGGCGAGCTCACCGCGCTCGACGACGTCTCCCTCGACATCGCCGACGGCACCTTCCTGTCGCTGGTCGGCCCCAGCGGCTCGGGCAAGTCGACGTTGCTCGACCTGCTGGCCGGGCTCGCCACCCCGACGTCCGGTGAGGTGCTCATCGACGGCGAGCCGGTGCGGGGCCCGGGACTCGACCGCGGGGTCGTCTTCCAGCAGTACGCGCTGTTCCCGTGGCGCACCGCCCGCGCCAACGTCGAGTTCGGCCTCGAAGGCGGGCCGCTCGGCAAGCGGCAGCGGGCGGAACGGGCGCGCGAATACCTCGCCCTGGTCGGGCTGTCCGGCTTCGAGGACCGCTACCCGCACGAACTGTCGGGCGGGATGAAGCAGCGGGTAGCGATCGCCCGCAGCCTCGCCTCCGACCCGGCCGTGCTGCTGATGGACGAGCCGTTCGCCGCGCTCGACGCCCAGACCCGCGAGCAGCTGCAGGAAGAACTCCTGCGGATCTGGCGCCGCACCGGCAAGACGATCGTCTTCATCACCCACGGCATCGACGAAGCCGTCTACCTGGGCCAGCAGGTCGCGGTGCTGACGTCACGGCCCGGCCGGCTCAAGGCCGTGGTGGACGTCGACCTCGGCGACCGCACCGGCGACGTCCGGTCCGGGCCGGAGTTCGGGCGGCAGCGCCACCGGCTCTGGGAACTGCTGCACGACGAGGTCCGCAAGGCGGCCGAACACGAACGGAGCGCGGCCCGATGACCACCACCCTCGAAGCCCCGGCTGTCCACACCAGACCCGAGGATCCACCGCCGAAACCGCGCCGGTTCACGAAGAAGCTCACCCGTGCGGTGCACGCCTCGGCCGCGGTCGTGCTGTTCGTGCTGCTCTGGGAGCTGGGCCCCCGGTTCGTCCTCGACGAGAGCACGCGGACGTTCCTGCCCCCGCTGTCCGAAGACCTGCAGGCCCTGTGGGAGCTCGTCCTCGACGGCGAGCTCGCCGACCACCTGCTGGCCAGCGTCGGCCGGTCCGCCGCGGGGTTCGCGGTGGCCGTCGCGGTCGCCGTGCCGCTCGGCCTCCTGATCGGCTGGTACCGGCCCGTGGCGCGGTTCCTGCAGCCCCTGCTGGAACTGGCCCGCAACACCGCCGCGCTGGCCCTGCTGCCGGTGTTCACCCTGCTGCTGGGCATCGGCGAGCTGTCGAAGGTCAGCCTCGTGGTGTACGCCTGCGTGTGGCCGGTGCTGCTCAACACGATCGCCGGGGTCAACACCGTCGACCCGCTGCTGGTCAAGGCGGCCCGCTCGCTGGGCCTGTCGAGCCCGCGGCTGTTCCGGAAGGTGATCCTGCCCTCGGCGGTGCCGACGGTGTTCACCGGCATCCGGATGGCGGCGTCCTACTCGATCCTGGTGCTGGTGGCCGCGGAGATGGTCGGCGCCAAGGCCGGGCTCGGCTATCTGATCAACACGAGCCAGGTGAACTTCCAGATCCAGCAGATGTACGCCGGGATCATCGCGGTCTCGGTGCTCGGCGTCGTCGTCAACGCCGGCTTCGTCGGCCTCGAACGGCGGTTTTCCACTTGGCGCACCAAGGAGAAGGCATGATGCACCTCAACGCGTTCGTGATGCCGAACGGCCACCACGAAGCCGCGTGGCGGCACCCCTCGACCGACCCGCACCGGGCCCGGACGCTGCAGCACTACGTCGACATCGCGCGGACCGCCGAGCGCGGGAAGCTCGACTCGATCTTCCTCGCCGACGGCGTCGCGTTGTGGGGCAACGTCAAGCACAACTCGCACAGCCACTTCGAACCGCTGACGCTGCTGTCCGCACTCGCCGCGTCAACGGTCCACATCGGACTGATCGCGACGGCGTCGACGACCTACAACGAGCCCTACCACCTGGCCCGCAAGTTCGCCTCGCTCGACCACCTCTCCGGCGGCCGCGCGGGCTGGAACATCGTCACCTCGGCGGGCATCGACGAGGCCCGCAACTTCAACCTGGCCAAGCGCCCGGCGCACGCCGCGCGGTACGACCGGGCGGGGGAGTTCATCGAGGTCGTCAAGAAGCTGTGGGACAGCTGGGACGACGACGCCGCGCTCGTCGACCGGGCGAGCGGCGTCTACGCCGACACCGACCGGATCCGCGCGATCGCCCACGACGGGCCGCACTTCCAGGTCCGCGGCCCGCTCAACATCGAACGCCCACCGCAGGGCTACCCACTGCTCGTGCAGGCCGGGTCGTCGGAGACCGGCAAGGAATATGCCGCTCGACACGCCGAAGCCGTGTTCACCGCGCAGCAGACGTTCGCCGAGGGCAAGGCGTTCTACGACGACGTCAAGGGCCGGCTCGCGAAGTACGGCCGCACGCCGGACGAGATCAAGATCCTCCCCGGGATCTCGCCGATCCTCGGCCGCACCGAAGCGGAAGCCCGCGAGCGCGAAGCCGAGCTGAACGCGCTGATCACCCCGGACTACGGCCTGCAGCAGCTGTCCAAGATGCTCGACCACGACGTCACCGGCTACCCGCTGGACGGCCCGCTGCCGGAGGTCGGCAGCTTCACCGAAGGCGGCCAGAGCCGGTTCGACCTGGTCGTCGGCCTGGCCCGGCGTGAAGACCTCACCATCCGGCAGCTCCTGGAACGGCTCGCGGGCGGGCGGGGGCACCGCGTCTTCGCCGGCACCCCGGTCCAGGTCGCCGACGAGCTGGAGGCGTGGTTCCGCGGCGGCGCCGCCGACGGCTTCAACGTCATGCCGCCCACCCTGCCCGGCGGGCTCGACGACTTCGTCGACCTCGTCGTCCCGGAACTGCAGCGGCGCGGGCTGTTCCGCACCGAGTACTCCGGCACCACCCTGCGCGAGCACTACGGCCTCGCGCGGCCCGTCAACCGCAACCGAGTGAAGGAGCCCGCATGACCACCATCGGCACCGACATCCGCAAGCTGACCGGGAGGATCGGCGCCGAGATCGTCGGCTTCGACCCGGCCGGCGACCTCGACGAGTCCCAGGTGGCGTTCCTGACCGACGCCCTGCACGAGCACAAGGCGCTGGTGTTCCGGAACGTCCGCCTCGACGACGAGGGCCAGCAGCGGTTCGCCGCGCACTTCGGCGAGCTGACCAAGGCCCACCCGACGGTTCCGGCCGTCGAGGGCGCGCCGACGATCCTGCCCGTCGACAGCGAGCGGGGCCGCGCCAACCACTGGCACACCGACGTCACCTTCGTCCTCAACCCGCCCAAGGCCAGCACGCTGCGGAGCCTGGTGGTGCCGCCCTACGGCGGGGAGACGCTGATCGCGAACGCCGCCGCGGCCTACCGGGACCTGCCGGAACCGTTGCGCGCCTTCGCCGACACGCTGCGGGCGGTGCACACCAACGACTACGACTACGTCCAGCCGCCGGAGACGGTGGACGAGCAGGAGCGGGAACGCCGGGCGCAGTTCGTCTCGCGGAAGTACCGGACCGTGCACCCGGTGGTGCGGGTGCACCCGGTGACCGGCGAGCGCGGCCTGTTCATCGGTGGGTTCGCGCAGCGGATCGAAGGGCTGTCGGTGAACGAGTCGCGGGACCTCCTGCGGCTGCTGCAGTCCTACGTGACGCGGCCGGAGAACATCGTGCGGGTGGCGTGGGAGCCGGACCAGCTGGTGCTGTTCGACAACCGGATCACCCAGCACTACGCGATCGACAACTACGACGGCCTGCCGCGGCGGCTCAACCGCGTCACGGTCGCCGGGGACGTCCCCGTCGGCATCGACGGGCGGCCGAGTGAGTCACTCGAAGGTGACGCGTCGCACTACACCTCCGTCGCGTAGTTAGTGCCCGTCCGCGCCCGGGTAACCGGGTGCGGACGGGAAGGAGTGTGCAGTGGTCAGTGTGCAGGCGAAGGTCAGGATGGGGTTGCTGCGGGCGTCGGGCCAGAAACGGTTCTACGACGACGCCTCGGCGTTGCACCACCGGCTGGCGCGGCACCAGAAGCCGTCGATGGCCCGGCCGCCGCGGAAGGTCCGGCGGCGGGTCGACGTCGAACAGCACTACGTGCGCGGCTTCCCCTGCTACACGTTCCGGCCGCGCTCTGGACCGGCGTCCGACCTGCACGTGCTCCACCTGCACGGCGGCGGGTACGTCGAGCAGGTCGAAAAGCACCACTGGCGCTACGCCGCGGACCTGGTCGCGCGGCTCGGCTGCGCGGTGACGCTGCCGGTGTACCCGCTGGTCCCGCATCACGACCACACCGCCACCATCCCGATGGTGCAGGCGGCCTACGACCAGATCGACGCCGAGCGGGTCGTGGTGTCCGGTGACTCCGCGGGCGGTGCCTTGGCGCTGGCGATCGCGCAGAACCTCCGGGCGGACGGCCGGCCGCAGCCCGAACGGCTGGTCCTGTACTCGCCGTGGCTGGACGTCCTGCTCGAGGACCCGGTCTCGGAGCTGCTCGACGAGACCGACCCGATGCTCGGCATCGCCGGGCTGCGCGAAGCCGGCCGGATGTACGCCGAGGGCAGCCATCCCCGCGACCCGCTCGTCAGCCCGATCCACGCCGACCTGGCCGGCCTGGCCCCGATCACGCTGTTCATCGGGACCCGGGACGTCCTGCTGCCCGACGCCCGCCGCTTCGCCGAACGCGCCGGGGACGCGGGTGTCGAGCTCGACTACCGCGAATACCCCGGCATGTTCCACAACTGGCTCATGCAGGCGATCCCGGAGGGCCGCGAGGCGATGAACCACGTGGAGCGCCTGCTGCGGCGGCGCCCGGTCAGCGCCCGTTCCGCGCCAGGTCCCGGAAGCAGTCCCACGCGCGGCTGACCAGCGCCGGGTGCGTCCGCAGGTCGATCACCGTGCGCGCCAGCGCCGCCGCCGAGGCCAGCATCGCCGCCCGGCCCCGCGGGCTCGCCGCCGCGGCCGCGAACTCCGGCGTGTGGTCCGACATCTCCTCGGCGGTGATCGCCACGAACGGGTGGATCGCCGGGACGCGGACGCTGACGTCGCCGATGTCCGACGACCCGAGGAAGACCCCCGGCGCCGGCGGGGTCGCGTGGATGCCGCACGCCGCCAGGTGCTCGGTGAACCGCTCCGAGAGCACCGGGTTGTCGCGGAAGTGGGCGTACCCGCGCCCGAGGCGTTCGACGTCGGCCTTCGCCCCGGTCGCCAGCGCCGCGCCCTCCGCGCACGTTGTCACGTCCTCGACCAGGCGGTCCAGCGCGTCGGTCGTCAGCGCGCGCAGGCCGAACCGGCCTTCGGCGCGGTCGGGGACGATGTTCGTCGCCTCGCCGCCGTGGGTGATGATGCCCTGGACGTGCGAGCCCGCGGGCAGCCGCTGGCGCAGGGCCGACACCGCGCCGAACGCCTGGATCAGCGCGGCGAGGGCGTCGATGCCGTGTTCCGGGTCGCCGGTCGGGTGCGCGGCCCGGCCGTGGAAGGTCACCTTGAGCTCGACCTGCGCGGTCAGCGGCGCCCACGACCACGAGTGGACGCCGGGGTGGACCATCAGGGCCGCGTCGACGTCGTCGAAGACGCCCGCCTCGGCCAGCGCGACCTTGCCGCCGCCGCGTTCCTCGGCCGGCGTGCCCACCGCGAGCAGCGAGCCCGGGGTGTCCCCCAGCACCTCCTTGGCGGCCAACGCGGCCCCCAGGCCGGCCGCGGCGATCAGGTTGTGCCCGCACGCGTGCCCGAGGCCGGGCAGGGCGTCGTACTCCAGCAGCAGCGCGACGCACGGCCGCCCCTCGCCGGCGCGTGCGACGAACGCCGTGGGGAGCCCGGCGACGCCGGTTTCCACCGCGAAGCCGTCCGCGGCCAGTTCGCCGGTGAGCCGCTCGGCGGCTTCGTGTTCCTCATAGGACAGTTCCGGACGCTCGTGCAGCGCGGTGGCGACGGCCCACAGCCGCTCGTCCAGGTGCTCGATGCGCTCGTCGGCCCGCTCGTGCAGCTCCTCGTGCCACTCCATGCCGTCCGGAATACCCCAACCCCCCACGGTCATGCCACCGTGGTGTTTCGCGCGGGCCGCGCGGGGCTACTCCGGCGGAATGGACCACAGCAAGGCACCGGTGCTCGAAGCGCTGCGCGACTACCACAGCGCCGGCTACGTCCCGTTCAACGCGCCCGGCCACAAGCAGGGGCGCGGCATCGACCCGCGGGTGCTGGACGTCGTGGGCGCCGACGTGTTCAAGTCCGACGTCATCGCGCTCAACGGCCTCGACGACCGGCTGATGCGCCGCGGTGTGCTCGCCGAGGCGCAGGCGCTGATGGCGGACGCGGTCGGGGCCGAACACACCTTCTTCTCGACGTGCGGCAGCTCGCTTTCGGTCAAGAGCGCGATGCTCGCCGTCGCCGGCCCGCACGAAAAGCTCCTGGTGCCGCGGCACGTCCACAAGTCGGTGATCTCGGGCCTGATCGTCAGCGGCGTCCGGCCGGTGTGGGTGCACCCGCACTGGGACGCCCGGCGGCACCTCAGCCACCCGCCGGGGGTGCGGGAGTTCGCGGAGGCCTACGAGCGCGATCCCGAAGTCAAGGGGGCGCTCGTGGTGACCCCGACCGACTACGGCACGTGCGGCAACCTCGGGGCGATCGCCGAGTGGTGCCACGAACGCGGGCTCCCGCTGATCGTGGACGAGGCGTGGGGCGCGCACCTGCCGTTCCACGACGGCCTGCCGCCGTGGGGGATGGACGCCGGCGCCGACGTGTGCGTCACGAGCGTGCACAAGATGGGGGCCGCGGTCGAGCAGAGCTCGGTCTTCCACTTGCAGGGCGACCGCGTCGACCCGGACGTGCTGAAGGCGCGGGAGGACCTGCTCGGCACGACCAGCCCGAGCTCCCTGGTCTACGCGGCCCTCGACGGCTGGCGGCGGCAGATGGCCGAACACGGCAAGGATCTGCTGGACGGCGCGCTGACGCTGGTGGAGTCGGTGCGCGGCCGGCTGGCCGAGCTCGGCTTGTCCGTGCAGCACGACGAGTTCCTCGGCCCGGACCTCGCCGATTCGCTCGACCCGCTGAAGATCGTGCTCGACCTCGAAACGCTGGGCATCAGCGGCTACCAGGCGGCGGACTGGCTGCGCGAGCACCAGCGCGTCACCGTCGGCCTGGCCGACCACCGGCGGATCGTGGCCCAGTTCAACCACTCCGACGACGAGAAGACCGCCGGCACGCTGATCAACGCCCTGGACGCGCTGGTGAAGGTGGCGCCCTCGTTCGAGAAGCCGCCGAAGGTCGACCTGCCGTCGCCCCGCGAGATGGAACTGGAGACGGCGATGCTGCCGCGTGACGCCTTCTTCGGCCCGGCCGAGCAGGTGCCCGCGGCGGAGGCGGCCGGCCGGGTCGCCGCCGAGATGATCACGCCGTACCCGCCCGGGGCGCCCGGGGTGCTGCCCGGCGAGGTGATCACCCGGCCGATGCTCGACTACCTGCGCAGCGGGCTCGGCGCCGGCATGCAGCTGCCCGACCCGGCCGACTCGGAGCTGGAGTCCATCCGGGTCGTCGCGAAGCAGTGACGAAGGCGCCCGGCGGGTGCGCGACCCGCCGGGCGCCGCCCTTCAGGCCGTGGCGCTCTTGAGGTCCAGCGGGTTCTTGGGGGCGTCGGACCGGGCGTCGATCATCCGCTGCCCCAGTTCCTGCAGCTGCTTGCGGCCCATCGCCGAGCGGACCTCGGGGAACCACTCGTCCTCTTCCTCTTCGACGTGGTGGCGGACGTTCTCGGTGAGCACCGTGACCTTCGCGTCGAACGTCTCGTCCTTCGGGTCCATGCCGAGCAGCTCCGAGAGCATCCACACCACGACGTGGTGCTCCTCCACGCTTTCCAGCACGTGGTCCTTCGTCTCCGGCACGGCTTCCCGCGCCGCCGGGTAGAAGATCTCCTCCTCGATGTAGGCGTGGACGGTCAGCTCTTCGATGATCGAGTCCGCGATCCGGCGCTTCTCGTCGTACGCGTCCTCCCCCGCCTTTTCGAATTGCTTGAAGAGCTTCTCCACGGTCTTGTGGTCGTTCTTGAGCAGCACGATCGCGTCGGTTGACATGACCGGGCGAATACCCGCTCACCGGCCCGGAAAACGCCGTTTGCCCGAACCGGTGCCCGGGTACCCAGCCGGTCCCCCGACCTCCAGGAGCACACCGGTGAACCAACCGCTGACGTTCGGCATCGAAGAGGAGTTCTTCGTCGTCGACCGCCGTGGCCACCTGTCCCACGCCGGCGACGACGTGGTCGACGCCGCCGAAGCCGCCGGCGACGACCAGGGCGAGCTGCAGCACGAGCTGACGCGGTCCCAAGCCGAAGCCGCCACCGACGTCTGCCGAACCCACACCGAAGCCCTGCGCCAGCTGCGCGCGCTGCGCGACGACCTCGCCGGGGCCGCCCGGCGCCGCGGCTACCGCGTGCTGCCCGCGGGCTCCCCGCTGCTGTTCGAAGCGGACCCGCCCGTCATCACGCCGAACCCGCGCTACGAGCGGATGGCCGAGCACTTCGGCGCCACCGCGCGGACGTCGCTCACCTGCGGCTGCCACGTGCACGTGGCGATCCCGGACAAGGAAACCGGGGTGCAGGTGCTGAACCGGGTCCGGCCGTGGCTGCCCGCCCTGCTCACGGTGACGGCGAACTCGGCGATCTCCGACGGCTACGACACCGGCTACTGCAGCTGGCGGTACCAGCAGTGGAGCCGGTGGCCGTCCGCGGGACCACCGCCGCGGTTCGCGTCGCTGGACGAGTACGAAAGCATCGTCGACGGCTGGCTGCGCGCGGGCTCGATCCTCGACCGCGGGATGATCTACTGGGACGTCCGCCTCTCGGACAAGCAGCCCACGCTGGAGTTCCGCATCGCCGACGTCGCCGCGGCGCCGGAGGACGCCGTGCTGCTGGGTGTCCTGGCCCGCGGCCTGGTCGCCATGGCGCTGGCCGACGGCGAGCCCGCACCGCAGCTGTCGAACGAGGTGCTGCGCGCCCAGCTCTGGCGGGCGTCGCGCGAAGGGGTCACCGGCTGCTGCCCGCACCCGAAGAGCGGGGACCTGGAGCCGGCGAAGGCGGTGCTGGAGGACTTGGTCGAGCTGACGGCTCCCGCCCTCGAAGCGGCCGGCGACCTGGACTTCGCGCGGGAGGGAACGGCCCGGCTGGCCGCCGAGGGCGGGGGCGCGGACCGGCAACGGCGGCGGTTCGCCGAGCGGAACCGCGCCGAAGACGTGGTCGACCTGCTCGCCGGCGGCTAACCCGGGAGGCGGTCCAGCAGTTCGAGCGCCCGCACCGCCGCGCGCGACCGGCCCGGGTCGACGACCAGGTGGACGCCCGCGGCTTCGGCGTGCCGGTGGGCGCGCAGCAGCACCCGGATGCCCGCGGCGCCGAGGAACCGGACCTGCCCCAGGTCCACCCGCAGGACACCGGGGCGGGCCCGGAGGTGTTCGTCCAGGACGGCCGCCAGCCCGGCCACCGTGCACAGGTCGACTTCGCCGGTGACCTCCACGACGACCGCGTCGGGGCTCTTCCAGCGGATGCGGCTTCCCAGGTCGCCGTCGGACGGGGCGCGGGGCGAAGGCAGCCGGTGCGCGGGCGGGGTCTCCACCCCGGCGACCCGCAGCCGCTCGTGAGTCGTCATGGGTGCGAGGTACCCGCGGCGCGCGCACGGCGAAACAAGCCCCGCGTCCGGGCGCATTTCCGCGGCGGGAACGGGTAACCCCGGCGGACGCCCTCCGGAAGGAGCCCGCCCATGTCCGACGGCCCGCCCACGATGGGTGTCGAAGAGGAGTTCCTCCTCGTGAATCCCCGCACCGGGCACGCGTCGCCGTGCGCGGAACCGGTGCTGGCCCGCCACCGCCACCACGGCCCGCTGCCCGACGGCGTGCGGGTGCACCGGGAACTGCGGCTCACGCAGCTCGAGGCGGCCAGCGGCGTCTGCGCCGGCGCGGACGAGCTCCGCCACCAGCTGACCGCCGCGCGCCGCGTGCTGGCGGGGGCCGCCGCGGCCGAGGACTGCGCGCTCCTGGCGACCGGCACGCCGATCGGGCCGGCGCCGGCCGCGCCGCCGCCGGCGAGCACCGGCCGGTACGCCGAAATCGACGCCGTCTACGGCGCGGTCGTCGCCGACTACGAAGCCTGCGGGTGCCACGTCCACGTCGGGGTGCCCGATCCCGACACCGCGGTCGCCGTCGTCAACCACCTCGGCCGGTGGCTGCCCACGCTGCTCGCCCTGTCGGTCAATTCGCCGTCCGACCACGGGCGCGACACCGGGTACGCCAGCTGGCGGATGGTCCTGCAGTCCCGTTTCCCGGGGTCCGGTGTCGCGCCGCACCTGCGGGGACACGCCGAGTACCGCCGGGCCGTCGAGACGCTGGTCGAGTGCGGCGCGCTCGTCGACCCGGACCAGACGTTCTGGCTGGCCCGCCCGTCCGGCCGGTTCCCGACCGTCGAGTTCCGGGTCGCCGACACCGCGCTGACCGTCGACCACGCCGTGCTGCAGGCCCTGCTGAGCCGGGCACTGGTGTGGCGGGCGCTGGACGACCTCGCCGCGGGCCGGGAAGCCGGGCCGCTGTCCCCGCAGGTCGCGGCGGCGGCCGTGTGGGCCGCGGCGCGCCACGGCCTCGACGGGCAGCTGGTGGACGCCGCCGAACAGACGCGGCGGCCCGCGTGGGCCCTGGTCGAGGAGCTGCTGACGCACGTCCGGGCGCCGCTGGAAGAAAGCGGCGACCTGGCCGAGGTCCGGAAGCTCGTCGACGCGGTGCGGGCCGAGGGCACCGGCGCCGCGCAGCAGCGCGCGGCCGCCGACGGCGGGACGGCGGCCGCGGTGCGGTGGCTCACCGCGGCGACCGTGCCCACCGGGCATGGAACGCTGCGCACCGGGTAGCCGGTGGCATGACGACTTCCACCACCCCGGCCGCGGTCACCCTGCCTGCCGCCCGGGGCCCGCTCTCCGAGTCCGTCCTGGGGACCCTCCTGCGTGCCCGGCCGCGGGCCGACCTGGACTTCGACGTCGTCGCGGACACCGACCCGCTCGGCGACGACCTCCAGCTGGCCCTGCACCTGTGCTACGAGCTGCACTACCAGGGCCTGCCGGGCGTCTCGCCCGACTGGGAGTGGGACCCGGAGCTGCTGCGCCTGCGCGGCGCGCTGGAGACGCGGTTCCTGGCCGCGCTCCGCGACAACGTGGCCGGCGGCGAGGATGTCACGGCCGAGCTCGACGCCCTGCTGGTCGAGCCGATCGACGCCGAAGGGATCTCCCACTTCCTGCGCGACCACGGCGACTGGCCGCAGTTGCGGGAGTACTTCACGCACCGCTCGATCTACCACCACAAGGAGGCCGACCCGCACGCGTGGGTCATCCCGCGGCTGCGGGGCCGGGCCAAGGCCGCGCTGGTCGCGGTCGAGTTCGACGAGTTCGGCGGCGGCCACGCGGAACGGGTGCACGCGCGCCTCTACGCCGACCTGCTGCGCGCGGCCGGCCTGCCCGACGGCTACCTCGAACTGATCGACCAGGTTCCCGGCACGATGCTGGCGGTGGTCAACATGATGTCCCTGTTCGGCCTGCACCGGTCGCTGCGGGGCGCGCTGTGCGGGCACTTCGCGGCGGCGGAGATCACCACGGCGCCGTCCGCGCAGCGGATGGACCAGGCCCTGCGGCGCCTCGACGCGCCGGAGGCGTGCCTGCTCTTCTACACCGAGCACATCGAAGCGGACGCGGTCCACGAGCAGGTCATGCGCCACGACGTGCTCGGCGACCTGCTGGAGCAGGAGCCCGAGCTGGCCGCCGACGTCGTGTTCGGCATCCAGGCCACCGAGTTCCTCGAGGGCCGCTTCGGCGAGCAGGTGCTCGGCCGCTGGCGGGCCGGGGAGTCCTCGCTGCGGTCGTGAGCACCCGTCGCCGGCGGCTCAGCTGTCCTGCGTGCGGACGCGTTTGCGGTGGCTGGTGTCGCAGAACGGGAACCGCTTGCTGCGCCGGCACGCGCACACCGCGACCAGGAACCGGTCGGACCGCACCAGCTCGCCGTCCGGCGTGCACAGCTCGACCGGTCCCTCCACCAGCACCGGGCCGCCCGGGACGACGGTCACCCGGCGGGGCGCGCGCTCACCGGTCGGCACGGAGCACCACCAGCTCTTCCACGCGCTGACCGGGCTCGATCAGCCCGGCCGCCTCGAGGAACTCCGTCCGTCCGGAAAGGACCGGACCGAACGGGATCCACGCCCGCCGGGCCACCGAGGCTCGCAACCCGTTCGCGGCCAGCATTTCCCGCGATTTGTCCACATCGGACAGCGCGGACTGCACGAGCAGCATCGTCCCGCCCGGCCGCAGCAGCGTGCCCGCGGCGGCGCACAGCGGGTCCAGCAGCGCGCGGCCGTCCGGGCCCGCGTCCCAGCCCCGGGTGGACCGGACCGCCGGGACCGGCGACGGCACGTACGGCGGGTTCGCGACGACGACGTCGAACGGGCCTTCGCGCAGCGCTCTGGCGAGGCCGCCCCGGCACGGGCGCACGGTGAGCCTGCGGATCAGCGCGTTGAGCCGTGCCGAGGCCAGCGCCCGGCGCGAAAGGTCCATCGCCAGCACGGTGGCCGCGCCGCGGCGGGCCAGGGTGATCGCCTGCGCGCCGGTGCCGGTGCACAGGTCGAGCGCCCGCGCACCGGCCGGGACCGCCAGTTCGGTGATCGCCGAGGCGAGCAGGGCGGTGTCTTCCTGGGGGCGGTAGACGCCGGGCAACCGCAGCACCCGCGGCGTGGGCGGCACCGGATGGTGGACGACGGACCGGGCGGCCAAGAGGCCCGGGCGGACGGGTTCCGCCGATGTGGTCATCAGGGTCTCCTTCACCTCACCGCGGTCCCGGCGCGATCGCCGGTGGGACAACCGCGTCGCTCCCGGCTACCCGGCGATCATCGCGGCAAACGCCGGTGGTTGAGCCGCGGGCAGCCGGGTATCCGGTCCGGAAAGGACCACGTGAAGGAGGGATCCGGATGACGTCCGAGGAACGCACGCAGCACCCCACGGAGCCCGCTGAAGGCGCGCGCGGCGACGACCCGCACGGTGACACGCCGGAGGCGCAGCGCGAGACGCTCCGCGGCGAGCAGGGCACGTCGGGCGGCAACGAACACGACGACAGCGACCCGCAGTCGGGCTGATCACCCCCGCGGCGGGGGTCGCGTTCGGACAGTCCGGGCGCGCCCCCGCCTTTTCGCGGCCGTGCGCCGGTCCCAAAACCAGGTGCCGCTCCAAGCCGCCCCGGGGTAGCGTGCGCCGGCATGGCCCCGGAACTGACACGTCCCCCGCTGCAGGCGGACGAACGCACCGCGCTCATCGGCTGGCTGGACCTGCAACGGCAGATCCTCCGCTGGAAGTGCGCGGGGCTGAGCGAGGACGACGCCCACCGGTCGGTCGTCCCGACCTCACCCGCCATGACGATGGCCGGTCTCGTCACGCACATGCGCTGGACCGAGCACACCTGGCTGGAGGTGTTGTTCCTCGGCGGCGACGAGAAGCCGAATCCGGCGTTCGACGAGTCCGCCGAGGATGCCGACTGGCGCACCGACGGCCGCCCGCTCGCCGAGCTCCTCGCCGAGTACGAGGCCCAGTGCGCCCGCAGCAACGCCATCGTCGCCGCGGCCTCCCTGGACGATGTCGGCCGCCACGCCGGCTTCCGCGCCGGGGGTGCCAACCTCCGCTGGATGCTGATCCACCTCATCGAGGAGACGGGGCGGCACGCGGGGCACGCCGACATCGTCCGGGAGCTGCTCGACGGCACGAAGGGCTATTACTGAGCAGGCCTATGCCGGGTCGAACTCGAACGGCAGCGCGTCCACGCAGGCCTGGTACTTCCGCACCATCTCGTGCTCGGTGTGCCCGGCGACGAACAGGTGCGCCAGCTCGAAGCTGTAGCTGTCCTGTTCCGGCAGGTCCGACAGCCGCTGCCCGGCCTCCGGCACGATCTCGATCTGGGTCCCGTCGATGCGGTTCTGCACCGTCGTGATCTCCTCGGGCGTCGGCACGCGCGTCACCACGCCGTCCTCGAATCGGCGCAGGTACCACTTGCCGGCGATCTGGTAGGTGCCCTTCGTGGCCCGGCGGGCGGGGTCCTGGCCCAGGCCGAGGCGGACCATGATCTCGTGGTTGGCGACGCCGTCGACGAACTCGAACAGCTCGGCGTGCGACTGCGAGTGCCGCGGGTTGATCTCCAGCAGGCACACCTGGCCCGACTCGGGGTCGCAGAAGAACTCGATGCTGAACGTGGCGTTGTCGAAGCCGATCTGCTTCATCACCCGCTCGGCGACGTCCCGCATCCGCTGGACCGCCTCCTCCCCCAGCTGCGACGGGTACTGGTGGCGGAGGAACGACGAGCTGCCGGGGTAGTTGATCGAGTCCAGGGCGCCGTAAACGGTGACCTCGCCCTGGTAAACGTAGCCTTCGACGGCCGCCTGGACGCCGTGCAGCGCCTCTTCGGCCAGGCAGGCGGCACCGCCGACCCGGGCGATCTCCGGCGGGAGGTCGACCTGGTCGAGCACGGAGCCGAACGGCTCCCCCACGCGGCCCACGCCGGCCCGGATCTCGGCGACGGCGTCGGCGAACTCGGCGTCGTTCTCCGCCTTGAAGGCGAGTTCGGAGGAGAAGGACTTCACCGGCTTGAGCCACATCGGGTAGCCGACACCCTCCGGCGGGGCCGGGTGCTCGTCGTCGAGGTCGACGATGCCGAAGTTCGGCAGCTCGTCGATCACCTTTCTCTGCTCCAGCCGGCTCCAGTACTTGTGCTCGCACTTCAGCACCGCCTCCAGCGGCACGCTGGGCAGGCCGTGGCGGGCGCACAGGATGGGCACCAGCGAAGCGGCCGGGAAGTCCCAGTAGCTGACGATCGCGCCGACCTCGCCGTCGAACGCGTCCAGTTCGTGCTGCGCCGTCTTCAGGAGCGCTTCGAAGTCGATGTCGCCGTGCTGCAGCTCTTCGGGGGTCAGCAGGCCGTGGAACCGGTGGTTCCCGGCCCAGGGCAGGCGTTCCAGAACGCGCCGGTTCTCCTCGTCCAGGCCGATCACGAAGATGTCGGTACTCATGCGCAGGGGCTACCCCCGCTTTCGAGCGGGTCAAACGGGGCCGGATGGCCGGTTTGCCGAGGCCGTCAGCGGGCATCCGCAGGCATGACAGCCCTGCCCGAACCGCTTTCGCTGTGGGTCGACACCGCCCCTTCCCCGGATCGCACCGGCGTGCCGGTGCCGGAGTCCGCCGACGTCGCCGTGCTCGGCGCGGGGATCGCCGGGCTCACGACCGCGCTGCTGCTCGCACGGGCCGGCCGGTCGGTGGTCGTGCTGGAGGCCGAGCGGGTCGCGGCCGGGGTGTCCGGCCACACCACCGCGAAGGTCAGCGCCCAGCACGGGGCGAAGTACGCGGACCTGACGTCCCGCCACGGCGCCGGCGCCGCGAAAGCCTACGCCGGCACGCAGACGGCGGCGTGCGAGTGGATTGCCGCCACCGCGGCCGAGCTCGGCATCGACTGCGGCTTCACCCGCGCGGACAGCTACGTCTACACGACGCGGGAAAGCACCGTGGACTCCCTCAAGCAGGAAGCGGACGCGGCCGCCGCGGCGGGCCTGCCGGCGTCGTTCACCGAGGACGTCGCGCTCGACGTCCCCGCGCTCGGCGCCGTCCGGACCACCGGCCAGGCCCACTTCCACCCGCGCCGGTGGCTGCTCGGCCTGGCCGCCGAAACCGAGCGGGCGGGCGGCACCATCGTCGAACACGCCCGGGCGACCGCGCTCAACGGGCAGACCGTCCGCACTTCGCGCGGCGACGTCGTCGCGGGCGAAGTCGTCGTCGCGACGCACTACCCGGTGCTCGACCGCGGCCTGTACTTCGCCCGGCTCGACCCGGTGCGCGACCTCGTCGTCGCGGGCCCGGCCGCCGGGAACGCCGCGCCGGAAGGCATGTTCCTCGACGCCGACACGCACCACTCCGTGCGCGGGTACACCGAGCAGGGGACGCCGATGGTGATCGCCGGCGGCGAGCACTACCGCGTGGGCGCGCACGTCAACGTCGAACGCCGCTACCGGCGGCTCGCGGAGTGGGCGGACGCGCACGCGGGGCTGCGCCGCGTCACCCACCGCTGGTCCGCCCACGACATGTCCACCCCCGACCTGATGCCGTACGTCGGCCGCTACCTGCCGGGCACGAAGACCCTGTGGGTGGCCACCGGGTTCGGCCAGTGGGGCATGACCGGCGGCACGGCCGCGGGCCACGTGCTGGCGGCGAGGATCCTCGGCGAGCCGCACGCGGCCGCAGACCTGTTCGACCCCAACCGCTTCGACGCCCGCTCGGTGCTCGAGGTGGCCCAGGACAACCTGACCGTCGCGAAGTACCTCGTCGGCGACCACGTGGCGGCGCTGTGGCGCTCGGAGAAGCTCGACGACCTCCAGCCCGGCGAAGCCGAGGTCGTCCGCGTCGGCGGCGAGCTGGTCGCCGCCCACCGCGACGAAGCCGGGAAGCTGCACACGGTCGGCGCGCACTGCACGCACCTCGGGTGCCTGGTTTCGTTCAACGACGCCGAGAAGACCTGGGACTGCCCCTGCCACGGTTCGCGCTTCGGCGTCGACGGCGACGTGGTGCAGGGCCCGGCGGTCCGCCCGCTGCGCCGCGGCCCGGAATGAGCCGGCGGGGGACGTTCTCCGCCGGCTCGTCCGGCTACTAACCGGACGCGAGCTTCTTGCCGGCGTCGTAGAGCAGGTGCAGGGCGTCGGCCACGCCGACGGCGGTCAGCACCGTGGCCGCCAGGCGGGTCGCGCGCGGGGCCATCACCAGGCCGGCGGTCAGCCCGGTGCCGACCCAGACGTTGAGGCAGAACGGGCACGACACGAGCTCGCCCACCGCGTGCTGGACGTGTCCCTTGGCGGGGACGGACTCGTTCAGCTCGTCCTCGCCGGCCGGCTCTTCGTACCGCGTGAACGGGGCCCGCAGCGGGCTGGTGACCGCGTCCTTGGCCAGCAGCCGGCTGGCCTTGAACGTCGCCGCGCCCAGCAGGACCGTGTCGCCGGCGCCGATCCGCCGCGGCAGCCGGGCGCCGACGGCCCGGCCGAGCAGCGTCAGCCCGCCCACCAGCGCGCTGTAGGCGCCCATCGCGGCGACGTACCCGCCCAGCGGCCGGTCTGCCTCGCCCGCGTAGCCGCGCTGGAGCTGCTTCACCTTCTCGGTGACTGCTTCGGTTGCGGTGGTCATCCGTGCTCCTTCCGGTGCTTCTGCCCGTCGGCTACCCGCCACCGGAGGTGGCAATCATGGTTTCCCGGTACGCCGGGCGGGTATTTCGCGGCGGTGGGACGCACCAGACTCCGGCGCAGTGACCTGCGCGGCCCGGGCATCAGACGGATCCGCCGCGGCCGCGGGTTCTCCTACGCCATGCCCGACGGCTCCCCGGTGACCGACGCCGAGCTGCTGGCCCGGATCAAGGCCCTCGTCATCCCGCCGGCCTGGCGGAACGTGTGGATCTGCCCGTACCCGAACGGGCACGTCCAGGCGGTGGGCACCGACGACGCCGGGCGGCGCCAGTACCTCTACCACGAGCAGTGGCGCCGGGACCGCGACGAGGAGAAGCACGACCGGGTGCTGCAGCTGGCCCGGCGGCTGCCGGCGTGGCGCGAGTCGGTCGCCGCGGACCTGGCGGGCCGTGGCTTGACCCGCAAGCGGGTCCTGGCGGCCGCGTTGCGCATGCTCGACCGGGGCATCTTCCGCACCGGCGGCGAGGAGTACGCGGAGGAGAACGGCACCCACGGCGTCGCGACGCTGCTGCGTTCCCACGCGGCCGTCCGCGGCGACGAGTGCCGGTTCTGCTACGTCGCCAAGGGCGGGCTGGACCGCGAGGTGGCCATCTGCGACGCGGAGCTGGCGGCGGTGGTGAAGTCGCTGCTGCGCAGCCGCTCCGGCAGCGACCGGCTGCTGGTCTACCGCGAGGGCGGCACGTGGCACGAGGTGCACGCGGCCGACGTCAACGAGCGGTTCAAGGAGCTGGCGGGCGAGGACTGCACGGCGAAGGACATGCGGACGTGGAACGCGACGGTCCTGGCGGCGGCCGCGTTCGCGGCGGCGGACCCCCCGACGTCCGAGACGGCCCGCAAGCGCGCGGAGGCGAAGGTGATGAAGGAGGTCGCGACGGCGCTGGGCAACACACCCGCGGTCTGCCGATCGTCCTATGTGGACCCCCGGCTGGTGGCGGCGTACCGCGCGGAGAAGACGATCGCGCCGACGTTGAAGCGAGCCGCACGGTTGGACGGCGACGACGCGCGGGCGGTGCTGGAGCGGGCGTGCGCGCGGCTGCTGAACGCGTCGTGACGGTGTGGAGTGGGAGGCACGGTGGGATCCATCCGAACGTGTACTGGCCGGGGACCGAGCTCGTCGGGGAACCTGGAGGAGATGACATCCTCCGCTGTCCGCTGGCGCGCGTCGATCGCCCTCACCGTGGGTGGCGACGGGCCGGTGTCGAGCATCGTGGAGTCCGAGCACGGGAGCGAGGGCTCGGCGCGGGAGTGGGTGGAGCGGAAGCTGCCGGGCACGCGGTACCCGGCGTGGATCCCGGCGGCCCGGCGGCGCGACGGGGTGGAGTTGTTCGGCCGGGTCGCGCGCGGCCGCGTGGTGACGGGCCGGCTGGTGCCGACGTGGGAGCCCGAGGCGGCGCCGGTTTGGCACGCCGACCGGACCGGGGACCGGGTGCGGTGGCGTCGCTGCGCGGCCGGGGAACGGTGAGCAAGCCGGAAAGGTGAGGGCGGCCGCGGCTCCAGGATGCGGCCCAGAGTTCGGGAGCGGCCGAACGCCCCCAATGTGGCGTTCGGTGCATCCCACGCACCCAATGTGGCATTCGGTGCGTCTGACGCAACCAACGCCACATTGGGGTGCTTCTCGGCGAGCCCGCCTCAGGCTTCGTCCACGTCCTTGCGCAGCAGGCAGAACTCGTTGCCCTCCGGATCCTGCAGGACCACCCACGACTCCTCGCCCGTCTGGCCCACGTCCGCCGGCCGCGCGCCCAGCGCCGTCAGGCGGGCCAGCTCCGTCTCCTGGTCCGTGCCCGCCGGGCTCACGTCGAGGTGCAGCGGGAGCTTGCCCCGGCGTGGGTTGTCCGTCTGGGCCAGGATCAGCGTCACCGGCCCTTCGCCGAAGCGGGCGCCCGCCGGGCCCAGGGCCAGGCCGTCCGGCTCGTGGCCGATCACCTCGTAGCCGAGGACCGCGCACCAGAACTCCGCCAGCCGGCCGGGATCCCGGCAGTCCAGCACCAGTTCCGTGATCCGGCAGGCCATCCGCTCACTTCCGTTCCGACTCCGCCACCGCCGCGGCTTCGTCGTCGTCCATCGCCTTCGTGTCCCGCGGCGGCAGGAACGGCTCTTCCTGGTCGTCCACGCGCCCCGCCTCGATCGTGCGGCCGCGCGCGAGCTCCGCGTCCAGCTCGGCCCCCAGCAGGACCGCGAGGTTGGAGATCCACAACCATACAAGGAACACGATCACCCCGGCCAGCGAACCGTAGGTCTTGTTGTAGGAACCGAAGTTCGCGACATACAGCGCGAACCCCGCCGACGCCAGCACCCACAGCACCACGGCCAGCAGCCCACCCGGCGTCAGCCACTTGAAACTCGGCAGCCGCACGTTCGGGCCCACCCAGTACAGCAACGCGAACGCCAGGCTCACGAGCAGCGCGATCACCGGCCACTTCGCGATCTCCCACACCAGCACGCCCGTCGAGCCGAGGCCGATGAGGTCGCCGATCCGGCGGGCCACCGACCCCGTCGCCACCACGCCCAGCGCGCACGCCGCCAGCAGCACCACGATCCCGACCGTCAGCACGATCCGCAGCGGGATCGTCTTCCACACCGGCCGCCCCTCCGGCATGCCGTAGATCGCGTTCGACGCCCGCATGAACGCGCCGATGTAGCCCGACGCCGACCACAGCGCGCCCAGCAGGCCCAGGATCGCCAGCGGGCCGGCCAGGCTGCGGGAGCCCGTCAGCTCCCTGATCGCGCCGACGAGGATGTCCTTGCCCTGGCCCGGCACGACCTGGTTGACGTTGTCGATCACCGTCTGGATCTTGTCCGGGCCGAGCAGGCCGAGAATCGCGGTGAGCACGATGATGCCCGGGAACAGCGACAGCACGCCGTAATAGGTGAGCGCCGCCGCCCAGTCGGTGAGGTTGTCCCGGTTGAACTGCTTGAACGTCCGTTTGAGCACCGCGCCCCACGACCGCTTCGACAGCTCTCCGGGTCCTTCGGGTTCTTTCCCTCGCTTGGCTGCCATCGCCACCTCCGCTCGATCGTGGCGAGGCATACCCCGTCCGCGAATGGGTATGCCTGATTCGTCACCCGAAGCAGGAGGAAGCCGTGCCCGAGGTCAGCCGCGTGATCGACGTACCGCCCGACGCCGTGTTCGCCGTCCTCGCCGACGGCTGGCTCTACGCCGGCTGGGTGGTCGGCAGCTCGCACATCCGCGACGTCGACGAGGACTGGCCCGCCGTGGGCTCCCGGATCCACCACAGCGTGGGCCCCTGGCCGCTGCACATCCAGGACGTGACGGTGGTCCGCGCGGTCGAGCCGGGCCTGTCCCTGTCGCTGGAGGCCCGCGGCTGGCCCCTGGGCGCGGCGGCGGTGGGCTTGACGCTGGTCCCCCACGGCGACGGGCAGACGCTGGTCCGGATGACCGAGCACATCATCCGCGGCCCGGGCAAGGTCCTCCCGGAGGCGGCCCAGGCGCTACTGGCCAAGCCGCGCAACACCGAGTCGCTGGCCAGGCTGGCGGACCTGGCGACGGGCAAGCACGCCCGAGCCCGGCACGGCCACCCGAACCCCTAGCCAGGCCCGCTCGAGCCGGACGGCCCCGGGCGGTCGGCTCGCGTGCGAGAAGAGTCGGCTCGCGTACCGAATTGGTCGCCTCGCCTACCGGGACAGTCGGCTCGCGTGATGGGCGGTCGCCCCGGCGGGGGCGACCGCGCCGCGCCGGTGGTGCGGTCGCGGCCTCAGCCGTAGATCGCCCGGTGCGCCGCCCGGATCACCGCCGCGTAGCCGCCGCCCAGGACTCCCGCCCGGGTCAGGGCCGCGCGGGCCGCGTTGGCTCCCGGGCCGCCGTGGACCGCTCCGCCCGGGTGGGCCGATGCTCCCGCCAGGTACAGCCTGTCCACCGGGGTGTCCGCGCGGCCCGTTCCCGGGATCGGGCGGAAGAACAGCTGCTGGTGGATCGCCGTCGTGCCCGCGTTGATCGCGCCTCCGACCAGGCCCGGGTTGTGGCCCGCCAGCTCCGCCGGGCCCTGCGCGTACCGGGCCTTGATCAGCCCCGCGAACCCCGGCGCGTTGGCCTCCACCGTCTCCTCGATCCGCTTGATCCGCCGCTCCAGTGCCGCCCGGTTCTCCATCGTGCCGCGCGGGACGTGCGTGTACGCCCACGCCGCTTCGGTGCCCGCCGGTGAGCGCGAGGGGTCGCTCGTGGTCATCTGGCCGAGCAACAGGAACGGGCGGCGCGGCGTGCGGCCGCGGGCCAGCTCGCTCCCGAACGCCGACAGCCCGTCGAGGTCCGTTCCGAGGTGGATCGTGCCCGCTCCCCGGGCCGCTTCGGCCGTCCACGGGATCGGGCCGGACAGCGCCCAGTCCACCTTCACCGTCGCGCTGTCCCACTCGAACCGGCCGAGGTCGGCGACCAGCCGGGAGGGCAGCCACTCCTCCCCCACCAGCTCGCGGTACAGCACCGGCGCCGGCAGGTCGGCGAGCACGGCCCTGCGCGCGCGGATCGCCTCGCCATCGGCGTCCCGGACCCCCAGCGCCCGCCCGTCCCCCACGAGCACCGACCGCACCGGACGTCCACAGTGGACACGGCCACCGCGCGATTCCAGCCTGCGGACCAGGGCCGCGGCCAGCTCCCCCGCGCCGCCCTCGGGCACCGGGAAACCCTCGTCCTGGCCGATCATCGCGAGCAGCCAGCCGAACACCGCGCTGCCGGCGTTGTCCACCGAAAGGTCACTGTGGGCGGCGTTCCCGGCCACCAGCAGCTTCGCGCCTTCGCCCGCGAACAGCTCGTCGCCGAAGCGGCGCGCGGGCAGCGTCAGCATGCGCGCCAGCCGCAGGGCGTCGCCGGTTCCGGTGCGGCGCAGCAGCTTCAGTGCCGGACGGACCGGCGGGAACGGCGTGAACAACGCGTTCAACAGCGGCTCGCGGAGTTCACGCCACTGCGCGAACAGCTCCCGCCACGCGTCGCCGTCGCCCGGGGCGAACTCGTCGGCCGACGCCGCCGTGCGGTCGATGTCACGGGACAGCACCGCGCACCGGTCGTCGGGGAACACGTGCGCCAGTACCTCGGGCGCGTGCCGCCAGCGCAGGCCGTGCTCGTCCAGCCGCAGGCCCCTGATCACCGGCGACACCGCGGACAGCGGGTAGAACGCGCTGAAGAGGTCGTTGCGGAAGCCCGGCTCGGTCACCTCCGCGGTCCGGATCGAGCCGCCGGCGTACTCGGTCGCCTCCAGCACCAGCACCGACCAGCCCGCGTCGGCCAGCAGGTTCGCCGCCACCAGCCCGTTGTGCCCGGCGCCGATCACCACCGCGTCGACGGCTTCCGTACTCACTCCGGCCTCCCGGCTGCCTCAGGCTTGTGACTGGTGGCTCGGCCCGACCCGGGTGAGCGAGCGGAGCCGGGCCAGGACCCCGTCGCGGCGCGGCGGGGCCAGTGGCGCGCTCGCCGCGCCCGCGCCCGCCCGGAGCCCGGTGACCAGGTCGGCGAGCGCGGCCGCGGCGTCATACCGAGGTTGCCAGCCCAGCGCGGTCTCCGCCAGCGTCGTGTCGGCGAGCGCCGCGCGGTCGGCCAGCTCCAGCCAGCCGGGGTGCACCGGCAGCACCCCGCCCAGCCAGGCCGCCCGGGTCGCCAGCCGCACCACCGGCTTCGGCACCGGGACGCGGGTGCCGCCGAGGACGCCCGCCAGCGCGTCGGCGTCGAGCACTTCCGGCGCGGCCAGGTTGACCGCGCCGGCGAAACCCCGGTCGAGGATCAGCCGGATGGCGGCGGCGACGTCGGTGGTGTGCACCACCTGGGCCCGCAGGTCCGTCCACAGCGGAACCGGCAGCCGCCGGCCGCCGACGAGGTGGGCGGGCACCGCCGGGCCGAGCAGCCAGCGCGCGAACTCCCCCGCCGCGCTCCGGTGCACGATCGCGCACGGCCGGATCCGCGCCACCTTGACCTGCGGGTACTTCTCTTCGAACCGGTCCAGCAGGGTTTCCAGCGCGGCCTTGCCGCGGCTGTAGGCACTGCCGTCGATGCCGTCGCACGGGAAGTCCTCGGCCACCTTCTCCCAGCGCGGCGCCGGTCCGTAGGCGGCCACGGACGAGGCGGCGACCACGTGCGGCACTCCGGCGGCGGCCGCCGCGGCGAGCACGTGCCGGGTGCCGTGGTCGTTGGTGCGCCACATCGGCGGGTCGCCGCGCACCGGCGAGATCGCCCACGCCAGGTGCACGACGGCGTCCGCGCCCGCGAACACCTCCGCCAGCTCCTCCGCCGCGCCGGGCAGCCCGACGTCGACGGCCCGCCAGCCCGCCCGGCGGTACGGCTCGACGGTCGTGTCGGGCAGCCGCCGCGCCAGCCCGACCACGTCGTGGCCGGGCTCGAGCGCGGCCAGCAGGGCCGTTCCGACGTTCCCGGTGGCTCCGGTGATCACCATGCGCACCCGAACGGCTTACCCCGTGTCGCACACGCGAAACTTCAGACGAGGTCGCGCGGAATCCGGCGGTGCCAGTTCCGCGACACGATCCGCCGCGCCCCGTCGTACCCGTCGAGCTGCGCGTCGATGACGAACTCGGTGTCCGTGCACGACACGCGGGTGCGGGTCTCGCTGCGCGCCACCCAGTCGCCGCGCGCGAAGGTGACGTCCCACGCGGTTTCGGCCACCGGCGAGCAGAAGTCGTCGGCGACCCAGCTGTACCGCTCGCGGACGTCCCGGGTGACCTCCAGGTCGAGGTCGTCGAACCGGACGGTCCCCGCGTCCTTCACGATGTCCAGCGCCGACTGGTAGTCGACGAGGTCCCGCGAGACGGTCCAGCGCTGCTCCCCGGGCGTCAGCGCCGTCACGGACATCGGCGGCGCGCCTTCGGGTTCGCCGAACGGCCGGGCCGGCAGCTCGTCCGGTTCGGCGACCGGGCGCACCGGCAGCTCGAGCGCGCTGTGTCCGGTGTGGACGGACAGCAGCGCCGGCGTCGGCGGCGGCCAGGCCAGCGGCCAGTACGACGTGGACAGCGAAAGCCGGATCCGGTGCCCCGCCGGGAAAGCCTGCGCCACGGCGTTCAGCTCGATCTCGACCGCGCAGCGCTCACCCGGCTCCATCGGCGCCGGCTCGTCGTGGCCGTCGCGGTGGGTCAGGTTGAGCAGCCCGTAGGTGACGCGGGTGGCCCGCCCGTCCGGGGCGACGTCCGAGAGCCGCGCCGCGACCATCGCGACCGGCTGGTCGGCCGAGACCTCCAGCCGCACCTTCGGCGAGCCGAGGATCTCGCAGCGCTCGGTCAGCACGTCGGTGTCGAACACCAGCGACCCGCCGTCCTCTTCGCGCTGGTCGTAGGGCAGGTCCGGCGGGGCGCTGTAGGACGCCCACTTCCCGGAGAACTGCCCGACCGACAGCGGCGACGACACAGTCAGGGCTTCGTCGGCGACGTCTTCGCCCGGCCGCGCGAGGCGGTGGCGGGCCAGCGGCAGCTCCTGCGGCTCGACGTGCGGCGACGGCCAGGTGGCCTCCCCGACCCAGCGGCCGGGCCGGTCCTCGTACGACGTCGACGGCGGCACGCTCTCCTGCATCCACGTCCGCAGCATCGGCCCGTCCATGGCGTCGTTCTCGTCGCCGCGCAGCCAGTGGTCCCACCACTTGACGACTTCCTGCAGGTACCCGATCGCCGGGCCCGGCTCGCCGAGGTGCGGGTACTTGTGCGACCACGGCCCGATCAGCCCGCGGCGCGGGACGTCGAGGTGGGCCAGCAGCCGGATGACGGCGTTGGAGTAGCCGTCGGCCCAGCCGCTCGAAGCCAGCACCGGCACCTGGACGTCGGTGTAGTTCTCCGACACCGACGCGTGCCGCCAGTAGTCGTCGCGGCGCTGGTGGCCGAGCCAGTTCTCGATCCACAGACTGCAGTTCTCGAGGCGCTCCAGCCACATCTCGCGCCACCGCTCACCGACGACCGCCGGGTCGGGCGGCAGCGTGGCGTAGGCGAACATCGTGCCGGACTCGGCGACGTTGTCCGAGAGCAGGCAGCCGCCCATGTAGTGCATGTCGTCGGCGAAGCGGTCGTCGGTGAACGACGAGATCACGATCGCGCGCAGGCTCGGCGGCTTCCGCGCCGCGACCTGCAGCGCGGCGAACGCGCCCCAGGAGATGCCCATCATGCCCGTGTCGCCGGTGCACCACGGCTGCCCGGCGATCCACTCGAGGACCTCCTCGGCGTCGAGCTGCTCGCGTTCGAGGTACTCGTCGGCCAGGACGCCTTCGGACTCGCCGGTGCCGCGGATGTCCACGCGCACGCACGCGTACCCGTGCCCGGCGAGGTAGGGGTGGTGGATGGAGTCGCGGGGCGCGGTGAGGTCGCGCTTGCGGTAGGGGATGTATTCGAGGATCGCCGGCACCGGCTCGGTGTCCGACGAGACCGGCCGCCAGACGCGGGCGGACAGCACGGTCCCGTCGGACATCGGGATCCGGACGTGGTCTTCCTCGGTGATTTCGTACGGCAGCGAGGTGACGGCTCGCAAGAGCAACTTCCTCCCAAGGATTACGGCTGCAGCAGGATCTTCTGGGCGCCGTCGAGCTTCTTCTGGAAGATCTCGTAGGCGCGGGGCGCCTCTTCCAGGGGCAGCTTGTGCGTGGCGAAGCCTTCGACGCCGAGCGGGTCGCCGTCGCCGGTGAGCACCGGCATGACGTCGTCGAGCCAGTGCCGGACGTTGGCCTGGCCCATCCGCAGCTGCACCTGCTTGTCGAACAGCTCCATCATCGGCATCGGGTCGACCATCCCGCCGTAGACGCCGGACAGCGAGATCGTGCCGCCGCGGCGGACGCTGTCGATGGCGGCGTAGAGCACGCTGAGCCGGTCGATCCCGGCCTTCTCGGTGATCTTCTCGCCGAGCGGCTGCGGCAGCAGCCCGACCAGGGTGTGCGCCAGCTTGCCGACCGGGGCGCCGTGCGCCTCCATGCCGACCGCGTCGATCACCGAGTCCGCGCCGCGCCCGTGGGTCAGCTGGCGGATGGTGTCGCCGATTTCCTTGTGGTCACGCGTGTCGAGCGCGGTGGCGCCGTGTTCGCGGGCGCGGGCGAGGCGCCCGGGCACCAGGTCGACGCCGATCACCTGGCCGGCCCCGCGGTGCCGGGCGATCCGGCAGCTCATCTGCCCGATCGGGCCGAGGCCGAAGACGACGACCGTGCCGCCGTCCGGCACGTTCGCGTACTCGACGGCCTGCCAGGCGGTCGGGACGACGTCGGAGAGGTAGACGAAGCGCTCGTCCGGCGGGCCGTCCGGGACCTTGATCGGCCCGTAGTGCGCCTGCGGGACGCGCAGGTACTCGGCCTGGCCGCCGGGAACCTGGCCGTAGAGCTTGGTGTAGCCGAGCAGCGCGGCGCCCTTGCCCTGGTCTCTGACCTGGGTCGTCTCGCACTGGGACTGCAGGCCGCGCTCGCACATCCAGCAGTGGCCGCAGGAGATGTTGAACGGCACCACCACGCGGTCGCCGGGCTTGAGGTTGGTGACCTCCGGGCCGACCTCCTCGACGACGCCCATCGGCTCGTGGCCGAGGATGTCGCCCTCGGTCATGAACGCGCCCAGCACCTCGTACAGGTGCAGGTCGGAGCCGCAGATCCCGGTCGAGGTGATCCGCACGACCGCGTCCGTGGCCTCCTCGATCTTCGGGTCCGGCACCTCCTCGACGCGGACGTCGCGTTTGCCGTGCCAGGTCACTGCCTTCATGGCTCTCCCTTTCCGCGGGCGGGGGTCTCCGACCCGGCTTCCCGCCCGCGGCGAAGGGCAAACTCAGGTGAGCAGGTCGGTCACCAGATACACGGCAGCGGCCACCGCGGCGGCGGCCGGGAAGGTCAGCACCCAGCCCATGACGATGTCGCGGGCGATGCCCCAGCGGACAGCCGAAAGCCGCTTGGTCGCGCCCACCCCCATGATCGCCGCCGTGATGACGTGCGTGGTCGAGATCGGCGCCTTCACCGCGAACGCCGTCACGTACAACACCGACGACGCCACCGATTCCGCGACGAACCCGTGCGGCGGGTCGAGCGGGAAGACGCGCCTGCCGAGCGTCCGCATGATCCGCAGGCCACCCGAATAGGTGCCCAGCGACAGGGCGCCGGCGCACGCCAGGCTCACCCACACCGGAACGGCGAACGTCGACTGCTGCCCGGCCGCCACCAGCGCCAGCACGATGATGCCCATGCCCTTCTGGGCGTCCTGCAGGCCGTGGCCGAGCGCGAGCGCCGACGCGGAGACGATCTGGAACCGGCGGAACACCCGGCCGCTGCGGTGCGGGTTCGCCCGCCGCAGCAGCCACAGCGCGGCGACCATCGCGAAGTAGCCGAGCGCCAGCCCGAGCAGTGGCGAGGCCACCATCGGGATCAGCACCTTCTCGGCGATCCCCGACCAGTGCACGGTGCTCGCGGCGGCCAGCGCCGCGCCGACCATCCCGCCGATCAGCGAGTGCGAAGACGACGACGGGAGCCCGAAGTACCAGGTGATCAGGTTCCAGGTGATGGCCCCGGCCAGCGCGGCGAAGACCACGGTGAGCGCGTCCGGGCCGACCGGGACGTCGATGATGCCCTTGGCCACCGTCGCGGCGATGCCGGTGGACAGCAGCGCGCCCACCAGGTTCATCACCGCCGCCAGCACGAGCGCGGCGCGCAGGGTCAGCGCCCGGGTCGACACCGCGCTCGCGATGGCGTTGGCCGCGTCGTGGAACCCGTTGGTGTAGTCGAAGACCAGCGTCAGCACGATCACGGTGACCAGGGCGGCGGTCCCCGTCACTCAGGACTCCTTGACCGCGATGGTCTGCACCACGTCGGCCAGGTGCTCGAAGGCGTCGGCGGCGAGCTCGAACTGCTCGACGACCTCCTTGGTCTTGAGCACCTCGAGGGCGTCTCCGCCCGGCTCGAACAGGTGGGCCAGGATCCGCCGGTAGACGCGGTCGGCCTCGTTCTCCAGCTCGTTGATCTCGATCCAGAACGGCTCGAGGTCGCCGACCTTGGCCAGGCCCGGCATCGACGACGCCGTCAGCTCGGCGGCCCGGCAGAGCACCCGGACCAGGACGTCGATCCCCGGCGGGAACGTGCCGACGCGGTAGAGCACGGCCAGGTCCGCCGCGGTGTCCATGAAGTCCAGCACGTCGTCGATCTTGGCGGCGAGGGCCTGGATGTCCTCGCGGTCGAACGGCGTCACGAAGGAGCTGTTGAGCTCCACCATGATCGTGTGCGTCAGCTCGTCGCCCTGGTGTTCGACCTCGTGCAGGCGCTTCGCGATCGGTTCCCGCTCGGCGGGATCGGCGGCGACGAGGTCTCTCAGCAGCGTGGTCGCGACGACGAGGTTCTTCGCGGCGTCGGCGAGCAGGTCGAAGAACCGGGTGCCCCGTGGGGTGAACCGCATGGTCTGGCTGTCCCTTCGTCGCGCACGCCCGTCGGGGGCCGGGTACCCCGTCCGGCCGGACGTTTAACGGCCGATCTCCGGGAAATCAGGAGTCATGACCGATCCCGTATCCCGGCGCCTGAGAGTACTGCTCTGGCACGTGCACGGCTCGTGGACCGACGCGTTCGTCCGCGGCCGCCACGACTACCTGCTGCCGGTGTCACCCGAAGGTGCGCCTTGGGGCCTCGGCAAGGCGGGACGGAACTGGCCGTCGGTGACCGAGGTGCCGCTCGACCGGCTGTCCGGGGCCGAACCCGACGTCGTGGTCCTGCAACGTCCGGAGGAGCTGGACTTCGCCGCCCGTCTGGGCGTGCCCGCCGTCTACGTGGAACACAACGCGCCCCGGCCCCACGCCGCGTCCAGTGAGCACCCCCTCGCCGGCCGCTCCGACATCACCGTCGCGCACGTGACCCACTTCAACGCGGCGATGTGGGACTGCGGCCGCGCGCCGGTGACCGTGGTGCCGCACGGCATCCCCGACCCGGGACCGCGCTACACCGGCGAGCTCGCGGCCGGCGTGTCGATGATCAACGAGCCGGTGCGGCGCGAGCGCGTCACCGGCGCCGACCTGCTCGGCACCCTCGCCGGGGCCGCCCCCGTCGACGTGTTCGGCATGGGGACCGAGGAGCTCGGCGCGCCCCTGCGCGGCCTGGGCGACGTCCCGGCGCCGAAGCTGCACGACGAGATCGCCCGCCGCCGCGTCTACCTGCACACCGCCCGGTGGACGTCGCTGGGACTGTCCCTTTTGGAGGCCATGCACCTGGCGATGCCGGTCGTCGTCTTCGCCGCCACCGAGGCGGTCGAGGCGGTGCCGGCCGACGCGGGCGTGCTCTCCACCGACGTCTCCGTGCTGGCGCGGGGCTTCCGCGAGCTGCTGCACGAGCCGGACTTCGCCGCGCTCGCCGGCAAGAACGCCCGCGAACACGCGTTGAAGCACTTCGGGCTGGACGCTTTCCTGACCGCTTGGGACCACCTCCTCGCCGAGACGGCCCGTTAGAACTTCGAAGGGAACGCCTCACCGATGAAGATCGCGATGGTGTCCGAGCACGCCAACCCCCTCGCCGCGCTGGGCGAAGCCGACGCCGGCGGCCAGAACGTGCACGTCGCCGAGCTGTCTGCCGCGTTGACGCGCGCCGGCCACGACGTCACCGTCTACACGCGCCGGGAGAGCCGCGACGAGCCGCCGGAGGTCCGGACCCCGCACGGCTACCGCGTGGTGCACGTGCCGGCCGGGCCGCCGCGGCGGGAACCGAAGGACAACCTCCTGCCGTACATGGGCGAGTTCGGCAGCTTCCTGCGGGACCGGTGGACGCTCGACCGGCCGGACGTCGCGCACGCGCACTTCTGGATGTCCGGCCTCGCGACGTCCCTGGCCGCGAGCGCGACCGGGACGCCGGTGGCCCAGACCTTCCACGCCCTGGGCGTCGTCAAGAAGCGCTACCAGGGCGACAAGGACACCAGCCCGGCCGACCGCATCCGGCTGGAGCGGATCATCGGCCGCCAGGCCGGGCGGGTGATCGCCACCTGCTCCGACGAGGTCTTCGAGCTGTCCCGCCTCGGCGTGCCGCGGTCGCGGATCTCGATCGTGCCGTGCGGCGTCGACCTCGGCCGGTTCTCCCCCGACGGGCCGGCGGCCCGGCGCCGGCTGCCACACCGGCTCGTCGCCGTCGGCAGGCTCGTCCCGCGCAAGGGGTTCGACATCGCGATCACGGCGTTGGCGCAGCTGCCGGACACCGAGCTCGTCATCGCCGGCGGCCCGGAACGGGGCAGGCTGTCCCAGGACCCCGAAGCGGGCCGGTTGCGCGAGCTGGCCGAGCGGCTCGGCGTCGGCGACCGCGTCCGCTGGCCCGGCCAGGTGTCCCGCGAGGACATGCCGGCCCTGCTGCGCTCGGCCGACGCCGTGGTCTGCACGCCGTGGTACGAGCCGTTCGGCATCGTGCCCCTGGAGGCGATGGCCTGCGGCGTCCCGGTCGTCGCGGCGGCGGTGGGCGGCCTGACCGACACCGTCGTCGACGGCGTCACCGGGCTGCTGGTCCGCCCGCACCAGCCGAAGGAGCTGGCGTCCCGGGTGCGGCGGCTGCTCGACGACCCGGCCCTCTGCCACGCCTACGGGACCGCGGGCCACGACCGCGCGGTGGCCCGGTATTCGTGGGACCGCGTCGCCGCCGACACGCTGCGGGCCTACCACAAGCTGGTGCCGCAGGAGGCCGCCACCGCCGAGGCCCGCTGACCGCGTCAGCCCACGTAGCGGCGGGCCTTCGACTCGCGCTGCGGTGCTTCCAGCAGCCGCAACCCGTGCTCGACGTGCTGCGGGACCACCTTGCGGTCCCGCAGCACCCACGGCAGGCCGCGGGCCACGTCCAGGAGCGCCGCCGCGGTGGCCCGGTCGGACGGCGCCGATCGCAGCACCTCGCGGCCGCGGCGGAAGACCGCCGGCCAAGGACGGCGCAGCAGCAGTGTCCACAGTGTGTTGCGGATGCCGAGCCGCCTGCGGTGGCGCGGGTCGCGCAGCTTCGACGGCGCGTGGTGGATCACCACGTCCTCGGCCCAGCACATCCACCAGCCGCGCGCGGCGAGGTCCAGGGCGAACAGCTCCTCCTCGCCGCCGAGCCACATCCGGGTCGAGAAGCCGCCGACCTCGCGGAACGCGCGGACGCGCACCGCCGTCAGGCCCGCCATGACGCCGAGCAGCGCGGGCCCCGGCAGCCAGTCCGGGCCGGGCACCGGCGACTCGCGCAGCTCCGGCGTGATCGGGTCCTCGGCCAGGCCGGGCTCGACCAGGCAACGCCCGGTCACTGACCCCAGACCGGGATACGCGTCTAGCAGGTCCGCGGCCCGGGTCAGCGCGCCGGGCTGCCACGTCGTGTCGTCGTCGCAGAAGGCCACGTACGGCGTCGTCACCTCCTCGACGGCGACGTTACGCGCCACCGCGCCGAGGTTCTCCGCCAGCCGGAACAGGCGGACGCCGGGGAACTCGCGGGCGACCATGTCGGCCGTACCGTCCGCGGACCCGTTGTCCGCGACGAAGACCGGCGCGGCGTCCGGCAAGGACATCATGTGCGCCAGGGTCTCCCGCAGCTGCTCGCGGCGGTTGCAGGTGATGATCACGACCGAGATTCGCGCCATTCGGTGGTCCTTTCCAGAGTCCGGGCCTGGTGTTCGACGTGGGCGGGCAGGACGCGGCGGGAACTCAGCGCGCGCGGCAGCCGCGGGACCGCGCCGAGCACGGCTCCGGGCGCCCGCACCAGCGTCCGCGCCACCTCGCGGCGGCAGACGCGCGGTGGGCGGCGCAGCACGGCGATGAGCAGCCGGTTGCGCAGTTCCGCCCGGCGCCGCCACGACGACGGCGGCCGCGACCGCGACGGGTGGTGGTGGGCGCGCAGGCGCCCGACGTAGCAGACCTCCCAGCCGCGCGCGGCCAGGTCGTAGGCGAGCAGCTGCTCCTCCGCGCCGAAGTGCAGCAGCGGGCTGAACCCGCCCACCTGCAGGTACGCCGTGCGGCGCACGATCGCGGAGCAGGCCAGGAAGCCGAGCACCAGCGGCCCGGGCGCGCCGTCCGGGTGCCCCAGCGGGCTGCGCTCCATCTCGGGGGTCACCGGGTCGTCCCGGCATTCCGGGCCGACGAGGGTGCGCGCGGCGAGCAGGCCGGTGCGCGGGTGCTCGTCGAAGATCCGCTCCGCCTCGGCGAGCGCGTCGGGCGCCCACCACGAGTCGTCGTCGCTGAAGGCGACGTACGGCGTGTCGGCCGCGATGACGCCGAGCGTGCGCGCGGCGGCACCGAGGTTCTGCGGCAGGCGGATCACCCGGACGCATCCGTGCCTCCCGGCGACCTCCGCCGTGTCGTCCTCGGACGCGTTGTCCAGCACGATCACCGGCGGCGGCGGGTCCAAAGAGGACAGCTGGGTCAGGGTGCGCCCCAGCTCGGCGGCGCGGTTGCGGGTGGCGATGACGACGGTCGTGCGCGCGCTCACCGCGGCCCCACCAGCTCATCCACCAGCGCGGTCAGGGACGGCGGGTGCGCGGGCGGCCGCACCGGCGCGGCCAGGCACCACTTCAGGCGGGCGTCGAGCAACGCGGTGTCGCGGACGTCTTCGGTGGCCAGCACCGGCCAGTCCAGCGCTTTGCCCTGCGCGGTCACCTTCCCGCCGCCGGCCACCGGGTCGACGGCGAGCACCGGCACGCCGGCCTTGAGCCCGAACACCAGGCCGTGCAGCCGGGTCGTCACCACGGCGTCCATTTTGGACACCAACGCGGCGAACTGGTCCGGGGTCGCGCACCGCTCCCAGTCCTCGTGCGCGAGCCGGGTGTCCAGCGGCACGCGGGCGTAGTCCCGGCGCGCGAGCCAGCCGGTCAGTGCCTCGTGGACGGCGCCGTGGCGGCCCGCGCCGCCGTATTCGGGCTGGTGCGGTGCCAGGATCACGCCGAGCACCGGCGTCGGCGACACCGACGCGCCGAGCGACAGGTCGAGTTCGGCGGTGCCGCCGTCGTCGCGCGGGAAGACCCGGTGGAACCCCGTCACCGCCGGGTCTTCCGGGTCCGGGACGGACACGCCGACCGCGATCCGGCGGCAGCCGGCGTAGCGTTCGTGCAGCGAACGCACCTGCGGCCCGTGGACCGGGCCGCAGGCGAACACGACGTGCGTGTAGTCCTCGGGTGGCGCGTCGGGCAGGTGCAGCGCGGCGGGCCGGAAGCCGGGACTCCACGCGATCCGGTGGTCGATCCCGGCCTCCGTCAGCGCGTCCGCCGCCGCGCGCAGGCTCAGGACGTCACCCGCCGTGGCTTCCCCGTGCAGAAAACTGGCCCAACCGGTGAGCAGAACTCGCATGGTCGGGACGCTTACCCGCTCTCCACCCCCTTACACGGTTTTGCGGCCACCGGCGCCGGGTAGCCGCCACGGCATGACGGATCCGGGAGTGACCAGGCGGTTCGGACGTGCGGTGGTGACCGGGGGTGCCGGCTTCGTCGGCGCCCACCTGTGCGAGCTGTTGCTCGAAGAGGACATCGAAGTGATCGCCGTGGACAACCTCGCGACGTCCTCGGCGGACACCCTGGACGCCCTGCGGCGCCACGAACGGTTCCGGTTCGTGCGCCACGACGTCACGCAGCCGATGCCGCTGGGCTGCGAAGCCGACGTCGTGTTCCACCTCGCTTCGGCCGCGTCGCCCCGCGACTACCTGGCCCTCCCGATCGAGACGCTGCGTGCCGGCGCGCACGGCACGGAGAACGCGCTGGAACTGGCCCGCCGTGACGGCGCCCGGTTCGTGCTCGCCTCGACCAGCGAGGTCTACGGCGACCCCCTGGAACACCCGCAGCGCGAAGGGTATTGGGGCAACGTCAACCCGATCGGACCGCGCAGTGTCTACGACGAAGCCAAGCGCTACGCCGAAGCGCTGACCTCGGCCTACCGCCGCGAGTACGGCGTCGACACGGCCATCGCCCGGATCTTCAACACCTACGGCCCCGGCATGCGCGCCCACGACGGCCGGATGATCCCCGCGTTTCTGGTCCAGGCGCTCAAGAACGAGCCGATCACGGTCACCGGCACCGGCGAGCAGACCCGGTCCATCTGCTACGTCGAGGACACCGTCCGCGGCCTGCTCACCCTAGCGCGGTCGGGCCACCCCGGGCCGGTGAACATCGGCAACCCCGACGAGCTCACCGTCCGTCAAGTGGCGGAACGGATCAAGGACATCACCGGCTCCGGCTCCCCCATCCAGTACGTCGACGCCGTCGTCGACGACCCCCGGCGCCGCTGCCCCGACATCTCCCTCGCCCGCGATGTTCTCGGCTGGGAACCGAAGATCGACGCCGGCGACGGCCTCCGTCGCACTGCGGCGTGGTTCCGCCGGGCGCCGTCGCGGTGAGTAGCGACGCCCAGGGCTTTTGCCCGCGATCGTTTATCAACGACTTCGCCGGGTAGCGCTATAGGCGAGAGCGGGCCCGACGAGTCCGCGCCGAAACGCCAGAGGCAGGTCGATGCGCATACTCGGGATCAATGCCGTCTTCCACGACCCGGCCGCAGCGCTGGTGGTGGACGGGGAGATCGTCGCCGCGGCGGAGGAAGAACGCTTCAGCCGCCGCAAGCACGGCAAGCAGGCGGTGCCGTTTTCCACCTGGGAGCAACCAGCCCAGGCCGCCGCCTGGTGCCTGGCCGAGGCGGGACTGTCCGCGAAGGACCTCGACGCCGTCGGCTACTCCTACGACCCCGCGCTGGTCGAGCCGGGCCTGCCCGGCCACGACCCCAGCGGCGAGGAGCTGCGAACGGAGTTCGCCAAGCGGGCACCCTTGTTCCTGAAGTCCGCTTTGCCCGGACTGGACCCGAAGATCGTCAAGTTCGTCCGGCACCACGTCGCGCACGCCGCGTCGGCCGCGCTCGCCGCGCCGTTCGGCGACTGCGCCGTGCTCGTCGCCGACGGCCGCGGCGAAAGCACGTCCTACCTGGCCGGTGAATACCGCGACGGGCGGTTCAAGGAGCTGGCGGCCCAGCGGCTGCCGCACTCGCTCGGCCTGCTGTACGAGGACCTCACCGAGCACTGCGGCTTCGCGCGGTCCAGCGACGAGTACAAGGTCATGGCGCTGGCCTCCTACGGCAAGCCGGAGTTCCTCGACGAGCTTTGCGAGCATGTCCACGTGACCGGCGACGGCGGCTTCCACGCGTCCGGCGTCGACCTGGCCGCACTCGCCCCGCGGCGCGGACCCGGCGAAGAACTCACGCGGCGGCACGCCGATCTCGCCGCGAGTGTCCAGAAAGTCCTCGAAGACATCCTCTTAGAACTCGCCGACTGGCTGCACGAGGCCACCGGCCAGCGCGACCTGGCGATGGCCGGCGGGATCGCGCTCAACTGCGTCGCGAACACGCGGCTGCACGCCGAGGGCCCGTTCGACCGGATCTGGGTGCAGCCCGCCGCCGGGGACGCGGGCACGGCGCTCGGCGCGGCCCTGCAGCTGGCCGCCGACGCCGGGGAACGCGGGACGCCCATGGGGGACGCCGGGCTCGGTCGCGGGTGGACGGACGAAGAGCTCGAAGAGATCCTCATCAAGGCCAAGCTGCCCTACGAACGGCCCGACGACCTCGCCGAGACCGTCGCCGAAGCGCTCGCGAACGACGAAGTCATCGCGTGGTTCCAGGGCCGGGCCGAATTCGGCCCGCGGGCACTGGGGCACCGCTCGCTGCTGGCCCACCCGGGCCGCAAGGCGAACCTCGAGCGGCTCAACGACGTCAAGGGCCGCGAGCAGTTCCGCCCGGTGGCGCCGATGGTGCGGGCCGAGCGGGCAGCCGAGATCTTCACGCGCGGCCCGCTGCCCAGCCCGTACATGCTGTTCGTGCACGACGTCGCGCAAGACTGGCGGGACCGCATCCCGGCCGTCACGCACGTCGACGGCACGGCCCGGGTGCAGACCGTCGAAGAACGCGAAAACCCGGTGCTGGCGCGGATGCTGGCCGCCTTCGAACGCCGGACGGGCCTGCCGGTCGTGATCAACACCAGCCTCAACACCGCGGGCCGCCCGATGGTCGACTCGCCCCGGGACGCGCTGGAGTGCTTCGGCTCGGCCCCGATCGACCTGCTCGCGCTGGGGCCGTTCGTGCTCCGGCGTCCCCGCCCCACCCGACCCGGCGCGGCGTCGCCGGAGGAAAAGGAGGTGCTGTGATGGAAGCTCATCTCGCCGCGCTGGCCGAAGCGGCCGGCCGGACCCGCGAATCCGCCCCCAAGATACTCGCGTGGGGACGGCACCTCGCCGGCGTGTTCGAGGCCGGTGGCCGGCTGCTCGCCTGCGGCAACGGCGGCAGCGCCGCCGAAGCCCAGCACCTGACCGGCGAGCTCGTCGGCCGGTTCCGCGACGAGCGGCAGCCGCTGTCGGCCATCGCGCTGCACGCGGACACGTCCGCGACCACGGCCATCGTCAACGACTACGGCGACCACGAGGTCTTCGCCCGCCAGGTGCGCGCGCACGGGCGGCCGGGTGACGTGCTCGTCTGCCTGTCCACCAGTGGCACCAGCCAGAACGTCGTCGCCGCGGCCAAGGCCGCGCACGAGCTCGGCGTGACGACGTGGGCCCTGACCGGGCCCGCCCCCAACCCCCTCGCCGCCCTGTGCGACGACGCCGTGACGGTCGAGGCGCCGACCGTCGCGACCGTGCAGGAGATGCACCTGGCGCTGGTCCACGGCCTGTGCGCGGCGCTCGACGACGCGCTCGGGGTGACCGCGTGAAGCCGCTGGTCGTCCTGGGCGACACGCTGCTGGACGTCGACGCCGAAGGCACCGCCGAGCGGCTGTGCCCGGAGGCGCCGGTGCCGGTGGTCGACCTGACGGCCCGGCGCCGCCGCCCCGGCGGGGCCGGTCTCGCCGCGCTGCTCGCCGCGCGGTCGGCGGCCGAGGTCGTCCTGGTCACCCCGCTCGGCGACGACGAAGGCGGCCACGCGCTCACCGGGCTGCTGGAACCGGACGTCACCGTGCTGCCGCTGCCGCTGCGCGGCGCGACGGTGTGCAAGACCCGCGTCCGCGCCGGCGGGCAGTCGTTGCTGCGCCTGGATTCCGGCGACGGCACGGCGACCACCGACCCGCTGCCCGCCCGGGTGCGCGACGTCCTGGCGGACGCCGGCGCGATCCTCGTGGCCGATTACGGCCGCGGCCTGACGCGCAACCCGGACGTCCGGCGGCTCCTGCGGGAGCTGGCCGAGCGGATCCCGGTGGTCTGGGACCCGCACCCCCGCGGCGCGCAGCCGGTACCCGGCACGCGGCTGGTCACCCCGAACCTCGCCGAGGCGCGCGCGGTGCTGGCCGGGCACGACGAACCGGCCGAGCTGGCCAAGCTGCTGCGCGGCCACTGGCACGCCGACGCGGTCGCGGTGACCGTCGGGTCCCGCGGCGCGGTGCTCGCCGACGGCCTCGGCGAAACGACCGTCCCGATCCCCGCCGCGGCGCGGACGCCGGGCCACCCCGCGCCCGACACGTGCGGGGCCGGCGACCGGTTCGCCGCCGCGGCCACCGCGGCCCTGCTCGGCGGCGCCGACACGACCGAAGCCGTGGTGACCGCGGTCGAAGCGGCCGCCCGGTTCGTCGCCACCGGCGGTGCGACCGCGCTGGCCACGAACGACGGACCGGTGCCCGACCCGCAGCCGGCGACCGACGCCTTCGGCCTCGCCGAGCGGATCCGCGAGACCGGCGGCAGGCTGATCGCCACCGGCGGCTGCTTCGACCTCCTGCACCCCGGGCACGTCAGCCTGCTGCGGCAGGCCCGCGCCCTCGGCGACGCGCTCGTCGTCTGCCTCAATTCCGACGCTTCGGTGCGGGGCCTCAAGGGGCCCGGCCGCCCGCTGGTCCGCGACCGCGACCGGGCCCGGCTGCTGACGGCTTTGTCCTTTGTGGACGCCGTCGCCGTGTTCGACGAACCTTCGCCCACGGCTGTCCTGGAGCGGCTGCGCCCGGACGTCTGGGTGAAGGGCGGCGACTACGCGGACGCGGACCTGCCCGAACGCGAAGTGGTCGAACGGCACGGCGGCGAGGTCGTCCTCGTCCCGACCGTGCCCGGCTACTCGACCTCCCGGCTGGTCGCCGCGGCGGCCAGCGCCTGATCCTCTGCCCGCGAAGGAGAGCGATGCGACCCCTCGGCAACGTCCTGATCACCGGTGGCGCGTCCGGACTAGGTGCCGCCACCGTCGACGCCGTCCGCAAGGCCGGCGGCACCCCGTACATCCTCGACCGCGTCCGACCCGAGGACCCGGCCGAATACGTCGAAGCCGACCTGACCGACACCGCCGCCACCGAGGCCGCGGTCCGCGATCTCGCCGAGCGCGCGGGTGGACTCGACGGCGTCTTCACGGCGGCCGGCACCGACGCCTGCGGACCCTTGGCCACCGTGTCCACAGAGGACTGGGAGCGGGTCGTCAAGGTGAACCTGCTCGGCACGGCCGCGGTGATCCGCGCCGCGCTCCCCTACCTGGAACGCTCGCACGGCACGGTCGTCACCGTGGCGTCCACCCTGGGCATCAAGGCGGTGAGCGACGCGACCGCCTACTGCGCCTCGAAGTTCGGCGTCGTCGGCTTCACCCGGGCACTGGCCGCCGAGCTGGCCGGCCGCGTCGGCGTCACCCTGCTCGTCCCCGGCGGGATGTGGACGCACTTCTTCGACGACCGCACCGACCAGTACAAGCCGCCGCCGGACGCGAAGCTCAACCAGCCCGAGCACGTCGCGAACACCGTCGTGTTCGCGCTCCAGCAGCCGCCGGGCGCCGAAGTCCGCGAGATGGTCGTGTGCGCGTCGGAGGAGGGGTCGTGGCCGTGAGCTCCGCGGTCCTCGTGCTGCGCGCGCTCGGCGTCGGAGACCTGCTGACGGCGGTCCCCGCGCTGCGGGCCCTGCGGGCGGCCTACCCCGACGACCGGTTGGTGCTGGCCGCGCCGGAAGGCCTGCGGGACCTGGTTGAGCTGATCGACGCGGTCGACGAGCTGCTGCCGACGTCCGGGCTCGGCGACCTCGCCTGGCCCGGCGCCCCGCCGCGGCTCGCGGTCAACCTGCACGGCAGCGGCCCGGAGAGCATCCACGACCTGCTCGGAACCGATCCCGCCGAGCTGCTGACCCACCGCCACCCCGACTACCCCGAAGTGCCCGGGCTCGACTGGCGCGACGACGTGCACGAGGTCGACCGCTGGTGCCGGCTCGTCGAGTACCACCACCTCGAGGCGGACCGCTCGGCCCTGCGCCTGCCCGTGCCGCCCGGCCCGAGCCCGGCCCCGGACGCCGTCGTGGTGCACCCCGGCGCGGCGTTCCCGGCCCGGCGCTGGCCGCCCGAGCGGTTCGCGACCGTCGTCCGCGACCTCGCCGCCGACGGCCGGCGCGTCGTGCTCACCGGCAGCGCCGCCGAGCGCGACCTGGCGGTTTCGATCGCCGAAGCGGCCGGGCTCGGCGACGACGCCGTGCTGGCCGGGCGCACCGACCTGGCGGAACTGGCCGCGCTGGTGGCCGGAGCGGCCCTGGTCGTCTGCGGCGACACCGGCGTCGGACACCTCGCGACCGCGTTCGGCACGCCGTCGGTGCTGCTGTTCGGTCCGACTCCGCCGCGGTTGTGGGGCCCGCCGCCGTCCGCCCGGCAGCACGTGGTGCTCTGGGCCGGGAACGTCGGCGACCCGCACGGCGAGGAGCCGGACGGCGGGCTGCTGCTGCTCGGCGAAGAGCGCGTGCTGGCCGCGACGCGAGCCGCCCTGGAAATGCGGGTGGCCCATGGGTGAGCACATCGGGATCGTCGGCGCGGGCTACGTCGGGTTGACCAGCGCCGCCTGCTTCGCGCGGCTCGGGCACCGGGTGACCTGCGTGGACGCCGAAGAGTCCAAAGTGGACGAGCTGGGCCGGGGTGTGGTGTCGATCGCCGAACCCGGCCTGGCCGAGCTGGTCGGCCAGGGGCTCGCCGACCGGACGTTGAGCTTCACCACGGCCCAGGCCGAGCTGTACGGCACGGACCTCGTCTTCCTGTGCCTGCCGACGCCGCCCGCCGAGGACGGGCGCCCCGATCTCGGCGTGCTCGAACACGTCGTGCCGCAGCTCGGCCGGCTGCTGCGGCCCGGCTGCGTGGTCGTCACCAAGTCGACGGTGCCGGTCGGCACCGCGGCGCGGCTGCCCCGCCTGCTGGGTCGCGACGACCTGCCGGTGGTGGCCAACCCGGAGTTCCTCCGCGAAGGGCACGCCGTCGAAGACTTCCTGCACCCGGACCGGGTGGTGGTCGGCACCGACCCGGCGGATTCGCCCGCGGCGCGGCGGGTCGCCCGGCTGTACGAGCCGACCGGGGCCCCGGTGGTGGCGACCCACTCGGCCAGCGCCGAACTCGCGAAGTACGCGAGCAACGCGTTCCTCGCCGTGAAACTGTCCTACGTGAACGTGCTCGCCGAGCTGTGCGAGCGGTTCGGCGCGGACGTCCGCGAGGTCTCGCGCACCATGGGCCTCGACGCGCGGATCGGCCCCGAGTTCCTCGCCCCCGGCCCCGGCTGGGGTGGGTCGTGCCTGCCGAAGGACACCTCGGCCCTGCTGCACGCGGCCGAGTCGGCGGGCGTCGACTTCGGCATCCTGCGCGACGCCGTCCGCGTCAACGCCCGGCAGCGCGCCCGGGTCGTGCGGGCCGTCCGGCAGGCGGTGACCGGCTCTCCCGCCGGGTCCCTCGCCGGGGCCCGCATCGGCCTGCTGGGCCTGGCCTTCAAGGCGGGCACCGGCGACCTGCGCGACTCCCCCGCCCTCGCGGTGGCCGACGACCTGGCCCGCGCGGGTGCCGAGCTGACCGCGCACGACCCGGCCGTCGGGTGCGTGCCCGGCACGGGCGCGGTCCAGGTCGTCGACGACCCGTACCTGGTGGCCAAGGACGCCGCGGCGCTCGTCGTGCTCACCGAGTGGCCCGAGTTCCGGGACCTCGACTGGGCCCGGCTGGCCGCCGCGGCCGACCGCGCGGTCGTCGTCGACACCCGCAACCTGCTCGACCCCGACGCCCTGGCCGAGGCCGGGTTCGCCCACATCGGCGTCGGCACCCATCCCCGGAGGCAGTCATGACCCTGCGCGTCCTCGCGCTGACCTGCACGCTCAAGCCGTCGCCGGCGAAGTCCAGCAGCGACCTCATCGCGCGGCAGCTGCTGGAGCTGTTCGCCGAGCGCGGCGCCACCGGCGAGCTGGTCCGCGTGGTCGACCACGACGTCCGGCCGGGCGTCGAGGCCGACATGGGCGACGGGGACGCGTGGCCGGGCATCCGGCGGAAGATCGCCGCCGCCGACGTGCTGCTGATCGCCACCCCGACGTGGGTCGGCCACATGTCGAGCGTCGCGCAGCGGGTGCTGGAACGCCTCGACGCGGAGTTGTCCGAAACGGACGACGAAGGGCGCCCGGCGATGTTCGGCAAGGTCGGGGTGGCCGCGGTCGTCGGCAACGAGGACGGCGCCCACAAGATCATCGCGGACCTGTTCCAGGCGCTGAACGACGTCGGCTTCACGGTGCCGGCCCAGGGCGCGACCTACTGGAACGGCGAGGCCATGCAGGGCGGCGACTACCAGGACCTCGAGGAGACGCCCGAGGCCGTGGCCTCGACGAACGCGACCTTGGTCCGCAACGCCGTCCACCTGGCGAACCTGTTGCGCGAACAGCAGTACCCGCCCCAATGATTACGCCATTCGAGTGGCATCACTGCGCCGGACGAGTGTGGCGCAGACCACGTGGGTAACCCAGCCGGACCTTCGATCCTCGTCAGGGGGCTCCACATGCCGAACCGAGTCATGATCAGCCGCGACAGCAAGCCGATCCCCTGCGAAGAGTGCGGCCTGCCCACGCTGCACGTCGCCCGGCTGGTGTCCGGGGACGGCACGCTGCTGGGCCAGACGATGGTGTGCACGGCCTGCCGTCGCCACCGGTCGGATGCCGAAGCCGAGGCGATCGCGGTCCACTAGCTCGCCGCGGGTGAAGGCCGCCTCCTTCACCGTTTTTCCAGCTGTTCCAGGAGAAGCCGCGCGGGCAACGTCATCGTGCCCAGGCCGAGCCGGGCCGGGACGCCGTCTTCTTCGGCGGTCACCAGGCGCTTCTCGAGCTTTTCGAGCAGGACCCGGCATTCGTCCAGTTCGACGGGCCGGCCGGCCACCGCCACGGCCTGCACGGCGCCCGCGAGGTGGTGCATCAGGTCGGCCAGCGCTTCCCGCGCGTCCAGCCACGGGTATTCGAAGGGGTGTTCCCGCCGGCTCGCCGCGGTCGTCCGCACGGCGGCGAGCAGCTGCGACAGCGCGGGCCACAGCCCGATGAGCGTCCTCAGCGGACGTTCGTGGCGCGTCCCGGCCGAGGGGCGGCCGCGGCGGAGGTTCAGCAGCCGCCCTTCCCGCGTCAGGCCGACGGCTTCTTCGGCGGCCAGCACCTGGCTGCGCGTGTCCTGCGCCGCGGACAGCAGGCCGCCGAGGTCTTCCGGCGGCTCGTCACGGCGGATGAGGTCGGACAGCGCCTCCAGCAGGCCGGCCTGCGCTTTCCCGAGCCGCCCGGCCGCGACGGCCAGCCGTTCGCCGTACAGGGGCGGGAAGATCAGCGTGTTCACGGCAACCCCGATGGCCGCGCCCAGCGCGGTTTCGAGGAGGCGGTCGCCGAGCAGGACCGGCTCGCGGGCGGTCCCGTAGGAGATGACGAGCATGCCGGTGACGCCCACCCAGACCCCGGAGTCCCCGAACCGCCGCCAGCTCCCGGCAAGCAACCCGAGAAAGACGACGGCGGCCAGGGCCACGGCCTGCCACGGGATGAAGTGCCCGGCGACGGCGGCGAGCAGGACACCGGAGCCGACGGAGCCGACCTGCTGGATCCAGCCACGTAGGGACCGGTAGACGGTTGCTTCGACGAGGAAGACGGCGGCGTAGGGAGCGAGGAAGGGCTGCGGCAGGTGCAGCACGAGGGTGGCGAGCAACCAGGCGGCGGTCGCGGCGAGGGTGGCTTTGGCGCTCTGGACGAGGACGCGGCGTTCCCGGCCGGGAACCCGGAGGGCGCGAGCGAACCAGCCGATCGGGGTGCGGTCGTGCCGCTCGTCGTCCGGGGAGCCGCCGGCGGGGAGACGGAGTGCGCGAGCCAACCGGCCACGCCGGTCACCGTCCGGTGCGGAGCCACCACTCGGCCGCCCAGGTGCCCGGCCCGCCGAAGCCCCGCCACCGCGATCCGTCTCCCCCGGCGAGCCCGGCCGGTCCTCCTCACTCGTCCGTCTCTCCCGCTGTCCCGTCATGCCGGCGGCGCGATGTGCACGAGCTTCGTCTGGGTCATCTCGTCCAGCAGCTCCGGCCCGTACCCGTACCCGCTCCCGCTCCGGCCGCGCGGGTGCGCCGCCCCTCCGGGCGCTCCGCCGAACACGTTGTTCACCTTGACCGTCCCCGCCGGCAGCTCGCGCCAGGCTCGCTGCGCGTGCGCCATCGAGGCCGTCAGCACCGTCGCCGCCAGGCCGTACTCGCCCTTGGCCGCTTCCGCCAGACCCTCGTCGAAACTCGACACCACCCGGACCGGCGCCACCGGGCCGAACGTCTCCTCCGTCATCACCCGCAGCTCCGGCCCGCACCCGGTCAGGACCGTTGCCGGGTAGTGCGCGCCCGGACCGTCCGGCACCGTTCCGCCCGTCAACAGCCGAGCGCCACGGGAAACCGCGTCCGCGACGTGGGAATGCACGTGCTCGCGATGGCGCCGGTCCACCAGCGGGGCCACCGTCCGCGACTCGGCCTCCTTCACCAGCGCCGCCAGGAACGGCTCGGCGATCGCCGAACACACGTAGATCCGCTCGACCGCCACGCAGATCTGGCCCGAGTTCGCGAACGCGCCCAGCGCCGCCTGACCGGCCGCCCACGCCGGGTCGACGTCCTCGTCGATCACCAGCGGGTCGTTGCCGCCGTTCTCCAGCAAGGTCTTCGCCCCCGTCGCGGCCGCGCTCGCCGCGATGGACCGGCCGGTCGCCGTGCTGCCGACGTGGGCTATCACGTCGACCTCGGAACGCATCGCCAGGAGTGCGCCGACCGCGCCGTCGCCCTGCAGGGTCTGCAGCACCCCGCCCGGGAAGACGCCGCCGAGCACCTCGCCGAGCAGCTGCCCGGTGTGCGGTGCGCGCTCGCTCGGCTTGTGCACCACCGTGTTCCCGGTCGCCAGCGCCGCCCCCAGCAGCCCGCACGCCACCGCCACCGGGTCGTTCCACGGCGTCAGCGCCACGACGACGCCGTGCGGCTCGGGCACCATCAGGTCCGTCGCGCCCACGTCGCCGAGCAGGCTGCGGCCGCGGTGGACCGGGCCGAGTTCGGCGTACTGGTCCAAGGTGCCCGCCCCCGCCAACACGCCTTCGCGCGCTTCGTCCCGCGGCTTCCCTGTCTCCGCTTCGTTCGTCTTCGCCAGCTCGTCGGCGTGCGCGCGCAGCCGTTCGGCCGCGGTGTGCAGCAGTGCCCCGCGCTCGGCGGCCGGCGTCCGGGCCCACCGCGCCCGGGTCCGGCGGGCCAGCGCGAGTGCCGCGTCGATCTCGTCGTCGCCCGCGGTCGGCACCGTGCCCACCACGCCGCCGTCGGCCGGGTTCCGGATCTCGATCATCCGCACCTCCTTCTCGTCGCCCGGCGGTTACCCGGGCACGACGGCTTCGACACGCCGTTTGATCACCCCCGCCCGGGGTAACCGGGGCCGGTGACCCTCGACTACACCGTGGTGATCCCCACGACCGGCCGGGAGACGCTTCGGCCACTGCTGGAAACCCTCCGGAACGGCCCGGACCCGCGACCGGCCGAAATCCTCGTCGTCGACGACCGCCCCGGCGGGTCCGGTCTGGACCTTCCCGACGGCGTGCGCGTGCTCCGCTCCGGCGGGCGCGGGCCGGCGGCGGCACGCAACCTCGGCTGGCGCACGGCGAAGAGCGAGTGGATCGCGTTCGTCGACGACGACGTCGTGCTCGCTCCCGACTGGCCGCGGCAGCTCGAACGCGACCTCGCCGCGCTGCCGCCGGACGTCGCCGCCTCCCAGGGCCGGATCACCGTCCCGCTCCCCGGAGATCGCCGTCCCACCGACGACGAGCGCGGCACCGCGGGCCTCGAGCACGCGCGGTGGATCACCGCCGACATGGCCTACCGCCGCCGCGCGCTCGTCGAGGCGGGCGGCTTCGACGAGCGGTTCCCGCGGGCGTTCCGCGAAGACTCCGACCTCGCGCTGCGCGTCGCCGAAGCCGGGCACCGGATCGACCAGGGCGAACGGCTGACCACGCACCCGGCCCGGCGGGCGGGGTTCTTCTACAGCTTGAAAGCCCAACGTGGCAACGCCGACAACGCGTTGATGCGCGCGAAGCACGGCGTGCTGTGGCGGCAGCGCACCGGAGCGGGACCCGGCAGGCTCGGCCTGCACGCACTGTCCACAGTGGCCGGTCTGGCCGCGCTCGCGCTGCCGCTGTTCGACCAGCGCGGAAAAGCCCGGCTCGCGGCCGGCGTCTGGGCCGGGCTGACGGCGGAGTTCGCCACCCGCCGGATCCTGCCCGGTCCGCGGACCCCCGGCGAAGTGGCACGCATGGTCGTCACCAGCGCCCTGATCCCGCCCGCCGCGTGCTACCACCGGCTGCGCGGCGAAATCGCGGCCCGGCGGCCGCGGCCCCCGGTGGCGGTGCTGTTCGACCGGGATGACACGCTGATCGTCGACGTCCCGTACCTCAACGACCCGGACGGCGTCCGTCCGGTCCCCGGCGCGGTCGAGCTGGTGCGGGGCCTGCGCGAGCGCGGGATCCCGGTCGGCGTGGTGAGCAACCAGTCCGGTGTCGCGAAAGGACTGATCTCCCCGGAGCAGCTCGACGCGGTCAACGCGCGGGTCCGGGAAATCTTCGGCCCGTTCGGCACCTGGCAGGTCTGCGTCCACGACGACGGCGACGGCTGCGCGTGCCGCAAACCCGCCCCCGGCATGGTGTTGCGGGCCGCCGGCGAGCTCGGCGTCGACCCCGCGTCCTGTGTGGTCATCGGCGACACCGGCGCCGACGTCGACGCCGCGCTCGCGGCCGGCGCCCGCGCGGTGCTGGTGCCGACCGGCCGCACGCTCGAACCGGAGATCGCCCGGGCCCGCCGGCACGCCGCCGTCGCCCGCGACCTGTCCGAGGCGCTGCGCGTCGCCGGGGTCGCCGGATGACCCGGGTGCTCGTCGCCCGCCAGGACAACCTCGGTGACGTCCTGCTCGCCGGGCCCTGCGTCCGCGCGGTCGCCGCGTCCGGCGCGCACGTGACGCTGCTGACCGGCCCGCACGGCCGCGCCGCCGGCGAACTCCTGCCGGGCGTGACCGACCTGCTCACCTGGACCGCGCCCTGGATCGACCCCGAGCCGCCGCCGGTGACCGCCGAGGACACCGGTGAGTTCGTCGCGCTGGTCCGGGCGAAGGCGTTCGACCGCGCGCTGGTCCTGACGTCGTTCCACCAGTCCCCGCTGCCGCTGGCGCTGCTGCTGCGCCAGGCCGGGGTGCCGTGGATCGGCGCGATCTCGGAGGACTACCCGGGCAGCCTGCTCGACCTGCGCCACCGCGTCGACGGCGACCCGCCGGAGCCGGTCCGCATGCTGTCGCTCGCCGAAGCGGCGGGCTATTCATTGCCTCCGGACGACCACGGCGCCCTGGCGTTGCGACGACCGTTGCCGAACATCACCCGGCTGACCGGCGGCGGGGCGTACGTCGTGGTGCACCCCGCCGCGTCGGTGCCCGCCCGCCAGCCGTCGGCGGCCTGGAGCCGCGAGACCGTGCGGGCGCTGGCCGCCGACGGGCACCGGGTGTTCGTGACGGGCGCGCCGTCGGAGCGCGCACTGACCCGCGAGGTGGCCGGGTCGTCGGCGGTGAACCTCGGCGGCCGGACGTCACTGGCCGAGCTGGCGGCGGTGCTGTCCGGCGCGCAGGTCGTGGTGGCGCCCAACACGGGGCCGGCCCACCTGGCCGCGGCGGCGGGCACGCCGGTGGTGTCGCTGTTCGCCCCGGTCGTGCCGCAGGAGCGGTGGGCGCCCTACGGCGTCCCCACGGTGGTGCTCGGTGACCAGCACGCGCCCTGTCGCGCCACCCGCGCGCGGGTGTGCCCGGTCCCGGGTCACCCCTGCCTCGAGACGATCGACCCCGCCGATGTCTGCCGCGCGGTGACGGCTCTCGCGCAGCCGAGTGCCACTGTTCCGGCGGCGGCGACGGACGGAGCTTTCCCGTGAAAGCCCCGTCCGAGGGCCCGGGTCAGCCGCCGATCTCCTTGCTCACGCCGCTGGGCCCCTCGTAGGTCCGGTCCGGCAGGCCGCGCACGACGTCCAGGGTGCCGGAGTCCGCGCCGTTCCGCTCGGCCGCGCGCACCAGGTCGTCGCGCTGAGCCGGGTAGTCGACGCCGGACAGGTACTTCTGCAGTTCGATCGGGTTCGGCTTGCTCACGGGAACTCTCCTTCCGTTCGGGGAACGGCCCGGTTACCCCGCCCGGCCGCCCCCACACGCTCAGGACGGCACCGGCTGCTCCCCCGCCGGGTGCAGCCGGCGGACCGTGGCGTCCGGGTGCCGGGTCAGCGGCTGCAGCGGCAACGGCATCGAGTCGGCGAGCTGTTCCAGGTGCCGCAGCAGGATTCCCTCCCGCAGCGCCCACGGGCAGACCTCGACGCTCGGGACGTCCAGCGCGGACAACGTCACTTCCGCCGCCACCGCGCCGGCCACCACCTGCCGGGCCCGCGGCTTCGAGATGCCGCGCAGCCCCGCCCGTTCCGCCGCCGGGATGCGCGCCAGCCGCGGGATCCAGCCGCGCACGTCCGCGACGACGAGCTCCCGGGTGACGAACGGGCCCTTGCGCTGCGGCGGCGCGCCGGTGAGGCGGGCCAGCTGCTTGAACGTCTTCGACGTCGCGACCACGCGGCGCGGCGGGCCTTCCCAGCGCAGCCGGTCGAGCACCTCCGACAGCGTGTCGCGGACGTGCCGGCGCAGCGCCTTCAGCTGCTTGCGCGTCGGCGGGTCGGCGGTGAGGAACTCGCGGGTGAGCCGGCCGGCGCCCAGCGGGAGCGAGACGGCCAGCTCGGGTTCGACGTCGCGGCCGAGCACCAGCTCCATCGACCCGCCACCGATGTCGATCAGCAGCAGCCGCCCGGCCGACCAGCCGTACCAGCGGCGCGCGGCGAAGTACGTCAGCCGCGCCTCCTCCTCGCCGGAGAGGAACTGGGGCCGGATCCCGGCACCCGCCTGGATGTGGTCGATCACGTCGTCGCGGTTGACCGCGTCGCGCACGGCCGCGGTGACGAACGGGTACAGGTGGTCGACGCCGAGCCGCACCGCCGCGTCCACCGCCCGGCTCACCGCGGCGGTCACCCGCTCGATCCCCTCGTCGCTCAGCGTCCCGTCGGGCTGGAGCTCTTCGGCGAGCAGTGTCGGTTCCTTCACCGCGTGCGCCGGCAGCGGCGGGGCTCCGGCGGACACGTCCACGACCTGCAGCTGCGCGGAGTTCGACCCGATGTCCAGCACGGCCAGTCTCATCGGAGCGGAATACCCCGCGGCGACCGCGTTTAGTCCCCGGCGGGGGTGGTAGCCGACCGGGAACGAAAGGAGAAGCCCGTGTCGCTCCCGGCGCCCCTGCCCGCCGAAGCCGCTTCGCCGCGGCGCGCCGTCGTCACCGGCGCAGACTCCGGCATCGGCCGCGCGGTCGTGGCCGCCCTCGCCGGCGGCGGCCTGGACGTCGGCCTCACCTACCACTCCGACGCCGACGGCGCCGAGAAGACCGCGGCCGAGGCCCGTTCGCACGGCGTGGCCGCGCACGTCCGGCAGCTCGACCTGACCGAGCTGCCCGGCGCCGCCGACGTCGTCGACGCGTTCGCCGACGACCTGGGCGGCATCGACGTCCTGGTCAACTGCTCGGGCACCGGCAGCAGCGAACTCGCGATCGACCTCGACTACGAAAAGTGGCACCAAGTTCTCGACGTCGACCTCGACGGCGTCTTCCTGCTTTCGCAACGCGCGGCGCGCCACATGATCGACGCCGGCCGCGGCGGCCGGATCATCACGATCACCAGCGTCCACGAACACGTGCCCCGCGTCGGCGCCGCGCCCTACTGCGCCGCGAAGGCCGGGGCGGGCGCGCTGACCCAGGTGCTCGCGCTGGAGCTGGCCGAGCACGGCATCACCGTGAACTCCGTGGCCCCGGGCGAGATCTCGACGCCGATGACGGGCCAGACCGACGCCGACCCGCGCGAGCAGGACCGGCCCGGTATTCCGCTCGGCCGCCCCGGCCACGCGGCCGAGGTGGCGGCCGCGGTCGCGTTCCTGGCGACCCCGGCGGCCGGCTACATCACCGGCGCGTCGCTCGTCGTCGACGGCGGCCTGCTGCTGATGGGAGCCCAGCACGGGACCGCCTACCGCGGTCACGACTGGCGCTCCCCCTGAGACTGTTCCCCCTGAGACCAGGGGCCCGCGTCCTGGTTGCAGGGACCGGCGCGGGTCCCGGCCAAGGGCCGGACGGCGGCTCCCCAGCCCGCCGTCCGGCCCTTTCCACTTGTCCGTTTTCCGCACCCGTGACGGGGTATCCGGCCAGGGAGGGAAGGAGAACCCCATGTCTTCCGCCGAAACCCGTTTCCCGGCGTCCTGGCTCCGGCCGGTCGTCGCCGTCCTCGGGCTGCTCTACCTCGCGCTGGGGATCGCCGGGTTCCTCACCCCGGAGACCGCCGACGTCGGGCACGAGACCAGCCGCGCGGTCTGGATCTTCAGCGTGACCCCGCTGCTCAACCTCGTCCACACGGCGGTCGGCGTGCTCGGGCTGCTCGCCGCGACCCGCCGCACCGGGGCGATCATCTACTGCTGGGTGCTGTTCGTCGGCTTCACCGGGATGACCGCGTACGGCATCCTCGCCACCTCGCTCGTCAACCCCGAAGACCCGATCAACCTGAACTGGGCGGACAACTGGCTGCACGGGCTGACCGCCGTCGCCGGGCTGGTGCTCGGGATCGTCGCCGCACGGGCGGTCAACCGGGCCGCCGCGCGCTCGCGGTGATCATGGCGTTTCGGCGGGCCGCCACCGGGTAGCCGGGAAAGAGCACCGCGTGAAGGAGGTTCCATGCACCGCGAAAGCGACCGGCATTCGCCCCGGGAGGACGACGCGATGAAATCCGAGCTGCGCGGGACCCTGCAGGGCAACGGCCCGTCCCGCGCCGAGGACTGGCGCGACCCGGAGCTCCCGGCCGACGACGAGCCGGAAGTCCCGCCGTTGGGCGGCGGCGCATGACGACGAGCGAAACGGCGGCGGTGGGTGACCCCACCGTCGTCGTGCACCACCGGCTCCACGCGGAGTTCGCCGGTCCCGGGTGGCTGCGCCGGATCCTGGGTCCGCGCGCCGGCCTCGAACTCGACGCCGCCGGCCTGCGCGTCCGGTTCGGGCCGTGGCTGGTCGAGACCCCGCTGAGCAACCTGGCCGGGGCGGAAGCGACCGGCCCGTACCGCGCTTTTCGCGTCTTCGGTGTCCGGCTTTCCCTCGCCGACCGGGGTCTGACCTTCGGCACGACGACGCGGGGCGGCGTGTGCCTCCGGTTCCGGGAACCGGTGCGGGGCATCGACCCGCAGGGGTGGATCCGCCACCCCGGGCTGACGGTGACGGTGTCCGAACCGGAGCTGGTCGCCGAGGCCATCACCCGGATCGTGGCGGCGTCATGACCGCCGCGCGCATGCTCGCCGTGACGGTCGACTGCCGTCAGCCGGACCTGCTCGCCGAGTTCTGGTCCGCGGTGCTCGGCAGTCCGAAGACCCGCACGTGGACCGACTCCCACGGGCTCACCTACCGCCAGGTCGAGATCCCCGGCGGTCCGGCGCTGCTGTTCCAGCCGGTCCCCGAGGAGAAGACGGTCAAGAACCGGCTGCACCTGGACCTGGCCCCGGTGGACCTGGACCAGCGGGCGGAGGTCGAGCGCCTGGTGATGCTCGGCGCGAAGGTCATCGACGACCCGGCCGACGACCCGTGGGTCGTGCTCGCGGACCCGGAGGGAAACGAGTTCTGCGTGCTCCCGCCCCGCTGATTCAGGCTTGCCCGACCGGGTCCCCGGCGTACGCCGCCAGCCGCTCGTCGAAGCCGTCCGCGGTGCCGGGTCTGCGGAAGTCCGGTGGATCCGGCCGCCCTGGGTAGTTCTCGCCGTACAGGCCCGTCACGAACGCCACGACGGCTTCCGGGGCCGGCAGGACGTCCTCGCCGAGGTAGGCGAGCACGATGACCTCGTCGCCGGTCGCCGTCTCGACGGCCGCCGACCAGCCGTCACGTTCGTCCCACATCAGTGCCAGCTCGTGGTCCGGGAAGCGGGCGAGCCGCCGCTCCAGCGCGAGGTACGCCCCCGCCGGGACGTCCACCTCGCAGAACCAGGCGGGCGCGTCCAGCCTGGCCGCGACGGCCAGCAGGTACTGCCGCAGCCCGCGCGCCGCCGCGCCGAGCCCGTCCCGTTCACTCATCCCGCTCCCGCCCCTCCGGTCGGTGGCCCCAACGGGTGATACCCCATCACCCATCAGGTCAACCCGACGCGCCCCGGCCGAGCAGGTCAAGGACATCGTCGTCACCCAGCTGGCGGAAATCGGCGTACCACTGGCCGACCGCGCGAAATCCCCGCGGCTCGGCGACGCAGACGACGTCGTCGGCTTCCAGCCGCACCCGCGCCGCCGCGCCCGGGGCGGCGACCGGCGCGGCGAAGACGAGCGTCCGGGGCCGGGCCACGCGGACCTCCCGCAGCGCCGCCGTCGCGGTGACGCCGGTGGCGAGGCCGTCGTCGACGAGGAGGACGTCACGGCCGGTGACACCGGGCGGCTCCCGGCCGGCGCGGTACCGCGCGAGCCGCCGGCGCGCCTCGGCCCGTTCGCGGCTTTCGGCCCGCGCCATCCGCGCGGCAGTCAGCTTCAGGGCTCGCAGGCCGGCCTCGTCGTAGATCGCCGGGCCGTCCGGCGTGACCGCGCCGACGCCGTACTCGCGGTGGCCCGGCGCGCCGATCTTGCGGGCGACCGCCACGTCGAGCTCGGCACCGAGCCGCTGGGCGACGACGGCGGCCACCGGCACCCCGCCGCGGGCGAGCCCGAGCACCAGCGGGTCGGCCCACCGGCGGCCCCGCAGCTCGCCCGCGAGCCGGCGGCCGCCGTCCTCGCGGTCGGCGAAGACGCGCGGACGGGCCTCCCACGCGGGCATCAGGTCACGGGCGCCACTCGTCGCGCCAGTCGGGGTGGGCTTCGTACACGGACGCGATGAGCTTGACGGACGCGTCGTCGTGGGCGTCGCGGATCTCGCGGCGCAGGAACTCGGCCTTCTCGGCGAACGGCACCGGGTGCCGGTCCTCCATCGCCTCGACCGGCCCGCCGGCGAGCAGCAGGCCGTCGCCGTCGTCGGCGTACATGATCCGCAGCCGCCCGCGCCGTTCGGCCTCGTCGATCAGCGGCAGTTCCCCCGCCCGGACGCGCTCTTCGTCCTCCGCGAGCCGGGCGAGCACGAATTCGTCGAGCTTCGCGGTCGTGGTGTCGTCGAGGTTCGTCATGGGCCCGGGATACCCGCCCGGTCACGGCTTCAAGCGTCCGCGCGGCCGAGGCGCCGGGCCACCGCGAACCCGGTGCCGAGCAGGACCGCGCCCCCGGCGATCCACGGCCACAGCGGTACCGGGCCGTCGCCGTCCTGGTGCGCGACCGCCGCGACGGCGGGCACCGCGGCGCCCGGGCCCGCCACGGTGAGCCGGAACGGGATGGTGCCGGAGACCGGGTGGCCGTCGGCGGAGGTGACGCGGTACCGGATGGTGTAGGCGCCGGCCGGGCCGAGCGGGCGCAGCGGCGCGGAGACCTTGCCGTCCACAACGGACGCCGGACCGGACTCCCAATGCGAAGTCCCGTCGGGCCCGAGCACCGCGAGCTCGGTGAACCGGTTCTCCACCTGCTCGTTGAACTCGAGCACCGCCTCGGCCGGGCCCGTGGCGACCGACGCGCCCGCGGCCGGCGAACTGGACACCAGGACGCTGTGCGCGGCCGCGGCGGGCGCGCACAGCAGGGCCGCGGCGCCGGCGGCCGCCAGCGCGGCGGCGACGCGGACCGGGAATGACCAGCGGGAAGTCATGGTTCCTCGCCTTCTGGGAATTCGAGCGACGAGCGGAACCGTAGCGAGCGGATCCGGCGCCACGGCGGAAGGCCGTGAAACGCCTGTGTTAACCAATTCTCACCGCCGCCGCGGAGCCCGGCCCGGTAAACGGACAAATCGGGCAGCTAGCCCGGCGGTCGGCACCGCCGGTCACCCGAACAGCCCAGCAGAACCGGCTTTCGGCCCAGCTTCTCACCGCTGCGCCCCGACCGCGCCCCGCTCGACTTTACCTGTCCTTCACGTGAGGATCACCCCGCGAAACGTGCCGGCTGGTTTATTGCTCCCACATCCCGCTCTTTCCCCACTGCTCCGGAATTACCCGAGAACCCTTTCCGGGAAGCGCATTCCCGTTCTTTGGAGGACGAAACCGTGCGAGGACCCGCCCTGCGCCGTGACCACGTCATCGCCGCGAGCCTGGCCGGCGCGGTCGTCATCGTCGTCGGCTACGCGTCCGGCATCGGCCTGCGTCCGGGCTCCGCGGCGGCCACCCCACCCGTCGTGGCGGACGGCGGACACCCGGTCACCCCGCAAACCCCTGCGCCGCAACCGATCCCGACCGGCCGGCTGCCGACCGGCGGCCCGGCCTCCCCGCTGCCCGCACTGCCGGTGGGCGACGTGCCGGCCGCGCCGATGCCGCCGATGCCCGGCGACGGCGGCGTCGTGGCGCCGGTGCCGGATCCGGGCGCCCCCGGTCCTGGCTCCCCACCGCCTTCGTCCCCGCCGCCGTCGGCCCCGCCCACGCCCCCGCCGCCGGGCACCGACGTGCCGGCGTGCCAACCCGGTGTGCCGCAACAGGTCCTGGACACCGTCGGCGGGCTGCCGCTGCTCGGGGCCGTCACCACCGGGCTCGGGGTGACCGGGCCGGACGGGGCCGGCGCGCTCGTTCTCGGCTACTGCCGGACGACCGACGGCGGCCTGGAGCCCGCGATGGTGCCGGCCTCCACCGTCCCGAGTGGACGGTGAGCCGGTGGAACCCGTCAAGGCGTGGTACGTCCTCGCCCGCACCGTCGACTACGCCGGTCTCACCCTGTTCGCCGGCGGCCTGCTCTTCCTGGCGGTGCTCTGGCCCGCGGGCGCCGGCCACCGCGGCGCCCGCGCGGTGCTGGTCACCGGCTGGGTCCTCGGCCTGCTCGGCACGCTCGCCGGCCTGGGCCTGCAGGCCGCGTGGGCCGCGCAGCGCCCGCCCGGCGACTTCCTGAGCTGGGATCTGCTCAGCCAGGCCCTCGACAGCCAGTTCGGGCGGATCTGGTTCGCCAGGGCGCTGCTGTGGCTGCTCGGCGGGGTGGTACTGGCCTGGCTGCTGCAACGCGGCCGGGACGCCGCCACGGCGTTGCCCTGGCGGGTCGGGGCCGGCGCGGTCCTGGTCGGGCTGCTCCGCACGACCGGGCTCACCGGGCACGCGGTGGAGAGCACCCGGCCGTGGCTGACGCAGCTGGCGGACTTCGCGCACCTGGCGGGCGCTTCGGCGTGGATCGGTGGCCTGGCCGTGCTGCTCTTCGGCGTCCTGGCCCGCCGTGACCCCGAAGAGCTCGCCTCGGTGATCCCCCGCTACTCGAAACTGGCGATGACGTCGGTCGCCGTCGTGGTCGCCGCCGGCGTGGTGCTCGCGTGGCAAACCGTCGGCAGCGTCAGCCGGGTGTTCGGCACGTCCTACGGGCAGACGCTGCTGGTCAAGCTGGGCGTGCTCGCCGTCGTGCTGCTGGCCGCCCAGTTCAGCCGCCGCTGGGTGGGGCGCCGCCTCGACTTCGCCGTCGTCCTGCGCGGGGACGCCGGCACCGTCCGTCCCTTCGTCCATTCCGTCGCCGCCGAGACCACGCTCGTGCTCGTGGTCCTCCTCGCGGCGAGCTTCCTCGTCACGGCCAGCCCCGGCCGCTGATCGCCCTGCGAAAGGAGTCCCTCGATGGACAACCCCACCCCCACCGCCCCCGAGCAGCCGGAGGTGGTGCGGCGACGGCGGAACTGGCCGATCGCCGTGGCGATCGTCGCACTGGCGGCGGCGCTGTTCAGCCTCGCCACCCTGCGCGGCGGGCAGACCGAGCAGGCCGCGCCGAGCCAGGCGGCGAACGTCGACCTCGCCGCGCTGGCCCAGCAGGGCCCCCTGGCCATCCCGCTCTACCAGGGACTGGTCCAGGAACAGGCGGGCGGGGCCGCCGCCCCGGCCGCGGCGTCGTCCGGCAAGTCGGTCGAAGCCATGGGCTACAAGTTCTCGCCGGCCGACCTGACGATCAACGTCGGTGACACGGTGACGTGGACCAACCACGACACCGCGCCGCACAACGTCGTCGTCACCGACGGGCCGGAGAAGTTCACCTCGCCGACCCTGCAGACCGGCCAGACGTTCAGCCACACCTTCACCAAGGCGGGCAAGTACTCGTACTACTGCTCGATCCACCCGGACATGAAGGCCACGGTCACCGTCACCGGCTCGGCGCCGACCGGCACCCCGTCGACCTCGGCACCGCCGTCCACCCCGACCTCGGCGCCCACCCACACGATGCCGGCCCCGTCCACTCCCCCGGGCGGCGGCTCCTGCGTGCCGAAGGCGGTCCTGCAGCCGATCCTCGACCACATCAAGAGCGCGCACCTGGAGACCTCGCCCGGTCAGCAGGTGCAGGACATCCTCAACCTGGACCAGTACATCAAGACCCACACGGTGTGGCTGGAAACGGTGCTCGCCCCGGCGTTCGACGGCTCGGGTAGCCAGGTCCTCACCGACACGCTCGCGCCGATCGTCGCGCACATCAAGAGCGCGCACCTGGAGACGTCGCTGGGCCAGCAGGTGACCGACCTGCTGAACCTCGACCAGTACATCAAGACGCACACGGTGTGGCTCGAAAACGTGCTCACGCCGTTGCTCAACCAGGCGAGCTGCTGATCCCCGCGGGGGGGGCGGGGCGCCCCGCCCCCCCCCCCCAACCCCCCCAGCCCCACCACAAGAAAAGACACA
>NZ_JADWPD010000004.1:0-69890 GCF_017308975.1 Amycolatopsis sp. MtRt-6 | reverse complement strand
CGAAACCGTGCTCACGCGGTGGCCCAACCTGGCGAGCTGCTGATCCCGGCGGGGGGCCCGGCTCGCCGGGCCACCCGCACCCTTCCCCGGAGGCCATCCTTCATGTCCGACACCGCCGTCCTGCCCGCCGCGACCGGCTACGCCCTGCGCCGCGACCGGTGTGTCATCGAGGTTTCCCCGCGGCCGCCGCTGATCCGCGGCCGCCTGACCGCGACCGGTGGGCACTGGACGCCCGGAGCCGCACTCACGGTCACTCTCGATCCCGGCTCGCCGCGGACGCCGATCCCGTTCCTCGGCCGGGCGTTCCGCGGCGAGGAGTTCACGTTCACCGCGGCCGAAGTCGCCGAAGACCCGTTCGTCGTCGAAGGCAGCGTGGCCGGGCGCACCGTCCGCCTGCGCGGCGACGTCCGGCACCGCGACGCCCACGGGGTCGTGGTCTGGGCCGCCGGGACGGTGCTCCCGGCCCGCCGGAAACCGCGGCACGCGGGCCGGCTCGCGCGGCTGCTCGCCGGGCGGCGGCTGCGCGTCGAGATCGCGATCGAGTTCGTGACCGGGTCCGTCACCGAGTTCGCCCGATGAGGCGCGCCGCCCTGGCCGTCGCCGGCTTGCTCGTGTTCCTGAACGTGCCGTTCGCGGGGCCGGCCACCGCGGCGACGCAGCAGGTGATGATGCAGGACTACGCCTACTCCCCCACCGCGCTGACCGTCCGGGTCGGCGACACGGTCACCTGGATGCAGCACGACCAGGCCCCGCACGACGTCGTCACGACGAGCGCGCCGGTCGCGTTCCGCAGCCCGCAGCTGTCGGCCGGGCAGAGCTGGAGCTACACGTTCCGGCAGCCGGGCACGTACCAGTACTACTGCTCGGTGCACCCGGACATGCGGGCCTCGGTGACGGTGCTGCCCGCCCCCACGACGGCACCGCCGAGCACAGCCCCCCGCACCACACCGCCCCGGACCACCGCGCCGCAGACCACCACCGGCAAGCCGGCCGCCGCCGTGCCGGCGACCACGCCCTCGGCCACCACTCCCCCGGCCACGACGCCGGCCGCCACCCCGGCTGCCGGACCACAGCCCGCGGTCCAGCAGGCGACCGCGGCCACACCGGCGACGTTGGACCCGATGCTGCTGGTCGCCGGCGTCGTCACCGGCATCGCGGTGCTGTGCCTGCTCCTGCTGAGCTCCCGGCGGGCCTGAGTTCCGGCCGCCGCCCCGATCCCTGCCGCGGCTTGTCGTGAGTGGTAATTCGGGTTCTGACCCGAATTACCACTCACGAGCGTCGGCGGACGTCAGAGGGTCTTCTCCAGGCGGCCGGCCAGGAGCTTGATGAACCGGGACGGGTCGGCCAGCTCGCCGCCTTCCGCGAGCAGGGCCATGCCGTAGAGCAGCTCGGCCGTCTCGGCCAGGCCCTCGTCGTCCGGCCGGGCGGCGTGGGCCTCGCGCAGCCCCGTCACCAGCCCGTGGTCGGGATTGAGCTCGAGGATGCGCTTGATCGGCGGCAGCTCCTGCCCCATCGCGCGGTACATCTTCTCCAGCGTCGGGGTCAGGTCGTGCGTGTCGCCGACGATGCAGGCCGGGGACGTCGTCAGCCGCGACGACAGGCGGACCTCCTTGACCGTCTCGCCCAGCGCCGTGCCCATCCACGTCAGCAGGCTCTCGAAGTCCTTGTTCTGCTGCTCGCGGGCGACCTCGGTGGCCTTCTTGTCCTCCTCCGACTCGAGGTCGACCTGGCCCTTGGCGATGGACTGGAACTGCTTCCCGTCGAAGCCCGGCACCGAGTCGACCCACATCTCGTCGATCGGGTCGGTCAGCACCAGCACCTCGTAGCCCTTGGCGCGGAACGCCTCCATGTGCGGCGAATTCTCGATCGCGGACCGCGACTCGCCGGTCATGAAGTAGATGTGCTCCTGGCCGTCCTTCATCCGCGAGACGTAGTCACGCAGCGACGTCGGCTTCTCGGCGTCGTGCGTCGAGGCGAACGACGAGATCTCGAGGATGGCTTCGCGGTTCTCGAAGTCGTCGAGCAGGCCCTCCTTGACCGCCCGGCCGAACTCGCGCCAGAACGTCGCGTACTTCTCGGCGTCGGCGGTCATCATGGTCTTGACCGTCGAGAGGACCTTCTTCACCAGGCGACGGCGGATCAGCTGGATCTGCCTGTCCTGCTGCAGGATCTCCCGCGAGACGTTGAGCGAGAGGTCCTGCGCGTCGACGACGCCCTTGACGAACCGCAGGTACTCGGGGACGAGCGACTCGCAGTCGTCCATGATGAAGACGCGCTTGACGTAGAGCTGCACGCCGCGCTTGCGCTCCCGCAGGAACAGGTCCATCGGCGCGTGCGAGGGCAGGAACAGCAGCGCCTGGTACTCGAACGTGCCCTCGGCCTGCAGCCGGATCGTCTCCAGCGGGTCCTGCCAGTCGTGACTGACGTGCTTGTAGAACTCGTGGTACTCGTCTTCGGTGACCTCGCTCGACGAGCGCGCCCACAGCGCCTTCATCGAGTTGACGGTCTCGGTGTCTTCGCCCTCGCCCTTCATGCGAATGGGCCAGGTGATGAAGTCGGAGTACCGCTTGACGATCTCGCGGATCTTCGCCGCGGACGTGTAGTCGTAGAGGTGGTCCTCGGTGTCCTCGGGCTTGAGGTGCAGCGTGACCGCGGTGCCCTGCGGCGCGTCCTCGACCGGCTGGATCGTGTAGGTGCCCTCGCCGGTCGACTCCCAGCGGACGCCCTCGGCGGTGCCCGCGCGGCGCGTCACGAGGGTGACCTTGTCGGCGACCATGAAGCTCGCGTAGAAGCCGACACCGAACTGCCCGATCAGGTCCTGCGACGCCGCGGCGTCCTTCGCTTCCTTCAGCTTGGTCAGGAAGTCGGCGGTGCCGGACTTGGCGATCGTCCCGATCAGGGCGACGACCTCTTCGCGCGTCATGCCGATGCCGTTGTCGCGCACGGTCAGGGTGCGCGCCTCGGGGTCGGTCTCGATCGCGATGTGCAGGTCGGCGGTGTCCGCCTCGAGATCCTTGTCGCGGTACGACTCCAGCCGCAGCTTGTCCAGGGCGTCGGAGGCGTTGGACACGAGCTCCCGCAGGAACGTGTCCTTGTTCGAATAGATCGAATGGATCATCAGCTGGAGCAGCTGACGCGCTTCCGACTGGAACTCCAGCGTCTCGATCGGGGCAGTCACTTCCATTCCTTTCCGCATGTCCTCGGGCCGTGTCCTCGGGCCGTCGTTGGGTCGATCCTACCGAGCGGGTCCGACAGCCGGGGACCGCGCACTTTATGAACGCAATGGAGCCCCCGGCGGCTCCCGGTGTGATGCTGGCCACGCCCCGCTGCCGATCAAGGAGGATCGAGTGCCCGGACGCTTCCCCCGCTGGGTGGCCGTGTTCGCCGCGGCCTGTGCCCTGACCACCGCCTTCGCCGCGCCCGCCGCCGCGGCCGGTGTCGCCGACCACCCCGTCCCGACCACCGGCTGCGGGCGACCCGCCGGCTTCCCGGCCGGCGTGACGACCACCCGGCACGTCACCTCGGGCGGCCTCGACCGCGAATACACGGTCCACCTGCCGGCCGGCTACCACCCGCACCGGCCGTACCCGCTGGTGCTGTCCTTCCACGGGCACAAGCGGACGTCCCAGTACCAGGAAGAGCTGTCCGGCTTCTCGGCGCTGGACGCGATCGCGGTCTACCCGCAGGGCCTGGCCGGCACCGACGGCGAGTCGGCGTGGACCGGGGCGCCCTACTCGGCCGCCGCGGACGACGTCCTGTTCACCAGCGACCTGCTGAACTCGCTGCAGCGCACCCTCTGCGTCGACCCCGGCCGGATCTTCGCGGCCGGCAAGTCCAACGGCGGCGGCTTCGTCGGCGTGCTGGCCTGCCGGCTGGCCGGGCGGATCGCCGCGTTCGCCCCGGTGGCCGGCGCGTTCTACCCGCAGGGCGGCGCGTGCCACCCGAGCCGGCCGGCGCCGATCCTCGACTTCCACGGCACGGCCGACACGACGATCCCCTACACCGGCAACCCGGCGAAGGGCCTGCCCGCGATCCCGGACTGGCTGGCGGCCTGGTCCACAAGGGACGGTTGCCGGCCCGGTCCGGTGTCGTGGACGCCGGTAGCCGGGGTGGTTGCCCAGAAGTGGCGTGGCTGCGCGCTCGAGCACTACCGCGTCGAAGGCGCCGGTCACGTCTGGCCCAGCACCCGGCCCAACAACGATTCCGCGACACCCACGGTGATCGACGCGACGCCGGTCATCTGGCGCTTCTTCCGCGCGCATCCCCTGCGCTGAAACACGATTGACGCAGGTCAAGCCGCTCGGCGACGATGATTTCCGCCAAGTGCGGACGCATCCCGCGTCCCCATCGTCGAATTGGAGTGCGCTGTGAAGGTGCTCGTCCTGAACGCGGGCTACGAGCCGCTGCAGACCGTTTCGGTCCCGCACGCGATCCGCATGCTCGTGCGCCACGTCGCCGAGATCCACGAGGCCGAGGAGGGCCTCGCCTACGGCCTGTTCCCGCGCCCGAAGATCGTGCGGTTGCTGCGTTATGTCGTCATGAAGTGGCGATATACGCAGCCGCCGCGCTGGTCACGGCGCGGCGTGCTGGTCCGTGACGGCTACCGCTGCGCCTACTGCGGGCAACGCGCCACCACGATCGACCACGTGACGCCGCTGAGCCGCGGCGGCGCCCGGACCGACTGGCTCAACACGGTCGCCGCGTGCGGCGGCACCGCCCGCAGCTGCAACGCCCGCAAGGGCGACAAGCTGCCGGGCGAGGCCGGGATGAAGCTGCGGTTCACGCCGTACGTCCCCGCGTGGGACCAGCTGCACCGGCCCGGCGCCTGAGCGCGGCCTGTCCGTCGGCACACCGGCGGGCAGGCCGTTAGGCTCGAACCGAACGCCACCCCCATCCGTGTGTTCCGTGTGCTCTGGGGAAGGCCGGGGAGGTCGCCGTGACCGACGCAGGAGAGCTGATCGCCGGGCGCTACCGGCTGGAGACGAGGATCGGCCAGGGATCGATGGGCGTCGTCTGGCGCGCCCGCGACGAGCGCCTCGACCGGGTCGTCGCGGTCAAGCAGCTCGACTACGACGCCGCCATCGGGCAGGCCGCCGGGGAGCAGGCGAGCCGGCGCGCGCTGCGTGAAGCGCGGCTGACGGCCCGGTTGCGGCACCCGCACGCGATCACGGTGCACGACGTCGTCGAGGCCGACGGCGGGCCGTACCTGGTGATGGAGTACCTGCCCTCGCGCAGCCTGGCGCAGATCCTGCTCGACCGGGAGACCCTGCCCGCCGACGAGGTGGCGCGCGTCGGCACGCAGATCGCGTCGGCGCTCGCCGCCGCGCACGCCGAGGGGGTCGTGCACCGCGACGTCACCCCCGCCAACGTCCTGCTCGGCGAGTCCGGCGTCGCCAAGATCGCCGACTTCGGCATTTCCCGCGCCACCGGCGAAGGCACCGTGACCGGCGGCGGGTTCATCGCCGGCACACCGGCCTACCTGGCGCCCGAAGTCGCCGGCGGCCGTGAGGCCGGCTTCCCCGCCGACGTCTTCTCCCTCGGGGCAACGCTGTACCGCGCGCTGGAGGGCGCTCCCCCGTTCGGCCACGACGACAACGCGATCACGCTGCTCCTGCGCGTCGCGAAGGAGGAGGTCATCCCGCCGCGGCACACCGGGCCGCTCGCCGAGGTGCTGACCCGGATGCTGCAGCGGGACCCCGAAGCGCGCCCGGCGATGGCGGAGGTCCAGGAGCTGTTCGAAGCCGTCGCCGGCGGCCGTCCGCTGCCGCCGCCCCGCCCGCGGCCCCGGGCCGGAACCCGGCTGATGCGTGTCCGCCGGCCGCGGCGCCGGCTCGTCCTCGCGGGCGCCGCGGGCGCGGTGCTGCTGGCCCTCGGCGTCGTGATCGGCACGGTGATCGTCCCGGACGGCACGCCGGTGGCCGCCCCGATCTCGTCCGCGCCCGCGGCACCGGCCGGCTCGAGCCCGGCGCCCACGACGCCGGCCGAGCTGGGGTGCGCCGCGCGCTACGAGGTGACGAACTCCTGGCCCGGCGGCTACCAGGTCCAGGTGACGGTGCGCAACGACCGGGCCGCGGGCCTGTCCGGCTGGAGCGTCCGCTGGCAGCTACCCGCCGGTCACCGCATCAGCGGCTTGTGGAACGGCACGTTCACGGTCGATGGTTCCACGGTGACGGTCGAAAACGCCGCCTGGAACGCGAAGCTCGACGCGGCCGCGTCGACGACGTTCGGCCTGATCGCCTTGACGGGGAACGGAAGGGACGCCGCCCGCCCGGCGCTCACCTGCCGGACGCTCTGAGTTTCGGAGGCACCGTGAAGCACCACCACGTCCGGGACAGGCGCAGATCGATCCACTTCGACGGCCGGACCATCACGCTCAAGATCGCGATCAGGTGGGGCCTCGTCGGCAGCGACAAGCCGTGCCGGTTCCCGGCCAGGAAGCTCACCGGCCTCACGCACCGGGAAGCCACCCGGCGGGAGCACGGCGAGATCGTCTTCGTGGCCCCGAACCTCTCCACGGAGGTCGTCTCGAACGTGCCGTCGGGCGTCGATCCCCTGCCCGGCAACGTGTTCCACTACGGATACCGGAACCTCGCCAAGGTCCGCGCGTTCCTCGAAGCCGTCGACCAGGCGCGGCGCTGACTGTCCGTCGTTGGGCCGGTCGGCGTAATTCGCCGGAGATCGGGAACCGGGCTCAACGGGAGGAGCGGCTGGGCCGTCGACTGTGGTGATCGACCACCACACGGAGGTGCCAGTGCGAAGAACATTTTCGGTGTTCGCGATCCTGCTCGCCGGTTCGGCGGGGCTCACCGGGCTCGCCCCGCCGTCGGCCGTCGCCGCGGTCCCGTCCTCGACCGTCACGCTCGTCACCGGCGACCAGGTGACCGTCCGGACCGCCCCGGACGGCCGGGACACGTTCGAGGTCCGGCCCGCCGCGGCCAAGGGCATGGCGCGGGCGCTGGTGCACCTGCGCCTCGGCGGCCGGGACTACGAGGTTCCCGGCACCGCGCTGCCCTACCTCGGGCGCGGGCTCGACCTGAGCCTGTTCGACGTCAAGGCGCTGCTGGCCGGCGCCAAGGCCCCGGTGGACGCCACGACGTTCGGCGCCGCGCTGGCCCGGCAGTTCAAAGAGGACAGTGCCCGCGGCCGGTTCGGCGGCCAGGGGCTGTTCGCGAACGGCGTCCGCTACGCCCTGCCGGGAGCGCCGAAGCGGCAGGCGGCCCGGCCGCGGTCGGTGATGCGGACGGTGTCGGTCGACGCCACCGACATCGCGGGCAAGCCCGCCGACACCGGCATCGCGTTCCTCTACAACACCGACGACGGCAACACGCTCGCCCCGGACGAGAACTTCAACTACTTCTTCGGCGGCACGGCCAAGTTCAGCGTGCCGGACGGCAACTACAGCGCGCTCGGCGTGTTCTGGACGACCGACGCCGACGGCAACCCGACCGAGTTGCGGTTCAGCGCGCAACCGGAGTTCGCGGTGCAGGCGGACCGGGGAGTCCGCGTCGACGCGAAACGGGCGTCCAGCAAGGTGACCTGGGTGACGCCGCGCCCGGCGCTGCTCGACGACACCGGGTTCCTGTTCCGCCGGGCCGCCAAGACCGGGCCGGCGCTGCTCGTCGACTTCGACGCCGGGCCCGGCGTGCCGATCTCGGTGTCGCCGACGGCCGTCCCGGTGCGCACCGGTGCCCTGCAGACGTACCCGTACAGCAGGCTCGTGTCGCCGCCCGGGCCGGGCACGCCGTACGAATACGTGCTGCAGAAGGCGAGCGTCGGCGTGATTCCGCAGCAGCGGTACGTGATCACAGCGAAGGACGTCGCCGCGGTGGACGCCACCTACTTCAGCGAGTACTCCTCGCTCGGCCTGCGCCAGCGCAGCGGGATGTTCTCGTTCGAGGACGTCAGCGGCCGTCCGGCGCATCCGATCCAGCTGCCGCGCAAGCAGACCGAGTACGTCTCGGCCGCGCCGGACCTGGGGTGGTTCGGCGGGTTCTCGAAGTACGTGCTGCCGGGGCCGTTCCCCGGCTGGGCCGGCGGCCAGCGCGAGGAGTTCCACACCTACCGCGGCGGTTCGTCGGTCACCGAGGACTGGAACCGCTTCCCGCTGCACCCGGCGGGCGCGGTGGCGCTGCTGCCGCTGTCGGACGGCCGGTCGTACACGCTGCCGGGCGCGACCCGGGCGGGCGATCTGCTGCGGTTTTCGCTCACGCCGTTCAGCGACAACCAGCCGGGCCACACCGGCTTCGGCTTCTACGGCGAGTCGCGGGACACGATCACCGGGCACTACCGGTTCACCCAGGACGGCACCACGCTGGCCGAAGGCGAGCCGCTGGGGGCCACCGCGGTCGGCTTCGAGCAGGAGGTCGCGCCCGGCCCGTCGACGCTGGGGCTCACGATCGACGCCGGGCGCACCGGGCCGATGTACCGGCAGAGCACCGCGACCCACACCGAGTGGACGTGGCAGTCGCGGCACGTCGAGGGCTCGACGCTGCCGCCGACGTTGTACTGCGCCCGCGGGGCGGGCGGCCCGGACCGGGAGTGCGCGGTCGAGCCGCTGCTGACGCTGGGGTACGCGGTCGGCGGGCTGCGGCCGGACGGATCGACGGTGTCCGGCCCGCAGAGCCTGGACCTCACGGTCGGGCACCTGCAGCAGAGCACCGCAGCGCCGGTGACGGCGGCGACCGTGCAGTACTCGACCGACGGCACGACCTGGCAGGACGCCCCCGTCAGCGCCCGCGGCGACGGGGTGTTCCACGCGGAGTTCAGCGTGCTTGCGCAGTCGTTCCGCGGCACGGACGTCTCCCTGCGCGTCACGGCTGCCGACGCGGCCGGGGCGACGATCAGCGAGACGATCACCGACGCCTACCACGTCCACCCGGCATGAGGGGAATGTCCACAGTGAACAGAAAATGGCTGGGGGTGCTGGCCATCGCGGTGGCGGCCGTCGGCGTGGTCACGCCGGTGGCGAACGCGGCGCCGGCCGCGCGTGCCGCGTGCCCCGAACCGGGGCCGGGCCTGCTGCGCTGCCTCACCACCTACGCACCACCCGCGGCCCGCGCCTCGGCGAGCAGCCCGGTCGGCTGGGGCGCCGACGACCTGGCGTCGGCCTACGAACTGCCCGCCGCGGCGGGACCGGACGAGGTCATCGCGATCTCGATCGCCTACGACGCCCCGAACCTGGAGGCGGACCTGGCCACCTACCGGGCCCAGTACGGGCTGCCACCGTGCACGACGGCGAACGGCTGCTTCCGCAAGGTGAACCAGCAGGGCGCCCCGGCACCCCTGCCGGCGGCCGACTTCGGCTGGGCACTGGAGTCCACATTGGACGTCTCGATGGTGTCGGCGGCGTGCCCGTCGTGCCGGATCCTGGTCGTGGAGGGCAACTCGCCCGGCTTCGCCGACCTGGCGGAGACTGAGGACACGGCGGTACGGCTGGGCGCGAAGGTGGTGTCGAACAGCTACGGCGCCCGGGAAGGCGGCGCGGCACTGGCGTACGCGAGCCACTACCGGCACCCGGGAGTGACGGTGGTGGCATCCTCCGGCGACAGCGGCTTCACGGCGGCGAGCTACCCGGCGGTCCTGGCCTCGACGGTGGCGGTCGGCGGCACCTCGCTGGCCCGCGACCCGGACTCCCCGCGCGGCTGGGCGGAGCAGGCGTGGCCGTACGGCGGCAGCGGGTGTTCGGCGTACATCGCGAAGCCGAGGTGGCAGAAGGACACCCACTGCGCCAAGCGGACGGTGGCGGACGTGTCGGCGGTGGCCGAGGACGTCGCCATCCACTTCGCGGACGCGGGCGGCTGGCTCCCGGCGAGCGGCACGAGCGCGTCGGCACCGTTCGTCGCGGGGTTGATCGGCCGGGCGGGTCACGCGGGAGTGACGCAGCCGGGGGACCTGTACGCGAAGGCGGCGTCGTTCACGGACGTGACGACGGGCCACAACGACCCTGCGGGCGCGGGGAAGAAGTGCGGCTGGGATTACCTGTGCGTGGCGGGTCCTGGCTATGACGCGCCGACGGGTGTCGGGGTGCCGAACGGCCTGGCGGGGTTCTGAAGGTACCGGTGGCGCGGGTTTCGCGGCCTGCGCCACCGGTACCGCCCCGCGGCGTGGGCCTGCCAGCCCGTGCGACCCCGCAGCATGGGCCCGCCAGCCCACGCCACCGGCGCCACCCGGCGATGTGGTCTCACCGGCCCGCGTCACTCCCGCCCGGCCGCGCGCGGCGCCTCGAGCCCGCCCTGTCCCGGCCGGCACAGCCCGCGCTCGTAGGCCAGCAGTCCGGCCGCCGTCCGGTGCGCGCAGTCCAGTTTCCGCACCACCCGGGCCACGCACTCGCGCACGACCGGCTCCGGCAGGCCCAGCCGCCCGGCGATCTCCGCGTTCGTCAGCGCCGCGCCCACCCCCGCGAGCACCTCGGTCTCGCGGGCCGACAACCGGTCCACCCGTGCCAGCCGCTCGTCGCGCGGGCCGGACAGCCGGGTCGCCGCCGACACCAGCCGGCGGGTGGCGTCCGGGGACAGCACCAGGTGGCCGTCCGCCGCCAGCCGGACCACCCTGACCAGGTCCCTCCCGCGGGCCGACCGCAGCACGAACCCGGCCGCGCCGTCGCGGAGGGCGCGCAGGATCCGCGCGTCCGAGTCGAACGTCGCCAGCACCACCACCGCCGGGCGCCGGGGGAACTCCTCCGGCGGGCTCAGGCGCAGGTCGAGCAGCAGCACATCCGGCAGCCGGCGGCGCAGGGTGACCCGCGCCGCCGTCGCGTCGGGGACCGTGCCGACCAGCTCGATGCCGTCGGCGTCGCCGAGGATCGTGCTCAGGCGCGCTCGCACCGCCGGGTCGCGCTCGGCCACCAGGACCCGGACCGGCGGCGCGAGCACCCTCAGTCCTTCGGCCGCAGGCGGATCAACGGCAGGTCGGTCTTCGACGCGCCGACGAGGTCACGGCCGCCCGGACCGCGCAGCCGCACCTCCCGGAACCGCACCGACGAAAGCTGCGCGGCTTCGATCGGGTAGACGTCGCCGTAGCGCCTGATCTTGTCCACGAGTTCCTTGCCGAGCAGTTCGACGAGACCGGCGTGCCGCGTCGCGCCGCCGCCCAGCGGCACGTCCAGTTGCTTGCGCACCTCGGGAAACCGCTGGTCGAGCTCGACGGCCAGCTGGTGGATCGTGACGTACGCCCGGCCGAACTCCTCCGCGTCGGGACCCGGCGGGATCTCCTGCAGCACCTTGACGAGCTTGTCGTCCATCCCGAGCTTGTCCCACAACGTCACTTCTTTTCCTCCGCTCACGACCGCCGTTGGTCTACCAGAGGACCGGCACGCGGTCCACTCCCCCGGTGACACGGTTGGTCCGGACCCGGAGTTCATCCACCCCGACGGCCAGGCGCAACCCCGGGAACCGCCGGAACAGCGAGCCGAACACGACGCGCAGTTCGGTGCGGGCCAGGCTGGCGCCGATGCAGAACCAGCCACCGTAGGCGAAGGCGACGTGCGAGTTCGGCTTGCGGTCCGGGTCGAACCTGTCCGGCTCCGGGAACACGGAGCCGTCCCGGTTCGCGGCCGCGATCGACAGCACGACGGCGTCGCCGCGCGCGATGGTGACGCCACCGACCTCGACGTCGTCGTGCGCGTACCGCAGGACGCCGAGCCCGCTCGGGGCGGACAGCCGCAGGATTTCCTCGACGACGCCGTGCACCCGGCCCTCGGGATCGGCAGCCAGCGCGTCGCGGCGGGCGAGATCGGTGAGCAGGTAGAGCACGCCGAGGTCGATCCGGTTGGACGTGGTCTCGTGGCCGGCGAACAGCAGGCCGGCGGCGAGCCGCGCGAGGTCGTCGTCGGTGAAGGACGGATCCTCGGCCTGCGCGCGGACCATGTCCGACACGACGTCCTGGCCGGGATTCCGCCGTTTGGCCGCGGCGAGCCGGCTCATGGAGGCGGTGAACTCGTCGAGCGCCGCGTCCGCGCCGTCGCCGATGTCCATCCGCCCCATCCGGTCGGACAGCACGCGGAAGGTGTCGCGGTCTTCGTACGGCACGCCCAGCAGCTCGCAGATGACCAGGACCGGCAACGGGAACGAGAGGTGTTCGTGCAGGTCGACCGGGCCGTCGCCGGCCTGCTCCATGGTGTCGAAGCAGCCGTCGGCGAGCTCCTGGACGTGGCCGGCGAGCCGCCGGATCCGGTTGGCGGAGAAGGCGGGCACGAGCATCCGCCGCATCCGCGCGTGCTCGGTGTGTTCGGTTTCGTGGTCTCCCTGCGGCCGGCTCAGGATGGCGGCGTTCGACAACGCCGCGGCTTCCTCCGGCGCCGGGTGCGAGCGCCCGAACCGCGGATCGGTGAACACCGCGCGGACCTGCTCGAAGCCGGTGACGAGCCAGGCCGGGTCCCCGGCCGGGGTGGTCACCGGAACAACGGGTCCCTGCCGCCGCAGCACCGCGAAGAGCGGCGCGATTTCCAGCACGTTCGGCCGTTCGAAAGGCAGGCGCGGGCTGTCCGTGGTGGCGGTCATCGGGTCTCCTCCCCGCAGAACGCGGCCGATCGGCGCGGACACGGGCAGGGCCGGTGTCCGGCCGCGTTCCCGGCCCCCCGCAAACCTACGGTACTCAGGAAAGGAGTGATCGGGCCGGGAACGCGAGTTCCCCGCCCGATCGGGTCAGCGCGGCCGCCCGCAGAGCCGGAACTGTCGGTGCCGCCCGGTATCGTGGATGCCGGGGGCCGGAGGCCACCCCTACAGCATCTTCCAAGCCCGGGTCAGCGTGTCCCGCAGAATCTGTTCCATCTCGTCGAACTCCGCCTGATCACAGACCAACGGCGGCGACAGCTGCACCACCGGCTCGGCCCGATCATCGGCCCGGCAGTACAACCCGGCCTCGAACAGCGCCTCGGACAGGAACCCCCGCAGCACCCGCTCGGACTCCTCGGCCGAGAACGTCTCCTTGGTCGCCTTGTCCTTCACCAGCTCGATGCCGTAGAAGAACCCGGCCCCGCGAACGTCCCCGACGATGGGCAGGTCCAGCAACCGGTCCAAAGTGGACCGGAAAGCGTCCTCCCGCCGCAGCACGTGCCCGTACAGATCCTCCCGCTCCATCAGGTCGAGGTTCGCCAGCGCCACCGCGCACGACACCGGGTGGCCGCCGTACGTCGAGCCGTGCATGAACGTCGTCGCGCCGTGGGTGAACGGCTCCATCAACCGCTCCGAAGCCAGCACCGCGCCCAGCGGCGCGTAGCCCGACGTCAGGCCCTTCGCCGTCGTGATGATGTCCGGCCGGTAGCCGTACCGCTTGGCCGCGAAGTCGTGGCCAAGCCGGCCGAACGCGCAGATCACCTCGTCCGACACCAGCAGCACGTCGTGCCTGTCGCAGATCTCGCGCACCCGCGCGAAGTAGCCGGGCGGCGGCACGAAGCAGCCGCCGGTGTTCTGCACCGGCTCCAGGAACACCGCGGCCACCGTGTCCGCGCCCTCGAACTCGATCGCCTGCTCGATCTGGTCGGCGGCCCAGCGGCCGTACGCCTCGTAGTCGTCGGCGTGCTCGGGCGCGCGGTAGAAGTTCGTGTTCGGCACGCGCAGGGTGCTCGGCACGAGCGGTTCGAAGTCCGCTTTCGCGCCCGGGATGCCGGTGATCGACAGCGCGCCCTGTGACGTCCCGTGGTAGGCCAGCGCGCGGCTGATCACCTTGTGCTTGCCCGGCTTCCCGACGAGCTTGAAGTACTGCTTCGCGAGCTTCCACGCCGTCTCGACGGACTCGCCGCCGCTCACGGTGAAGAACACTCGATCGAGGTCACCCGGCGCCGCGGCAGCGAGCCGCGAAGCCAGTTCGATCGCCGTCGGGTGCGCGTGGCCCCACAGCGGGAAGTACGCGAGCTGCTTCGTCTGCCGCGCGGCGGCCTCGGCGAGTTCTTCGCGGCCGTGGCCGACCTGCACCGCGAACAGGCCGGCGAGCCCGTCCAGGTAACGCTTCCCGTGGGCGTCCCAGATGTAGGCGCCTTCGCCGCGGACGATCACCGGGACGTCGGTGTCCGCGTAGGCCGAGTGGCGGGTGAAGTGCAGCCAGAGGTTGTCGCGGGCAGCCTGGGCGAGGTCGGCAGTCATACCCCGGTTATCGCACGCACTCCACCCAGAGCGCAAGCGATTCAGTCGTCCAGCCGAATTTCGACGACTAATTCATGATCGCCCAGGCAGTGAAACCTTCGGATTTAGTCGTCACGGTCAGCGAGTGCCCCACTGGTAGGTCTGCTTCCGCAGCTTCAGGTAGACCATCGCCTCCGCGTGCCGGACACCGGGCAGCGCGCGGATCCGCGTCGAGATCAGCTGGAGCAGCGCCTCGTCGTCCGCGCAGACGGCCTCGCAGAGCAGGTCGTAGCGCCCGGCGCAGAGGATCACGTACGCGATCTCGTCCATTTCGGCCAGTGCGTCGCCGACCGGCTCCAGCGGGCCGTCGACGGTGATCGCGATCATCGCCTGCCGGAACAGCCCGACCTGCAAGGGATCCGAGACGGCGACGATCTGGATGACCCCGGAGTCGGACAGCCGCTGCACCCGCTGCCGGACCGCGGCCTCGGACAGGCCGACGGCCTTGCCGATGGTCGCGTACGCACGCCGCCCGTCCTCCTGCAGTTGCGCGATGATCTGCCGCGAGATCTCGTCGAGCACCGGCGGGGCGGGCCGGCCGGTCGTGTCCTGGCTGCTCACGCCCCGGATCATCCCCGACGCGGGCAGCGGCGGGCAAACCCGCCACGCCGTGACGAAGAGTGACTGAATCCGAATGTCTCACCGCCTTCAGACAACTAAATCAGTCGTTCCGAACGCGTTGACAACACTGAATCGGTGCTGTTCCATCCGTCGCACCCAGCTCCCGGCCGGAGGGAACGCCCATGCCCCGCACTCCCGCCCCGCCCGACGTCGCAGCGGCCGCACCGAAGACCCGCACGCTCACCCGTTCCATCGGCGTCGGCGGTGGCACGCTGCTCACGCTCAGCTGCGTGACGCCGGCGTCGTCGCTGTTCGTCCTCGTTCCCCCGCTGTTCGCCGACCTCGGCACCGGCACCGCGCTCGCCATCGCCCTCGCCGTGCTGCTCTGCGCCGGCATCGCCTGCTGCTACTCCGAACTCGGCACGCTGGTGCCGAGCGCCGGCGGCGAGTACGCGATGGTGACGACGGTGGCGAACCGGTTCGCCGGCTGGCTGACGTTCATGCTGTCGTTCGTCGTCATCCTCGTCGTGCCCCCGATCATCGCGATCGGCGTGGCCGACTACCTCGCCGCCGTCATCGACGTCAGCCCGTCGGTCGCGGGCGCGCTCGTGATGGTCGCCGGCACTGTGATGGGGCTGCTGAACCTGCGCTCCAACGCCTGGATCACCGGGATCTTCCTGGTCATCGAGGTCGTCGCGATCTTCGTCGTCTCGCTGCTCGCGTTCACGCACGCCACGCAGAGCCCGGCCGTGCTGGTCAAGCCGAGCCTCGGCACCAGCGGGATCGGGCTGATCGCCGTCGTCGCCGGGCTCGCTGTCGCGCTGTTCGTCACGCAGGGCTTCAGCACCGCCGTCTACCTCGCCGAGGAGATGCGGGAACCGCGCCGGACCGTGGCCAGGACGGTGTTCTGGACGCTCGGGATCAGCGCCGTCGTCATCCTCGTGCCGGTCGTGGCGATCACCCTGGCCGTGCCGGACACCGCCGCGCTCGCCGGGCTCGACCTGACCGCGCTGGTCACCGGCTGGGGCGGCAGCGGCGTCGGGGTGGCGATCAGCCTGTGCATCGCGGCGGCGATCGTGAACGCGGTGATCGTCATGGTCATCCAGAACTCGCGGGTGCTCTACGCCTCCGCCCGCGACCGCGCGTGGCCGACGCCGGTCAACCGGGCGATGAGCGTGGTGAGCGAGCGGTTCGGTGCGCCGTGGGTCGCGACGCTGGTGGTCGGCCTGTCCGAAGCCGTCCTCTGCTTCGTGCCGGTGGACACGCTCAGCGGCGTCACCGGGGTGGCCGTCGTCGCGCTCTACCTGAGCGTCGCGATCGCCGCGCTCGGCGCGCGCCGGGCGGCGCACCGGAAGCCGCACGTGTGGCGGATGCCGGCGTGGCCGCTCGTGCCGGGGCTGGCCGTCGCGGCGCTGACCTACGTCCTGGTCGAGCAGAGCGCGCTGGACCTCGGCATCACCGCCGCGGTCCTCGTCGTGTCGGCCCTGTACTGGTGGGGGTACCTGCGCCGGCGCCCCGGACGGTGGGTCGTGACGGTGCCGCAGGAATAGCCGTCACCCTTCCGGGGTAACCCACGCGCGCTCAACCTTCGGGGCCGTTCACCCGTACTGGTCACCGGCAGGTTCTTCGGCGAGGGGACGACGGATGCGCAGGACCGGGGTGGTGGCCCTGCTGGGGGCGGTGCTGGTCACGACGGCGTGCTCGGCGCCGCGCACCACGACGCCGAGCCCGATCGCCGAGCCGGTACCGCTGACCACCACCGCTCCGGTGACGACCGGCAAGACCACCGCTCCCCCGCCCGCGCCGCCGTGCGCGATCACGACCGGCGCCTGCGTGAGCCTGGCGCAGCGGCTGGCCTGGCTGCTGCGGGACGGCCGGGTGGTCCGCGGCCCGGTCCCGGCCGGGTTCGGGTCACCCGGCCAGGCGACGCCCGCCGGGTCGTTCCACGTCGTGTGGAAGGACCGCGAGCACCGCAGCAGCCAGTACGGCACCGACATGCCCAACTCGGTGTTCTTCGCCGCCGGCGGCATCGCCTTCCACGCCGGACCGATCGACACGCCGTCACACGGCTGCGTCCACCTGACCGACGCCGATTCGGCGGCGTTCTTCGACGGGCTGAACGTCGGCGACGCGGTGCAGGTCTTGTAGGCTCCCTCCTCGTTGGACACTCCCACCGTCGTCTCCCGGCTGCGCGCCGCGGGCTGCGTGTTCGCCGAGGACGAGGCCGATCTCCTCGTCGCCGCGGCCACGTCCCCCGCGGAACTCGACGCGCTCGTCGAACGCCGCGTCGCCGGGCTGCCGCTGGAGCACCTGCTGGGCTGGGCGGAGTTCCACGGCCTGCGCGTCACCGTGCGGCCCGGCGTGTTCGTGCCGCGGCACCGCACGGGGTTCCTCGTCGACGTGGCCGTCTCGCTCGCGCCGCCGGAACCGGTGGTGCTCGACCTGTGCTGCGGCTCGGGGGCGCTCGGTGCCGCGTTCGCCGCGACGCTGCCGCCGCGTGAACTGCACGCCGCCGACGTCGAGGCCGCCGCGGTCGAGTGCGCGCGGCTGAACCTGCCGGACGCCTTTGTCCACCAGGGCGATCTCTACTCCGCGTTGCCGGCTTCCCTGCGTGGCCGGGTGTCGGTGCTCCTGGCGAATGTGCCGTACGTGCCTTCGGAGGCTGTCGCGACGATGCCGCCGGAAGCTCGCCTGCACGAGCCGCTGGTGGCGCTCGACGGCGGCGCGGACGGCCTCGATCTCGCCCGCCGGGTCGCCGCGGGTGCGCCGGACTGGCTCGCGCCGGGCGGGACGCTGCTCATCGAATCGAGTGAACGGCAGGCGCCGGTGCTCGCGGAAATCCTTGCGGCAGCGGGCTTGCCGCCGCGCGTGCACTCCTGCGACGAGCTGGGCGCGACCGTCGTCACCGGCACCGCGAAACCGTGATCTCACGTTCCGGCGCTCCCGGACGTCTACCTCATGTGATCGTGAAACCGTTCGAGCAAGTCGTCGCCGAGCACGGGCCGATGGTCCTCCGGGTCTGCCGGGCCGTGCTCGGGCCGGCCGACGCCGAAGACGCCTGGTCGGAAACCTTCCTGGCGGCGTTGAAGGCGTACCCGGAGCTGCCCGCCGACGCGAACGTCCAAGCCTGGCTCGTCACGATCGCGCACCGCAAGGCCGTCGACGTCACCCGCGCGCGGGCCCGCGACCCGGTCCCGGTCGGCGAGCTCCCGGACCGGCCCGGCCGCGCGGCGGCGTGGAACGGCGATTTGTGGGACGCGCTGGCGCGATTGCCGGACAAGCAGCGCCTCGCCGTCGCCTACCACTACCTGGCCGGGCTGCCGTACCGCGAGATCGCGGAGATCACCGGAGGCACCGTCGACGCCGCGCGCCGCGCGGCCGCCGACGGCGTCAAAGCACTACGGGCGAGCTACCCCCTGGAAGGAGCGCACTCATGACGGACTTCTTCTTCAAGCACTTGCGGGACGAGATCCTGCTCGACCCGAACCCGATGCACGAGCGGCTCGTCGCCGACGCTGCCCGCGAGGGCCTGCTGGACGTCGCCTACCACACGGTCGGCTCCCCGGTCGGGTCGCTGCTGCTGGCGGCGACCGAGGAGGGCCTCGTGAAGGTGGCCTTCGAACGCCAGGACCACGACGCCGTGCTGACCGAGCTGGCGTCGAGCATCAGCCCGCGCATCCTCCGGGCGCCGTCCCGGTTCGAGGAAGTCATCCGCCAGCTCGCCGAGTACTTCGCCGGCGAACGGCAGGTCTTCGACGTCCCGCTGGATCTCCGGCTGGCGCGGGGGTTCCGCCGGGCGGTGCTCGACCACCTGCCCGAGATCGCCTACGGCCACACGGAAAGCTACGCGCAGGTCGCGGCGGCGGCCGGCAGCCCGAAGGCGGTCCGCGCGGTCGGCACGGCGTGCGCGCTCAACCCCCTGCCGGTGGTGGTGCCGTGCCACCGGGTCGTCCGGTCCGACGGGTCGTACGGCCAGTACGCCGGCGGCGAGGAAGCCAAGCGGGTCCTGCTGACGATGGAGGCGGCGTGAAGACGTTCGAAGAGCGCGTCGCCGCCGCCGACTGGGCCGCGGTGGCCGCCGAGGTCGACGATTACGGCTGCGCGCTCCTGCCGCGGCTGCTCACCCCGGCCGAGTGCGCGGGGCTGGTCGCGCTGTGGGACGAACCGTCGCACTTCCGGGCGACGGTGAACCTGCGCCTCCACCGGTTCGGGGACAACGGCGACTACCACTACTTCGCCGCGCCGTTCCCGGAGCCGGTGCAGCGGCTGCGGCAGGCGCTCTACCCGCGGCTGCTGCCGATCGCGCGGGACTGGTCCGCGCGGCTCGGTCGACCGGCGGAGTGGCCGTCCACTTTGGACGAGTGGCTGGCGGTCTGCCACGCGGCGGGCCAACGGCGGCCGACGCCGATCCTGCTGCGCTACGAACCGGGCGGGTGGAACGCGCTGCACCGCGACCTCTACGGCGACAAGGTGTTCCCGCTACAGGTGGTGATCAACCTCAACGAGCCGGGCACCGACCACACCGGCGGCGAGTTCCTCCTGGTGGAGCAGCGGCCGCGAGCCCAGTCCCGCGGCACGGCGACGCTCATCCCGCAGGGCCACGGCCTGGTGTTCACCACCCGGGACAGGCCGGTCCGCTCGGCCCGCGGCTGGTCGGCGGCCCCGGTCCGCCACGGCGTCTCGGCGGTCCGGTCCGGCCGGCGGCACACGCTCGGCCTCGTGTTCCACGACGCAGCATGACGTCCCGCGAACTCGAGGCGCTGCCGGGGTTGCTCGACCGGGCGCGGCACATCGTGATCGGCACGGACACCGCGTCCCGGGCGGACGCCGAGCAGATCGCCGAGGCGCGGGGCGACCTGGTGCCGGCGACGGCGACCCGACCCGACCCGATCCGTCGGCCGCCTGCCGCACGAGGCCGGGGGTCCCTATGGTTGTCAGCCGCAGCGGGAGCGGGTTGTCGGTAGTGGGTGCCGTAGCGGAGCATGGCGTCGAGGACGTCGCAGCGGCGGCAGGCGAGGCAGATCAGCGCGGCGTTGTGTTTCTGCCCTCGGCTCGGCTGCGGTCGTAGTAGGCGCGGCATCGAGGCCAGGACCCCGGCAGGAGGCGCACCTGCCGAGCATCCTGACGGCGTGATCACACCCGGCCGAGCAGCAGCGACAGCCCGAGGCCGGTCATCGTCACCGCGATCACGACGTCGAGCACCCGCCATGCCGTCGGCTTCGCGAACACCCCGGCCAGCCGCCGGGCGCCGAAGCCCAGGGCGCTGAACCAGACCGCGCTGGCGATCCCGGCGCCGAGGCCGAACAGCCAGCGCCCGGTGCCGTGGGCGACCGCCACCGAGCCGAGCAGGAGGACCGTGTCGAGGTAGACGTGCGGGTTCAGCCAGGTGAAGGCCACGCAGGCGAGCACGGCCTTGCGCAGCGGCGTCCGTTCCTCGCCGACGGTCATGACCGACGGCCGGAACGCCCGCCGCGCCGCGAGTGCCCCGTAGCCGAGCAGGAACAGCCCGCCGCCGACGGCGATCACGCCGATGGCCGTCGGCCACTGCTCCAGCACGGCGCCGAGCCCGCTGACGCCGAGCCCGATCAGCACGACATCGGACGCGGCGCAGATGACGACCAGCGGTGCCACCGCGCCGCCGCGCAGACCTTGTTGCAGCAGGAACGCGTTCTGGGAACCGATCGCGACGATCAGGGACAGGCCGGTTCCGAACCCGGCCAGCAGGAGAGGGAGCACCCCGTCACGGTATGACCCGCCTGCCTCATTACTCCAGCTAAAGATTCTTACGTAACATTAGCACTCGTGATGTCGGATCTCCCGCTCGACCAGGTCAAGACGCTGCTCGCCGTGGTGGACGAGCAGAGTTTCGACGCCGCGGCCGCGGTGCTGCACGTGACGCCGTCCGCGGTCAGCCAGCGGGTGAAGGCCCTGGAGCAACGCACCGGGCGGGTCCTGCTGCTCCGCACCAAGCCGATCCAGCTGACCGCGTCGGGTCAGGTCCTGGTCCGCTTCGGCCGATCGCTGGCGCAGCTGGAGCAGGACGCCCTCGCCGAGCTGGGCCTCGGCGCGGAGGGCACGCGCACGGTGCCGATCGCGGTGAACGCGGACTCCCTGGCCACCTGGTTCCTGCCGGCCCTGACCGGGATCGCCGAGGACCAGGGCGTCTGCTTCGACCTCCAGCGCGAGGACGAAGACCACACCGCGGCCCTGCTGCGCGAGGGCCTGGTGATGGCGGCGGTGACGGCGTCACCCCAGCCGGTCCAGGGCTGCACGTCCCACCGCCTCGGCCGCATGCGCTACCGCGCCATGGCGTCCCCGGAGTTCGTCGCCCGCCGGCTCGCCGACGCGCCCCTGACGACGTCCCTCCCGGCGGCCCCGGTGATCGTGTTCGACCGCAAGGACGACCTGCAGGACCGCTTCCTCCGCGCCCTCACCCGCCGCCGCACCTTCACGATGGTCCGCCACCACATCCCGGCCTCGGAGTCGTTCGTGGACGCCGTGGCGGCCGGCCTCGGCTGGGGCATGGTCCCGGAGCTGCAGGCGGGCCCGCGCGGAGCCGCCCTGGTGGACCTGGCCCCGGACCGCCCCGTCGACGTCCCGCTGCACTGGCAGCAGTGGAAGCTGGACTCCCCGGCCCTGGCCGCGGTGGCCGAGGCGGTGGCCCGGGCCGCGCAGGAAGCGCTGCGTTGAAGGCCCGCGTCGTCAGTTCCCCGCGGCGGGAAAGCCGCCCACCCCGCGCTCGACCAGATCAAAAGCCTGGTCGATGACCGCCACCTGCTCGCGCCGGACCACTTCGGCGTCGTCGCCGGCCACTATGCGGCCTATCGCGTGCGCGAACACCGTCGTGATCGCCGTCGTCAGCAGGCCCGCCACCATCCGGGAGCGGAACGCCTCCCCCGTCTCCTCCGTCAGCACCTCGGTGAACGCGTCCGCGATCTCGCGCTCCTGCTCGTACCAGCGGGCCGTCAGGGCCGGGCTCGACGTCAGCACCCACCAGAAACCCGGGCCGCCCGGTATCGCGCCCGACAGGGGGTGGCCCGAGGCCAGCAGCTCGTGCTGGTGGCGGCGCAACGCCGTGCACGGCGACACGCCCGCCGGGCGGGAGCGCACCACCTCCGTCAGCTCCGCCAGGCGGTCCGCGTGGCGGTCCAGGAAGAGGTCCTCCTTGCGGGGGAAGTAGTTGAACACCGTCATCTTCGACACGCCCGCCGCCTCGGCGATCTCCGCCACCGTCACCTCCTCGAAGCCGCGCTCGATGAACAAGCCGGTGGCCACGTTGGAGATCAGCAGGCGGGTGGCCTGCTTCTTCCGCTCGCGCAGTCCGGGGTCCGCCATGCGCCGAGTATAGACCGAGATCAAAGTTTGACTCGGTAAAAGTTTTTCGGCATCATCGGAGCCATGAACAGGGATGTGGTGATCTCCGGGGGCGGACCGGTCGGCTTGATGCTGGCCTGCGAACTGCGGCTGGCGGGCGTGGACGTGCTCGTCGTCGAACGGCTGCCCGAGCCGGACCAGACGATCAAGGCCGGGTCGGTCAACCTGACGACGGGCGAAGCCTTCTACCGCCGGGGCCTGCTGCCCGCGATGGACGCCGTCGTGGAGCGGAACTCCGCGCAGATCCGGAAGTTCCTCGAGTCACGCGGCGGGGGTGGCCCGAAGACCGTGCCGGTGGGGCACTTCGCCGGGATCATGGTCGCCTCGGACGGCGTCGACTTCGGCGATCCGGCCTTCCGGGACGTCGGGCCCGCTGCGCGGGTGGTCGTCATCCAGCAGCAGGACGTCGAGGCGATCCTCGCCGAGCGCGCCACCGAACTGGGCGTCGAGATCCGGCGTGGTGTCGAGCTCACCGGGTTCGACGCCGACGACGACGGCGTGAGCGTGCACCTCGACGACCGGGAAACCGTGCGCGCCGGCTGGCTCGTGGGTGCCGACGGGGGCCGCAGCTTCGTCCGCAAGCAGGCCGGCTTCGAGTTCCCCGGCACCGACCCGGCCATCACCGGACGGCAGGCGCTCACCGAACTCACCGGCGCCGACGTCCTGCCGGCGGGCTGGCAGCACGGCCCCGGCGGGCTCTACGTCCACGGGCCGACGCCCGGGCGGGTCCTCACCGTCGAGTTCGACGGGCCGCCCGCGGACCGGGACGCACCGGTCACCGCGCAGGAGATCGAAGACAGCTTCCGGCGCGTGTCCGGCGCGGACGTCCGGGTGACCCAGCTCCACAGCGCGACCCGCTTCACCGACAACGCCCGGCAGGCGAGCACCTACCGCCGGGGCCGTGTGCTGCTGGCCGGGGACGCGGCGCACGTCCACTCCCCCTTCGGCGGGCAGGGCCTCAACCTCGGCATCGGCGACGCCGTCAACCTGGGCTGGAAGCTCGCCGCGACCGTCCACGGCTGGGCGCCCGAGGGCCTGCTCGACACCTACACGACCGAGCGGCACCCGATCGGCGAGTGGGTCCTCGAGTGGACCCGGGCGCAGGTCGCCTTGATGCGCAGCGACGTGCGGACCCGGGCGCTGCGCCGGGTCGTCGACGACCTGCTGCACACCGGCGACGGCGCGACGTACCTCGCGAAGAAGCTCTCCGGTGTCCTGCACCGCTACCCGATCGAGGGCGAGCACGACCTCACCGGCCGCGCCGCGCCCGACTTCGCGTTCGCCGACGGCAGCAGGCTCGGCGAGCACCTCCACAACGGCAAGGCCCTCTTGCTCGACCTCGCCGACCACGCCGGCCTGCGCGAGACGGCGAACGGCTGGGCCGGGCGGGTCGGCGTGCTGACCATGAAGTGCGACAGCGAGCCGGCGCTCACGGGCGTGCTGGTCCGGCCGGACGGCCACATCGCCTGGGCGCGGGAGGGCGGTTCGGTGGCCGGCCTCGAAGCAGCGCTGCACAGGTGGTTCGGCGCACCCGCCTGACAGGATGGGGCCGGTGATCGAACTCCACCCGCCGATCGAACCCTACGACCGAGGCCTGCTGGACGTCGGCGACGGCCACCACGTGTATTGGGAGACCTGCGGGAACCCGGACGGCAAGCCGGCGGTGGTGCTGCACGGCGGCCCCGGCCAGGGCTGCACACCCGGCATGCGGCGGGCGTTCGACCCGGCCCGCTACCGCGTCGTCCTGCTGGACCAGCGCGGCTGCGGCCGGAGCCGTCCGCACGCCGCCGGCCCCGCGACGTCGCTGCGGCACAACACGACGGACCACCTCGTCGCCGACCTGGAACGGCTGCGGGAGCACCTCGGCATCGAACGCTGGCTGGTGCGGGGTGGCTCGTGGGGCGCGACGCTGGCGCTGGTGTACGCCGAGCGCTTCCCGCACCGGGTGACGGAGATCGTGGTCAGCGCGATCAGCACGACACGCCGATCGGAGATCGACTGGCTGTACCGCGGGGTGGGCCGCTTCTTCCCGGAGGCGTGGCAGCGCTTCCGGGACGTCGCCGGGGACGACGACGTCGTGCCCGCCTACGCCCGGCTGATGGCCGACCCGGGCCGGCGCGAACGCGCCGCGCTCGCGTGGGACGCCTGGGAGAGAACGGTTCTCTCGCTGGAACCGGGCGCCACCGCCGACGTCCACAGTGGACCGCCGGACGACGCGCTGCTGGCGTTCGTCCGGCTCACCACGCACTACTACGCGCACGCCGGCTGGCTCGAGGAGGGCGCGGTGATCCGCGACGCCGGACGCCTGGCCGGCATCCCCGGCGTGCTGATCCACGGCCGGCTCGACCTCGGCTGCCCGGTGACGACGGCGTGGGAACTGGCCGAGGCCTGGCCCGGCGCCGAACTCCTCGTCGACGACCGGTCCGGCCACGGCGCCAGCGACGTCAAACGGGCCTGGCTGCTCGCCGCACTGGCGAAGTTCGCCGGTTAAGGGAGCACGGCGGCGATGGTCGCCAACAGCCCGTACAGCCAGCCGAAAGCGAGCCGGCGCAGGGTCGGCGGCCGGCCCGTCTGCGGGTCCGCGCAGCGCAGGCCGACGAGCAGCCTGCCGATCGTGGCGCCCCACCACCGCTGCAGGAACACGCGGTGCCCGAAGGAGGCCACGAGGTAGGTCGCCACCAACGTCACGAAGTAGGCGATGCCACCCTCCACGTCGACCTCCGCCGCGACCACGGCCGCCACGATGAAATGCAGCACGAGGTCCACGGACACCGCCGGTACGCGCCGCTGCCACGACGCCCGCCGGATCGGGCCCGTGCGCAGCAGGCGGCGGCGCACGGGCCAGGGGATGTCCGGCGCGTCGTCCAGGGTGGGGTCGATCTCCATGCCCCTCCCACGCCCGAGCCCCGCGTTCGGTTGCCTACTTCTCCGCCGCCAGTCGCACCGCCACGTCGATGATCATGTCCTCCTGGCCGCCCACCAGCGCCAGCTCGCCACACCGGCGCAGGATCGCCTGCGCCGGGACGCCGTAGCGCTCGGCCGCGCGCTCGGCGTGCAGCAGGAAGCTGGAGTACACCCCCGCCCAGCCCTGGACGATCGCGTTCCGGTCCATCTTCGGCCAGCGGTGCAGGTACGGGCGGACGACCTCCTCCGCCGCGTCCAGCAGGGCCCCGACGTCCAGGCCCGTGTCGATCCCCAGGCGGTCGAACACCGCCGCCAGGACCTCCGTCGGCGAGTTGCCGGCGCCCGCGCCGAGCGCGCACAGCGAGCCGTCGATGTACCGCACGCCCGCTTCGTGGGCCAGGACCGAGTTCGCGACGCCGAGCGAGAGGTTCTGGTGCCCGTGGTAGCCGACCCACGCCGTGTCGCCGACCTCGGCGACCAGCGCTTCGAAGCGGGCGCGGGCCTCGTGCATCAGCAGCGCGCCCGCCGAGTCCGTCACGTAGGCCGCCTGGCAGCCCGCGTCGACCATGATCCGGGCCTGCTTCGCCAGGTCCTCCGGCGGCGTCCGGTGCGCCATCATGAGGAACCCGGCCGTCTCCATGCCGAGTTCGCGCGCCAGCCCGAAGTGCTGCGGCGAGACGTCGGCCTCGGTGCAGTGCGTCGCCACCCGGACCATCTCCGCGCCCGCGTCGAAGGCGCGCTGCAGGTCCTCGGCCGTGCCGATCCCCGGCACGAGCAGCACGGCGATCTTCGCCTGCTTCGCCTCTTCGCGCGCCGCGGCGATGAGCTCGAGTTCGTCGACGGCGGAGAAGCCGTAGGTGAACGACGAGCCGCCGAGGCCGTCGCCGTGGGTCACCTCGATGACCTCGACGCCCGCCCGGTCGAGCGCGCGCACGGTGTCCCGCACCTGCTGCTCGGTGAAGCGATGGGCCATCGCGTGGCTGCCGTCACGCAGTGTCGTGTCGACGATCCGGACGTCGTGGCGCAGTTCCGGGCGAGTCATGCGGACACCTCCTGCTTCGCGCCCGCCATCAGCTCGCCGACCCGGGCGGCCGCGGCGGTCATGATGTCCAGGTTCCCGGCGTATTCGGGCAAGTAGTCGCCGTTGCCGCGGACCTCGAGGAAGATCCCGACGCGAGCGTTGCCATCCCAGTCCTCGCGCGCGTCGTCGAACTGCGGATCCGCCCGGAGCGTGTAGCCGGGGACGTACTCGCGCACCTCGTCGACCATCTCGTGGATCGACGCGGTGATCGCGTCCCGGTCGGCGTCCGGGGGAATCGCGCAGAACACCGTGTCCCGCATGATCATCGGCGGCTCGACCGGGTTGAGGATGATGATCGCCTTGCCGCGCCCGGCGCCGCCGATCTCGGCGACCGCCTGCGACGTCGTGCGCGTGAACTCGTCGATGTTCGCCCGCGTCCCCAGCCCGGCGCTGCGGGAAGCCACCGAAGCGACGATCTCCGCGTACGGCACCGTCGTCACCCGGGAGACGGCGTGCACCATGGGAATCGTCGCCTGGCCGCCGCAGGTGATCATCGAGACGTTCGGGGCGTCGAGGTGGGTGCCGAGGTTCACCGGCGGGCACACCATCGGGCCCAGGTGCGCCGGGGTCAGGTCGATCGCCTGGATACCGGCTTCTTCGTACCGCGGGGCGTTCGCGGCGTGCGCCTTCGCCGACGTCGCCTCGAACACCAGCTCCGGCAGGGGGTCCTGGCGCAGCAGCCAGTCGACGCCCTCCGCGGACGCCGCGATCCCCTGCGCGCGGGCGCGCTCGAGGCCGTCCGACTCGACCACACCCACCACATAGCCGACTTCGATCACTTCACTGCGTCGCAGCTTCGCCAGCAAATCGGTGCCGATGTTGCCGGGGCCGACGATCGCCGCCATCACGGGAGCCATGGTCCGACCGTCGCACCGCGGCGAGGGCAGGCGACAGCCGGACGTTCCGTTCACCGGAACGCCCGGTCCGGTGAACGGCGGCCGGCGCCGAGGATGACGAGCCCGGCGACGGCGGCGGCCACTCCCCCGCAGGTCATGACGGCCGGCACCGAAACCGCGTCCACCACGAAGCCGCCGGCCAGCGCCCCCGCCGAAATCGTGGCCTGGAACGACGCCGTGAACAGCGCGGTGGCCGCCTCCGGGGCGTCCGGCGCTTCGCGGGCGAACCAGGCCTGGGAGTACACCGGCACCGCGCCGTAGGCCACGCCCCACGCCACGAGGGTCACGAGCGCGCCGATCGGCCCGGTGTGCGGCAGGACGAGCACCGCGGCCGCGAGCACCGCCGCCGCGAGCGCGAAGCCCTTTCCGTGGCGCCCCGCCAGGAAGGTGCCCGCGATCCCGGCCACGCCGTAGGCCAGCAGGTAGCCGCTGAGCACCTCCGGCCGGACCACGTCCCGCAGCAGCGGCGTGACGTAGGTGTAGGTGCCGAAGTGGGCCAGCACGACCAGGAACGTGACCAGCAGTCCACTTCGGACACCGCGACGCCGCAGCAGTCCACTCAGGACTTTCAGGCGCGTGGCTTCTTCAGGGGGCAACGACGGCGCGAGAAGCACGAGGGCGGCCGCGGTCCCGAGGCTCAGCACGCCGAGCAGGAAGAACGCCGTCCGCCAGCCCGCGAGCTGCCCGATGAAGGTGCCAAGCGGGACGCCCAGCACCGAGCCCAGCGGCACGGCGGCGAAGATCACCGAGGTCGCGCGGGCGGCGGCCGCCGTCCCGACGAGCCGGGGCGCCAGGCCGGCACCGATCGACCAGAAGCCGCCGATGACGACGCCGACGAGGAACCGGGCGGCCAGCAGCACCCCGTACGTGGGCGCGGCGGCGGCGAGGAAACCCGCGAGCGCGAGCAGCACCAGCAGCCCGCCCAGCACGAGCCGCCGGTCGAGCCGCCCGGCCGCGACCGTGACCACCGGCGCGGCGACGGCGGCGACGAACCCGGGCACAGTCATGGTCCAGCCGGCGGTCCCGGCCGAGACGCCGAAGCCGGCCGCGATCGGCGTCAGCAGCCCGATCGGGAGGATTTCGGTGGTGACGATGGCGAAGATCCCGACGGCGACGGCGAAGACGGCGGGCCACCGGGGCACGGAGGTGTTCATGAGGCCCCAGTGAACCGGCGGCGAAGCACGCCGGCTGGCAGGTTCGCGACAGCTCGATCGCCACGCCGGGTGACGTCGGATTCCCGCCGGTCCGGCCCGGCGGACTTCCCGGCTGCGGCCGCTCGTCCCCGCGCGGGCGGGGACGAGCGGCGTCTTCAGCCGAGCACCTCGCGGACGGTGCCCGCGGCGACCGTCAGCCGGCCTTCGCGCATCGCGAAACCCAGCCCCGGGTTCATCGCGACCGGCTGGCCCAGCTCGACCGTCAGCTCCGCCGCGTCGCCCGGCCGGACGACGGCGACGCCGTCGGCGAGGGCGACGACCCCGACGACGTCGCTGGTGCGGAAGTGGAACTGCGGCCGGTAGTTCGCCGCGAACGGCGTCCGCCTGCCCCCTTCGGCGGCCGACAGCACGTGGACGTCCGCGCGGAACCGCGTGTACGGACGGACGCTGCCCGGCAGGCAGACGACCTGGCCGCGCCGGACCTCGCCGCGCTTGACGCCGCGCAGCAGCACCGCGGCGTTGTCGCCGGCCTCGGCGCGGTCCATCGGCTTGCCGAACGTCTCGAGCCCGGTGGCCACGCTGGTGACCGCCGGGCCGAGCCCGATCACCTCGACCGCGTCCCCGACCGCGAGGGTGCCCTGCTCCACCGCGCCGGTCACGACGGTGCCGCGGCCGGTGATGGTGAGGACGTTCTCGATCGGCATCAGGAACGGCAGGTCGAGCCGCCGCGGTGGGATCGGCACGTGCTCGTCGACGGCGGCGAGCAGGTCGAGGATCCGCTGCGTCCACCGCGGGTCGCCCTCGAGCGCGCGCAGCCCCGACACACGGACCACGGGCACGGCGTCGCCGTCGAACCCGTAGCGGGTGAGCAGCTCGCGCACCTCGAGCTCGACCAGGTCGAGCAGTTCCTCGTCGTCGGCGACGTCGGCCTTGTTGAGCGCGACGACGAGGTGCTCGACGCCGATCCGGCGCGCCAGCACGACGTGCTCGCGGGTCTGCGGCATCGCGCCGTCCTGCGCCGAAACCACGAGCACGGCGCCGTCCAGCTGGGCCGCACCGGTGATCATGTTCTTGACGTAGTCGGCGTGGCCGGGCATGTCGACGTGCGCGTAGTGCCGGGTCGGCGTCTCGTACTCGACGTGCGCGATGTTGATGGTGATGCCGCGCTCGATCTCCTCCGGCGCGCGGTCGATGCGGTCGAAGGCGACGAAGTCGGCACCACCCCGCTCGGCCAGCACCTTCGTGATGGCGGCGGTGAGGGTGGTCTTGCCGTGGTCGACGTGCCCCATCGTGCCGATGTTCAGGTGCGGCTTGGTCCGCACGTACTGCTGCTTGGTCATGGGTTTTCCCTGTGTTGAAGGAAGAATGCGCGAAACCGGGCGGAGCGCGTCGACCCTCCCCCGGCGGTTTCGCGCCCAGTGCGGGGGAAATCGGGGAAGGGTCAGCTTCGAGCGCCGGTCAGCAGAGCGGAAAACGGCCGTGCCGGCAGGGCGCTCGGCAGGGACAAGCCTGCGAGCATCGCACTGTCGGACACGGGGAACATGACCGGAAGGGTGGCACGGCCCGCGCGGCCGTGTCACCTCGATTTCCTGGTAGCCCACGGTGAAGCGGCGCTGAACGAACCGCGGCAGCCCGGCTTCGTCGATCAGCGCGACGGCGGCGTCTTCGACGGAGATGCGGCTGCGGCCGCCGGCGTCGAGCACGGGCTGGTCGCCGCCGATCCGGAAGCGGCCGGTGCGCCCGGCGCAATCACGCTGCGGGCCATCGCCCGGGAATGGGCATGACGGCCAACGCGATCTACGGTCACTTCGCGACCCGCGACGACCTGCTCACCGCCCTGATCGAAGACGTCTGCACCGAGCTGGCCGACACCCTGGAGAACGCCCGGGACGCCGTGCCGGAAGCCGACCGGCCGGCCGGATCCTGGCGTGGGCGCAGACCTTCCGGGACTGGTCGCTGGGCAAGCCCCAGGGTTTCCGGCTCGTCTACGGCGATCCCGTCCCCGGTTACGAGCCTCCCGGCGGCGGGGCCGCGCCCGACGCCGTCCGGGAGGTCCAGGCCGAGTTCCCCGGCCTGCCGCCCGCCGCGGTCGCGCTGGGCCTGCGGATCCGGGGGCACCTGCACGGGCTGGTCTCCCTCAAGGTGCTCGGCCACCTGCGCGCCCAGACCACCAACCCCGCCAAGCTGTACCGCAACGAGATCGCGCGGCTGATCTCCTCGCTCGGCCTCACCCCGCCGAGCGGGACCGCATGATCAACGCGGCGACGGAGTACACACAAGGGCCTTCGCCGCGGTTCGCGTAGGAATGCCCGACGTCGGCGGGAAAGTACACCGAATCGCCCGCCGCCAGGACGTACTCGGCCTCGCCGACACCCAGGCACAACTCCCCCGACTCGACGGCGACGAACTCGTGCGAACCCGGGGCGTACGCCGGAAATCCGCCCGCGTCGCAGCCGGCCGGGAGGGTCGTGCGGATCCACTCGAAGTTGACGCCGGGGACGACCGGGGTCAGGACCGTGCGGTGCCAGCCGCCGGGTTCGGCGATGTGGTCCTGCTCCGCCGCGCGGCGGACGATCACGCGATCGGCCTCCAGACCGGCCAGCAGCCGGGACACCGGCAGCCCGAGGCCGTCGGCGATCCGGGACAGCACCACGATCGTCGGCGTCTTCTCGCCGCGCTCGATGGCGGACAGCATGCTGACGCTGACGTCCGCCATCCCGGCCAGAGCACTCAACGCCAGACCGCGGGCCGCGCGCAGGTCGTGGAGGTGGCGGCCGAGCAACACCGGATCGATCATTCCTCTATAATAGCGACCATGTCCACTATAGAGGAAGCCGTGGAGGCCGACGCCGAAGGCATTGCCGCCGTCTTCGCGCCGTACGCCACCGGCTCCGTCTTCACCTTCGAAACCACGCCGCCGACCGTGGCGCAGTGGCGCGCGAAGATCCGCGAGAGCGTCTGGCCCTTCCTCGTTCTCGCCGAAGAGGGCGAGATCCGTGGCTACGCGCTGGCGACGCCGTGGCGGCCGAAGCCCGCGTACCGGTTCTCGGTCGAGACGACGATCTACCTCGCCCCCGAGGCCGCCGGCCGGGGCCACGGGCGCCGGCTGCTCGACGAACTGCTGAAGCGGTGCGCGGACGCCGGTGCCCGGCAGGCGATCGCGGTCATCGTCGACTCCGGCAACCCGGCGTCGCGGAACCTCCACCGCGCGGCCGGCTTCACCGACGCCGGCGTGCTGCGCCGCGTCGGGTTCAAGCAGGACCGCTGGCTCGACACGATCCTGATGCAGCGGGAGCTGGGTTAACGGGACTTCGCCCGCAGGTGCAGCCGCTCGCCCTGCTTCCCGAACAGGCTGAGGATCTCCGCCGGCCGCCCGTCGACCGCGCCGAACCAGTGCGGGAGGCGGGTGTCGAACTCCGCCGCCTCGCCCGGCCCCAGCGTCATGTCCCGGTCGGCCAGGATCAGGCGCAGCCGGCCCGACAGGACGTACAGCCACTCGTAGCCCTCGTGCACCTGGGGATCGGGTTCGCCCGTCTCCGGCTCCAGGATCATCTTGAACGCCTGCGGCGCCCCCGGCTGGCGGGTCAGCGGCAGCACGGTCATCGTCGCGCCGTTGTGCCGCGGGATGCGGCGGGCGGTCATGCGGACCCGCGGGTCGCCGACCTCGGGCGCGCCCACCAGTTCGTCCAGCGGCACCTGGTGGGCCTGGGCGATCGGCAGCAGCAGCTCCAGGCTGGGTTTCCGCTGGCCGGATTCCAGCCGGGACAGCGTGCTCTTCGAGATGCCCGTCGCCGCCGACAGGTCGGAGAGGGTGACCCGCCGTTGCGTGCGGACCCGCTTGAGCCGGGGGCCGACCTCGGCCAGGGCCTGGGTGATCGCGTCCGTCATGTCTCCAGGAAACCCGCTTGTCCCGGAATCGGCAACATTAGTTGTCGGATTCGCGATACCGGGGTCAAGGTGGCGGCATGAACGAAAACAACAGCTTCGACGTACTGGTGGTGGGTGGCGGCGCCGCGGGACTCAGCGCCGCCCTGATGCTGGGCCGGGCGCGGCGGCGCGTCGCGGTCGTCGACGCCCGCGCCCCGCGCAACGCACCGGCGTCGCACATGCACGGCTTTCTCTCCCGCGACGGCCTGCCCCCGTCCGAGCTCCTGAAAATCGGCCGCGAGGAACTCCGCGGCTACGGCGTGGAACTCCTCGAAGACCGCGTGCTGAGCCTCGATCACGGCTTCACCGCGAAGCTCGCGGGCGGCCGGGAACTGACCGCCCGGCGCGTCTTCGTCGCCACCGGCGTCCACGACGACCTGCCGGACATCCCGGGCCTGCGCGAAAGCTGGGGCACCGACGCGGTGACCTGCCCCTACTGCCACGGCTACGAGGTGCGCGACCAGCCACTCGGCGTCCTCGGCACCGAGCCCGCGAGCGTCGAGCACGCCCTCCTGGTCCGCCAGTGGTCGCCGGACGTCGTCTACTTCGCCCACACCACCGCGGTGTCCGAAGAGGACCGGGAACGGCTCGACGCGCGCGGGATCCGCGTCGTCGACGGCATTGTGACTGCTGTCCGGCGCGAAGCCGGCCACCTCACCGGCGTCGAGCTCGGGGCGCGGTTCGTGCCGCGGGCGGCACTGTTCCTCCGCTCCCGGACGGTCCCGCACGACGGGCTGCTGCGCGACCTCGGTTACGTCGAAGGCGACGTCGACGCTTCCGGGAAGACCGGCGTCCCGGGTGTGTGGGCGGCGGGGAACGTCGTCGACGCGCGGGCGACCGTGATCATCGCCGCGGCCCAGGGCGCGGCCGCCGCCGGGGCGCTGAACCACGACCTCGTCACCGAGGACGTCCGGCGGGCGGTCGACGCGTTCGGCGGCTTCTCCCCCGCCGCCGAACGCGCGGCGGCCGGGGCGCGCTGACGTCCTGACGTCCGGCGCCCAGGCTCGGCGGGGCGGGTCCGACGCTGGAGGAATTCGCCGGCGGCGACCCCGCGTTCCGCGCGCCGGCCACCGCGAGCGCTGCCGGGCCGATCCGGAGCCGAACCGCCCCTTCGCCCACCCCGGGCAGCACCCACGGCACGTCGAGCGGCTTGCCTGGTACTGGGCCGAGGTCAGGGGCGGCCCGCCACGGTTTCCCGCGAGCGCGGCGACCACTCGGCGACGCTCCGGGTGCGCGTCGGTGACGGCGACGCGGCCCTGCGGTAGTGGTCGACTTCTGCCTACGCTGAAGTGCTACTCGACTGTGACAGATCGGCCTAGGCTGCGCGGAACGGGCCGTGCCCGAGGTGCTCAGCCACCCCGGGCCGCCCGGCGACGTGCCGTCCGGGCGGCCGTGCCCCGCTGGTCGTGGCACGGGTCGCGGCCGGTGTAACGCCCGGGGCGGTCCCGGCGTCTTGCAGGCGACGACCGGCTGTGGAGGTCCGTCGCCAGAGCCGGTCCGGGCAGGTTCCCCCACTTGCCCGGGCCGGCTCGTTCACGCGGTCCGGAGCCGGCCGGCCAGCTCGGTCAGCGCGAGCCCCAGCGGCCGGTCGACCCGCACCGAGGCGTAGCGGTCGCCGCGGGTCTCGCCGCGGTTGACGATCACCACCGGCTTGCCCGCGTTCGCCGCGTGGCGGACGAACCGGAGCCCGGACATCACGGTCAGGGAGGAGCCGAGCACCAGCAGCGCCGCGGCGGCGTCGACCAGCCGGTAGCACTGCTCGACCCGCGGCCGCGGCACGTTCTCGCCGAAGAACACGACGTCCGGCTTGAGGACGCCCGCGCAGTCCTCGCACGCGACGGGCCGGAAGCGGCGCACGACGTCGGCGGGCAGCTCGGCGTCGCCGTCGGGGTTGATCCGGGTGGCCGCGCCCGCGAAGCCCGGGTTGGCCGCCCGCAACCGGCGGTCGAGATCGGCGCGCGGGCTGGTGCGGCGGCAGTCCAGGCAGACGACGCGGTCCAGGCTGCCGTGCAGCTCGACGGCGTCCGCGGTGCCCGCCGCCTGGTGTAAGCCGTCGACGTTCTGCGTGATGACGCCGTCGATGTACCCGCTTTCGCGCAGGGCCGTCACGGCGCGGTGGCCGTCGTTGGGGTCGGCGCGGGCGATCGTGCGCCAGCCGAGGTGGCTGCGCGCCCAGTACCGCTGCCGGCCTTCGGCGCTCGTGACGAACTCGTCGTAGGTCATCGGCGTGTGCCGGCGCAGGCTGCCGCTTTCACCGCGGTAGTCCGGGATCCCGGATTCGGTGGACAGCCCGGCCCCGCTGAGCACGGCAACACGCCCGCGCGCGACGACGCGAGTCAGTTCGTCGAGGCTGGCCGTCCGCGGCAGCGGCGCCGCCGCCGAGGTCCAGGAGAGGGTGGGCCGGGTCCGCACCAGACCAGGGTACGTGGGCCGGACAGGTTCCGGCCGACATCCGGGTGACGCTGAGCGTCGACCGTGTCACATTCCGCTCAACAGCCCGATGACATGCGGTAAACCGGAACTTCGACTGGTGGGTTGCGGGGTACGGCGATGGTCGACGAACCGACGCACGAGTACGGCCCGAACTCGGTGACGAACCAGCTGCCGGGCACCGTGACCGGTCCCGTCGTGCAGGCGGGCACCATCCGGCAGGTCGTCCTCTCCACAGCGGTGCGGCGCCAGGATCTGCCGGTGCCCCGCCAGCTGCCCCCGGCGGTGCGTGACTTCGCCGGGCGTGAGGACCAGCTCGCCCGGCTGGACGATCTCCTGCTCGCCGGCGACGAGAACCGCCCGGCCGCCATGGTCATCTCGGCGCTGGACGGCACCGCCGGGGTCGGGAAGACGGCACTGGCCGTGCAGTGGGCGCACCGAGTCGAACACCGCTTCGCCGACGGCACACTGTTCGCCGATCTGCGCGGCTACGGCCCCAGCGCCCCGCTGCGCCCGGACCTCGTCCTCGCGTCCTTCCTGCACGTGCTGGGCGTCGACGAGGACCGGATCCCCGCCGAGCCGGACCTCCAGATCAGCATGTACCGCTCGGTGCTCGCCGGCCGCCGGGTGCTGATCCTGCTGGACAACGCCGGTACCGCCGAACAGGTCCGGCCGCTGCTGCCCGGGTCCCCCGGCTGCGTCGTCCTGGTCACCAGCAGAGCCAGCCTCACCGGGCTGCTCGTCGCCGAGGCCGCCAGCCAGGTGACCCTCGACCTGTTCACGCCGGCCGAAGCCCGCGTGCTGCTCCGGAGAATTCTCGGGGCCACGCGCGTCGCCGCCGAGCCCGACGCCGTCGCCGACCTCGTCGAGGTGTGCGCCCGGCTCCCCCTGGCGTTGCGGATCGCCGCCACGCGCATCGCCACCCGCCGCCACACCAGCGTCGCCGAGGTCGTGGCCGACATCGCCGGCGGCCGGGACAGGTTGGACGTGTTGAGCAGCAGCGGAGACGAGCGCAGTGCCGTGCGGAGCGTGTTCGACTGGTCGTACACGCGGCTCGCGGACGAACACGCCGGCCTGTTCCGCCGGCTCGGCCTGCATCCGGGCGCCGAGTTCGGGGTGCCCGCCGCCGCGGCGGTGGCCGGAGTCGACGAGGCCAAGGCCTACCGGCTGCTGGAAGCGCTGGCCGACGTGCACCTGATCGAGCCCGCCGGCCGGAGACGCTACCGGTTCCACGACCTGCTGCACGCCTACGCGGCGCATCGCGCCGAGCAGGACGACGACCCGGACAGCCGACGCGAGGCCACGTCGCGGCTCTTCAGGTGGTACGCGCGAATCGCGCAGGCCGCCGACCGGCTCGTCTTCCCCGGTCTCGAGTACCCGGACATCGCACTCCCCCCGGCTGGACCCGAGGTGCCGCTCGCCGACCGCGCCCAGGCGTTCGCGTGGCTGAACACCGAGCAGGCGAACTTGCTGGCGGTGCTGCGCTCGGCCCCCGAGTACCGAACCGCCGTCGTCCTGGCCGCGGCCGCCCGGTTCCTCAGACGCCGGGAACGCACCCAGTGGTCCGTGCGGCTGGAAGCCGAAACCCTCGGCATCGAGGCCGCCAGAGCGGCCGAGGATCGGGCCGGGGAGGCGTTCCTGCTCGGTTTCCGGGGCGACACGCTCGCGGACCTGGGGCGCTGGGACGAGGCGGAGGCCGACTTCCGCCGTCAGCTGGCGCTGGCGCGGGACTTCGACGACGCCGTCCGGCACGAGGTGGCGCTGGCCGGCTTGGGGCAGATCCGCCTTCTGCAACAGCGCTACGCCGAGGCGCGGGACTTCTACCGCCAGGCCCTGCCACTGGCTCGGCAGGCGGGCGGCGGCCGCCCGGAAGCCGTCGTCGAGTGCAATCTCAGCCAGATCAGCGTCCGGCTGGGCGAGTTCGAGCAGGCCCGCGAGCACGCCGAACGCGAACTCGTGCTGCGCCGCGAGACCGCGGACCGCGTCGGTGAGGCGTACGCCCTCCGCGATTTGGCCGTTGCGATGCAAGGACTCGAGGACCACGACACGGCGATCGAGTACGCCGGGCAGGCCATCGCGCTCTATCGGTCACTCGCCGGCACCGAGACCCTGCTCGCCGACGCACTGGAAACGGCGGCGACCTCCCTCGAACGCACCGGAGATGTCCCCCAGGCGGCGGAGTGCCTCGCGGAGGCATGCGCGCTCCTGGACGATCTCGACGAGGAGCGCGCCGCAACCCTCCGCGCCCGAGCGAGGGACCTGACGACCCGGGAGTGAGTCAGCCGCAGGTCGGGCAGTCGGGCCGGGGTGCTTCGAGCCCGAGCGCGAAGCTGTCCTGCAGGGTGACGAGGTTGAACCCGAACTCGCAGTTGGTCCGCAACGCGGGCACACCGGTGATGAGGCTCAGCGTCGCGTGCGCGGCCAGCTGCCCCGCGATGCCGGCCGACACGGCATTGGCGGCGTGGGACGGGACCTCGCCGACCGCCGCCGAAAAGGTCTGCCGGGGCAGCCCGGCGCGACGTTCCCGTTCGGCGACACGGGCGCAGTCGTAGCACGGACCTGCGCCCGGCCGGTACACCCCGCAGCTGACCTGGGGGCCGTGGTAGCCGCCGTGCACCCACGCCGTCCCGGTCGCCACGCACGCCTGGTTGGTCCAGGAGCGGATCTCCTGCGGCTGGTCCGCGGCCAGCAGCACGACGTCGAAGCCGGTTGCCAGCGTCCGCAGTGCCACGCGGTCGTCGACGTGGAGGCGGGCGCCGGTGACCTGGACCTCGGAATTGTGTTCCTGCAGCCGCTCGACGGCGGCCTCGGCCTTCGGGCGACCGAGGTCCCGTTCGGTGAACAGGACCTGCCGGTTGAGATTGGACAGCTCGACAACGTCGGGCTCGACGCAGTGGACGTGCCCGACGCCGGACACGACCAAGGTCTGCGCCGCGGTGCAGCCGACGCCGCCGATCCCGATCACGACGACACGCGCCCCGCGCAGCAGCAGCTGCGTGTCCCAGCTCGTGCGGCGCGGCGTGCGGTCCATCCAGCGGAAGAGTGCCCGGCTCCGCCGGTAGCGTTCCCGCTCGCCGGCGCTCAGCCCGCCGGGATCCGGCTCGCCGGCGTCTTCGACGTACCCGGCCTCGACCAGGTCGGCGACGGCCGCCCGGACGTCGGCATCGGTCCGCACCGGGTGACGGCGGACCAGGTCGGCGACGACCTGGTCCGGGGTCCTCGAACCGTCGAGCAGTTCCAGCAGCGCCCACACCCACCCGTCGGGATCGCTGATGTCGGCGGCGATTCCGCGCACGACACCCCCGATCCGGACCCGGTCGCCACCGTGGCGGACCGGGAGGTGTTCCGGCTTGATCATGGGTCGCTGCATGGCCATTCCTCCTGGGGTCTAGCTTTGCTGGTTGGGGTTACTGAAGGTCGGTTCACGGTCCGGTTCAATGAATTCGATCACCACGTTGCAGCTCCTTTCCGATTTGCGCACGGAGAACCGCGAGCTTCGCCGGAATGCAGGAACGCAAGGGCTTCGCCTGACGGGTCTTCACCAACATTCACGCTCCGCTCGGTCGGTGCTCTGCCGGACACCGGAAGCATGGAACCCGCCGCTGTCAACGACATGTCGACGGCAGCGCCGCGCGCGAACATGGCCATGTCGAACGTGACAAATTAATGTCATCACAGGTCAGAGCGGTGGCGCGGGTGCGCGAGCGAATGCGAGACTCGAAATCGGCGAGGAAGATCAGCGATCCCAGGAGGGGGGAAAGCTGGCGGGATGGAGATCGCATTCGGCATTCTCGGGCAGACTACCATGCGAATGCACGGTCGTTTGACGACCGGCTGGGGATCACTGAAGCTGCGCAGGGTGCTGGCCGCGTTGCTCACGGATCCGCAGGCGCGCATGCGGATGGCCACGCTGGCGGAATGGGTCTGGTCGGTCGACGAGCCGGAACCGAACGATCCGGTTTCCACGTTCCGCACGTACTCCGGACGCATCGGCAAGGCAATGCGCGATGCCGGTGTTCCCGCGACCCTCCGCACGATCGACGGCGCACTGCACCTCGACGTCGATCGGTCGGCAATCGATTATTTCGCCTTCCGGAAGCTCATCCAAACCGCTCGACGGTACAGCGGCGAAAACGAGCACGAAGAGGCCTGCGAGGTGGCCACGACGGCCCTGGCGCTCTGGCAAGGGCAGCCACTCGCGGACCTGACCTCGCAGCCCGCGCGGGCCTGGCGGTATTCGGCGGCGCACAATGTCTGGCTGCCGGCGAACCAGCTGTTGCTGGGCGAGCTGATCGCCCTCGGACGCTTCGAAGCCGCGCTGCAGAAACTGGACGAGCTCCAGCGCGAACACCGGACCGACATCGGGCTGGCCCGGCGGCGTCTGCACGTACTGCGCGAGCTGGACCGGACGGACGACATGGGCGCCTACCACATTTCCGTCCGCAGGCTGCTCCTCGCCGACGACGACCAGGCCGCGGCCGCCGACCTCCTCAAGTACTACAACCTGTTGCTCACGAGCAAGACTTCGGCGCAACGCGGGGCACGGGTCGCCGCCGAACGGCTGGCCTCACTACCCCGTCCACGGCCGCCGTCGGACGCGCCGTCCACCCTGCTGCCGCCGTTGGCACCCCGAGGCCGGCTGCTGCTTCCACCGGCCGCCACCGGCTTCGTCGGGCATCACGACCTGCAGACGACGCTCGACGACCTGGCCCGCACCGCCGACGGGCGGTTCCGGGCCGGAGTGATCGTCCTGGACGGCTTGGCAGGCATCGGGAAGACCGCGCTCGCGGTGCATTGGGCGCACCGGCAGTACGGCAAGCTGGTCGACACGGCGTTGTACCTCGACCTGCACGGATTCGACGGCGGGCGGCCCGTCAAAGCCGATGACGTGGTCGACGAGCTCCTCGACGCCTTCGACGTGCCCATCGCCCGCCTGGCCACCCGCACCCGGCGGGAAGCGAAACTACGCGAGACCCTCGCACAGAACCGCACACTGGTGGTGCTCGACAACGCGGCGAACTCGGCACACGTGCTGCCGTTGCTGTTCACCCTCTCCCCGAGCCTCCTGCTCGTCACGAGCCGCCAAGGCCTCACGGCGCTGACGAGCCGGCACGGGGCCCGGCGCTGCACTGTCACCCCGCTCAACGATCCGCACGCCGTCGAAGTCCTGACCAACCGCGTCGGTCCGCGAGGTGCCGCCGAACAGGAACCGCTCGCCCGGATCACCGCGTTGTGCGGCGGCGTCCCCTTGGCGTTGCAACTGGTCGCCCACCACATCGAAAGCCGCCACGGCGCCGCGCTGACGGAGTTCGCCGACGAACTCCGCGACCAGAGCAGGCTGCTGGACATCGGGGACGACGGGGACGATCCGCCGGCGAACCTGAGGGCCGCGCTTCTGGTCACCTACAACGCTCTTCCCGGAGATGCCCGCGACCTGCTCCGATCCATCGGCCTCTCCCCCGCACCGGAACTGACGTTGCCCGCCGCCACCGCCTTGGCCGGCTTGCCGGCGAAAGAAGTCCGGCACGCTCTCGACGTGCTCGTCAGCACCCACTTCCTCACCCACACGGGTACTCCCGGCCGCTATCGGATCCACGACCTGCTCCGCGCTTTCGCCCGCGAACTCGCCGAAGCGGAGGACCACGCCGACGTCCGGGCAGATGCCGAGCGCCGGCTGTTGTCGTTCTATTTGCACGCCGGCCACCACGTCGACCGTTTGCTGTTCCCGTTTCGGCCGTCGGTCCCGATGCTTCCGGCCGTGCCCGGCATTCCTTCGGTCGAATTCACGTCCGAAAACGACGCGGCGAGCTGGCTGCTGACGGAAAAGAACAACTTCGATCGGCTCATCCCCTGGGCCGCCCACCGGAATCACCACGAATTTTCTTGGCGGCTTCCCCACTTCCTCTACGGCATCTACCGGAGGTACGGCTTCTACAGCGAATTGCGCGACGCTTACGCCGTGTCGGTGGCTTCGACCCAAGCCGTGGGCAACCTCGAAGCAGAAGGCGCTTCCCGAAGTGACCTCGGCTTGATCAGCCTCGCTCTGGGCGACCGCGACGAAGCCTTGCGGGAACTACACCTCGCCGCCGCCATCGCACAACAGACCCACAGCCCGATCTGGATCGCCACCTCGCTGCTGCACCTGGGAAGCTACGAAGCCCAGATCGGCAACTCGGACGGCGCCGAACGCCTGTATCGCCGCGCACTGCTCCAACTCCGCGAAGGCCGCAACGCAGGTATCGAATCGGCGCTTCTGCACCGGCTCGCGGAAACCCTGCGTGAGCGCCGGCAGCACGACGAGGCACTCACCCTGTACCGCCGGGCCCTGGTCCTGAAGAAAAGCATCGGCAACCGGCACGGCGAAGCCGAAATCCTGACCGAGGTGGCCGCCACGTTGTGCAGCCTGGGAAGGCACAGCGAAGCACAGGACTACAGCCTTCGCTCGCTGGCCATCATCGAGGAGATCATCGACGTGGAGGCGGGTCCCCGCGCCTGTTCCGTCATGGCCGAGATCAACTACCAGCAGTCGCGGTACGCCACGGCGATCGGCTACGCCCGCCAAGCCGTGCGGCTGGCCATGCGCAACCAGAATGCCACAGTGGAAGCCGAAGCACTCCACCTCCTCGGCCACGCATTGCATGACACCGGACGTCTATCCGCCGCCGAGGAGGGCTGGCTCGCCTCGGCGGTGATTTACGACGACCTGGGGAACGAGGAACGTGGGCAGCACCTCCGCGAAGACCTCGCCGCCCTCGCGGCCAGGAGTGGCAATACTCGCGAGTAAAGTAAATGTCACTCGCCTTGTAACACGAAATGACGACAAGTCGTCGTTTACTTCTGAGTAGGGTTAACCCGTGCGTGCCGTTGGTCCCACTCACGGTAGAGACCCCACGCCACGGCCACCAAGGACCGTCCACTACAGTGGCCGCACTGTCAACAACGGGCGACAAGCACACGACCGAGTGAGTTTGCTCCGCGGTTGATGCACGACCGAACTAATAGAGGCAAGACATGCTAAAGAAGAAAATCGCCGGTATCGCACTGGCTGCGCTGGTAATCACCTCCGCGATCGCGGTTGGCCCGCAGTACTGGAATCCCGACAAGATCGCTTCGCAGACGGTAGCGCACGCCATCGCGTGACCTGACCGGTCGAACCGCGGCGGTGGGACAGCCCGGCGAACCCGTCCTGTCCCACTGCCGGCTCCCCAGGTGATCACCAGCCGGGCCCGTCCCAGACCGAACCGGCATCGACGAAGGACCTCAGCAGCGTCGTCAACACGGGGTCGCCGCGGCCGTTGAGCTCGTCGGAGGCGATGCGGCGGGCCACGCCCGCCAGGAAGTCGGCGATCTGGACTCGGGTGTCGTCGCGGGAATCGACGAAACGTACGCCTGCCAGGCGGGGGCCGAGGGTGGCCTTGAGCTGGAGGACGCGCTCGGCGGTGAGCGCCAGCTGCTCGTCGTGGACCAGCTCGACCGGGGTGCCGTCGGTGCTCCAGTGCCGGACCGTGTGGATCACCGCCGATACCAGCGGGTCCAGTACCGGCACGACGCCCGGGTCGCTCGCCAGGCGGGCACGGTACGCGGTCACGCGCTCGGCGCCGCCGCGGAATCGGCCCACGATCTCGCCGGCTTCGCCCGGGACCCGCGCGAGTTCGTCGACCAGGGTGAAGAAGTCCTCCGGTGACGTCGTCACGCCGCGGCGGGGCTTCAGCCGCAGCGCGCTCACGAACGCTTTCAGGAAGAACTCCCAGCGGGCCGCGCCGAACGTCGCCGGGCCCGTGCGGTGCAGGGTGCGGGCCATCGGTTCCGTGCCCGGCCCGACCAGCAGCGTGACCGCCGCGCGCACGGCGAAGTACGTCTTGCCGGTCAGGTGCACGTGGCCGCGGCCGGCGAGGGGGCCGTCCGGGGCGAGCAGCCACTCGAGGACCGCTCGGTGCTTGGCGCGGAGCAGGTGGTTGGCCTTGTACTCCTCCGCGGGCGAGCCGACGCGGGCGCGGATCTCCCGCACGCACGCGTCCGCCGCCGACGACGACATCCGGACGCCGGCGTGGGCGAAGACGTCCGTCTCGCCGCCGAGGAGGTTCTCGCCCTCCGAGCCCGATTCGTCGCAGGCGATCTCGACCGGGCGCACCCGCCCGATCGTGCCAGAGGAGCCCGGCGGGCAGCGACCGGATTACCTACCCCAGGGTGATCTTGCCGCCGGTGACCGTGATCGGCTTCTTCGCCAAGGGCTGCGATGCCGGCCGCCAGCCCGGCGCCGAGGACCGCGAGTGCCGTCCGGCGCGCCAGCACCGGGTCGACGTCGTCGTTGCGCACTTTCGTCCTCCGCCCGCTAGAAGACCAAGCCGAACCGGGTGAAGAACCACAGCGACGCGCTCAGCCAGAGCCCGACCAGCGTGGTGAAGACCAGGCCGCCGACCACCGGGAGCGCCCACCCGGGCGCGCCGTCCTTGCGCAGCAACAGCATCTTCGCGACGAACACGCCGTAGCAGAAGCACCCGAGCAGCGAATGCAGGAGGACCCGCGTGTCGAACGACTGGAACCCGAGCGCGTAGAGGCAGTGCATCGCCACCGGGATCGACACGAGGAAGGCCAGCCGGCCCGACCACCGGTGCACCGGCGCGACCCACGCGGGCGCGCCGCCGCCGAGCCTGCCGTACATCGCCAGCGCCGAGACCAGCTGAACGAGGGCGAGCACGACGACGACCGTGGCGAGCCAGGCCTTCACCGGCTGCGGGCCGGAGAAGCCCGCGACGTTCACCGCGACCCCGGTCGGCGGGTGCAGGCTGCCGTAGACGCCGAGCGCCACCGAAACCGCGGCGCCGGCCACCAGCGGCACGACGAGCACGACGGCGGCGCGGTGGCCCGCGGCCGGGGCGGCCATCAGAAGTCACCGGTCCCGGCCAGGCCGCTGATCGCCTCGGCCGGCACCGGGGTGCCGTCGACGACCGCGGTGCCGGCGGCCTGGTCGAGCGCGGGAGCGGCCGTCGAATCCCCGTCCGTCGTGAGGATGCCGACCTGGGTGCCGTCGGTCTGCACGATCCAGCCGATCTTCGCCGCCTTGCCCCGCACCGTCGGTGTCGCGCGGTAGAGGCCTGCGGGTTTCTTCGCCGCCGGCACGGTGAACCGGTACGTCCTGCCCGCCGCCATCACCGTCCCGGTGGCGGAGGTGGCGTCGAAACTGCCTGTCAGGCTCGCGTTCGGCGCGCCCCTGAGGTCCAGTGCCCCACCGACGGTGACGCCCTGGAGCCAGGCTTCGACCTTCTTGCCGTCGCAGACGTACGCGATGGCGTGGCCGTCACGCGCCGACACCGCGATCGACGCACCACCGCCGGTCACCCGTCCGGCGAAGTCCGCTCGCGCGGGCACCTCGGGCCTCGGCGGTTCCGACGTCGTCGCGGGTGGCGCGGTGGTCGTGACGCCCACCGCGCTCGCGGTCCCGGCGACCGGCTCCGCGCCGGTCCCCGTCGCCACGTTGACGATGCCGATCCCGCCCGCGAGCACCACTCCGGCGAGCAAGGTGAACAACGGCCCCGGATGTCTCATTCTCTTCCCACCACCGCGTGCGAAACACGAACTTCGGGCGAAACGGCTCACGTTACGCGTCGCCAAGAGGTATTGCTCAGCCCCCGCAACCGGGTGGGCGTGGTTGACTGGCCGCATGCTGCCCTGGGACGGCGAACTCGCCGGAAGGCTCGACCGGCACACCGTGACTTCCGCGCTGCTGCGCGGCAATCCGCTCGGCGACCCGTTCGAGCGGCCGCTGTGGGTGTACGTCCCGCCCGGCTACGACGACGGCGGCGAGCGGTACCCGGCGGTGTACGTCATCCAGGGCTACACCGGGCACCTGACGATGTGGGCCAACCGGACGCCGTTCCGGCAGCCGTTCGTGGAGACGGCCGACGCCGTCTTCGCCGGCAGCGCGCCGGGGTGCGTAGTGGTGTACGTCGACGCGTGGACCGCGTACGGCGGCTCGCAGTTCGTCGATTCGCCGGGCACCGGCCGGTACCACTCGTACCTGTGCGACGAGATCGTGCCGTGGGTCGACGAGCACTACCGGACCATCCCGGACCGCGAATCCCGGGCGATCGCGGGCAAGTCGTCGGGTGGGTACGGCGCGATGATCACGCCGATGCTGCGGCCGGACGTGTTCGGCGCGCTGGCGACGCACGCGGGCGACGCGCTGTACGAGCTGTCCTACGTCCAGGAATTCGGCAAGGCGGTCCGCGCGCTGCGCGGGTACGACCAGGACATCCAGGCGTGGTGGGCGGACTTCCGGAGCCGCCCGGCGTTCACCAGGCCCGAAGACGACGCCCTGCTGACGGTGCTCGGTGTTTCGGCGTGCTTCTCGGCGGCCGAGGACGGGACGCCGGAGCTGCCGTTCGACCCGCTGACCGGAGCGCTGCGGCCGGAGCAGTGGCAGCGCTGGCTGGCCTGGGACCCGGTCCGGATGGTGGCGCGCCACGCGGAGGCGGTCCGCTCGCTGCGCGCGGTATGGATCGACGCGGGCACGAGCGACGAGTACTTCCTGGACGTCGGCGCGGAGGCGTTCCGCGCGGAGGTGGCGGCGGCGGGCCTGCCGGACGAGCGGGTGTACTTCGAGCTGTTCGACGCCGGCCACGGCGGGATCGACTACCGGTACCCGCTTTCACTGGCCTGGCTGGCGGAACGGCTGGCCCGTTGATCGCGGCTCACCGGTCCGCCGCCGCCTTCGCTAGGGTCGGCTGATGGTCACCGAGACCGAGCTCGCACTGCCCGGTGGGCGCGCCCTGCACGTCTACGACACCGGCGGCCCCGGCCGGCTCGCCGTCTTCTGGCACCACGGGACCCCCAACACCGGGGCGCCGCCCGGCCCCCTGCTGCCGCTCGCCGCGGAACTCGGGGTGCGGTTCGTTTCCTTCGACCGGCCCGGTTACCGCACCTCCACCGCCGTGCCGGGGCGGACCGTCGGGGACGTCGCCGGGTGCGTCGCCTCGGTCGCCGACGCGCTCGGGATCGGGAGCTTCGCGCTGCTGGGGCACTCCGGTGGCGGCTCGCACGCTCTCGCCTGCGCCGCCCTGCTGCCAGACCGGGTGCGCGCCGTCGCGAGCCTGGCCGCGGTGGCGCCGTTCGACGCCGAAGGGCTCGACTGGTTCGGCGGCATGGCCGACGCCAGTGCCGCGTCGCTGCGGGCGGCCGCCGCCGGGCGGGCCGCCAAGGAGAAGCACGAGGACACCGCCGAGTTCGATCCCGAGGTCTTCACCGCCGCCGACATGGCCGCGCTCCGCGGGTCGTGGTCGTGGCTGGACGAGGTCGCCCGCGCGGCGCTCGCGGACGGGCGCGGCGGGCTGATCGACGACGACCTCGCCTATGTCGCGCCGTGGGGCGGCGACCCCGCGCGAATCACCGCGCCCGTCCTCCTCGTGCACGGCGAACAGGACCGGATGATCCCCGCCGCGCACAGCGCGTGGCTCGCCGAGCGGTGCCCGGACGCCGAATACCGGCCTTCGCCCGGCGACGGGCACCTGTCCGTGCTGCGCCACGCCGCCGACGTCCTCACCTGGCTCGCCGATCAGGGCAGCAGGACCAGCGAACCGACCACCGGCGCGAGGTAGAGCACCGGAAAGGCCAGGTGCGCGTACGACCGCGCGCGGGCCACGGTGACGAGCGCGCCGCCGAAGTACAGGACCAGGCCGATCGCCGCCGCCACACCGAGCGGCGGCCAGAAGAGCCCGGCGAGCAGCCCCGCCGCGCCGGCCGCCTTGGCCGTGCCGAGCCAGTTCCACCACGCCCGCGGCACGCCGTACCCGGTGATCGGCTCGACGACCCACTTCGCGCGGGCGAACATCGAAATGGCCGAGAAGCCGACCCAGGCCGCGGCGGCGATGGTGACGATCAGGTGAGCGGTGGACATCGGGACTCCTCGGGATCCGCGGCCCCCGGTTCCGGGGTCCGTCACCCCGCTCGACTCCGCGGCCCGGACCGATGTGACAGCTGCGCACATGACGCCGGTCACGGTCCACTCGCGAGAGTCAGCGGGCCGGCAGCAGCGGCAGGAGCTCCTGGTGGCGGCCCGCGCGGCGCAGCACCGGCGAACCCGGCCCGCCCGGCACCCGGGCGCCGGCCCGCAGCGCCGTCAGGAAGCGCACGACCTCGCGCGGCGGCGGCAGGACGTCCGCGCCGCCGAGGTAGGACAGCACGATCATGTCCTCCCCGCACGCCGCCTCGACCGCGACCGCCCAGCCGTGCACCTCGTCCCAGAGCAGCGCCACGTCGCGCTCGGGGAACCGGCGCAGCCGCCAGTCCACCGCCACGTACGCCGACACCGGGACGTCGACGTCCACGGTGCAGGATTCCAGGCCGAAGCCGAGCGCACGCGCCACCTCGCCCAGATACGCGCGCAGCCCGCGCTGGAACCAGAATTCGAGATCGGTGTCGATCAGGCCGGACACCCGTTTCCTTTCGCCGGATTCAACAAGACCGGCGACGGCCGCCACGTCGTTGTCGTTCGCCACCGCGACGGCCGCCGCGCTTCGTGCGTAGACCGTACCGAGTTCGCCGACTTCGGCCCACCGCCGAATATCCCCCATCTCCGCGTCGTGCAGCGACACGCTCGTCTGCACGTGCAGCGATCCACTGTGGACGATCAAATCCGCAGGTGACGCAGTTTTCGGCAATTTCCGGAAAACCGACACGAGCACACGTCCGGGAATTTCCGCGACCGAAGTTCAGCCGAAGGTAGGAATCGGCACCCGGGTGCGCTCCAGATCGGCGAAAAGGTCTCCGAGGTCGTCGACACGCGCCAGGACGTCGTCCGCGGTGAACCTCAGGTGCGTGACGTGCCGGCACGCGCGGACCTCGTCCCACGTGACCGGGGCCGACACCGTCGGTTCGTCGCGCCCGCGCAGCGAGTACGGCGCCACGGTGGTCTTGAACGGGTTGTTCTGGCTCCAGTCGATGAAGACCTTGCCCGGCCGCAGGTCCTTCGTCATCCGCGCCACGACGAGGTCCGGCGTCTCGGCGGCGAGCCGCTCGGCCAGCGCTTTCGCGTACCTCGACGGCTCGCCGCCATCCGTGGTCACGACGCCCGCGTAGAGCTGCATGCCCTTCGAACCGCTGGTCTTCGCCACCGGGGTGAGCCCGTCCTCGACCAGGACGTCGTACAGCCGTTCGGCGACCCGGCAGCAGTCGACCACCGTCGTGCCGGGACCGGGGTCGAGGTCGAACACCAGCCGGTCCGGGGTGCCGCGCTCGTCGCCGGGTCCGACGGTCCACTGGTGGACGTGCAGTTCGAGGGCGGCGAGGTTGGCCGCCCACACGAGCTCGGGCAGGTCGTTGATCAGCGGGTACGCGACGAGCTCGGGGTCCTTGCGCCGGCCGCCGACGGCCAGGCGCGCGGTGGGGACCCAGTCCGGGGCGTGCCGGGAGACGTCCTTCTCGAAGAACGAGCCGCCGGCGACACCGTCGGGGAAGCGCACGAACGTCATCGCCCGGTCGCGGACGTGCGGCAGCAGCACCGGCGCGATCCGCGTGTAGTAGTCGAGCACCTCGCCCTTGGTGAAGCCGTGCCGCGGGTAGAGCACCTTCTCGAGGTTCGAGAGCGTCAGCTGCCGCTCGCCGACCCGCACCGTGATCCGGCTCCCCGCCACGGCTCCACGTTACCGCGGCCGGACGTGCCCGGAGACCACCCGCGCGACGAACCGCTCGGCGACCTCGCGCAGCTTGACGTTCTCCCGCTGCGACTGCTCCACCAGCAGGGCGAAGGCGTCGTCGGCGTCGACCTGGCGGATCGCCATCAGCATGCCCTTGGCCTGGTCGATGACCGCGCGCGAGGTCAGCGCGGTCCGCAGGTGCTCGGCCGTTTCCCGGGCCCGCAGGTACCGGTGGTACACGCGGAGGATCGCCTCCACCGCGGCCGTGTAGAGCTCCAGCAGCTGAGCTTCGACCTCCTCGAAGCCGTCGTCCTGCCGTCCGTAGCAGTTGACCGCGCCGGAGAACTGCTCGTCGGCGACCAGCGGGGCGGCGAGGAAGCTCCCGAAGCCCGCCTCCCGCGCCGCGCCGGCGAAGCCCGGCCAGCGCTCGAGCGCGTCGGCCATCGTGGTCCGGACGATCTTGCCGCCGCGCATCGCCTCGAGACAGGGGCCGTCGCCGATCCGGTACTGCTCGCCGTCGAGCTCGCCCACCCCGGCGCTCGTCGCGGTCGCCGTGTGCGGCACCTCCCCGGTCACCAGCGTGACGGAAGCCTCGTCGACCCCCGGGACGGCGTGCCGCACCTGCAGGCACACGTGCTGCAGCAGGATCCGGAAGTCGTCCTCCTCCCGCAGGACCGCCGCGAGGGTTTCCAGCGCCCCGGTGACCTCGTCGAACAGCGGTGACGCCGGGGCGATGGGGTCCGGCCGTTCCATGTCTGCTCCTCCCGCTCGGGCGCGAAGTGCCCTCGGGTACCCACTCCGCCGCCGATCCATGTCCGCCGACGTTTGCCGGGGGCGGCGGGTTGGTAACCGGCGGCCATGTCGTCGGAACAGGCCTCGCCGGGCGAGCTGCCGCTGGACGGTGAGCTGGCCGCGGTCGCCGCCCGGATGTCCGGGCTGCTGCTGTCGCGGGAATCCGTGGATTCGGTGCTGGAGCTGATCGTTTCGCTGGCGAGCGCGACGATCACCGCGGCGGACGGCGTGGGGGTGACGCTCGTCGACGCCGACGGCGGGTTCGTCACCTCCACCGCGTCGGCCCCGCTGGTGCGCGAAGCGGACGCCCTGCAGTACGAGCTGGACGACGGTCCCTGCATGACCGCCCTGGCCGGGTGCTCGCCGCAGCGGATCGACGACGTCGCCACGGAGCGACGGTGGCGACGGTGGTGTGCCGCGGTCGCCGGGTCGGGGCTGCGATCGGCCGTCACCGCGCCGATGGTCACCGAAGACGGCTGCCACGGCGCCATCAAGATCTACGCGACCACTCCGGGCGCCTTCGGGCCCGCCGACGAGCGGGCACTGGCGACGTTCGCCGAGCGCGCCGCCGTGCTCGTCGCCAACGCCCGCGCCTACGAACGGGCCAGCCGGTTCAGCGACCAGTTCAAGCTCACCCTCCGCGACCGGGACCTGATCACCCTGGCGAAGGGCTTCCTCATGGGCCGGGACGGCCTCGGCGAGGACGCCGCCTTCGACCGTCTGCTCTCGCTGGCCCGCGGCCACGGGACCAGTCCGGCCGAAACCGCCGCCCGGCTCGTCGGCCCCGAGCCGCGGGAAGGGTGAGCGCATGCGTTTCCTGCCCGAGGAGGAACAGCGCCGGCTGCTCGCCGCCTGCTTCGCCCGGAGCGAACTGACGCTGGAAGAGCTGTGGATGCGGTACTTCGCGCTCGGCGGCAGCCTGAGCCTGCTGGAGCTGGACGCCTACCTGAACGGGCTGGTCGTGCTGCCCCGTGTCGACCGCGACATGCTCGCCCACGCCGTCAACGAGCGGCTCGACGAGGTGACCGGCCCGGCCCGCGCGCCCTACAGCCACACCGTCCAGGACGCGAAGCCGTTGCACGGTCCGCTGAAGGCCCTGGTCGACCTGCTCGAAGGCGCCCACCGCGCGCCGCCGGAACGGCTGCCTGCCGTCGTCGCCGAAGCGGGCCGCGCGCTCGACCTGAAGATCGGCGTCTACCTGGCCGACTACGACCAGCGCACGCTCGTGCCGCTGCGGCCGGACGCCGCCGGTCTCGACATCGAGACCACCGTCGGCGGCGACGTCTTCCGCCGCGCCGGCACGGTCACCCGGGACGGTACATTGTGGACGGTGCTGCTCGACGGCGTCGAACGGCTGGGCGTGCTGGAGATCGTCCCGGCCGGCGGGGCCGACCCGGACGACCCGGCGTTGCGGGAGCAGTGCCGGTGGCTGGCCGCGCTGCTCGGCCACCTCGTCACCGTCACGACCCAGTACGGCGACGGGCTGGACCGCCGTCGCCGCCACCGGCGCCGCGAGTCCGCCGCCGAGCTGCTGTGGCAGAGCCTGCCGCCGCTCACCGGCGCCACCGAAAGCGTCGTCGTGGGGGTGAGCGTCCAGCCGGTGTACGACCTCTGCGGCACGGTTTTCGACTACGCGCTCTCGGAAGAGCGGGCCCAGCTGGCGATGTTCGACGCCGGCGCCCGCACCCGCGGCGCGAACACCGCCGTCCTGACCGCCCTCGCCGCCTACCGCGCGGCCCGGCACGCCGGCGCTTCCCTCGGCGAGCAGTTCGCCGCGGTCGGCGCCGAGCTCGACGGTATCCCGGACGCCCCGGCCGTCGGTGGCGTCCTCGCCGAGCTGGACCTCGGCACCGGCGTCCTGCGCCTGCTCGGAGCGGGGCAGCCCGCCCCCTTGGTCGTCCGCGACGGCGAGGTGGTCCCCGTGGCCGAGCCGACCGCCACGCGGTTCGGCGCGCCGCACCCGCCCACGCGGCTCCGGCTCGAACCCGGCGACCTGCTCACGTTCTGCTCCCGGGGCGTGACCGAAACCCCCGACGCCGCCGGGGAGCCGTTCGGCCGCGCCCGGATCACCGAGCAGCTCGGCCGGGACGCGGGCGAACTGCCCCCGGAGATCGCCCGCCGGCTCACCCGGGCCGTCCTCGCCCATGGTGGCGGCGGGTTCCGGCAGGACGCCGGCGTGCTGGTCGCCCGCTGGACCGCGCGGTGAAGAGCGGCACCTCGAGGTCCGCCCGCCTCGGCGGCCGCCGGTCCCGGCTGCCCACCCGCCGAAGAACGTTCAGCAGGCGGTGTCGTGCACGTCCGGCGCCAGCAGCTCCCGCAGCGCGTCCGACAGCGACGCGAACATCGGCACCACCGCCGCCAGCCCGGTGATCCGGAACAGCCGCGCGAGGGTCCGGCTGTTCGCCACCACCCCGAACCGCCGCCCCTCGGCACCGGCCCGGTCGGCGGCCGCCGCCAGCGCGCGGGCGCCGGCCAGGCCGACGAACGCCACCTGCGTGAGGTCCACGACGGTCGTTCCCGGTGGGGCCGAGCCCAGCTCGCGCTCGAGGATCGGCAGGGTCAGCGCGTCGATTTCGCCGGCGAACGTCAGCACCAGGAAACCGGGGCGGTACTCCGTCCGGCGCGCCACCAGGGGCGCGGACCGGGTGGGGACCGGAAAGGCAGGGGACACGGGATTCGGTTGGCCTTCCGCGCCGGCCGGGGCCGGCGACGCAGTGACGTGATCAAGGACGGGTTCTTGATACCCAAACGCCCGATCCGGAAACGCTCCCCTTCACGGCGAGGCAGTCGTGAAGGCCGACCAGAGCCGTTCGGCGGCGTGGCGGGCCGCGGCGCCGGGCCGGATCTCCCGGGCGCCGTCCGGCGGGACCGCCGTCCGGCCGCCGAGGTGCTCGACGAGGGCGACGGCCAGCTCGCGGACCTTGACGTTGAACTCCTGGCTGGCCCGGCGCAGGGTCTGCCAGGCCTCCTCCGGCGGGCATCGCCGGACCGCCATGATCGCGCCCTTCGCCTGCTCGATGGCGGCGCGGGAGGCCAGCAGGTCGAGCATCTGGTCGGGGTCGCCCGCGGTGGCGGTCTCGGCGACCACGAGCGTCATCTCGGTGAGTTTCGCGTAGCGCCGCAGGACGGCCAGGGTGGCGTCGCCGGGCGACCGGTCGAGCGTGACCGAGAGCACGAACGCGCCGTCCTCGTCCCAGAACCCGGGGAGTGCGGCCGCGCCGCGGATCGCGGCGACCGCCGGGCCGCCGTCGAACACGGTCTCGCGGGTCAGGTCCGGCCAGCGCTCGTCGCCGAAGAGGTGGTCCGTGGTGACCGGCTCGCCGGTGGCGTCGGCGACGGGGACCGGCCCGCCGTGCGCCAGCTGGGCCGGGATCACGTGCTCGGCGACGCCCGCGGTGGCCAGCACCCGCAGCGGGCGGTCGCCGCGGCTGACGGTCAGGCCCGCGCCGAGCCAGCCGGGCAGTTCCCCCGAGATCCGCTCGAGCAGGGCCTGCAGCAACTCGGCCAGCGGTCTCCAGCGGTCCGCCGCGTTCATGAGTGTCTCGGTCACCGAACCTCCACCGGTCTTGGTTCTCTTGATTTACCGCACCTCGCGGTGCTCCGCTTGCGGCGGCGCCGGGGTTTGTGGGGCCGGCCACGCGGAAGGCCGAAGCGGCGCCGCCATCCGGCGCAACGGGATCACCCGGTGGCAGCCGACCCGAACGAGCGGTTTACCCCGTGGTGCGCGTGGGGTAGCCGGTCGGTGATCCGAGGAGGCGCCATGACCGACCGGTGGTACCGGTGATGTTCAGCGAAGTCGTCGTCGCCGGGCAGATCGCCCGCGACCTGGTGATCGAGGTGCCGGACGCGCCCGAGGCGGACTCCTCGGCCCCGGTCCGGCACCGGCAGGAGCTGCTCGGCGGGAAGGGCGCCAACCAGGCCGTGGCGCTGGGCCAGCTCGGCGTCTCGGTGTCCCTCGTCGGGGTCGTCGGCCGGGACCGCACCGGGGACACGCTGCTCGCACAGGCCCGGGCCGACCGGATCGGGACCTCCCACGTCGTCCGCCGGGCGGGCACCGAAACCGCGCTGCTCGTCGACGTCGTCGACGACCACGGCCGGCGCCGCTACCTGGAGCACGTCCCGGACGGGACGCTGCTCACCGAGAACGACGTCTTCGCCGCGTCCGCGCCGATCTCGGCCGCCGCGTCCCTCATCGTGCAGCTGCAGCAGCCCGCGCCGGTGGCCCTGCTGGCCGCCCGGCTGGCGCACACCGCGGGCACCCGGGTCGTGCTCGACGGGGCACCGCAGGACGACGCACTGACGGCGGATCTGCTCGCCCTCGCCGACGTCGTGCGCGCCGACGGCCACGAAGCCGAGCTGCTCACCGGAAAGCCGGTCGACGACGTCGCCGCGGCCGCCCGGGCCGCGGCGGAACTCCGGCGGCGCGGGCCGTCCCTGGTCGTGCTCGAGGTTTCCGGGCAGGGCAACCTGTTCGCCGGGCCGGAGGGCACCTGGTTCGTGCCGGACGTCGAAACCCCCGTCGTCGACCCGACCGGCGCCGGCGACGCACTCGTCGCCACCCTGACCGCCGCGCTGACCCGCCGTCGTCCGCTGGAGACGGCGGCGAGCCTGGCCGTCGCGGCCGCCGCGGCGACGACCGGGCACGCGGGCGGGCGCCCGCACCTGTCCCGCGCGGAACTCGACCGGCTGCAGCCGCAGGAGCTGGAAACCGTCCAAGCCTGAGGGCCTACAGGCCCGGCAGTTTCTGCTCCAGGCCCAGCAGCACCGAAAACGGGTCGCCGCGCTCGGCCAGGCGGCCCGGCACGTCCCGGACCGTCCACCGGTCCGGCGCGAGTTCCGGGTCGTCCAGCTCCTCCCACTCCAGCGGCACCGAAACCGGCGCGCCCGGCCGGGGACGGACGCTGTAGGGCGCGACGAGGGTCTTGTTCAGCACGTTCTGCGTGTAGTCGAGCCGGGCCCGGCCGCGGCGCTTGTCCTTCGTCCAGGCCCAGCTGACCAGGTCGGGCAGCACCCGCCCGATCGTCTTGGACACCGTCTCCGCCCACGTGCGGGTCTGCTCGAAGGTGCAGTGCGGGGCGATCGGCACCCACACCTGGATCCCGCGCTGCCCGGTCACCTTGGGCCGGCCGGTCAGGCCGAAGTGCTCGAGCGCGGTGCGGTGCAGCCTGGCCAGGTCCAGGACCTCCTCGAAGGTCGTCTCCGGGCCGGGGTCGATGTCGAACAGCACCCACGTCGGCCGGTCGACGTCGGCGGCGCGGGAGGTCCAGGCGTGCAACTCCAGCGCGCCGTAGTTCGCCAGCCACGCCAGCGTGGCGACGCTGTCGGCGACGACGTACCGCCGGCTCTCCCCCTCCCCGGCGCGTTCGTTGTGCCAGGTGGTCAGCCAGTCCGGCGCGTGCCGCGGGACCTCCTTCTGCCAGAACCCGGGCTCGGTGACCCCCTGCGGGAACCGGTGGGTGTTGAGCGGGCGGCCGGCCAGGTACGGCAGCATGGCCGGTCCGACGGTGACGTAGTAGCGGATCAGATCCCGCTTGGTGACGGGCTTGCCGCCGCTCGCCGCCGGGAAGAGCACCTTGTCCAGGTTCGTCAGGGCCAGTTCGCGGCCTGCCACCGACCATCGGCCCTTGGCGCCCAGGGCGTCGAGGGCGGCCAGTTCGTCGTCGGTCGGGGGCTGCCGGCCGCCCACGGACTCCTCCGCCTCCGCGGCGGGCCGGTCGCCGTGCCACAGGGCGTCGGGAGCGGCCTTGACCTCGTCGTTGGTGCGGCCGCTCTTCACCGAACGCGGGTGGTCTTCGGCGTCCCAGCCCGGCTGCGCGTGTTCGTCCTGTTTGTGCAGGAGGAACCACTGGTCCTTCTCGCCGCGACCGCTCCGGCCGCTCCGGACGAGCACGAACCGGCCGGCCAGCTTCTCGCCTTCGAGGTCGAAGTGCAGTGTCCCGGCTTCGATCGCCGCCGCCGGGTCGGCTTCGACCGGCCGCCACACGCCGCGGTCCCAGACGATGACGTCCCCGCCGCCGTACTCGCCACGCGGGATGACGCCCTCGAAGGAGGCGTACTCGATCGGGTGATCTTCGACGTGCACGGCCAGCCGGCGGGCCTTCGGGTCCAGCGTGGGCCCCTTCGGCACCGCCCAGCTGACCAGCACGCCGTCGAGCTCGAGGCGGAAGTCGTAGTGCAGCCGGCGGGCGCGGTGCCGCTGCACCACGAACCGGTGGCCGTCCGGCCCGCCCGCGGCGCCGCCGGCCGGCTCCGCGGTCCGGTCGAAGTCGCGCATCTGCTGGTAGCGCCGCAGTTTGCGGGCCGGGTCGGCTGCCATGGTTCAGGAGTACCCACTCAGTCCGGTGCCGACCAGGGCGGATTCTTCTTCGCCAGCTCCTCGTATTCGGCGACCTCCTGCGGGGTCGGGTCCAGGCCCGCCTCTTCCGCGAACTCCTCCGGATCGGTCACGTCGTCGTCCGGAGCGGTCACGTCGTCGCCGGGCTCGGTCATCACGACCGGCTCCCCAGCGCGCCGCGGATGAGGTCGCGGGCCCGGTCCATGATCGCCGCGGGCGGGCCCAGCAGCAGGTTCGCCTTCGCGCTTTCCACGCCGGGGTGCGGGCGGGTCGGCCCGACCGCTTCGGCCACCTTGGCGGTCGCGGCCATCGCCCGCAGCCGCTCCGGCGGGCGGTGGGCCCGCAGCAGCGGGAACTCCTCGCGCTCTTCGTGGTCGGCGTGCGCGAGCACGTCATCGCGCAGCTGGACGAGCAGGGTGTCGAAGCCGTCGGCCTCCGGGCCCATCTTCTGCAGGGTGGTCAGCAGTTCCTTGGCCCGGTGCTCCTCGCCCAGCCGGGCCTCGACGACGGGCTCGGCCGCGGGTTCCAGATCGCGGATCTCCGGGTGCACGACCAGTTCCTCCGCTGTCTCGTGCACGGCCAGCAGCCGCACGAGGTCGTGGAACAGCTCCCGCCGCCGGTCGCCCTCGGCGGTCTCCAGCGCGGCGAACAGCTCGCGGATCTCCCGGTGCTGCCGCTGCAGCAACTCGATGACGTCCTCGTCGTGCTGCGCCATGACGGCCTCCTCTCGGTCTCGTTCTCCGGTCGGAAGCGACGTTCCCCGTCCCGGACGGGTTACTCGTCGCGGCGGGCGACTGTGAGCCACAGCGCGCCCAGCGCGGCCACACCGAGACCGGCGACGGTCCACCAGGACCACCAGCCGAAGAACGCGACGACCAGCCCGACGGCGACCAGCACGCCCCCGCCGACGGAAGCGGTGTCATCGTCGGCCCGCACGGTGAAGGCCATCAGCCCACCTGCCCATCGACGGCGGCCACGACGAGCGCGGCACAGCGCGGCACGGTCAGGCCTCTTTCCTTCGCCATCGAGACCAGGGCCGCTTGGGCGGCGGCGCGGTTGAGTCCTTGCGCGGCAAGGACTTCCAGCGCCAGGCCGACGACATCGGTGGCGGGCGGGGTGGCGGTGCGCACGGGCATCGGAAGACCTCCGGCTCATTCGGCGGCGAAACGAACGCGACCGGATACCCCGCCGCGCCGGGTTTCACACCCCTTCACCGAACCCGTCCGGGTGGCGTGGGCTCAACTCCCGTCGAGCCTTGCTGCGGCGGCCACCCGCGAGCGGCGGCGGGCCGGTGCCGCTCGACCCGCCGCGAGCACCCCGGCGCGCCAAGCAACCCGCGCACCCGATCCCGGCGAGCCCCACCGCACAGCCGCAACCCACCACCACCCACCCGGCGCGCGCTCAGCTCCCGGCGAGCCACACCGCGGTGTCCGGCGGCAGCCGGCCACCGTCAAGCGGCCCGCTCGCCAACAGCACCCGCGCGTCGCCGGACAGCTCGCACGGCTCCTCCCCCAGGTTCACCACACAGCCGAACCCCGGCTCGCGCGCGAACCACAACACCCCCTCCGGCGCGGGCGACCACGTCAGCGTCCCGTCCCCCAAGGCGGGATGCGCCCGGCGCGCCGCGAGTGCCGCGCGGTACAGGCGGAGCATCGAACCCGGGTCGGCCGCCTGGGTCTCGGCGGTCAGCGTCCGCCAGCCGGCCGGCTGTGGCAGCCACGTCGGCACGCCGTTGCCGGTGAACCCGAACGGCGGCGTCGTTCCCGACCAGGGCAGCGGTACCCGGCAGCCGTCGCGGCCGCGGCGGGTGCGGCCGGAGCGCTCCCACGTCGGGTCGGCGAGCACCGCTTCGGGCAGGTCCTCGACCTCCGCCAGGCCCAGTTCCTCGCCCTGGTATAGGTAGGCGCCGCCGGGTAGCGCGAGCATCAGCAGCAGCGCCGCCCTGGCCCTCCTCGTCCCCAGCGCTCCGCCGCCGAAACGGGTGACGTGCCGGACCACGTCGTGGTTCGACAGCACCCAGGTCGCCGGTGCGCCGACCGCGTGCAGTGCCTCCAACGTCCGGTCGATCACCGCGCGCAGCGCCTCCGGATCCCAGGCGCAGCGCAGGAAGTCGAAGTTGAACGCGGTGTGCAGCTCGTCCGGGCGGACGTACCGCGCGAGCCGGTCCGGGCGGTCGACCCACGCCTCGGCGACGAACACGCGGTCCGGGCCGAACTCGGCCGCGACCCGCCGCCACGACCGGTAGATCTCGTGCACGCCGTCGCGGTCCCAGTGCGGGTGGCGGCTGCGGTCGGGTGGCCGCACGATCTCTTCGTCGTCGATGCCGAGGTCGGGGAACGCCGGGTCCTTGAGCAGGCCGTGCGCGACGTCGATGCGGACGCCGTCGACCCCGCGGGCGAACCAGAACCGCAGCAGGTCTTCGAAGTCGGCGCGCACCTCGGGGTGGTCCCAGTCGAGGTCCGGCTGCTCCGGGGCGAACAGGTGCAGGTACCACTCGCCGTCCGGCGCCCGCGTCCACGCGGGTCCGCCGAAAACGCTGCGCCAGTCGTTCGGCGGCCGGTCGCCGCGGCCGGACCGGAAGTGGTAACGGGCCCGTTCGGGCGAGCCGGGGCCCGCGGCCAGCGCGGCCCGGAACCACCGGTGCCGGTCGGAGGTGTGGTTCGGGACGACGTCGATCACGACGCGCAGCCCGAGCCGGTGCGCCTCGGTGATCAGCGCGACGGCGTCGGCGTCGGTGCCGAACAGCGGGTCGACCGCCCGGTGGTCCTCGACGTCGTACCCGCCGTCGACCATCGGCGAGCGGTACCACGGCGTCGTCCACACGGCGTCGACCCCGAGTTCGGCCAGGTAGCCGAGGCGGGCCCGGAGACCGGCGAGATCGCCGGTGCCGTCGCCGTCCGCGTCGGCGAAGCTGCGGACGTAGACCTCGTAGACCACGGCGTCGCGCCACCAGTCGACCATGCACCCGAGTATCTACGCTGGAGGCCGTGACCGACGCGTGGGAATGGGACCCGTCCCTCTATTCGGGCAGCGCGGAATACTACGCGCGGGGGCGGGTGGCGTATCCCGCGGAACTCGCCACCGCCTTCGCCGCCGAGCTCGGGCTGGACGGGTCGGGACGGCTGCTCGACGTCGGCTGCGGACCGGGCTCGCTGACGCTGCTACTGGCGGGGCTGTTCGAGGAGGCGGTCGGGCTCGACGCCGACGGCGACATGCTCGCCGAGGCGGGCCGGCTCGCGGCGGACGCCGCGAACTGCCGCTGGGTGCACCGGCGCGCGGAGGAGCTGCCGGCCGGGCTGGGCCGGTTCCGGCTGGTCACCTTCGCGCAGTCGTTCCACTGGTTCGACCGCCCCCGGGTCGCGGCCGCGGTGCGGGAAATGCTGACGTCGGACGGGGTCTGCGCCCACGTGCACGCGTCGACGCACGAGAGCGCGCACCCGGCGATCGCGGAGCTGGTGCGCGAGTACCTCGGCCCGGTGCGGCGCGCGGGCCGCGGTTCGCTGCCGGCCGGCACGGCGGGCGGCGAGGCCGCGATCTACCGCGCGGCGGGCTTCCACGGCCCGCGGCGGTTCGAGGTGCCGGGGCGCGTCGTGACGCGCACGGTCGACGAGGTCGTCGCCGGCGTGTTCTCGCTGTCGAGCTCGGCGCCCCACCTGTTCGGCGCGCGGCGGGCCGAGTTCGAGGCGGAGCTCCGGCGGCGGCTGGCCCCGGCGGAGACGTTCACCGTGCGGTTGCGCGAGATCGCCGTCGACCTGTGGTTCACCAGGGGTTGTTGAAGTCCTCGTCCTCTTCGACGGCGGCCCGCGGACGCCGGGCGGCCCGCGGCTCGTCCCGCACGGGCCGCGGCGCCGGCTCGAACCCGGCGGAGTACGCCTCCGCGTCGAAGGCGGAGGCCGGTTCGGCGTGCGACCGGTCGGTGCTCCAGCCGGACTTGGTCTTGCGCTGCGCCATTTCGCGGACGTGCTGGACGTACCGTTCGGCGGCCTGGACCTGCTTGGTCATGTACTCGTGCGAGCGCGCCTTGATTTCTTCGCCCTGCTGTTCGCGCAGGGCGCGGCGGTCGGCCTGTTCGCGGACGAGGCCGTCCAGCTGGGCCTTCATCGCGGCGATGTCGGTCATGCGTCCTCCTACCGGGTCCGGGCGGACGGCGGGTCTTCGTCGTCGAGGGAGCCGATGATCCGCCGCCCGGGCTCACCGAGGTTGTCGAAGACGGCGCCTTCGATCCGGTAGGCGGGCGCGCGGCGTTCGGTGTCGCCGCCACCGCCCTGGGCGCCGGCCCCGCCCATGGCGCCCATGCCGGGCATCGACGAGCCGGGTGCGCCGGCGGCCCCGGTCATGCCGGGCGCGCCGGCGGCCGAGGCGAACGCGGGCTGGGGCTGGGCGGTGCCGGTGTGGGCACCGCCGGAGACGGGGGTTTCGCCGAGCCCGGCCGGGTCGAAGCCCGCGCCGGAGAAGCCGGCGTGGGCGCCGCCGCCGATGCCGGCCGCCGCGGGGGCGGAGTGGGCACCGCCACCGGACGAGGTCGGGTCGCCGAAGCCGCCGCCGGGGCCCGAGTCGCCGCCCCCGGGCCCGCCGCCGGTGCCGGAACCGCCGCTGTGCGAGCCGTCCCCGCTCCCGGGCTTGCCATCCGCGCCGTCGGGCGAACCGGCGTGGTGTGAGTCGCCGCCGGACGAGGCCGGGTCGCCGAAGTCACCGCCGGGCTTGCCATCCGCGCCGGTGGGCGAAGCCTGGTCGGGGGCCGCGAGGTCCGCGAGGGTGCCCCGGTGGGTGGGCAGGTCGTCGACCTGCTTGGCGGGCGTGCTGCCGAGCGCGTCCGCCTGCTTGTCGTCCTCACCCAGCGTGTACGTCGTCGGGGTGCCCTTGCCGTCGTCGACCGTCACCACCGTGGGGCCATCCGGGCCGTCCGGGCGCTCGGCCGTGATCTCGAGGTCGCCGTCGCGGATGTGGATCTTGCCGTCCGGGCCGGGGCGGTACGTGTCCGTGTCCGTCCCTTGTGGACCATCGGCGGGCTTTCCGGTGTCGGACCAGTCGAGCTTGAAGTCCTTCGGGTCACCCGGGCCGTCGCCGACCTTGATGTCCATCTTGCCGTCGGAGTCCGGCTCGGTCATCTCGAACGTCTTGTCGCCCTGCTTGACCTTCAGGACTTCCGGCTCGTCGTCGCCCTTGCCGTCGCCGAGGAGGCTGTCGGGCTTGCCGGCGGGGTCGGTCTCGATACCCGGGCCGCCGAAGTCCTTCAACGCGTCCGCGGCCTTCTTCTTGGCCTCTTCCGCGGCCTGCTCGGCCGCTGCCTTGCCGTCGTCGGCCCCCGGACCCGAACCGGGCGCCCCGCCGAGGCCGCCGGCGCCGTCGCCGGACTCCGTCTCGATGCCCGGGCCGCTGAACTCCTTCAGCGCGTCCGCGGCCTTCTTCTTCGCCGCTTCGGCGGCTTCCTGACCGCTGTCGGACGGCGGCGTCACCGAAGACGGTGTCGTGCCCTCGGACCCCGCGCCCGGACCGCCGCCCGACCCGAGGCCGGCTCCGGCGCCCGAGTCGGTCTGGATGCCCGGGCCGCTGAACTGGTTCAGGGCGTCCGCGGCCTGCTTCTTCGCGGCCTCGGCCGCCTGTGCCGCCTGCTGCTTGGCCGCTTCCGCCGCGGCCGCGGCGTCGTCCTGGCCCGCCGACGAACCCGCGCCGCCGCCCGCGGAACCGCCGCCGGACGGTGTGGACCCGTCCGGGATCGGCGGCACCGAACCGCCGCCACCCGCGCCCGAGCCGCTGCCGGCGCCCGCGCCGCTCGGCAGGTCGGTGCCCGAGCCGCCGCCCGAACCCCCGCCCGGCGCGCCGGACCCCGCGTTCGTCTCGGGAATCGACGGCACCGGCCCACCGGCGCCACCGGACCCCGAACCAGACCCAGAACCCGAGCCGGACCCGCCGAAACCCGAACCGGACCCACCCGAACCCGAGCCGCCCGAACCGGAACCACCGCCGAACCCGGAACCCGCCCCGGCGCCCGAACCGTCGGGACCACCGGGACCACCGCCCGAACCACCGGCGGCACCGGAACCGCCCGAACCCGAACCCGCCCCACCTCCGGGACCCCCGGGCGCGCCTGGGCCACCCGTCGAACCCGGCCCACCCGGCAGCGAAACGCCCTCGAACTCGTTGCGGATCCCGCCCATCACCTTGTCGAGCGCGTCGTACGCCTGGTCGACGAGGTCCTTCGTGTCCTTGCAGGTCTTCGCGAAACCCTGGTACAGCCGGTCCCACATATCGGGGTTGAACTGGTTCTGCACCCACTGCTTGGCCAGGTCCTGGCCGTGCTTCTTGATCTCGTCGCCGTCGCAGCACCCCTGGTCGTTGAGCGTCTCGACCAGGTTCGTCCCGAAGTTCAGGTCCATCCAGCCCGCGATCTGGGCCAGGTCCTTCTCGTTGCCGGCCTCGCCGTTGGCGACCGCCACGACCTTCTGCGCCATCGTGTAGTCGGCCTTGCCCACCAGGTCCGTGTACATCCCGATGACCGCGTCGGCCTTGCCCTTGCACAGCTGGAACACCGTCGTGGCCGTGCTCAGCGTCGCCTCGCTCGCGGTGCCGAGCGTCTGGGACAGCTTGGCCGCCTTCGGCTGGATCTTGTCGTTGTAGGTGTCCGACGCCGCGTCCGCGCCCGCGCCGCTCCAGCTCTGGTACAGGCTGCCCAGCTGGGAGCCGGTGTCCTGGAGGGTGCGGTCCACCGTCTCCGCGCCGCGCTTGAAGTGCCCGGCGTCGGCGACGAAGTCCGCGAAGCTGATCCCGCGCTGCTCGTCGAACGGCGCGCGGATGTCCTTGTCGAGGTCGAGCGCGCGGGTGTTGCCGCGGCAGTCGGGCGGGAGCTTCGCGAGCAGCGACCCGAACGTCTCGAACAGCTTCAGCGCGGGCGCGGCGGCGTCGAAGATCTCGTCGGACGTCTTGGTCCCGCTGCTGCTGTCGGCCGCGGGCGGCTTCGTCTCGTCGAGCTTCTTCTTGCCGTCGTCGACGGCCTTCTTCTCCTGGTCCTCGTTGTAGCTGTTCTGGTCGCCGCTCTGCTTCGCCTTGTTGTAGGCGTCATCGACCGACTGGCCGGCGAACAGCGGGTTCGCGTTGAACGCCTGCGCGTACTTGTCGGCTTCGGCCCGCTTCTGCTTGATCTCGTCGGGCTCCTGGTCGGCCAGGAACGGCGGCGGTGGCGGGTTTTCCCGCAGCCAGCTGCTGATCAGCGCGCTCTTCTGCGCCGGCGGCACGCTCGGGTCGTCCAGCAGCGCCTTGACGTCGGACCAGCTCTTCTTCTCCGCCATCAGAGCGCGCCCCCGGCGTTGGTGATCGTGCCCGACTGGCTGTCTTCGTTGGCGCTGTAGCTCGCCCCGGCGGTGCCGAGGTTCGTGCCGAACGAGCCGAGGGTGCTGCTGTAGCCGGAAACCGCGGCCCACAACGCCTGCGCGCCGGCGGTGTACTTGGTCGCGTGGGCACCGTGCGCCCGGCCGAACTTCTCCGCGGTCACCTGCGCCGTCTGCAGGTCCGGGTTGTCGTCCAGCAGGTGTTCCGCCAGGTCGCCGATCGTCTTGGCCGCCGCCGACAACGCTTCCGTCGTCGCGGTGTACCCCCCGCCGCTCATTTCAGCGCCCCTCACTTCTCAGTGCGTCCGCCAGCACGTCGGCCACGGATCCCACGTCGGTGAACCGGTCGAGCCGGTCCAGGTCGATCGTCACGCCGTAGTAGATCTCCAGTGCCGCCAGCAGCTTGATCCGGCCCTTCGAGTCGATGCCCAGCTCCTCCAGGGGCGCGTCGGGCTCGACGAGAGCCGGGTCGAGCCGGAAGGTGTCGCAGACGACCTTCGTGACCTCGGCACGGTGATCACTCACGGTCGCCACCATAACGTGCTTTCGCGGCCGACCGGGCGACCTTGCCGCTCGATGTGCGCGGAAGTCCACCGGAAGGGACCAGACGTACCGCGCGCAGCGTCAGACCGTGTTCGCGGGACACCGCGCGCAGCACCGCGCGGCGCACTTCCCGGTCGTCGGCGTCGATGCCGCGGGCCCGCTCGGCCACCACCACCGCGCCCTCGCCTTCGTCGTCGATGACGCCGAACGCGGCGACGCGGTCGCGGCGCACCGCGGGATGGGCCTCCGCGGCCGCCGCTTCGATGTCCTGCGGGTGGAAGTTGCGGCCGTCGACGACGATGAGGTCCTTGAGCCGTCCGGTGACGTACAGGTCGCCGCGGTGCACGACGCCGAGGTCGCCGGTGCGCAGCCAGCCGCCGAGACCGTCGAGGGTGGCGCCGAACGCGGTGACGTCGCCGCGGCCCCAGTAGCCGTCGGCGACGTTCGGGCCGTGCACCCAGATTTCGCCGACCTCGCCTTCGGGCTGCTCCCGGCCGTCGTGGACGACCCGGACGAGCTGCCCGACGGGACGGCCCACCGACACGAGCTCCTGCCCGCCTTCGGTTTCGACGGCCCGGCCCTGCGCGAGGGCTTCGCGGTCGAACACCGCGCCCCGCGGCCCGTCTTCGTCCGCGCTCGCCACATACACGGTGGCTTCGGCGAGCCCGTACGACGGCCGGTGCGCTTCCCGCCGGAAGCCGCGGGGTCCGAACACCTCGTGGAACCGCTCGATCGTGCGCGGCCGGACGGGTTCGCTGCCGTTGAGGGCGACGCGGACGTCCGAGAGGTCGAGGTCTTCGCCGGTGTCGGCGTCGGCGGCGAGGTCGTAGGCGAAGTTCGGCGCGGCGGTGAACACCGCGGGGTACCCGGCGAGCTGCCGCAGCCAGCGCGCCGGGGAGTGCACGAACTCCGCCGGGGCCATGAACACCGACCGCCCACCGGCGAAGACCGGCAGGCACAGCAGCTGGATCAGGCCCATGTCGTGGAAGAACGGGATCCAGCCTGCGCAGGTCGTGCGCTCGTCGACGGCGTAGGCGAGGCTGCCCTGCCAGCAGGCGGCGACGATCGCGCGGTGCGGGATCACCGCCCCGGCCGGTTCGCGCGTCGACCCGGACGTGTACTGGAGGTAGGCCGGGCTGTCCGGCGTGACCGGCACCGGATCGGCGCCGGGCCCGGTGAGCTCGTCGACGACCACGACGTCCTCGTGCGCGGGCAGTCCCGCCGCCGCGGCCGACGACGTCAGCCACACCCGCGCGCCGCAGTCGTCGAGCACGCCGGCGAGCCGGCCGGCCTGCGCGGGGCTCGACGGCGCCATCAGCGGGACGGCGATCAGCCCGGCGGCCAGCGCGCCGAAGAACGCCAGCGGGTAGGCGAGTTCCTGGCCGGCGAGGATCGCGACCCGCTCCCCCGGTGCGGCCACCCGGCGCAGCTCGCCCGCCACCTCGCGGACCCGGGCGGCGAACTCGGCCCACGTCAGCGTGTGCTCCACACCGGTTCGGTGGTCCTGGTGGGTGAACAGCGGACGCTCGTCATCGGCGCGGGCGAACAGCCGCTCGACGATCGACGTGCGCAGCACCGCGTCGGGCACGGTCACCGGCGCGGTCGGACGGGGCACGCCGGGCAACCTACCGGCCGCCGGAAACCGGGTTCACCCCCGGGGCGCGCGCGGGTACGGTCGCAGACCATGGCCGTACCGGAAGCGCTGGTCTCCGCACTCGCGGACGAAGACCGGCTGCAGCTCTTCGCCCGCATCTGCACCGCGCCCGACGGGCTCGAGGCGTCCCACGCGTCGGCCAAGCTCGCCAAGCGGCTCGTCGACGCGGGACTCGTCACCGAGGCCGAGGGCCGCTACCGGGCCGTGCCGTCGGTGTTCCGCGACGCGCTCGCCAAGGCCCCGGTCGATCCGCTCGACGCGCTCTTCCGGCACGGCCGGCTCGTCTCGATCCCGCATTCGGGCAAGCGGCGGCAGCTGGTGCTGGCCTACCTGGCCGAGCGTTTCGAGCCGGGCCGGCTCTACACCGAGCAGGACGTCCGCGAGAAGCTTTCGATGGTCCACGACGACCACGCGACGCTCCGCCGCTACCTCGTCGACGAAGGCCTCCTGCAGCGCAGCAACGACGGCGGCGCCTACGGCCGTCCGTCGGAAGCGCGCGCCGCCGGCTGAGTCGCCGGCAGGGGCGCTGTCGACCGCGGCCGTCGAGAGAAATTCTCACCCCCGGTCGTCGAAGTCCTCGGGCCGCAGGCCGTCGAGCTCGGCGCGGAACCGTTCGACCTCGGCTTCGGCGTCGAGGACATCGGCGGCCGGGCCTTCGGTCTCCTGCTCGACTTCGAGCTGCACCGCCGCGACGTCCAGCACCTCTTCGGCGACGCGGATGGGCGCGCCCTGGCGCAGGCCGAGCGCGACGGCGTCGCTCGGCCGCGCCGACACGCGGGTGCCGGACTTGAGGACGAGATCGGCGTAGAAGATGCCGTCCCGCACCTCGGTCAGCTCCACCGCGGCGAGGCCCTGGCCGAACGCCGCGAGCACGTCGCCGAGCAGCTCGATCGTGCCCGGGCGTGGCTGCGCGATCTGTTCCCGCGCCCGCACGAGGGCCTCGGCCTCGCCGTACCCGATCATGATCGCCAGCCAGCGCCGGGCGCCCTCCGGCTCGCGCAGCAGCATCAGGGGTGCCTCACCCGGCACCGGAACGGCCATCCCCACCACTTCGATCGGGATCACGCTGACCACCGCACCCTCCGTGTCGCGGGATTCCTCATTCCCCCGCGCGCGGAATACCCAGAACGGCGGCGTCACAATCCGCCGGGCCGGCTCTTCTCGGCTGCGGACTCCGCTCCCACGCCTTGCCCGGGCCCGGCGGGCGCTGTCACCGTCGGGGCGTGGAACCGACGATTTCGCGCAGTGTGACCGTCTCCGCCGACCCGGGCACGGTGTGGTCGTGGGTCACCGACCTGCCGCGGATGGGCGAGCTGAGCCCGGAGAACGTCGGCGGCCGCTGGCTGGACGGCACCGGCCCCGCCCTCGGCGCGCGGTTCCGCGGCCGCAACCGCAACGGCGAACTGCAGTGGTGGACGCGGGTGCGGGTGGTCGCCTTCGAGCCGGGCCGCCGGTTCGCCTTCGACGTGCGCACGCCGCTCGGCTCGCGCGTGTCGCGCTGGGAGTACGTGCTGGCGCCGGCCACCGGCGGCTGCGTGGTCACCGAGAACTGGTACCGGATCGGCAGCTGGGTGGTGCGCAGGTTCATGGGGCCGCGCGTCACCGGCCGCGCGGACCGGCCCGGCTACAACGTCCGGTCGATCGAGCACACCCTGGCCGCGCTGCGCGCCCGCGCCGAGGAACGGGCCGCTGCGTGAGTCTCTTGTTGAAACCCATTTTGTCCGGCTAGGTTGCTTTACCGAACCTAAGAGGACCATGACCGACGCCCCGCCGAAGCCCGGCCTCGTGCTGCTGGTCGTCTCGGCGGCCGCGTTCCTCGCCGCGCTGGACACCTTCATCGTCACGATCGCCTTCCCCGGCATCCGGGCGGCCTTCCCCGGCGACGACCTGGCGGCCCTGTCGTGGGTGCTCACCGGCTACACCGTGCTGTTCGCCGCCTGCCTCGATCCTGGTGGCCGGGCTGTCCCTGGCGCCGGGACCGCTGGTGGTGGTCGGGGTGTCGATCCTCGGCGGCCGGTTCGCGCACCGCTTCGGGCCGGGCCCGGTGGTCGCCCTCGGCGGCGTCTCGTTCGGGGCCGGGGTGCTGGTCTGGGTGCTGCGCATGGGATCGGTGCCCGGCTACGCGGGGTCGATGCTGCCGGGCCAGGTGCTGACGGGCCTCGGCGTCGGCCTGATCATGCCGAGCCTGTCGGGGGTGGTCGGCACGGTCCTGCCGCCGTCCCGCTGGGGCGCGGGCTCGTCGATGGTGAACACGGCCCGGCAGATCGGCACGGTCCTGGGCACGGCGGTGCTGATCGCGGTGTTCGCCGGGACGCCGGACCTGGCGGACTTCCGCCGCGGCTGGCTGGTGATCCTGACGACGGCGGCGGCGACGTGCGCCGGCGGCCTGCTGATCGCCGCCCGACGGCGGACGGACCACTACGCCGAGCCCCAGGCCTCGTCCAGCACCGCGAGCCCGGCGTCGATGCTCGCCGAGGGGATCGAACCGTAGCCGAGGACCACGCCCTGGCGCGGGAAACCCCCGCAGAGGTCCGAAAGCGTCTGGATCGCCGCGCCCGCCGCGGCCGCGCGGGCCGCGATCGGCTCCAGGTCCGTGTCGTCGCCGGCCAGGGCGCACAGGTGCAGGCCCGCCGCCGAGGGCACCACGCTCAGCCGGCCGGCGAAGACCCGGTCCAGGGTCGTCGTGATGCGCTCGTGGCGGTCCGCGTAGACCTTCGTCGCGCGACGGAGGTGGCGGGCGAACAGGCCTTCGTCGATGAAACCGGCCAAGGCGGCCTGCGCGGGCAGGTCACCGTGCCAGCCGGACAGCTGCCGGGCGTGGTGCAACGCGTCGCGCAGTGACGCCGGCGCGATCAGGAACCCCAGGCGCAGCATGGGAAGCAGCGTCTTCGAGAACGATCCGACGTAGGCCACGCGCCCGTCGCGGTCCAGGCTCTGCAACGGTTCCAGGGGCCGGTCGGAAAACCGGAACTCGCTGTCGTAGTCGTCCTCGACGACGACCGCGCCGGCCCGGTCCGCCCACGCCAGCAGGGCCGCGCGCCGGGCGAGGGACATCGGCGTGCCGAGCGGGAACTGGTGCGACGGCGTGACGTACACCAGTTTCGCGCGCGACGGCAGCGCGGCGACGTCGAGACCTTCGCCGTCGACCGGCACGCCGACCACTTCGGCGCCGTGCGAGGCGAAGAGCAGCCTGGCCATCCGGTAGCCCGGCTCCTCGACGGCGACGCGGTCGCCGGGTTCGAGCAGCACGCGGCACAGCAGGTCGAGGGCCTGCTGGGCGCCTTGGGTGACGAGCACGTCGCCGGCGTCGGCCCGCACCGAACGGGAGACGCCGACGTGCCGGGCGATCGCCGCGCGCAGGCCGGGGTGCCCGCCGGGCTCGGCGTAGTGCGCGAATCCCGCGGTGTCACGGAGTTCCCGCGCGAGCAGGCGCCGCCAGGTGTCCAGCGGGAACAGCGCGGCGTCGGGAATGCCGACGCGGAAGTCGAACGCCGGGCCGGGCCCGGTGCCGGCCGGGGCCGGCAGCGACCGCCACACCGCCGTCGGCCGCGGACCGCGTTTCGCGGGGACCTGGCGGGGCTTCGGCGGCGGGAGCTCCGCGCAGACGTACGTGCCGGCGCCGACGCGGCCGGCGAGGAACCCGTCGGCGGTGAGGCGGTCGTAGGCCACCGCGACGGTGTTGCGCGAGACGGCCAGCCGCCGCGCCAGCTCCCGCGTCGGCGGCAGCCGCTCCCCCGCGCGCAGCCTGCCGTCGAGCACGGCGTCGCGCAGCTGGCGGTAGATGCGGACGCTGAGGTCGCCACGGCCCGCCAGGCTGACGTGGAAGTCCATCTGTCGAGGCTATATTGGCCCAATCCGAGTGGTCGGAATTGGATCTGGGATCGGGCCAAGTTCCGCCCTAGCGTTCTTCGCATGACAGTGCTTCTGGAACGGCTTCCCGAACGTCCGAAGAACCGGTCGGCGGGCCGGCTGCTCACCGCCGCGCAGCTGGCGGGCTCGCTCGGCGACGGCGCGTTCCTGACCTGCTCGGTCCTGTTCTTCACCCGGATCGCCGGCCTGACGCCGGCGCAGGTGGGGCTCGGGCTCACGCTCGGCTGGGCGGTCGGTTCGGTCGCGGGGGTGCCGCTCGGCCGCCTCGCCGACCGCCACGGCACCCGCGGCTCGGCGGTGCTGCTGGCACTGGCGACGGGCACGTCGATCCTCGCCTTCCTCGTCGTGCGCTCGCCGGTCGCGTTCGTCCTGGCCGCCTGCGTCTACGGCAGCTGCCAGACCGGGCTGGCCGCGGTCCGCCAGGCACTGCTGGCCGCGCTCGCCGATCCGGAGCGGCGCACGCGCGTCCGGGCGCACCTGCAGTCGGCGGGCAACGCGGGCCTCGCCGTCGGCGCCGGACTGGGCGGCCTCGCGCTCTCGGCCGACACGGCCGCGGCGTACCTGACGGTCTTCGTCCTCGACGCGGCGGCCTTCGTGGTGACGGCGGCGCTGCTGCACGCGCTGCCGCGGGCCCCGCGGGCTTTCCCGCGCCCGGGAGCGCCGAAGTCCGCCGTGCTGCGCGACCGGCCGTACGCACTGGTGACGCTGCTCAACGCGGTGCTGTTGTTGCGCATGCCGCTGCTGAGCGTCGCGATCCCGCTGTGGATCGCCGACCACACCGCGGCCCCGGGCTGGACGGTGTCGGCGTTGTTCGTGCTCAACACGGTCGTGGTGGTGGCGCTGCAGGTCCGCGTCGCGGGACGGCTGACTTCGCTGGGATCCGCGGCGCGGATGGTGCGCCGGTCGGGTGTGGTGCTGCTGGCGTCCTGCGTGGCGTTCGCGCTGTCGGCGCTGGGGACGTCACCGGCGGTGGCGTTCGCGGTCCTCGTGGCCGGCGCGCTGGTGCAGGTGCTCGGCGAGATGCTGCAGTCGGCGGGTTCGTGGGAGATCGGCTTCGCCCTGGCGCCGGCGGACAAGCAGGGCGAGTACCAGGGCTTCTTCGGCAGCGGGACGTCGGTGGCCCGCGCGGTGGGCCCGGTGCTGCTGAGCACGGTGGTGATCGGCGGGGGCGTCGCGGGCTGGCTCCTGCTGGGCGTGGTGTTCCTGGCCGCCGGTTGGGCGATGGGCCCGGCGGTCCGCTGGGCCGCCGCCACCCGCTGACCCGAGCGCCCCAATGTGGCCTTCGGTGCGTGGGACG
>NZ_JADWPD010000039.1 GCF_017308975.1 Amycolatopsis sp. MtRt-6 | reverse complement strand
TGTGGTTGTTCCGCCGCGGCCGCACGCCGCGCGCCCGCTGGTTCTTCCCCGTCGCGACCGCCGGGATCGCGCTGCCGTTCCTGGCCAACAGCGTCGGCTGGATCTTCACCGAAATGGGCCGCCAGCCGTGGTCGGTGTTCGGCGTGCTCAAGACCGCCGACTCGGTGTCGCCCACGGTTTCCGCGGGCAGTGTGCTGACGTCGCTGATCGTGTTCACGCTGCTCTACGGCGTGCTCGCGGTCGTCGACGGCGTCCTGATGGTCCGCTACGCCAAAGCCGGTCCCCCACCCCCCGAGGCACCGGCGGACGAGACCGAGTCCGATGAGCCGCGCCCCGCGGCCTTCGCCTACTGAGACGCCGGAGACCCGTCATGGCCCTCACCGACATCTGGTTCCTGCTCATCGCGGTCCTCTGGACCGGCTACTTCGTCCTCGAAGGCTTCGACTTCGGCGTCGGCACGCTGCTGCGCGTCCTCGGCCACGACGACACCGACCGCCGCGTGCTGATCAACACGATCGGCCCGGTCTGGGACGGCAACGAAGTCTGGCTGCTCGTCGCCGGCGGCGCCACCTTCGCCGCCTTCCCCCTCTGGTACTCCAGCCTCTTCTCCGGCTTCTACCTCGCCCTGCTGCTCGTCCTCGTCGCCCTCATCCTGCGCGGAGTCGCGTTCGAGTTCCGCGGCAAGATCGACAACCCCCGCTGGCGCACCACCTGGGACTGGATCATCGTCTTCGGCTCCGCCGCCCCCGCCCTGCTCTGGGGCGTCGCCTTCGGCAACATCGTCCACGGCGTCCCCCTCGACGCGCAGCACCACTTCACCGGCACCTTCCTCACCCTGCTCAACCCCTACGCCCTGCTCGGCGGCCTGGCCACCCTCAGCCTCTTCACCTTCCACGGCGCGGTCTTCCTCACCCTCAAAACCACCGGGGAAATCCGCGGCCGGGCCCGCACCCTGGCCCGCGCCCTGGGCGGAACGGCGATCGTGTTCGGCGGTGTCTTCCTCACCTATACCGCCATCGAGCACGGCGGCTGGGCGTGGCTGTCCTCGGCCGTAGCCGCGCTGCTGCTCGTCGCCGCGGTGCTGTTCACCGCCGGCGAGCGAGACGGGTACGCCTTCACCAGCACCGCCGCCGCGATCATCGCGGTCACCTTCACGCTGTTCTGGTCGCTGTACCCGGACGTGCTGCCCTCGACGACCGACCCGGCGTTCAGCCTGACCACCACTAACGCGTCCTCGACGCCGTACACGCTGCAGATCATGACCTGGGTCGCGGTCGTGTTCACCCCGATCGTGCTGGCCTACCAGGCGTGGACGTACTGGGTGTTCCGCAAGCGGATCAGCCGCGCGTCGATCCCCGCCGACGGCGGCCTGCCCGCGGGCCGCCGGTGAAGCCCCTCGACCCGCGGCTGCTGCGCCACGCGAGCGCGGTCCGGCCGTTCGTCCTCGCCTGCGCCGCGCTGGGCGTGCTCACCGCGATGCTGGTGCTCGCCCAGGCGGAGCTGCTGGCGAAGACGATCACCTGGGCGTTCCTCGACGGCTTCGGTCTCCTGAGCCTGGCGCTGCCGCTGGGCCTGCTCGTGCTCGTCGTGTTCGCTCGAGCCGGCCTCGCGTGGCTGTCGGAAACGACAGCCCACCGCGCCGCCGCCCGAGCCCTCGCCCAGCTGCGGGAGACGGTCGTCGCGGCCGCGCTGCGGATCGGGCCGCGCCGGGCGGACCGATCCCCCGCAGAGGTGGCGGCCCTGGCCACGCACGGGGTCGACCGCCTGGAGGGCTACTTCGCGCGGTACCTGCCGCAGCTGCTGATCGCGGCGGTCGTCCCACTGGTGGTGGGGGTGCGGATCCTGCTCGCCGACTGGGTCGCCGCGGTCATCGTCGGATTCACGGTGCCGCTGATCCCGATCTTCATGATCCTCATCGGCCTCTACACCCAGCGGGACGTCCAGCGGCAGTGGAAGACGCTTTCGGTGTTGGGCAATCACTTCCTCGACCTGGTGGCCGGGCTTGCCGAGCTGACGGCGTTCGGCCGGGCGCGGGCCCAGCTCCGGTCGCTGCGGGAGATCACCGAGAAGTACCGCACCCAGACCTTGAAGACGCTGCGCGTCGCGTTCCTGTCCGCACTGGCCCTGGAGCTGCTGGCTACGCTCTCGGTCGCGGTCGTCGCCGTCTCGGTCGGGCTGCGCCTGCTGGCCGGAGAGCTCGACCTGCAGACCGCGCTCGTCGTGCTCATCCTCGCGCCCGAGGTCTACCTGCCGCTGCGGGCGGTCGGCGCCCGGTTCCACGACAGCGCCGAAGGGCTCGCCGCGGCCGAAGAGATCATCGCGCTGGCCGACACGTTGTCCGACGACACCGGCACTCACACGGTCCCTGACCTCACCCGCGTCGCTCTGCGCTGCGAAGACGTCACGGTCGAGGGGCGGTCCGGGCCGATCCTCGACCGGTTCAGCTTTCAAGTCCCGGCCGGGGAGATCGTCGGCGTGACCGGGCCGAGCGGCGCGGGGAAGTCCACGCTGCTCGACATCCTGCTCGGCTGGCGGCGTCCCGACCGCGGCCGGGTCCTGCTCGGGGACGTGGATCTCGCCGGCATCGGCCGCGCCACCTGGCACCGGCACCTCGCCTGGGTCCCGCAGCAACCGCACCTCGTCGCCGGGACCGTGGCGGAGAACATCCGGCTCGGCTCCCCCGACGCCACCGACGACGCCGTGGCCGCGGCGGCCGACACCGCGGCACTCGACGTCCCGCTCTCCACGGTGATCGGCGAGCTGGGCGCCGGGCTGTCGACCGGGCAGCGCCGCCGCGTCGCACTGGCCCGCGCGGTGCTGCTCGACCGGCCGCTGATCCTGCTCGACGAACCCACCGAGGGCGTCGACGCGGAGACCGAGGCCGCCATCCTCGACCGGCTACCAAAGGTCCTCGCAGGCCGGACCGCCGTCGTCATCAGCCACCACCCCGCGGTGCTGGCCCGGTGCGACCGAGTGGTCACCCTCGGCGCGCCGCGCACCGGGACCGCCACGTTGCCGGCACCCGCCGTCGCCCCCACGGCGACTCGCACTGCGGTGGCCGCACCGGATGCCGAAGCGGCCGCCGCGGCGGGATCGGGCTCGACGTGGCGGCCGCTGCTGGACGCCGTGCGCCCCTACCGGTGGCGCCTCGCGCTGGCGTGCCTCGCCGCGACCGCCGCCCTGGGCTGCGGGGTGGCGCTGACCGCGACGTCGTCGTGGCTGATCGCCAGCGCCGCGCTGCACCCGCCGGTGCTGAGCCTCATGGTGGCGATCGTCGCCGTACGCACTTTCGGACTGGCCAAGGGGATCCTGCGCTACCTCGAGCGTCTGCTGTCCCACGACGTTGCCCTGCGCGCGCTCACCGAACTGCGCGTGCGGATCTGGGACCGGCTGGTCCGGATCGGCCCGGCCCGCACGGCCCGGCTGCGCCGCGGCGACCTGCTGCACCGGCTGGTGTCCGATGTGGACAGCCAGCAGGACGTCCTGGTCCGCGGCCTGGTCCCGGGTGTGTCGACGTTCGTGGTGTTGTCGGCGACCGCGGTCACCCTCGGGGTGATCCTGCCGGGCGCCGGGCTCGCGGCCGCCGTGGGCCTGTTCGCGGCCGGCGTTCTCGCCCCGCTGGTCGCGGCGGTGACGGCCCGCCGGGCGCAGCGCGAAACCGCCCGGCTACGGACCGAGCTCGCCGCGGGCACGGTCGAGCTGCTCCAAGCGTCGGCCGACCTGATCGTCCACGACGCGGCGGTGCGCCGGCACCACCGGCTGCGGGAACTCGACGCCGGACTGACCGCCCTCGCTCGCCGGTCCGCGATCCGGCGCGGGCTCGGCTCGGGGATCGCGACGCTCGGCGTCGGCCTGACCTCCATCGCCTGCCTCGTGCTGGGCATCCTGGCCGTGCGCGCGGGCACCATCCCCGGGCCGGCCCTGGCCGTGCTGGCGCTGACGCCGCTCGCGACCGCCGAACTGGTGGCCGGCTTGCCGGAAGCGGCGCAACGCCTCTTGGGCGCCGGGCACGCCGCGTGCCGACTCGCCGACCTCGACGCCGTCCAGGACTCGGAGCCCGAGCCCGTGATCCCCGCGCCCGCCGCGGCGGAGCTGGCGGCCGAGCACCTCGCCGTCCGCTGGCCGAGCAGCCACCACGACGCCGTCCGAGACGTCACCTTGCGGCTCGGCCCCGGCCGGCGGCTCGCGCTGACCGGCCGGTCCGGTGCGGGCAAGAGCACGGTGATCGCGGCGCTGATGCGCTACCTCACCCCGACGGCCGGCCACGTCCTGCTCGACGACGTCGACACCCGCACCTACGACGGCGACTCGGTGCGGGAGCAGATCGCCTGGTGCGGACCGGAAACGCACCTGTTCGACAGCACGCTGCGGGAAAACCTCCGCCTGGCCCGGCCCGCTGCCGCCGACGCCGAGCTTCGGGCCGCCCTGGACCTGGCGCAGCTGGGCCCGTGGCTGCATGCGCTGCCCGACGGCCTCGACACCGCGTTGGGCACCCACGGAACCGCGGTGTCGGGCGGCGAACGCCAGCGCATCGGGGTGGCCCGCGCGCTGCTGTCGGACCGTCCGATCCTGCTGCTCGACGAACCGACGGCCCATCTGGACGCCCCAACGGCGGCGGCTTTGGCGGCCGACGTGCTGACGGCAACGGACGGCCGCTCGACGCTGGTGGTCACCCACCGGCCGGCGGAGTTCGCAAAGCTGCCGACGATCGCACTGCGCCCATCAAGCCACGCGGAGGCTGCTTGCAACTGAGAGTAACCATCGGAAGCTGTCCGCGATCGGTAGTGGAAAGCACCCATTTGGCCCGGTTGCAGCGCCCCGGCACCGCCAAGGCTGCGGCTCCGCACTCCGAGACCATCGAGCTGGATTGCGCCATCCCTGAGTCCTACGCATGGATGTTGCAGTGGAGCTAGCAGCAGAAGTTTCAGCGGTACTCTCATACCTACCGCTACTCCGGCTCAATTCCGATTGGCAACTCTGTTGCTATCATGCTGGGGCATCTGCCGTAATAGACCACCATGAAGACCTCGAAGAAGCCTGTGGCGCTCCGGCAGAAGCCGGAGGCGACCGGGCTCGACGCTCGCGCGAGGTTGCTCGACCGCAACAAGCGCCCGATCGTGCCGCTGAGGCATGCCTTCGTCCAACGCCCGCAAGGGCACTCCCCTCGTCACGGACCGCTCAAGACTTTCGTCAGGAACGGGGACCTACGGGGTCTCCGCGCTTACCTGACGATCGTCGGCGCAAGCGGCGGAACCCGGGACGGCGCATGGACGACCCAGCTCGACAGCCTGGTGTGGGCCCGCTTGTTCGACGCGGAAGCGACGGCGACGCAGCTGGCCGCGAGAACTGCCGCGTGGCGAACGCTTGACCGGCTGGAGCAACGCGGTCTGATCACCAAGAACCGGACCGAGCGGGGCGCGCGGCGCATCGAAGTGACCCTGCTTCGCGAGGATGCCAGCGGAGAGCCATACACCAGGCCGGACGGTCAAGACGAGAGTGATCGCTTCCTCCGGATCCCGACCGCCTTCTGGAAGAACGATCTTGACGCGAAGATCACGCTTCCCGGGCTGGCAATGCTGCTCGTCGTGGCCAAGGAGAAGCCGTGGTCGGCGTATCCGCCCGATCGCATGGAGGAGTGGTACGGGTGGTCCGCTGACACCACGCAACGCGGCTTGAAGGCGTTGCTCGACCATGACCTGGTCGAACGCCGGGAGACTTACACGCCCGCACCGCTTTCGCCAACTGGATCAACCCTCATGTACCAGTACCGGCTGGTCAAATGGATGCGCCCGCCAGCCGGCTCGCGCCCGGAAGGGAACACGAAATGACGCACACGGGTGCGGTCCTCGCCTTGATCACGATCGCGGTGCTGATCGGCGTGATCGCCGCGCTGATCACGGGATTCGTCAGGTGGCTCGAGACACGGAAGATCTCGAGCGGTGTCCTGGCCGGCGGGGGCGCCTTCCTCGCGGTCACCGCCGCCGTGGTTACGATCTTCAGCACCGCCGGGCTCATGAGCGCTTAGCGGAAGTCCGGAAGCCGGATCGCTCCGCGTGACCGCCGCGGCCGGTGTGACCGCGGCGGCCATCCTCTCTCAGTCCTCCCAGGTCCAGTGCCGCACTTCGGGCAGATCCTCGCCGTGGGCGCGGATCCACCGGCCGTGCCGGCCCTGGGCCTCGGTCATCTTCTGCCGCAGCACGCCCGCCGTCGCCACGAGGCCGGGTACCCGGTCGATCACGTCGATCACCAGCTGGAACCGGTCCATGTGGTTGAGCACCAGCATGTCGAACGGCGTGGTCGTGGTGCCGTGCTCGGTGTAGCCGCGCACGTGCATGTCGTGGTGGTTAGTCCGGCGGTAGGCCAGCCGGTGGATCAGCCACGGGTAACCGTGGTAGGCGAAGATCACCGGGCGGTCCGGCGTGAACAACGCGTCGAACTCCCGGTCACCGAGACCGTGCGGGTGCTCGGCCGCCGGCTGCAGGCGCATCAGGTCGACCACGTTGACCACGCGCACGGCGAGGTCCGGCAGCTCCTCCCGGAGGATCTTCGCGGCGGCCAAGATCTCCAGCGTCGGGGCGTCACCCGCGCAGCCGAGGACGACGTCCGGTTCCCGGTCGGTGTGCGTGCTCGCCCACTCCCAGATGCTCACGCCCCGGCTGCAGTGCAGCGCGGCCTGCTCGGCGTCGAGCCAGTTCGGCGAGTCGTTCTTGCCAGCGACGACGACGTTCACGTAGTCTCGGCTGCGCAGGCAGTGTGCCGCGACTTCGAGCAGCGTGTTGGTGTCCGGTGGGAAGTAGATCCGCACGACCTCGCTGCTCTTGTTCGCCACGTGGTCGACGAACCCGGGGTCCTGGTGGGAGAACCCGTTGTGGTCCTGCCGCCACACGTGCGAGGTGAGCAGGTAGTTCAGCGACGCGACCGGCCGCCGCCACGGGATTTGCCGGTGCACCCGCAGCCACTTGATGTGCTGGTTCACCATCGAGTCGACGATGTGCACGAACGCCTCGTAGCACGAGAACAACCCGTGCCGCCCCGACAACAGGTAGCCCTCGAGCCAGCCCTGGCACAGGTGCTCCGAGAGCACCTCCAGCACCCGGCCGTCGGCCGACAGGTGCTCGTCGACCGGTTCGACCGCGGCCTGCCACTGCTTGCCGGTGACGTCGTAGACCGCATCCAGTCGGTTGGACGCCGTCTCGTCGGGCCCGAACAGGCGGAAGTTCGCCCTGTCGGCGTTGAGCGCGAACACGTCCCGCAGGAACCGGCCCAGCACCCGGGTCGGCTCGGCCACCGTCGCGCCCGGGCTCGGGACCGCGACGGCGTGGGCTGCGGTGTCCGGCAGTGCGAGCGGCCGCAGCAGAATGCCGCCGTTGGCGTTCGGGTTGGCGCCCATCCGCCGGTCCCCCGCCGGGATCATCGCCGTGACGTCGGCGACCGGACGGCCGCGGGAGTCGAACAGCTCTTCCGGACGGTAGGAGCGCAACCACTGCTCCAGCTGCTTCAGGTGATCCGGGTTCTTACGGACCTCCGACAGCGGCACCTGGTGAGCGCGCCAGGTCCCTTCGACCGGCTTTCCGTCCACAACGGATGGACCGGTCCAGCCTTTCGGGCTGCGCAGCACGATCATCGGCCACACCCCGCGCCGCTGCGCGAGGGTGGTGACCGCCGAGTCGAGCGCGGCGGCCATCGCCTGGTGCATCGTCTCCGGGTCGCTGCCCTCGACGTAGATCGGCTCGTAGCCGTAGCCGCGCAGCAGCGCGTCCAGCTCGGCCGGCGGGATCCGCGACAGCACGGTCGGGTTGGCGATCTTGTAGCCGTTGAGGTGCAGGATCGGCAGCACCGCGCCGTCGCGGTCCGGGTCGAGGAACTTGTTGGCGTGCCACGACGTGGCAAGGGGCCCGGTCTCGGCTTCGCCGTCCCCGACCACGCAGGCGACGAGCAGGCCGGGGTTGTCGAACGCCGCACCGAAGGCGTGCGCCAGCGAGTAACCCAGCTCCCCGCCCTCGTGGATCGACCCAGGCACCTGCGGCGCGACATGGCTGGGAACACCGCCGGGGAACGAGAACTGCCTGAACAGCTCCCGCATGCCACCCACGTCCCGTGTGACCTCCGGCCACGCTTCGGTGTAGCTGCCTTCGAGCCACGTGTTCGCCAGCAGCGCCGGGCCGCCGTGGCCCGGACCGGTGACCAACATGGCGTTCAGGTCGTGGGCGAGGATCGCCCGGTTCAGGTGCGCGTAGACGAAGTTCAGGCCCGGTGAGGTCCCCCAATGTCCCAGCAATCTCGGCTTGACGTCCTCGGCCCGCAGCGGATCGCGCAACAACGGGTTCGCCATCAGGTAGATCTGGCCGGCCGAGAGGTAGTTCGCGGCCCGCCAGAGGGCGTCCACCTGAGCCAGCTCGGTGCTGCCGAGCACCGCGGGCCGGGCGTCGACGGCGGTCATGCCTTCGGCTCCGGACGGACCACGAGCACCGGGCAGTCGGCGTGCTGGACGAGCGCCTGGCTGGTCGAGCCGAGCAGCATGCCGGTGAAGCCGCCACGGCCGCGGCTGCCGACGACGACCAGTTGGGCCGTCTTGCTCTCCTCGAGCAGGACGTGCCGTGGCCGGTCGCGGACCAGCTTGCGGCGGACCTCGACGTCGGGGTATTTCTCCTGCCATCCCGCGAGCCGCTGACCGAGCAGCCGCTCCTCTCCCTCTTCGAGGGATTCCGGCTGGGTCAGGATGCGTGCGCTGCCGAAGGCGTCCTCGTAGGTCACGTCGTTCCAGGCGTGCACCGCAATCAGCGGTGTCCCGCGCAGCGAAGCCTCCTCGAACGCGACGGCGATGGCCTGCTCGCTGTTCGGGCTGCCGTCGACGCCGACCACGACCGGGCCCATCTCCGGAACGGCCGTGGTGCCCTCGCGGCCGCGGACGACCACGACCGGGCAGTGGGCATGACCGGCGACCGACGCGGCGGTACCCCCGAGGAGCATGTCGGCGAACCCACCGGTGCCGGTCCGGCCGACGACGAGCATCCGGGCGTGCCGGGACTCCTCGATCAGCACCGGCACCGGCGGATCGTTGGGCAGCTCGGTTGTGAGGACGAGGTCCTTGTCGATCGATGTGGCCAGAGCGCGGGCGTCGGCGATGGCACGTTCGCCGTCCTTCTGGACCGCTTCGAACAGCGTCGCCGCGCCGATGCCGGTCATGCCGCCGCCGTAGTACAGGCCTGCGACCTGCAGTCCGTGCACGATCTTGAGCTGGAGGTGCCGCCGGGAGGCGAGCTTCGCCGCCCACGTGACGGCGGCGGTCGAGCCCGCCGAGCCGTCGACGCCGACGGTGATCCTCGGGTCGGTGGTGGTCATCGTGTCTGCTCCTCACCCGCGTAGGCGGTATCGGCGGCGACGACGCCGGGCACGGCGAGTGCCAGCAACTGGGCGACGTGCCGGTCGGTGTCGTCGTCGTACTGGTCGATGATGTGGACGTAGCCGTCGCGGACGTCGACGTGCCAGCGGCCGCTGCCGCCGTAGATTTCCAAGCGGTGCTTGACGTCGCGGGCGATGTCGGCGTCCTCCCGCGCGAGCATGCGGACGATGTCGCCGCGGGTGACGATGCCGACGACGACCGAACCGTCGACGATCGGCATCGCCCGGATCCGGGCGTCCACCAGGGCCTGGCACAGGTCGGCGATGTCGGTTCCGGTGTCCATCGCGGTGGCGGGACTGGTCATCACGTCCCCGACCGACTTGCCGGCGACGGCGGCATCGTGGTGCCGGTGGGCTTGGCGCGGGTCGGCGGGGATCCGGCCGCGGATCAGGTCGGCCTCGGTGACGATGCCGATCAGGCCGCCGTCGTCGTCGACCACGGGCAGAGCGGTGAAGCCGTGCATGGACAGCAGCTCGGCCGCCTCCTTGGCCGAAGTCCACGGCTGCACGGTGATCACCGGCGAAGTCATCAGGTCGCGTGCGCGCATCGGAAGTTCCTTTCCTGTCACCTCCCAACCTAGGAAAGCCGGACTCCGGCGACCGCTGGCGTCGGTCACCGGTCGCGGGGACTTACGTCCCTTCTCACGTGGTCACGGCTCAACCCGTGCCGGGCCAGGAGTGCGAGACCGAGCAGCGCGATCACCAGCCCGGCGGTCACCCACTGGACCGGCGCGCGCACACCGATCACGCCGAACTGGATCGCCAGCCAGCCGGTGAGCACGCCGCAGGCGGCGAGTGCCGCGATCGGCGCGCGGAAGTCGATCCGCCAGGCGAACACCGACGCCCACGCCAGCGTGCCGCCGATGCCGAGTGCCAGGGCGATGCCGGGTAGCACCCAGCTGGTCAGCCCGAGCGGCGCCAGCCACTCGACCGGCATCGTGAATCCAGGTGCTCCGACGACCAGCGAGATCCCGCCGTACACCGCACTCGCGGCGAACAGCGTCTCGAACGTGGCCAGCAGCCGCATCGTGGTCCGGGTCCGCAGGGTGCTCATGGTGTCCTCCCGGTCCGCTGGGGCCGCACCACCGCCACTGGGCAGGGCGAGTGCGCGATCAGGGCCTGGCTGGTCGAGCCGAGCAGCATGCCGGTGAATCCGCCGCGGCCGCGGCAGCCGACCACGATCAGCTGCGCGCGCTCGCCGCGCTCCAGCAGCGTCCGCACCGGCCGGCCGCGGGTGACCTCCAGCTCGATCGTCAGATCCGGGTACTTTCGCTGCCAGCCCACGACTTGCTCGGCGAGTTTGACGCGCTCCGCCGCTGCTATCTCGTCCGGGTTTTCGTCCATCGGGTGCGGCCGGAGCGTGCCGTCGGCGAGGACGTCGCTCCAGGTGTGCACCGCGACGAGTCCGGTGCCGCGCAACCGCGCCTCCTCGCAGGCGAACGCGATCGCGGCCTCGCTGTCGGGCGAACCGTCGGTGCCCACGACGACCGGCCCGGTGACCGGTGGCGGGTCATGCGGCTTCCGGCCGCGGACGACGACGATCGGGCAATGCGTGTGGGCGGCCACGGCGACCGCGGTGGAGCCGACCAGCAACCCGGTGAAGCCGCCCAGTCCCCGCGAGCCCAGCACCAGCAGCTCGGCGTGTTGGGACTCCTGGACCAAGGCGGTGACCGGGCTCCACTCCCGGGCGGCCGTGGTGACGTCGAGGCCGGGGTGCTCGGCGAGGACGGCGGCCCGGGCGTCGGCGAGCCAGCCTTCGGCCCGCTCGGCCAGACCTGCCCGGACCTGCTCGTGGGTGCCGAACGCGACCGGCGCCTTCACCTGCGGCAGGGCGTACACCTGCACCAGCCGCAACGGCCGGCCACGGCGAACGGCCTCCGCACCGGCCCAGACGGCGGCCTGCACCGCGGAGGCCGAACCGTCGATCCCGGCGACGATCGCGCCGTCAGTGAAGCCGTACATGGCTGTCCTCCTCGTGGATCAGGTGCTGGATCCGGTCGTACCGGGCGCGGGCCTGCTCTTCGGCGGCCTGCTCCTCCTCGGCGGTGAGCACCACGGCGTCGTGCCCGGGGAACACCGTCGACACGTGGTCGTCGGCGGTCCAGCGGACGACGTACGGCGGTGTCCCGTCGGCGGCGTGCACCTCGAGGATGCGGCCGCGCTGGTCCGGCGCGCCGGTCCGCGGGCCCTTGATGACGAGCCAATCGCCCGGCTTCGCGTGCATGGTCTTTCCCTTCTCAGATGTCCGCGGTGGACGGTTCGGGTGTGGTGGGCGCGCCCGGGTGCCGCGAAGCGCGGTGCGCCGCGATCCCGATCAGGGCGGCACCACCGGCCAGCATCGCGATCCCGGTGATCAGCAGGCCGAGCGCAACCCAGCCGACGGCGGGCGCGGTCGCGCCGGCTTCCGCGCGCGCGGAGATGCCGCGCGAGCCGTCGGCGTTCATCACGACAGCGGTCCATTGCCCGTCGAGAACCGGCCAGGCGAGGGCCTGGGCGCCCGGGCCGGACGTGCTCGCCACCCACACCCCGGCGTCGCCGGGTGGGACGGCCGGGGCACCGCCCGGGTGGGTCCGGTCGCCAGTGCGGCGGTCGGCGAGGGTGGTGTACTCGGTGCCGGCCAGGTAGGCGGCGACAGCGTCCGAACGGCCGATGCCGACGAACACCGGGCGGCCGTCCGTGCTCGTGGCCCGGACCCGGGCGTCACCAACGAAAGCGGTGAACCCGGAGATGCCGTGCACTTGCACGGGGTCGGTCGTGACCGCGTAGCCGCTCGCGACGACGTCGGTCGATGCGGTCAGGTAGCCGTCGGCGTCGCGCTGGGTGCGGTCGGCCCACAGAAGTGCCCCGCCGCCGGTCAGCAACCCCATCGAGCCCAGTACCAGCACGGCGCCGGTCACCGCGGCGGCGATCCGGCCGCCGGTCCAGCCGGCGGAACCGGCCGGGTGCGCCTGCGGGTGCGGGTGCGGCGGCTCGTGACCGGCTTCGGCGCCGCCCATGTCGAGCCGGAACGGCGGGTACTCGTCGGTCATCAGGGACACGTAGGCGGCGACCCGCAGCACCCAGCGGTCCATGCCGAGCACGAAGTCGAAGATCGGCCGGGGATAGCGGCCGGTGAACAGCAGCACCACGCCGGCGACCAGGACCAGGACACCGACGAGCCCGCCGGCGGCCCAGTTGAAGTCGTCGCTTCCGGAGCGAGACGCCAGCCAGCTGCCGCCGCCGACGAACAGGCCGACGATGACGAGGTGCGGGATGGCCAGCAGCCACCACTTCACGAGAACGAGTCCACGCGAAAGCCGTTCGGGGTAGGCGATTTCGAGCCGCGCCGGGTAGTCCGGAACGTCGGCGAAGGTGAACGGCGGGTACCGGTCGGTGCCCAGCGCGGCGTAGGAGTAGTACTGCACCCGCCAGCTCCAGCGCAGCACACCCGACGTGAACTCGAAGAGCGGACGCGGATACCGGCCGGTCACCAGGATCGCGAAGAACGCGGCGATCGTCACGAACGGGTAAGCGAACCACAGGAACGCCAAGACGACGTAGTGCGGGATCGCCAGGATCCACTTCACCAGCCAGAGCCAGCGGGACAGCGGTTCGTCCAAGGTCGCTTCGACCCGGACGGGGTAGGTCTTCGGGGTGGTCATGACGTGCTCCTCGCAGCCTGGGCCTGGGCCAGGCTCGAACCGATGTCCCGGCCCCAGGCCCGGATCGACGGCCAGTCCCGGTTGTCGCCGTCCGCAACGCGCAGGGCCGCCACGACGGCGCGTTCCGGGAAGTGCAGTGCGTGGCGGTCGATCTTTCCTCCGAACAGCCGGTGGCCACGGGCCCCGAGCCGCTCCACGAGATCATCGATCACGACCGGCTCTTCGGCCGGCTTGTCCTGCTCACCGACGGGACCGCTGGAGAAGAGCCAGACCGGCACCCGGCAGAGTTCGTCCGAAAAGGACTCGGCGAGCTTCCGCGCCGGCTCCAGCCAGTGTCCCATGTAGACAGCACTGCCAAGGACCACCGCGTCGAAACCCTCGACCGATCGCACCAGACTTGCGTCCCGGATCTCGACCTGTGACCGAACTGCGGCGTCGGTCAGCGCGGAGTCGACCGCGGCAGCGATGTTGTCGGCGATTTCCCTGGTGGCGCCATGTCGGGTGGCCACCGCAACGAGGATCCTCATGTCTTCACCGTGGTTTCTTCCCACAGCTCGACGCCGACGACGCCGTGCACCGTCCTCGCCAGTGCGGTCACGACGCGGCGCTCGGCCTCGTCGGTGAAGACACCCCGGATCGTCACCATGCCGCCGGTGACGGAGATCACCCACCGGTCGCGGTGCCCCGCGTAATCGGTCAGCAGCGCATTGAGGTGTGAGGCGACCGAATCGTCCTGGCGCACCAACGGGCTGAGCATGTCCCGGCGGCTGACGATGCCGACGAGCACGCCGTCATCGTCCACCACGGGGATGCTGCGCCGCCGGTCGCCCAGCATGTGGCGGGCGATCTCGGTGACGTCGGTGTCGAGCCCCACCGTCTCGGCGGGCGCCGTCATCACCGCGGCCACCAGCACGTCCGGAGCCGGTCCCACCCCGGCGACGCCACTGCGGAGAGCGTCGGCCTCGGTGAACACGCCCAGTACCGCGTCCTCCTCCCCCACCACCGGCAGCGCCGCGACGCAGTGCTCGGTGAGCAGCACGATGGCCTCGCGCACCGGTGTTCCCGGGCCGACCCGCACGACCGGCCTCGTCATGATGTCGCGTGCCTTCATGGTGGTTCCTCTTTTCGAGTTCAGTGCACGACCACGACCGGGCAGGTCGCGTGCTCGAGCAGGGCGTTGCCGGTCGACCCCAGCACCCCTCCGGCGACCGGGCCACGGCCGCGGGTGCCGACGACGATCAGCCGCGCGTCGCCGGCCGCGTTCAGCAGAGCGCGCGAGGCGATGCGGTCCCGGACGGCCCGTGCGGTGATGTCCAGCGCCGGGTACTTGCGCACCCAGCTCGCGATGTGGGCGTCCAGCTCGCGCTGCTCGGTGACCCCGATGTCCGCGAGCGCCGCCTCGGGCACCAGCAGGCCGTCGTGCCAGGCGTGCACGACGTGCACCGGCGCCCGCACCGCGGCGGCTTCCTCGAGAGCGAACCGCAGAGCGTGCTCGCTCGAGCCCGACGGGTCGACGCCGACGACGATCGGGCCGCTCCGGTGGGGCCGGTGCGCGGGCACGACCACGACCGGGCAGGACGCCCCGGCCGCGACCCGCAGGGCCACCGAACCGATCAGTACGCCGCGCAGGCCACCGAGACCGTGCGAACCGAGGACGACGAGCGCCGCGCCACCGGACTCGGCGAGCAGCAGATCGACGGCGAGCCCGAGCCGGACCGAGGTCTCGACCCGCACCCCCGGCGCCTCCTCGCGGGCGATCTCCGCGGCGCGGTGCAGGAAGCGGTGAGCGTGTTCGAGCAGCAGTTCGGAGTTGCCTGCCCGCGATGGGCCGTCTTCGAAGAGGCAGGCGTGCAGGAGCTGCAGGGTCGTTTCGCGCCGTCGAGCTTCCTTCGCGGCCCAGCGGACGGCGTCGAAGGACGCCGCCGAAGCGTCCACCCCGGCGAGCACGGGCCGGTTGGCGGTTGCGGTCATCAGTTCCTCCTGCGGGTCTCGGAGCCAGCATTGCCGCTCGCGTACTCACCGTTCAGAGCACGAAGTCCCTTTCACCGGGGACCAAATCCGCCTGTCCCGCGCGGCGAGCCCCGCCGACCCTGGGACGATGACCGGACCAGACCTGCTGATCGACCACTTCCTCCCGCACCCGCACTTCGAGCTGGTGCGCCACCTGATCGTGGACGCACCGGTGAAGGACACCTACGCGGCGGCACGCGAGCTGGACTTCACCGACGTCCGCGGTGGTGTCGCCACCGCGGCCGGCCGGCTGCGGATGCTGCCGGAGTGTGGGCGCGACTGGACGCTCCTCGGCGACCGGCCGGGCAGTGAGTTCGCGCTCGGCGTGGCCGGCAAGTTCCGGAAACCGGTGATCAGCTGGCACCGGGTGGAGGCCGGCGACTTCACCGCGTTCGAGGAGCCCGGCTTCGGGAAGCTCGTTCTGGCCGTGTCGGTGCTCCCCTACGGGGCACACCGCACGCTGCTGACGGTGCACACGCGGGTCCGGCTGAGCGACCCCGAAAGCTGGCTGAAGTTCCGGCGCTACTGGCGGATCTCCCGACCGGTCATCGGGTCCGTGCGCACGGCGCTGATCCGCACGGTGGCCGCGAAAGCCCGGAAGCGGGCCCTCGCGGCCTACGCGCGCACCGATCAAGGCTGAGGTTCCCCCGTCGGCCGCCGCGGGTCGTCCGCGGCGGCCGGGACGACGTCTTCCTCGTTCTCCTTGACCGCGTGGTGTTCGACCGCGTGCAGGTAGCGGCCCAGCTTCGGGCCCCGGCGGCCCTTCTCCGCGACCTCACGGCGAGCCTCGGCTTCGATGGCGGCCTTTTCCGCGGCGTCCATGACTTCCTCCGGTTCAGTGCGGCAACAGGGTCGCCGCGTGGTCGGGAACGTAGGTCTGCAACCGCCGGTCGGGGCGGAAGTAGCCGCTGGGCCCGGGTCGCGGCGGCAACGACACCGCCTGACGGGGCACCTCGTGGTAGGGGACAGTGGAAAGCAGGTGCGCGATCATGTTCAGCCGTCCCCGCCGCTTCTCCTCGCTCTCGACCACGTGCCAGGGCGATTCGGCGGTGTCGGTGTGCACGAACATGTCGTCTTTCGCCCGCGAGTAGTCCTCCCAGTGCGTCACCGACTGCAGGTCGATGGTCGAGAGCTTCCAGCGCCGCATCGGATCGTCGATCCGCGCCGCGAACCGGCGTTCCTGTTCATCGAGACTGACCGAAAACCAGTACTTGCGCAGCAGGATGCCGTCGTCGATGAGCAGCCGCTCGAAGATCGGGCACTGCTGCAGGAACCGCCGGTGCTCCTCCGGGGTGCAGAACCCCATCACCCGCTCGACGCCGGCCCGGTTGTACCAGCTGCGGTCGAACAGGACGATCTCGCCGGCCGCGGGCAGGTGCTCGATGTAGCGCTGGAAGTACCACTGGGTCCGCTCGCGACCGGTCGGGCTCGGCAACGCCGCGATCCGCACCACCCGCGGATTGAGGTGCTCGGTGACGCGCTTGATCGTACTACCCTTCCCGGCGGCGTCCCGGCCCTCGAAGACCACGACCAGACGCGCACCTTCGTGGCGCACCCACTCCTGGAGCTTCACGAGTTCGGCCTGCAGGCGCAGCAGCTCCCGCTCGTACACCGCACGCAGGATCCGCGAGTTCTTCTGTCCGGCCATGCCCCGACGCTACGAATCCGGCCGCACCGGGGCTGCGGCCGGACGTCGGCGACGCAGGGGTCTTTGGTCCCTCACTCCGGGGCGGTGCGGCCCTCGCCCGCGCCCGCCCGCGGGAGGATGGTCCGGGCATGCACGCCACGTTCCCGCTCGGGCGCCCCGCCGGTATCCGCGTCGGCGCGCACTGGTCCGTGCTCCTGATCATGGCCCTTCTGGCCGAATTCCTGGCGCAGTCAATCCTCCCGGAAGCAGTCCCGGGACAGCCGGCGCTCGTGTACTGGGCGACCGGGATCGCCGGTGCCGTGGTGCTCCTCGCCTCGCTGCTGGTGCACGAGCTGAGCCACGCGCTCGTGGCGCGTCACCGCGGGCTCACCGTCGATCGCATCACGCTGTGGCTGCTCGGCGGCAGCACGGAGGTGCCCGACGACCCGCCGACCCCGCGTTCCGCGTTCGCGGTCGCCGTGGCGGGCCCGCTCGCGAGCCTGCTGGCCGGCGCCGGCTTCCTCGGCCTCAGCCGGCTCTTCTCCGGGGCCGTGCCCGCCGTCGTGGTCGTCACCGTGGGCTGGCTGGGCTGGACGAACCTCGTCCTGGCGGTGTTCAACCTCCTGCCCGGCGCCCCGCTGGACGGCGGCCGGATCCTCCAAGCCGTCGTCTGGAAGCTCACCGGCGACAAACGGCGAGCCCAGGCAGCGGCCGCCCGCTCGGGCAGGGTCCTCGGCCTGATGCTCTCGGTCGCCGGGCTCGTGGAGTTGCTGTGGTTCGGCAGCTTCGCCGGTCTCTGGCTGGTGGGCATCGGCTGGTTCCTTGGCTTCAGCGCCCGTGCCGAGCTCGCGGCCGGTCCGGCACGCGAGGTGCTCAGCCGGATCGCGCTCGGCGAGATCATGACGCCGGACCCGGTCACCGCGCCCGGCTGGTTCACCGTGCAGGGGTTCGTCGAGCAGGCCGCGTCCGGGCGCTTCCGCACCTACCCGGTGGTGACGTTCGACGGCCGCCCGGTCGGCGTGGTGAGCCTTTCCGCGCTGGCACGAGTGCCCGACACGGCCCGCACTTCGACCCGCGTCGAGAACGTCTGCGTGCGGCCACCGGGATGCCTCGTCGCCGCCCCCGACGTCCCGCTGACAACCGTCCTCAGCCGGTTCGGGAACCGGCCCGGGCAGGACCTCGTGCTGGTGGTCGAGGACGGCGTCCTGGTCGGCGTCGTCAGCCCGGGCGACATCGCACGCACGCTCGAACTGGCCGTTCTCGGTGCCGAAGCCCACCGTGAGCGGCCGAGACGAGCGTGAGAACAACCGATGGCGAGGAGGAACCGATGGACCACCCGATGCCCGACGCGTACACGGTGAGAGCGGCCATCGCCCTCGCGGTGCGTGCCCCTTCCGTCCACAACTCACAGCCGTGGGACTGGCGGTTCGCCGGCCGCACGGTCGAGCTGCGCGCGGACCCACGCCGTCATCTGCGGAACACCGACCCCGACGGCCGCGACCTGCTGGTCAGCTGCGGCTGCGCGCTGCACCACTTCACGGTCGCCGCGGCGGCCACGGGCTGGGCCGCACAGGTCCACCGGCTGCCCGACCCGGGCGAACCGGGACTCCTGGCCCGGATCGACCTGGTGCCGCACGACACCCGAGACGGCGACATCGCGCTCGCCGCGGCCATCCCGCGCCGCCGCTCGGACCGCCGCCGCTTCGCCCGCCGTCCGTTGCTCGTGCGGGACGAGGTGTTGCTCCAGAAGAGCGCCGCTGACCACGGCGCCGCGCTGTGTGTGGTCGCCGGAGCACCCCAGCTGTCGGCGCTCACGAGCGCCGCCGTGGAGGCCGGCGGGCTGCACCGGGCCGACCCGGACTACGCGATCGAGCTGGCCGCCTGGAGCGGACGGAACTACGCCCCGGACGGGGTGCCCGCGCAGAACGCGATCCAGTCGCGCACGGCAGTCCGCGAGCTGCGTGTCCGCGACTTCGCCGACGCGAGGCCGGACGACACCGCGGGCCGTGACGGCGCCGCGCTGACCGTGCTGTCCACCGCGGGCGACAGCGCTCTCGATCGCCTTCGCGCGGGAGAAGCAGCCAGCGCGGTCCTCCTGACCGCTACCCGGTTGAACCTCGCGTCGTGCGTGTACACCGAACCGCTCGAGCTGACCTGCACCCGCGGTCTGATCCGCGACTGCGTCCTCGATGGCCGCGGCGAGCCGCAGCTCGTCGTGCGCATCGGGTACCTCCCGGAGGGAGCGGCCCCGCTCCCGGCGACACCGCGGCGTCCGCTCGGCGAGGTCTTGCGGCCGGTGACCCACCCGTACGGCATCGGCCTGCCGATACCGGCACAGCCGCGCGGCCGGTGAAAGGAACGAGGCCTCCGCCCGCATCCGGGTGGAGGCCTCGTTCGTATGCCTTTCAGGCGACGTCGTTCCAGACGTAGTCCAGGCGGTTGCGGACCTCCACCACCCCGGACAGCTCGTGGATCAGCCGCGTCACCGGGTCGATGTCGCTGCGCCGCTCCACGCGCCCCACGACCATCACGACCCCGGCCCGGACCTGCACGCGAACCCGGTCGGGCCCGAGGTTGAGCCGGTCACGCACGCGGTCGGTGATCTCGCGCTCGAGTTCGGCGTCGCCGCGGGTGAAGACCGCCACCAGGTCGCGGCGGGACAGCACTCCCGCCACCTTCCCGGCCCGCAGCACGAACAACCGCCGGACGCCGGTGCGCGCGAACTCCGCCGCGGCGGCGGCGAGCGTGGCCTCGGCGTCGATCGTGACGGCCGGGCTCGTCATCAGGTCCTTCGCGACGCACGCCGTCGCCTTGCGGGCCAGCCGGCGGTCACGCCACCGGGGCCTGCGGTCCTCCCACAGGTGCGGCAGCAGGTCGGCCTCGGAAACGACGCCGACGAGCGCACCCGTCTTGTCGAGGACGCCGACCGCGCTGATCCCGTTGCCGGTCAGCAACTCGGCGATGTCCTTGAACGGCGTCTTCGTGGAGACGGTGATCGGGTCGGCGGTCATCACCGCGGACACCATTCCGGCGTTCATGTTCAGTTCTCCTTCTCGGTGCGGACCACCATGACCGGGCACGACGCGTGGTGCAGCAGGGCCTGGCTCGTCGAACCCAGCACCAGCCCGGCGAAACCACCCCGGCCACGGCTGCCGACCACGACCAGCTGCGCGCCGCGGCTCGCCGACAGCAACCGGGAGCGCGGCTTGTCGTGCTCGACCCGGCGCTCGACCTGGACGTCCGGGTACTTTTCCTGCCAGCCGGCGAGCCGCTCGGCCAGCAGCCGCCGGCCGGAGTCCTGAACGGCTTCGCCCTGGAAGGCGACGTTGCCGTCGCTGAACAAGCCCGCGGTGTCCCCGTCGTGCCAGGCGTACAGCGCGACGAGCGGAGCACCGCGGAGCGAGGCCTCCTCGAACGCCCACGCGATCGCGGCCTCGCTCAGCGGGCTGCCGTCGACGCCGACGACCACCGGGCCGTCCACGGACTCGTTCCCGCGCACGACCACGACCGGGCAGTGCGCCTTGGCGGCGAGGTCGACGTCGGGCGAGCCGCTGAACAGACCCGCGATCACGCCGACCGGCTCCCCGGTGACCAGGATCCGGGTCCGCGCCGAGACCTCCAGCAGGACGGGGACCGGCCCGCGATCACTGGCCTCGGTGGACACGTCCAACCCGGGAACGGCGGCTTCGAGGGTCGCCCGCGTCGTGCGCAGCAGTTCGCCGGCTTCGGCCTCCTTGATCCTGAGCCAGTCCGACGGCGGCGACATCTTCCCGCCGAACGCGGCGTCCTCGTAGCCGTACGCGGTGAAGACGAGCAGCGACGCATGTCGGCGGGCGGCTTCCCCAGCCGCCCACAGCGCAGCCGCCGCGGCCGTTTCCGAATCGTCGACGGCGACGACGACCGGCGGGTTTCCGGTTGTGCTCATGACCTGTTTCCTCCGGGTTCCGGTGCGCGGACCACGCATCCGGCTCGAAGGTAGGTCTCGCCGGCGGGCGGACGCTGCGGCCGTTCGTCCCCGCCCGCGAGGACCTTCGGCCGCTCCGACCTACCCGGCCGGAAGCGCACCGTGGACCTCGAGGAGATGACCAGGGATGCCACGAGAATGGAGCCGCCGATGACCGCACCCACCAGCCGGCCGATCGTCGTCGGAGTCGACGGATCGGCCGAGTCGCTCGACGCTGTCCGCTGGGCAGCCCGTACCGCTCGCCGGCGCGACGCGACGCTGGAGATCGTCTACGCGATCGACTTCTCGGCCTTGCTCGCCGGCGGTGTCGTGCCGCCGCCCGAGGAGATGAAGGACGTCCTGCGTGAGCACGGCGGCCGCTCCCTGCGCACCGCGGCCGAGCTCGCGGCCGCGCAGGGCGTTCCGGGCGCGACGACCCGGCTCGACCCCGACCGCGCCGCCCAAGCCCTCGTCGATGCGTCCAAGACGGCCGCCTTGCTCGTCGTCGGGTCATCCGGAAAGGGCCGGCTCACCGGGCTCCTCGCCGGGTCGGTCGCCTCGGCTGTCAGCGCACATGCCTCGTGCGACACGGTCATCGTGCGCGGTGACGCCTGGGACAAGGCCGAAGCCGCCGGACGTCCGGTCCTCGCCGGCATCGACGGCGGCGAAGCGAGCAGCCGCATCCTCGCCGTCGCCCTCGACGAAGCCAAGTCCCGTCAGGTCCCGCTGGTCGTCGTGCACGCGTGGGCCGACGATCCGCCACCGCACGAACCCGGTCACCCGGAGCACCCTGAGTCGGTGACCGACGCCGGCCACCGGCTGTTGACCGACCGGCTCGGCGGCCACGACATCGGAGACGTGGAAGTCGACCGGGTTGTCGTCCGGGCCCACCCGCGGCGCGAGCTGATCGAGCGCAGTGGCGCCGCCCAGCTCGTCGTGCTCGGCAACCGTGGCCGCGGCGGGTTCCCCGGCCTGCTGCTCGGCTCCACCGGCCAGGCCCTGCTGCACAGTGCGGCCTGTCCGGTGTACCTCGTGCGAACCGCGTCCTGAGGGACCGAAAGTCCTCGCGCCCGTGGCCCTTCGACCCGCCAGGTCCGTGTCCGTGGGCCCCGGGAACGAGGACGGTACGGCACTCGTCGTCCGGCCCGGACCGGCGGAGTCTGGGATCAGACGAAAGTGAGGCACATCATGGACGCACACCGCGGATTCGCCCCGGCGACCACAGCCGAGCCGACGTCCCCCCGCCGCAACCGCCGTGACCGGCTCGCTCTGCGGCCGGCCGATTTCATCGATCCCCGCTACGCCGACGTCGCCGACCAGCGCCTGGCACGCACGCTGACCGCCGAAGACCGGTCCGAAGAGGACGGCCTGGACCCGCTGGAGCGCGTCACCTGCCGCACCCACCGCCGCTGGCTGCACGACTGCGTCGCCTCGCCCCTGCACGTCGTCATCATCACCGGCACCCGCTGGTGCCGCGCCTGCGAATGCGCGCTGAACGTCGCGATCGACCAGCTGGCCGGCGACGTCTCGGTCCGCTGCCCGTCCTGCGGCGACACCCCGGCCACGCGGGCCACCCGCCAGCTGGTCCGCGCCTGCCGCGCCAGCCTCGCCGCGGCACACGACCACTGAGCCGATGACACGCAGCCGGCTGTACCGCAGCGGTGTCCTCGAACGGGAGAACTTCCCCGCCACCGAAGCCGCCCACCACCTCGCTGACCCCTCGGTGACCCTGTGGCTCGACTTCGACGCCCCCACCGCCGGCGACCTCGCGGCGCTCACCACCGAACTCGGCCTCCACCCGCTGGCCGTCGCCTCTGTCCTCGACGAAGACCACCAACGCCCCAAGCTCGTCCGCTACGACCGGCACTCGTTCCTCGCCGCCTACACCGTGCACGTGACCGACGGCGTCCTGACCGCCTCGGAACTCGACGCGTTCATCACCGACCGCGTGCTGATCACCGTGCACCGCAACGGCACCACCGACATCGACGCCCTCACCGCCCGCTGGGACACCACCCCGGACCTGGCCAAGGCAGGCGCCGCATTCCTCCTGCACGGCCTGCTCGACTACCTCGTCGACGGGCACCTCGACGCCGTCCAAGCCCTCGACGAGCAGGTCGAAGCCCTCGAAGACCTCGTGTTCGCCGACCGCGTCGACCACACCGACCTGCAACGCCGCTCCCTGCGCCTGCGCCGCAGCCTCAGCCGGCTGCGGCACCTGGCCGTCCCGATGCGGGAGATCGTCGCCGCCCTGATGCGCCGCGACGACACCCTCCTGCCCTACTTCCAGGACGTCTACGACCACGTCCTGCGCGTCACCGAGTGGACGGAGTCCCTGCGCGACCTGATCGCCACGATCCGCGAGACGCAACTGAGCATCCAGGGAAACCGGCTCAACACGATCATGAAGAAGGTCACCAGCTGGGCCGCGATCATCGCCGTCCCGACCGCGATCACCGGGTTCTACGGCCAGAACATCCCGTACCCGGGCTTCGGGACGGCATCCGGGGTGTGGGTGTCGACCCTGGCCATCCTGATCATCTCCGCGACGTTGTACGCGCTGTTCAAACGCCGCGACTGGCTCTGAACCCGACGGGTGGCCAAAGTCCTCCGGCCGGGGTTCGATCGGCCCTGCTGCGGCCGTCCACCGCCGCCTGTACTGGCGGGATGACGACTGGCACTGCGAACCCGACCCGCCCCGGCTTGCCGAACCGGACGTTGCTGCGGCTGCTCGGCTCCCGGCTTGCCCCGCTGCTGAACGGAACGCTCACCGCACTGCGGTACCGGCCCGCCACCGCGCCGGAGCCGATCACGCTCCCGGTGCAGTACGCCTGCGCCGGTGCGGAGATCCTGGTCGCCGCCGGAACCCCCGATCGCAAGCGCTGGTGGCGGCACTTCCGCCACGGCGCCGGGGCCGAGGTGCTGCTCGACGGCCGCTGGATCGCGGCCGAAGGGCGGCTGCTCACCGGGGCGGAGCGCGACGCCGGAGCCGAGGCCTACCGCGGCCGATTTCCCCGCCTCCCGCTGACCGCGGACACGCCGATCGTGGCTTTCACCGCTCCGCCGGTGCCTCTTTTGCGGGGTAGGCGCCTGGCTTGGACGTGGTTCCTGGTCGTCACGGTCGCCGAGTTCCTCGGCTTCGCGATCCCGGCCGTCACCGGTGCCCTGACCGCGAACAGCCCCACGGCCGTTTCGCTGCCCGCCCTGCTGCTGGCCGGCGCGGTCGAAGGAGCCGCGCTCGGCACCGGCCAGGCACTCGTCCTCCGGCGCATTCTGCCCGCCTTCAACACCCGGCGATGGGTGGCGGCCACGGCCGGGGCGGCGTCCTTCGCCTACCTGGCCGGCCTCGCCCCGAGCACGTGGGCAGCGGGCCTCGTGTCCTGGCCACCACTGGTGCTCTGGCCGGTGGCCGCCGTCCTCGGCACGGCCCTGTTGCTGTCCATCGGCTTCGCCCAATGGCTGGTCCTGCGCCGCCACCTCGCCCGCTCGGCGCGCTGGATCTTCACCACCGCCGGTGCCTGGCTGCTCGGCCTGGCCGGCTTCCTGGGCGTCACGATGCCGTTGTGGCAACCCGGGCAGGGCCTGGGACCGACCATCCTGATCGGCATTGCCGGCGGCTTGGTGATGGCGGCGACCACGTCGGCGGTGACCGGCGTCGCCCTACGTCGCCTGCCGGGGTTGAGGTGAACCGGTGCCACCGCCGTCCGCCGATACGCACGGCGGACGGCAATGCGGCCGTTCAGGCCACGGTCCGGCGCACGGCAGCGCCGAGTGCCGCACCCCACGCCTCGGCGCGGGCCAGCTCACCCGGCTCGGGGCCGGCGTCGATCGAACCGGTGCCGACGAAGAAGCTTTCGGCGGGCGCCGCCGCCCGGCCCCCGAGCCGGTCCAGCCGCTTCGTGACGCCGAGCGAGGCCGCACCGGTGAACACGCGCGGCTTGTCGATCCGGGTGTCGAACGCCGCGAACGCGAGCCCCGGCGGGAGCGACTCGAGGGAGTTCAGCCATTCCCGGATCCCGGTCCGCGACCGCACCTCGTAAGCCACCTGGTCCGCGGCCGACTTCCGCGTCGCGGCCCGGCTCATGCCATGCACGTGGGTGGGCCCGCCGACGACGAGCAACTCGACCCCGGTGAGGTCCGAAGGTGCATCGTCGACGTTCACCACCTCGGCCCCGACCGACACCGACAAACCGCCGGCAATGGCACGGGCCACCTTCTCGGTGGCGCCGAACATCGATTCGAACACGATCACGGCTCGCATGTCCGCCTCCTCAGCGTTCCAGCCGGATCGGCTGGTGGGTCAGTTCTTCGATGTCCCCGGCCGCGCATTCGAACAAGTTGTGCGCCAGGTCGCTCAGCGCGCGGGAAGCGGCGAGTTCGTCGCCGATCTCGGGCACGTTCCGGTCGGCCGGGTTGAGCCGGGCGGTCCCGGTTCCGGAGACGCGGGTGTCGTCGGCAGTGTGCAGGCGGGCGGTGGCCCGGGTACGTCCTTCGTCTTCGTCGATGATGATCTCGACTTGCCAGCGCTTCTCGCGCATGAGTCCTCCTCAGGTTTCCTCGGGCACCATTTCGATGGCGCCGCAGGGACATTCGGCGACGCAGATCCCGCACCCCTTGCAGTAGTCGAGGTCGATCGCGTACTTCTCCCCCGGCTCGAGCTTGAGCACCGCGTTGTCCGGGCAGACGCCATAGCAGTTGTCGCATTCGAAGCAGTTGCCGCACGACAGGCAGCGACGCGCCTCGAACAACGCGGTCGACTCGGTCAGCCCACCCTTGATCTCGTCGAAGGTCGACACCCGCCGGGACAGGTCCAGGTGCGGCCGGACCTTCCGGTCGGCGTCGCTGTAGTACCAGGTGTTGAGGTTGTCGAAGGTCGCCTCGCGCCGGGCTTGCGGCTCCGGCGCGACGGCGCCGCGCAGCCAGGCGTCGATCTCCCGGGCGGCCTTCGCCCCGTGCCCCACCGCGACGGTGGCGGTCCGGCCCGACGGCACCATGTCGCCGCCCGCGAAGATCCCCGGGTGGCCTGTTGTCATGCCCGGGCCGACGCGCACGACGCCGTCCACACGCTCGACGTCCGGCAGCTCGTCCACAAGGGACAGATCGGTGTCCTGGCCGAGGGCCAGCACGACGCTGTCCGCCGCGAGCCGCTCGAACTCCCCGGTCGGCTGCGGGAAGCCGGACTCGTCGAGGCGCATCTTCTCGACCGTGATGCCGTCGCCGTCGATCTCGCTGATCGTCGACAGCCACCGCATCGCCACGCCCTCTTCGACTGCCTCGGCCACTTCGGACTCGTGCGCGGGCATTCGATCGCGGGTGCGGCGGTAGACCACGACGGCATCGGTGGCGCCGAGCCGCTTCGCGGTGCGAGCGGCGTCCATCGCGGTGTTGCCGCCGCCGTAGACGGCGACGCGACGGCCGAGCAGCGGCCGCTCCCCGCTTTCCATCCCGTGCAGCAGCGAAACCGCGTCGAGCACACGCGCGGAGTCACCGGCCGGGATGTAGGCCCGCTTGCCGACCTGGGCTCCCACGGCGAGGAAAACGGCGTCGAATCCGGTCTTCGCGGCCACGACGTCGGTGACCCGTGTGTTCTGCTCGAACTCGACGCCCATCGCCCGGATCCGGGCGATTTCGGCGTCGATGACCTCGCGCGGCAGCCGGTAGCGCGGGATGCCGTAGCGCATCATCCCGCCGGGCGCCGCCTCGGCGTCGCGGACTGTGACGGCGTGCCCGAGCCGGGCCAGGTGGTAGGCGGCGGACAGCCCGGCCGGACCCGCGCCGACGACGAGCACGCGCTTGCCGGTCGGTTCGGCGACCGGGATCGTCCAGCCCTGCTTGATGCCTTCGTCGCCAAGGAACCGCTCGACGGAGTTGATCCCGACGGCTTCGTCGAGCTGGCCGCGGTTGCAGGCACTCTCGCACGGCCGGTAGCAGATCCGCCCGAGCACCGCGGGCAGCGGGTTGTCGGCCATGATGCCCCGCCACGCGGTCTCGTAGTCACCGGATTCCGCGTGGTACAGCCACTTCTGGATGTCCTGGCCGGACGGGCACGCCTGGTTGCACGGCGGCAGCAAGTCCACGTAGACCGGCCGCTCGGAGCGCCACGCCCCGGTCTTGTTCGCCCGGCTGGACCCGACGTCGAGCGTGATCGCGAACGGCTTCTCGTGCTCCATCTCAGGCCTCCTCGAGCAGGTCGAACCGGCGGATGTTGCGGTCGGCCTGGGCCTGGATCCCGGCGATCACGCCGGTGCGCGGTTCGTCGCCGAACAGGTGCGCGTACCGGGTCTGGAGCCGCAGGTAGTCCTCGACCGGCACCCGGTGGCGGATCTTCGAGGTCGTGACGACCACCCCGTACTCGGCCTCGAGCACCGGGAAGATCCCACTCTCCTTGGCCAGCCGGGCGATCCGGATCGTGTCGTGGGACGCGCTGCCCCAGCCGAGCGGACACGGCACGAGCACGTGCAGGTACCGGGCGCCGTGGAACTCCATCGCCCGCGTCACCTTCGCTTCCAGGTCGCGCAGGTCCGCCACGGTCGCCGTCGCCACATAAGGGATCTCGTGCGCCATCGCGATCAATGGCAGGTTCTTGCCCTGGCCGAACACCGCGCCGGGTTCGGGACCGACGGCCGGGGTCGTCGCCGTGCACGCCGCGGCGGGGGTGGCGCCCGAGCGCTGGACGCCGGTGTTCATGTACGCCTCGTTGTCGTAACAGATGTAGAGCACGTCGTCGTTGCGCTCGAACATGCCCGACAGGCACGCGAAACCGATGTCGACGGTCCCGCCGTCGCCGCCCTGCCCGACCACGCGGACGTCGGTGCGGCCCTTGGCCTTCATTGCTGCGGCGACACCGGTGGCGACGGCCGGTGCGTTACCGAACAGGGAGTGCAGCCACGGGATCCGCCACGACGTCTCGGGGTACGGCGTCGAGAAGACCTCCAGGCACCCGGTCGCATTGACCGCGACCATCTGGTTCCCGGTGGCGCGCATGGCCGCGTCGAGCGCGTACCGCGCACCCAAAGCCTCGCCGCAGCCTTGGCAGGCCCGGTGGCCGCAGTCGATGGAGTTGATCCGCTGCCGGTCGGACTGCACGCTGCGCTGGTCCTCGCCGAGCAGCCGGCCGCCGACCGCGAAGCTGCCGGTCTGATAGAACTTGATCGGCCTCGCCGCCATGCTCATCACCCGATCCGTGAGGCGACCGCACCGAGGTCGCGGAGGAGGTTTTCGGCCGTCGGCCCCGACCGGCGCGTGGCCGCGAGCCGGGCCAGCTCCCGGTCGATCAGGGAGCGATCGAGGTCGAGGAAGGTCAGCGGCCGCAACCGGCCCGCGGACCGCAGCATCCCGGAAAGCGAGTTCTTCGTGATCGCGCGGCCGCCGAGCCCGGCGACCACGGTGCGAACCTCGACCGCGGGCGCCGCCGTGACGACGTTCTGCGTGACGATCCCGCCCACGCCGGACTCGAAGGCACGTTCCAGCACGACGACGCGCCGGGCGTGACCGATCGCCGCGCGGACCGCGTCGACGGGGAACGGCCGGAAGCAGGTTACGCCCAGCACGCCGACGCGCAGGCCGTCCTCACGCAGTTCGTCGATGGTGTCCTTGAGCGTGCCGAGCACCGAGCCGAGCGCGATCACGATCGTCTCGGCGTCCTCCGTGCGGTACGACCGGGTCAGTCCGCCGGAGTTGCGGCCGAACGCCTCGGCGAAGCGCTCCGAGACGTCCGGGACGACGTCGAGCGCCTCCATCAGGCGGGCGTGGGCGAGGTAGCGGACTTCCGTGAAGGCCTCTGGCCCGACCATCGCCCCGATGGACGACGGCTCGGCCGGGTCGAGGACCTGGCGCGGCTCGTACGGCGGCAGGAAGGCGTCGACCTGGTCCTGATCCGGCGTGTCGACTTGTTCCCACGCGTGAGTCAGCACGAACCCGTCCATGCACACCATCACCGGCGTGGACAGCTCCTCGGCGATCCGGAACGCCTGGACGTGCAGGTCCGCGGCTTCCTGGTTGGTCTCGGCGTAGAGCTGGATCCACCCGGCGTCGCGCAGCGCCATGCTGTCGCTCTGGTCGTTCCAGATGTTGATCGGCGCCCCGATCGCCCGGTTGGCCACCGTCATCACGATCGGCAGGCCCAGCCCGGACGCGTTGAACACCGCCTCGGTCATGTACAGCAGCCCCTGGCTGGCCGTCGCGGTGTAGGCCCGCGCGCCGGCCGCGGACGCCCCGATGGCGACCGACATCGCCGCGAACTCCGACTCGACGTTGACGAACTCGCACGGCGTGAGCGAACCGGACTTCACCAGCTCGGCCAGGCCCTCGACGATGTGCGTCTGCGGCGAAATCGGGTACGCGCAGATCACCTCCGGGCGGCACAGCGCGACCGCGTCGGCCACGGCCCGGGACCCCTCAATCTGCCTGAGCACCGGCCAGCTCCTCCCGCTCGGCGCGAACGAACCCGTAGGCGGCCGTGGCCGCCGCGATGTTGCCGTCCGCCTTCGCCCCGCTGAACCTCCCGGCGATCGCGGCGATCACCGACCGCAGCTCGATCACGCCGGTCAGCGCGGCGAACCCGCCGAGCAGAGCCGCGTTGGGGACCGCCCGGCCCAGGTGTTTCCTCGCCAGCTCGGTCGCGGGCACGACGAGCAGGCGGTCCCGCCGGAACCCGCGGACGAACTCGCCCAGCCCCAACTCGCCGAAGCTGTGCGCGGAGTTCACGAGCAGGTAACCCTCGGGTTTGAGACCTTCGAAGACGTTCACCTGGTGCAGCAGGGTGGCGTCCTGGATGATCAGCGCGTCAGGCCGGACGATCGGTTCGCGAGTGCGGATCGCCGCGCCGGAGATCCGGCAGAACGAGACCACCGGCGCGCCGGTGCGTTCCGAGCCGAAGCTGGGAAACGCCTGCGCGTGCCGGCCCTCGGTGAACGCGGCCACCGACAGCAGCTCGGCCGCCGTCACCACGCCCTGGCCGCCGCGACCGTGGATGCGGACCTCGGTCGTGCTCATGCGCTCGGGTACTTCGCGAGGATGTCCCGCAACGCCGAGACGAACCGCAGGGACTCGTCGTGGTCGCGCTGCCAGACGTTGCGGCCGAAGATCAGCCCGGTCGCCCCGGCCTCCATCGACTCCCGCGCCTTCTCCAGCATCGCCTCGTCACCCGCCTTGCCGCCGCCCGACACCAGCAGCAGCGTCCGCCCGGCCGACCGGACGACGGCGTCGATCGCCTGCTGGCTCGTCGTCTCCTTGGCGTAGGCACTGGGCACGTTGTCGATCTTCGCCGGGTGCGGGAAGTTGACCTTGACGACGTCGGCGCCCAGCTCGGAAGCGGTGCGCGCGGCGTAGTCGACGGCGTAGAACGAGTCGCGGCCGCCCTTGGCCTCGATCGCCGAGCCGCGCGGGTAGGCCCAGACGATCAGCGGCATCCCCAGGCGGTGCGCGTCGGCGCGGACCTGCCGCAGCTGCGCGAAGTCCTGCTCCTGCGCGGGAGTTCCGACGTAAAGGGTGTACCCGACGGCGTCCGCGCCCAGCCGGACCGCGTCCTCGACACTGCCGTGCAGCGGGGACAGCGCCTCGGCGTCCGACGGGATCTCGGTCTTGCCGTTGAGCTTCAAGACCAGCGGCAGCTCGCCCGCGTAGTCCCAGTAGAACTTCTCGGCCAGCCCGATCTGGATCGCGATCCCGTTGAAGCCACCCTCGAGCGCGAGCTTCAGGATGTACTTCGGGTCACCCGCGGCCGGATTGGCGAAGAAGTCGCGCGGTCCGTGCTCCAGCCCCTGGTCGTAGGGCAGGAAGAACGCAGTGCCGTTGCGCAGACCGTGCTCGTGCAGGATGCGGTGCAGCCGGGTCTTCTTGCCGGTGTTCAGCCCGAGCTCGGCCAGTGCGGGTCGGTGCGCCATGGCGGCCTCCGAAGTCGCGGATTCGTGGTGTACTCAGCAAATCGGGACGAGTTCAGCACCGCCGCTGGCGAACGCCATCGGTGCGGGGGCCGTCGGTCACCGGCGGAAGGGACCATCGGCTCTGCCGCTCTCGCACCCGCCCCGACGACACTTCGCGGCATGAAGGTCGACGAACTGCTCACGAAGGCGAAGGACGGGCTGGAGACCAGGATGGTCTACGGCGAACCGTACGAGGTCGACGGCGTCACGGTGATCGTGGCTTCGACCGTCGGCACCGGCGGAGGTGGCGGCGACAGCCGCGACGAGAAGGGCCGCTCCGGCGAAGGCGGCGGCTTCGGGCTGTCGGCCAAACCAGTCGGGGCCTACGTCATCAAGGACGGGAAGCTCCGCTGGGAGCCAGCGGTGGATGTGAACCGCCTCGTGGCGACGCTGGGCGCGATCGCCGTTGCGGCGATCTTCGCCGCGACGCGGCTGGCCAAGCTCAAGTACCGCGCCGAGACCGATGAGCGTCCCTGATCTGGCCCCGCTGGGCCCGGCCCGCTGCCGCGCGCTGCTCGCCTCCGTCCCGCTCGGCCGCCTGGCTTTCGTCCGCGACGGGCGGCCGGCGATCCGGCCGGTCAACTTCACCGTGGCGGGCGACGCGATCTGGCTGCGGTCGGGCCGGAACTCCTGGGCCGACCGGCTCGACGGGCAGCCGGTCACCTTCGAAGCCGACGCCTACGACCCCGGCGGCCACACCGGCTGGAGCGTGATCGTCACCGGGACCGCCACCCTCACGACGGACGTCGAAACCGTGGCCACCCAGCTCGGCGCCGGCCTCCGCTCGTGGGCTCCCCCACCACGCGACCGGCTGCTGCGGATCGGCGTCGACCGGATCGAGGGCCGCCGACTCGCCCTCCGGCCGGACGCGGATGACGCGACCGAATCGGGCGCACCGTGACGACACGGAAGCCGTGCTTCACTGGCCGCTAACCGTCCGCTGGTGTCCTGGAAACCCGGCAGGATGTCGAGCCTCCGCGCGGGCATCATGGCGGCTATGCCACACCGCGTCCTGCTCGCCGACGACGACGGCGCGATCCGCGAATGTCGCATACACGGCAGACTGTAAAATGCCGTCCGGTGCGCCAGAATTGGTGACAAAAGTTTGACATCCACCACCACGGCTCGCCGCGCCAACGAAGATCGAGCCTGATCTCCCACCGATGGCCGCTATCCGACCTGTCGCACGCCCACGATCATTCGCTGCACGGGCATGGCACGAGCTGATGCGCAAGGAGGGTGCATGCAGGGCGACGGGAAGGTCAGGACCGAGCATCGGACAGTCGTGACTGTCGATGTCGAGCGGTTCTCCGACGAGTTCCGGACGAACAGCGACCGGCTCGAAGTCATGGAAGCACTGCCGAAGGTGCTCCGGACCGCGTTGGTCGAGGCCGGCATCCCTTGGGACGAGTGCGTCTGCCAACCGAACGGGGACGCCTTGTTCATCACGGTCCCGGCGACCGTGCCGAAGGAGCTCCTCGTAGTCGCGGTGCCCGCCCCGCTGAGCCAAGGCATCCGAGACTACAACGCGAGCCGGAACCCGAACGCACGCATGAGGTTGCGGATGGCACTGGACTCGGGCGAGGGAGAGACCGGCGAACACATCTGGTCGTCCCGAGCGGGAATCCACGCCACCCGCCTGCGCGACGCGGACGTGGTCAAGGAAGCCCTGGCCGGTTCGCGAGGTGTACTGACCGTGGTCACGTCGGATTGGTTCTACCAAGAGGTGGTGCGACAGTCACGCGTCATCGACCCGCGGACCTATCGGCAGATCACGGTGCGGGCGAAAGAAACCACAGCCATCGCCTGGCTCTGCCTGCCGGACGACCATGACGGGGGAACGGAGGAGCAAGTCGGCAGGGCGGCGCGGCACAGTTCACCACCCGGCGCTGCGAGCCTCGACGTACCACTACGACAACGCAACGGCTTGGTGGCCCTCCCACGGCAGTCGAAAAACCTCAGATCACTGGCGTTCAACGCCGACGACACACTACTCGCCGTAGGGGGCGACAGCGTGGAGGTCGACCACGAAGGAACTGTTTGGCTCTGGGACGTCACGAACAGCTCGAACCCCGTGGCGACCGGTCGGCCGTTGACGGTCGACAGCCTGTTCGATGTCAAGTCCGTTGCCTTCCACCCTCACGAGACACTGCTGGCCGTGGGCGGGAATGCAGGCAGCATGTGCTCTCAAGTGTGGCTCTGGGCAATCTCCCCGGACGGATCATCGTTCTGCATCGAAGATCCTATTACGTGCTATGCCGACTCACTGCACGCAGTGACCTTCAGCCCGGACGGGCGAATCCTCGCCGTCGGCACCGGCGGCGGAATCAGCCTCTGGGATGTCCAAGACCTCGGCAGTCCGTGTTCGGTAGCCGAACTGCACGCAGGCACGGGCCACGAAGACGCCATCGGCTCCTTTGCCTTCAGTCCCGACGGGACCGTGCTCGTAGGAACCGGGTACAACGGGAAGCTGTGGCTGTGGGACGTCTCCGAACCGCGAGAACCGCGGGCACTCGGCGGGGAGACGGATCCGATCGCCGGCTACATCGTCGCCACGGCGTACTCCCCACGAGGCACCGACATCGCGATCGTCGGCTGGAACGACGTGCCCAGGGGCAAGATCTGGCTGTGGGACGTCGCGAACACGAGCCGGCCCGTTCGCCGAGGACGTCACCCGAACTTCTCGGGGGATTTCGTCAATTCGGTGGCCTACAGTCCCGATGGCGGCACGCTCGTCCACGGCGGCTGCGGCGGCATCTGGCAGTGGGACGTCTCCGACCCGAACCGCCCTGTCGGCGGCCGCCGGCTCGGCGTCAACCAGCTCGCTGGTGTCGTATCCACGGTCATCTTCAATCACCGCGGGAATTTCCTGGCCTCCGGCAACAGCATCGGCGATGTGCTCCTCTGGCGGCTCGGCTGAAACCGAGAACCGGACCGGGCAGTATTCGGCGCTGAGCGATCTGGTGGTGGCAGCACGGCTGCCACCACCAGGGCGGCGCGACGTCACCGGCCGGTCGTCACGGGCTCGGCATCGTCAGGGAGTCCGTCGCGGCTTGCACAGTTCGGCCCGGTCATCGTCCCAGTCAATGCAGCGCGACGGTGAGGAGAACGGCGCTGTCGGCGAGGGCGGTGAGACCGTGCCGTTGCGGCGGGATGCGGGCGAGCTGCCCACGCTCGAGGGTCCAGCTGTGGTCCTCGGTGTGCAGCCGCACCCGGCCGGTCACGATGTACAGGGTGGCCGCGGGCGGCGAGTCGTGTTCGGCCAGCTCCGCGCCCTCGGCAAGGGCGATCAGCGTGGCTCGCTGGCTCGCACCGGTGACGAGGGTCCGCGCGGCACGGCGGGCGTCGTGCCGGCGGGCTTCCTCGATCAGCTCGGCGGCCGCTGCGTCGACCTGGGTGACATCCGGGTGCGTGGTCATTTCCGGCCTTCCTTCCTCAGTTCGTCCGTTCGGCTGGGCCGACACGTCGCCGGACCATGTCGATCGCGTCCCAAGCAGCCGGATCCAGGCGGCTGAGCGCCGCCGGGAAGACGCCGTCCTGCTCCGCGAGGATGTGCTCGCGGAGCAGGTGCAGCGTCTCCAGCAGCCGGGCCGGCCAGCCCGGGTCGGCGGGTACCCCGTCGGCGGCCTCACCGAGCACGGTCTCGATGACCCGGTGCTGGGCGGTCAGGCCGGCGATGTGCCCGGGGAACTCGTCCGCCAGCGCCGGGAACAGGCCTTCCTCCTCGACCGCGGTGTGGGGCCCGAGGACGCGCGCGATCCGGGTGACCAGCTCCGCCATCACCGTGACGTCCCCGCGGCTGTGCGCCGCGCGGACCCGGCTGATCAACGCGACGACCTCGTCGTGCTCCCGTGTCAGGTCCCGGATGGCCGGTACGGCCTGACAGCCGCAGTACTCACACACGCTGGTGCTGGTGCAGCGAACGCCGCGCCACGGTCGCGGTGAACGTGAACGCGCCCGCCGCGACCAGGGCCAGCGCGGCCAGGCCGAGGGCGTAGGAACCGAGTTCGCCGTAGAGGGCACCCATCACCAGCGGCGGGATGAACCCGCCGAGCCCGCCGGCAGCGCCGACGACGCCGGTGACCGAGCCGACCTTGTTCGCCGGGGCGAGCAGCGCGACCAGCGCGAACACCGCGCCGCTGCCTGCGCCGAGCGCGGCCGCCATGGTCAGGAACGCGGCGGTGCCCAGCGGCATCAGACCGGGGCCGAACGCTTGTACGGCAGCGCTGACGGTGACCACTGCGAAGACGCCGCCCAGCACTCGCACGGGGCCGAAGCGGTCGGACAGCCAGCCGCCGATCGGGCGCATGACCACAGCGAAGAGCACGAACCCGGCCATGCGGTTGGCGGCGTCGGTCTGAGCGAGCCCGTAGCCGGTCTTGAGGTAGGCGGGCAGGTAGACCGAGAACGCGACGTAACCGCCGAACGCGATCGCGTACAACGCCGACGCCTGCCACGTCACCGGGAGCCGGAGGGTGTCGCGCATCCGGCGGGAGAGGGGCTCGGCCGGCACCGTGCGGCCCGGCGCGTCCCGCAGGAACACGGCCGCGACGACCGCGTAGAGGGCCAGGACCACGGCGGTGATGATGAACGGTGTCACGACCGCGCCCGCCTTCACCAGCGGCACGGTGGTCAGCGCGCTGATCGCCGTACCGCCCATCCCCGCGCCGAAGACGCCGATCGCCAGCCCACGCCGCTCGGGCGGGAACCAGGCGTTGACGAACGGGACCCCGACCGCGAACGACGTGCCGCCGAGGCCGAGGAAGAACCCGCCGATCAGCAACGCGGCCAGCGACGAATGCCCGGCGAGGCCGAGGAACAGCACGGGCACGATCGTCAGGCCGGAGATCACCGGGAACATCACGCGGCCGCCGAACCGGTCGGTGAGCGCGCCGACCGGGATCCGGCCGAGGGAGCCGACCACCACGGGAACGGCGACCAGCAGGGCCTGCTGGAACGCGGTCAGTTTCAGGGAGTCCTTGAACAGCGGGCCGAGCGGGCTCAGCAGTGCCCATGCCCAGAAGTTGATCGCGAACCCGGCGGTGGCCAGGCCCAGCATCAGCATCCGCCGGCCGGTCTTGACCGGGTGGTCTTGTGTCGAGGTCATCGGCGTCTCATTCGTGTCGCGTCGGTCAGTGTGCACAGCTTCCGCGCTCCGCCGGTGCCCGGCACAGAGCCGAAGTCCTCCGGACGGAGGACCAAGGTCACCTCGGTCCACTGCGGACTAGAACGCCAGAAAACCCGCCGTGCCAACGGAAACGAGCCCGGCCAGTTCGACGAGCCCGATCCGGGCCGGCCGCCAGGACGGGTCGTGCCACCAGAGCGCGCGGGCGGCCAGCAGGACGAACGGGAGGACCAGCCACCACTGCCCGCAGACCAGGTAGACCACGACCGGCGCGGCGAGCGCGAAAACCCTCGAGGCGTGGGTGTACGAGGGGTTGGCGCGTTCACGGATCAGCGACTTCACGTGCAGCGTCGACCCGATCAGCGTCAGGGCGGTCACCACCGCGGCGGCGAACACGGTCGGAGTGGTCATCGCCGTCCACGGCGGCGTGAATCCTTCTCCCGCAACCACTCCGGCCACCACCGGCACGAGCAGCACGCACTCGGCGATCAGGACCAGGTCGTTCGCCAGCGACCGCTCGCGACGCACCCGGGCTTGGTGCAGGTTTACGCCGAACAGCAGGGCGTACACCACGAGCACCCAGCCCAGCCAAGGGTGGGTGACCAGCACCGTCGCGCCGGCGAGCACGCAGATCGGTGTCCACACCAGCGCGGCACGGCGGAAGCGTTCGGGACGCCGGGCGGTGAGCAGACCGGACAGGGCCCAGCTGCTCGGGTAGCCGGCCACCCAGGCGACGATCAGCGGCACCAGCCAGAAGGACCAGCCTGCGGCGGCGATGCCGAGCAGGAGCGGCAGGCCCAGGAACCCCCACGCGCCGTGCTGCCCGGGCACCACCGGATCACGGCGACGAGCGGGTGCCCGCGTGCTCATTCGCCGCGCTCCGCGGCGCGCGCGGCGACGTCGGCGTCGCTGCAGAACCCGGTGAGGCGCCGCTTGAGGCACAACAGGCCCACGAGGACGCCCTCGTCGTCGACCACGGCCAGCCGCCGTTGTCCACGGGCCAGCAGGAGCTGCCGGGCGTACTCGGCGGGCAGGTCCGCCGGGATGGTCCGGCCGGCCATGTGCGAGTGGGTCAGGGCCGGGCCGTCGCCTGCGTCGCTCAGGTCGTCGCGCACCAGCGTGCCCAGCAGCCGTCCGGACTCGGTGAGCAGCAGCATGTGGACGTGGTCGTCGGCGAAACAGGCCCGAGCCTGGGCGACCGAGATGTCGACGGGCAAGGTCTTCGGCAGCCGCACCACCACCTCGCCGACCGCCGGCTCACGCATGGCTTCGCCTTTCCGCGACCGCCCGGTCACGCACGACGGCCGGCGGCAGGACGGGAACGGGCGGCGCGCCACGGCGGGCCCGGTAGACGACGTAGGGGCGCCACAGGTAAGCGAGCGGCGCCGACCACACGTGCACCAGCCGCGTGAACGGCCACAGCGCGAGGAACAGGAACCCGCCGATCGCGTGCAGCTGGTAGACCAGCGGTGCCTCGATCATGAGGTGGCTCTGCGGGGAGAACCAGAAGACGCTGCGGAACCAGACGGCGATGGTCTCGCGGTAGTCGTAGCCGTCGCCCAGCAGGTTGGTGCCGACGGTGGCGGTCATCCCGAGGATCACCATCGCCGCCAGCGCCACGTAGAGGACTCTGTCCATTGTGGTCGTCGTCCGGCGGACGCGGCCCTTGACGAAGCGGCGGGCGATGAGCAGGACCAAGCCCACGACCAGCATGACGCCGGTGATCGTGCCGCCCCACACGGCGGTGGCGTGGTAAAGGCTTTCGGGAATGCCGAGCGCCGAGGTCAGCGAAGCGGGGACCAGCAGACCCATGGCGTGGCCGGCGATCACGCCGAACGCGCCGAGGTGGAACAGCGGCGAGCCCCAGCGCAGGATGCGGCTTTCCAGCAGCTGGCTGGTGTGGGTGGTCCAGCCGAACTGATCCTTGCGCCACCGCCAGACGTGGCCGAGGACGAACACGGCGAGGCAGGCGTAGGGGACGACGATCCAGGTGAACGTGCTCACGGGGCACTCTCCAAGTGCGCGTGGGCGCACGGTTCGGTACTGAAGCCGGTACTCAGGTCCGGGCCGAAGTCGATCGAGTCGACGTCGGCCCCGTAGGGCGCCAGCCCGACGGATTCCACGGGCGGCCCATCCGCCGCGAGTGCCCGGATCGCATCCCGGTCGGCGTCGGTCAACGGCGGCAACGCAGCGACGACGGCTTCGAGCAGGTGCCGGTACGGCGATCGGGCGTCCTCCAGGGCCGACCGCAGCAGTTCCAGGCCCTGGCGGTGCTGACGCAGCGGCGCTTCTCCGTCGCCCGGGCCGGCCGCAGCGGCGAACTCCAGCACCACCGGCAGCAGGTCGGGCAGCTCGCCGTCGGCCAGGCGCAGGCCGTGGGCGCGGTAGCGCTGCTTGAGGGTCAGCAGGGCGATGCCGCGTTTGCGGGTGTCGCCATGCAGGTAGTAGGTCAGGTACAGGCCACAGCGACGGCGGAGGTCGAACGTCCGCACGTAGTGGGCTTCGACGTCCACGGCATCGGTGGTGAGGAACCAGTCGAGGAACGTTGTGAGCTGCTCGCGCACCTCGGGGTCGGCGATCTGGCCGACGGCGGCCCGCAGTTCCTCCTTCGCTCCGGACAACCGGCAGTCGGGGTAGGTGAGCAGCAGGGAGGCGAGGTCGAACAGCCGGGTCCGATCCGCCGGAGACGGGGTCATGCCGGGCCTCCCGCCGGGTCGAGGGTCAGCCCGAGCCGGCCGTCGGAGCGGCGGGTGAAGAGGCTCCGGCGGCCCGGGCGGACCTGCTGGTCGTCGGCGACGAGGTGGAACCGCTCCCCGGTGGCAGCGACGGACTCGGTCATCCCGGGGCCGCCGGTGCAGTCGAGCGAACAGTCCGATGTGGACGCGGCTTGGGCTTCGAGCGCGGCGGCATCCTTGCTGTAGGCGGTGGGGATGACGTAGCGCTCGTCGTACTTGGCGATCGCCAGTAGCCGGTACATCGCCTCGATCTGCTCCCCCGACATGCCGACCGAGTCACAGAGTTCCTCGGCCACGGTGCCGTCGAGGGTGCGCGCCCGCATGTAGGAACGCATCGCGGCGAGCTTCATCAGTACCCCGGCCACCGCATCGGCGTCACCGGCGGTGAACAGCTCGGCGAGGTACTCCACCGGGATCCGCAAGTCTCGGATGGTGTGGAAGACGTCGTCGGCGTCGGTGTCGTCACGGCCGGCGGCGCTGACCGCGTCCAGCACAGGCGAGAGCGGCGGGACGTACCAAACCATCGGCAAGGTTCGGTACTCCGGGTGTAGCGGCAACGCGATCTCGTACTCGCTGATCAGCTTCCACACCGGGGACGCCTGTGCGGCGAGCACCCATTCCTCGGGCAGCCCGGCCTCAGTGGCCAGCCGCACGGTTTCGGGGTCGTGCGGGTCGAGGAACACCGCTCGCTGCGCGGCGAGCAGTTCCTTCTCGTCCTCGACCGAGGCGGCGGCGAGGATGGCGTCCTCGTCGTAGAAGACCAGACCCAGGTAGCGCAGTCGGCCGACGCAGGTCTCCGAGCAGATCGTGGGCTGTCCGGCTTCGATGCGCGGGAAGCAGAAGGTGCACTTCTCGGCCTTGCCGGTGGCGTGGTTGACGTAGACCTTCTTGTAGGGACACGCGCTCACGCACATCCGCCAGCCGCGGCAGCGGTCCTGGTCGACCAGGACGATGCCGTCCTCCTCGCGCTTGTACATCGCGCCCGACGGGCAGGCTGAGACGCAGGCGGGGTTGAGGCAGTGCTCGCAGATCCGCGGCAGGTGGAACATGAACGTCTTCTCGAACTCGAACTTCACCCGCGCGGCCGCTTCCGGGTCCATCGCGGTGATGTTCGGGTCGGTGCCGGCTCGTTCGTGGGCACCGCCGAGACCGTCCTCCCAGTTCGCGCCCCACTCCAGGCTCATCGGCTCGCCGGTGAGCGCCGAACGCGGCTGCTTGACCGGGGTGTCGGCCAGCCCGGCGGGCGCGTCGACGAGGACGTCCTTGTCGAAGGTCGCGGGCTCGTAGTAGTCCTCGAGCGTCGGCAGGTCGGGGTTGGCGAAGATCCGCGAAAGCCGCTTCAGGCGGCCGCCTGAACGCAGGACCAGCCGGCCCTTGCCGTCGAGCTGCCAGCCGCCCTTCCAGCGTTCCTGGTCCTCGTAGTGCTTCGGGTAGCCGATGCCGGGTTTCGTCTCGACGTTGTTGAACCAGACGTACTCGGTGCCCTCGCGGTTGGTCCACGTCTGCTTGCAGGTCACCGAGCACGTGTGACAGCCGATGCACTTGTCGAGGTTCATCACCATCGCGACCTGGGCGCGGATCCGCATGTCAGTACTCCACATTCTGGCTGCGCCGCCGGATCACGGTGATCTCGTCTCGCTGGCTGCCGATCGGGCCGTAGTAGTTGAAGGCGTAGGTCAGCTGCGCGTGTCCGCCCGCCAGGTGCGTGGGCTTGACCAGCAGCCGGGTCATCGAGTTGTGGTAACCACCGCGTTTGCCCTTGCCCTTGCCGGTTTTCTCGGTCTTCGGGACGTTCACCGTGCGCTCGGGCGAGTGGTACTGGAACACCGTGCCCTCCGGCATCCGGTGGCTCACCACGGCACGCGCCACGACCACGCCGTTGCGGTTGACCGCCTCGACCCAGTCGTTGTCGGCGACGCCGATCTTCGCGGCGTCCTGGACGCTCATCCAGATCACCGGGCCGCCCCGCGACAGCGCGAGCATCAGCTCGTTGTCGTGGTACATCGAGTGGATCGACCACTTCGCGTGCGGGGTGAGGAACCGGACGGTGACACCGCCGTCGGCGAGCTCGCCCGGTTTCCCGAAGTGCCGCGCCATGTTCAGCGGCGGCCGGTAGCCGGGCAGGTGCTCGCCCAGCTCGGCGACCCAGTCGTGCTCGACGAAGAAGTGCTGCCGCCCGGTCAGGGTGTGCCAGGGCTTGCGGCGCTCGACGTTGATGGTGAACGGGGAGTACCGGCGGCCGCCCTTCTCCGAGCCGGACCACTCCGGGCTGGTGATCACCGGCTGCGGCGCCTGCTGTGTGGCCGCGTAGGTGACGTGGTCGGTCTCGTGGCCTTCGACGAGGTCGGTGAACGGCTGCCCGGTCCGCTTTTCCAGCTGCAGAAAGCCTTCGTGCGCCACGCGGCCGTTGGTCGTGCCGGACAGGGCGAGGATCGCCTCGCACATCCGGTCCGCTGTGGACAGTGACGGCCGGCCCGCGAAGGGGCCATCGGCCACGACCCCGTTCTGGTGGCGCAGGTACTCCAGCTCCGGGGTGACGTCGATTGTGATGCCCTTGGTCGTCGTGCCGAGCTTGTCCAGCAGCGGGCCGACCGCGCGCATCTTGGCGCCGATGAGGGTGTAGTCGCGCTCGACCTCGACCAGTTTCGGCATCGTCACGCCCGGGATGGGATCGCACTCGCCGTGGCGCCAGTCGCGCACGCGGCCCGACGGTGTCGCGAGTTCGTCGGGGGTGTCGTGCTGCAGCGGCGCGGCCAGCACGTCGCGGCGCTTGCCGAGGTGCGTGACCGCCAGCTCGCTGACCTTGTCGGCGATCGCGAGGAAGGCGTCGTAGTCGGTGCGCACCTCGGCGGGCGGGGCGACCGCCGGGGAGAACGAGTGCACGAACGGGTGCATGTCGGTGGTCGAGATGTCGTGCTTCTCGTACCAGGTGGCCGCGGGCAGCACGATGTCGGAGTGCAGGCCGGTGTTGGTCATCCGGAAGTCGAGCGTGGTCAGCAGGTCGAGCTTGCCGGTGGGTGCTTCCTCGCGCCACGCCACGTCCCGCGGGCGCTCGCCCGGCCCGCATTCTTCGGCCGAGGCCAGCGAGTCGACGCCGAGCAGGTGCTTCATGAAGAACTCGTTGCCCTTGCCGGACGAGCCGAGCAGGTTGGCCCGCCACAGGGTCAGGCAGCGTGGGAAGTTCGCCGGGTTGTCCGGGTCGTCGGCCACGGCGTGCAGCCGGCCCGCCTTCAGTTCGCCGACGATGTGCTCGCCCACGCTCACGCCGGCGGCCGCGGCTTCGTCGGTCAGGTCGAGGGGGTTGCGGTCGAACGCCGGGTGGCCCGGCGACCAGCCCATCCGCTGCGCGGCCGCGACGGTGTCGGCGAAGCTCATCCCGGCCAACCGGCCCTGCCCGAGCGGGGATGCCAGCTCGTCGGCTGGGACCTTTTCGTAGCGCCACTGGTCGGTGTGCAGGTACCAGAACGGCGTGCTCGCCTGGTGGCGCATCGGGCGCTGCCAGTCGAAGGCGAAGCTCAGGTGCTGCTGCCCGGTGACCGGCCGGGCCTTCTCCTGGCCGACGTAGTGCGCCCAGCCGCCGCCGTTGACGCCCTGGCAGCCGGTCAGGGTCACCAGCGCGATCAGGGCGCGGTAGGTCATGTCGGAGTGGAACCACTGGTTCGCGCCCGCGCCCAGGGCGATCAGGGTGCGGCCGCGGCTGCGCTCGGCGTTGCGGGCCAGCTCGCGTCCGATCTTGGTCGCCATCACGGCCGGGACGCCGGTGATCCGCTCCTGCCACGCGGGCGTGTGCGGCGCTCCGGCGTCGTCGTACCCGGTTGGCCACTCGCCCGGCTGCTCGCCGCGACGGACGCCGTACTGCGCCATGACCAGGTCGAACACCCCGGTGACCAGGTGCTCGCCGACGCGCACGACCGGGACACCGCGGCGCATGGTGGCGCCGCCCTCGGTCTCTCCGATGTCGAACCGGGCGAGGTCCACGGCGACCTGTTCGGTGGCGTGGTCGAGCACACCCAGGGCCGGCACGACGTCACCGAGGTCGAGGTTCCACTGCCCCTCGGCCTCCGCGCCGTAGCGGAAGCCGAGCGAGCCGTGGGGCACGTGCGGCTCGCCGGTCGCGTCGTCGAGCAGGACGGTCTTGTGTTGCGCACCGGGGTCGGTGTCGCCGAGGTCGGCTGCAGTCAGGAACCGGTCGGTCGCGTACACGCCCGGCTCACGCTCCTGCAGCGTCACCAGGAACGGCAGATCGGTGTACGACCGGACGTAGTCGGTGAAGTAGGGCACCTGCCGGTCGCGGAAGAACTCGGTGAGGACGACGTGGCCCATGGCCATCGCCAGCGCACCGTCGGTGCCGGAGTGCGGGGCCAGCCAGTCGTCGGCGAACTTGACGTTGTCGGCGTAGTCGGGGCTGACCGCGACGACCTTGGTGCCGCGGTAGCGGGCCTCGGCGAGGAAGTGGGCGTCCGGGGTGCGCGTCACCGGGATGTTCGAGCCCCACATCATCAGGTAGGTGGAGTTCCACCAGTCGCCGGCTTCGGGGACGTCGGTCTGGTCGCCCCACACCTGCGGCGAGGCGACCGGCAGATCGGCGTACCAGTCGTAGAACGACAGAAGCGTGCCGCCCAGCAGCGCGTGGTACCGGGTCCCGGCGGCGAAGGACGCCATCGACATCGCGGGGATCGGCGAGAAGCCGACCACGCGGTCCGGCCCGAAGGTCTTGGTCGTGTACACGTGTGCGGCGGCCACCATCGTGGCCGCCTCGTCGAACGTGGCCCGCACGAACCCGCCGCGGCCGCGCTGCCCCTTGTAGGCCTCGGCCTTGCGCGGGTCCTCGACGATGTCCGCCCACGCCGCCACCGGGTCGCCGAACCGCTTCACACCCGCCCGGAACATGGTGAGCAGCGAGCCCCGCACGTACGGGTGCCGCACGCGCGACGGCGAGTACTCGTACCAGGAGAACGACGCACCGCGTGGGCAGCCGCGCGGCTCGTAGTCCGGGCTGTCCGGGCCGGTCGTCGGGTAGTCGGTGGCCTGGTGTTCCCAGGTGATGAGGTCGTCCTTGACGAAGACGTTCCACGAGCACGACCCGGTGCAGTTCACCCCGTGGGTCGAGCGCACGACCCGGTCGTAGCTCCACCGGTCGCGGTAGAAGGTCTCCCAGGCACCGGAGTCGATCTGGTGCAGGGTGCGGCCGCGGTCGCCGACCGTCTCCTTCGTCAGGAACCGGCGGACGCCGAGCAGCGGGCCGTGGCCGGGAACGTGGTCGTTCGCGGGCGCCGCGGGATCCGGATGGCTGAACACGATGACGCGGCTCCTTCAGGCGGGACGGCGACACCACCTGGTGTCCGCCGGACACTGCCCAGCTTCGATGAAGGCACCGGATCGATCACCAGGCGAATGTCACGGCTCGAATGGACTTTCGTCCTTCGCGCGCGGCCCCGATCCGCGATGGATTGATGGATTGATAGAATCATCAACCCAGGAGGTGCTCATGCCCGCAAGATCCCGCACCACGGAGCCGCTGTACCGGATCAAGGCCGACCTGTTCAAGTGCCTCGCACACCCGACGCGGATCCAAGTGCTGGAGGTGCTGGCCGCCGCCGGCGAAGAGGGCGCGCCGGTGACACGACTGCTCGAAGTGACCGGGTGCGAAGCCTCCCAGCTGTCCCAGCACCTCGCGGTACTGCGCCGCTCCCGCGTCGTCACCTCGTCGCGCACCGGCAACGCTGTCGAGTACTGGCTCGCCGAACCCCTGGTCGCCGAGCTCCTCGTGGTCGCCCGCGCCTTTCTGATGGCCGGGCTGCGCCCCGGTTCGGAGCAGCTGCGTGCGGCGCGCGAGCTGCCACCGTTGCCCGGCGCGAGTCCGCAAGCCATGCTCGACGAGATCGCGGCCCGGGCGTGAACGCCCGCGACCTGCTGCCCGGCCGGGGTGATTACGACCTCCACGGGCCCGTGCTCCGCGCGGACCTCCTCGCCGGGGTCACCGTCGGTGTCGTGGCCCTGCCGCTGGCACTGGCGTTCGGGGTCAGCTCGGGCGCGGGACCGGCGGCCGGCCTGGTCACGGCCGTTGTGGCCGGCATCGTCGCCGCGGTGTTCGGCGGCTCCCCGGTCCAGGTGTCCGGGCCCACCGGCGCGATGGCCGTGGTCCTGGCCCCGATCGTCGCGGTCCACGGCGCTTCCTCGGTCGCCCTGGTCTCGATCCTCGGCGGTCTGGTCGTGCTCGTCGCGGGCGCCGCGCGGCTGGGCCGGCTGGTCGGGTATCTCCCCTGGCCAGTCGTCGAAGGCTTCACGCTGGGGATCGCCTGCATCATCTTCCTGCAGCAGGTCCCCGCGGCCGTCAGCACGACCGCGCCACCGGGGAAGAACCCGGCCCTGGCCGCGGCCGGCGCCGTCGCCCACGCCGTGACCGGCGGTGGTGCGGCCGGCTGGACGATCGCGACCGTGGCGCTGGTCGCCGTGCTCATGCTCGTGCTGCCCATGCTGCACCGCGGGATCCCGGCGTCCCTGCTCGCGGTCGCCGCGGCGACCGTCATCGCCGAACTCGTCCACGCCCCCCTGCCGCGGATCGGCGGCCTGCCGAGCACCCTGACCCCCGCACTGCCGTCCTTCAGCCTCGGCGCCGTAGGCGACCTCACCGGAGCCGTCGTCGCGGTCGCCGCGCTGGCGGCCATCGAATCCCTGCTCTCCGCCCGCGTCGCCGTGACGATGACCCGCAGCGGGCCCCCGGTCGGCCCGACCCGCCCGGACCGCGAACTCGTCGGCCAAGGACTGGCCTCGATCGCCAGCGGCCTCTTCGGCGGCATGCCCGCCACCGGCGCGATCGCCCGCACCGCCGTCAACGCCCGCTCCGGCGCCCGCACCCGGCTGGCCGCCATCACGCACGCGCTGGTGATCCTCGCGGTGATCTACGCCGCCACCGGACTCGTGTCCCGCATCCCGCTGGCCGCGCTGGCGGGCGTTCTCATGGTCACCAGCCTGCGGATGGTGCCGTTCGGCACGATCCGCGAGGTCGTTCAGGCGAGCCGCTCCAGCGCGGCCACCTTCGCCGTGACCGCGCTGGTGACCGTCGCGGCGGACCTCATCCTCGCCGTCGAAATCGGCCTGCTCGTCGCCGCCTTCTTCGCCCTGCGCCACCTCGCCGGCTCCGCCCACGCCCGGCAAGACCCGCTTCCCGGCCCCGCCACCCCTGGCGACGAACACATCGCGGTGTTCGGCTTCGAAGGCGCGATGTTCTGGGGCGCCTCCGAACGCATAGTCACCGACATCGCCGGCACCGCAGACAACGTCCTCGTCGTCATCCTGCGCCTGTCCCGCCTGCACCTCCTCGACGCCACCGGCGCGAAAGCACTCGGCGAAGCGATCGAAGAACTCGAAGCCCGCGGCATCACCGTGCTGGTCAAGGGAATCCGGCCACACCACCAGCACGTGCTGACCGCCACCGGCGCCCTCGGCAAACTCCGGCACGAGAACCACCTGTTCACCGACTTCGCCGAAGCCGCCGCCCACGCCCGGTCACACGTGCGACGGGCGCGGACACCCGACGCCACCGTTGTCGGTACGGAAGGACAGTCCACGCCGCGTTGATGATCAGCCGTGGCGCAGATCCGGTGGTGGCGGCCGGGCGGCAGGGGAAGGGGGACGCGGCCCGGGCCACCACCACCGTTCTGTGCGAGGGCGCCCGCTTCGGGAGGCTTCCGGGGCTGCGGGACGATCCCTCGACCTTCAGGATTTACCTCCGCGGTGCCGTGTGGCAGGGCGCAAAGTCCTTGCCGGAGAAGGACAAAGGCCCCTGCGGGTGACGTCGGGCCGATGCCATGATCATCACCATTGGACCGCACGGTCCGGGCATGATCGGCAGGAACGACGAACGGAGAGCCGCCGATGCGGATGCTGTCGGAGTCGCAGCTGGGCGCGGTACTGGCCGAGGTGCCAGGACCGGCACCCAGGGTCGTCGTCAGCGGGAACTTCGCCACGCCCGCACGGGCGCTGGCCGTCCTGGACGCCGCACTGCCGGAGTACCGGCTGTTCGCCCTGAACGCGCAGGCGGGCATGCCGGATCGAGAAGGTGTGCTGCTCGAGACGCCCTTCGTCGGTCCGGGAATGCGGGGCAGGGCCGGTCTGCGGTATTTCCCGTGCCGGCTGTCACTGGCCCCTGAGCTGCTCAAGCACTCGCTCCCACCGGACGTCGTCCTGATCCACACGTCCCCGCCGGTGAACGGCACAGTATCGCTGGGCACCGAAGTCAACATCCTGCCCGCGGCGATCGAAGCGGTCCGTTCCCGCGGTGGCCTGGTGGTGGCGCAGCTCAACCCGAACATGCCGTACACCCATGGCGACGGCGTGCTACCGCTGGACGAGATCGACTACGCCATCGAAGCCGACGAGCCGCTCCGGTCACCCGAGCCGCGGCCACTGGGCGACGCGGCGCGCACGATCGGCGGGCGGGTGGCCGAGCTGGTGGCCGACGGCGCGACGCTGCAACTCGGGATCGGCGGCATCCCCGACGCGACCCTGGCTGCGGTGACCGGACGACGGGGGCTCGCGGTGTGGTCGGAGATGTTCAGCGACGGCGTGCTCGGCCTCGACCGGGCCGGCGCCCTGGACCCGGCTGTCCCGATCACGGCGTCGTTCGTGTTCGGCAGCGCCGAGCTGTACAAGTGGGTCGACCGCAACCCGCGGGTCCGGCTGCTGCGGACCGAGAAGACCAACGATCCCGCCGTGATCGCCCGCCGGCGCTCCCTCATCTCGGTGAACAGCGCGCTGGAGGTCGACCTGTTCGCCCAGGCCAACGCCAGCCGGGTGCGCGGCTCGATCCACTCGGGCTTCGGCGGCCAGACCGACTTCGTGGTCGGCGCCCTGCATTCCCCGGGCGGGCGGGCGATCATCGCGCTCCCGTCCTGGCACCCGAAGGCGAACGTGTCGACGGTCGTGCCCCGGCTGGCGGGTCCCGTCACCTCCTTTCAGCACAGCTTCATCGTCAGCGAGAACGGCACCGCCACCATCTGGGGCAACGACTCGAGCGAGCAGGCCCAGCAGATCGTGGACCGTGTCGCCCACCCGGACGTCCGCGACGACCTCCGGGAACGGGGGCGAGAGCTCGGGTTCGCTCTCCGCGGTTGATCCGATCGGCCGAATCCGTTTGGTGACCAAGGTCCTCGACTGAGGGCCCGAAGATCCCTGTGGCCTTGCACGTCGTCTCGGCAAGATCGGGAGCGAGTCCGGTTCCCCATCTGAGGAGAATTCCTTGCTCTCGCCTGCATCCGCCGCGGTGGTTCGCGCCACCCTGCCCGTGGTTCGTGCGCACGCCGTGGAGATCACCGGTGAGTTCTACTCGTCGATGTTCGCCGCGCACCCCGAGCTGCTCGACCTGTTCAACCAGGGCAACCAGGCCGACGGCCGGCAGAAGCTCGCGCTCGCCGCGGCCGTGGCCGGCTTCGCCGAACACCTGCTCGCCGAAGACACCGCGCCCTTCGACTCGATCGCCGAGCGGATCGCCCACAAGCATGTGTCACTCGGCATCCGAGCCGAGCAGTACCCGATCGTGGGTCACCACCTGCTCACCGCCGTCGGCACCGTCCTCGGCGACGCGGTCACCCCCGAAATCGCCGCCGCCTGGCACGAGGTCTACTGGCTGCTCGCCTGCCGCCTGATCGCCGCCGAAGCACGCCTCTACCAGCGCGGCGACCTCGACCCCGCCGACCTCTGGCGCCGCTGGCGCGTCGCCAAGCGCCTCGACGAAGCCGTCGACACCGTCTCGTTCACCCTGGTGCCCGACGACGGCGGGACGGTGCCGGACTTCGCCCCCGGTCAGTACGTCTCGGTTGCCGTCGATCTGCCCGACGGCCACCGCCAGCCTCGCCAATACTCGCTGTCCCAGGGCCCCGGACGCGGTTCGCTGCGGATCACCGTCCGCCGGGTCCGCGGCCACGACGGCACACCGGACGGCGCGGTCTCCAACCACCTGCACGACCACGTCACCGAAGACGACATCCTCCTGCTCGGCCCACCCGCGGGCGAGACGACCCTCACCTCAGGCGACGGACCGGTGCTGCTCGTCAGCGCCGGCATCGGGATCACCCCGATGGCCGCCATGCTCGACCACCTCACCCGCACCCAGCCGACCCGGCGGGTCGTCCTCGCCCACGCCGACCGCTCCCCCGCCCACCACGCGCTGCGCCGCGAATATGCCCAGACCGCGACGGGGCTGGCTGAGGCCGACGAACTGCACTGGTACGAGAACGACCACGACAAGCACTCGCGGCCCGGGCTCATGGACGTCGACGCGCTGCCGCTGCCTCCGGGAACCACCGCCTACCTGTGCGGCCCGCTCCCGTTCATGCACGCCGTCCGCGCCGGGCTGATCCGCCGCGGCCTGCCCGCCGAGCACATCCACTACGAGGTCTTCGGCCCCGGCATGCTCGACCGGGACTGACCGGGGCTTCGTTTACCGGCCTTGCGGCCGGGTACGGGGCAAGGGAGGCCGAGCGCGGAAAGGACCGTGATGCGTGCAGACCAGCTCATGACGACCTCAGTGGTGACCACCACGCCGGAGACGTCGGTGAAGGAAGTCGTGCGGCTGTTGGCGACGCACAGTTTCACGACGCTGCCGGTGGTGAACGAGGACGGCGACCTGGTGGGCGTGGTGACCGAGGCCGACCTTCTGCGCGGCAGAATCCTGCCCGACCCGCGAACTCTGATCCACCAGGACGCGCCCCCGCCACCGCCGTCGAGGCCGTCCGCCACGGTCGCCGAGGTGATGACGACCGAGGTCGTCACCGCCGCTCCGGACGCCCACGAAGCCGTACTGGGCCGCCTGATGCTCGACAAGCACCTGAGGGTGATCCCGATCGTGGTCGGCACGAAACTGGCCGGCGTCGTCAGCCGCCGAGACCTGCTGCGGACGATCGCACGCGAGGGCTCGGTCATCGAGCGCGACGTCCGGCACCACCTGGCGATGGCGAGCCGGCGACCGTGGCAGGTCGCGGTGGCCGACGGGTGCGTCACGCTGACCTGCGAAGGCGCCGACGCATCGGAACGCCACATGGCGACGGTCATCGCCGGCGCGCTCCCCGGGGTCGTCGGCGTCCAAGTCGCCGCGCCCGCCCCACAGTGACCCGGAACCGAGGAATAGGGAACGAGACACCAGACGACCGGTCCCAGGTCGTCATCAAGCAAGAGGTGGTCGGCGGACGGCACGTCTGGGTCGCCCGCGACGAAGAGGGCCATCTGCTCGACATGAGCGAGACACGCGGGGTTCTGGAGCGCGACGTCGAGGCGGACGTGGTGCATGTGCCCCATCGGCGGCGCTCATCCGGCGACCGGGACGAGCACCTCCCGTAACCGTCGACGCGGGCATCGCCGCGATCTCGCGGCGGAGCCGGTGCAGGTACACCGCCGGCGCCCGCACCAAGTCCGGTTTCCCGGTCGCGGCAGCGTTGGAGCGTCTGGCACGCATCTCCCCTGGCTACCGGCCGCGGATCAGCGCGCGGCCAGGGCCGCCCGCTCGGCGGCGAAGGGAGCGAACAGCTCGAGCAGCTCGGCTGCCGACAGGTTCCCGTGAGGCCGCGGTGCCGGCATGGGGACGTCATCCTGGGCCAAGCCGAGCATATCCAGCAGCTCGGCCTGATCTTGGTCGTCGAGAGCGTGCTGTCGCACCACCCGGATCGCACGGTCGCGTTCGTGAGCCGTTGGCTGGGTGGTGACGAGAAAGTCGAGCATGTCGGTCCTGACGTGGTGGTGGGCGCCGTTCACGGCGCCGCAGGAGGCTCAGACAGCGGCGAGTGCGACGTGCCGGTCGAGTTGTTCGGTGAGCCGTGCGAGGGCGTGATCGAGTGCGGCGTCGAAGGTGGGAGCGACGGCGCGGGCGTCGACGTGCCGGCCACGTACCGAGGCGTGGACGTCGGCGAGCACCGCGTCGGGCATGGCCGGGTGCCCGGTCTTCCGGGCCGCGATGGTGAGGGCGCCGAGCGGGTTCGTTGCGCAGAATGCCCGCGCCCGCGAAAGCGCGTCGTCGAGCAGAGTGGGATCGATGCCGGGTCCGACCTCAGCGGTGACCGTCGCGGATGAACTGTTCACCCCTTCACCATGCCCACCCGGCCCCGGGTCCGCGCAGGGCCGTTGGTCACCAACCGCCGCCCCGGAAGACCCCATTTGGAAGTCCCGACCCCTATGTGGACTGCAGCGGGCGCGGGAACAACGACTCCATCCGGACGGACAGATCGGCCCGCCGGGTCTTGGCCTTCTCCCCTGCACCCGCCTGCCGCCGAGCGGCATCATCGAGGGACGGGGAGAAGACCAAGGCCCCTTCCATCGAACTGGAGGCCGACATGCGACTCGCCCACCGCACCAAGCACCTCGGTCCAGCCCGGGCCGGCGGATTCCCCACCGGGCTGCGCGTGCGCGCCCACAGCGGCCAGTTCGACGGCCAGACCGGAGTCGTGGTCGACCACGCACCCGACCTCCGCCCCGGTTCTGTGTGGATCGAATTCACCCCGGGCCACGCACGGCTGGTGCCCGGCTATCGGCTCGACATCGTCGACAACCCGGAGAACTGAGGCAGCGTTTCCGGCTTCCGCCGGAACGCCGACGCCGGTGTTCAGGTCCGCACGATCGTTCCCGCGGTACCCGCGACGAGGTCGCCGGCGGCGTCGAGACGGCCGATCGCCGCGAGCTTTCCCCGTTCTCGACGAACCGGCAGGCGGCTGCGGGCGTGAAGCACGGTCAGGTCGTCGGCAGGCCGTGCCCGGCGAACTGGTCGCGGACCCGCCGGACGAGGTCCGGCTCGGGGGTCGATACGTGGGCGAGGGGGAACGGCAACCCGAGCGCGGTGTACTTGGCCGCGCCCAGCTTGTGGAACGGCAGGACGTCCACCCGTTCCACGGTGGACAAGGAACTGACGAAGGACGCGATCCCTTCGACATCATCGGGGTCGTCGGTGTGGCCGGGCACCAGCACGAACCGCACCCACATCGCCTTCCCCAGCTCCGACAGCCGCCGGGCGAAAGCCAAGGTCGGCGCGACGTCGCCGCCGGTCAAGCGGCGGTAACGGCCAGGGTCCCAGGACTTGATGTCCAGCAGCACGAGGTCGGTGTCCGCGAGTAGCGCGTCGGTGGCCTTGGTGCCGAGGTTGCCGGAGGTGTCGAGCGCGGTGTGCAGGCCGAGCGCCTTGGCCCGGTGGAGCAGCTCGCCCACGAACGCGGGCTGCAGCAGCGGTTCCCCGCCGCTGACCGTGAGGCCACCCCCGGCGACCTCGATGAACCGGCGGTACCGGGTCATTTCGGCGACCAGGTCGTCGACGGAGACCCGCTTCCCGTCGCGCATGTGCCAGGTGTCGGGATTCTGGCAGTACAGGCAGCGCAGCGGGCAGCCGCTGGTGAACACCACGAACCGGGTACCGGGCCCGTCCACCCCCGTGGAAATGTCCCAGGAGTGGACGGACCCGAGCGTGCCGGTCACACCGAGCCGTGGAAGGTCCGGTTGACCACGTCGCGCTGCTGTTCCGGGGTGAGCCGCACGAAGTTCACGGCGTAGCCGGACACGCGGATGGTCAGCTGCGGGTACTTCTCGGGATGCGCCATCGCATCGAGCAGCGTCTTCCGGTCCAGCACGTTGGCGTTGAGGTGGAACCCGCCCGCGTCGACGTAGCCGTCCAGGACGCCGCACAGGTTGGCGATCCGCTCCTCCCGGGTGCGGCCGAGGCCGTCCGGGACGACGGTCGCGGTGAGCGAGATGCCGTCCTGGGCCTGGTCGTAGGGCAGCTTGGCCACCGACAGCGCCGCGGCCACCAGGCCGTGGTCGTCCCGGCCGTTCATCGGGTTGGCCCCCGGCGCGAACGGCTCGCCGGCCCGGCGGCCATCGGGGGTGTTGCCGGTGTGCTTGCCGTACACCACGTTGGAGGTGATGGTGAGTACCGACTGGCTGTGGACGGCGTCGCGGTAGGCCGGGTAGCGGCGGACCTTGGTCATGAAGTCCTCGACCAGCTCGACGGCGATCGAGTCGGCGCGGTCGTCGTTGTTGCCGTAACGTGGGAATTCGCCTTCGACGGCGTAGTCGACGGCGAGCCCGGTCTCGTCCCGGATCACCCGTACCCGGGCGTGCTTCACCGCGGACAAGCTGTCGGCGACGACCGACAGACCGGCGATGCCACACCCCAGCAGCCGCTGCACCGGGTAGTCGTGCAGCGCCATCTCGAGTCGCTCGTAGGCGTACTTGTCGTGCATGTAGTGGATGATGTTCAACGCGTCCACATAGGTACGGGCGAGCCAGTCGGTCATCCGGTCCAACGCCGCCCGCAGCTGCGCGTAGTCCAGGTAGTCCCCGGACAGTGGAGCGAACGCGGGGGCGACCTGCTCGCCGGTCAGCTCGTCGCGCCCGCCGTTGATGGCGTACAGCAGTGCTTTGGCCAGGTTGACCCGGGCGCCGAAGAACTGCATCTGCTTGCCGACCCGCATCGCCGACACGCAGCACGCGATCGCGGTGTCGTCGCCGAACCGGGGCCGGAGCAGGTCGTCGCTCTCGTACTGGATGGAGCTGGTGTCGATCGACACCTGCGCGCAAAACCGCTTGAAGCCCGCCGGCAGCCGGGGCGACCACAGCACCGTCAGGTTGGGTTCCGGGGCGGGGCCGAGGTTGTAAAGCGTCTGCAGGAACCGGAAGCTGGTCTTCGTGACCAGCGGCCGCCGGTCCTCGCCGATGCCGCCGATCGCCTCGGTGACCCAGGTGGGGTCGCCGGAGAACAGCTCGTCGTAGGCCGGGGTGCGCAGGAAGCTCCTTGGTCGCCGCGAGATAGGCGTAGTAGAGCCACTGCACCGCCTCGCGTGCGGTGGCGGCCGGGCGCGAGATGTCGTCCCCGTAGGACGCGGCCATCTCCCGCAGCTCGTCGAGCGCGCGGATCTGCTCGGCCAGCTCCTCACGGTCCCGGATGACCGCCTCGGTCGAGAGCACCGCGTCCAGCGCGGCACGCTCGGCCCGCTTCGCCTCGACCAGCCGGTCCACCCCGTAGAGCGCGACCCGGCGGTAGTCGCCGATGATCCGCCCGCGCCCGTAGGCGTCCGGCAGCCCGGTGATGATCCCCGCACGCCGGGCCCGCAGAATCTCGGCGGTGTAGGCGTCGAACACGCCGTCGTTGTGCGTCTTGCGGTACCGGGTGAAGATCTCCTTGACCGCCGGGTCCAGCTCGTAGCCGTAGGCCGCGAGCCCCGCTTCCACCATGCGCAACCCGCCGGTCGGCATGATCGCGCGCTTGAGCGGTGCGTCGGTCTGCAACCCGACGATCAGCTCCAGGTCCCGGTCGATGTACCCCGGGGCGTGCGCGGTGATCGATGACGGCGTGCGGAAGTCGACGTCGAGGATTCCGCGGCGGCGCTCTTCGGCGAACAACTCGGTCAGCGTCACCCACAACTTTGTGGTGCGGTCGGTCGGGCCGGCCAGGAACTCCGCCCCGCCCTCGTAAGGCGTGTAGTTGTCTTGCACGAACTGCCGGACGTCGATGTCCTCGCGCCAGCTCTGGCCGTGGAACCCGGACCACGCGTCGGTCCGGGTCATCGGACCGGCCACCGGTGCTGCCATCACGCACCCACCTTCCCTTTTCTCGTTCTCCCACCACGATCGTCTGCTTGATCGCGATGGCACAGGGAAGGCCGGTTGAAAAATGCGGGCCTTTGGTCCTCTGCCGCCGGCCCTTGTGCTCCTAGTGGGCGTCGGCGGCGCCGTCCGCTGCCACGGCGTGTTCGCAGGTAGCCGCAAACACCTCCGCCGCCACCTGCTCGGCCTGAGTAACGCACGCGGCCAAACCGACGCCGTGGTACGCGGCCCCGGTCACGTGGATCCCCGGCAAGGAGCGCAATCCGGCGTCGATCCGATCGAGCCGGTCCTGGTGGCCGATGGTGTACTGGGGCAACGCCGCCGGCCAGCGCTGGATGTGCACCCGCTCAGGTCCCGCGGTCAAGTCCATCGCTTCGGCCAGTTCCCGGTGGACCCGCGCAGCGAGCGTGTCGTCGTCGAGGTCGCGCCAGCGGGTGTCGCCGTGACGGCCGACCAGGCATCGGAGGAGCACGACCGCCGAATCGTCGAGGTGCGCCCACTTCGCCGGCAACCAGGTGCAGCCCACGATGAGCCGTCCTTCACCGGCGGGAGTGAGGAAACCGGTGCCGTCGAGCGGACGCCGCAGCGCGGCACGCGGGTAAGCCAGGGTCACGCTCGCGACGTCGGCGTAGGGAATTTCGCCCAGGGCGAGGGCAGCTTCCGGGCTCAGGGGCGCGAGCAGGTCTGCGGCCGTGAACGCCGGCACCGCGAGGACCACCGCGTTGACGTCTTCCGGGTTGCCCACGGCGAACCGGAGGCGGTAGCCGCCGGTTCCGCGGTCGATCCTGCTCACCCGGCTGCCGAGGCGGATGTCGGCGAGCCGGTCGGCCAGCGCGTCCACCAGGCGGCCCAGGCCACCGTCGACGGTCATGAAAGCCGGCCCCGAAGCCGGGCTGGCGGTGCGTCGCAGTCCCAGGTAGAGGCTGCGGGACCGGCGGGCCAGCGCGGCGACGTCCGGGGTCGCGCTGCGTGCGCTCAGCCTGTCCGGCTGTCCGGCGTACACCCCGCCGACCAGAGGACCGACCAGCCGGTCCAGCAGCTGCGTACCGAACCGGGGCCGCACCACTTCGGCGACCGACGGGTCGCCGGGCAGCTCCGTGGCCGGCAGCACGAGGTCCAGCCCGGCGCGGGCCAGCCCGACCGGGGACAGCAGGCGGGAGCGCAGCAGTGGCAGTACCCGGCGAGGGATACCGAACGCCGCGCCGGAGGGCAGCGGCCGCAAGGCCTCCCGGCTCCACAGGTAGGACCGGGCGGTGGCGGGGGCCGCCAGCGCGGGCGACAGACCGAGTTCGTCGACCAGCGCCCGCATCCGGGGCGCCCGGATCAGGAACCCGTCCGGTCCGGTGTCGACCGGCAGGCCCTCGACGTCGTGCGTGCGGATCTTGCCGCCCAGCCGATGGTCGGCCTCGATGAGGAGGACCTCGGGTGGATCGCGACGCTGCCGAAGGAAGTAAGCCGTGGCCAGCCCGGAGATCCCGCCGCCGACGACCGCGACGCGACGCGTGCCGGTCATGCCGCGGTGACGAGCCCGTAATGCCCGTCGTAGCGCTGGTAGAGCACGGCGCCGCGGTCGGTGCCGGCGTCCCGGAAGAACAGGAACGGCAGCTCGAGGGCGTCGAGCCGCTCGACGGCCGCCTCGAGGGTCAGCCGGGGCACCGGGTGGACGTTGACGACCCACGGCGTCGTGACGGTCCCGGCCGGCGGGGCCAGACCGGCCAGCCGGGCGAGCCGGTACCCTGTCGGACCGCCGCGGTAGACCACCGCGTCCTCGCCGGTGTCGGCGTCGACGAAGAGGTGGACGCGGTAGTCCATCAGGTCCATCGTCAGTGCTGCTTCGTCCGGGCGGCACGTCCTCAGCGGACACCGTTTGCGGCGCACGATTGCCCGCTGCCCAGCCGGCCGCGGAAGCGCTGGCGGCTCGCCGGTCGATGAGGACCACGGCCTCGGCACGCTGGGGTTCTGCAGCCGCGCCAGCTGTTCACCGAGCCGTCTCCGGAGCAGCGTGGCCGCCTCCTGGAAGAACACGCCGGGCAGCTGGGCCCGCAACGGCCGCCCGTCGACGACGAGGTTCGCCTCCACGAGCGCGGGCCGCGGCACAGCCGGTTTCCGGTACACCGTGAGCTTGAGCTTCGCCGATTCGACCTGCCCCGGCACCCGCCGGAGCACAGCGCCGATCCGGCGGCGGACGAACTCCCGGGCGGCCGGGATGACGTCACCTGAGACGTCCACGTCCAGATTGAGCGTGCGCGACACAGTCTGCCTTTCTGCAGTGGTAACAAATCGGTCATCGATCCGCGGGGGAGGAGCGGTGGATCTTCACCGGTCGCATGGGTTTTCGGTTTGCCGGTGAGGGTGATCTCGCCCTCGCGGCGAAGGCGTTCGATCATGTGTGGGTAGTGCAGCTCGAACGCAGGCCGCTCGGAGCGGATCCGGGGCAGCTCGGTGAAGTTGTGCCGCGGCGGCGGGCAGGACGTCGCCCACTCGAGCGAGTTGCCGTAGCCCCACGGGTCGTCCACCGTGACGATCTCGCCGTAGCGGTAGCTCTTGACCACGTTCCAGACGAACGGCAGCACCGAAGCGCCGAGCAGGTACGCCCCGACCGTCGAGATCGTGTTCAGCGTGGTGAACCCGTCGCTGGTGAGGTAGTCCGCGTACCGGCGGGGCATGCCCTCCGCGCCCAGCCAGTGCTGGACGAGGAACGTGCCGTGGAAGCCGATGAACGTGGTCCAGAAGTGCCACTTGCCGAGCTTCTCGTCCATCATCCGGCCGGTGATCTTCGGGAACCAGAAGTAGATGCCGGCGAAGGTGGCGAACACGATCGTGCCGTAGAGCACGTAGTGGAAGTGCGCGACGACGAAGTAGCTGTCCGACACGTGGAAGTCGATCGCCGGCGCCGCGAGCAGCACACCGGTCAGGCCACCGAAGAGGAACGTCACCAGGAAGCCGACGGAGAACAGCATCGGTGACTCGAACGTCAGCTGCCCCTTCCACATCGTGCCGATCCAGTTGAAGAACTTGACCCCGGTGGGCACGGCCACCAGGAAGGTCATGAAGGAGAAGAACGGCAGCAGCACGGCGCCCGTGGCGTACATGTGGTGTGCCCACACCGCGACCGACAGGGCCGCGATGGACAGCGTCGCCCAGACCAGGCCGCGGTAGCCGAACAGCGGTTTCCGGGAGAACACCGGCAGGATCTCGGAGACCACCCCGAAGAACGGCAGGGCCAGGATGTAGACCTCGGGGTGGCCGAAGAACCAGAACAGGTGCTGCCACAGGACCGCGCCACCGTTGGCTGGGTCGAACACGTGCGCTCCGATCAATCGGTCGGCGAGCAGGCCGAACCCGGCGGCGGTGAGGATCGGGAACACGATCAGCACGAGAATGCTGGTGACCAGGATGTTCCAGGTGAAGATCGGCATCCGCCACATCGTCATGCCCGGCGCGCGCAGGCACACCACGGTGGTGACCATGTTGACCGCGCCGAGAATGGTGCCGAGGCCGCCGACGGCCACCCCGACGATCCAGAGGTTGGCGCCGACGCCGGGTGAGTGGATGGCGTCCGAGAGCGGGGTGTAGGCGAACCAGCCGAAGTCGGCGGCGCCACCCGGGGTCAAGAACCCGCTCAGCATGATCAGGCCGCCGAACAGGAACAGCCAGAACGAGAACGCGTTCAGCCGCGGGAACGCGACGTCCGGCGAGCCGATCTGCAGCGGGAGCACGAAGTTGGCGAAGCCGAACACGCTCGGCGTCGCGTACAGCAGCAGCATCACCGTGCCGTGCATGGTGAACAGCTGGTTGTACTGCTCCTGTGAAAGGAACTGCAGTCCCGGTCGCGCGAGCTCGGAGCGGATCAGCATCGCCATCGCTCCCCCGATGAGGAAGAACGCGAACGTCGTGACCAGGTACATCACGCCGATCTGTTTGTGGTCGGTGGTGCGCAGCAGCTGCAGCAGCCACGCACCCTTGACGCGTTCGCGTCCCGCCTGCGGTCGGATGGCAATCGGGCCGGGTCTCGTGGCCGTCACGGGCGCTCCTGTCTGTCCGTTCGTCGCACGCGACAGTCGACCGCGGCACCCGCCCCGCCCGACAGGGACCAAAGTCCTCTGTGGATACCCCAAAGTCCCTCGGGGAACGGGACGCCGCGGCGCCTTCGTCTCCTATCGGTTGTCGACGGCGCTGTCGGCCTGGCCGACGGCGGCGCGTCCGGCTTCGAGGCGGGCGACCGGCACTCGGAAGGGCGAGCAGGACACGTAGTCGAGGCCCGCCTCGTGGAAGAACCCGATCGACGCGGGGTCGCCGCCGTGTTCGCCGCACACCCCCATGACCAGGCCCGGGCGGGTGGCCCGGCCCGCTTCCACGGCGCCGGCGATGAGCTTGCCGACGCCGTCGCGGTCGATCGTCTCGAATGGGGACACGCCGAAGATGCCCTCGGCGAGGTAGGTGGGGAAGAACGACGCCTCGACGTCGTCCCGCGAGAAGCCCCACACCGTCTGGGTCAGGTCGTTGGTGCCGAAGGAGAAGAACTCCGCCGACCCGGCGATCCGCCCTGCGGTCACTGCGGCCCGGGGCAGCTCGATCATTGTGCCGATCTCGTACGGGAATCCCGTTTCGGCGGTGATCTCGTCGAGGATCCGCCGGGCGCGGCCGGCCATTATGTCCAGCTCCCGCACGTCGCCGACCAGCGGGATCATGATCTCCACGCGCGGGGCACCGCCCGCACGCACCCGGGTCGCGGCGGCTTCGGCGATGGCACGCACCTGCATCTCGTAGAGACCGGGCACGACCAGCCCGAGCCGGACTCCGCGGGTGCCGAGCATCGGGTTCTCTTCGTGCAGCCGGTCGACCGCGCGCAGCAGGTCTTCCGGCGCACCCCGCCGGCCGAGTGCCTTGGCCACCGCCACTTCGGCGGTCAGCGCCGTGCGGTCGGGCAGGAACTCGTGCAACGGCGGGTCCAGCAGCCGGATCGTGACCGGCAGCCCGTCCATCTCCTCGAGAATCCGCACGAAGTCCGCTCGTTGCAACGGGAGCAGCGCCGCGAGCGCGGACTCGCGCTCGGCGTCGGTCCCGGCCAGGATCAGCCGTTCGACCAGCACCCGGCGGTCGCCGAGGAACATGTGCTCCGTGCGGCACAGTCCGACCCCGGTCGCGCCGAGACGGCGGGCCCGTTGCGTGTCCTGCGGCGTGTCGGCGTTCGCCCGGACCTCCAGCCGCCGCCGGGTGTCGGCGTGCGTGGTGATCCGGTCGACCGCCCGCAACAGCGCATCGGTTCCGGGCTCGCGGCGGCCTTCGAAGTAGTCGACGACCGGGGACGGCACCACGGCCAGCTCGCCGAGATACACCTCGCCCGCGGTGCCGTCGATGGAAATCACGTCGCCCTCGGCGACCACCGTGCCGTCCGCGGTCGTGAACCGGCGGTTCGCCACATCGACGTCCAAGGACTCGGCGCCGCACACGCACGTGCGCCCCAGCCCGCGGGCGACGACGGCGGCGTGGGACGTCTTGCCGCCGCGGCTGGTGAGCACGCCCCGGGCGTGGATCAGTCCGTCGAGGTCGTCGGGATTGGTTTCCCGCCGGACCAGGATGACGGCGGCGCCTTCCTCCGCCCGGCGGACCGCGGTGGCCGAGTCGAACACCGCTTCACCGACCGCCGCGCCCGGGGACGCCGCCACGCCGGTGGCGACGGGCGCGGTGGCGGTGTCGGCGAAGCGGGGGAACATCAGTTGCGCCAGCTGCGCGCCGGTGACCCGCCGCAGCGCCTCGTCGGCGTCGATCACACCTTCTTCGCGCAGGGCCTCGGCGATGCGGAACGCGGCGGCCGCGGTGCGCTTGCCGACCCGGGTCTGCAGCATCCACAGCCGGCCGCGTTCGATGGTGAACTCGATGTCGCACAGGTCCCGGTAGTGTTCCTCCAGCGTCCGCATGATTCCCAGGAGCTGCTCGTAGGCACGGGGCTGCAGGTCGGCGAGCCGGTGCAGGGGCAGGGTGTTGCGGATGCCGGCCACGACGTCCTCGCCCTGGGCGTCGGCCAGGTAGTCGCCGTAGACGCCGGGCGCCCCGGTGGCGGGGTCACGGGTGAACGCGACACCTGTGCCGGAGTTCTCGCCGAGGTTGCCGAACACCATTGCACACACGTTTACCGCGGTGCCCAGGTCTTCGGGGATGTGCTCGGCGCGGCGGTACACGTGGGCGCGGTCGGTGTTCCACGACTCGAACACCGAGTTGATCGCGAGGTTCAGCTGCTCGCGCGGGTCCTGCGGGAACTCCCGGCCCGCCTGTTCGTGAACGATGTCCTTGAACGTGGCGGTCAGCGCGCGCAGGTCGGCCGCGTCCAGGCCGAGGTCACCGGTGACGCCCTTGGCCTGCTTCGCGGCCCGCAACGCGCCGGCGAAGTGGGCGGCGTCGACGCCGAGCACGGTCGTGCCGAACATCTGCACCAGTCGCCGGTAGGAGTCCCACGCCAGCCGCTCATCCCCCGACCACGCGGCGAGCCCGGTCACCGATTCGTCGGTCAGCCCGATGTCGAGGACGGTGTCCATCATCCCCGGCATCGAGAACCGCGCTCCGGAGCGGACCGAAACGAGCAGCGGCTCGTCCACCTGGCCGAGCTTGCGGCCCATCGCGCGCTCCAGCGTGTGCAGGTGCTCCGCCACCTCCTCGGCCAGCCCCTCGGGTGGTGCACCGGCGACCAGGTACGCCCGGCACGCTTCGGTGGTGATCGTGAACCCCGGCGGCACCGGCAGGCCCATCACGGTCATCTCGGCGAGGTTGGCACCCTTGCCCCCGAGCAGGTCCGCCATGGCGCGGTTGCCCTCGGCGAAGTCGTACACGTACTTGTGCATCGTCATCTCCACGTCGGTGTCCGAAGTAGCCTGTGCCTTGCGGCGGCCGTCGGGCCGTGAGTTCGGTCCTCGGCCTGCTCCATCCCACCGGTTCGGAACCGTGCCGGACACTGCACAACGGTCCACCGCCGGGTGCCGTAGGTCCTCATTCGGAGGAGCTGTTGGTCCTCGCCGGAAACGCCGCTTCGCCCGCGTTTCCGGTGGGTGGCGTCAGTGTGCGCCGACCGCCGGTGTAACGGTCTGGGCCGGGTCGGCCGGTACGTCCAGGTGCCGGATGGACTCCCCGCCCTTGTGCTGGTATAGCCGGCCGAACTTGCTCTCCAGCACGCTTTCGAGCTTGCGGATGGCGCCGTGGCAGGCGTCGGTCACCGAACCGGCGTGATGGGTCACCGAAACAACCCCGTGCCCGGCCAGGCGCGCTTCGAGCACGCACCGCCGATCCAGCCCGGCAGCGCGAGCGGCGATTTCGTCACCGAGGTGGGCTTCCAGACGGGTGATTCGCTCGGAGGAGCGGGAGAATGCGGACTCGAGCTCCTGCTCGACGCGTCGCATCAGGGCGTCACTGCCGTGCACGTTCTTGTCGGTGCTGATGTGGATCTGCATGCCCTGATCATCTTCGCCCTGTGCGAGTCCACCCAGAACCACAGGTCCCTTGCCCGAAGGACCAAAGGCTCCACCGACCCCAGAGGCTCGCTGCTGGTGACCTTGTGCTCTTTCGGAGCCCGGTCCGCCCGGGAGATCCTCGGGCCGAGCCTTCCGATCCACAGCGTGCCGCGCCCGCGGCATGGGGGGAGACATGACTTCAGCCATCACGCCGGTCGGCCTGCTGGACTCCGACCAGGTGAAATCCGTGATCGGTGCCGCGGTGCTGGCCCCGTCGACGCACAACACGCAGCCCTGGCGGTTCCGCTGCACCCCCGTGGGGCTCGAGCTGCACGCGGACACCGAGCGGGCGCTTCCGGTCGTCGACGCCGACCGGCGTGAGCTGCTGCTGTCCTGCGGGGCCGCGCTGTTCAACCTGCGCACCGCGATCCACGCGCTGGGCGCCCACCCGGCCACGACGCTGCTCCCCCGGCGTGACGAGCCGACGCTGCTGGCCGTGGTCCGGCCCTTCGCCGCCCGCAAACCCGACCCGCGGCTGGTCGAGCTGGCCGACGCGATCCCGCGCCGGCACACCAACCGCACGCCGTTCGAGCAGGCCGCCATCCCGGCCACCGTGGTCACCAAGCTGCGGCACGCCGCCGAGATCGAGCAGGCCTGGCTGCCGCGGCTGGACGCCGTCCAGCTGGACCGCTTGCGGGAACTGGTCAACAAGAGCCACCACGCCCAGGTCGCCAACCCCGCGTTCCTCGCCGAGTGGCGGTACTGGACCGGCCGCGACCGCCGCAGCCGCGACGGCGTCCCCGACTACGCCGCCGGCGCGATGCCCGCCGACGACGGCGGCTGGATCCTGCGGGACTTCGGGACCGAGCCCTCGCCCCGGCGCGGCCGGATCGACGAATCCGACCCGCTGGTCGTGGTCATCGGCTCCTTCGACGACACCCGGCTCGACCGGATCCGGGCCGGTCAAGCCATGCAGCGCGTGCTGCTGACCGCGACCGCCGCCGGGCTCGACGCGTCGTTCATCTCCCAGCCGGTCGAAGTCGCCTCCGTCCGTGCCGAGCTGCGCGACCTGCTCGGCGGCGGGCTGTGGCCGCAGATCGTCCTGCGCCTGGGCCATGGCAAGCCGGTGGCGTGGACCCCGCGACGATCACTGGCCGACGTCCTGCTGGAACCGGACCAGCTCAGCGCGTAGGTACCGCGGTCGCGCAGCCCCGCTCGCTCGAGCGGGGTGTGACTGCCGTGTGGCTTCCCGCAGGGGCGGGTAGTCGTTTGATCAGGACATCTCAGAGGGAGTGACAAATGGTGGAAGCAGGCGTTCGGCCGATCGTGGTGGGGGTGGACGGTTCGACCGCCGCGACCCACGCGGTGAGCTGGGCCGCCCAGGAGGCGGTCCGGCGGGACCTGCCACTGGTGATCGTCCACGCGTGCGCGCTGGTGCCGGTGGCCGTGCCGTACGCGGAAGGCCTGGTGCCCGCCTACCACCGCGCGCAGCTCGAGTACGGCCGCGAATGGCTCGATGCGGCGGAATCGGTGGCGCAGAAGGCCGCACCGGACGTGCGGATGAGCACGGACCTGGTCCGCGGCTGGGCGGCCGAGCAGCTGATCGCCCGCTCGGCGTCGGCGGAGCTCGTCGTACTGGGGTCACGGGGCCTGGGCGGGTTCACCGGCTTGGTGGTGGGGTCGATCGCGGTGGCGGTGGCCACCTACGGCCACTGCCCGATCGTGGTGGTCCGCGGCGCCGACGCCCGGACCGAACCGCGAGAAGACGGGCCGGTGGTCGTCGGCGTGGACGGGTCACCCACCAGCGCGGCGGCGATCCCGTTCGCCTTCCGCGCCGCCGCCTCGCGCGGGGTGCCGCTGGTCGCGGTGCACACCTGGCTGGACATGCCACTGGGCGAGATCGGCGTGGACGAGGCCTGGAACGCGATCGAGCGCGAGCACCGTGCGCTGGTCGGCGAGTGGCTCGTCCCGGCCCGGGCCGAGCACCCGGACGTGCCGGTGGAGGTCGTCGTCGCCCGGCACCGGCCCGCGCACACCCTGCTCGAACAGGCCGAGAACGCCCAGCTGGTCGTGGTCGGCTCCCGCGGCCGGGGTGGCTTCCGCGGCCTGCTCCTGGGTTCCACGAGCCATGCCCTCATCTACCACGCCGCCTGCCCGGTGGCCGTCGTTCCGCCGCCCCGGCCATGACCAGGCCATCGGCCGGCTCACCTCAACCGGCTGACCGGGAACCCAGCGAAGGAGGAGGACCCGTCCTGACCGGCAACCGGACTGCGTCCCCCTCCGTTTCGCAGCCGTGGCGACTGGAAATCGCCGAGCTGGCGTCCCGGCTGCACGTGGACCCCGCCGGTGGTCTGGACGATGTGGAAGCCGCCCACCGTCTCGCTGAGATCGGGTCGAACCGGCTGGCCGAGCCGCCGGCCAGGCCCTGGTGGCAGGCACTCGTCGCCCAGGTCGCCAATCCGCTGAACGTGGTGCTGGTGCTCGCCGCCGCGCTGGCCGGCGTAGTCGAACGCTCCTTCCGGGAGGCCCTGGTCATCGGGGTCGTCGTGGGCCTCAACGGCGTGCTGGGGTTCTTCCAAGAACGGCGCGCCGACCGTGCCGTGGCGGCCCTGCGGGAGATGTTGAGCCCGTCCGCGCGGGTCCGGCGTGGCGGGCGGGTCGTCGACGTACCGGCCGCCGATCTGGTGCCTGGTGACGTCGTGCTGGTCGAGGCCGGGGACCGGATCCCCGCCGACGGGCGAGTGCTGGACCAAGTCACCTTGGAGACCGACGAGTCCGGCCTGACCGGCGAGTCGGTCCCGGTCACCAAGACCAGCGAAGCCCTGCCCGCCGATGTCGGCCTGCCCGACCGCGCCTGCATGGCCCACATGACCAGCATCGTCACCCGCGGCCGCGGCGAACTGCTGGTCACCGCGACCGGCATGGCCACCGAGATCGGCAAGGTCGCCGGTCTGCTGCAACGGACCGAAGCCGTCCGCACCCCACTGCAGCGGCAGCTGGACAAGCTCGGGGTGCGGCTGGCCTACCTCGCCGGGATCGCGGTCGCCGGAGTCGCGGTGATCCAGTTCCTCACCGGCAGCGGCCTCGGCGAGGTCATCACCCTCGCCGTCGCGCTCGGCGTGGCGGCCATCCCGGAAGGGCTGCCCGCGGTCGTCACGGTCACGCTCGCGCTGGGCATGCGCCGCATGGCCCGACGGCGGGCCATCGTCAAACGCCTCACCGCGGTCGAGACCCTCGGCTCGACCACGGTGATCTGCACCGACAAGACCGGCACGCTCACCCTCAACCAGATGACCGCCCGCTCGCTGTGGCACGCCGGCCGCCGCTACCGCATCAGCGGCGAGGGCTACCGGCCCGACGGGACGATCGCAGCCGAAGACGGAAGCCCGGCTCCCGACCTGCGCGACGTGCTGGCGCCCGCCGCCCTGTGCAACGACTCCGTCGTCCGCGACGGCACGCTCGTGGGCGACCCCACCGAGGGTGCCCTGGTCACCCTCGCCGGCAAAGCCGGAGTGGACGTCACCGCACTGCGCCAGGCCACCCCGCGCGTCGCCGAGATCCCGTTCGACTCCGGCCGCAAGTACATGGCCACCTTCCACCGCACCGGATCCTGCGTACGGGTGTGCGTCAAGGGCGCCCCGGACGTCCTGCTCCGCCGCGCCACCCACGTCCGCTGCACCGGCGGCGACCGCCCGCTCGACGCGCAGCGATACCGCGAGATCTCCGCGGTGCTCGAGGAGCTCGCCGGCCGCGGCGAACGCGTGCTGGCCATCGCCGTCGCCGAGCAGCCCGGCATCGACGCCACCGAAACCCCGCTCCTACCCGAGCAGCTTGTCCTCGTCGGCCTCGTCGGCATCCTCGACCCGCCCCGCCCCGAAGCCGCCGCCGCGGTCGCCGAGTGCCACACCGCCGGCATCGACGTCAAGATGATCACCGGCGACCACCTCGCCACCGCCACCTCGATCGCCCGCGCCCTCGGCATCACCGGCCGCGGCATCACCGGCAAGGACATCGACCGGCTCGACGACAGCGCCCTCGAGCGGGAGGCACCCGGCGTTGGCGTGTTCGCCCGCGTCGCCCCCGAACACAAGATCCGCATCGTGCAGACCCTGCAACGCCACCACGAAACCGTCGCCATGACCGGCGACGGCGTCAACGACGCGCCCGCCCTCAAAGGCGCCGACATCGGCGTGGCCATGGGCATCACCGGCACCGACGTGTCCAAAGAGGCCGCCGCGATGGTCCTCACCGACGACAACTTCGCCACCATCGTCGGCGCCGTCCGCCAAGGCCGCACCATCTACGACAACATCGTCAAGTTCGTCCGCTTCCAGATCAACACCAACCTCGCCGCGATCCTCACCATGGTCGCCGGATCCGTGCTCTTCCTGTCCGAACCCGCGATACTCACCCCGCTGATGTTGTTGTGGGTCAACGTCATCGCCGACGGACCACCGGCACTGGCCCTCGGCCTCGAACCCGCCCGCCGCGCCGTCATGCACGAACCACCCCGGCCCCCGGGCGCGCACATCCTCACCGGACGCCGCCTCGCCCGCATCGCCGGCACCGGCCTCCTCATGACCGCCGGCACCCTCTCCGCCTACCGGCTCGGCCTCGACCGCGGCACCGACACCGCGCAAACCCTGGCCTTCACGACCTTCGTGCTCTACCAGGTGTTCAACCTCTTCAACGTCCGCGACGAAAACGCCACGGTGTTCGGCCCGCTGCTGCTACGGAACTGGCGCCTCTGGGCCGCCCTCGCCGCCGTGCTGGTCCTGCAGATCTGCGCGGTCCACGTTCCCGCAGCACAGGCGCTGGTCGGCACGACCGCCCTCACCGCGGCCGACTGGGCTGTCGCCACCGCACTGGCCGCCACCGCGCTCGCGTTCGAAGAGCTCCGCAAAGCACTACGACGCCGCCGTACCCAGCTCACTCCCAGCGACCGTGGGCCCGGCGAAAGCGGACCGCCAGTACGAGTTTGACGAGCTGGACCACCAGCGCGATGGACACCACCGCCACAACCGAAGTCAATCCGCCGCGCATGACGGCCGCCCAGTCGACAGCCGGATCGCCGAAGCGGAAGGGGAACACAGCCAGCACCGTGCTCACCGCGGCCAGGCCGGCGGCCGTGCTCACCACTTCACCGGATCTGGCCAACCACGGCCGTGCAAAGAAGACGCAGAGCAAGTTGACGGCCAGGGCGATGGCCAGCGAAATGTCCACGACCACCACCACACCAGCGGCCGCGTCGGTCAGCACCGGCGCGGCCTGCCAGCCCGGCTCCACGTTGATCAGCACGAGCAGCACGACATCGACCACAGCGGCCACCAGGTAGCCGACCCGACGCGTGGTGTGACGCCGCGGTCGCTGCACAGTTGCGGACATGAGACCTCCTCCGGTACGGGTCCAGTTTCGAATCCGCAGGCACAGCGGCCTAGAGGAGTCTGTCACCTGGGCGAAGGGCCTTCGCCGTCGAGGAAGCTGCGAATGTCGTCGGTCAGCTGTCCAGGTTGGATTCCGAGGTGGCCGTGGCCGGGGTAAAGGATCAGCCGGGCACCAGGGATCTCCGCGGCCGTCTGCTGGAAGAGTTCCTTGCCGTAGCAGGCATCCTGGTCGCCGCCGACGATGAGGGTGGGCACGGTGATCTCCGGCAGCCGGAGCCGGAGGTCGAAGTCGTCTTCGGCATCGATCGTGGCCAGCAGCCCATGATCGGCGGGAGCGATCAGCGGGCCGAGCAGCCAGCCCAGTGCCCGCATGACGTGCCGGGTGCCGGGAGCGGCGCCGAGGATCGACATCATCGCCGCGCCGGCGCGGCGTGGCCGGTGCAGGCGGAGCCATTTCGCGGCCCGGCGCTGAGTGGTGCGGCCGAAGTCGCCGAGGCGGTAGGCGGCCGAGACGACGACCAGCCGCCGCACCACATCGGGGTGGTCTGCCGCCAGCTGTAAGGCGATGCTGCCGCCGGTGGAGACCCCGACGACGTCAACCGGGCGGCCGAACCACCACCGCAGGGCCGCGGCGTGTTCGCGGGCGAGCTCGGCGATCGTGGTCTTGGCAAGGCCATCGGTGCGGCGGGCGACCCACCAGACTTCGCGGCCGCGGGCCAGCGGCTTGACCTGCCGGGTCTGGAACCACCGGTCCAACGCCCGGGGCGGATGGTCGTGGGAGCCGAGGCCGGGCAGGAAGACCAGCGGCCGCCCCGACCCGGTGCGTAGGCAAAGCATCCGAGACACTTCCGGCGGCGGCACGGACGCGCCGGCCTCGGTGCACAGCCGGCCATGGAGAAATTCGGCCTGATCGGTGCTGATGCGGTCGAACCAGGGCGGCACGTAGACGTCGAAGTGCCCGGCCGGGTAGTGCCGGACTTCCGCGACCGGTGCTTTCGCGGCGACTTTCGCGGCGAACCGGCTCGAGGCCTCCAGATCGTGGTCGGCCAGGCACATCAGCACCGGCATCGCCAGCCGCTCGGCGGTGCCGTCGGCGTAGCGGGGAAGAGCGAAGACAAACCGCGGCGCGACGGCATTGCGCCAGCCGGTGGCCTCACCACCGAGCGCGGTGAACACCGCCCGGGCTTCCGGCTCGACGAACGCCGCGAGCCGCCCAGGCTCGTCGACGACCGGGACGAGGTACGGCGGTTCGCCTCGCCACCAGCACACCAGGTCCCGCACGGCCGCCGCGGTGAACTGCAGCAGGCGAGTCAGGACATCGCGGTCGAGCCGCTGGGCAAGGGTGCGGCCGCGGCGCCGGCGGTCGAGCACGGGAACCTGTGCCACCACCGCCGCGATGGCCGGATCTTCGGCCGCTACGGCGAGCACGTGCCCTCCGCTCAACGACGTGCCCCACAGCGCGATCCGAGCCGGATCGATCCCCGGCAACGTCCGGGCGTAGGCGACGGCACCGCGGTAGTCTTCCCGTTGCTGGCGAACGTCGATCAGCTGGCGCGGGCTGCCCTCGCTGGCGCCGAAGTGCCGGTAGTCGAAGACCAGGACCGCCATGCCCCGGGCGGCGAACCGCCGCGCATAGCCCGGCAGGCCGAGCCGTTTGGTCCCGCTTCCACCGTGCCCCATGACCACGCATGGCACGGGTCGCCCGGCGTCCGGTGGCCAGTAGAGGTCCGCCGCGCACCGCGAGCCAGCGACCACGAACGACACTTCCCCCGCCCGGACCGCCGGGGCTTCCCGATCGAGAGTCATGGCCGCTTCCCCAGTTCCTCGGGCTCCGCCGCCAACGCGAAGTAGTTCTCTTCCTCCTGGACGAAGTGCAGACTCAACACGGCAAACAGGCCGTACAGAGCCGACAGCAGGTCGTCGACCTGGTCGGGGCCGATCCGGCCGGCGGATCCCGCCAGCTGCAGGTGGTGGCCCAGCCGGTGGGTGAGCCGTTCGATCTCCGCGTGCGCCCGGCTCATCGTCGCGGTCGCTTCCGGACCGCCCAGCGGACCCGCGAGGGCGGGGTAGAGCTGGGTTTCTTCGGCTCGTTCGTGCGGCAGCACCCGCTCGCACAGCAGTTTGTGCACCCGCTGCAGTTCGCTCAGGACCTCCGGTGTGGGCCCGGCGGCCAGCAGGTCGGCGGCGTCGCGCACCGCCGGGACGATGCCGCGCAGCTCGTCGTGCTCTGCGGCGAACCGGTGCAGCAGCTGCTCGGTGGCCGGGGCGAGCGCGAGCCCGCCGGCGAGTTTGCCGCGCAACGCTCGCAGCGCGTTGAGGATGACCGCGACGTCGATGCCTTCCTGCAGCAACGCGCCGGCGGCGGGTGGCAGCCAGCCCACGGCGGCGACCGCCATCGCCGCGAGCGACAGTGCCATGCCGGTCATAGCGCTCTGGACGGCGATGCGGCGCGCCCGGCGGGCGATATCCATCGCGTCGGCCAGCCGATCCAGCCGGTCGGTGGTCAGCACGATGTCAGCTGCCTCGGAGGACGCGGTGGAGCCGCGCGCGCCCATGGCCACGCCCACGTCGGCCGCGGCGAGCGCGGGCGCGTCGTTGACGCCGTCACCCACCATCACCGTCACCTGACGCGCACGTTCCTCGCGGACGGCGGCCACCTTGTCCGCGGGCGTCTGGTCCGCGCGCACTTCGTCCAAGCCCAGCACGGTGCCGATTTCCTGCGCAGGTTCCCGGCGATCCCCGGTGAGCATGACGAGCCTGCGCAACCCCGCGCCGCGCAGCCGCCGCAGGGTACGAGGAGCGTCGCGCCGCAGCGGATCCCGCAACAGCACCGCGCCGGCCACCGCGCCGTCGACTGTCAGCCACGCGACCGCGGCCCCGTCCAGCCGCGCGCGGCTCTGCACCGCCACCGTCCACGGCTCCTCGCCGAGCGGCCCTCCCGGCTTGCCGACCTCGATCCGGCGGCCCTCGACCGTCGCACGCACACCGCGGCCGGGCTCTTCGACCACGTCACGGGGCAGCGACAGCACCAGGCTCCGCACGCGGGCTTCGGCCGTGATCGCCTCCGCCAGCACGTGCGGGGACAGCTGATCCACCGACGCGGCCAGCCGCAGCACCTCGTCCGGCTGCCAGTTGGGTGCCGCCGCGATCTCCACGACGGCAGGCCGGCCGGTGGTCAGCGTCCCGGTCTTGTCCATCACCAGCGTCCGCGCGCGCCCCAGCGTCTCCAAGGCCCCGCCACCGCGGATGATCACCCCAAGACGGGAGGAGCGGGACAGCCCCGACACGATCGCGACCGGCGCCGCCAGCAGCAGCGGACACGGCGTGGCGACCACCAGCACGGCCACCGCGCGCTCCGCGGACCCGCTGACCAGCCACGCCAACCCGGCCACGGCCAGCGACAACGGCAGGAACCAGGCGGCATACCGGTCGGCCAGCCGCACCACCGGGGCGCTCTCCGCGCCCGCTTGGCGTGCCAGCCGCACGATGCCCGCGTACGTGCTCTCCTCCGCGGTGGCCGCGGCCCGCAGCTCGAACGCCGACCCGGCGTTCACCACCCCACTGCGCACCGGATCACCCGCGGACCGCTCGACCTGCAGCGGCTCGCCGGTCAGCACCGACTCGTCCAGCACCGCGAAGCCACTGTCCACGACACCGTCGGCCGGAACGACCTCGCCAGGGCCGACGACCAGCAGATCGCCGACCACTACTTTTGACAACGGCACGACGGTGACCGTGTCGCCGCTCCGCCGCCGAGCCGACTTCGGCGCGTGTTCCAGCAACGCCCGCAAATCATGCGACGCCCGCCGCTCCGCCGCGGCGTCCAGCGCACGCCCGGTCGCCAGCATCACCGCGATCAGCGCCCCGGCGACGTACTCACCGACCGCCAGCGTGCCCACCAACGCCAGCACCGCGATCAGATCGACCCCGGCCTGCTTCCGCCGCAGCGCCGCGACGACCCACCACACCGCCGGCAGCACCGCCACCAGCGTCCCGGCTGCCCAGCACACGTCGGCGAACACAGCCGCACCCGCCAGCCACGCCACCCCACCTGCAAGCAGCGCGCCCACGGTGACAACCAGCAATGCCGGCTCCGCCCACCTCCGCACCCGTCGTATCCAGGCCCCTGTCGTGCCAGGCGTCGACTCGCCGACTTCGATCACCGAAAGCCTCCCGTCCGGAACAACCGCGATCCACATCCGATCGCGCCGAGCCGCGAGCGGATAGGGCCACAAACCCCCGGCTGAAGGGCCCTTCGGCCACTCGGAACGGGGCCCCGGTGGAACCCGGCGCCGGAGTTCGGATCGTGGTCTTGGCGCCGACGCAGCGACGCGATTTACGCCGAGCTGCTGGACGTGATCAACAAGGCTGGGTTGGTGCGCCGCCGCGCGGTGCCCGAGATCAGCGGCAGCCCCAAGGCCTCGAAGATCGCCAGGTAGCGGTCCTGCGGCGCGCCGGTCTGGAAACCCGACCCGCAGCCAGCCGTGTGAGGGGTTATCGAAGACGATCAGAGCCGCGCACCGTGGCACCCATCAGACATCTCCACCGGACTGACCGGCCTCCCGAACACCAGGCAGTGAACAGCCGTCAGTCCGCCTTTCTCGGACGGCCACCGCCGGCTCCCTGGCCAGGGCGCCCCGCCTCCCACTGTTCGATCTCGCTCCTGCGGTCAGGAGACCAGCCGGGCGTGCGGCCGATGACCACGTCCGGTTCCGGGAACGGGTGCGCGCCGGCGTAGCGGGAACGCCAGTTCGCGACGGCACGGTGGCTGACGTCGAACCAGGTGCCGATTTCCACCATGTCGACATAGCGGAAGGTCGTGTCGGCCGGCGCGGCCGGGCCATCGGCGATCTGCCGGTCGACGTGTTCCACGTCGGGAAGTTAGCAGGAACGACCAGGTCATCGCGGGATTCGGCGGTGCGGCGCGTCGGCGCACGGCCGTGATCAGAGGTTCTTCAGGAAGCCCAGCAGCTTGATCTGATCCTCCAGACTGCCGACCTCGCCAAGGAACTGCGCTCGCCTGCGACACGCCTCGTCCGCCCACTGCGGGTGAACGAGGACGTCTCCCGCGAAGAGGAAGACCTGCGGCCCGAGACCCCAGAGAAGGCTGTTGACCGCGGTGGCCGCGATGGCGAGTTCGTCGACATCGGCGCCGAACCACTGCATGTCCGCCGGGTCGAATCCGCGGCTGCGGACAACCTGCGCGGCCGCCCGGAAGAGCCCGCCGGTGCCGACGGTCACGTCGGAGAACGCCTGCCCAGGTTCGAGGTCGCCGATGGCGACGGCGGTCAGCGCGCAGGCGATGTCACCAGGGGTGTACATCTGCGCGTTCACCTTCGCTGCCGTCCGAGAGCGCAGCGCGCCGAGCACGGGGCCGAGCAGGTCGCAGTCGAAACGGCGTTCGGTCGCGGTCAAGTCGAGTTGGCCGGCGCGCAGTGCAGCGTCGGCGGTCCGCTTGATCCGCTGCAGCAGTGGCTCGTCGACGTCGGCGAACAGCCAGCCGAGCAGCGGATACACCGACAACGGCAGATCCGGACGGCGAGCGACAGTCACGGCCCAGATCCGCCGGGCGATGTCGACGAAGCCGGCCGGCGTGGCCAGCCGGATTCCCACGGCCACACCGTCAGCGCGGTCGACAAGCAACCCGGCGGCCGCGATGGTCGCCACCACTCCGAGCGGCACTTCCGGCCGGTCGGGACCACCACCTTTGTGCCAGGCCGAGGCGACCTCGACGGCGACTGTCAGGGCGTGGGCTTCAGCGTTGATCGACTTGCTCGCCGGCCCCCGGTTGCGCCGATGCTTCCTGCTCATCTCAAACTCCCCTTTGATTCCTTGTTGACTTAGTTCTCAAGGTTTGCCTAACGTAAATCATGAGAACTTCGTACACAAGGTTTCGAAGGAGCGATGCACCGATGACAGCTCCCGAGTCGGCTGGCTGGTCGCCTCCCACACCACGGCAACTGCCGGACCTGCGAGAGCACCTGGCCGACTACCTCCTGACCGAGCCGGCCACCCTCTTCGCCGAAGCTTCCCTGCGTTGTGGCCGCGGGACATTGAGGCCCGTGGCCGAACCAGGACTCGGCGCCCGGCTGCTGCTCGCCGACGAACATCAGCGGCTCAGCCGAGCGCAGCTGTTCTACGTGACCCCCGACATCACCCGCCTGGTCCGTCAAGCCGCGCCAAGCCTGCGAGACCACTGGGACATCCAGCCGCAGGACATCCCGGCGCCGACGGGCTTCATGCTGTTCGCCGAGCCGATGGCCGAGTACGTTCGAGAGGACGGCAAGCGCATCGACATCGTCGCCGTTTCCTGGGGCGGGACCGAACTTCTCTCCTCGGACACCGGCGGACTCTGGGTGACTTTCTGGAGCGTCACCGATTTCGCGGCGATCAAGCGGCTGGCCCGGTCGATGGGAGCGAGCGCTGCCGAGGCCGAGCTGACGGCCCACCAGCAGAACGCCGAACTGACCTGGGATAACGAGCTCTACATGCCTTGGGGCGCGAAGGCGGCCTCACGGGCGCCCGCCCCGGGCGTCCGGGCGATCCGTCCCGATCAGATCGGCGCCGCCGAGACGACGATCGGGTGGCTGCAGACCGTCCACGCCGGCTGGATCTTCTGCACGCCGAACACCTTGACCGAGACCGCCGAAGAGCACCTCCCCCGTACTCAGCGCGTCCGCGCCGAACGGGCGGGCTACAGCGCCGCACCGGTCAGGGTGGTCTCGGTGAGCCGAAAGACCTCTTCGCGATCGGCTCATCGCGGCGAGCCGTCGGGACGGACGGTGGGTGTCCGGTTCCCGGTCGCGCCGTTCATCCGCCGCCAAGCCTACGGTCCGGGACGGACGCTGCGCCGGTTGACGCCGGTCGCGGGACACTGGCGCGGGCCGGTCGACGCGCCGATCCGCATCACCAAGAAGGTGAACTTGGTCGACAAGCCACCGACCCGCACCAGCGAGTAGCCGTCAGCTCGCCGGATGCACGGGCAGCCAGCTGCCCTCGATGCGCAGGTCCGAGCGGGCGGCTTCGACGAACCCCGTGATCGCATGGTCCAGTTGCCGACGACCGGCCTCGTCGTCGGGCCGAAGCCGCTCGTCGACGTTGCCACCGAAACCCGGCCGGCTGGACGCCTGGATGGTCCGGACCGTGTCGACGACAGCACGAGCCGCGGTCAACAGCCGCTCCAGCGACGCATTGATCTCCCCGCCGGAGAAGAACGCAACCTGGATCGCCGAGTCCTCAAGGGCGTCGAGCACCGGTGAGGGATCGACGGCGTCACGTCCCCGCCAGACGGGCAGCCGGCAAAGCCGGTGAGCCGCGGCGTAGATCGCGGGGAACAGCTGGCCCTTGCGCTGCAGGACGATGTAGCGGTCGGCGCCGTCGTCGAGTACCGGATCCACGGTCAGGGGAGGTCGTAGCCGAGGTTGTTCGCGACGTCGTCGACGAAGTCCTCCCCCGCGACGCCCGGGTCGTTGTCCTGGACGTCCCAGGCCGCGTCGTCGATCGCGTCGCCGCCTTCGGTGAGCGCGGTCGCGACGATGTCGACCAGTTCGCGGGCGTGCGGGGTGTCCAGGTCGAATCGCTGCGCGGCGGAAGTCGCGGCCTGGTCGAGTTCGTCGTCGGAGTATTCGTACACGGTTTCCTCCGTGGCAGAGCCGAGTTCGGACGCAGGAGTCACGTCTCCGCCGCGTCGGGTTGATTCACCGCGAGCACGAGCCGCACTTCGGCGCCTCGCCAGGCGTTCCGATCGGTGGCCGCGGCCGGGTGGTAGTGCCACCTCGGGTGGTTCGAACACGCCAGTGAGCGCCGGCAGTGGCACGTCTCCGTCTGCCACCAGCCGGTGTGCAGGATCCGCAGCCGTACGTCCTGCGGTGCCGCGACCGGGCGGACATCGACTGCTTGGACGCGGCCGATGACTTCGGCGATCGTCGAGCCGTGCACGAGGAGGTGGCCGTGGGCTTCGAGGTGGTCGGCGACCCATTCCACGGCCGCGATTTCCGGCGCCTCGTCGTCGTGTCGCATCGTCCGTCACCACCGCATCGCCCGGGTATCGCCAGAGACACGGGCCGGACGTGACGGGACAGATTCAGTCGCTGTCGAGCGCTTCGACCTCGGTCCGCTGTTCGAGCGACAGGGTGGTCATCCAGGTGTCGAAGTCCTGCAGCATCGCGAGTTCGGCGCCGCGAGCCGGCTGGACCCGCGCGTGCTGCCCGGTGACCAGTTCGAGGTCGAGGCCGCGTTCGATGGCTTGAACTGCTGTGACATGCAGGGCACGCCGTCGGACGATCGAGAGGTCGAACACCGGGAGGCCATCCTGGGCGCCGGCGAAAGCCACGAGCGGTCGAATCCAGATCACGGCGGGATCGGCGGGGTCCCGGCGAGCGTGTCGGGCGAGCGCGGCGCGGAACACCTCCTGGTCCTCCTCGGTGACGACGAGTTCGGCACCGGGCAGGTCGTCGGTGGCGTCTTCACCGCGGCCGGCGAGCAACTCGTTCAGCGCGGTCCAAAGCTGGTCGGCAGTCGGACTGCTCATACGGTGACGACCTTCTCGACCGGCTTCCCTGCGATGGCGGTGATGCCCTTGGCCTGCAACATCGTCCGGATTTCATCGCGCTGGGAGGTGTTGTTGCACAGGATGCGGCTCGGGCCTTCCGGGCCGAGGAGGTCGATGCCGTCGGTGAACATCACCTCGTTGCTCGAGTTGGCGAACTTGGCGATCTTGAACGGGTCGCGGGTCGACTTCGCGTACTGACCGGCTTTGGCCGGGTTGACCACTCCGTAGGTGTCGGCGTTGGCGCCGTAGTAGTCGGCGCGGGCGAGCAGCCGTCCCGGTTGGTCCCAGATCAGCTTCGGTCCGGAATCCAGTGACGACGTCGGCAAAACGCGCAGGAAGACGGAGCTCGCGCCGCCAGTGAGCTTGTCGGCTGCCTCGCTCTGGCCCACGCCCACGTGGGTGCCCATCGTCGTCCGACGCTCGGTGGACGCCAGGACAGCGGTAGCCAGCATGGCCTTCAGGCCGGTGTACGAGGTCGAGTGGACCAGAGATCGGCCGGCGACCGCGCTGCTGAGCTTGCTCGCGGAGTTGCCGACGTCGAACCGGGTCCAGGTCAGCCAACCCGCCGAACGCCGCGGCGCCGGGTCGTAGCCAGTGCTGGCGGCGAGCGCGTCACCGTCGGCGAAACCCGTGGCCTTGGCGACGGCTTCGCGGAGAACCTGCACCTTCGCCGGCAGCGCTCGCGTGTGGGCTTCGAGCTGGATGTTCTTGGCGAAGTCGGCCAGCTGCGGGCCGGTCATGCCGACCGCTTCGTGGGAGCGTTCGTGAAAGATCTCCTGCCGGACCATCTCCTCGAGGTGCTGGCCGGTGGCGTGCGCGGCAGCGACTTCGGCACGCTTCTCCAGGCTTTGCGCGGTGATATTGGCGGTGAGGTAGGTGTACTCGCCCTCGTCCCGGGTCATCGGCCGGTTGGCCAGGTTGAGCTGTCCGAGCCGCGCGACGAGTTCAGGGCCGTGGCCCTCGCCCGCAGGGGCTATGACTTCGAGACGTCCACGCAGCGAGTACTCGGTCGTCGCCGGGTCGTTGACGCCGTAAGGCCGGTAGACCGCCTGGTAGCCGTCACCGAGGTCGATGGCGTACTCCTTGCCGAGGACGTTGGTCGTGCGGGCCCCGTCCCAGCTGGCTTGCCCGGTGGTGGTGTCCAGTTTCGGCTTGATCCGGGTCGCGCCGCGGAGCACGGCGACCGCGCCAGCGGCCCCGTCGGGTGGCGACGCCGGGACCATGACGGTGACCAACTCAGTGCCTTCGTGCAGGAACGGCTTGACCTGGGCGACCGGCGTTCCGGTCGCGACGGCGTGCTGCACGTCCTGGAGCTGGGCGGCGTAGTGATCGAGCATGGCTTTCTCGACCGGCGAGGCCGCGTCGCCGAGACCTTGAACGGCGGTTTCCGCAGCGTCGATCTTCTTCGCGGTCGTCGCCGGCGGCCCCTGTTCGGCAGTAAGGGTGCCGTTGGCGATGTGGTGGTTGACGCTCTTGGCCGCGGTGATGATTTTCTCGGCCAGGTCGTGTTGCTCGTCGACGGGCAGCCTGCCGGTGACCTGCTGCTCGACCTGCGTCGGCACCATCCCGGGGCTGATGTTGAGTGCGTCGAGCAGCTTTGCTTCGGCGTCTTCGTCGACGCGGGCGTGCAGCACGGTACGCGGACCGTTCGCGCTGTGGTAGCTGACCAGCGTGGCGGTCGAGGCGTTCAGATCGGCACCCCCGACGAGCACGGGCTCGCCGTAGGCGTGTCCGACATCCGGAGTCAGCGGGATCGGGGTGACCGGCTGTTGCCCCGGTTCGGCGGCGATCGGCTCGTCGACGAATACCGCCGGCTGTTCGTCGACTTCGACGGGGTCGCTCCCGCCGGCCGGGGCGATCGCGTACGGGGTGTGGGTGGTTTTTGCGTTGGTGCCCATCACGTCTTGCCGAGGTGCGCCAGCGCGGTGGCGGTAGAAATCTTCAGGTCCTCCGTGAAGAACTTCACGAAGTCGCGCCGCAGGGTCTTCTTGCGCTCGACGGCGTAGTCCAGAAAGGACTCGGCGATCTGGCCGGTGGTGACGGCTGCCTCCGGGATGCCCTTCGCCTTCGCGGCACGAGCACGCATCGGCGCGACCCACGTCAGCTTCTGTGCGGCACCGGCGTGGGCGACGGTGTGGAGCATGGCGCGCCATTCGGCGTCCGGCACGGACTCGAGCCGGCGGATGACCGAGTGCGCCGCGGCCGGGTTGACCTGCACGCCCGGCCCGAGTTTGCCTGCCAGGTGAGCGTCATAGACCTGGTGATAGACGGCCGTGGTGCTGGGGCGGTAGCCGAGCTTGAGCTTGTCGCGGCCGAAGTTCTTGAACGACTGGCCCTGGTCGATGGGCACGAGCCCGCCGGCATTCGTGCGCAGGACGTTGCCCTGGTGGGAATCGTGGTTGCCCAGTGCCCAGCTGGTGACGTGCAGCCGGACGATCTCGTCGACGTCGGCTTGCGACCAGCTCGACGCGGTACCCGCGATCGGTTTGGCCCCGGTGAGCAGGGGCTGCACGCTGACGGGTTTGCCATCGACTTTGGTCGCGTAGACCGGGACGACGGGAAGGCCGGCGCGGGCGGCGAGCCGGGAAGCCGCGGCCTCAGTGTGGGTGATGGCGCCCGCGTGCGGGGTTGCTTCCTGCTTGGCCAGCCACGTCGTGCCGTCCGGTCCGGTGTGGAGGGTCTTCGGATGGGTGCCGCCGAGATTCGCCGGTGTGCCCGCCCCGAAGTCCCAGGCCGCAACGACGGCCGGGTCCAAGGCCTTGGGGATGATGGCGTGAGCGGCCGAAGCCTGCTGCAGGGCGGCGACGAGCTGAGCGTGCTGCATCCCGAACCGGCTGAGGCGCTTCGGAGGGTCCGGGGACGCTTTCGGGACCGGAGCCGGCTTCGCCGGAGCTTTGAGTGTGCCCTTGACAGCGCTGACCGTCGCGGTCGAGGCCTTCAGGTGGCCCTGCAGCAGCTTCCCGAGTGTCGACTTGGTCGCCGCGGCAGCCTCGGCCGACGTCACGATGCCGACGCCGGCGACGAACTTCCGCAGGTCGCCGACCTTCTGGCCGTCGGCCCAGGCGAGCACCTTCGCCTGGCCGGCGTGCAGAACCGCCTGGTTCAGCGGAGCCGGTTCGAAGGTGTCCCATGCCGCGGCGGCGGTGTGCACTTCGGCAATCGCCCGCAGCTGCGGCACCAGCGCACCGGCGTTCACCTGGTCGACCGGGCCGGCGTCGAGGGTGGCGGTGGCCTCGGCGGCGCAGGTGGCGGAGTGCGCCAGCATCGCCGACCGCTCGGCGACGACGCCGGCGATCTCCTGGCGTTCGGCAGCCGGCGTGGAGGCGCGCAGCAGCTGCAGGACTTGGTGGGCGTCGAGAGTCTGCAGCTGCGGATCGGCGATGTGCCCGTCGTGTTTCCCGGTCGCCACCGCGGCACTCAGCTGCAGCGGGGTGACGGCTCCCAGGAGCTCGTCGACGTGGTGACGGGCCGCCGCGGTCGCGACGCCGAAGTCCTGAGCCGGGTCGACGCTCTGTGCGGTGGCGATCCGGTTTTCCCAGTGCACCAGCGCGGCGACCAGCTCGGGCTCGGCGGCGGCGCCTTGCTTGGCGACTGCGGCTGCGGCAGCGTCGAAGTCGCCCTGCACCTCGGCGAGGTCGGCTTCGGTCGCCGCCCACCCCTCGAACCCCTCGGGCAACGCCGAGGCGGTCGCCGAGAGATCCCACTCGGCAAGCGTTTTGCCGTTGATCGTCTGGCCGGCGCAGAGGGCGTCGTGGCGGGCCTGTGCGAGGGCCTGGATCTTCTTCTTGGCTTCGGCATCGGCAGGAACGGAGGGATTGAGCCACACGGACAGGGGATGCGGGTCCTGCCCGCCGATCCCGACCAGCTCCGGATGCTCGAATCCCGATGCGGCGGCAATCTCGGCGAGTTGCCCGGGCTCGAGGTTTGCCAAGTACTCGGCGCTGAGTGCCTGGAGCTGCTCCTGGTAAGGCCCGGCAGCCGTGTCGGAGAGCTGGCTCCCGGCCGCGAGGGCCGTGCCGACCGCGGCGGAGAACACGCCATAGCCCTCGACCGGATCGCCGGGCAGGTCGATCGCTGGCGGTCCGAAGGGGTCGTCGGGGTCGACGCCGCCCGCGACGATGCCGGCGATGAACTGCAGGTCGGCCTCGGCTGCGTCCGCGGGCTCCTCGGTGTTCGCGCAGACGGCGGCGAGGTGTTCGGCGAAGGCACCGGCGGGCGCGACGGTGTAGGCGGCGTGGCCGGCTTTGGCGTTGGTCCCCATCGGCGGTCCCGGCTCAGTTCGCCGCCCCGAGGACGTCGTCGACCTGCGCCCTCACCACGTCCCCGAGTGCTCCTTCGGCCGGCTCCACCCGCACGGCCGGGGCAACCGGCGTCTCGGCCCAGAACGCCATCCGGTCGGCCAGCGTCGCCGGGTCGGCGCCGGCAAGTCGTTCACGCCAGATCCGTCCGGCGAAGGGTTCCCGCGGGATCCATTCGACGAAGCTCTCCGGCTTCTCCGTCTCGAGGCCCACGACGCCGACGACCGTGACCGCGGCGCCGTGTTCGGGCGACCAGCCCAGCAGAACCCAGACGTGCCGGGACATCAGGTGCCTCCCCGGGTGGTGACGGTGCCGTGGGGAAGCAGCGAGGCCATGAACCGAACGGAGCGGGCGAACGCGTCGGGAATGCGGGCGTGGACGTCCTGGCGGCCGTCGGCGGTCATCAGGGCGCCGTGCAGGGCGTACTGCGCCGGGTTCTGGCTGATCACGACGAGCCGGTCGCCGAACAGGTCGAGCGCGGTCTCGATGCGATCCCGCCGCGACAGGCCGGTCAGGATCACCACGACGTCCGGCGGGAGGTTCTCGGCCAGCCAGGACAAGCCGGGCAGCGCCCAGGCCTGCCAGTTGTTGTTCTCCCGCACGGTTTGGACGTTGACCGCGACGGCGGCCGGCTCGGTCTCGGCGGCCCAGTCGGCCTGGCGGCGCAGGTCTTCGAGGCGGTACCAGTACAGGTTCGGCACGGTCGGGATGCCGGCCGCGGCGAACTCGGCGGCGATGATCAGCGAGCGGCGCATGTTGATCAGGTGTTCAGCGCGGGGCCAGTTGCCGTAGATCGAGTAGTTCGGCGCCAGCACGAGCCCGAACTGCAGGGCCGCGATGCGCGCGATGAGGTCGTCGCGGTGCCGGGCGGTCCAGAAAGCCTCGACGAGCGGATCCTCCCCGTATCCGCTGAGGACCGTCAGCGTGGTGTCCGGCACCTCGAAGACCTCGGCCGCGGACCGGCCGTCGCACCAGCGCGGGTAAAGCTCGTGGGTGCGAGGAGAAAACACCCGCCGCAGTCCGACCGCGTACGCCGGCCACCGCACGGCCTCGTCGAGCTCGGCGACGCTGGAGCCGTCGACCTGCGGGATAAAGGCCGGTAGCGGCGTCGGCAGCGGGGTGCTGACGGTGAGGTCGTCGAATTCCAGAGTGCCGCCGACGTCGCGCATCCAGGCGTCGATGTCGGTGCGGGAGCCGCAACGGATCGGGCACGCGCGACAGTCGGTGCGGGCGCAGCCGCAGTAGGAGCAGTCGGAGTTGCAGCCGGAGCACAGCGGCGCGATGGCGACTGCAGGCTCGGCGTCGACGTACCAGGGGCAGCGCCGGCAGTCGCAGCGCGCGGCCGGCGCATTCGGCATGCCAAGGAAGGTGCTCACGCGGGCCCTCCCTTGTGGATGACGTCGCCGAGCTGGTCGAGCAGCAGCGCGACCGAGCCGCGGTCGTGCTCCCCCAACTCGGCACCCTGGACCAGGGCGAGAAGCAGCTGGCGCAGGGCGGCCAGAGCGCGCTCAACGAGCCGGCTGTCGACCGCGGCGACCTGCGCCCCCGGCTTGGTGCGTAGCTTTTCGGCGCGAGCAGCGTCCGCTTGCTCCTGGACGCGCTCGGCTTCGTCCAGGGCTTGCTCTGCGCTCAGCCCTTCATCAGCGCTGGCGGCGGCGAGGGCGGAGGGCAGCAGCCGGGTCCGGCCGGTGTTCTTCACTGCGGCCCAGATGTCGGCGGCAGCTTGCTCTCGGCCGCGGCGCAGTTCGACGAACCGGATGCGGGTGTGCAGCGACACCTTCGCCTCGTCCATCTCCTCGGCGATCTCGCGGGGCATCTCGGCGAAGGCGCGGACCAGCTCGCGGGCCTTGCGCGGGCTCAGCTGCAGGCCGAGCCGGGTCAGGACTTCGGCCCACGGCGCGGCACAGCTCTTGTCGCTGCCGCGGATGCGTTCCATCGCGGCGAAGCGGGCGATCGGGTCGTCGATCGCGTAGACCTCGGCCGGAACGGCGCGGCCGCCGGCCAGAAGCTTGCCGAGCAGGACGGCGCAGCGGTCGAGTACCAAGGCGGCGGCGAGCTCACCGGGCCGCAGGCTCTCCCGAGCCAGGTTCTCCACGAGCTGCCAGATCCGTCGTTCCTCATCCGACAGCGGGCCTGGGCAGACCACGGCGGGCAGCGCGGCGAAGTGCGGGTTGTCCGGCCGGTTGACCGCGCCCCACCGGCACGCGCGCAGCCGCCGCTCCCCCGCGGCCAGCTTCATCGCCGGATGCGTCCCGTCACCGGCGTCGATCTCCTCGACCAGCACCGGCTGCAGGACGCCGACGCTGGCGATCGAGGAGATCAGGTCCGCGAGGTCCGCCGGCGTGGTGGCGTCGCCAGGGAGCCGGCCCTGCAGCTCGGTGAACGGCGTGCCCTCGCCGCGCAGCGGCAGCAGCGCGAACCGGCGTTGCCGCAGCCGCGGTGACAGCCCGAACTGCTGCACGACCTCGGTCATGACAGCCTGCCGAACACGCTCACCCACCGCGGATCGCCCAGCAACGGCATCGCCACCGGCTCCAGCGGGCCGCGCGCCACCAGCTGGGGCAAGGTCGTCACCACCAGGTCGACCCGCCCCGCGGCCGTGCTCACCAAGGGCATGGCCTGAGCGTGGGCACGCAGGTCTGCGAGCCGGCGCTCGAGCACGCGCTCCTCGGCACCGGACAGGACAATCAGGACCCGCGGGAACCGGGGATACCGCTCCCGCCACGTCGGCTTCCGACCTGCTCCGGCTGGGGCGTGGTCGTGGTAGCGGATATAGCCGACGAGCTTGCGGGCCAAGCGTGCGACCGGCATCGTCGCGCGGTCCAGCTCGACGAACAGCGTCCGCTGCGACCGCCTGCCAGCCTCCTCGAGCACGTAGTGCAGGACGGCGTCGGCGATCACGACCCCGCGCCGGTCTCCCGCGCGGTCACGAAACGGGTGGGCAACCTCCGGCGTCCAGGACAACGGACCGCACTCGTCGCCGTGCTCCCGAGCCGTCTCGACGAACGCGAGACCAGTCTCGACGACGTCAAGGGTGTGCTCCTGCAGCAGGTGCGCGACCGCGGTGCCCGGCAGCCGATAAGCACGCGCGTCGACCGCCCCCGCAGCCTCAACGACCTCGGCTCCATCCGAGGTCACGTGCCAAGTGCGCGGCCGGTGCTCCCGCGTGATCCGGTCGGCCAGCCCGGCTTGCCGCAGGCCGGTGAGCTTCGCGCGCACGGTGACCGGGGACAGCGTCGGGGCCACCAGCCGCCGGACTTGCTCCGTGGACACCAGCCGATGCCAGTACAGGACGGTCAGGGCCTCACGCTGGAAGACGTCCACGATGATCACTCCACGCTCGAGGTCAGGTCGATGCCGGCGCCGCTGCCCCGGGTCGGCGGACGTCCGCGGCGCGGCGGCGGTGCCGGCCGCTCGGCCTGCAGGGCGGCGAGGATCCGGTCGTCCAGGTCCTCGAGCTCGTCGAGGACCTCGCCGATCGGGCGGCGCGCGAGGTTGGCGTCGAGGGCCTGGCCGACGTCGTCGTTCCATTCGGGATGGAAGTGCTCGGCGAACTCGTCGTCGACGTGCAGCCCGCGGATCTTGAACGGCGTCGTCCGCTGCCCGCCGAGGGTGACGGTGACGACGTGATGGAACTGCTCCAGCTCGGTCACCGTGGCCGGCTGGACCAGGCCACCGAACTCCCGAGCCACCGTGCGGGCGCCGTCGATCGCGGCGGCCGAGGTCATCAGCAGCGACTGGTTCTGCAGCAGCGCCCTGCGGGTCTCGGCGGCGAGCCGGTCGGGCATCTGGTTCATCGCGTGCAGCGCGACGCGGTACTTGCGCAGCTGCTCGAGGATTGCGGCGAGGTAGCCGCGGGAGGCGCCGTCGACCGCGGCGAGCTCGTCGACGAAGGCGTCGCACCTGCGCCGTTGCTCGACCGGGGTGTCGGCGCGGGAGCGGCCGGCGCGAAACAGGTCGTAGATCATGAACGAGGTGATCAGCTTGTTCGTCTCGCCGGTGCCGGTGGTGCAGACGAACACGATCCGCCCGGTGTCCATCGCCCGCCGCACGTCGTAGGTCGTGACCGAGGAGCCGAGGAACGCCGAGAGCGTCGGGCTGGTCCGCAGGCGGTTGATGATGTTGGTGACGACCGTGGTCGCGTCGGGGGTCAGCTTCGGGAACGAGTCCGTCCAGTACCGGCGCACGGACGGCTTGAGCGCCGGCAGGATGGATTCGCGCCAGGTTTCGTCGTCCAGTAGCGTCGGGATCTGGAAGATCGTCGGTGCGCAGTCGGCCGGGAGCCGCATCGCGACGTAGCAAAGGGCCTCGCAGGCCTTGGTTAGGATCGACTTCGCCCGCGGCGCCGCGTCACCCCAGCCGAGCGCCGCGGCGAAGGACGTCACCACGGCGTCGACGCGGTCCTCGATGTCGGACTCGGTGAAGCCCTGCATGCTCAGCGGGTTCCAGCCGGGGAGGCGCTTGCTCCGGCCGCGGACGTCGAGGTTGACCTCCCACAGCCGCGCCCGCAACGCCGGATCGGAGAGGTAGGGCTTGGCGCGCTTCCAACCATCGGCGTGGGGGTCGAGGAACCAGACGCCGCCGCCGAGCTGGGCGATCTCGATGGCCTGGGCCAGGGCTTCTTCGGTCTTTCCGAACCCGGCCTTGCCGAAGCGGGCGGAGAACAGCAGCTCGCGCAGGGGCACGCCGACCAGGCGCTCGTCGCCGTTGACGTCGGTGACGTACCCGAGCCGCACCAGGCCCGTCCCCGGCCGGTAGGTCGGAATCTCGCGCGGCGCGGGGAGCACCCAGCCGCGGCTGCGGGCGATCGCCGGCGACTGGCACCGGCCAGACGGCGGCTTCAGCAGGCCCGCGATCTCGCTGGTCGTCACGAGCGAGCCCGGCCGCGGCTTCGCCAGCCCAGTCCGGAATCGCCGGTCGAACAGCCAGCGCACTCCCGCGGTGTCCGCGCCGAAGTGCCAGCCGAGGACTCGCGGGCCGCGCACCCGCCAGTAGTTCTCACCTCGGAAGATGTCGAACGCTCCGATGACACTGCGCAGGTGCGCCTGCGCCCGGCCCGGGATTTCCGAAACACAGCGGATCAGGACCTGAACAGCGAAAACCGGCTCATCGGTCACGAACTTGTTTTTCACTCGCTGAGGCGAAGACATCACATTTCGTGAACGCCCGGCTGCCTGAGGGCGAGCAGTGGGCAAGAACTCGCCAAGCAGTTCAGCGACAAGGTCGGCGACTACGCCGAACGGCCTCATACCGTTTCCACCGGAATGCGGTATGGCTCGACGAGCGAGGTGCCGGATACGCGCCGGCGTCAACGGGACAAGATCCAGGCAGACCTGCACCGATTCACCGAGGTCGACGCGAACGTCACCAAGTGCGTTCGCCAGCGTCTGAAGTGGATCGTCCGGCCGAATCGGCAAGGCCGACAGCGGAAGATGCGCAGGCCGTGCCAGGACAAGCTCGGCTCGCGCCACGTGAACGTCCGGCGAGGACGGCTGACGATGCACGGCGGGTTCTCCTCCCACGAACGGTTTGCACCATCAGTCACGGGAGACACCGGGCGGATTTGATGCAGCCGAGCACGGGGGTGACTTTTCCTTTCCGGTCGCGTTGTGGATACACTCGGCGACAGAACATCGCAGAATCTGCAACTTGCAGGTGTTCCTGGACGCGCATCCATCCCGAGGAGCATTCAATGGCCCAGAAAGTCCTCGTCGAGATCCTCGACGACATCGACGGCACCCCCGCCGCACAGACCGTGCAGTTCGGCCTCGACGGCGTGACCTACGAAATTGACCTCTCGGACGAGAACGCCGCCGCCCTGCGCGACGAACTGGCCCGCTACGTCGGCGCCGGCCGGCGCATCGGCGGCCGCAAGGTCCGCGTCGCCACGGGCCAGTCGACCGCGACCACCGCGTCCGACCGCGAGCGCAACCAGCAGATCCGCGCCTGGGCCAACGCGAACGGCTATGAGGTCTCCGAGCGCGGACGTCTCTCCTCCGAGGTGGTTTCCGCCTTCGAGCAAGCCCAGGTCGCCGAGGCGGAGGCTCCGGCACCGCGGAAGCGTGCTTCGCGCAAGAAGACCGCCGCTTGACCAGCAGATCACTGGGGAAAGATCACCGCTGTCGTCCTGTCGGCGGCGAGGAGACATCACCCTCGTCGCCGACGTCGGACGTCGCCCGCCGGATCTCGACGTCGGGATAAACGAGCTTGTTGAGCACGCCGGTCACGGACTCGCGCCCCTCCACGCTCATGACCATCTTCCCGAACTCGGAATCCGTGCCGAACCGGATCCGCACCCCCACCACCGACTTCGGCACCCAACCACGCACCGGCCGCACCCGCCCCAGCTGATGCGCGAACGCCTGCACGGCTTGCGGCGAGGGATCGAACGTGGCCGTCGGCAGCAGCTCGAACCGGACACGGGAGCGGAGGTGGTGGGAACGAAGGTGTCGGTGGAGGACGAAGACCGCGATCAGGATCGCGACCGCGGCGGTGGTCACCCACCAGAACGCGACGCTCGTGACCAGGTCGCCCAGACGGAGCGCCTTCGGCGCGCTGTTCCCCAGCATGACCTGGCGGCCATGCGTGCGGGGGAACATGTCGGCATTCGGGGCAACGTCCAAAAGAGCCTCCCGAGCAGGGAATGTGTTCTGCTTGTGATCGATGCCGAACGCGCTGCCAACGTCGAGGCCAACGACCGCCGGTTGGACCTGTCCGCGAACCTCCGACACAACGCCTCCCGCGATCGATGACTCGTCGGAACCAGTCACGCCCATCCAGGCCTGATTCAATTCGGCACCGACATGCGCCGGCAAGCCTCGACGATCGTTTCGACCCGATGGCCAAGCTCGCGCGCCGGGCGAAGCGGCGACCAGTTCCATAGCATCCCCTACCTGCGATTATGCACCTACAATGGCGCATGGATTCGATCTTGAGGGGGTTCGATGGCCATCGCTGAAGCACTCGCGGCGAAGACAGTCAGCGAGAATTTCCTGCACAAGGTGGTGTCGGTCGTGGCGGGCATCTGCTCGACGATCTGGCTGAGTTTCGCGGTGATCGCGCAGATCATTGCCCCTACGACCATTGCCGCGCATGTCGGCGACTTCCTGGGGTTCACACAGGTCAGCGAGAAACTGATGCCCGTGGTCTCCTGGGCTGACGAGCCGAGGCACCTACCGCTGTTTCTCGGAGCAGCCGCCCTCGCCGGGGTGCTGTTCAATCTCAACAGCGCACCGACCGTGCCGATCCACGCCGTCGCCTCGGAGATGGCGTGGATGTCGTTCCTGGTAGCGGTACAAGGAGCCGGGTTCTTCGCTGCCGCCGGCATCTGCGTGGGTGTCAGCTGCGCGGCCGTGGGAATCGCGTGGCTACGCGACCGGAGGGACGGCGCCGCATGGATCGGATGGACGCTCGTGAACATCAACATCGAGACGAACGTGCTCCAGGCCCTGTATCCGGTATCGCTCGTTGCGAGCTGGTTCCTCGCGTCCTACCGGGGCGATCTCCCCGCCAAACGCTCGCGTGAAGACGCGTAGCCGACCGTCGCGGCACCGCTCGCGTTCGGCCCATTCGCCGGAGCGAGCTCGGGAACCTTCTGGCGCATGTCGAATGCCGCGGCCGAGCGACTGCGGCCAGCGTTCGCGTCGCCCCAGCGCGCAGCCGCAGTTGCCGACTTCGGGCAGCTCGTCGCCGAGGCAACCTAGCCGTGCGCTCCTTGGCAGCTACGAGCCGGCCGGTCGTGTGGCACCGAGAGGTCGCCTGATCGTGTCGACTCGGACGGGTGTCCCGAAGTCCGGTGCGTTCACCATCGAGGTCGCCGAGAGAGCGAGCCCGACGTGAGTGATGTGACCGGTGCTTGTCCCGAAGAAGACTAGATCACCTGGCTGGAGCGGAGCTGCCGCGATCCGTGGCCCGGCGTTGTACTGGGTCTGCGCTGTCCGGGGCAAGCCGATGCCAGCTGCGGCGTAGGAAGCCTTGGTGAGTCCCGAGCAGTCGAAGCCGCGGTCGCCGTTGGCAGGTCCGTCGCCGCCCCACACGTAGGGCAGCCCCAGTTGGTCGCAAGCAAACTTGATCACGGCCCGGACAGTGTCGTTCGGTGCCTGCACCGCGCCGCAGCTGTACTTTTCCGCTTGGGCGAGGACCTTCTTCACGTACCACTCGGCGTGGTTGTAGGCGAAGATCGCGGCGTGCAGGTCGCGTCCGTCGCGGGCTCCGGAGTCGCAGAGGTAGGCCGCGGCGGCGTAGATCGCGTCGTGCGGGTTGTACCGGGACGGCGGGTGCGCGCCGCCGGGCGGCGGCGGGTGGCGGGCGACGACACTGTTGAACGTCGGCTGCAGGAACTGCATCGGGCCGCCCGCCTTGGCGCTGTTCTCCCCGCTGTGGACGCCGGGCAGCTGCGAACGTCCGTGGTCGGTTTCGATCTTGCCGATGGCGGCGAGGATGGTCCAGTCGAGGCCGGGGCAGGTTTGGGCGGCTTCGCGGTAGAGGGCGAGGTAGTCGGCCGGGATGTCGCCCACCGCGCCGCCGTTCGGTGCCGCTGCCGAGCTCGAGTCGCCGGCTCCGGCGAGCGTCGCGAGCAGGACGACGACGATCAGCACGCAGACGGCAGGCGGGCCGAACAGCAGCAGCGCGGCGAGGCAGCCCCAGCGGGCCGGGTGCTCGCGAAGCTGGTCTCGTGCGGTCTCGACGCCTCGGAGGGCGAGCAGCGGGTTCATCGTCGGCTGGCGGCGTCGCCGAGCCGCTGGCGCAGCCGCTGCGCCCATGGGACGGACGGCGGCAGCATCGCGGGCGGCGGAGCGGTCTCAGCCGGTGGCTTCGTGATGAAGCCGCGCCCGTGGGCCGCGGCGCCGAGGTTGGTGCCGGTGAACGCCGGTTTCCGTCCGGTGGCCGGCGGCGTCGTTCCGGCGATCTCCGCGCTGAGGTAGGTCGACGCTGCCGGTTTCTGCCCGCCTGCACGGTTGCCGAGTGCGGCGAGCACCGTCGTGGCGGCGTGCCATGCGGGCCGCGCGCCGGTCGCTGTCCCGAGGTTTCCGGCGTAGGCCGTGGCGTAGGTCTTGGCGGCCTCGGCTCGGCGGGCCAGCGCACCTTTGGCGACGCCGGCCTTCGTGGTGAGCGCCGTCTGCGCACGGTGGGCTGCCTGCGGCCACGAAACCGGCGCTCCCACGGTGTACTTGAGCACCTGCCCTCCGGCATGCCCAGCGGTGACCAGACGCTCCTTGAGCCGCCCGACCGGCGCGAAGGTCTCCGCGAACGCGGACGTCCCGGCCTTGACCGTGCGGGCCAGCCGATCCGGACCAGCGGGGACGATCGGCGTCGGCAGCGCCTTCGGTGCGTGGCGTGGCCTGCCGAGCCGTTGCAGCCGGGAGCTGACCTGGCCGCGGACTCGCTGGAGGTTCGCGGCCAGGCGTTTGCGGAAGAGGAAGCCGGAGAAGACGACGAGGTCGATGACGGCGAACCGAACCAGCTGCGGGCCGAGGTCGGCCAGCATGAGCGTGCGCAGCAGCACGGTCATGACGGCGAGGAACACCATGCCAGCCAGCAGCCGGGCGATGGTGGCGGCGATCGAGCCGACCCGGTAAGCGAGCTGGTGCTGCATCGAGGGCACCAGCGCGGCGACCAGGGCGAGCGCGAGCAGCAGCCCCTCGAACAGCAGCAGGTACGGGGCGAGAACCTGGATGGCGTTTAGGCAGATCACCAGGATGGCGAACAGGAGCATCGCGATCGCGTACAGCCAAGCTCCGAGGGTGCGATCGCCGTCGGCGACCTCGTTGTACTTGCCGTAGTCGCCGGGGCAGCCGTCGAGTTCGCGGGCCTTGGTGCTGTCGTCCTTGCCGGACCACGGACCGTCGTCGAGGACTCGCTTGACGGAGTACTGGCACGCGCCGGGGATGCCCTTGACCCGGCTGATCGGCGTGCCGTAATTGAGCGTCTCCCAGGGCGTGACCAGCAGGTTGTCGATGAACGCCTGGCCGATCGGCGCGGCCGGGTTCCCGGTGCCGCCGGGCTCCTGGCCCATGACGACGCTGGACACGTCGGCAGCGAGGTCGCGAGACAGGGACAGCACGCCCTCGTCGCCGACGAGGACGTCGACGGGATGGGTGAGGATCCCGACGGCGAGGACGTTGACCGCGATGGTCGACGCGGTTTCCCGCCATGCCCGGGTAGTCAGGCCGCGCGCGAACAGCAGCCCGAGGTAACAGGTGGCCACGAGCATCGCGATCTCGCGGAGCTTCAGGTCGCCGATGACCGAGGTCTGCCAGATGCCTTCGAGGTCTCGCGCCGGCGCTTTGATCCAGTCGAAGACCTGGCTGGAGGCGGCCCATTCGGTAAACCAGACCGAGAACCCGACCGCGTACTTGCCGACGGCGAAGCCGATGTTGGCCAGCCACAGCCAGATCGTCGGCATCGGGTTGTCCAGCAGCCCGGGCAGGTTAGCGAAGAGATCGTAGTTGTGCAGATCGCGGCCGTAGCCGTCGTCGATGCTGAAGATCCCACCGAGGTGGACGTGGTGACCAGGGTCGTCCTGCAACGGCAGTGGCGGCGCGTCCGGACCCGGCTTCGGCGGCGGCTGGTCACCGGGCACCCACAGGCAGGTCGGATATGGCTCGCACGGATTCTGTTGCGTCTGGCCGTGTGCAGCTTGTGGCGTGACGAGTCCAATGAGGACGGCGACAGCGACGATCGCGATCCCACGGGTTCCGGCAGAACGCAGTCTCATCACGACCTCCTGCCCTGCGTCTCTGTGAGACAGGGATCAGAAGGCCGGTCTTCAATGCGCCCGATGGCCTCGGGATACGTCAGGTGTGGTCAGGACGGCGTCTGGCAGCGTGCGATACGGCTGGGTCATCACCTTGACCTTGCCGATCCGTCCACTGTGGTCCCGCACCAGAAACTCCCCCGCTCGAGCACGCCGCTCCTCCTCGCCACCGGACGGGTTCAGCGGCGACAGGTCCTTGGTGACGACCTCGTGGTAGCGGGCATCGGCGGGGTCGACGCCGAGCCAGGCCAGGCTGGCGCGGGCGAGGCCGTCGTCGCGGTGGCGGCCGAGGAACCGCACCGCGATCAGGCCGCGCAGGACGTCGTCGCCGAGGTCTTTCGGCGCGTGGGATCCGAACGCGGCGTCGGCGCCGTGCTTGCGGCCGTCGCGGACGAACTCCAGAGCGATCTGCTGGCCTTCGGGGGTGCCGGTGACGTTGTAGGCCTCGTCACAGATGAACTCGCCCCACCGGCCCGTGGTGAAGCAGATTTCCTTGGCGATCGCGGCGATGAGCAGGTGGAAGGCGCGGCCGAAGAGCTTGCGCGGCGGGATCCGGGCGGCCATCCGCTCGTTGCTCATTTCTAGAGCGCTCGGCAGCGGGATCTCGTTGGTGCAGAACACGACCATGTCCGCGCCGAACAGGTCCACCGGCGGCAGTTCGGCGTCGAAGATCGGGCGGGTGATCGGGTCGCGCCGCAGCCGCTCGAGCCGATCCGCCAACGCCCGGGCCGCAGGGTCGCGCCCGCCGTGCCTCCGGAGCGTGTCGACAAGTCGGTTGCTGGAGGCGTCCGGGTGGCCGCTGACGTCGTCGAGGCCGCGGCCAAGGGCGTCCCGTTCGGCAGAGTTGGACTCCAGGTCCAGCCAGGACGCGAAGAACGTCTCGGCGATCCCGGTGCTCGACTTGCTCGTGCTGCGGAAGACCCGCAGCGGGTCGCAGGAGTGCCGCAGCTGAGCCGCGGCGGGCCGGTCGTCGAGGCTGGGGTCGATGATGTCGACGATCTGCGCGTTCCCCGGCAGCGCCGCCGCGACGGGCGCCCATTCCCGGCTGCGGGTCCGGTCGATGACGATAACCCGCCCGTCGAGCATCAGCCGCACGACCGCGGCGACGTTCTTCAGGATCACCGACTTCCCAGCACCAAGCTCGCCGATGACCGCGATCCCGCCCGAGGAGTCGTGGGTGGGCCCGTAGGTCGGGTCGAGCAGGAACGGGGTGATGGCACCGCCGTCCACGGTCAAGCCGAACAACGCCCCGGTCGGGTCGCCGAAGTCGGTCGCCGAGACCGGCAGGAGCATCGCGGAGTCGGTGGCGAGGAGGTTCTGGCTGCACTCGCGCACCACCATCGGCGTCCGGCTCCCCGGCAGCAGCGCCTGGTAGAGCTGCCGCTGACCGCCGAGCGGTCGCTCCCACCGGTACTCCCCGCCCAAGAACGCCTGCCGCAGCGCCTTCGCGCGGGCGTCGGCGTCACGCGCGGTGGGGCCCCAGACGCAGGCGACGACGCCGACCTCGAGGTCGATCTCGGTCGAGCTGGCGCCGAGGCGGGCGTTCTTGTGCTGGATCTCCTCCTGCGCCGAGATGACGTCCGCCGGGACTCCGGCGGTGTCGCCGGCGTGCTCCTCGTCCTGGCTCATCAGGTCCCGGGTCCGGCGCCGGTTGGCGGCGCGGGCGTCCTCGTTCGAGCGGGCGGTGATCCGCAGCGCGTAGTCGACGCCGAACCCGATGTCGGCCAGCCGAGCCAGGATCTCGTGCCCGGGGAAAGTGAAGGCCCGCGGCATCTCGGCCAGCACGAGGAATGCCTGGTAGCTGGCGACCGCGCCGTCGTCGGACGGCGTCACGCACTTGACGAACCGTCGGTTCAGCAGCCCCAGCGGCCCCCAGCCCTGCCGGTTCTCGGCCGGGTCGGTGCGGCCGCCTTCGTCGAACACGCAGCTGCGCAGCGTCGTCAGCCGCGCGCGTCCGCTCCCCCGCCGGACGGCGAGGCCGGTGTTGTGGACGGCGTCGGTCCGGTCGAGCTGGGGTTCGTTCACCCCGCGTACCGGAGCCCGGCAAAGCCACCAGAGCAACTCCACCTCCGTCGCCGGCCGGAACGGGACCGCCCCGCCGAGCTCCTGGGCCGCCACCCGCGCCCGCTCCCGGCCAGCTGCCACCGTGGCGGCCGAGGCAGGCCGGGCGGGCACGCCGAGCAGCTCACCGACCGCAGTGGCTGCCGCACGCGCGGTCGCCTGGGCGGCTTCCTTCCAGCCGTGGCCGGCGAGGGGTTTGGAGAGCCAGAAGCTGCGGCCGAGGACGTCGAGAGTGTCGAGCTGGTCCCAGGCGTTGTGGACCGTCTCCGCCCAGTGCGGGTTCGCGTCCAGATCGATCCCGTCGAGGCAGCGCCGGACGATCGCGTGGGCCTGGACCTGCTCGCACAGCGACGCGATCATCACCTCCCCGCGCAGCGACTTCATCAGCGTCACCGTGCGGTCGTACAGCTCCCGCAGCTGGCGCCCGGTGGAGCGAGCGCTTTCGTGCGGCAGCACTCGCCACACCGCCCAGACCGAGCCGTCGATGCAGAACAGCAGGTTGCCCGCCACATCGGTCACCGGGGAATCCATCACCGCTCCCGAGCCTGGGCCAGCACCTGCTGCAGCGACGACACCGGCGCCACCGGCTGCTCGGCCACGTCAAGGTGCACGTACAGCCAGCCACAGCTGCGCTCGGGTCGCACGGGCCGATAAGGGCGGCGACCGAGCATGCCGGCTCGCGGCGCGAGCAGGTGCGCGCTGAACCCGGCGAGCCAGCCCAGCGGCGTCCGGGACTCGATCCGGGCCCGCCGGAGAAACACCGCCGACAGCGGCAACACCCAGCGAGCCGGGCCGAGCCAGTCCAGCAGCGGCAGCTTCCACACCACGACCAGCAGAATGAGGAACAGCGTGCCCTGGGTCAGCGTGTACGGACCGCCGGGCAGGTAGCCGCCATCACGGCCGGGCATCCGCCCGAACATCCGCGGGAACCGCCGTGAGCGGGTGTAGGAGCGGCCGACCAGGACGTCGCCTCGGCCCTTCGGCGCGGTCAATGCGTGAACCAGGCGCCGAACATGCCGGCGACCGCGTCGAGGTTGAGCAGGATCCCGAGGAAGATCGCCGCGATCACGCCGTACTTGATCGCCCGCGTGAAGTTCCCCCTCGTGCCGATCAGCAGCCCGATCCCACCGACGACGGCGGCCAGCAGGATCAGCCGCCGGACGGACTGGTCACCCCAGGCCAGGTTGGTGTCGATCCAGGACTTCACGTCCGCGGCCAGCACGATCATCGGACTTCTCCCCTGCTCACCGGCCCGCCAGCAGCGGCGCCGGATCGATGCGGTTGATCTCCCACCGGCCCGCCCGCGCGACCAGGGTCAGCGCGTAGTCGACCGGCGTGCTCTGCCCAGTGGCATCCCAACCCCAGGCATGGGTGAAGCTGTGGATAACCGTCCCGTCGACCGGCCGCGCGGCCTGGCCCGGCTCGAACTTCTCGCGCGTGCGCACCTCGGTGACCTGCACAGCCATGTACGGCGCCGGCCGCGGCAGGGCAAGGCTTGCCCCGGGACTGACGAAGCGGTCCAGCTGGCCTTGCCCCGCCAGGTAGGCGGCCAGAAACCCGGCGACCGACTGCCCGACCGGCCCGCCCGGATCAGCGACCTCGTCGTAAGCCAGCACGACGGCGCCGCCGGTGCCCGGGCAAGCCACCGGCGTGGGCAGGGCTGCGGCGACGAAGGCGGCGTCCGTGCCGATCATCGCCACTTGGGCGCACAGCAACATCGCCGCGCGCTTGCCGTCGGGCTGCAGCACCAGCACGTCGGCGACCACCACGATCGACCACGTCCCCGGTGCCGTCGAGACCGCCGAGATCACCGCGGTGTCGACCGGAACCTGCGTCCCGACGGCCCGCTGCGACTTCATCCCGGGCGGGTAGAAGGTTTCGAGGTCCGCCGGGTCGTCTCGGGTTGCCGAGAGCCAGGAGCGCACGTACATCTCCGCCCACCCCTCCGGCGAGGTAGAAGACGCGAGTGCGCCGCCGTCCCGCATCGACGGCGCACCCGCTGGCTGGAGAACGATCAGACCGGCGATCGTCAGCAGCGGGCTGGCCAGCACCGCCAACCACGCTGCCCACCGGCCGGCACGGCGGGTCGCACCCCGCAACGCGGGTTCAACGTCCGCGTCGGGCAGCAGCTTCACCAGCGGGCTGATGCCCGCGCCACCGCGATCGTGACGACGGAACACGACTCGACCTCCCTGTGCGAGACCTGCGGGCTGTTGCTCAGAGACACGCAGATCGGCCCACTGGTGTGATTCAGCTGGGCCAAGGCAGGTCAAGGCCGCTAAACTCCGTCGCGGCCTCGGCCAGCTGCTCGAACGCCCGTCGGCGGTGCCGGGTGACCGTGGGCTGGCTCAGCCCGATCAGCGCGCCGATCTGCCGGTCCGTGGCGACGCCGTCCCGACCGACCGGGCCATCGAAGTAACGGGTGGTCAGGATGGTGGCGGAGTGCTCGTCGAGCCGCTCCTTCTCCACCGCCCACGCCAGCAGCTCGAGCAGTTCTTCCGACGCGTCGGGCTCGGCCGGGAGGGCCGCCAGAGGCCGGTACACCGCGTCGTCGTCGATACTGACCACGTCCGCGGCGGCCTGGCCGTGGTCAACGCCGAAATCCCGTTGGGCAGCCCGCTGGGTCTCGCGCACCAGGTTCGCCGCGACATGCTGCCGCCGTCGAAGCGGGTAGCACCGGGTCTGCTCCCACAGGTGCCCGATCACCGACGCCTGGATGTCGCGGCTGTCTTCCGAGGCCGAGACGCCACCACCAGTTACGCCACGCCGTACCCCGACCGCGCCGGCGGCTGCACGAGCTGCCCGGACGACCCGGCCGACGATGCCTGGAACAGCCGGCAACAGCGCGTTCACCACGATCTCGGTGGCGACGACGCCCGAACTTCCCAGTTCCGCCGCCCGGACCAATAGTGCGTGAAGAACTTCATCATGTCGGCCGTAGTCTCGCGTGGCCAGGATGGCAACGAGGTCTTCATGCGATGCAACATCTGAAAGCGTGGTGTCCTTGACGGACCAGCCGCGGAGAGACTGATCGAACCGCACTACCACCCGGGAGTCGCTGAACTCCTTCTGCAACATGGTCAACGGGCTGTTCTCAGTGGACCGGCTGCTCATAGCGCCAGCTCCTTCGCTTGGATGACAAGATCCGGGCCAGCGTCCGAACCGGTGCTCGCGCCATTCCTGGCCCGCGACCTTGCCCTGCCACGGGGCAAGCCAAGATCACCCGGATGAGTAACTGAACTTCACTTAGGAGTCAGGCCGTGAGCCATCGCTCCAGTGGATGGACCACATCGCCGACGACGACGACTGGCGCGTTTGCCTGCAGCGTTTCTCTCACGGAGGTACCGGCGCCCCGCCTAGCGGGCTCACCGACAGCAACCGCGCACGCGTGAAGGACCTCAAACAACAAGCCCCGGTGTTTTCCATGATTACCCGGGTCATGCTCGGTGGCGACGGGCTGCCCCCGCTGGCGGCCGCAGAACGACGACGAGCGGAAGCTGCAGAGACTTGCCTTCGTCGAGTCCTTCAACATGGAGATCACCGCCCCGATCTTCGCCCAGGTACTCGCCAAGATCGGGACCAATCACAGCCCCAGCCGTGAAGAGCTCCAGGACTTCTTCGCCGCCGAGAATCCCTCCATCTCCACGGAGATCGCGCGTGTGCTGGCCGACTGCCTGTTGCGCTACTGGTCGGGGGACGACGAAGCCTGCGTCTACTTGCTGGTGCCGAAGATCGAGACGATGTTGCGCAACCTCGCCCGAAGCTTGGACGAGCCGGTCTATCAAACCCAGCGCAACCACCCTGGCTGTGGAACCACTCTCCGGCCGGGTTCTTCGACAGCGCCAAGCTCCACGCTCGAGCCATCGGTTCGTAGCACGCGCTCTATACCAAGGAGGCAAGGTCTAAGACGTCCTCGGATCGCAGCGAGATGCCGATCTCACGACCAGCCTACAAGATATCTTGCAGTCCGCACTGACGAGGGCCGCCAGCCGACCGTCTCGCTATGACGTAAATAAAAGGGATTGCGCTGCAACGCTGCGGATACTCTCTCTCCGTCTTCAGTCTCGCATCGGTGCCCGCCCATCGGCGTGGCCCGCAACCACACTTACCGGGCGGAACGCCCGCGTCGCCCGGGATTCACTTCCGCGGCACATCTACACGCACGAGCGGGAACGCGTTCCGCGGGCGCACGAAGATCACGCGGTATCGGGCACGGGTGATGGCCACGCGGAGCACGCGGCGTTGTCGGACGACGCGTTTAGCGTCCCATCCGGAGTCGAGGAGTTTGGCGTTGTGCTGCGCCTCGACGATGACGACCGCGTCGAACTCTTTGCCTTTCGACTTGTGCATGTTCATAAGCGTGACGGGATGCGGTTCCGCGGGGCGGCCAGCGACGAGTTCATCAGCAAGAATGCGGCGTACGGCGTCCGCCGCGGCGGGGTAGGCGCCTGCGCCGTCCCAGATGTCGTTGAGTCCCCAAGCGAGGCTGTCGGTCGCGTGGAGCAGACGGAGTAACCTAGCTTTGCCGAACACCTCCGTTAGCTCATTGGACCCCCGCAATCGGGAGCGGGCGAGCTGCCAGTCCGTAACCGGGTTGCCCGTGAGTTGCAGCCCGGCGTCGTACGCATCGACGATCGTCTTGCCGGTCTTGGTGCGCAGGGTCTTGCCGGTGGCGAATGTGGTGATCGCCCGCTCGGTCGCCGCAATGGTCGATCGTGTGGATTCGGCTGGCTTGCCGGCGAACTTGACGCGGTAGAAGTCCGCGACGCTCCGAAGTGTCGCGGTGATCGCCTCGATGCGAGGTAGTGCAGGCCATTCGAGGATGCTGGCGACAACGTAACCAGCGGCGGCTGACAGGCCTGGGTCCCAGACGAGTTCGTGGTCGGCAGCCGGCAACGTCTTTCCGTTGAGTGTCTGGTCGGTGGCTATCGCCTCCGAGATGCGGGCGACGAAGGCACTGGACGGAGCGAGGACGGCGATGGTGGGTTGCCGGCCCAGTTGCGTGGAAAGTTGGTTCTGGAGCTGGAGAACTGCGTAGTGAGTGACCTGCTCCGGTGAGTAGGGGTAGCTGTAGTAGACATACTGGATCGCTGGTGGCGGTAGAGCGGGTTCGTTGCGCATGACGGCGTTCGCGTAGTCGAGGATGCCGTTGCCGGCGCTGCGGTGGTTGTCTCCGGTGAGGTCGAACGGTGTCGGCGTCAGGGTTTTGATGGCGTGCTGCAGCCGTTCTTCGTCGACTCCTTTGACGAACCCCTCGTAGATGCGCTGGTCGGGATCCGCGAGGCAGATGACGGTCGAGTTCTCGGCCAGTGCTTGGATGACGCGCCATTGGTCGACGTTGGTGTCCTGGAACTCGTCGACGATGATGAGCGGATAGCGGTCGCTGTAGAGGTGCCGGAGGGCCGGACTGCGTTCGAGCACCGTGGCGGCGGTCGCGGCGAGCTGGTCGAAGACGTAGATGCCGCGACGAGCGAGGCACTCAGTTTCGGCCTCCCAGTCGCCGTTGTGGTCGGCTTTGTGCTGGTTCTCGGCGTCGGGTGGCAGGAACACCGCCGGTGTGCCGGTGAGCAGTGGCCCGTGGGCGCGGACGAAGTCGAGGAAAAAAGCGTGGAACGTACGGACTTCCAGGTGATCACGGGTGGCGCGGGGCAGGTGCTCTGCGACGCGGTCGCCGATCTGCCGGACGGCGGCGCGGGAGAAGGACAAGAATAGAACCCGCTGTTCCGACTCCAACGTGGCGAGGATGCGTGCGGCCTTCAGCAACGCAATGGTGGTTTTGCCGCTGCCCGGCCCTCCTTGGATGAGAAGGTGTCCGGAGGCGTCGAGGATCGCGACGCGGGTGTCATCGAGTTCCATCACGTCGGCCTGGGCTCGTCGGTGCTCTGGATATCGGTGGTCGGGGTCCCATCGGTGTCGAGCGGGGCTGTTGACAGGTGCTTGTGAATGTCGAGCAGCAGATCGACCAAGGTGCGGGGCAGTTCATTGGGACTGCATTCGGCGATGAGCAGTGGCGCGAACGATTCGGGGCCCTTGCGGTTCTTCATGACGTGGCGCGTCAGGGTGGTCACTTGTTCGTCGGTCGCCGGGTCGGGGAGGTGTCCGCATTGCTGTGGGTAGTCGGAGCGGGTCGCGACCGTGGTGAGGAACTTGCGCTGCACGGCGGGAGGGATCTGGGCGACGAGGAGGTCCTCGATGCTGGGAAAGCCGATGTCGAGGTGGATCGCGAACGATTGGGCCTTCGTCAACTGTTCCGGGGTGAGCGGCGTGTTGGGGGTGTCGTGCGCCCCGAACACGGACTTGCCCAGCGCGGCGAAGACTGGTCCGTATAGCGGGACGCGGGCATCGCCACCGGCGTCGAATAGGCTCAGGCCCGCGACGTCGGGGTGTTGATACGGCGTGGCTGGGTCGGCGGCGAGGGCGTCAGCCACCGCCAGGTAGGTCGCGACTTCGGTAGCTCCCTCGACGACGAGCACGGCACGGCCGAGCACGGCTTCGGCGAACTGGCGGCGCTGCTCCCGATACTTCTTCGGTTTGACGTCTTCGCCGAGATCGATCCTGCCGCTGGTGAGCGCCCCGGTCTCGTCGCGCTTGAGGACTACGATTCGGCTCGGGTCGAACCGTTCGATCACGTAGGGCGAGTGCGAAGTGACGATGGCTTGCCCCATGGTTTCGGTCACGAAGTCCACGAGACGTCGCTGGGTGTGCGGAGGCAGAGCGATTTCGGGCTCTTCCATGGCGAAGATGACCGAGCCGGGACCGCGGATGTCGGCAATGTAGGTCAGGAGCGCGAATACCAGAACGTTGAGCGCCCCGGTGGAGAGTCGGTTGAACGGTACTGGGTAGGTACCGGGCTGGATGGCGATGAACATGCGCAGCACTTCGCGCAGGTGTTCCCGGGTCAGATCCGACGGTCGCACGCCGACCGCGGTGTCTTCCTCGGGCATCGCCAGGAACTTCCGGATGCGGGACAGCACCTCTCCGCGGATCTCCGCGAACCCTGCTGTCGTCTCAGCCAGGTCGATCCCGCTGAGTGCGTCGAGCGCGTTGGTCCACAGCGATCCGGTCCGATCCGACTCCAGCCGGACGATGGTGTCAATCAGCGAGCCTCGACCGAAGCTCAGTGCGCGGTTTCCCGTTCGGTTCGGCCGAAGATACAAGAATCCGCAGAATCTTTTGTCATCTCGGCGAAACGCCGTGAGTTCGCCACCGAGGGCGTCCTCGTCGTAGTCGCCGTCGGGCCGTTGCGGGTGCGCGAAGAACGTGTCGCCCTCGAAGTCGTCCTCCGTGGCGTTGAACCGGCCTCGGAACACCACCGGCAAGCACCACTCCCCATTGACGAGTTCGACCGCGTCATCGGAGACCGGTGACGCGAAGTCGCCGCTGTCCCTCGACCACGGCCGGAGGTGCCCGCGAAAGCGGCGGAGGGCTTCTTGCGACAACTCCGTGAGGACCACCTCGATGCGAATCTCAGGAGGTGACGAATCTTCCGTCGAGGTGGTGTCGCTGCCTCGATATTTCGCCTGGTGGAAGTCGTACTCGTCGATAACCGGTCGGCGGTACAGCCGCTCCAATCCCAGCACGAGATCGAGGGCTTCGCATATCGTGGACTTCCCGACGGCGTTCCCGCCGACGAGCAGGCTGTGCGAGTCCAGTAAAACGCTGCCCGACCGCACGCCGCGGAAGTTGCTGATCGACACCCGTCTAACTTTCACCCGTTGTCCTCCGGCATGTAGAGCGCTCGATTCGACCCAAGTGATCCAACCAAGCCAACGATGCACTTATCGCGTCGTGGCACCAGACGTATACGTGCGCGGGACTGCCGCTCCCAAATCGTTAGTAACCGGTACGTCCGGCACCGCGGCGACCTGCGGCCCGCGACTGGAGCGAGGCCTGCCGAATCCCACGACTGTAACAACGGTCTCCCGGCCATCGTCTTTGTGCTGGGTAGCAGCTGGATCCCGCCGAGCCGGCACCGCAGGCCGACTCGGCGGGAACTGTCAACGAATCTCTTTGTGCAGAAAGACGATCACCCCGCCAGCACTCATCATGCCGGCCAGCAGGGCGGCGGGCACGTTGCTGCCTGCGAGGTAGGTGAGACCGCCGACGACGGCGCCGAATACGACGCCGAGCAGCAGGATCACCGCCGTGCGAACGCTGAGTAGCGGCGGGGGCGAGGGAGGTTTGGCCATCGTTGTTCTCCATGGTGGGCGGGTCGGGGTGTTGTGCCCGGAGTACTAGGCCACGGCAGCGGGCGAAGTTACGCCCGCTGCACTGCGGGCTTCGCTCAATCAATTTCGGACAGCGCCGTAACCCGCCCTGCATCACCCCACCTAGGACGGAGGTCGACGAGCAAAGTCGGCGGCGGTCCGGCATGCACCACGAAGCCCCTCGAAGGTTCGGGAAGGCAGGAACGATGCAGTACGGCGGGAAGCGCGACGATGGCATACGCCGTCGCGCCGACCGCGATTTCACACCTACAACATCCCCCGACGACGGCGAATCGGTCGCACTTGCGGCCGAGGATGCAGCCCACCAAGCGGAGGCAGAGTCTCGGGAACGGCGACGCAATGATCAAAAGCTTCTCGACCACCTTGCGGCGGCGAACTTCTCCGGCCCGAGCTGGGAACACGTTGCGACCCAGCTGGCCAGTTACGGCGTCACCGTCATGAAGGCGTGGATGGGTTCCGGCGAAATCTTCGCTCGCTGCCGGGAGAAGGGCCGGGCACTCGGCCCGATGCCGAACTGGTGGGGCCGCGATGACCACGTCGACCTGGCGAACGACACCGTCACCAGCGCACTCCGCACCTTCAAGGCCAACCAGATGGCCGGGCAGGGCTGGGCTGTGGACGGCGGCGCGAACTTGAACACGTACTTCATCGGCACGTGCATACTGGCTTTCCCGAACGTTTACCGAGCGTGGCTGAAGGAGCACAACACGAAGGCTGCCGAGAGGCGAGAAGCAGCCGTCGGCCGAACGCCTGACACGATCATTCAGTCACCCGAGGACATGTGGCTGCTCCGGTCGACGATCGACGAAGCAATCAGAAACTTGCCCGACCGCCGGACTCAGATCGCCGTCGTCGCGTCGGCGTTCGGGTACAAGCTCGACGAGATCGCTGAGTTGATCAGTGCTGAGGTAGGCAGCAAGGTCACTGTCGGAATGGTGAAGCAACTCCTCCATCGTCATCGCAAGCGCCAGGGAGGAGCGGGAAAATGACCCACTTCGAGGACCTGCGGGCCCTGGAGACTGTCGACAATTTGCTCGAGAAGTCTTCCCTCGGGACACCGGGAGCCCGCCGTCTCCGACAGCGTACGGAGCTTGCGCATGCCGAAGCCCTCGTCGCCAAAGCCGATCAGCCGGAAGACGCCGCCGAGTCTGCTGGATCACCGCTTCTCGATCTCGATGACGTCTTCGAATCCTCTAGCGAACGAGACGTCGAACGCTCCCATGAGCTGCTCAACCACCTTGTCGCACCGATGACGAGGTACTGCCGGGCTGGGCTGGGTAGCACGAGCCGAGCCGATGACATCGCGCAGCAGGTCCTGACGGACGTGCTCGAGTACCTGCCGAATCACCCCGGTGACGGCAGGGCACTCCTCCGCTGGACGTGGAACCACGCGTCCGCAGCCGTGGGCCGGTTGAGCACCAGCGATCCCGACCTCGCACCGCCTGACCGCTTCGCCGCCCTGGCGTGGACCCTGCCCGAGCGGGATCGCGCCGTGCTGCTCTTCCGGGTCGCCCTGGGTCTCACCTGCACCGATGCCGGCAACATCCTCGGCATCGAGCCTCAGGAGGTGCTCGCCGCCCAGTCGCAGATCTTCGACCGTCTGCGAAGCCGCACCGAGCAGGAGAAGATCATCGTTTCCCCGTCGTCACGGCTGGCCGAAATGGTCGGCAGCCGTACTGTCGTCCGCATCGATTTGGTCGGGGCCGCCGCGCACCGCGCTTCGCCGGTCTCGCACCGGGACATCCTCCTGGAGATGCTCGAGCGGGTGGGCTCGCGCACCCAGGTGCCGCAGGAAGCGATCGAACGGACTTTTGACGGCGACGGTGTCCTCTTGGTCTGCCGCTACCCGGAGTTGGCGGTGATGAGCCTGGTAGAGCAACTGCTGATCGCGCTCGTCGAGCGGAACCGGCGCACAGCCGACCCGAACGCCCGCCTTCGGGCACAAGCCGCGCTGGGCACCGGCTACATGTCACGCGACGAAGCCGGCGCTCCGTGGGTCGGGAGAACGGTCTCTGACGTCCGGGAACTTGCCGCTGGCTCGCGGACGATGCTCTTCGAGTCGCCCTGGTCAGACGCAGTGCTCGCCGTACGATCGCCAATCCCCCCGGTCCTCAGTAGTCCCCCGGACAAGACCACGCCCTTTCGCCGGATGCGCATCGCCACCCCGGACGGCGAAGTGGAGGCGTACGTCCAGCAATTCGGCGTCACTCCGGCGGACACTGAAGCCAGTGGGTGGTTCGAGGTTGCTTTCGATAGCGTCACCGTCGCTGGTGGACGGGGTTCCGGCAAGAGCACCTTCGCGAGTGCGGTGTCCGACCCGGGCACCCGGACGGAGGTCTCGTTCCCGGGCGGTCTCGCATCGAAGGTGGGGAGGGTTGAAATGCACCACGGCCTTACACTCGCCGTGCTGGAGTCACCGACTCCGGCTATCTCCCACCTCCCAGGGACACTCGGTACCGTACTCGTGGTCGACACCCGTGCCCTGGCAGACTGCTTCCCGCTGATCGACCGGCTCGAGGAGCGCGAAGTGCCGTACGTCGTGGCCGTGCACGACGTCGACGGGACAACCCCCCATTCCGTCGAGGAGATTCGCACCGCTCTGGAGGTTTCCGCACCGATCCTCCGGTGCGACGTCCGCGATCGCGCTTCGGCGCTCGGCGCGCTCAAAGAGTTGGTGGACCACGCGCTCCCGACTACCCCACACCCGCGGCAACCCGGCTTCCCACCTTCACCCCCCTTGGTCAAATCGTGGTCGCCGGCGCCGTGGCGGACCGATGACGGAAGGACCGATCAGATCCCGGCGCTCGCCGGCTCGGTCTTCGACCATCACGACGAATCCAGCCAGGTGGCAACGTCCGTCTTGCCAGCCGTGGCGACGGGCACGCTCGCCTCCGACAACTCCGCAGCGGAGTACGGCCGGCACGCCGCGACGCCCGACGCACACGTGCGCACCGGCCGCCACCGGCCGCCGCGGTGACACTAGGACAACAACACATGGCGTTACCGATCCGGTACTATCAGTTATCGATCGCCTGGAGCACCTCCGACCGCAGCATTCGCCCGCTCCAGCGGTACCTCGCTCGTGCCACCCGGCCATCGAGCCGCCGGCTGACCTCGACGGTCAACAGCGCCTGTTGTTCGGGCCGCGGAGACCAGGCGGACGCTGACGACCACTGCAATGGGTTCCGCGGTGACACGGTCGAGGGGATCCACCGCGCCCTTCGTCGCTCGGCAGCCGCATCGAGACGCTAAACCGTAGCGAGTCGCTGCTGTAGGCGCATCGGGCAGCACAGCGACGATACATGCATTTCAGCAAACGGCCGCCTATCGGATGGCCGAGGAGCCCAAGTTGCCGCTCACCGACGCCCAGTCGTGCTCAGATACGCGCTGCTCACCACGACCCAGCTCTACCTCACGCCAAGCCAGGAGGATGTGATCTGTTGGGTGCTGACGCACCATGCCGAGCGGCCTCGCACTGCCGGGCAACTCGTGGCGGCGACCGCCCCGGGCTATCGGCGCAGCAACCTTGCCGTTCCGTTCGGCGACGCCGCCCATGATACCCAGCAACATCGAGCAGCACGCTCGAGTTGCAGCAGTATCCGCCCCTTGGCCCGCCCCGATGACTCCAGAGCTGCGGTCCCGCGGCAAAGCCTGGCAGCAACGCAGGCCGGACGCGACACGGCCTGGGCGAAATTGCCCCCTGCGCCGTTTGCCCACCGAAAGCCAGCGGCCAGCGGCCGGCGCCACAATCCCAGGCTCAACTTGTTGCTGGATTACTTCGACGTTGAACACTTCGGTCATGGGTCTGCCCAGGGTCTGGTTGACACCTCATCTGTGAGGCTTCGGCCTCGCCTGGAAGGATGTCACCGTGCCCAAGCCCTACCCCCGTGAGTTCCGTGACGATGTCGTCGCGGTGGCCCGTCGCGGC
>NZ_JADWPD010000038.1 GCF_017308975.1 Amycolatopsis sp. MtRt-6 | reverse complement strand
TCCTGGTCACCGGGATCCACGGCGCGCAACGGCGTCCGGGCGGTTAGCGGCCGAACGGGTGCGCGTCGCTGATCACGACGTCTTCGAGCTGTGTCCGCTCGAGGGACGGCACGGCGGTGCCGTGGCCGAGGCGCAGCATGATCTGGGGCCAGAGCCCGCCGCCGAGCAGGTGGCGCAGTTCGCGCCGGGTCGCCGGAATCGCCATCGCCTGTGTGGAGAGCGTCGCCGAGAGTCCGGCGGCGGTGGCGGTGAGCAGGACCCGCTGCAGGGCCTGGCCGGCCTGGAGCCGGGCCAGGGCGGTGTCGCGGAGCGAGCCGATGACCACGACCAGCCGGCCGGGTTCGACGTCGAGGTCGGTTCCGCAGCCGGGGCCGGGTGTCGCCGGTGGGGCTTCGGTGCGGTGCATGATGTCGCGCAGCTGGGGCACCTGGTCGTCGGTGATGGTGGCCAGCCAGGCGCGTTCCACTTCGGCTGCCCGCCGGAGCTGCCGCTGCACGGCGTCGGGGATGACGGCGGCGGTGAACGGGCGGCGGTTGCTCTGCCGGTCGGCGATGGCCGCCACGAGTTCCCGGTCTTCCGGGGCGATCGTCTCGTAGCCGTTCGGCCGCACGACGGCGAGCAGGTCGGGCCGGTCCGCGGTGGGGAACAGGCGCGTATCGGCGTGGCTGCTCTGCGCCTTGATCGCCAGCCGGAGGTTCAGCAGGGCGGCTCCGCAGTCCAGGAGCCGTTCCCGCTGCCGGCTGTCGGTGCCGGTGGTGAGCGAATCCGAGTACAGCTCGACGGCGTCCGGCGTGCACTGGAACCGCCACGGCCGGGCGTTCCGCAGGGGTGGCGGCGCCGTGGCCGCGAGGAGCACGGATTGCATCTGGCTCGCGTTGAGATGCCCGACGGGCATGACACCGGTCTTCATGGACGGCTCCCGAACTCCTGGACTCCTGGCTGTTCTCCACCGTTCGCCCGGGGCGGCGGCTCGGCCAAGTGCCGAACGGCCTTCACCCGGCGGCGAAGGTCGCCGGTTGCGAACCCGTTCGGTTCACGCCGGAGCCCGCCGCGGGCCGGGCGGCTGTGTCACTGTGGAGGCATGCCCGCGGAAACGACGTCGGGCCGGGACCGGATGGACGCGCTGCCGGCGGCCGTCCTCGCCTTCTCCGCCGGTCTGGAGCTCGAGACCACGCTGCACCGGATCGTCCTCGCCGCCACCGGCCTGGTCGGCGCCCGGTACGGCACGCTGGCCCTGCTCGACGAGGACGGCCGGACCACCGGGTTCGCCGCGACCGGCGCCGACGACGTCACCCCGGTGCCGGCCGTTCTCGACGTCCCGCTCCTGGTCCGGGGCGCGGTCCTCGGCCGGCTGTGCCTCGGCGGCGAGCGGCCGTTCACCGTCGACGACGAACGGGCGATCGTCGCGCTGGCGGCGGCGGCCGGGATCGCGGTGGACAACGCACGGCTCTACGAGGAGAGCCGGAGCAGGCAGCGGTGGCTGGAAGCCACCGGGGAGATCTCCGCCGAACTGCTGGGTGGCACCGAGGTCCACGAGGTGTTGCGCCTGGTGGCGACCCGGGCGGCCGAGCTGACCGGCGCCGACGACGCCCTCATCGCGCTGCCCGTGTCGCCGGGTGGGGCGCTGGCCGTCACGGTGTGCGCCGGCCCCGACGCCGAGGCGCTGACCGGCCGCCGGATCCCGCTCGACGGATCGACCTCGGGCGCGGTGCTGCGCGACCACGTCCCGCGCAGCGTGCCGATCCTGGCCTACGGCCTGGGCATGGACCTCGGGCCGGCGCTGGTGGTGCGGTTGCGCTCCGGCGAGTCCACCGCGGGCGTGCTCGTGGCGGTCCGCGCTCCCGGCGCGGCGCTGTTCGACGAGCACGAACTGCAGCTGGTGTCCGCCTTCGCCGACCAGGCCGCGCTGGCGCTGCGGGACGCCGAAAGCCAGGCCGCCCGCCGCGAGCTGGACGTGGCGGTGGACCGGGACCGGATCGCCCGCGACCTGCACGACCACGTCATCCAGCGGCTGTTCGCGGTCGGCATGGGGATCGAGGGCACCCGCCGCCGGGCGGACTCGGCCGCGGTCACCGCCCGGCTCACCCAGCACATCGACCAGCTCCAGGACGTCATCGAGGAGATCCGCAGCGCGATCTTCGCTCTGCACGGCCGGCCGGGAGCCGGTCGTGGCCTGCGGGCGCGCCTGCAGAACGCGATCACCGACGGATGCGCCGACTCCGCCATCCGCGCCACGGTCCGGCTGTCGGGAGCGTTCGACCGGGTGCCCGCCGGCTTGGCCGAACACGCCGAGGCGGTGGTGCGCGAAGCGGTCAGCAACGTCCTGCGGCACGCGCGTGCGGCGGAGCTGGCGGTCACCGTGTCCCTGGCCGAGGATCTGGTCGTCGAGGTCTCGGACAACGGGGTTGGGATGCCGGAAGCCGTGGCGCGCAGCGGGCTGCGCAACCTCGAGCAGCGTGCCGCGGAAGCAGGCGGGTCGTTGCGGCTCGAACGCCCGGACGGCGGCGGTACCTGTCTCAGGTGGACGGTTCCGGTGCCGTGAGCCGCCGGTGCGGATATTCCGGCGAGCGGTCCTGGAAGGACAGGATCGCGGGGTTGCGGATCGTGCCGTCCCGGATCTCGACAGCGCGCCGGACGGTCTCGTGATTGCCCCATGTGGAGTGTCCGGAGAGGACTGTGCGCAAGTGGGGGAGCAAGGCTTCGCTGATTTCCCAGGTCGCGGAGTTCCACAGGTAGGACGGGCTGTGGTCGACGGCGTAGTAGGTGATGCCGTCGCCGACCGGAAAGGCCGGCCGGGCGAACGTGGTGGGCCGCGCCCAGCTGAAGCCCATGCCTTCGTCGCAGGAGACGTCGACGATGAGGCTGCCGGGCCGGAACGCCGCGAGGTCGTCCTCGATGAGGAAGGTCAGCGGCGCGTCGGTGTCCTGGAGCACGCAGTTGACGACGATGTCGTGCTCGGCGAGGAACCCGGCCAGCGGCACCCGCCCGTGGGCGGTGTGCGCGTGGCTGCGCCGGGGGTCGCCGGGGTTGTTCTCGTCGTGGTCGAAGTGGACCATCGTCGCGGAGTGGATCGGTGAGGCGACCGCGCTGAGACCGCGAGCGGTGAGGACTTCGACGTCGTGGATGCCGTGGGCGTTCAGCGCGGTCACCGAGCCGCGTGCGGTCGCGCCGAAGCCGATCACCACCGCGCGAAGCCTGCGGCCGTAGTCCCCGGTCGAACCGATCAGCTGCAGGGCGTGCAGGACCGAGCAGTAGCCGGCCAGTTCGTTGTTCTTGTGGAAGACGTGCAGCCCGAACGAGCCGTCGCGCCGCCAGTGGTTCATCGCCTCAAAGGCGATCACGGTCAGCCGCCGGTCGAGGGCCAGCTGGGTCAGCTCGGCGTCCTGCACGCAGTGCGGCCAGCCCCACAGCACCTGGCCGGGCCGCAATTCGGCGACGTCTTCCGGCAGGGGTTTGGCCAGCAGGACGACGTCGCACTCGGCGATGAGCTGCTCGCGCGTGCGCAGCCCCGCGACAGCGTTCGCCAGGTGTTCGTCGGGCACCCCGAAGGGGTCGCCGTAGCCGTGTTCGAGGTAGATGCGGTCCCGGAGATCGGCGTCGATCCGGTCGAGGTGGTGCGGGTGGATCGGCAACCGCCGTTCGTTCTCTTTGCGGGAACGCGCGATGACGCCGAGACTGAGCTGGTCCACGAGGGCCCCTTTGCTAGAACCCAGTCTTAACACACCCAGCGCGGCCGTCGTGTACGCTGGGTGTAGTCCGAGAGCATTTCGTGCGCAAGTGGTCGAACCTGCGCCGTCCTCGGCCCCAATCCGACGCTGCCAGCGGCCGGGGACGGGAGCACCGACATGCCGTCGGACCCCAAAACCACTCTCACCGAATCACGGCCGCGCTGAAGCCCAGGCACGTCGACTGGTGACCCCGCATCGGTGCCCTGTCCGTCGTCCGGCCCTCGCCGCTCGCATACCCGGCGCCGCCCTCCGGCGGCGCACACGAAAGGATTTCCCATCAGTACTCCCACCATGGACAGCTCGTTGTTCAGCCATCCCATCGCGGAACAACCCCGCCCCGGAATGCTCACCACACCGCAGGACAGCCGGTACGGGAGCTTGTTCCGCCAGCCGGTGTACACGCCGGCCCCCGCTGCCGAAGACGAGGCCGAACGCTCCCTGCGCCGCCGGCCTGCCGCACCCGGCAAGTGGGCGCACGACCCGTCCGGCCGCCGCACCCGCCGGTGACATCGGTGCTTCGGGACAAGTGCTTTCCCTTCGATCCGGTTGTGTCATCAAGAGAAGAAGGTCAGACATGGACTTCGTGTCCCGTTACGAACAGCGAGTGAACCTCGTGGAGAACACGGTGAAGGAGAATTCGCCGCTGTCCGCCGAAGAAGCCCGCGCATTGGCGATCCGGTTGCTGCGGACGCTCGAAGAGATCCCCGAGAAGATGCGGTGACCGCAGCGCTGTGGGCAATGGGTCCGGCGTCCGCAGACGGGCACTCACGTGGCGGGCGATCAATTCGGATTTCCCCGCGTCGAGACTGGCAGTCGATTTCGCCGCGCAGGTTCCTCTCTCAGGGCTCGGCCACCGGACCGGGGACTTCGGTGGCGGTGCCGACCCACTCGACGATCTCGCCGTGGTCGTCGCACAGCGGGACGGCCCGGGAGTGGGTCCAGCCGAGGGTGCCGTCGGCGCGGCGGACTCGGTGGACGGTGTCGAACACACTTTTCGTGCGGACTGCTTCGTCGATCGCGGCGAGCAGGCCGGGCTGGTCGGGCGGGGCGATGTAGCTGTCGAGCCAGGAGTGACTGGGGGCGGTGGTGTCGGCGATGAACCCGCGACCGTCGAGCCCGCGCATTTCGCTCCAGTCGGGGTTCATCCGGTAGACCGCGTCGAAGGTGGCGGCGACGAGGGCGCGGAACCGGCGGTCGCCGGTTTCCCGGACGCGGCGGCGTTCGAGCTGGGCGGCGATGCGGGCGACGAGCTCGCTGGGTGCGAACGGTTTGACCAGGTAGTCGTCGGCGCCGGCGGTGAGGCCCTCGACGGTGGCTTCGTCGCCGGCGCGGGCGCTGAGCATGATCAGCGGCACCTCCCGCAGTGCGGGGTCGGCCCGCAGGCGGTGGGCCAGTTCGAGCCCGTCCATTTCCGGCATCATGACGTCGGCGACGATCAGGTCGGGCGGGTTCCGTCGGGCCGATTCGAGCGTCTGCTGCGCGTCGCCGACGGCGTGGACGTGCCAGTTCGGTGACAGGAGCCGGGTGAGGTAGTCCCGCATGTCGCGGTTGTCGTCGACGACCAGCAGCCGTGCGCGGTCAGGCTGCGCTGGGGCCGGGGTGTCGTCGGTGTGGGTGTCCCAATTCTCCGCGGCTTCGGCGAGGGCGGCTGCGGTGGCGCGGTGGACGCGGCCGGGCTGGGCGCCGACGGTGGCCCGGGGCTGCTTGCGCGTCACCCACACGGTGAATTCACTGCCCTCGCCCACGGTGCTGCGTACCTTGACCCGGCCGTGCAGGAGCCGGGCGAGGTCGTGGACCAGCGCCAGGCCGATGCCGGCGCCGTCGTGGGTGCGCGAGCGCGTGGCGGGGGCGCGGTGGAAGCGGGTGAACACCTTGGGCAACTCGTCTTCCGGGATGCCGACGCCGGTGTCGCACACGGTGACCTGGATGTGCTGGGGCAGCTCGCGCAGGGTGACGGTGATCGTGCCGGCGAAGGTGAACTTCACGGCGTTCGACAGCAGGTTGGCGACGATCTTCTCCCACATCTCCGGGTCGACCGGCACCGGCGCGCTCAGGGGCGGGCAGTCGACCTCCAGGGTGATCCCGGCGTGGTCGGCCGCGCCGCGGAAGGTGCTGGCGATGTCTTCGGTGAGCTGGGCCAGGTCGGTGGGCTCGGACCGGGCCCGCAGGCGGCCCGCCTCGATCTGCGAGAAGTCGAGCAGGGTTTCGACCATCCCGAGCAGCCGGCGGGCGGCGACGTCGACCTGCTCACGCAGGTGGGCGGGCAACTCCGACTCGGGCGCGGCGAGGTCGTCGAGCGGAGCGAGCAGCAGGGTGAGCGGGGTGCGCAGTTCGTGGCTGACGGTGGAGAGCAGCTGCGTCTTGGCGCGGTCGAGCTCGGCGAGCTGGTCGATCCGGTCGCTCTGGCGCCGCCGGTGCACGGCGTCGGTGAGCGCGGCGGTGGCCTGGGCAGCGACCAGGCCGAGGAAGTGCCGGTAGGTCTCGTCCAGCGGCAGCCGCGGGCTCACGCCGAGGATCAGCACCCCCGCGGGGGCGCGGGCGGGGGTTTCGCCGAGCGGGAAGAGCATCGCGGACCCGGGTTCTTCGCCGTCCGCGCCGACGGTCACCCCGCGGAAGGCGTGCGCCAGGTCCGTGGCGAGGACGGGTTCGCCGGTCGCCACCAGCTCGGCCACCGGCCACTTCGGCCGCCGCCAGGACAGCAACGCGGTGTGCGGCGCCAGCGGCCCACCGGCCGGGGTGCCCACCGCGGCCACGAGTTCCGCCCGCTGCCGCGTCGGGTCGGTGAGGTAGCCGACCCCACAGCAGGCACATCCCCACCGGGCTGTCGAGCACCGTCCGCACCAGGGTCACCAGCTGCGCCGGCCACTCCCGGACCGGCCCCAGCGGCGTCTGGCTCCAGTCGACCTTCCGCGCCAGCGTGGCGACTTCGCCGGTCCCGGCGAACACGAAGCCGGTATCGGGGCGGTCCCCGGCGCCCCGGGGCAGCAGGCCGCCCTGCGCGACATCCCACAGCACCGGCCCGATCTGGGCCAGGTCCAGCACCAGGTTCGCCACGCCCGCCTCAGTCACGGACGAGGGCATCGACGAGTGCTCGGCGGACTGCGCGCTCTGCGCGATCACGGTGCCGCCGGCCTGCCTGATCGCCTGGGCACCCACCAAGCCGTCCTGGCCCATACCCGACAGCACCACGGCCACCGCGCGCTCGCCGACCGACCCGGCGAGGGAGGCCAGCAACGCGTCGAGCACGCCGCCGGAACCGGGGCCGGTGGCCGGGGCCAGCGACAGCGTTCCGCCCGGCAGCAGCTCCATCACCGTCCGCGCCGGGCACACGGCCACGGTGCCGGCCGCAGCGGATCGCCGTCGGCGGCCCACTCGACGGTCAGCGGCAGCCGGCGGCGCAGGATGTCGGCCAGCTTCCCGCCGTGTCCGCCCATGTGCTGGGCGACCACCACGGCGAATCCGAAATCGGCGGGCAGCGTGCTCAGCACGGAAGTGATCGCCCCGAGCCCGCCCGCGGACGCGACCAGCGCGACGACCGGCGCAGCGGTGTGCCCCGGCGCGCCGGGGATTTCGAGCGGGGATGACACCATCGCCCCAGTCTGCTCGCTGGTAGGTGCCCGCACGTCCATCGGCGCTGCGCGCCGAACCGAGTGGCGGGCCCAACCGGCGCTGCTTGGTCACGCTGTGGGCGGTCGCACCCGCCGTTCGAGGCCGGCGCCACCGAACACCGGCGGACGGATCTCGGCAGGGTGAGGTCACCTTGCCACCAGCATCCGGAACGCCTGCATGGCGTCGATGTCGTGGCGGTTCATCAAGATGCCCTTTGCCATGCCGATGACGTCGTGGTGCTCGATCGCCACGTGCAGCTGGGCTTCGGTTTGCGCGCCGGCGAGCGCGATCGCGGCGTGGGTGACGAAGATCCGGCTGTCGTCGTGGGTCTGGCCGCCGGCGAAGTCGACCTCGCCGTCGCCGGCCGCTTCACCGCGCTCATCAACGAGGAACTTCGCTTGAGACCGCGGGCGCTGCTCGACGTGCTCGGCCTCAACCACGTCCTACCGCTTCACAGCTGCACCGCCGCAGGCGCTCGCCTGGCTGGCCTTTTTGTCCAGGCTGAGCGGGCAGGACACCCGCTGGAATGTCCAAAGCCCGGCTACGAACTTTCGGGATCATCGCAGTCGACGCGTCCCCAGACGAGCTTGCCGTCATCGTGGGAGCTCACCCCCCACTCGGCACACACCTGATCGACAACCAGCAGTCCACGGCCGCCACTGTGGTCGGGAACGCGCATCCGTGGCTCGCCGGCACCGACGTCGGCGACCGCAACCGTGACCTCGCACGAGTCGTGCGTGTGGTGGATCCGCAGCTGATCGGCTCCTCCAGCGTGCTGGTACGCGTTCTCCAGCAGTTCCTCGACGACCATCATCGTGCCGAGGCGATCGTTTTCACTCAACGTGGTCAGTCGGCCCTCGACCCATCGACGGGCGGCGGTCAGGACCGAGGGATCCGTGCCGGCCAGCTCCAAGACCTGCCAGCCTTCCTGACCGTACGTACTCCAAGTGACGAGCACCGTGCGGCTCCTTCCGGTGCCGCGCTCGCTGATGCAAGCGCAGCACTCTATCCCTTCGGTCTACCCCCGGTGGAGGTAGTTACTCGTCCTTCTGATCACAATCAGTGACCATTGGTCGGGTGCTGGAGCGCGGCGGGCCTGGCTATCACGAAGGCATGTCGTGGTGGGGGCGGGCTGCCGTTCCGGCGTGGGCTACCCATCACCGAGACCAGGTCGTGGTGACAGTGGTGCCCTCGGTGTCCTTGTCGATCGTGGCGTGGTCGGCGACGGTCACGGTGAGGCTCTGGTTGCGGCTGCGGGGCGAGCAGCGAGAAGGTCCCGAGCCGTCCGAATAGGCGTGGTCCCCGGGGTGAGGCGTTGTGCCGCCGGCGGTGCGGCCTTCGACCACGAATCCGTCCGGGCGGGCGGCGGGCTCGGCCGCGAGTGCGGTGGCGAGGTCGACGGAGGCGACGATCGCGTCGAAGTGTGGCCGGCGCAGCACCGGCCGGTCGTCGACGGCGCGGTCACACGGCTCGAAGTGGATGGCGAAGTCGCCGTCGGTGGAGGTGGCTCCCTGGACCCGGACCGGCAGGGTGATCGATTCGTGGCGGGCGAGGCGGTCCAGGACGAGGGGCAGGCCGGCGGGGTTGCTGGCGCCCGTCGGCACTGGTCGACACCGGCCAGCATCGCGCCGTAACAGGCGAACGGGATCGGCAGTTCGATCTTGCGGAGGTAGCTGATCCCGACCGGTCCGTCGTGGTTCTCCTTGGCCAGGAAGAGTTCGACGAAGTTCGCCGCGACGGTGGGCTCCCGCAGTGCGTCGCCGGGTTCGGGGTGAACGGGGGCACAGGACGGTCGTCGGTGTGCAGATGGCGAGGTGACACGTTCGTCCCAGCTGACTTCGAAGCCTTCGGGCTGCCGGACGTGCTCCGCAGAGTCTCAGCGGATGTGTTCTGGGACGGTGTCGAGCTCGTGCACCATGTGCACGGCGAGCGCGAGCGCCTTCACGTCGCTGAGCGTCGTGTGCTCCAGGACGATGTGCTTCACGCGGTCTACGCGCAGCTGGTAGCGAGTGGCGGGTTCGGTGGTACTCATCGGTGGGTCCTCGTCTGTTTCTCAGCGGCATTGGTATGGCCTTGGACGGTGCTGCATACGCAGCCCCGGTCGGCGGCCTGACCGGCCTGCGTCGCCGCGCAGTAGCGGCGCGCGATCGCGTCGTGCTCGCTCAGCGGGTGCGGGCAGCTCGGGCACCGCGGGTCGGTGCGGGGGACGTCGGCTGTCACGGGGTGGCTCGCAGCGGTTCACCCACCGCGTGGAGGTGCTGCAGCACGTACCCGTACGAGCGGGCCCAGCCGCACTGGGCGTAGGGGATGCCGTGCCGGGCGCAGAAGTCGCGGACGATCACCTGGGCGTGTTTGAGGTTCGGCCGGGGCATGCTCGGGAACAGGTGGTGCTCGATCTGGTAGTTCAGGCCGCCGAGCGCGAAGTCGGTCATCCGGCCGCCGCGGATGTTGCGGGAGGTCAGTACCTGCTTGCGCAGGAAGTCGAGCTTGTGCCCGGCGGCGAGCATTTCCATGCCCTTGTGGTTGGGGGCGAACGAGCAACCCATGTACAGCCCCCACAGGAACTGGTGCACCAGGACGAAGATGATCCCGGTCAGCGGCGACAGCACGATGAACACCGCGGCGAGGTAGGCCACCAGGTGCCCGATGAGCAGCGCGGACTCCAGCTTGTGCCGGCGGATGTCTCCCCGCCACGCCGCCTTCACGCTCGAGACGTGCAGGTTGAGGCCTTCAAGCAGCAGCAGCGGGAAGAACAGGAACGCCTGGTACTTCGCCACCCAGCGCAGGAAACCACGCTTCTGCGCACTCTGCGCCCTGCTGAACGCGAGCGCGGCGATGTCGACGTCCGGGTCCTCGTCCTCGTTGTTGGGATTGGCGTGGTGACGCGCGTGCGTGCCGATCCACCAGCCGTAGCTCAACCCGGTGAGTCCACCGTGGACGAGCCCGGCCGCGTCGTTCGCCCGGCGGCTGCCGAAGATCTGCTTGTGCCCGGCGTCGTGGCCGATGAACGCCAGTTGCGCGAACACCATCGCGAAGAACGCGGCGAGGAACAGCTGCCACCACGAGTCGCCGAGATAGGCGAAGGCGACCCAGCCGCCGCCGAACGCGGCGAGGTTCACCCCGATCCGGACGGCGTAGTACCGGCGCCGGCGCCGCAGGAGCCCCGCCTCCTTGATCATCCGCGACAGCTCGGCGAAATCGCTACCGGGCATCGCGGGAGTGTCCGAAATTCGCGTGGAAGTCATCAACGCACCGCTCTGGGTAAGTCGCAAAGGCTTGTCCAGCAACGGTTTCCAGCCCTGACGGGTCTGGGTCCGATTCGGGAAAGGGCACTGGGGCCTGGTCGCGGTGGTACCGCGTCCTGCGCACAGCCTGCCATCCGGTGCGGTCGTTGGCAATTCCCCGTGGATCATCGAAGAGGTGTACAGTCGGCCACATCGGGATGACGGTGACTTACCGCACACCCGCTACCTTCCGGCCGGATCGCTCCGACCGGAGACAGGAGCCGAAGCCGGGTCTCGTTCGTCTCGCAGCCGTGCCGGCCGATCGACCGGCGAGCAGCCGCCCGCAGTTGCCCAAAGCGACGCCCGAGGCGCCCACCTGGGCTGCTACAACGAGACTTTCTCGGCCGGTCCTGTCATCGGGAGGTTCGTCGGCGAGTCGTGGTTCGGCGTCACCGCGCTCGGCCCGCCGACGAGCCGACATGTTCAGCAGGCCCCACGATGAGGTAACCGCTCAGGCAATTTCGGCAGTTGTTGTAGCCAGGGGTTTCCGGAGACGGCGTCGCGAAGTGCGCGATGATGTGGAGGCCGTTCTTGCGGGCGTGCCAGATGTAGCCGCGGACGCGTAGCCAAGCGAACCCCTCGAGGTTGGCGGAGACCGGCAACCCCATCAGATCTGCCAGCAGCAGCTGCGCGGTCCGCGCGACCGGGATGAGCTGGAAGCTCCACAGGTATACCGTAGCGCGGTCACGTTCGGCCCGTCCGCACTCGGGCGATCTCCTGCCCGCGCACGCGCGAACTCCACTGCCTGCGCCGCGACCAACGCGGCCAGCTCGTCATACGAGGGACGAACACCCTGCCACAGAACAAGATTATCCCGCTCGGCTACTCGCGGCCAGAAACGACGGCTGGTCGAAGTAGTCGTACACGTCCTCGGCGCGCTTCTTCAGGGGGCCGGCCAAGCTTGGTGATCTCGACCAGCGTCTTCGGGACGCCGGTGCTGACGTCGCCGATCAGGTTGGCCGTCGGTGATCCTGGGCGTCGCGGCGTGGCGTCGAGGGCGATCGTCGGCCGGGGCGCAGACCCGGCTCATCGAATCCGCTTTGCACCTGCACGGACGCGCATTGGCCATCACACTCAGCGCAGAGATCACCCGGATCTGCCGCACGGGACGCTGATCACGGTCGGCTGGGCGTCAGCTTTCACGGTGACAATTGTCGTTGGCTGCTCGGCGCTGTCGGCAACGGAACCACTTACCATGCCCATGAGTTCGCCGCAGCAGGCGGAGCGGTCTTCGGATCGAGGGGGTGGCCGTGGGTGTCGAGCAGATGAGCCCATATGAGCGTGCGGCGTGGCAGGACATCGAACGCTGGCGTAGCGGGCGGTTGGCGGTCAACGAGCGCCGGCTGGTGCCGCAGGGCGTTCGTGATCGCCTGGTCAAGGGTGGCCAAGTCGCCAAGGGACGGCTCGAGCAAGTGCCGGGTGCGGAACCGCTGACCGCGATCGTCCACAACTCGATCGACGGCCTGCTGACGTTGGTGAACAAGGCCAGCGAAGCGACGCTGCGACGCCAGGCAGTCGTCGCGGCCTACGTCAAGCGCGGGCATGCTGTCAGCGAGCTGAGCGACATCCACAAGCTCGACCTGGTCGACATCGACAAGGCCAAGCCTCGTCTGGGGCTGCGCTATACGGCTTTCAGCGCGGTCGAGGGCGCGGGTGCCGGCCTGGCGGTTTCCGGCGGCGAATTGCTCGCGTCAGCTGGTGGTGTCTTCGGTGCGGGCGCCGGCGCGGCACCCGGTGCGGGCACGGTTGCCGCGGCGATGGCGGCCGACGCCGTGCTTGTGCTGGGTGCGATGACGAGGGCGATCGCCCACACCGCGGCGTACTACGGCTACGACACCGAGTTGCCCCAGGAGCGGGTCTTCGCGCTCGGTGTCCTCAGCTTCGGGATGGCTCAGCAGACCAGCAAGGGCATCGCGTACGTCCAGTTGAACAAGCTCGTGAACGACCTCGCCCGCAAGGCGACGTGGGAGCAGCTGAACAAGAACGGCGTCACCCGGATCGTCAAAGCGTTCTACGAGCGATTCGCGATGCGGCTGACGAAGCAGAAGCTCGGACAGGCCGTGCCGGTCCTCGGCATCGCGATCGGCGCCGGACTCAACGCGCGGCTGCTGCACAACCTCACCGAGGACGCCGAGAACCTTTACCGCGAGCGGTTCCTACGCGAGAAACACAACCTTGAGACCGTTGATGTCACCGCGACTACTGAGGGTGCTGACCTTGATCTGGGCGACGACACGGTCCTCATCACGGAGATCGTCGAGGAAGCGACCGCCGACAAGCAGCACACTCGACAGGATGACTGATCCGATCCTGCCGAGGGCCGGTGATGTGGGCTCGTCACCGGCGACGCTGTCGTAACTATCTCGGCGCCACGCTGTTGGCGGGTGCGGATCACCGGATGATCTGGGCGGGAAAGTCGGGGTCGTCGAGTGCGAGGCTGATTGCTGAGATCGCTTGAGCAACGGCGATGGCGGCGCTCGCGGTGGACAGGTCGTCGAGTGTGCCGGATGGTGCATTCTCGTCCGTGGTGGCGGACTTCAGCAGCGATGCTCCCGGGTCGGGGCACTGTGGCTCCCGGTGGGGGAGTTCGGGTAGCTGCCGGAGGGCCTGGAGGGTGCGGTTCCACCAGGTAGTGATTTCGTTGCGGAGGGCGGGTTCGTCGCGGGGGTCGGTGCTGCGCAGGGCGGGCAGGTCGGCGGCGAAGCTGCCGGCAATGGCGGGATCAAGTGCGGCTGCGGTGGTGAGGATGTAGCTGCGCAGGCGCCGCGTGGTGCGGTTGTCGTCGTCGGTGGAGAGCAGGACGCAGGCTGTGGTGGCGGGGTCGAGGAACAGTTCGCGGGCGACCCGGGCCGGCGTGTCGGGACTGGCGGCCGCGGCCGTGATCAGCGCCAGGAGATCCCGGGCCATCCGGACACGTCGGCTGGTGCTGCCCGACCTGGGCAGGAGTCGTTCGAGCGCGGCGTGGAGATCGTTGTAGGGGTCGCCGTCAGGATCGTCGTCGTCCACGCGGAGGGTTTCGATGGCTCGCAGCGGGGGCGCCAGAAGCTCCGCGGCCTTGCTCTGGTTCGTGTTGCCGGTTGCCTTTGCGATGGCATCGGCACCCAAGATGATCAGGACGTCGTGGGCGACGTGATGCAACGGCCCGGAAGTGACCTCGGTGTTGGACAACAGCGACCCGACTTCGTCGGAGACCCCGTCGTCGAGCAGATCGGGATGCAGCAGCGCGGCGCGGACCAGCACGTGCGCCTCGGCTGCGGCGGCGAGTTCCTCGTCATCGTCTTCCGCGGCTTCGGTGAGGCGTTCGTCGTCGAGTTCGGCCAAGACGCCGACGGCGGGGCTGAGGTCGTCGCATTCCAGGTCAGCGAGCCAGAGCCACGGCGAAGGGGCATCGTCGGTGAGGTCATGGGTCAGGGTCGCCAGGACGCGTAGTCCCGCCCACAGCAGTGCCCGCAGCTGTTCGCGGCTGCGTCGTTCGTCGGCCTCGTCGTCGAGGTCGCCTGTGCGGCGGTTCCATTGCAGGTCGTGGCGTTCCATGAAGTCTTCGACGAGGACGTGGCCGCGCATCCGGTCGTCGTCGTAGTCGATGGCCGGCCGGTCGATCTCCGCGCGCACTGCCTCCAGCAACTGCTGTGCCAAGGCAGCGTCGCCGCCGCCGTGGCCTGTCAGCGGCCGCCGGGCGCCGGAAGCAGCCTCGTAGCGGCCGGCGGCGATCAGCAGCGTGCCGAGCTCACCCCCGACTTCGCGGCCCCACGGGTGTTGTGCAACGGCACCGGCGACGAGGTCGGCGGCGTCGACGGCTTCGGGGGTGTGGCGGCTTTCACCGGTCGGGTCGTGCAGGTCGCGTACGGCTCCGGCGATCAGGAACTGGGCGGCCATCTCGAGCAGGTCGTGGCGCAGGTGTTCCGCGACCGGGAACCGTGGGCCGTCCTCGCGCAGCGACGGCAACCAGTCGCCATCGGCGTCCGGGGCGGTCAGTTTGACGGCGCGTAGGGATTCGGTGGTCCAGCCCAGCAGCGCAGGCGCTGCGTCGGCGAGGTGCCGGCCCAGGCTCGCACCGATCGTTGTGGCGACTTCGAGTATGTCGGTGTCGACGGCGAGGCCGATCATGGCCCCGTCGCGATAGCTCAGCACACGCATATCGAGCAGGCCGGGGCCGTCGGTGTCATCTTCGGTGTCTTCGTTGGCAGCGGCAGGCTCGTCATCTTCGTCGTCGAGCCAAGAAACGGCAGGGACGTCCCAGCCGGCTTTCAGCAGGTCGACGATCAGCCCCGGCAGTTGTGCTGCCGCGGCCGCGTCGGTGATCGGTTCCGGCGCGGTCATTTCCAGCCACACGGCGTACGGCACGCCCTCACCCCTCCACCCACGGGTACCTTGACCGGCGACAGTTTAGGGCGAGAGGTGCATATCGCCCGCCGCGATATCCGCTATCTCGACTTCTTGCGGGCGACGGCTTGAGGTTGATCAGGCTCACCTACCGGTCGAGATGTATGCCCTGTGCTCTGTCCTCGCTCGCTCACCTTGTCGGCTGTGACATGGCCAACGACAGGGAGTCCGACATCCTGGCCTCCAACCGGTCGCCGTGATGACTGCGCCCGGTCCCTGTGATGGCGTGTCAGCGCGGATGTGGGCTGGACGCCGTCTTCGTCAGGTTGGCTGGATTGGTCCGGACTGCGGCGTCTCGGCTTTCAATTGCCCGGCCTTCTCGTCCGAAGAACATGCTTCTCCGGCTAGTTCCGCGGCCCATGACCACGCTGAGCTGGGATTCCGGATGTAGAACTTCCGTCGTGATTCGTTCACCGGCAACGGGGACAGCAAGCCGGTCGTCACCAGCGATTTGAGCGGTTGCTGGAGGTTGCTGATCGAGATATCGAGCGAACGGGCGAGGTCAGTGAGGCAGACGATGCCGTCGGGTGACTCCGCGACAGCGAGCATCAGCTCAAGGCGATACCGCTGTCCGAAGGCTGCTTGCGACAGTGCGCGCAGCTTCGTCAAGCGATCTTCCGACATGCTGTCAGCATACGCGGTATTCGTTACGAGTATCCCGTAATGTAGGAGTCAACCGACTAGGGTAGGGATCAGAATGGGTGACCGGTCGTCGATCGAGTGGACGGAAGCAACGTGGAACCCGACCACCGGGTGTGACCGGGTTTCGGCTGGCTGCGACAACTGCTACGCACTTGCATTGGCTAAGCGGCTCAAGGCGATGGGGGCCGACAAGTACCAGATCGACGGTGACCCTCGCACGTCCGGCCCTGGCTTCGGCGTGGCGCTGCACGAGAGCACGTTGCGGCAGCCCTACCGCTGGAGGAACCCGCGTGTCGTCTTCGTCAACTCGATGAGCGATCTCTTTCATGCTCGTGTGCCGCTGACGTTCGTGCAACGGGTCTTCGAGGTGATCGCCGATACACCGCAACACACCTACCAGGTACTGACGAAGCGTTCAGCGCGACTGCGTAAGCTCGCGGATCGGCTTGACTGGCCACCGAACCTGTGGATGGGAGTCAGTGTCGAAGACGACACGCAGCTATCCCGTATCGATGATCTTCGCAGCGTTCCCGCGTCGGTCCGCTTCCTTTCCTGTGAGCCGTTGCTCGGACCACTTCCGAACCTGAACCTCGACGGCATCGGCTGGGTCATCACCGGTGGCGAGTCGGGGCCGAACGCACGCGAGCTGGACCGCGACTGGGTCCGCGACATCCGAGACAGCTGCCAGCTCTCGGGCGTCCCGTTCTTCCACAAGCAGTGGGGCGGTCGGACGCCAAAGGCCGGCGGCCGTGAGCTGGATGGGCGTCTCTGGGATGAGATGCCGATCCAGGCTTCCGCCTAATCCCTAGTCCCTGCGCCTGATCGTCTGCCGCCGGATCTTTTGCGTCGTGTCCCGTCGATGAACGAACCCGGTGTCATGCAACTGGTCCCAGGCGCGTCGAAGGTGTTTCTCGCGAGCGAGCCCGAGCGTTGCGCCGTAGATGTCAGCGAACGACTCTTCGATCCGTAGCGACGATGTCTGGTCCAGCATGTTCCGGATGTTCGAGGCGATCGTCGTCACCCAGCCGTTCTCGAGTTCGGCCTCGATGTCGCGTGCCTCTTGCTCGGTTATGGAGATGATGAGGTCTTCGCCGAAGAGGTCGGGTGGCTCTTCGCGCCGCCGCCGTGCTAGATCTTCGGAGAGGTCGATCTTGCGAAAGTGTTCGCGCCATTCAGCGTTCGCTCCCGAAGCGGCTTCGTTGAACTGGTAAGGAGCCGCCTGGTGCCTGAAAAAGAGGATCAGGAGGAACAATGGCGGGTGATGCGGCCGCCTTCGGATAGGTACGGAGAAGGACTTGAACCCCGTTGCGGCCAGAACTCGACGACGGAACTCGGTCGCTACCGTTTGAGCGGCCCGCGCGGCAGACCCAGGCTCTCCGGATTCTCTGGCCGCCGTGAACGTATCCCTCCACCAGTCCCCGCCAAGAAACGCATCGATGCGTTCGAGGGTCGCCGAGTTCCCGGACGTAGTCTGCTCGGAGTCTTTCTCCTGGCCCGTGATAAGTCCGCCGATGCGCCACACCATCTCAAGATTTAGATTCAGAAGTACTTCCGTCTTGAGGGCGCTGTCGCGACCCATCAACTGCCTGGTCATCATCTCGTAGGGGAGTGCGGTTCCGAAAGGATCAAGAAAAGCGAGCAGGGGAGACTGACCGGCGATCTCAAGTGCCTCATCGAGTCGATCCTGGACATCTCCATCAAGTACGTCATAGTTGAGATCTGCGCCAGCTTCGTCAGCGAGAACTTGACGAAGGTTCTCCGCGTATTGAGGTTTCCGCTCGACGAAAATGCAGTGGAGGTCCCGAGACCACTTCGCGATCGTCGTTGCACTGCGCACCGCCAACAGCGGAGATCCGGGTGCCCCGACCGCCTCATCACCTTCGGGTTCGTACCGTCCAGGACCCGCGTAGCCGTCAAGATAGACGACGCGCCCTCCGTCGCTGGTAGACCCGGTCATCGTGGCGAATACCGGCGGATACCGCATCAGCACACCGTGCTTCAGCACAGCGGCAGCCTGTTTGCGCTGGAAGAACACGTCGTTCGCCGTCACCAGCGTCGCCCCCTTCTCTCCCTGGTAACTCAACGTTGACAGAGAGTGATAGTGATCACTTACCCCTGACTGGGTGAAAGTCGTGTCGAACATGCCGAGGGTTACCGCCTCGGAGTCACTGGATCAGCGTGCGCGTCGTTCGCTCCGCTGTTCAATCAAGATTCGCAATCGTGCTGGTCACAGCCTCGACGACCGGGTTGACCGGCAGTCCGGAGCAGCTGTCCGAGCTGAGCTTGCTGGCAGACTGAGCCGGAGGGCCCGGCGCCGTTGTAGTAACACGCAGTGCAACGGTGCTGACAGTGCGGAGAGGCCGACCGGGTGCTCGCCTGGAGAGCGGGATGTCGTCCTGCCGCGTTATCGGAGTTGCCGGATTCGTGTGGAGCGTCCGGGCCGGGCGCGCTGGATTGGACGCCGCGGCGCGGGCCGGGGTCCGGTGGCGTCGTGGAGGAGGCGGGCGGTGGCTTCGGCGGCGTGGTGGGCGAGGTCGGGCAGCACAGTGGCGTAGGTGTCGGCGGTCAGCGTGATGCTCGAATGCCCGAGCAAGGCTTGGACGGTGCGCAGGTCGTTGCCCGCGGCCAGGGAGAGGCTGGCGGCGCCGTGGCGGAGGTCGTGCAGCCGTACCGGCGGAAGCCCTGATGCACTGTTGAGCTGGCGGAAGATGACGGTCAGGAAGTCCGGCCGCAACGGAGCATCGCCGTGGTCGGGGAAGAGGAACCCGACCGGTTCACTGGTGCCGGGGTGGGTGGCCAGCCACTCGATCCGCAGGCCCTGCAGCAGGGCGGCGGTCGTGTGGTCCAGGGCGATCACCCGGTTGCTCGAGGCGCTTTTCGGTGCGGCCAGTTCAAGGTGCTTGCCGATCTGGCGGACTTGACGGGCCACGGTCACTGTTCTCGCCTGGAGGTCGAGGTCGGACCACTGCACCCCGGCCACTTCGCCTCGGCGCAGCCCGAGCAGCGCGACGAGGTGGAACAACACGTACAGGGGATGCTCGCGGCGGCGGAGCCAGGCGAGGAACTCGGCGGTCTGGGCGGCGGTCCACACCGCGACCGCCGGCCGGATCCCGCTCGCCTGCCACAGCGCGATCCGGGTCGGGGTCCACACCACCGGATGCGGCTTCGACCCGGACGGTAGTTCCACGAAGCGGGCGGGGTTCGAAGCCAGCAGGCCGCGACGGACCGCGGCGGTGAGCGCGGCGCGCAGGGTGGCACGGATGCGCTGCAGCGTCGCCGCCGACAACGGCCGGCCAGCGGCCGCGTGCGTGCGGGTCAGCGAGGTGAACATCGCCTGCACCCGGACCGGGGTCAGCTCGGCGACCGGCTCACGTCCCAGGTGTGGGATCAGGTGGCGTCGGACGTGCATGGCGTAGCTGCGCATCGTGGACGGCGCCAGGTTCTCCCGGCTTTCCAGCCACAACCGCAACCACTGCGCCACCGTGGTCGCCGAGCTCGAAGTGCCGTCCAGGGTGGCGGGTTTGCTCAGGAAGTCCCGTGCCGCGCCTGCGGCTTTCCGTGAGGCGAACCCGCCGCGGCGCAACTGCCGTCGCCTGCCGTTCTTGCCTGGCGGTATCTCCAGCCGGAAGTACCAGCTCCCATGACCGCGTACGTCCAGTAGCGGGCACTGGTTTCCCAACCTGCGGCCCGTCAGGGGGTCGTGACATCCGCATCGTTTGAACAATCCATCACCTGATGTCATGTCCATGCACCTCATTCGTAACGAAGACCCGTGACCACTGCTGCGTCACAGGGGGGCGCGATGGCGGAGTGCTGCCGTGATCACGGTGAATCGCCACCGGACTTGATCCTGAACCGGTATCCGACGATCGTCCACGAAAGACTGTCTATTCGTTACAAGGTGGTGCGTCGAGGGGCGGAATTTGGCAGTGTGGCAGCGACCTCGGTCGTCATCGTCATGGTAGCCACAAAGGACAGATGTGCGATGGCATCGATTGCCCGGTCGGGAGGGATGCGATCTCCGGTCACGGTCTTCGAGTTAGGTCGGCCTGTGGCGGCTGCGGCGATGCCCCCGGCGGCATTCGAGGGTGAGATCACTTCTGAGTGATCTTGCCGTGTTCGACGGGCACGGGCCAGGCTGCCTGTTCAAGACTTGATGATGATCTTGAGAATCCAGCCCGGCGAGACTCGGGAACAGTTCATCGCTCGCCTCGCGCGGTCAGCGCCCCCGCTCTCCGAGGTCACGATGTCCGAGATTCGACGTCTCTTGCCACCGGTCCGGGCCGATCGCAGCCAGGCCGGTCCGGTCCACTCGGAGAAGTCGTGACGCCGGAGCAGCGATCCATGGCGGCACGCGTTGCCAGCTACACGCGATGGGCGTACTGCGAGGACCGGACCGCCGCAACTGCGCCGGCTCGACGTGGTTTCGACGACCGGTGGACGAGGCAGGTCGATCCGGACGGCGTGTTACCGCACGACGAGCGAATGAGGCGGGCGGAGGCGCTGCGGAGGGCACACTTTGTGCGGATGGCACTCCTGTCTTCGCAAGCACGCGCTCGCAAGCGCAGCACTTCATGACCCCTACTGCCGAAGCGGTGGTCAATGAGGCTGGGAGTAAGGGTGGGTCGCGAGAGGTTGGCGGGCGTGGTCGGACAGCTGCCGATTGTGAGCTTCGAGGCCACCCCTGGGTTGCTGTCGCTCGCGATCAGCGGTGTATAACATGTCGCATTTGGATTGATTGACGGTGGGTCCGCAATGGCCCAGAATCATGGGTAGTGCGTCTCCGATGGGTCTCCGTTGCCGAAGTAGAGCCTGATACTGGGCGACACTCCGCGACACTGAAAAGGGGCGAAGATGTCGGCTGACCCGCATTTATTGGCACAGGTCGGCATGCGGTGACACTCGCCGATATTGGTTTCCCGTAGACTTTTAATCCGTAGGTTCTGGGTTCGAGCCCCAGGCGGCCCACCAAGGCACCACGCGTGCTGACCTGCTTGTTTACTGTCGTTGTTGATCTCTGTGCCCCGTCTTCGTGGGCTCCCGGTAAGCCCGAGATGGGCTCGGGGTTTGACCTGTCCTTCGCCGGATAGATGATCGTCCTTTCGCGGGTTGCTGCGGACTGCCCGGGGTGGAGTCGTTACAGGCGGGCAGCCGCGTAGCCGTGCGCCGGTGGCTTTGCGGCGGTGAGGACGTGGTGGATGGTGGCTTCGGCGGCGCGGCAGGCCAGGTCGGGTAGGACGCTGACGTAGGTGTCGGCGGTCAAGCCGATGCCGGAGTGCCCGAGCATGGCTTGTACGGTTTGAGGTCGTTTCCGGCGGCCAGGGAAAGGCTGCCGGCGCCGCGCCGTAGGTCGTGCAGCAGGCTGCCGGACCGGGTTGTGAACATAAACTCTTTCGATGCGGGGTCCACGTCGTCGGCGGTGTCTTGCCGGTATTGGCGAATCAGGGCGATGGTTGCGCTGTCGAGGCCGATGACCCGGTTACTGGCCTCACTTTTCGGTCTGCCGATCTCGATGCGGCGGATCTGGCGCGTTTGCAGCTTCGTCGACGGCGTGAGCTCGCCGGAAGCCCTGGTCGAGGCATCCGTCCGACTTGAGCTGGACGCGATCATGCTGACCGACCACAACGGCATGTGCGGCTGGCGCGGAGTGCGTGGAGGCGGTTCGGCGTTTCGTCCTCGGCCTGCTTCAGCGCTGCGCGAACCGGTGCAGGGCGTGGAGTACGGCCGGGGCGGGGGTGTCCGGGTGGTCGGCGTCGTGCAGGAGGTGGTCCACTCCGGGCAGTGGCACCCGGCCCGGTCCGCCGGCGTGTGCGCGGTGTAGGGCGGCGGTCAGGGAGTCCGTTGTGGCGCAAGGGACTTGGGCGTCGTTCGTGCCGCAAGTCAGCAGCACCCTGGTTCCCGGCCGGAGCGCGGCGGCGGTGGCCGGTGGATAGACGGCGTCATCGCTCAGCACGAATCGGGCGTTGGGGCCTTGGAAGGCCTCGAAGAGCTGGGCGACGGCGGGTGGCAGGTCGGTGGTGTCGACCGGGCGGTGTTCACGCAGGGCGGTGACGGCGGCGTCGATCGCCGCGTCGATCGCGTGCTGCTGCTCCGGGGTCAATTGACCCTGCCGGGTCGCCTCGGCGGTCTGGGCGTGCAGTTGCAGCGCGACCAGGTCCAGCAGGCGGATCGCCTGCGGTTGCAGCAGTGCCAGGCCGGTGGGGCGCGGGTGGACGGTGCCGCCGAGCAGCAGCGCGGTCATCGCGCCCTCGCTGTGCCCGACGACCATCAGGGCGTGTGGGTCGGTCTCCGGTTGATCGCGCAACCACTCGTAGGCGGCCGTTGCCTGACGGACGAACGCCGGGTAGTCGAGTGCTTCGGGGTGGTCGCGGTAGGCGCCGAGCCCGGTGCGGCCGGTGCCGTACTTGTCGAACCGCAGCGTGGCGACCCGGTCGCTGTCGAGCGCGTCGGCCACCTGCGCCAGGGTGTTCTGGGAGGCGTGTGGTGGTTGGTTGCCGTCGCGGTCGGTGGGTCCGCTGCCGGGCAGCAGCACTGCGGCGCGCAACCGTTGCCCGGCACGGTGCGCGGGAACGTGCAAGGTGCCGTACGTCGCCGTCCCGTCGACGGTGAAAACGACCTCGCGGTCGGCGGCAGGCACGAGGCCGGGCGTCGCCTCGGCCGGGGTGGCGGTCACGGCAGCCAGCGACAGCACGGCCGCGGCGAGGTGGGAGTACATCGGCGTATCTCTTTCAGCGCAGGGCGTTCTCGACCAGCGCGACGGTCGCGCGGGGGTTGTCGACTTGGAGAACCAGGCGGGTGTAGCGCTCGTCGGCGAGTTCGATCACGACGGCCTTCGACGGATCCTTGACGTCCCAGAAGACCTTTTCGCCGTCGAGGTGGAACGTGCCCGCCGTGATCACGCCGGGCACGTGGGCGCCGGGCGCACGGATTCCCTTGGGGTCGGCGGCGATGCCGGGATCCGCGGTCGCGCCGCGGACGTTGGCCAGCGGGATGGTCAGGCTGCTCTTGAAGGCCCAGAGCTTGTCGAGACCCTCGATCACGACGACGAGGTCGTCGGCGTCGATGTGGACCAGTGCCATGTCTGTTTTCCTTGTCAGTCGAGGGGATCGAGGTGTTGGGCCAGCGCGGTGCCGACACCGTCGGGGTTGCCGCGCAGGAGGATGCCCAGTGCGGCCGCTGTGAGGGCGGCGGCCAGGTCGGTGGAAATGCCGAGCGCGTCGGCGATCGCCTGGTCGACGGCGGCCAGTGCCGCGGTCACTTCGGCGGCCACCTCCTCGTCGTCCGGCGCCCGTTCGACCGCCGCGAGCAGCAGCAGGCCGAGGTCGGCCGCCGTGACGAGCCGCAGCGCAGTCTCGGCATCCGTTGCCGCGGCAAGCGCTCCGGCCAGGGGGTGGACGTCGTCGGCGAGGTGGCGGCGCAAGGCGACCAGGTAGAGGCCGCGCTTGCTGCCGAACGTCTTGTACAGGCTGTTGCGGTGCACGCCGAGGTGGGTGACGAGGTCGTCGACGGACACCCCGTCGTACGCGCGGCTGCCGAACAATCCGACGGCGGCGCGCACCACCTCGTCCTCGTCGAACGCCCGTTGCCTGCCCATGCCGTGACGATAGCCTTTTGAGGAACGATCAGTCAAGAACGATCGTTCCTCAAAATTCGAGGACGGGCATCAGCCGAATGCGGCGAGGTAGTTCATGACGACGTTGAGGTCGCCGGCGTCGGAGATCAGCCCGATATAGCCGTCGGGACGGATCAGGACGAGCGTTCTGCCGGAGGGGTCATAGGCGGCCGCGAGGTGGCCGGCGGTGTCCTCGATTTCACCTTCGCCGGCCGGCTGTGCGACGACGTGTAGCACCCGAGGTGCGGTTCCGGGAAGCGTCGTTGCCGGCGTTGGGCCGAAGTCGAGGAGGGTGAACCGGCCTCGGCCGATCAGGTCGAACAGGCGGTGGACTCCGTCGACGGTGGCCAGCGCGGTCGCGTCGGGGGCGCGGTCTCCGGCGCGGAGGCTTGCCTGCTCGTCGCGGTCGTCGCGGGCCAGGGCGGATCCGCGGTATCCCACGTCGAGCTGGATCGTGCTCGCGTCCCGGTCGACCGGGACCGCGTTGGTCTGGATGGTCTTGGCCAGCCGCGTGTTCGAGAGCGCGAGGACATGAGCGGCGACGGGACGGCGCTCGGCCTCGTAGGAGTCGAGCAGGGCGAGCGGGGCGCCGTCGTTCACGACGGCGGCGAATTTCCAGGCGAAATTGTGGGCGTCCTGGATTCCGGTGTTCATGCCCTGTCCGCCGGCCGGCGCGTGGATGTGCGCCGCGTCACCGGCCAGGAACGCGTTCCCCACGCGGTAGTGCTCGACCAGGCGAATGTTGGCGCGCCACACCGAGGTCCACTCGGGTTCGTGGAGACGGATGTCGGTCCGGCCCGTCCTCTCCTCGAGGGTCGCCTGGAGGTCGGCGAGGCGGAGCCGAGGCTCCGCGCCGGGCGCGAGGGTGGCGGCGTACTGGAATGCATCGGTTGAGGGAAGCGGGCAGAGGCTCATGATGCCGGTCGGGTGACGCCAGGTCTCCCACGCGTCACGGCTGAGGCCGGAAGCCGGCAGATCGGCCAGGACCATCCGGACGTCCTCGCGTGTCTCGCCGGCGAACGCGACGCCGGCTTGTTTGCGGACGATGCTGTGTCCTCCGTCGGCGCCGACGAGCCACCGCGCGGCGACGGTCGCGGCCGTGCCATCGGTGACGATCTCGGCCGTGACGCCGTCGTCCGTCTGGGTGAAGCCGACCAGTGCGGTGCCGAACTCGACCGCGCTCCCGAGCTCGTCGAGCCGGAGACGGAGCGCCTCCTCGACTCGCCACTGGGGCGTGATCAGGCTCGCCGCGTACGGGATGTCGGGCCGGTTCGCCAACGACTCCGGGATCGCACCGCCGCGCGTGACCTGGCCGTCGGGACCTGTCGAGTTCATCGGAATGGCCAGCTGACCGTTCGCGATCACCCGCTCGGCGATGCCGAGGTCCTCGAAGATCTCCAGAGTGCGCGGTTGCACCCCCTTGCCGCGGGAGCCCGGACGCGGACCGGGCTCCGCGTCGATCAGGCGGAACGGGACGCCGCTGCGCGCGAGCTCGACAGCCAGCGTCAGGCCCGTCGGGCCGGCACCCACGATCAACACCGTGGTGGAACCCGCTGCGACACTGCACGGCTCACTCATCACGCCTCCCCTGCAAGAAAGTAATATCTTTCTTGACTCTAGGCTCCGGTTGCAAGAAAGGCAAACCTTTCTAAGATGGCGGGGTGACCTCATCGGAGATCGATCCCGCCCAGCCGGCGACCCGGCGGCACGGTGCGGCGCTCGAAGCCGCCATCCTCGACGCCGGCTGGGACGAGCTGGTCGAGATCGGCTATGCGCACCTGACCATGGGGTCCATTGCCAGACGCGCCCGCACCAGCGAGCCCGTCCTCTATCGCCGCTGGGCGAACAAGGACGAACTCGTGCTCGCCGTTTTCGACCGGTACCGGGCGACGCACCCCGTGGCCGTGCCCGACACCGGCAATCTCCGCGACGACCTGATCCACTACTTGACCGCGCTCGGCGACGCCCTCGCCGGGTTCTTCGCCATCGCGGCGGCCGCGGCGTTCTCGGGGCTGCTCGCCGCCACCGGCCTGTCGCCTGCGGACATCCGGGCACAGGTCATGGGAGACCAGTTGCTCCCGCAGGCGCGAACGATCTACCGGCAGGCCGCAGCCCGCGGCGAGATCGACCCGGAAGGCATTCCGCCGGCAGTGCTCGCCCTGCCGTTCGACCTCGTGCGGCACGATCTGCTCATGGACCTCAAACCCCTCGACGCCGAACGCGTCCGCTCGATCGTCGACGAGATGTTCCTGCCCCTCGTGCGAGCCCACCGCACGAGCTAAGGCTGCCTACGTCGTAGCCGTCGAAGAGCACTTCGCCGTGGCCGCCGAAAAGCCGTGGTGGCACGGTCATCCGTCGAGGAAACGCATCAGCTCCGCGGTGACGAACGGGGGTCTTCTTCCACGAGCCAGTGCCCTGCGTATGGCACGTCCACCGCACGCGCGATGTTGGTCATGCGTGGGGTCACTGTGGATCGGATCGCGTCGAGTTGCCCTTGGCGGCCATGAGCAGGGCGGGGACACGCACCGGTGCCGCTGCCACGGTGTCGCGGACGTCCTTGTCGAGGGCGCGGTAGAGCTCGAAGCCACCCGACAGGGCCTCGGGCCGGCTGTAGGTCCGTGCGTACTCGTCGATCTCGGTGTCGGTGAACGGCGACCGGTCCGAGGTGCCGCCGAACGCCGTTCCGCCGAACGAGACCTGGGATAGAAACAGTGCCAGGTACTCGCGGACATCGTCGCGCACGACCGCCTCGGGGACCTGTCGCTGCGAGTGGAAGGCGATGTGCCAGGTCAGTGTGCGGTAGGTGGCCGCGTCGATCGCGGGTCCAGGTAGCGGCAGGTCGAGATAGCTGAGGCGCGTGGTGTCGTCGGGGAACTGGCTGGGTCGCTGATCGAGAAGGTCACCGGCCGTCCCTGCGGCGACGAGCTCGCCCGGCGGATCCTGCGGCCACTCGGGCTGCGGGACACCGTGGTGCCCGGCACGTCGCCGGACATTCCCGGACCGCACGCCCACGGCTACTACCGCTACCAGGACGCCGGGCAGTGGAAGGTGGTCGACATCACCCGCCAGAACCCCTCCTGGCGGCCAGCGCCGGTGAGCTGATCTCGACCACCAAGGACCTCCACACGTTCTTCACCGCGCTCAACCGCGGCAAGCTCCTGTCGGCTCCGTTGCTGGCGGAGATGCGTAAGCCGCACCCCAAGGGCCGCTACGGCCTTGGGCTGTGGGTGCCGGAAGCCGGCCCGGACTGCGGTCCCGTGTACAAGGGCTTGGGCGGCTTCCACGGCTACGGGACGATCACGGCCAGCACTCCCGACGGCAGCAGGACCTTCGAGCTGTCCCGTAGGCCACAGCCGAAGCACCAGCGCGACCGGACCAGCCGGTTGACCCGCGTCGGGCTGCGGTCAGAGTGCGGACTGCAGATAAACGTCCCGGGTGAGCTTGGTGATCCGGTCGGCGGAGTCCTTCCAGGACAGCGTGGTCGGCTCGAGGGTCAGCACCACCACGATCTTGTCGGACACCGTGCCGCTCGTGTGCATCGCGCGGCTGGTCAGGTCGATGTCCTGGGCGTCGGTCGTGCCGTCGCCGCTGGACGCGACCGCCGTGGCCGCCTTGACCTCCGGCGAACGCAGCACGCGCAGCACGTTGGCGTCGGTCTCCGTGCATTCCTCACCGGGCGCGGGCGCGGCGCCGTAACCGGACCACCCCTGCTTGACCGCCTTCTGGCCGGGCACCGCGCTCGGAATGCCGAACGACTGGTCGAAGCCGTCCGAACCGCACTTGGTCGACTGCGCCAGGTTGCTCATGATGAAGTCGCGGTACTTCGGGTTCGCCTCGTGCTGGATGTACTGGTAGGTCTTGGCGATGTCCGCGGCGCTGATCGCGGTGTAGCCCCACTTGCCACGGGAGGCCGGCGGCGCGGTGTCGGTGAGACCGATCTTGGCGACCATGCGCTTGACGATCTCGTCCCAGCCGTCGCGCACCCACAGCGTGCTGGCGGCGTCGTCGTTGCTGGAGCGCAGCATCGGCTCGAGCAGCGCCAGGTCGTCGGCCGGGATCTCGTGGTCGGGGCCGTGCGATTCGAGGTAGTCGAGGGCGATGAACAGCTTGACCAGCGAGGCCGAGCGGTACTGCTTGTGCTCGTCGGCGCCGAAGGTCGTGCCGGTCTCCTGGTCGACGACGAGGTAGCTGGCGGTCATCCCCTCCGGAAGGTCCACCGAAGCCGCCGCGGCCGGCCCGGCCGTCATCGCCACACCAGCCACGACACTGGTCGCGATCGTTGCCAGACGTCGGATTTTCCCCATGGTGACCACCCAGTTTCTAGATCAACTTCGTCGGAGCGTCACCCTACCGGGTTAGTTCACCGGTCCAGCGCCACCACCTTGGTGTTCGCCCGCTCGGTGTTGCGCCGTGTCTTCGCCCAGCCGTTCCGCCGCCGGACCAGGCGGAACACCGCCCGCCACACCGTGATGTAGAACGTGTAGATGTAGCACGCGTAGCCCAGCCCGTACGCGATTCCGCGCAGCGGCCCCGACTTCGGCTCGCAGTGCTTGCGGTACACCGGTCCCCAGATCAGGAACGGCAGCAGGCCCGCGATCCCGTACAACAACAGCGACTTCCAGGCGCCGCCCGTGAACCAGGCCCACACCGCCGCCGGTTCGGTGACCGCCTCGATGCCGAGGAGGACCAGCGGGACCGGGTAGACCACGCTGCCCAGCAGCTGCATCCACGGCTGGGCCAGGTAGTAGAGCATCTCCGCCGCGCCGAACGTCGTCAGGTGTGGTGACTTCCAGATCCTGCGGGCGTACCGCGCGCACTGCATCGTGCCCTGGCTCCAGCGGGTTCGCTGCGCCAGGAACCGCCGCATGCTGTACAGCCCTTCCTGGTCGACGTGCGTGTCCACGCTGAACCCCGTCTTCCAGCCCGCCGTCAGCAGGTGGACGCCGAGCTCGAAGTCCTCGAGCAGCGAGCCGCGCCAGGGGCGGCGCCGGGGGCCGGCGATCGAGTCGAGCGCGGACAGCCTCGTGAACTGGCCGTTGCCGCCCATCGCGATCGTTCCCGTGTGGCCGCGGGACATCTGGATCGCCGCGATCGCGGTGCGGAACTCGAGGTCCTGCATGCGCACCAACGCCCGGCCGAACTTGCGGCGGATCCTGCTGCCCGCCCGGGGCGCCGTGCCGCGGTTGCCCATCCGGACGTCGATCTGCACCGCGCCGACCGCCGGGTCGCCGAAGAGGTGCGGCGCCGTGCAGACGTACAGGCAGTTCCACGCCGGCCGCCCGTCCGCGTCGACCACCACGACAATCGTGTTCGAGCCGTCGTCGTCGGGGCCGAGCCACGTGCGCAGCGCGCGGTAGGCGGCGTTGAGCGCGTCGCTCTTGCCCGTGCGGGCGTGGGGACGGCGGCGGGCGACGACGTGCAGCCGGGGGTCACGCCGGCCCTGCAGCCGGCGCACGACGTCGAGGGTGCGGTCGTCGGAATGGTCGTCGATCACCCAGACGTGAGCGGCGCGGAATCGCGTCCGCAGGTAACGGACGGTGTCCCCGATGACGAGTTCCTCGTCGCGGCACGGCACGAAGAAATGCCACCGGAACAGCGTCGGATCGCCGGGCCAGGTGGGCCGGTGCCGCAGGTACGGCACGATGATCCCGCAGACGTAGAGGACGAACGCCGCGCTCATGACAATCGCGAACGCATGCGCAAAGCTCAGCAATAACGACAGGCTCATTGCGTTGCTCCGGGGAGGAAGAAACGGGGCGGTGGCCGCACGATAACGGGGTTGCTGAGCGCGCCTTCGCCCGGGGCTGATCACTCGTTCAGGTGTCCGTTGGTCGGGTAACGCCTGGGCTGATGCCGTGATCGACCCGAGCTTGAAACCACTGTTGAGCAGGTTAAACCCCACTATCAGGTGTACTCTGGTTGTCCCGTTTGCACCCTTTGTTGTGCCGCGGATATTGTCTTGATCAATTCATTCGCGGTTCCTGCGGTGTGGCGCGCGTCGGCGAGCCGCCGCGCGCGACGCGGTCACGTGGAAAATCGGAGAAAAGATCTTGTATCGACCTGGAATCGGCGGTGTCGTCGGCGGTGGCGGGCTGCTGGCGACGACCGGCGCGAATCTGACGTGGTGGATTGTCTTCGGCGTCGTCAGCCTCGTTTTGGGCGTCGTCCTCGTCCGGTCCGCGCGGCGCCGCGCGCAGGCATCCAGCAACTGACACCGCGAAAACACGAACAGGAGAACAGGTAATGCACCCTTGGGCCAAGCGCGGGCTGCAGTCCGCGATGTTGGCCGGCGGCCTGATGATGCTGGGTACCGGCATCGCTTCCGCCGAAGAGCAGGTCAACCCCGACCTCGCTCCGTCGCCGCTGGACGGCGGCGCGTCCGTGCCGATCCAGATCCGCAAGATCAACCTCGGCACGCCCGCCGGCGAGACGCCGCTGCCGCTCGACACCGACGCCGACATCAACACCGGCACGGTGCTGCACGACTCGAGTGCGCCGCTCGCGGGTGCCCTGCTCGGCAACGTCGTCAAGCCCGACGTCTCGGTTCCGGTCCAGGTCACGGGCTGGGCGGTCGGTGCGGCCGGCGACTCCCACGTCGTCAACGACTCGCAGCAGATCCACCAGCAGGGCGGCCCGATCACCACCACCGGTGCGGGACGTCCGGCGGGCGGCAACGTCGTCACCGCGCCGGTGACGGCCCCGGTCGGCGTCAACAACCTCGCGTTCGGCACGCTGTCCAACGCGACGGTCGACGGCTTCGCCACCCAGGACAGCACGGTCGGCGGCCCGGTCACCACCAACGGCGACAACGGTGTCGTGTCCGGCACGATCGCCGCGGTCCAGGGCGGGCTGCCGGTCGGCGTCAACAACACCGCCGCCGGCTGGGGCGGCACCGGCACGGTCAACACCACCACGACGCAGGGCGCGCACTCGCCCGGTCAGCTGACCACCAGCGGCAACGACGGCGTCGCCTCCGGCACCATCGGCGGCGTCCCGGTCGCGGTCGCGCCGCAGGTCGACGGCACCGCCGCCGGCTGGGGCGGCAAGGGCACCGCGAACACGGTCAACAACGTGCTCGCCGAGGCCGGCACGACCGAAGCCGTCGCGCGTGAAGGCGAAAACAGCGCGCCGTACGCCACGACGGGCGGCCAGGGTTCGCTGGCCGGCGGCACCGCGCTCGCCCCCGAGGTCGCGGGCCCGGTCGCGGTCAACGGCACCTCGGGTGCCTGGGGCGGCCTCACCAACACCGACTCGGTGAACAACCTCAACGCGAACACCGGCGGCGGCATCGTCACCGACGGCGTCAAGTCCGTCGCCGGCGGCACGGGCGCCGAGGCCCCGGTGGCCCTGCCGGTCACCGTGCTCGGCACCGCGGGCGCCTGGGGCGGCCAGGCCTTCGCCGACTCCGAGAACAACGTCGGTTCGGTCGCGGGCGGCGAAATCCTCACCGGCGGCACCGAAGCGCTGGCCGCCGGCAGCGTCGTCCACCCGCAGGTGGCCGGCCCCGCCGAGGTCAACTGCACCACCGGCCCGTGGGGCGGGATCACCGGCACGACCTGCACCAACGACTACAGCGCGCAGGCCGGCGGCGGCGACGTCACCGACGGCACCCACTCGGTGGCCAGTGGCACCGTCGCCGACGCGCCGATCGCGGCGCCGATCACCGGCAACCACAACTCCGCCGCGTGGGGCGGCCTGGCCGACGCGATGGGCGCCAGCTTCGTCGATTCGACGGCCGGCGGCGACGTCTACACCGGCGGCGCGAGCTCGCTCGCCGGCGGGACGGTCGCGCACCCGCAGGTCGCGGAGCCCGTGGTGGCGTCCTGCAACACCGGCGCGTGGGGCGGCATCACCTCCACCCACTGCACGCACGAGAACACCGCGCACGCCGGTGGCGGCCAGGCGACCAACGGCGACGGCTCGATCGTCGGCGGCACCGTCGCCGACGCGCCGGCGACGCTCCCGGCCCAGGTCTGCGGCACCGCGGGTGACTGGGGCGGCATCTCCACCGCCGAGTGCTACACCACCGTCGACTCCGTCGTCGGCGGCGACACCTACGACCACGGCGACAACTCCGTGGGCGGCGGCAACATCGTCGGCCCGTCGCTGGCCGGCGACGCCGACGTCATCTGCAACGCCGGTGCGTGGGGCGGCATCCCGACTTCGTCGTGCTCCAACGCCGAAAACGTCGTCGCGGGCGGCTTCCAGGGCACCTCGGGCAACAACTCCGTCGCGGCGGGCAACCTCGTCGACGCGCCGCTGGCGACGCCGGTCGAGGTGCTCAACGGCGCCTACGCGTGGGGCGGCATCCCGACCTCGACGATGACCGAGCACAAGTGCCTCACCTCGGGCGGGGACAACAACACCGACGACGACGGCGGTGTGGTCTCCAGCAACATCGTCACCGCGCCGGAAGCCATCGGTGCCCAGGTGATGAACATCGCCGGGGCCTGGGGCGGCAACCCGACCAGCCACGGCGACTTCATCACCCACGTCCACGCGGGCGGCGCCGACTCGGCGACCGGCAAGGGCGGCGCCGTCGCCGGCAACATCGTCGACCAGGCGAGCTCGCTTCCGGTGCAGGTCAACACGATCGGCGCCACGTGGGGCGGCAACGCCGAGGCGATCGGCACCAACGTCACCGAGTTCGACTCCGGCGGCCCGAACTACGCCAACGGTGACAACGGCGCGGTGGCCGGCAACGTCGTCGAGGCGCCGATCGGTGGGGCCGGCCAGGTCAGCAGCTGGGCGGTGTCGTGGATCGGCGGCGCGGTCACCGACGCCGGCAACGACGTCAGCTCGCACGCCGGCGGCCCGACGTACACGTCCGGTGTGGACGGTGCGATCGCCGGGGACGCCGTCGCGGCCCCGATCCAGCCGCTGGTCCAGGCGACCGGTCAGTCGATCTCGCTGATGGCCAACACGGCCAACCACACCGAGAACACCTACGACCTCGTCTCCGGTGGCCCGATCGTCACCGACGGCACGGGCGGCGCGCTGTCGGGCGACATCCTCTCGGCCGACCCGCAGGCGATGCCGCAGGTCTACGGCCTGGGCGTGTCCGCCATCGGGTCCGCGACGAACGACGTCCAGAACGACCTGACGGCGACGAACGGCGGCGACGAGACCACGGCCGGCGGCGGTGCGCTCAGCGGCGCCCTGCTCGACGTGCCGGTCGCGGCCGACCCTGCCGTGTTCCGCTGGGGCGTCGGCGCGCTGTCGACGGTGAACAACCACGTCGACAGCTCGGTGGACAGCCAGGTCAGCGGCACGCCGACGGCGAAGCCGGCGGTGCAGATCCCGGTGGGCCTGGTGCCGCAGGTGAAGAACGTGACGATCCCGGTGCTGGCGGAGGTGCTCAACACGGGCACCGACACGACCCAGGTCATGGTCGGCCGGACCGAAGCCGCGCAGATCCCGGTGGAGCTCGACCTGACCGGTGCGCTCGGCGGGGTGTCGCCGCTGGCCCGTGACGACGTGTCGGCCCGGACCGACGCGCCCGGCCTCGGCGCCGACGGCGTCGAAAACGCGCTGGGCCTGCTCGGCGCCGGCTCGGCCGATGCCATCGGCAAGGCCACCGGCGCGCTGGGCGAGATGTCGGGCAAGGCGCTCGGCGGTCTGCCGGCCGCCGTGGCCGGTGCCGCCGGTCGCGAGGCGCGCAGCGACAGCCCGGCTGTGCCTGCGGTGCCGACCGTGCCTGTCGTGACCGGTATGGAAGGCAGCAAGCTGCTGTGGATGCAGCTGCCGGGTGTGTCGACCCGGCCGTGATCGGCTGAGCGGGAATCGGGGGCCCTGGAGCGATCCGCTCCAGGGCCCCTTCGCCGTTAGGGTGGCGGGCATGGACGAGACGAGGTGGCTCATCGTGCTCCGGCACGCGAAGTCGGACTGGTCGGCGGGCCTGCCCGACCACGAGCGGCCCCTCGCGCCGCGCGGTCTCCGTGACGCGCCGAGGCTCGGCCGGTGGCTCGCCGAGGAGGGGCGCGTCCCCGAGCTCGTCGTCTGCTCCACTGCTCGCCGCACGCGCGAAACGTGGCAGCGCGTGAGCGGCGAACTCCCCGCGCCGCCGCCCGTCGAGTACGACGACGACCTTTACGGCGCCGACGTCCCCGAGCTGCTCAACGCGGCCCGCCGGACACCATCCGACGTCACCACGCTCGCGCTCGTCGGGCACGAGCCCGGCGTCAGCGACGTGACCCTGCACCTCGCCGGCCTCGGGGACGAGACCCGTGAGGTCCAGACCAAGTTCCCCACCGGTGCCGCGGCCGTGCTCGCCACGACTGATACGTGGGCCGACCTCCGCACCGCGCGGCTCGTCGCCTTCTTCCGGCCTCGCGACTTCGCCGGCTGATTTTCCGCGGCCATTGCTTCGTTAACGTTCACATGCGTACCCTCCATTCACTCACAGGTCTGTTGTTCATATTTGTGAATGGAGCGGACATGGTTCTCCGCCACACCGTCGTGGCTGTGCTCGCCACCGCCGGCCTCGTTGCTTCCTTTGCGGCGCCGGCCGAAGCCGCGTCGCGACCCACCGGCTGCACTGTCCCGGTCATCGGGGCAGTGTGCGCGCCAGAAACCGCCGTCCTCGACGGAAAGCAGTTGCTGCGCACGAAATTCGCCGCGCTGGCCGGCGAAAAGACGTCCCGTACGGCCTTGAACAACCTCCTCGCCGCCGCGAGATCCGACCTCACGGCGGGGCCGTGGAGCGTCACGGCGAAGAAACAGGTCCCGCCCAGCGGGGACAAGCACGATTACCTCAGCCTGGCGCCCTACTGGTGGCCGACGACGCAGCCGACCGCGGAAAACCCGTGGGGCTGCCCGTTCGTCCAGCGCGACGGCCAGCGCAACCCGATCGTCGACGAGATCACCGACCACGCCTACCGCGGCCGGGCGTTCGCCGCGATCTACCGGCTCGCGCTCGCGTGGTATTACACCGGCGACGCGCGGTACGCCGAGCGCGCGGCGCTCGACCTGCGCACGTGGTTCCTCGACGCGGCCACGAAGATGAACCCGAACATGAACTTCGCGCAGGGCATCCCGTGCAAGGTGGACGGCCGCGGCATCGGCATCATCGAGTTCGCCTACACGCTGAGCCAGGTCGTCGACGCCACCGCGATCCTGGCCACCGGCGCGCCCGGCTGGACGAAGACCGACCAGGCCGGCATGACCGGCTGGTACACGCAGTTCCTGGACTGGTTGCGCACCAGCAAGAACGGCACCGACGAAGCCAAGGCCCAGAACAACCACGGCAGCTTCTACGACATGCTCGTCGCCGCGCTCGCGCTCGGCACCGGGCAACGGGACCTCGCGGCGGCCATCGCGCGCGACGCCGGGCCGAAGCGCATAGCGCCGCAGATCCAGACCGACGGCTTGCAGCCACAGGAGACGAGCCGGACGCGCAGCTGGCACTACTCGACGTTCAACCTGGTCGCGCTGACGCGGCTCGCGCAGATCGCCAAGCACGTCGGCGTCGACCTGTGGCACTACACGGCACCGAGCGGCGGGATGCTCTTCGCCGCGGTCGGCTTCCTGATCCCGGCGGCCACGCAGGGCCGGTCGGCGTGGCCGTACCCCGAGCTGGACTTCCGGCAGTACGCGGCGCTGGACGTCCTGCACGCGGCAGCCGACGCGGGCGATCGCGCCGCGCGGACGGCCTTGCCGCGGGTGCCCGTCCCGCCGGGCGGCGACCTCTACCCGGTGCGGCCGGCCGCCGAACAGCTCGACGACATTTCGACGTCCTGACCGGAAAAAGGGCCCGGCCGTTCGCGCCGGGCCCTTTTTCCAGGGGAATCAGACGCCCGCCACCTGCGAAATCCAGCTTCGATAACGCGTGATGTTGGTGTAGGCCGTGTTGTTCACCCGGTCGCTGGTCGACGCGACGCCGACCTGGCGGCCGGAAGCGAACATCGGGCCACCGGAGTCGCCGCCGGCGGTGATGCCGTTGACGCGGTTCGCGCACACGGCGATGCCGCTGTAGTAGTCGCGACAGCTGATCGAGTTCACCCGCACGGTCGCGACCTTCAGGTACCGCGACTGGCAGTTGATCTCGGAGCCGCACTGGCTGGTCGCGCCCCAGCCGTAGACCGAGACGTTCTGGCCGACCGAGACGTCACCGACGCCGCCGAGCGGCGAGTAGGTGGCGTTCACCGAGGTGCTGAGCCGGACGATCGCCAGGTCGGCGGAGCCCGGGTAGCGCGTGATGGCGGCGGCGGTGGCCATCGTGCCGCCGCTCGTCTGGTCCAGGCTGCCGATGCGGAACGTGTAGGTGCCGTTGCTGCTGACGCAGTGCTTGGCGGTGAGGATGTACTGCGGGGCGATGATCGTCGCGGTGCAGTTCTGCCGGCCGTCGACGAACAGCCGGGCCGCCCAGGGGCCGCTGGTGGCATTGCTGCCACCGATGATCGACGGCTGGGCCTGCGGGGTGCTGTCGGCGGCCGCCGGACCGCCGAGGCCGACGACGGCCAGTGCGGTGCTCGCGGCCAGCAGGACGAACTTGCCGAATTTCACGCTCACTCCTTTTCGCGCGGGGAGAACCGCGCGGGGGAAAGCCGGTGGGGACCGAACCCGGAGATTGTCCGAGTTGCCGGCGAATGTCCGGAACCGACGAAAGTCGCCGGTCGAATCCGTATTTATTGCCGGGAGTGGGGTACGTGCAGTTCCCGTACTGTTCCGGCTCAACCTCCGGGTGGACGAAGATCGACCCGCGGCTTGAGGACTCCGGCGTCGCGCCGCCCTAGCGTTTCCGGGCAGGAACCGGAGGGGGAGACATGACGCGGACAGCCGAGGTGCGGACGGGGCGTGGCGAGCGGATCGCGGTGGGGGCGGTCCTGGTCGTCGCGGCGGCGGCGTGGCTGTGGGCACTGGGCGACCGGACGCTCCAGCCGTACTACGCGGCTGCCGTGCATTCGATGTCTCAGGACTGGTCGGCGTTCTTCTTCGCGGGCTTCGACCCGACCGGCGTCGTCACGGTCGACAAGCCACCGCTCGCGTTCTGGGCCCAGACGCTCGGTGTGGCCGTGTTCGGCTTCCACCCGTGGGCGATCGCGCTGGTCCAGGCGGTGGAAGGCGTCGCCGCCGTGTTCGTCCTGCACCGGGTGGTGCGCCGCTGGGCCGGGCCGCCGACGGCGGTGCTGGCGGCGGCGTTGTTCGCGCTGACGCCGGTGACCGCGGCGGTCAACCGCGACAACCTGCCGGACACCCTCCTGGTGCTCCTCCTGCTGCTCGCCGCGTACTGCGTCACCCGGGCGGTCTCGGAGCCGCGGTGGCTGCTGTGGGCCGGGGTGTTCGTCGGCCTGGGCTTCCTCACGAAAATGCTCGCCGCGTGGATCGTGCTGCCCGGCCTGGCGCTGGCGTACTACGTGGCGGCGTCCGGCTCACGTGTCCGCCGGCCGGCCTGGCTCGCGGCAGCCGGAGCGGCGACGTTGGCCGTGTCGCTGTCCTGGCCGGTCGTGGTGAGCCTCTGGCCGGGAGCTCGCCCGTTCGTCGGCAGCACCACGGACGGTTCGATCTGGCAACTGGCCTTCGGCTACAACGGCCTGACGCGCCTGGTCGGCGGAACGAGCGGGATCGGCGGCGGCTTCGGCGCCACGGTCGGCGCGGCGCTCGGCGGCGGCCCGGGACCGCTGCGGCTGTTCGACAGCGAGGTCGGTGGCCAGATCGCGTGGCTGCTGCCGCTCGCGCTGGGCTCGCTGGTCGTCGCCGCGTGCCGGGCCCGTGGTGCCGTCCCGGCCGCGAAGGCGGGCTGGGCAATGTGGGGCGGCTGGCTGGTCGTGGGCGTCGCGGTCTTCTCGTTCACCGGCGGGATCTTCCACGCGTACTACACGGCTGAGCTGGCACCGGCCATCGCGGCGCTGGCCGCGGCAGGGCTGGTGACGGCGTGGCGGTGGCACGGCTCGGCCGGAGCCGGCCGGTTCGCGCTCCCGGCCGCGGTGGCTGGGACGGCTGTGCTCGCGTACGTGCTCCTCGCCCGGACACCCGGCTGGATGCCGTGGCTGCGCTACACGGTCCTCGCGCTGGCGGTGCTCGCCGTGGTCGCGGCGCTCCTGCGAGCTTCGCGCGTCGCCGTCGCGACAGGGCTGGCCGCCGTCGTGGCCGGGCCCGCGGCCTTCGTCGTCGAGACGGCGACGCGGCCGGTCAGCGTGCTGGAGTCCGCCGACCCGGGTGCCGGCCCGTCGTCGGCGGCCGCGCTGAACACGGTCGTCGCGGTCAACACGGGAGCGAAAGCCGAGGCCGGCTATGTCCGGTTCATCGACAACGCGTACCGCCTCGGCCCCGGCCAGCGGCAGGTGCTCGCGTACGCCCAGGCGCAGGCACCGGCCACGGCGATCACGCTGGCCGTCGAGGGCGGGACGTACGGCGCGGACCCGTACTTGCTGAACACCGAGGCTCGCGTGGCACCGCTCGGCGGTTACCTCGGCTTCGACCCGGCGCCGTCCGCGGCTGAGCTCCAGGGGTGGGTATCGGCCGGAAAGCTGCGGTTCGTGCTCCTGCCGCAGGTGTTCCTGGAGATGGGCCACGCCGGCGCGGCTTCCGGCGCCCCGGGCGACGCTGCCGAGCTCACCCGGCGGATCGGCTGGGAGGCGAAGGACTGCCGGCCGGTCCCGCCCGCCCGGATCGGCCCGGACGCCGCGACGGCCGGAGTGCTGTTCGACTGCGCGGGGTGACGTGCGTCGCTCAGGCGGCGACGTCCGCCTTCGCCGGCGCCGACTTCCGCAGCCAGTACAGCCCGATGACCGGCAGCACCAGCGGGATGAACAGGTAGCCCTCGCCGTAGACCGACCAGACGGTCGGGTGCCGGAAGGCGGCCGCGTCGACGAGGCTCAGCGTGCCGATCATCAGCACGCCCAGCAGTTCGATCGAGCAGGCCACGAGGGCCACGCGCCACCACCCGTCACCACGGCGGGCGAGCGCGATCGTGGCGACGATGTAGACGGCCGCGGCGAACGCCGAGAGCAGGTAGGCCAGCGGCGCTTCGTGGAACTTCGTGCCGATCTGCACACCGGCCCGCGACGTCGCGGCCAGCGCGAAGATCGCGTACACGGCGACGAGCACCCGCCCGGGACCGCTGGCCGTCCTACGCTGTTGCTCCACTCCACACCTCGTTCAGTCGCAGCACCATGACCGGGATGGCCAGGCAGGCGATGCCGAGCACCGCGGTACTCGACCGGCTCCGCTCGGCCAGCGCCCAGGCGGCACCGACGGGCAGCACGACCAGCGAGCCGATCAGGTAGGCCAGGTAGGTCGCCATGCTGCCGGGCCGGTCACCGCCGGCGAGCAGCACGATCCCGATCACGAGCTGCGCGACCAGCAGCAGTTCGAGGATCGCGAGCGCGACCAGGAGCGGGTTGTCCGGAAGCCGGTTCCGAGCCGACTGGACGAAGCTCCAGAGCGCGACGAGCGTGGCAGCCACGGCGACCGTCACGGCGAATCCGAAGATCACCCGTTCCTCCTTCCGGTCCGCCGGTCGTCAACTTACTCCGTGGTACCGACGGGTCCGTCCGCCGAGGTGCCGCGGGCGTGGTGCGGACCACCCGCGCGTTCCGGCAGCTCACGGGGCCGGTGTCTATCACGAAAATTGATCACCGGTCGGCCGTTGATGGCATTCTGCCAATTCAGGAGCGGATTCTGCCGGCCGGTGTGCGGACCTGCGGAAATGCCGGAAAGATCTTCATGTTACGCCACTATGGTGTGGTGTGCGGCTTCGGAAAAATCACTTTGGGTTCGACTACTGACAGGTAAGTGTCCTTTCTGCCTACCTCGGATAGCCCAGTTGAACCGCCGGGTTGGCGGATTGGCCCAGGACCGTTCGGCGTGGGGGAATATTTGTCGTCCCCGGGGCCGTGTGTCCAGGGGTTCGCACGGAGGGGTATCTCGGATGGACCTGCGCTACGAAGCATTTTGCTTCGCCGACCCGTTGTTCTACGACGAACAGCAGGAAACCGACGCGCCGGCCGACGACTTCGCCACGCCGCTCCCGCTGCCGGGTGCCGGCTGGATCATCACCGACCGCGGTGTCTGGCGCTCGATGCGCCCGGAGAAGGATGTTCTGCCTGCGCAGGGTTGGCAGATCCACGTGTCCGCTGGTCTGGACAATGCGACCCGGGTGCTGGCGCAGGTGCACGAGTACTGCGTCGCGCAGCGGGCCGCTTACAAGCACCTCCGCTCGAAGGTGACGCTGCTCACGCGAAATTCGAAATACGCGACCAGCGTCGGCGGCGTTGAGCTGGCGACCATTTACCCGGTCGACCACAACGAGCTCGACCGGGTACTGACAGACCTGTCGGCGAGGCTCGCCGACGAGCATGGCCCAGCGATTCCGAGCGGCTTGCACTACGGCGACGCTCCCCTCTACGTGCGTTACGGCGCATTCGCCGAGCAGTGGGTCGAGCACGACGGCACCCGAGTCCCGGCGATCCGCAAGCCGGACGGCAGGCTGGTCCCCGACAACCGCAAGCCGACGTTCTCCTTGCCCGACTGGGTGAAGCTTCCGGCCTGTTTGCAAAGCAGCATCGCGCCCCGCAAAGGGGGGTCACAGGCCCGGTTCCCGTACCGAGTGGCGAGTCCGCTGCACGTCTCGAACGGCGGGGGCACCTACCTCGCCCATCCCAAAGCGGGCGGTGACCAGGTCGTCTTGAAGGAGGCCCGCCCGCACGCCGGTCTCGACGAGGCGCACGTCGACGCCACCGAGCGGCTCCACCGCGAGCACGCGGTCCTCGACCGGCTCGCCGGCGTCCCAGGCGTGCCACGGGTCGTCGAGCGGTTCGCCATCTCGGAGCGCTACTACCTGGCCATGGAGCACCTGCCGGGAACCTCGCTGGCCGGCTGGCTGACCCGCCACTACCCGCTGACCAGGAAAAACTCGACGACCGCCGACCTCGCCGCCTACGCCCGGCGCGCACTGGACATCGTCGCGGCCGTGGAGAAGACGATCGAGGCAATCCACGCCCGCGGCATCGTCTTGGGCGGCCTGCATCCGCTGAACATCCTGATCGACGAGGAGGACCACGACCGGATCTCCCTGAACAACTTCGAGACGGCGTTCGACGCCGAGGCAGGCGACCGTCCGGCCCCGGGCGCACCCGGCTTCCGCGTCCCGGCCGACCGCGTCGGCGGCGAGATCGACGAGGACGCCATCGCGGCCCTGCGGCTGTGGCTGTTCTTGCCGCTTTGGCCGCTGACGGAGTTGGCCCCAGCGAAGCTGCGCCGTATCGCCGACTTCGTCGAGCGCCGGTTCGCGCTGCCCGAGGGGTACGCCGACGCCGCAGTCACGGTGCTGGCCCCGCGTGAGATTTCCGCGGAGCCGGCACCGGTCCACACCGAGCTCGACCACGAGAAACCGGACTGGTCGCTGGTCCGCAAGCAGATCGCCGAAGCGATCCTGGCCAGCGCGAGCCCCGAACGCCACGACCGGCTGTTCCCCGGTGACATCGAGCAGTCCAGCGTCGGCGGCGCCTGTTTCGGCGTCGGTGCGGCCGGCGTGCTGCACGCTCTCGACGTCACCGGTGCCGGCCGCTTCCCCGAGCACGAACGTTGGCTGATCGACGCGGTCCGTCGCGATCCGCCGGCCCGGCCCGGCTTCTACGACGGCAGCTCGGGCATCGCCTACGTGCTGGAGAATTTCGGGCACCGCGACGAGGCCGGCAAGCTGCTCACGTCGTCCGCGCGGCTCGTCGAGCAGACGACCGACCACTCACTGGAGAGCGGTCTGGCCGGCATCGGGCTGACCCTGCTGCACTTCGCGACGGTCCGCCAGGACAACGAATTCGGCCGCCAAGCGCTGACCACGGCCGTGCGGCTGGCCGAAGCGCTGGAGACCGCGGCGCCACCGGGGAACTCCGCTCGCGCCGGCCTGCTGTCCGGCTGGTCCGGGCCCGCGCTGCTGTTCATCCGGCTCTTCGAGCGCACCGGCGAGCCGGCCTGGCTGTCCTTCGCCGACCAGGCGCTGTGCCGTGACCTCGAAGAATGCATCGAAGTCGACGACGGCTCGCTGCTGGTCCGCGACGGTGCGGCGCGCACCTTGCCCTACGCCGGTGTCGGCAGCGCCGGGATCCTCCTGGCCGCCGAACAGCTGGCTCGGCACCGCCCGGACGCCGAGGCCTGCGCAAGCATTCCCGCGCTGCGCGAATCGTGCCGCGGCGAGTTCGTCGTGCACCCGGGGCTGCTGAACGGCCGGTGCGGGCTGGCGGTGGCGCTGTCCGCGAATCCGGACGCGCAGCAGCCGATCCGCGCGACGATCGACCAGCACTTGGCGTGGCTGGCCTGGTACGCGGTGCCGTACAAGGACGGCCTCGCGTTCCCGGGCCACCGCCTGCTCCGGCTCTCGATGGACGTCAAGACCGGCGGGGCCGGGATCCTCCTCTCTCTCGCTGCTCTCCTCGACGGGACGGAGGTGCTGCCTTTCCTGGGTGGCACGCCATGTTCACCGGCTTCCGGCCGCTGACCGGTACTGCCACGACTGCCGTGCAGGCAGCCGACCGCCCCCGCATCAGGGGGCGGCTGCCTGCGGTAGCGACGCGGGCCCGCCGCCGGGACGCCTTCCGGCGACGGGTCCGCGATCTCTACCAGGCCGTTTGCGGTGGTGGTGCGGTCGTCGCCGGGGCGCCTTCCGGCGACGAATCCGCGACCTTCACCAGGCCACATGGGTGTAGTGGCGCGTCCGCTCGCGGGGCGCCCGCCGGGAGCGGACGCGCGACCACTGGGTCCACTTCCGTGCGTGGGTTCCGTGGCTGCCGCCGGGGCGCCTTCCGGCGACGGGGCGGAACCACTCTCGAGCCGTCCGCCCACCGCACTGCCGCCGCAACCGGATCGACGCCTAGGTCGCCATCCGTGTTACCAACGCTCCGGTGAGGGAACTGCTCGTCCACTGTGGACCGATCTCATGTGCTTCCCAGCTTATCGCCGCTGTGGGGGCGCGGAACCCCTCGACGGAAATCTGTGGACAACTCGGTGATGTTCGAGCGGCCTGTGGATAACTCCGGTCGATCGGCCGGAGTTGTCGGTGCCGTCGTGCATGATCGAAGTGCGGGAAGAACTACAGCCCGGGCCCGGCACCGCCGGAGAGGAGGTGAACACGGCTGCGGTGCACGTCATCCGGGTTGCAGTGCTTCCAATGCCTCGCGCAGCTTGCCCGTGACCGGTGTGGGCCGGCGGGACTCGCGGTCGACGAAGACGTGCACGAAGTGCCCTTCGGCGACCAGGGACTCGTCGGCGGCGTACATCCCGATCTCGTAGCGGACGCTGGATTTCCCGAGGTGCGCCACCCGCAAACCGACCCGCAGTGAACCAGGAAAGGACACCGATGAGTGATACGCACAGCGCGACTCGACGCACAACCCGATCACCGCCCCGGTCTCGATGTCGAGGCCGCCCTGCTCGATGAGCCAGGTGTTGATCACCGTGTCCATGAGCGAGTAGTGGACCACGTTGTTGACGTGTCCGTAGACGTCGTTGTCCTTCCAGCGCAACGGCACCGTCTGCCAGTGCGGATACCCGTTCACCACAGCGACACCGACTCGCGCAGGATTGCGGACAGGTCGTCCGCGGATGCCTCGCGCGGCGCGGTGGCCAGCAACCGCTGCTGCTTGAGGGTTCCCTCGACGAGGGAGTCCACATCGGACTCCGTGTAGCCGACGGCACCGATGCCGTCCGGGATGCCGATCTGCCGCATCAGGTCGATCAGCACCGCGGGCAGGTGGTCGGCGAAGTCGCCGGGCCACTCGAAGTCGGGGGCCAGCAGGCGGGCGACGCGCAGGTGGCGGTCCGGGGCCGCGTCGAAGGTGAAGCGGAACGCGGCGGGCGCTGTCAGCGAGACGGCCATGCCGTGCGGCACCATGGGTTCTTCGCCCGGGTAGCCGTCCGGGTGGAAATTCCTGACCTGGCCGGCGATCGGATAGGCGTTCGCGTGCGGGATGTGCACGCCGGCGTTGCCGAACCCGAGTCCGGCGAACGTCGCGGCCAGGGCCATGGCCTCGCGGGCCTTGACGTCGGAACCGTCGCGCACGGCGGCCGGGAGGGCCCACGACAGCAACCGCAGCGACTGCTCGGCGAACATGTCGGCCAGCGGGTTCGAGCCGCAGTACGGCACGCGCTGCTCCGGGCGCTTGCGCTCGAAGTCGGTGTACGGCTTGGCCGTGTAGCTCTCGGCCGCGTGGCAGAGGATGTCCATGCCGCTGGCGGCCGTCACCCCGGGTGGCTGGCTGACGGTGAGCCGGGGGTCCACCACTGCCAGGGTCGGGCGCAGCCGCAGGTGGCTGATCCCGCTCTTGACGCGCAGCGACAACACGTCCAGGACGCAGACCGTGGTGCTCTCCGAGCCCGTGCCGGTGGTGGTGGGCACGGCGACCAGCGGCTTCAGCGGCCGGTCCGGGGCGCGGCCGCCGCCGACGGGGGCGTTGACGTAGTCCATCAGGTCGCCGTCGTTGCTCGTCAGGAGGTTGGCTGCCTTGGCCGTGTCGATCGCGGACCCGCCGCCGACGGCGACGAAGGCGTCGTACGGGCCGGTTCCGCGGGCGAAGTCAACCGCCTTCTGCATGCTGACATCGGTGGGCTCGACGTGTACGCCGTCGAAGATCTCGGTCTGGATGCCGTAGCCCGCGATGCCCTCGGCTATGCGCTGGGGCCAGCCGGTCGCGGCGACCTGGGGATCCGTGACGACGAGCACGCGGTGGGCGCCGTACTGGGTCAGGTCGTAGCCGATCTCGTCGCTGGCCCCGGTGCCGTACTTCAACGCCGGTGCGCCATAAGTAAAAACAGTTTCATGTTCGGTCGCGGCCAAGTCGGTGGTCCTCGCTCCCTTGATCGGCTGGCAGTCGGTCAAAGCGGACATTCGGCCTATCCTTGTCCGGTTTCGGTGAAGATCACTTGACTGCACTGAACGGTGCCCGCCTAAGCTCTCCTCATTAGATACCAACTGGGAGCGACCGTCGCCCAGACGGCCGTGCGGATCCTGACCGAGGCGCGTGTCCGCCGTGTGTACGCGGTGGTCGGTGAGTCCTTCCTGGAACTGCTCGACGCCCTGCAGCGGGAGCGGGAGATCACACTGGTCTCGGCGCGCCACGACGCGGGCGCTGCGTTCATGGCGGAGGCCGAGGGGAAGCTCACCGAACGTCCCGCCGTGCTGCTCGCCAGCCGGGGGCCGAGCGCGGCGAGCCTCGCCATCGGCGTCCAAACGGCGTACCAGGACGAGACGCCGATGGTCGTGCTGCTGGAGACGCCGGCGATCGAACCCCTGCCGTCTTCGTCGGGGGAGCTGCCGACGTCGGACCTGACGGCCATGTTCGAGTCGATCGCCAAGTCGACAGTGCGGGTGACCGACCCGGACGGGCTGCCGGGGCTGCTCGCGCACGCGCTGACGACGTCGCAGGAAGGACGTCCGGGGCCGGTCGTGCTCGGCGTGCCCTGCGACATCTGGGGGATGCCCTACGACGCGGCGAAGCCGATGGCGCGGGTGCGGCCGCCGGCGTCCGGCACGCTGGGCCGTTCGGCTGACGCCGTGGCGCAGCTGGTGGACGAGGCCAAATACCCCGTCGTCATCGTCGGCGGGCGGGCTCGGTCGGCTCGGGACGAGCTGATCGCCGTCGCCGACGAGCTCGCTCTGCCCGTCTACAACGCCTTCCGGCGGCAGGACGCCTTCCCAGAGAACCATGCCCGGTACGCCGGCCACCTCGGGCTCGGCATCCCGGCGCGGCAGTTGGACGCGCTCGAGCGCGCCGACCTGGTGCTCGCGCTCGGCACCCAGCTCGACGAGGTGACGACGCAGGCCTACCGGTACCCCACCGCGCAGCAGACGCTGGTCATGGTGGGCACCGGCATCGACGTCAGCCCGAAGCGGCGGGGGCTGACCTTCCGGGTCGACTCCGAGGTCGAGCCGTTCCTGCGGGAGCTGCGGGAGGTGGCGTCGCCGCGGACGAGGCGGGCTTCGGCGGCGAACGCGGCCGTCCACACCTTCATGACCCCGCCCGACACCAGCGGGAACACGCGGGTGCACCCCGTCGACGTCGTCCGCGCGCTGCGCAAGCTGGCGCCCGAGGACACCATCGTGACCAGCGACGCGGGGAACTTCGCGCAGTTCATGCACCGCTACTGGTGCTTCACGGCGCCGCGCAGCCAGCTCGGCCCGAGCAACGCCGCGATGGGCTACGCCGTGCCGGCCGCCGTTGCCGCGAAGCTCGCCGAGCCGCGGCGGACCGTCGTGGCCATGGTCGGGGACGCCGGGACGCTCATGACCGGGCAGGAGATCGAAACGGCCGTCCGGTACCGGGCGCCGGTGATGGTGGTCGTCTTCCAGAACGGCGTGCACGGCGCGCTCGCGATGCACCAGGCCCGCACGTACGGCCGGCTGACCGGGGTCTCCATCCCGTTGACCGACTTCGCTTCCTGGGCGCGTGGGCTGGGCGCGGCCGGGTACACCGTGGACGATCGTGAAGAGCTCGAGCCCATCATCGCCAGTGCGCTGGTGCGGCAGCGGCCGTGCGTCATCGACGTGCGGACGGACCCCGACGTCGTTACTCCGGACGTGCGGCTCTCGGCCCTGCTCGCGCAGGCCCGTCCGCAACCTCCCGCCCAGTAACGGTTTTGCTCTGTTTCGTTCCGGAAAAGCTGGGAATGTCGTGTGGTAGCAGGGCGTTGGCTCGGGTAGCCTGACGGTGTTCCGGTGGTGGTTCGCCGCTGAACCTTCCCGGCCGGGTCCCGGCGGGAGACAACCGGTTTCTGTCGGTGCCGCATGGCACCATCACGGTCATGACCCGCGCCGAAGCGGGCAGGGAACGAGGGGAGTTTCGACGTGACCGATCACCAGCACGCATCCGAACCGCGGAAGTCCTCCGGCGTCGTACCGGTGCTGTTCAGCGCCAGTGCGGAAGCCCACGACGACGCGGTCGTGGCCGCGGACCGGGACGCTGCCTGGCGCTCGCCGTTCGGCTCCGAAGGGCTGCGCCCGGCGAGTGGCGAATAGCTCACCTCGCCCGGGTGAAGATGGCTTGTCCGCCCTGGTCAAGGTGTGCTTTACTGCTTAAGGTCTCGATTTTTGTGTTCGTGATGAGTCACGCTCGCAGAACTCAGCGGGCGTAGTGTCTCCTCGCCGAGGAAGCAAACCGTCCGGGTGCTGACCCGGGTCGCCGAAGTGGCTTCCTGTTTTGGTGTTACACATGGAGATTTTTGATGACTCAGGGCACTGTGAAGTGGTTCAACTCCGAGAAGGGGTTCGGCTTCATCACCCCCGACAACGGTGGCGGCGACGTCTTCGTTCACTACAGCGAGATCCAGGGTAACGGCTTCCGTACCCTCGAGGAGAACGCTCGCGTCGAGTTCGAGATCGGCCAGGGCCAGAAGGGCCCGCAGGCCACGTCGGTCACCGTGATCTGACTTTGATCTTGGGAAAGGGCCGTCACCCGTTCGGGGTGGCGGCCCTTTTCGTAGGCTGCGCACCATGATCGAGCACGGTTACACCGTTTCCGGGATGAACTGCGGGCACTGCGCCCAGTCGGTGACCGAAGAAATCACGGCGCTGCCCGGAGTGGCCGAAGTGGACGTCGACGTCCCGGCCGGCCGGGTCACCGTGCGCGCCGAGACCGCGTTGGCCGAGGAGGACGTCCGGGCCGCGGTCACGGAGGCCGGCTTCACCTTCGAAGGCGCCGTCGACCTGGTCCCGTAGCGCCGGGACCTCGACCTGGTTGGTTCTTCACCGCCCGCGACTCCGGCTTGGACAGTCCACTGGAGATCACCAGGTGAGACGCGTGGGTGTGACCTACGTCGCTCTCGTCCGCTCCAGGCGGACACTGCAACGCCCTGCAACCCTTCCGCTCCGCCCGATCGCGGAGTCTCCTGTTCTCCGGTGAAAGAACTGGAGGTCAGGTGGGTGAAACGGTGGCGGGGATCGTCGCGAACCCCGCTTCGGGGCGGGACATCCGCCGGCTGGTCGCGCAGGCGTCGGTGTTCCCCACCGCGGAAAAGGCGAACATGGTCCAGCGGCTGCTGGCGGCGTTCGCCGTCACCGGGCTCGACCGGGCCGTCGTCTCGACCGATCTCGGCGGGATCTCCGCCGCGGTCCTGCGTGCTCTCGGGCGCGGTGGCACCTGGCCGAAGGTCGACTTCTGCGAGGACGATCCGATCACCGGCACCGCGGCCGACACCACGAACGCGGTGCGCCGGATGGTCGAGGCCGGCGCCGGGGTCATCGTCGTCCTCGGTGGGGACGGGACCGCCCGCGTTGCCGCCGCGGCCTGCGAAGACGTCCCGCTCCTCGCCCTCTCCACCGGGACCAACAACGCCTTCCCGCAGATGCGGGAGGCGACCGTCGCCGGGCTGGCTGCCGGGCTGATCGCCACCGGGCAGATCGACCCCGACCTCGTCACCCACCGCGTCAGCGTGCTCGAAGTCGTCACCAAGGCGCGGCGGGAGATCGCGCTCGTCGACGTCTGCGTGTCGCTGAGCAGGCACATCGGGGCGCGGGCGCTGTGGGACCCGTCGTCGCTCACCGAGCTGTACTGCACCTTCGCCGAGCCGGACGGTATCGGCCTCTCGAGCGTTCCAGGCCAACTCTGCCCGAGCCCGCGGTCGAGCCCGGACGGCGTCGCGCTGCAGCTCGGGCCCGTCGGAGAGACGCCGTACGTCGTGCACGCGCCCATCGCGCCCGGGCTCGTGCGGCCCGTCGGGGTGCGTGGCTGGGGACTGCTGCGGCCAGGCGTGCGCGTCGAGCTCGCGGCGGCGGGCGGGGTCATCGCGCTCGACGGCGAACGCGAACTCGAGCTCAAGACCGGGGAGAGCGCTTTCGTCGAGCTCAAACCGGACGGGCCGTGGGTCGTCGACGTCCGGGCGGCGATGGCGGAGGCCGCCCGGAAAGGGCTCTTGCGCGCGGAAACCGATCCGGGGAAGGAGCGCCGAAGATGACGGACGCCCTGCGGGGTGCGTACCGCGTGATGCGGACCATCCGGGCCGTCGAAGACCGGGTCGGCAGCGGGGCCCCCGGCGAGGAGGCCTTGGCCGTCGGCGTCTGCCTCCACCTCGACGGGCGCGACGCCATCGCCGGCACCCACCGGCGGCACGGCCAGCGCATCGCCAAGGGCGCCGACGTCCGGGGCGTCATGGCCGAGGCGGGAAAACACCGGCCGGCCGCGGCGGACGCGCTCGGCGGCGTCCCGCTGCTCATCTGCGGTGCCGCGATCGCCGCGAAACAGCACGACACCGGCGGCGTCGGCGTCGCCTTCCTCGGGGACGGCCCCACGACGACGCTGGAGGCGCTGAACCTCGCGTCGGCCTGGCACCTTCCCGCCATCTTCGTCACCGAGAACCCCGGTTACGCCGATCGGGTGGCCGGGCTCGACGTGCCGGCCGTCGTCGTCGACGGATCCGACTTTTTCGCCGTGCACGAAGCGGCGGGAGAAGCCGTCTGCCGCGCTCGCGGTGGCGGTGGTCCGACGCTGATCGAAGCCGGCTTCCCGCGGCACGTCGGCGACTGCCTCCAGCGGTTCCGCGCCCGCGTCACCGACAGCGGTGAGCTGCGCGAACAGGTCCTCGACGCCATCGATGCCGAAGTCGCCCGGCTCGTCGAGGACTCGGTCGTCGCGCCCGAACCGGCTCCGGCCGACCTCGGGACCGGCGTCTACATCACGTACTGACCGGCGATCGAGCGCGATGTGCGCCACCTACCGATCACCCGACTGAAACGGCAGACTCCGAGGAGGCACAGCACAAGGAGCGGCGGTTGGGGCAGCGAGACCTCGAGGCAGCGTTGCCGGCCGGGGTGGATCCCCGGCAGCACGCCCGTGTCCTCGCGCGGGTGCACGAAGCGGCCCTGAGCGGCCAGAAGCTGCCGAGCCGGCCGCGGCCGGTCATCGACGCCTCCTGGCAGCGGATGCGCCGGCTGGGCCTGGACCCCGACGGCCGGGCCGCCGCGCCCGTCCTGACCTTCGAACAGCTGGAAGCGCGCCGCCGCGCGAGCGGGCTGGCCGAGGCGCTGCCCGTCCTGCGCGGCGGGCTCATCAGCCTCGCCGAGCAGGCCGCGCACATCATGGTCATCGCCGACGCGGGTGGCGCCGTCCTGTGGCGGGACGGCAGTGCCGCGGTCCGCCGCCGTGCCGACGGGCTCGGGTTCGTCGAAGGCGTCGACTGGCAGGAGGAAGCGGTCGGCACGAACGCGATCGGCACCGCGCTGGTCGCGCGCAGCCCGCTGCAGGTGTACTCGGCCGAACATTACGTCCGGGCTCAGCACTCCTGGACGTGCGCGGCCGCGCCGCTGCACGACCCGCGCGACGGCAAGCTGCTCGGCGTCGTCGACCTCTCCGGGCCGGCCTCGACCGTCCACGCGACGACGTTGGCGCTGGTCGACGCCGTCACGCGGCTGGCGGAGGCCCAGCTGCGCACCACCCACCTCACCGAGCTCGAACGGCTTCGCGGCTTCGCCGTCCCTGTCCTCGCCAAGGTCGGCGGACGGGCGGTCGTGGCCGACGAACACGGCTGGGTCGCCGCGGCCGCCGGCCTCGCGCCGGTCGACCGGGTCGCGCTGCCCACCGGCCTCGGGCCCGGCCGGGTCTGGCTGCCCGCGTACGGCGGCTGCTCGGTCGAGCCGGTGCCCGGCGGCTGGCTGATCCGGCTGACCGACAACGAGGCCGCGCCGCCCACCCGCGTCGTGCTCGACGTCCGGTCGCCGCGCGAGCCCGAGCTCACCGTGGCCGGCGCCGCCGGGACCTGGACGCACCGGCTCAGCCCGCGCCACGCCGAGGTGCTGTACGTGCTGGCCAGCCACCGCGACGGCCGGTCGGCGTCCGAGCTGTCGGCCGACCTGTTCGGCGACGCCGGCCGCACGGTGACCGTCCGTGCCGAGATGTCCCGGCTGCGGCGGCATTTCGGCGGGATCCTCGGCGCGAAGCCGTACCGCTTCGCCGACGACGTCGAGGTGGTGGTCAGGCGGCCGCCGGACCCCGAAGCCGTGCTCCCGCACTCGCTCGCCCCGGCCATCCGCGGCTGACTTCCCGGCGAAGCGGGATCATCGACCGTGCCGAGCCGGCTCGTGGTGCAGCTGCTCGCCGCGCTCGACGAACGCACCCGGATCGCCCGCGAGTTCCACGACGCCGGCGCACTCGCTGGGGGTGCGACTGGAGCGAGCCGAGACGCTGCTGACCGAACGGTCCGATGTGGACGGTCCGGCGGTCGCAAAGCTCGCCGGGAAGCCCTGACCAACGCCGGCAGGCGCGCGCCGGGCGAGGACATCCGGATGCGGCTCGACGTCCGCGACGGCCTCGGGGCGTTCACTCGGACAGGTGAAGGATTCGGCCCGGCCGGCATGCGTGAGCAGCTCGCACTGGCCGGCGGCACACTGACGGCGGGACCGAAAGACGGCGGCCGGCGGAGGTGCGGACCTGATCACCGGTGTGCGCGGGAACACATCGCCCCAGATCACGTGCTGATGACAGCGGGCGGTGCCGGTGGCTGCGCGCACGGCGACTCGGCTACCTTCTGCGGGTACGGCTCGCAGCGAGCCTTTCGGGGGGATCCGGGTGGTGAAACCCCGGATGGCACGGGGAGGAATCGGGGATGACCAGCACTGCGACGGCCCCGGGGCCGACGGCGCCCGCGCCGGGACCCGCACCGTCGCCACCGGGCGGCCACGACCGCGCCGGGGGCCGCAGCGGCCTGCTGGGGCTGCTCGACCTGCCGGGCCAGGGGGTCCGCGCGATCATCCGGTCCGCCGCGACCACACCCGGCAGGCTGACCGTGATCGCCGTCGGGCTGGTGCTGCTCTCGCTCGTGGCCGGCCTGGTCGCGACGCTGTCGGTGCAGGACCGCGACGACACGATCAGCGGCGTCATCGACCACCGCGAGCCCCTCGCCGCCGCCGCGCAGCAGGTCTACCGCTCGCTCTCGGACGCCGACGCGACCGCCGCGAGCGCGTTCCTCTCCATCGGCACCGAACCTCCCGAACTCCGCCAGCGCTACGAGCGCGACATCGCCGAAGCCGGCGCCGCGCTCGCCAAGGCCGCCTCCGACGCCTCGGACGTCGCCGACGCGGCCGCCCCGGTCGACGTCCTCAGCCAGTCGCTGCCCGTCTACACCGGGCTCGTCGAGACGGCCCGGACGAACAACCGGCTCGGCTATCCGGTCGGCGCGTCCTACCTCCGCGAGGCGTCCGAGCTGATGCGGGCGAAGATCCTGCCGGCCGCGCAGGACCTCTACCGCGCCGACACCGAGCGGCTGATCGACGAGCAGGACAGCGCCACCGGGTTCCCGTGGCTCGCCACGATCCTGGTGCTCGCGCTGCTGGCCGCGCTCATCGCGGCGCAGGTCTACCTGACCCGGCGCACCAACCGGCTGCTCAACGTCGGGCTCGTCGTCGCGACGGCCGCCGTCGTGGTTTCGCTGCTGTGGGGCGCGGTCGCGCTGATCGTGCAGGGCAGCCTGGTCGGCAGCGGCCAGGACGACGGCTCGCACCGCGTCGACGTGCTGGTCCGCGCGCGCATCGCCGCGCTGCAGGCCCGCGCGGACGAAACGCTGACGCTGGTCGCCCGGGGCGACGGCGCGGCGTACGAGAAGGACTTCGGCGACAACGCGGCCCAGCTCGTCGGCCCCGACGGCCAAGGCGGCCTGCTCGGCGAGGCCCGCGGTCTCATCAAGGACGGCGAAGGCGTCGCGAAGGTCGCCGACGCGACGAAGGCCGCGAACGACTGGCTCAAGGCGCACAAGGAAGTCCGCGCCCAGGACGACGCCGGCCAGTACCAGGAAGCCGTCGACTTCGCCGTGCTGGAGGACAAGACGGACGGCTCGGCGCCGGCGTTCCGGCGGCTCGACGACAGCCTCCAGGCGGCCATCGACGTCGGCAGGCAGGAATTCCTCGACGACACCCACAACGGCGACCGCGCGCTGACGCTCCTCGCGCCCGGCCTGGCCGTCCTGGCGGTCGTCGCCGCGGCGGGTGTCACCATGGGAATCCGGGAACGACTGAGGGAGTACCGGTGAACAGGCGGCGCATCACGGTCCGGGCGGGCGTGCTGGCGGTCGTCGCGCTGCTGGCGGCGTCCTGCGGCAGCCCCGGAAAACCGGTCGACCCGGCTCCGGTCGGCAACGCGGCCTGGCCGCAGCCCGCGCACGTCGCCGGCCCGGACGCGTCGGCGGGCGGTGGCAGCGACACCAGCTGCAACCCGCTGGCCAGCCTGGCGCCGGACAAGGGCACGTCGATCCCCGACGGCTCGACCATGGCGAAGATCAAGGAACGCGGCAAGCTCATCGCCGGCGTCGACCAGACGACCTACCTGTTCGGCTTCCGCAACCCCACCTCGGGCAACCTCGAGGGCTTCGACATCGACCTCGTCAACGAGATCGCCCGCCAGATCTTCGGCGCGCCCGAGGGCCGCGTCCAGTTCCGCGCGATCACGTCGGGGCAGCGCGCGGACGTCCTGAAGGAACACCAGGTCGACATCGTGGTCCGGACCTACAGCATCACCTGCGCGCGCAAGCAGGAAGTCCAGTTCTCGTCGGTGTACTACGTCTCGGGCCAGCGGCTGCTGGTCACGAAGGAGTCGAAGGCGACCAAGCTGGCCGACCTGAGCGGCAAGAAGGTGTGCGCGGCGAAGAAGTCGACGTCGGCGGCGAAGATCGCGACCGACCCGGCGAAGCTGGTGGCGATCACGGTGGACAACTGGTCGGACTGCCTGGTGATGCTCCAGCAGGGCCAGGTCGACGCGATCTCGACCGACGACACGATCCTCGCCGGCATGGCCGCGCAGGACCCGACGCTGCAGGTCGTCGGCGATCAGTTCACGCGGGAGAACTACGGCATCGGCGTGCCCAAGGACAACGAGGACATGGTCAAGTTCGTCAACGCCGTGCTCGAGAACATCCGCAACAGCGGCGCCTGGCAGAACAGCTACCGCCGCTGGGTGGAGCCTTCGCTGGGGCCGGCTTCGCCGCCGCAGCCCCAGTACCAGTGACGCAGTACCAGTGAACCGGTCGCGACTAGGATTGATCCTCGCACGTCGACGGGGATCCGGGAGGTAGCAGTGTCGGAGGAGCCGCGCCGTCCTCGGCACGCCGCGCCGGACGAAGAGCAGCAGCCGGCGAAGCCGAGCTGGCAGCCGCCGCCACCGGTGCGGTGGGAGACGCCGGAGCCGTCGATCTCGGGCCGCCTCGACGAGGGCCCGCCCTCCGGCGGCGAAGAGACCGTGTTCCACGCACCCGTGCGCCGTCCGCCGACGCCGCCGCGTGGCGCGCCGATCCCGGGCGCGGAAGACCCGACCAAGCCGCCCGGCAGCATGAACCCCGTCCTGCCGCCGGTCCAGCCGGTGCCGACGCAGGCCGTCCACCCGCCGCAGCCCGACGAGCCGCAGCTCACGAGCGTGCTCGCGGCGCCGGCGCCGGAGACGCAGAGCATCATGCCGCCGGTGCCGCGGCCGGACACCGGTCCCGGCACCCCGCTGCCGGACCCGGGCACCGAAAGCGTCCTGCCCGAGCGCACCAGCGAAGGCCGCCCCACGGGCACCGGCACGGGAACCGGTACGGGCACGGGGACCGGCAGCGGCTCGGGCTCCGGCCCCGGCGCGTTCCCCGGCACCTCGCGGCGGACGTCGTCGCGGACTTCGAGGTCGCGGCGCGGCCGGCTCGGCGCCGGCCTGGTCGACGTGCCGCCGGTCCCCGCCCGCGACCCCGCGTCCGCGGTGCTGTCGAACCCGGTGGTGTCGGAGGAAAAGCGGTTCTGCGGCAGCTGCAACGCGAAGGTCGGCCGCGGCAAGGACGGCGAACCCGGTTCGCCGGAAGGGAAGTGCGAGAACTGCGGCGCGCCGTTCTCGTTCGTCCCGAAGCTGCAGCCGCACGAGCTGGTCGGCGGCCAGTACGAGGTGCTCGGCGCGATCGCCTACGGCGGCCTCGGCTGGATCTACCTGGCGCAGGACCACAACGTCAGCGACCGCTGGGTCGTCCTCAAAGGACTGATCGACACCGGTGACGCGACGGCGATGGCGGCCGCGGCCAACGAGCAGCGGTTCCTCGCCGAGGTCGAGCACCCGAACATCGTCAAGATCCACAACTTCGTGCAGCACCCGGACGCCCACAGCGGGACGACCGTCGGCTACATCGTCATGGAGTACGTCGGCGGCCAGTCGCTGCGGCAGCTCGCACTGGCGCACCACCGGGAAAGCCGCCGTCCGGAGCCGCTGCCGATCGGCCAGGTCATCGCCTACGGGCTGGAGATCCTGCCCGCGCTGGGCTATCTCCACAGCCAGGGCCTGCTCTACTGCGACCTCAAGCCCGACAACGTCATCCAGACCAACGAACAGCTGAAGCTCATCGACCTCGGCGCGGTCCGCCGCACCGACGACTACGAGAGCCCGCTGTTCTTCACCACCGGCTACAGCGCGCCGGAACTGCCGACGCAGGGCGCGTCGATCGCGTCGGACCTGTTCACCGTCGGGCGCACGCTCGCCGTGCTGAGCTTCGAGTTCACCGGCTACACCACCAAGTTCAAGACGACCCTGCCCGGCCCGGACGCGGTCCCGCTGTTCGCGCTCTTCGGTTCGTACTACCGGTTCCTGCGGCGTGCGACGCACGCCGACCCGGACCGGCGGTTCCTCTCCGCCGAGGAGATGTCCGACCAGCTCACCGGAGTGCTGCGCGAGATCATGGCGCTCGGCACCGGCAAACCGCGGCCCGGCGTGTCCACGGTGTTCGGCCCGGAGAGCCGCACGTTCGGTGTGCAGCTGGTCGTGCCCGAAGCCGGCGCCAGCGTGCCGCTGCCCGGCGCGGACGAGGTCGTCGCCGGCCTGCCGATCCCGCAGGTCGACACCGACGACCCGGCGGCGGGCGTGCTCGCCACCACGACCGCGCTCGACCCGCGGGCCGCCATCGAAGCGCTGGCCGGCGCGCCGCGGGAGTCGATCGAGGTGCGGCTGCGGATCGTGCGCGCCCGGATCGAGCTGGGCGAGTTCGCCGAGGCGCAGCGGCAGCTGCAGGCCGCGCAGTACCTGGCGATCAAGAACGGCTTCCCGCACGACTGGCGGATCGACTGGTACCGCGGCCTGATCGAGCTCGCGGGCGGCCGTTCGCGGGTTGCGCACGTCGCGTTCGAAGCGGTGTACGACGACCTGCCCGGCGAAATCGCCCCGAAGCTCGCCCTGGGCATCAGCGCCGAAGGCGTCGGCGACTACTTCGCCGCCGCGCGGTTCTACGAACTGGTCTGGCGCACGGACCGCACCTACGTCAGCGCGGCCTTCGGCCTCGCCCGCGTGTACCTGGCGCAGGGCGCCCGGGCGAGCGCGGTCGAGGTGCTCGAGACCGTGCCGCCGTCCTCGACGCACTACGTCGACGCCCAGGTCGCGGCCATCAAGATCAAGACGACGGCGACCAAGGCCAACGGCCGCGAGACCCCGGTCACCGAGCACGACCTGCTCGACGCGTCGGCCCGGCTCGAACGGCTCCGGCTGGACGTCGAACGCCAGACCCGGCTGTCCGCCGGCGTCCTCGAAGCGGCGCACGAGTGGCTCAAGCACGGCAAGCCGACGCCGGGCGCGCGCGTGCTCGGGTGTCAGCTCGAGGAACGCGAGCTGCGCTTCGGCCTCGAGCGGTGCTACCGGGCGCTGGCGCGGCTGGCGGGCACGCTCGACCAGCGCATCGAGCTGGTCGACCGGGCCAACGCCATCCGCCCCCGCACCCTCACCTGATCAGGGGTTGATCTCCCAGTCGCGTTCGCCGCGCTCACGCTGGTTCTTCTCGTGCTGCGCGGCCAGCTTCTCCAGCGCCCCCGGGTCGCCGTGGGTGTTGAAGTGCTCGAAGCCGACGACGACGAACAACGCCCGCGCGCTGACCGCGATCGGGCCGTCCTCGGCGTCGAGGCGGCCGTCCGCGCTGACGTAGATCTTGCGGCCGGCGATGCCGTCCAGCCGGGCCTCGATGAACAGCGTCGAACCGACCGGGACCGGCCGCCGGAAGTCCGTCTCGAGCTTCCCGGTCACCGCCGGGCGGCGCATCAGGTTGCCGACCGTCGAGCCGAGCGCCTCGTCGAACGCGCAGGCCAGCAGACCGCCGTGGGCCAGCCCGGGCGCGCCCTGGTGGGCCGCGGTGACGGTGAACCGCGAGTGCACGACCTGGCCCTCGCCGACCGTCGAGCGCAGGTGCAGCCCGGCGTCGGCCTCGTCGCCGCACCCGAAGCACTCCGCGAAGTGCACGCCGAGCTCGGTGCCCGGCGCCGGCGCCTTCGGGTGCGGGACCGCGGGCTCCACCTCGACTGGCGGCCAGGGTTGAGAAACACGACTCATGCGCTGACGTTAACCGGCGGGTAGCCGGTGGTTGCGCGCGACCCGGGCGGTATGTCCGCAACGCACATCTCTCGGTAGCCGGAAAGTTCCCGACCGTACACAAAACCCGGCTCAGACTGCCGACCTGCGAAAGCCGGTTAAGACTGGGCCGATGAGCTCGAACGGCCCAAGGGGCACTGCACGGGAGGAGTCGTCGCCGGCATGAGCGAACCAGCAGCAACGACGGGCAAACCGTCAGTGGACGAGAGAACCGTCAAGCGCGCCGTGTGGGCGTCGGCCATGGGCAACGCCACCGAGTGGTACGACTACGGTGTCTTCACCTCGGGCGCGATCGCGGTGGCCATCGGCTCGCAGTTCTTCCCCGGCGAGGGCAACGCGGTCCTGAAATCGCTCGCCCTGCTCGCGGTCGGCTTCATCGTCCGGCCGTTCGGCGGGGCGTTCTTCGGACCGCTCGGCGACAAGCTCGGCCGCAAGCGGGTGCTCGCCATCACCATCCTGCTGATGTCCGGCTGCACCTTCCTGGTCGGCATCCTGCCGACGTACGCCGGCTCCTACAGCATGGGCATCGCGGCACCGATCGCGATCCTGCTGCTCCGGATCATCCAGGGCTTCTCCACCGGCGGCGAGTACGGCGGCGCGGCGACGTTCATCGCCGAGTACTCCCCGACGAAACGCCGCGGCTTCTTCGGCAGCTTCCTCGAGCTCGGCACGCTGGCCGGCTACGTGCTCGGCAACCTCGTGGTGCTCTCGGTGACGCTGTCGATGTCGTCCGAACAGGTCGCCGCCTGGGGCTGGCGGATCCCCTTCTTCATCGCGCTGCCGCTCGGCCTGATCGGGCTCTACCTGCGGAACAAGCTCGAGGACACCCCTGAGTTCCGCCGGATGGAAGCCAAGGGCGAGGCGCCGAAGAAGGCGCCGCTCAAGGAGATCTTCGTCCGCAACTGGCGGATGATCCTCAACCTGATCGGCATCGTGCTGCTGCTGAACGTGGCGGACTACCTGCTGCTGACCACGATGCCGACGTACTTCACGGACACGTTGAAGATCAACGACAACACGGCGACGCTGATCATCATCGCGGTCGAACTCATCCAGATGGCGATCATCATCCCGCTCGGGGCGCTGTCCGACCGGATCGGGCGAAAACCGCTGCTGCTCACCGCGGCCATCGGGTTCCTGGTGCTGAGCTGGCCCTGCCTCAAGCTGATGCAGTCCGGGAGCATCCTGTGGCTGTTCGTCGGGTTCCTGATCGTGGCGCTCCTGCTGGTCCTGATCCTGGCGGTGATCGGCTCGACGTTCCCGGCGATGTTCCCCACCCGGGTGCGCTACGGCTCGTTCGCGATCGGCTACAACATCTCGACGTCGCTGTTCGGCGGCACCGCCGGAGTCATCGTGACGGCGTTGATCAAGAGCACCGGCAACGAGGACTGGCCGGCGTACTACCTGATGGCGGCGGCCCTGATCGCGATCATCCCGATCATCAAGATCCCGGAGACGTCGCAGGTGCCGATGGACCAGATCGACACCGAAGGCAGCGGCGGCAAGCTGACCTCCGCGGCCGCTCAGCGCTGAGCGGTTGCCGGAAAGCCGTGTGCCCCGTCCGGATCACCGGGCGGGGCACACGCGCGCCGTGGGTCAGTTCGCTTCGCGGCGAGGAGTGAAGCGCTTGCGGGACCAGGCGGCGAGCGCCCCCGCGACCACGACGGCAATTCCGGTTTCGACGATCAGTGCGGCGAGCACCATGTGCTTCCTCCTCGGGTTCTCGGGCCGGCGCTGGGCGTCCGGCTGAGCGGGGTCCGGTGTCCGATCGGAACACCACCCGGCATATCGCCACGAACCGCCCGGGTATTTCGCCGGAAACCCACGAACCCGCGGTGATCTGCGCCACGGCTAGCGAGTGGTCGTCACCGTGGGCTCGCCCGGCCGGCGTGGGACCGTGTCCGGGGTCGGCGAGGGGCTCGCCACTGTCGAACGGGGCGTCTCCCGCGGGCCCGCGGACGGCGCTTGGGGAACCGACGTCCGCCCCGGGCGGGGCCGGGTCTGGCTCGCTTCCGCCGACGGCGGCGCCGGGGCGATCGACGTCGCCGGAACCGGGAGCTCCATGGGCGACGGGCTGGGGGACGTGGTGCCGACCGTGGACAACCCGGGGTCGGCAGGCTGCACCGGTGCCGGCGGGCCCGCGCGGTGGCCGGCCAGGAAACCGGCCACCACCAGGACGACCGCCGTCGCGGCCGAGGTGCCCGCCACGGCGAAGCGCTTGCGTCGTCGGCGGACCCGGCCGCCGCGCTCGATCACGTCGGCGGCTTCGAGGCGCATCGGCGGCTGTGCGCCGCCGGCCGCGCCGGTCAGGATCGCGCGGACGTCGTCTTCGGGGTCCATGTTCGTCACCTCCCCTCCGTCGGTGCGCTGAACGTCAGCGCACCGTAGTGCGGGCCGAGCCGGTTGCGCAGCGTGGCCAGGCCACGGGAGGCCTGGCTCTTCACCGTGCCGGTGCTGCAGCCGAGTGCCTTCGCCGTCTCCTCGACGCTCAGGTCCTCGAAGTACCGCAGCACCAGCACGGCGCGCTGCTTCGGAGCCAGTACGGCCAGAGCCTGCCGGACGAGTTCGTCCCGCTCGCTCGCGGCCGGTGCCGCCGGGAGTTCCGGCGGGCTGTCGGTGAGCCGCTCCCGTTTCCACCTGCTGCGCCGGTGCTCGGCGAGGAACGTGCGCAGGACGACCTTGCGTGCGTAGGCGTCCAGCGCGTCGTGCCGCGACAGCCTCGGCCAGGCGAGGTAGAGCTTGAGCAACGCGGCCTGCGTGAGGTCTTCGGCCTGGTGCCAGTCCCCGCAGAGGAGGAAGGCGGTCGACCGCAGGCTGTGCGCGCGCTCGCCGAAGTACCGGGCGAACTCGCCGTCCCACGGCGAGCCCGGCCCGGTCGACGGACGGGAGCGGGAAATCACCTGGTTACCGGGTCTCCCACACAGCCGGCAGGTGCAGGTCACCGGTGGGCCCGGCCGGAACGGCACGGGGGACGCGCGGGGCCTGCTCCGGGCGGGCGGGCCGGGTCGCCTCGCGCGGCGCGGGCTGCGCGCTCGGTGCCTTGGAGGTCGCGCGGGTGGTGTCCGGGGCCGGTGCCACGGTCGGCTCGCCCGGCCGGGGCAGCTGGGTCTGGGTGGGGGCCGGCGCCTGTGCCTCCGAAGCCAGGGCGATGCCACCGGTCAGGGCGCCACCGGCGAGCACGAGCGCGCCGAGGGTCAGGGCGATGCGGATACGCAAGACAGCTCCTCATTCTCGCGGGCGCGGCAGGGGATCGCCGCGCCTCTGCCCTTAGTCATGCGGCGGGTGATCACCGGGGTTGCATCGAGTTCCGGGAAAAGAAAAACGGCCGGGAAGCCCGCGCAGGACTTCCCGGCCGTCCGGTGTTCGGGTGGTTCAGCGGGCCAGCGCCGACAGCTTCTGCCAGCTCGCCCAGTCGTAGGTCCAGTCGCTGTAGTCGCCGTCCCTGGCGTCCAGCGTCTGCGTGCTGCCGGTGATCTCGACGGGGTCGCCGACGAGCACGCCGTCGTAGTACTCCTTGGCGCGCGCCGGGGAGAGGTTGAGGCAGCCGTGGGAGACGTTCTTCTTGCCCTGGGCCCAGATCGACGCCGCGAGGCCGTGGATGAACTCCCCGTTGTTGGAGATCCGGACCGCCCACGGCACGTTGACGTCCGTGTAGTTGTACCGGGGGTTGCTCATCGAGTAGGTCGCGTGCTTCGACATGACGACGTGCACGCCGCTGTTGGTGACGCGGCCCGGGTCGGAGTCGAGGCCGTAGCTCACCGGGTAGTCGGCGATCTGCTGGCCGTCGCGGATCACCTGCATCGTGTGCTGCGTGGTGTTGCCCTTGACGATCTGCGAACGCCCGATGGAGAAGCTGGCCGACACGTCCTGCTTGCCGTACACGCCGTCGCCGAGCTTGACGCCGTAGATCTTGGCGTTGACCTTCACCTGCGTGTTGGCCTTGTAGTACTCCTTCGGCCGCCAGTGCACCGAGGTGTCGCCGTTCAGCCAGGCCCACGAACCCTCGGTCTTCGGCGTGGTCTCGACCGACAGCGCCTTCTCGACGGAGGCCTTGTCCGTGACGCGGCTCGGGAAGGTCAGCGCGATCGGCATCGCGATGCCGTACGTCTGGCCGTCACCGACGTTCAGGCTGCCCGCCATCTGGCGCTTCGGCTTGACCGTGGTGAACGCGCCGGAGATGGGGACGTTCTTGCCGTCGGTGCCCTGCGCCTGGCCGGACCAGGTGTAGGTCTTGCCGTAGCCGAGCTGCTCGGTGGTGTTCCAGCTCTTCTTGTCCGGCGACGTCTGCCCCTGGACCTGCTTGCCGTCCGGGTTGGTCAGCGTGACCGACATGATCGTGCCGTCGGCGACCTGGATGCCGACCGGTTCGCCGGGTGCGACATCCTGGGCGCCGCCCGCCGGCGTCACCGTCAGCTTCGCCGGCTGGGCGCTCGGGGCGGGCGAGCCGGTGGGCCCGCCGCCCGACGAACCGCTCGCCGAGACGGTCGGTTCGCTGCTGCACGCCCCCAGCGTGAGCACGGCGACCAAGCCCAGTGCCACGGCAGCGCCCCGGCGCCGCGTGGAGATCCTCACCGTCACACCCATTCCCCTTTGCCCCTTTGGTGCTTTCCCCCTTCGAGACGCCCCGTGGACCGTGTACGTTGAGCAACGCAGGCGTGACTAACGTCACAGCAGCCGGTGGGGGCTTTCACTGAGGGGGCACGGCCGACTCCGAGCCGTATCCGGTGATCACGGTGTCGCTGTGCGGCGCCAGACTAGCCCGTGGGTACGGCAGAACGGGGTGGGAGCCCTACGACGTTCCGGTGACCTTGGTGCGCAGAGCCGGTTTTCGCCTCGATCACGGGGTTCAACTTTGGCCAGATCCCGGTAGTCTGCTCTCAGGCCGTCGTTTTGCGTGTTAGTGGCTTCACACTCGCGGAACTTCTGACGCGAGCCATGGAGCCGACACGCTCTTGACTCGACTCGTTGGAACCGCCCGGGACGGTCGGGGTGCCGCTTCGGTGGCATTCGAAGCGGATCTGTGTAACGAGGAGTACAGCGGTGGCGCAAGGCACTGTGAAGTGGTTCAACGCGGAGAAGGGCTTCGGCTTCATCGCGCAGGACGGCGGCGAAGGCGACGTGTTCGTTCACTACTCGGAGATCGAGGGTCGCGGTTTCCGCACCCTGGAGGAGAACCAGCGAGTGGAGTTCGAGGTCGGCCAGGGCCAGAAGGGTCCGCAGGCCCAGAAGGTCCGCGCGATCTGAAACTGAGGCTGCACAAGCCTCACAGCAGGCCCTCTGCGCGTTTCAAGGCCTGAGCGAAGGGCCCCCGGCGATCTCGCCGGGGGCCCTTTCTCATGAGGTCTGGGGTGTTCAGCGGCGCGCCACGGCCGGCGCGTCGAAGGCGTCGGCGGGGAAGTGGAACTCGTCGGTGAGGTCGCTGACGCCGGCCTGCTGCCGCTGGTCCTGGGTGGAGGAGGCCTGACCCTCCCAGTTGAGCCGCTCGAGGATCCATTCCTGGGCGAGCGCCTGCGGCGAGATCTGCCGCTCGGCGGCGATGTCCTTGAGCTGCTGGCTGGCCACCAGGCTCATCCGCAGCTGGTAAACCTGCGCCTCGCCGAACCGCTTGCCGGACCCGGTGCTCTCCAGGTCGTTCTCCGGAGCAAGGGCGGCGAGGTACGAGGTGAGCTCAGTGTCCTCGACAACACCGTCGTCCACGGGCTTCGCGGCACCACGATGACGCCCGGAAGACGCGGCGGCTTTCAGGTTCGTGCGGCTGCTCAAGCGGCCAAGGGAGGGAAGAGGCACGGAAGCCACGATAACGTTTAGATCTCGCCACACAAACCACTGTGAGCTACAACACGCTGGTCGAATTCCCCATTCAGAGCAATGGCCACCCATTCAGCCCAATCGGCAGCAACTTTGCGCAACCCCGAACTAACGGAGGGGGTCGATCAAGCAAAGAGGGCCGGCGGAGGAGTGGAGTGGGGCCGCCGAGCGCCGAGGTGAGCGGGGCTGGAGGGGCGAGTGGGACGACCGTGACCGGGGCTGGGCGGGGCGTAGCGAGGCGAGGTAAGGACGGGGCGAGGGACGGTGAGGCGGAGCAGGGTGAGAAGGGCCGGGGAAGAGCGGGGTACGCCCGGGAGGAGGCTTCGTACGGAAGGCGCGTACGGAAGCTGCGTAGGAAAGCCGAGGCATCACCAGGGCGCACAGCGCCCGAGGCGAAACGGAACCACGCTGGAAGCCGAGCGCAAGGCACCGTGGGGGTCCGGGGGGCTCGGCCCCCCGGGTCGGCACACCGAAATGCTTGGGCCGGCGAAGGGCGAAGCCCGAGCAGGCCCAAGAAATGGAGGACCCCCGCGCCAGGGGGAGGAACGCGGGGGTCGGAGGGGATCTCCACAGGCGCTGACCGGGGGTGTGTCAGCACTTCGATTGTTGCACGAGTTGGGTGGTTGGGCGAGTGGAGAGCGGGAAATTTCCCCGTGTGGTGTCACTTTGCCCCCGGGGTGGCGTTCGTTCGGGTGAGTTCTTCTTCGGTGTTGCCGATTGCGCTGCGTTGAGCGGAGCGTGGCCTCAGGTTCACTCTCCGGGGGGCTGTGTGTGGTGGCCGGCGCTGGTTAGCCTCGCGGCCAAGTTGTTGTGAGCCGTGTGGAGGGGCTATGAGCGGGTCTGTTGAAGTGCGGCAGTTCCTCCTTCGGTACGAAGGTGCCGATGGGGGGAGTGCTCCGTTTGCGGGGGCGTTGCCGGCGCAGCGGAGCGGGGCGGCGGATGCGCAGCGGGTGTCGGATGATCAGGTCCGGCGGGCTCGGCTGGCGGTGGCGCATGGGGCGCTGGGGGTCGAGGACTGTGTTCAGTTGCTGGAGATGCTGGGTCTGAACCTGGATGAGGACGGGCAGGCGCCGGTTCAGCGTTGAGCGGGTGGGTCCGGCGTGGTGCGCCGGACCCGTCCGGTGATATTTCCGCTGGTTGTGCCTCTTTCCGGGGAGTAATTGACAGGTTCGGTCCGCTGTTTGACGCGAGTTTCGTAACACTGTTACGGTTGTCGTGTCGAAAGGGGACGGACGTGGCGACCATCGAGGGTGTGGCGGGCCTGGCGAACCGGATCAGGCCGGTGGTGCAGGTGCTGGGCGGGAAGTTCATGACGTCACCGGAGCTGGCCGCGGTCGAGGCGGAGGTCGGGTTGCCGCCGCGCTCGCTGTACGTGCGGGGGCGCTCGGCGGTGCTCGGCGACGTCCCGCCGAAGGTGGCCGCGGAGCTGTTCGGCATCTTCCCGCACTGGCTGTTCGACTTCGTCCTGCCGCCGGCGACGGCGGCGCTCGACGCACCCGCCGCCGTCCGTGCCTACGCGGAGTCATCGGCTCGGTGGTCGCGTGTCAGCCTTTCGGCCGTATCGGAGCCCGGCCGCTTGGCGGAGCTGCTGTTCCACGTCGTGGACGCCGCGGACGCGAGCGGGCTCGCGCTCTTCGCGGGCTGGAAGAACGCCGAGCGTCCCGAGGGGGACGTCGAGCGCCTCGGCTTCGCGCTGATGGTCTTCCGCGAGCTGCGCGGCGGCCTCCACTTCGCGGCCCTGCGGGCGCTGGGGCTGTCCGTGCCGGAGGCGGTGATCGCGGACCCGGAAGGTGGCCGCGCGCGCCTGCTGCGCACGGCGTGGCCCGAGGACGCGGCCGACGAGCTGATCGCGGCGGCGGAGCGCAAGCCGGACCTGCGCGACCGGTGGCAGCGCGCCGAAGCCCTCACCGACGACCGGATCGGCGAACTGCTGGCGTCGGCGCTGACGGAGACGCAGCGAGCCGAGCTTGATCGGCGGCTGGCGGAACTGGCGGCGTTTGCGCAGGTCCCAGCCTCGCCAACGGCTTAAGGAACCCCCTGTGCAAACGGGTGGTGGCGTGCCCTATGCTTGTAATCGCTCCCAGGGGAACCTGAGAGCGCGGTCGGTCGGTCACCCGAAAGCCGACCGGGCTCCCATCGTTCAGCGGCCTAGGACTCCGCCCTTTCAAGGCGGCAACGCGGGTTCGAATCCCGTTGGGAGTACGCAGTACAGTAGTAAATGCAAGGCCCTGTGGCGCAGTTGGTTAGCGCGTCGCCCTGTCACGGCGAAGGTCGCGGGTTCGAGTCCCGTCAGGGTCGCAAGATCGTTCGGCTCCTTGCCGGCGTTCCCGGCCAGGTAGCTCAGTTGGTACGAGCGTCCGCCTGAAAAGCGGAAGGTCGCCGGTTCGACCCCGGCCCTGGCCACTTTCAGCCCCTGCTCTGCGGAATCTCGCGGAGCAGGGGTTTTTCGTGTCTCCACTGGGTTTGGTTCCTCTCGTCGCAAGGTTGGGCTAGGGCGTCCTACTGGGATGTCGCCGAACCGCTCGCGCTGCCTGCGGGTATGACGACCGCCGGAGTGGACGAGACCGATGGGAACACCACTTTCGCAGGCCGGGCACCAGGCGGACCCGCCGGTCGTCCTCCCGATGCCGGACGGCTTCTTCCCGGTCGACCCGCAAATCGGTCCCCGACGGCAGCGTGGCGATGTTCGGTGTGATTGGGACGGACTCCTACGGCTACGTCTGGGTCCCGGACGGAACCCGGCGGACCCTCGCCAAGTCGCCCGGCGAGACGATTTCCGGGGTGCGGACATCCGCGGTCAGCGGATCATCGGCTCGGCCTCCGGTGCCGGCCGGCGCCACCGACGTGGGCGCCGGTTCGATCACCGAAAGATGCCGGTGCGCTGGAAGTGCGTTTCCTGACGACGATCGCCGCCGACTAGGCCGAACGAGTGAACCGGCGGGACCCGTGTCCGGTCCGCGGCGCCCGCCTCGACCCACCGGTGAACGGCCGCCCACCCGGGGCTGCCACCCGACACGGGGAGTCCACCATGCGTTACCTCCTTACCCTCCACATGAACCCCACCGTCTGGGCCACCCTCGGCGACGACCAGAAGACCGCCGTCTACGAAGGGCACGGTGCCTTCACCAAGCTCATCACCGAGTCCGGTGAGATGGTCGAGACCAAGGCGCTCGCCGAACCCACCGAAACCAAGACCGTCCAGGTCAAGGACGGTGTCGTGCAGACGAAGAACGGTGGCTTCGTCGACTCCGAGGCCTTCCTCTGCGGCTACTACGTCGTCGACGTCGAAAGCGAAGCCCGCGCCGTCGAGCTGGCCGCCAAGATCCCCGACGCCCAGTACACCGCCGTCGAGGTGCGGCAGGTCATCCACGAAGGTTGACCTCCAGTAAGGTCGAGGGTTCATCATGGATCCATGACGACCGAAGGAGAATGGGGGATCGGCGCCGTCGATCTCGACGCCTACCTCGCCCGCGTCGGGCAACCGCGGCGGGCGCCGTCCGAAGGCGCGCTCACCGAACTCATGCGGGCGCACGTCGGGGCCATCCCGTTCGAGAACGTCGACGTCGTTCTCGGGCAGCACCAAGGGATTTCGCTTGACGTCGTGAGCGCGAAACTCGTCGGACGGCGGCGGGGCGGCTACTGCTACGAACACAGTGGCCTCTTCGCCGCCGTTCTCGAACAGCTCGGCTACACCGTGCACCGGCTTTCCGCGCGCGTGCAACCGCGGCGGCCCGGGCCCTACACGCACATGACGCTCGTCGTCGACGTCGACGGCAAACAGTTCCTCGCCGACGTCGGGTTCGGGGCCGGGATCCTCGACCCCATGCCGCTCGTCGACGGCCAGGAGGTCGACCAGGCCGGGTGGCCGCACCGCATCAAGGAAACCAACGGCTGGTGGACGCTGCAGAAGGGTGATGAGGACATCCTCGAGTTCCGGCTCAACGGGATGCACCCCATCGACTACGAGGTCTACCACCACTACACGTCGACGCACCCGAACTCGCCGTTCACCGGACGGCTCGTGATCATGCGGGTCGAACCCGGCGTTAGCCGCAAGCTCCTCGGCCGGGAACTCACCGTCGAAAAACCCGACGGCGGCAGCGAAACCACCACCATCGCCCCCGACGAGCTCGACGCCACCCTCAAAGACCTCGGCGTCGAGCTGACGGCGGACGAACTGGAGCGGCTGAAGCAGGTCTACTGACCGAACAGCTCGGCCGCCGGCACCGGGTGGCCGAGGTGGTAGCCCTGCGCCTGGTCGCAGCCGAGCCGGCGGAGCAGTTCGAGCTGCTCCGCCGACTCGACGCCTTCGGCGATCACCGTCAGGTCCACCGCGTGGGCCATCGCGATGATGCTCGTGACGATCGCCTCCGCGTCCCGCGACTCGGCGATCCCGGTGATGAACGAGCGGTCGATCTTGAGCGTGTCCAGCGTCAGCCGGCGCAGCTGCGCGAGCGACGAATACCCGGTGCCGAAGTCGTCGATCGCCAGCAGCACACCCAGTGACCGCAGGGACGCCAGCACTTCGGCGGCCGCTTCCTCGTCACGCATCAACGCGCTTTCGGTGACCTCCAGGCACAACGCGCCGGCCGGCAGCCCGGTGCACGCCAGCGCGTCCTGGACCGCGGGCACCAGGTGCGGGTCGTCGAGCTGGCGCGTCGACAAGTTCACCTTCAGCGTCAGGTCCAGACCCTGGTGCAGCCGCCGCGCGGCGAGCTCGCGGGTCGTCGCGCGCAGCATCTCCTTGCCGATCACGTTGATCAGGTCGCTCTCCTCGGCCAGCGGGATGAACTCCGCGGGCGAGATCGCGCCGTGCCGGGGGTGCGTCCACCGCAGCAGCGCCTCGACCGCGACCATCTTGCCCGTCCGCAGGTCGACGACCGGCTGGTAGGCCGGCCAGAGCTGGCCGTCGTGGACCGCGTCGCGCAGGTCCTGCTCCATCCGCAGCCGCCGCTGCATCCGCTCGCGCAGGCCGACGTCGAAGAAGTGGTGCCGGCCGCGGCCGAGCGTTTTCGCCTGGTACATCGCGACATCCGCGTCACGCAGCAGGTCTTCCGCGCTGCGGCGGTCGTCGCGGCCGACGAGCACGACGCCGATGCTGGCGTCGAGGTGCAGCTGCCTGCCGAGCACGCCGATCGGCTCGGCCAGTGCGGCCCGCAGGTGCTCGGCCAGCGCGCGGACCTCGGCCGGGTCGGTGACCTCGGCGGTGACGACGACGAACTCGTCGCCGCCGAGCCTGCCGACCAGGTCGTCGCGGCCCGAGCTGCGGCGCAGGCGTTCCCCGACGATCCGCAGCACCTGGTCGCCGACCGAGTGCCCGAGCGAGTCGTTGATGACCTTGAACTTGTCCAGGTCGAGGAACAGCACGGTGACCGCGCCGCGCTCGCGGACGTCGAGCCTGCCGAGCACCAGGGTCCGGTTCGCCAGCCGGGTCAGCGGGTCGTGGGTGGCGTCGTGCGCGAGCTGCGCGCTGATCGCGCGGGTCTCGGTGATGTCGGTGAACGACGTGACCACGGCCATCGCCGCCGGGTCGTCCGGGTTGAGCAGCCGCGAGGTCAGCGACACCCAGACGTCGCGGCCGTCCGGCCGGCGCAGGCGGACGACCAGGCCGTTGTGCGTCACCCCGGTCCGCCGGGTCCGCACCGACGGCATCTCGTCCGGCGGGATCCACTGCCCGGACTCGGTGAACAGCGTCAACGTGTGGCACGGGACGCCGATCACCTCGGCTTCGGTGACGCCGAGGATGCGGCACGCCGCCGGGTTCGCCGCTTCGATCAGCCCGCCCGCGCCCATCACGAGGACGCCTTCGTCGAGGGACGCGACGACCGTGCGGTAGTTCTGCTCGGCCCGCCGCCGCGCGGTTTCGTCGGCGCAGACGAGCACGTACCCGTCGTTCATCTCGGCGGCCGAGACGCGGACGGCCAGGGGAGCACCGTCACGCCGCCGGTGCACCGCTTCCGCGACGCCGCCGCCGCGCCGGATGGCAGGCAGGTCGAGCGGGGCGCCGACGAGTTCGCTCGCGCGGCGCCCGACAGCCTCGGCCGCGGTCCACCCGTACACCGCCTCGGCGGCCGGGTTCCAGCTGGTCACGACGCCTTCGCCGGTGGTCGCGATCAGCGCGTCGCTGACGTGCGACACGAGCGCGGCCTGGTAGCGGAGGGCGTCGGCGGCCGCCTTCTTCGCCGTGATGTCCCGCATGACGACCTGGTACGCGGCCTCGCCGAGGCGCACCAGGACCGTCTCGACGGCGAACTTGCTGCCGTCCAACCGGGACATCAGCGCTTCGACGGGCTCGCTCGCCTGCCCCCGTTCCGTCAGCCGGGCGAGCTTCTCGATCAGCGCGGCGCGCGCGTCCTCGGCGACGAAGTCGGTGAAGCGGCGGCCGACGACCTCGTCGGCGGAGCGCGCGGCGAACGTCTCGAGGGCCGCGCGGTTGGCGTAGGTGAGCACGCCGTGCTCGTGCACGCAGATAGCGTCCGAACTCAGCTCCACCAGTTCGGCGAGCGAGTCGGCCTGCATGTGCGTCCGTCCCCCGTGAAGTCGGCGTGTGGCCCGTCGATTACACCACCGACTCCGGCGCCTGCCTACCCGGCGGAATCCGGTTCCGGCCTGCGGATGCTCGCGCGCAACCACGGCCCGCAGACGAGCAGCCCGAAGTGCGCGGCGAACGCGTGGCCGAGCAGCGTGACGATCGAGTCGAGGTTCGCCGGGGCGTCGCTCAGCCAGATCACCGCGATGAACACCTCCATCGCGGCCAGCGCGAGCAGGCGCGCGCGGCCGTGCAGCAGGAACACCAGCGCGCCGGCGGTGGTGAAGAAGCCGTAGCTGACCCCGATGTCGAGCCAGTGCCCGGCCGAGTTCGGCAGCACGTGCGCGCTGATCAGGGCCATCACCGGCAGCTCGGTGGCGAGCGTGGCCAGCACGTGGCCGGCGAAGAACACCAGCGCCGTGCGGCGGGCGCCGAACCGGCGTTCCAGCGGGGCGACGGCGATGGCGAAGATCGCGGCGTAGGCGAACCAGCTTTCGCCGGGCAGCCAGATCGCGCTGGTCAGCAGCGAGGCCAGCGGGCGCCGCCACAGGTTGTGGGCGTCCGTGCTGGACAGCTGGAGCAGCCGGTCGGTCACCGCCGGGTCGGCGAACTCGAGCACCAGCGTCGTGCCGAGCAGGACGACCAGGTAGCCGAAGGTGAACGGCGTCGTCTTCGGGTTGGGCAGGTACCGGAGCCACGACCGCGGGCGGCGCTCGACGGCAACCGGCCGATCGGCTCTCCGCAGCATGGATCGAGCTTCGGTGGTCATGCTGGGAGTATCACGAGCGCGCGCTTAGAAAACGCTGTGGATGTCACTCACCGTCAGACTTTGCGTTACGTGACGAATTTTTGCCGCGACTTCACCCGTTCGGGGTCTTTTTACGGTAAGAATACGGCCACGATGTCGGCCGAACGGCGTCTCGGGAAGGTCTGTCGGGGTGAACGACGAGGTATCGGTCGCCGAGCTGCTCGTGCGCGAGGGCTGGGGCGACCGTGCGGAACCGGGGCAGTCGCGCTGGCGAGTGGTCGCGGTGATGCTCGCCGTCATCGTGGGCTGCGGCGCCGCGGCCGCCCTGGTCGCCTTCAGCGGCAAGGAGCGCCAGGACGCTTCCCCGGTCGACCAGATCCAGGTCATCCCCTTCCCGCAGCGCACCACCGGGCTGGGCGGCGCCGACCAGGCCACGGACTCGCCGCCGGACGGCGGGATCGGCGGCGGCACCGGCGGCGACGTCGTCACGGCGTCGAACGAGCACCGCGGCACCGTCACCGAGGTGCCCGGCCGTGACCCGGCCACCACCGCCGACAGCACCGCCACCGGAACCGCGGACCCGACCGCGACGTCGTCCAGTTCCGACCCCTCGAGCACGGGCAGCGCGACGACGACGCCGCCGGGGAACCCGCCGTCGGCCAGCGGCCGGCCGCCGTCGACGCCGCCGGCCCCGCCGCGCACGTCGTGCTTCTTGATCATCTGTTGGTGAGCAGGTCCGGTTCGCGCCGCCGCCCGAGGTGGTTGAACAGCAGGTTCAGCACGAACGCGAGCACCGCCGTCACTGTGATCGAGCTGCCGCCGATCGTCTGCAGCCAGGCCGGGAAGTGCTTGAAGATGTCCGGGGCGAACGCCGGCAGCAGACCGACGCCGAGGGCCACCGCGACGACGAACGTGTTGTGGTTGCCGGAGAACTCGACCGTCTTCAGGTTCTGGACGCCGACGGCCGCCACCATCGCGAACATCACCACCGCGACCCCGCCGATGACCGGTTCCGGGATGGCCGCGATGAACGCGCCGATCTTCGGCACCAGGCCCATCAGCACCAGGATCCCGCCGGTCACCGCGACGACCCAGCGGCTGCGCACGCCGGTCATCCGCACCAGGCCGACGTTCTGCGCGAACGCCGTGTCGGGGAAAGAGTTCATCACCCCGCCGAGCACGGCCGAGACGCCGTCGGTGGCCAGGCCGCGCGCGAGGTCGGCGTCGGTCGGCCGGCGCCCGGTGATCTCGCCGACGGCGATCATGTCGGCGGTCGACTCGGTGAACGTCACCAGCATGACCACGCACATCGACAGGACCGCCGCGATCGGGAAGGTGGGCGCGCCGAAGTGGAACGGCGACGCGAGCCCGAACCAGCCGGCCGCGCGCAGGCCGTCCCAGTGCACCAGGCCCATCGGGATCGCCACGACCAGCCCGATCGCCAGCGCGAGCAGCGGCCCGATCTGGCCGGCGAACCCGCGCAGCACGCGGGTGAAGAGCACGAGCAGCGCGAGCACGCCGAACGCCAGCCCGAGGTGCGACGGGGCCGCGTAGTCCGGGGACGTCGTGTCGTGGCCGGCGATCATCGCCGCGCCCGGGCCGAGCAGCGAGACGCCGATGACCAGCAGCAGCGTCCCGGTGACCAGCGGCGGGAAGAAGCGGATCAGCTTCGCGAACGGCTTCGCGATGAGCAGCCCGAACACGCCGGAGGCGAGCATCGCGCCGTAGACCGCGGGCAGCCCGTACTGGGACGCGATGAGGATCATCGGGTTGACGACGGTGAACGTCGCGCCCGCCACCACCGGCAGCCGGATGCCGAGCAGCTTGCCGATGCCGACCGCTTGGATGAGCGTGGCGATGCCCGCGACCAGCAGATCGGCGTTGACCAGCAGTCCGATCGTCGCCGGGTCGAGCTTGAGCGCGCTGCCGACGATCAGCGGCACCGCGACCGAACCGGCGTACATGATCGACATGTGCTGCAGGCCGAGCAGCGCGAGCCGCCCGGCGGGCAGGCCCCGGTCGACCGGGTGGACCGCGGATTCCGTCATGAGCGGACGTTAGCAAGTCCCGGGCGTGATGATCATGTTTCGGGGGGCGGCGCAACGGCCGGGAATGTGTGACCATCGGTGCATGACTTCGGGTGGCATTTCCCAGGTGGGCCCGCCGTTTCGCGCCGATCACGTGGGGAGCCTGCTGCGGCCCCCGGTGCTGCGCGACGCACGAAGGCGGCACGAAAGCGGTGAGATCGGCGCGGAGCAGCTCCGCGCGGTCGAGGACGACGCGATCCGCGACGTGATCAAGATGCAGCGGGCGGCCGGGCTCAGCTCGGCGACCGACGGCGAGTTCCGCCGCGGCTCGTGGCACATGGACTTCATCTACGCGCTCGGCGGCATCTCGAAGAGCGACCAGCGGCTGCACGTCAAGTTCCACAACCTGGCGGGCGACCTCGAGTTCAGCCCGCCGGGGCTGCAGGTCGACGGCAAGGTGCGGCTCGACGAGCCGATCTTCGCCGACCACTTCCGGTTCCTGCAGTCCCATGTGGACCCGGGCGTGACGCCGAAGCTGACCATCCCGTCGCCGAGCATGGTCTACTACCGCGGTGGCCGGGCCGCGGTCAGCGAGAGCGTCTACCCGGACCTCGAGGAGTTCTTCGCCGACCTCAGCGCGGCCTACCAGCAGCAGGTCACCGCGGTGCACGACCTCGGCTGCCGGTACCTGCAGCTCGACGACACGAGCCTCGCCTACCTGAACGACCCGGCGCAGCGGGAGCTCGTCGCGCGGATGGGCGGCGACCCGGACACCCAGCACCTGCGCAACATCGCGACGATGAACGCCGCGCTCGAAGGCCGTCCCGAGGACCTCACGGTGACGACCCACCTGTGCCGCGGCAACTTCCGGTCGTCGTGGGCCGCGGAGGGCAGCTACGAGTTCGTCGCCGAGGCGCTCTTCGGCGAGCTCGCCGTCGACGGGTTCTTCCTGGAGTACGACGACGAGCGCTCCGGCGGGTTCGAGCCGCTGCGGTTCGTGCCGAAGGACAAGAAGGTGGTGCTCGGCCTGGTCACGACCAAGCGGCCGGAGCTGGAGGACCCGGACGTCCTGGTCCGGCGGATCGAGGAGGCGTCGCGGTACGTCGACGTCGACCGGCTCTGCCTGTCCCCGCAGTGCGGCTTCTCCTCGACCGAGGAAGGCAACGACCTGACAGCGGACGACCAGCTGCGCAAGCTGGAGCTGATCGTCTCGACGGCCGACCGCGTCTGGGGCGGCCACTGATGATCACGTGCGTCGTCGACTACGTCATCGACCCCGCGAAGCTGCCCGACTTCGAACGCTTTGCCGCCGCCTGGATGCGGCTGGTGCAGCGCGAGGGCGGCATCCACCACGGCTATTTCCTGCCGGCGGAGGGGGCGAGCGACGAAGCCAGGGCGCTGTTCAGCTTCGAAAGCCTGGCGGCGTACGAGCGGTACCGGGAGTTGTTCGGCGTCGACCCGGACTTCATCGAGGCGGACAAGATCCGCGACGAGAGCGGGTGCGTGATCCGGTACCGCCGGACGTTCATGCGCCCGCTGCTCCCGGACGACGACGAAGGGTGAGACACAGCGCGCCGCGGCCGCCGTCGGTGGTGGATCGGGTCCTCGACCTCCTGGGGGCCTTCACCGCCGAGCGGCCGCGGCTCACGCTGTCCGAGCTCAGCCGCCGGGCCGGGCTGCCGCTTTCGACCACGCACCGGCTGGCCGGCGAGCTCACCCGGCGTGGCGCGCTCGTGCGCGACGAGGCCGGCGGCTACCGCGTCGGGCTGTGGCTGTGGGAAGTCGCCTCCCTCGCCCCGCACGGCGCCGAGCTGCGCGAGAGCGCGATGCCGTTCCTGGAAGACCTCTACGAGGCCACGCACCAGAACGTGCAGCTCGCCGTGCTCGACGGGCCGGAGGTCGTGTTCGTCGAGCGCATTTCCGGCCGGGGCGCCGTCAACGTCGTGACGCGCGTCGGCGGCCGGCTGCCCGCGCACGCCACCGGTGTCGGCCAGGTGCTCCTCGCGCACGCTCCCGCCGAGGCCCAGGAAGAAGTCCTGGCCGGCCCGCTCAAGACGTTCACGCCCAAGACGATCGGCGAACCCGCGCGGCTGCGGCGCGTGCTGGCCGACGTGCGCCGGGACGGCTACGCGATCAGCGACGGGCAGATCGAGCTCATCGCGCTGTCGGTGGCGGCTCCGGTCCGCGACGCCACGGACAAGGTGGTGGCCGCCATTTCGGTGGTCGTGCCGGCGGAGACGGACCCGCGGACGCTGGTCCCGGCGGTGCGGGCCGCGGCGCGGGGGATTTCGCGGGTGCTCGGCGCCCCGCGGGCGTCCTCGACGGCTTGAGCCGGTTGTGGTCGGATGAGACCGAGGGTTGCCGGATCGGGTGAGGAGCAGGAATGACCACCGTTCTCGTCGTCGGTGCTGGTCAGAGCGGGTTCCAGGCTGTGGCTTCGCTGCGGGACCGGGGCTTCGGCGGCCGGGTCGTGCTGGTCGGGGACGAGCCGGGCGTGCCCTACCAGCGGCCGCCGCTGTCGAAGGCCTACCTGGCCGGGACGGCCGGGCTCGAGCAGCTGCGCCTCCGCGGCGAGGACTTCTTCGCCGAGAAGGACATCGAGCTGGTCGAAGCGCGCGTCAAGAGCATCGACCGCGAAGCGCGGAAGAGCCGGCTCGAAGACGGCCGCGAACTGGACTACGACTTCCTCGTGCTGGCCACCGGCGCCCGCAACCGGACGCTGCCCGTGCCCGGCGCGGACCTGGCGGGCGTGCTGACCCTGCGCACCCGCGACGACGCCGACCGGCTGCGGGCGTCCCTCGGACAGGCCGAACACGTCGTCGTGGCCGGCGGCGGGTTCATCGGGCTGGAGTTCGCCTCGCACGCCGGCCGCCCGGTGACGATCGTCGAGGCGCAGGACCGCCTCCTAAACCGCGTCGCGACGCCGGAGATCTCCGCGTACTTCGCCGACCTACACCGCTCCGCCGGGCACACCGTGCTGCTCGGCCACGGCGTCGCGGCCATGCACGGCGACGGGCGCGTCCGCGAGGTCGAGCTGACCGACGGCTCTCGGCTGCCCGCCGACCTGGTCGTCGTCGCCGTCGGGGTGGTGCCCGAGACCACGCTCGCCGAGGCCGCCGGGCTGCCGGTGCGCAACGGCGTCGTCGTCGACGCGCACCTGCGGACGGCGGACGAGCGGATCTTCGCCATCGGCGACTGCGCCAACTTCCCGTGCGTGCAGGCCGGCGCCGAGACCCGCCTGGAGTCCGTGCAGAACGCCGTCGACCAGGCCCGCTGCGTGGCCGCGGCGATCACCGGCACCGCCGAGCCGTACGCCAGCCTGCCGTGGTTCTGGACCGACCAGGCGGGCGCCAAGCTGCAGATCGCCGGCATCCTCTCGGGCGCCGACCGGACGGTGGTCGCGGGCGACCCGGCCGAGGGCAAGTTCTCCGTGCTGTCCTTCCGCGAAGACGTCCTCATCGCCGTCGAGTCGGTGAACCGGCCCGCCGACCACATCGCCGCGCGCCGCCTGTTCACCGCCGAGCCGAAGCCCGCGTACGCCGACCTCGAGGCCAGCGCCTTCGACCTCAAGGCGCACCTGAAGTCGCGAGCCGCGTGATGCGCACGCAGGTCGCCGTCATCGGCGCCGGCCCGGCCGGGCTGCTGCTGTCGTTCCTCCTGCACGAAGCCGGGATCGACTGCGTGGTCCTGGAGGCCCGCGACCGCGAGTACGTCCGGCAGCGCGTGCGGGCCGGAGTCTGCGAGCAGCCGACCGTCGAGCTGCTGACGTCGCTGGGCCTCGGCGAGCGCCTGGCGGCGGAGGGCATGCCGCACGAGGGGCTGTCGCTGCGGTTCGACCGCGCCGACCACCGGATCGCACTCACCGAGCTGACGGGCCGCCGTATCACCGTCTACGGGCAGCAGGAGATCGTCAAGGACCTGATCGACGCGCACGAAGCCCGCGGCTATCCGATCTCCTACGAGGTTTCCGACGTCACGCTGTCCGATGTGGACACCGAGCGCCCCCGAGTCGGTTACGTGGACGGCCAAGGCAATGCACAGACCATCGAGTGCGACGCCGTCGCGGGCTGCGACGGCTTCCACGGTGTCTCCCGACCGTCCATTTCGGACAACTTGACGGTGTACGAGCGCGAGTACCCCTTCGCGTGGCTGGGTGTCCTGGCGCGGACACCGCCGTCGCACCACGAGCTGATCTACGTCCACCACGAACGCGGGTTCGCGCTGCACAGCATGCGGACGCCGGAGATCACCCGCCTCTACCTCCAGGTCGATCCCCACGACGACCTGGCGAGCTGGTCCGACGACCGGATCTGGGCCGAGCTGACCGCGCGCCTGGAGGTCGAAGGCGACTTCACGCTGCGGGAGGGCCCGATCCTCGACAAGGGCATCACGCCGATGCGCAGCTTCGTCGCCGAGCCGCTGCGGCACGAGCGGCTGTTCCTGGCCGGCGACGCCGCGCACATCGTGCCGCCGACCGGCGCGAAGGGCATGAACCTCGCCATCGCCGACGTCCGGGTGCTGGCGCCGGCGCTGGAAGCGTTGCTGCGCGGCGACGAATCCCTCGCCGCGGCCTACTCGGACACGTGCCTGCGCCGGGTGTGGCGGGCGGAGCACTTCTCCTGGTTCATGACGACGATGCTGCACACCGACCCGCACGCGGACGGCTTCGCGCGGCAGCTGCAGCTCTCGCAACTGCGCTACACGACGTCGTCGCGCGCGGCGGCGACCAGTCTCGCCGAGAACTACGTCGGGCTGCCGTTCGCCTGAGATCGTCAACTCGTGGTTGACGTCGGAAGTGCGTCAACCTACAGTTGACGGCATGACCCTGCCGACCAGCATCAAGCTCGACGACCTCATCAACGCCATCAAGAGCAACAACGACCACGACGCCCTGGCCCAGCTGACCGACGCCGTCTACGTCGGCCAGCACCTCGGCGAAGTCGCCGACCACCTGATCGGCCACTTCGTCGACCAGGCCCGCCGGTCCGGCGCGTCCTGGACCGAGATCGGCGCCAGCATGGGCGTCACGAAACAGGCCGCCCAGAAGCGGTTCGTACCGAAGGCCGACCCCGGCGGCGACCCGGCCGGGAACATCGAGCGCCTCTACGGCCGCTACACCGACCGCGCGCGGCACGTCGTCGTCGAAGCCCAGAAGGCGGCGGCCGAGCACAGCAGCCCGGAAATCGACACCGTGCACATCGTGCTGGGCCTGCTGACCGAGCCCGCCGCGCTGGCGGCCGGGGCGATCCTGGCCCAGGGCGTGCAGCTGGACGCCGTCCGCGAAGCCGCCGAGGCGCGGCTGCCCGAGCCGGCCGACCCGGTGCCGAACGTGGTCCCGTTCTCCGCCGCCGCCAAGAAGACCCTCGAGCTGACCATGCGCGAAGGCCTGCGGCTCGGGCACAACTACATCGGCACCGAGCACATCCTGCTGGCCCTGCTCGAACAGGGCGAAGGCGGCGGCTTCGAGGTGCTCGACGGCCTGGGCGTCAAGAAGGACAAGGCCGAGGCGAAGATCGTGGAGGTGCTGGCGGAACTCCTCGCCGCCCGCGGGCAGTGAGGCTCCTGCCGGCTGCGGCGCTGCTCGCGCTGCTGCTGGTGTCGCTGCTCTGACCGGGCGGGACCAGGGGGTCTTCCCGGTCAGAGCAGCGGCCTGGTCAGGCGTCGGACTCCGGGCGGCCGTCGGCGGCCCAGGCCGTGTGGAACGACCCTTCGCGGTCCACCCGGCGGTAGGTGTGGGCGCCGAAGAAGTCCCGCTGGCCCTGGACCAGCGCGGCCGGCAGCCGGTCCGCGCGGAGGCCGTCGTAGTACGCCAGCGCCGTCGAGAAGCCCGGCGTCGGGATGCCGAGCTTGACCGCCGTCGAGATCACCGAACGCCACGAGTCCTGCGCGTCCTCGACCGCCTTGCGGAAGCCACCCGACGTCAGCAGCGTCGGCAGCTCCGGCTCGTCGGCGTAGGCCGACGTGATGTCGTTGAGGAACTTCGCGCGGATGATGCAGCCGCCACGCCAGATCGAGGCGACCTTGCCCAGGTCGATGTCCCAGCCGTACTCGGTCGCGCCGGCCTGGATCTGGTTGAAGCCCTGCGCGTACGCGACAACCTTCGACGCGTACAGCGCCTGCTCGACGTCGTCGGCGAAGCGCTCCAACGCGGAACCCGACAGCGGCGCCGCCGACGGACCGCCGAGCCCGCGGGCCGCCGCGCGCAGCGGCTTCGACCCGGACAGCGACCGCGCGAAGACGGCTTCGGCGATGCCCGAGATCGGGACGCCGAGGTCGAGGCCGATCTGCACGGTCCAGCGGCCGGTGCCCTTCTGCTCCGCGGCGTCCTCGACGACGTCCACGAACGGCTTGCCGGAGGACGCGTCGACGTGCGCGAGCACCTCGGCGGTGATCTCGATCAGGTACGAGTCGAGCCGCCCGGTGTTCCAGGTGCGGAACACGTCGGCGATCTCGGCGGGGGAGTAGCCACCGGCGTGCCGGAGCAGGTCGAACGACTCCGCGATCAGCTGCATGTCGGCGTACTCGATGCCGTTGTGCACCATCTTGACGAAGTGGCCGGCGCCGTCCGCGCCGATGTGCGTGCAGCACGGCTCGCCGTCGACCTTCGCCGAGATGTCCTCGAACAGCGGGCCGAGCGACTCGTACGACTCCTTCGAGCCGCCGGGCATGATGCTCGGCCCGTGCAGCGCGCCCTCTTCACCGCCGGAGACGCCGCTGCCGACGAAGTGCAGCCCACGCTCGCGCAGCGCCTTCTCGCGGCGGCGCGTGTCGGCGAAGTGCGCGTTGCCCGCGTCGATGATGACGTCGCCCTCTTCGAGCAGCGGCGCGAACTCCTCGATGACGGCGTCCGTCGGGCCGCCCGCCTTGACCATGATCACGACCTGCCGGGGCCGCTCCAGCGCGTCGACGAACTCCTGGGCGGAGTACGCCGGGATGAAGTCGCCCTCGTCGCCGAACTGGTCCACCAGCGCGCGGGTCCGCTCCTCGGACCGGTTGTGCAGGGCCACCGTGTGACCGTGCCGGGCCAGGTTGCGGGCCAGGTTGCGGCCCATGACCGCCAGGCCGGTGACCCCGATGCTCGCCTTCTTGCTCATCCGCATCCTTCCGAAGACTCTCTCGATTCAGACAGTAGTCCGATCGACGCCTCAAGGAAGGGCACGGAGGAGCAGCTCACTCAGTTCAGGAGAAGCAGCGGATCGGTCCCTTGTTGAAGGCGAGCATGTCCGTGATCGCCGCCACGAGATCGATCTGCGCACCCCACTCGGCGCCGTCCAGCTCGGCGTACGCGCGGTGCAGGTTGCCCGGCAGCCGCTCCTGCTCGGTCAGCTCCGAGAACTCGCCCAGGTGCGTCTCCTTGGCCAGCTCCAGCGGCGACAGCCCGGCCGCCTTCCCGCGTTCGGCCGTCTTCTGGACGAACCCGAGGTATTCGTCCACTTTGTCCACGATGTCCAGTCCACACGGGCCGCCGTGCCCCGGCAGGATCACTTCCGGCTCCAGCTCCCGGACGACGTCGAGGGCTTTGCGCCAGCCGGCCACCGAGCCCATCAGCGCGAACGGGCTGCCGCCGTGGAACACCAGGTCGCCGGCGTAGAGCACGCGCTGCGCGGGCAGCCAGACCAGGACGTCATTGGTCGTGTGGGCGGCGTGGCCGGGGTGGATCAGCTGGATCTCGACGTCGCCGGCGTAGAGGGTGAGCCGGTCGTCGAAGACGATCTCGGGCGGCCGGGACCGCAGCTCGCCCCAGTCGCTGCCGACGAAGATGCCCTCGAACGTCTGGATGCCCTCGGCGACCAGCAGCTCGCGGGTCTTGCGGTGGCCGACCACCGCCGCGCCCTCGACCAGGTAGTTGCCGTTGGTGTGGTCGCCGTGGTGGTGGGTGTTCACCAGCGTCGTCACCGGGCTGCCGGTGGTGGCATCGACGGCCGTGAGCAGCGCGCGCGTCCGGCGCTCGGTCGAGCAGGTGTCGATCAGCACGATGTGGTCGCCGGCGTCGACGAACCCGCAGTTGTTGATGTACCAGGAGCCGTCCGGCTGGACGTAGCCGTGGACCTGGTCGGCCAGGCGGGTGACGGTGGCGGCGGAAGGCGAGCGATCGGTCACGGGGCCACTATGCCGCAGAAGGGGCTCCGCCGGTTGGCCGAATAATTCGGAATTTCGCTGGTCCAGGCGAGTGATACCGCAGGTGACTGGCATTCCGCGGCGTTTCCTGGAACGCTGCGCGATGTCATCATCGAGATCCGCAAGGTGAAGCACTAACCTGGGTGGGTTCGATAGTTCGCGCGCGACGGCGACCGGGAGGCCGCCGTCGCTTGGTAGTGGTCCGGGAGAGCAGGGCGATGGCCAGCACCGTCACCTCGCGCCGGAAGCAGCTCGGGAACGAGCTCCGGCATGCCCGCACCGCGGCGCGGATGACACAGCAGCAGGTCGCCGAGGTCCTCGGCTGCACCCAGGGCAAGGTCAACAAGATCGAGTCCGGTGCCGTCGGGGTGAAGCTCGGGGATGTGCGATCGATGCTGAACGCGTTCGGGATCAACGGCGAAGAGGCCGACACGCTGATGAACCTGGCGCGGGCCGCCGCCGGGCAGCGCGGCCACTGGTCCGGCTACCGCTCGGTGGTGCCGCACTGGTTCCGCACCTTCACCGACCTGGAGCCCGCGGCCGCGGAGATCCTCACCTGGCACGGTGAGCGCATCCCGGGCCCGCTGCAGTCCGAGCACTACATGCTCAAGCAGTTCACCGAGGCCGGTGCGACGGACGTGACGTCGCTGGTCCGCAACCGCCTCGACCGCAAGGCGGTGTTCGAGCAGCAGCAGCCGCCGTACTACCGCTTCATCATCAGCGAAGGCGCGCTGCGCCGGGCCCCGGGCGGCTACGCGCCCGCGGTGATGCTCGACCAGGTCGAGCACCTGCTCTCGCTCGAGAAGCACCCGCGGGTCTACGTGCACGTCCTGCCGTTCGGCGCGCGGCTGGCCGCGGTGCCCAACGACTTCACGATCATGCGGTTCCCGGACCGCACCCGCGACTTCGTCTACATCGAGCACTCCGCCGGCGGGCTGTACCTCGACGACGTCAAGGACTTCAACATCTTCGTCGACTCGTGGGACAGGCTGCGCGGAGCCGCGCTGGAGCGCCAGGAGACCCGGCAGTTCCTCAAGGAGCTTGCGGAGGGTTACCGGGCCCAGATGCAGCAGATCCAATAGGGCGAATGGCGGGCTCAGCTGTCCCGGCCCGTGAACAACTTTCGGTAGAGTCGGTCTGTTGCGCTGGATTCCACCGGAAGTGGACATCGTGGACCCCGACTTCCTCCCCGACGCCGTCGACCTCGACCGGCCGAACGTGGCGAGGATCTACGACTGGGCCCTCGGCGGCACCGCGAACTGGGCGATCGACCGGCAGTTCGGCGAGCAGGCCGTGCAGGCGTTCCCGCTGGCCAAGACCCTGGCGCGGGCCAACCGCGACTTCCTCGGCCGGGCCGTCCGCTACTGCCTCGCCGAAGGCATCACGCAGTTCCTCGACCTCGGCTCCGGCATCCCGACCGCCGGCAACGTGCACGAGGTCGCCGACGACCACGTCGACGACAGCCGCTGCGTGTACGTCGACAACGAGCCCGTGGCCGTCGCGCACGGGCGGATGCTCCTCGAAGAGGCGGGCGACCCCGAACGCCACGCCGTGCTGCACGCCGACCTGCGGGACGCCTGCGAGGTCTGGGAAGCCGCGCTGGCCACCGGCGTGCTCGACCCGGACCGGCCGATCTGCCTGCTGACCGTGGCGGTGCTGCACTTCCTGCCCGACGTCACCGGGGTGCGCGAAGCCATCCGCGACTACCGGACGCTCCTGGCACCCGGATCGGCGTACGTGCTTTCGCACGCGACGGAATCCGGCGTCCAAGGCGAAGAGCTGACGCAGATCAGGAAACTCGTGAAGCTGACCGAGCAGTCGAGCTCGCCCGCGGTTTCCCGGTCCCTCGACGAGATCGCCGCGTTCTTCGGTACCTTCGACGTCGTCGAGCCCGGGATCGTGCCTGTGGGAGAGTGGCGCCCCGAGCCCGGCGCCGCCACGGTCCCCCTCGCGAGCGTGGTCGGCGGTGTCGGCCGCAAGCCTGGAGGACGCAATGACGACGCAGGACCCCGAAGCCCCTGAAGGCGTGGACCTCGACCGGCCGAACGCGGCCCGCATCTACGACTGGTTCCTCGGCGGCGACGCCAACTGGGCCATCGACCGCCAGTTCGGCGAGCAGGCGGTCAAGACCTTCCCGATGATCAAGACCGTCGCCCGCGCCGGCCGCGACTTCCTCGGCCGCGGTGTCCGCTACCTGGCGCGCAACGGCATCGACCAGTTCCTCGACCTCGGCTCCGGCGTCCCCACGGTCGGCAACGTCCACGAGGTCGCCACGGACGTCAACCCGGACGCGCGGTGCGTGTACGTCGACAACGAGCCGGTCGCGGTGGCCCACTCGCAGATCCTGCTGGAGAAGGAGGGTGTCGCGGGGCGGCACGCGGTGCTGCAGGGCGACCTGCGCGACCCGGCCGACATCTGGAAGCGCGCGCTCGACACCGGCGTCCTCGACCCCAACCGCCCGATCGGCCTCATCATGGTCGGCGTCCTGTACTTCCTCGGCCCCGACGAGCCGGTGGCCCAGACCATCCGGAAGTACCTGTCGGTGCTGCCGTCCGGCTCGTACTTCCTGTCCTCGCACCTGACCGACGACGGCATGCGGGACATGGAAGACGCGGACAGCCGCGAGACGATCATGAAGCAGTACAACAAGTCCAGCACGCCGCTGACGCTGCGCAGCCGTGCCGAGTTCACGTCGTTCTTCGAGGGGCTGGAGCTGGTCGAGCCGGGCATCGTCTACCTGCCGGAGTGGCACCCGGAGGAGATCGAGTCCAAGGCCACCCGCAAGCTCGCCAACGACCCCTCGTTCGTCGGCCACCTCTGCGGCCTCGGCCGCAAGCCGTGAGGGCGGCCGCCTACGACGGGGTCGCCGTCCAGTACGCGGAATTCGCCGCCGAGGTCTGGGACAGGCACCCGCTGGAGCGGGCGGTGTGGGCGGCGTTCGCGGATTCCGTCCGCGGCCGCGGCCCGGTCGCCGACCTCGGCTGCGGGCCCGGGCACCTCACGGCGCACCTGCGCTCGCTGGGGCTCGACGCGTTCGGTGTCGACCTGTCCCCGGCGATGATCGCGCTCGCCGAGGCCGCTCACCCGGAGCTGCGGTTCGCGGTCGGCTCGATGGCCGCGCTGGACGTGCCGGACGCCTCGCTCGCCGGGATCCTCTCGTGGTACTCGGTGATCCACACCCCGCCGGCGGAGCTGCCGGGGTACTTCGCCGAATTCGCCCGAACGTTGGCCGCGGGCGGTCACGTTCTGTTGGGGTGCTTCGCCGCCCGGGGCGAGCCGTTGACGTCGTTCGACCACAAGGTCACGACAGCCTACTGCTGGCCGCTCGACGAGCTGGCGGGCATCGCGGCCGAGGCGGGGTTTGCCGAAGTGGGGCGGGTGTACCGGGAACCGGGCGAGGGGGAACGGCCGCTGCGGCACGGCAGCCTGCTGCTCCGGAAACCGTAGTCACGTACGGCAAGAGCCCCGGTTCCGTCAGGAAGCCGGGGCTCTTTCGTGGTGGTACGGCAATCAGACGCGCGAACCGATGCGGCCGCGCAGCAAGGGTGTCAGGTCGATCGCGGCTTCCAGCGGGCGGGTCGTGCGGACCCCGTCGGCGTGGCGCCGCAGCGGGAGGTCCTGGTCGGTCGCCCACGTCGTGGTCTTGCGCAGCGGCGCCTGGATCAGGCTGAAGCCGAAGCGGTTCCGCAGCTCGTTCCCGATTCCCCGGCGGCCACGGTGTTCTTCGTCGTCACGGCGGAAGAGCGAGTTCACCCGGACGGCCATTCGTCTACACCCCCAGCTCTGGTCGCGGTGCTTCGGCGTCCCGGACGGAAAACGCCTCCACATCTCTGGTTCGGACCAGCTCGGTCACGGTGAGCGCGCCGGGTGGCGCACCTTCCTCGACGATCACGCTGTTCCTCCCCCATGAGGTCCTGCGGCTTGGGTTGGTTCGTTCCGGCGCCGGCTTCTCGAAGCAGTTCGACCCGTGTCGACGACCGCCCGCCGCGAGCAGGCAGTCATTCACCGACACCAGCGCCCCGGCCGATGCGATTAATCCTACTCCTGGAATAATCTTCATGTCGAGGCCGGACCTAGTTGATCACCCGCTTGGCCCTGTTGCTTGCTCCATTGAGACACTGAGTAGCCGGGAGCGGGTGCCTTCGACCAGGTCACGACCGCGCCCCCCATCGATCCTCGGAGGTACGACCCATGGCGGATTATCCGTCGTTCGCGGATTACGATCCGAACACGGCCGTGTCCCTGTTCGAAGAGGCCGCCTGGGAGAAGTCGTTCGCCAGTGAGCCCAACGGTGGGAACTGCGTCGAGGTCAACCTGGGGCGCGACGGCCTGATCGGCGTCCGCGACACCAAGCTCGCCACCAGCCCCGTCTTCGTGTTCGACAGTGCCGAGTGGGAAGCGTTCCTGGTCGCCGTCAAAGCCGGGCAGTTCGACCTGCCCGCCTGAACTCCTCCGCGCTCCGTGGTGTCCGTGCCCTTGAGAGAAATGGCGATGGCCTCCTTCCCGTCCCTGTGGTGAAGGAGGCCATCGCGAGCGCCCGGATACGCGTGGGCGCGGAATGTGAGGGGAATCTCACCCGATTGCCGGAAGCTCCCCACCACGCAACCGGCCGCGGGTCCGGCGCCAGGCCACCACGACGAGCGCCACGAGCCCGATCAGCGGCAGCGTGCTGATCGCCCAGCTCAGGCCCATCGGCGGGCCCGGCTGTTCGAGCACCGGCAGAGCACGCAGCTCGCCGGTGCCGGACCCGGCGGGGCCGTTGACGGTGAAGCTGAGCGTCCACTCACCCGGCCGCGGCAGCGAGCGGACGTCCAGGCCCCACACCTCGCGCTTGCGCGGGTGCCGGACCAGCGGCTGCTTCCGGTTCGGGCCGCCTTCCGGGTTGACCATGGTGAGCGTGCCGGACTTGCCCTCGATCCCGCCGTCGGGGATGAAGGTGAAGTCCAGCGACTGCATGGCCTTCAGTGGCCAGGTGCTGAACCCGACGGTCAGCCCGTACGGCCCGGCCTGCACCCGCTCGGTGTGCACGATGTTGACCGGCTCGTAGGCGTTCGCCGTGCCCGCGGTGGCGAACAGCAGCACGGCGACCGCGGCCAGGGCGAGCAAACTCTTACGCATCAGCGGTTTCCCCCTTCTTCGCGGGCGCCAGCAGGCACAGCATCCCGCCGAACCGCCACCCGGCGAACCCGCCGAGCAGCCCCAGCGCCGCGCTGAGCCCGGCCGTCGTGGCCAGGTACCAGGCCGGCGGCACGTGCGCGCCGGTGTAGAGCAGCGCCTGCTGGAACGGCAGGCTCAGCCCGAGCAGCAGCCCGGCGACCCCGCCGGCGACCACGGACACCCGGCCCGCGCGCCACCCCCGGCGTCGTCCGGCGAAGTACACCAGCTCCATCAGCGCCGCCACCGGCAGCAGGGCCAGCGGCGTCAGCGACGGCATCGCCGGGACACCGGAAACCGCGTCCCGCAGCGGCAGGCCGACCATGTCGGCGTACGCCTGCGCCGCCCACGGCGAGAACCACCAGAACACCGCCTGCACGGCCGCGACCAGCGCCGCGGTGCCCACCGCCCCGCCCGGGCGGCGGACGAACCCGGCGGCGACGGCGATCAGTAGCACCGCCATCATCGACGTCCCGATCGCGACGGCGTCGGCGTAGTCGTCGGGCACCTGCTGCAACCCGAGCGCCAGCACCGGCCCGAAGGTGAGCAGCACGGTCAGCGACGCCAGCGTGCCCAGCCGGCCCCAGCGGTTCTCGCGCGCCGCGGCGAACACCGCGATCGTGCCGATGAGCGACACCGTGATCGACAGCAGCAGCCCGATGTGCGGCGGCGAGTCGATGACCGCGTCGAAGCCGTACAGCCCGTGCCACCACTGGTCCCACAGGCCGTAGAGCAGGAACGTCGCCGCCCCCACCCCGGAGACCAGGTAGCCCAGCGGCGCGGCGAACGTCCGGCCGAAGACGTTGACCACCCGCCCGCCGACCCGCGGGTCGACCGGCCGTCCCGCGCGCCGCGCCGCCGTCGTCAGCAGCACGACGGCGAGGCTCGCCAGGCCGACGACCGCGCTGCCCGCGTACAGGAACAGGTGCGGCAGCGTGAAGAACGTGTCCGGCCCGACGTCGTCGTGCCACTGGATGTCCCAGGTCAGCCCGACCAGCGACAGCAGCGACCCGCCGAGCACGACGTTCGCCGGCAGCAACCCCGTCCGTGCCTGCTTCGCCACCGACGTGGTGCGCACGCCGGATGCGGTGAGATCCATGCCCCCTCCTTTTACTTGACCAGCAACGGAAAGACGACCTGCGCGGGCCCGCCGGGGCCGCGCAGCGAAACGGTGATCTCCCACTGCCCGGCCATCGGCAGCCCGACGTTCGCGGCGCTCCAGTGGCTGCCGTCCCCCGCCGGCACGGCGGGCACGGGAGCGAACGCGTGTCCCATCTGCGCCATGACCGGGGCGACCGTGACGGCGTCGGGCGCGGGTCCTTCGACGTCGACGGCGAAGTTGTTGCCGCCGATGCGTGGCTCGTCCGCGGCGAACCGGACCGTGTACGGACCCGAAACCGCTTGCTGCGCGGTGGATTTCGCTTTCCCGCCACCCCAGAGCAGCCAGACGGCCCCGGCCACGACGGCGAGCACCACCACGGCGATCAGCAGCGTCGGGCGTCTCATCGGCCGGCTCCTGTCGCCGGGACGTCCACCACGGCGGGGACGGTGAGTACGCGGTAGCCGCGCTCGGCCTGCAGCCAGATCCGGTACCGGCCGGGCGCGGCGAAGGTGTAGGTGAAGCTGACGTCGGGACCGTACGCGGCGACGGTCTCGTCGGGGCGGTCGAGCTGGCCCGCGACGGGCGGGATCATCGCGTGGACGTGTGCCCACGTCGGTGCCTTCGCGGCGCTTTCGCCGACGGGCCCGGTGATCGGGCCGGTGATGATCAGGTGGCCGAGCATGCCCAGCCAGGGCTGGAGGTCCTGGGCGGGGAAGCGCGCGGTGATGGTGGTCGGCGTCCCCGGGCCGATGGTGAGGTCGACCGGGGTACCGTCGATCGTCCGCGGTCCGGCGCCGGGTGGTTCCGGCGCGGGGGCGGCTGTGCCGTCCATGTCCACTGTGGACCGGACGAGCTGGACGCCGCCGCCGCGCCGGGCGAGTTCCGCGGCCACGGCGTACGTGCCCGCCTCCGGGGCGGGGACGGTGACGCGGTAGTCGCCGGGGCCGACGCGCACCGGGTGCAGGTGGCTCAGCCGTCCCGAGGGCGAGACGAGGACCAGGTGCACGAGCGCGTTGTCGTGGACGAGCAGGTCGTCGGCCGGGCGGCCGGTGGCGCCGTCGGTGAGCCGCAGGTCGAGGTCGTCTTTCCTGGCCTGGACGGCCAGGTTCACCGGCGGCCGTGAGTAATCCACTGTGGACAACCTGGCGTTCGCGTACGGGTCGGTGACGTTGTCGAAGGTCGGGTCGAGCTGGCTCCCGGCCGCGGGCGGCGGGGGAGTGTTCGCCGACAGCAGCGCGCCGGTGACGGCGACGGCGATCGCGGCGACCACACCGGCCGCCGGGATGAGCGCGTACGCGGTCCGCCTCGCCCGGATGCCCACGACGAGGGCGAGGAGCAGGAAGGCGCCCGCGGCGACGAACCCGCCGTAGGTCGCCTTCTCCCACGGCGGGACCACCCGCGCGGGCACGATGAACGGGATCGTGGCTCGTTGCCCGCTGCCGTCGTCCAGCGAGAGTTCCCACGGGCCCGGTTTGTCGACTTGGAGATTTCCCGCGTAGACGCCCGGGGCGGCGCCCAGGACGACGTCGGTGCGTGCTGTGGTGATCCCGTCGGCCGCGACGGCCAGGTGCAGCGTGCCGGGCGCGGTGCCCTGGTGCGTCACGACGTCGACCCGCAGCGGCGACGGTGTCGTGTCGACGCGGCGGATGATCACGGTGAGTTCGCGGGCGCCGAGCGTCTGGGCGACCTGGACGTCGGCGCCGCTCGGAGCGCCGTCGGCGTGCGCGGTCCCGCCGCCGGCCGCGATCCCCAGCACGGCCAGCAGCATCAGCAGTGCCGCTTTCGATTTGCTCCCCATCGTGCGCCGAACCTAACCGGCTGGGCCGGTTGCGGGCGTCACGGCGGCGAGGGAATCTTGGTCCCCAGCTCGGGGGACCCCTGGCCCCGGGAACCTCAGGGACCGAGGAACTTCCGCAGGTGGGCGACCACCTCGGCGGGTTGTTCCTCGGGGAGGAAGTGGCCGCATTCGGCGAGGGCTCCGCCGGTGACGTCGTTCGCGTACTCGCGCCAGATGTCGAGCGTCGGGAGGGTGCCGAGCAGGCCGTTCGCGCCCCAGAGGGCGAGCAGCGGCTGGGTGAGGCGCTTGCCGGCGGCGAAGTCGGCGTCGTCGAGTTCGGCGTCGTCGGGGAAGGAGGCGCGGTAGTCGTCGAAGCCGGCCCGGAGCGCGCCGGGCTGGGAGAAGGCGCGGACGTACTCGGCCTGCGCGGCGGCGTCGAGGGCGTGGCGCTGGTGGGTCCAGCGCTCGAAGAAGTAGCCGAGGTAGCCGGCGATGTTCTGGCCGGCCAGGAGTTCCGGCAGGTCGGGCTGGAGGTGGAAGAGCCAGTGCCAGTACGCCTTGGCGACGCCCGCGTCGAGGCGCTGCCACATCGCGCGGGTCGGGGCGATGTCGAGCACGGCCAGGCGTTCGACCTGGTCCGGGCGGTCGAGGGCCCAGCGGTGGGCGACGCGGCCGCCGCGGTCGTGCCCGGCGACGGCGGTCTTGGGGAAGCCCAGGTGGTCGGCGAGGGCGGCGACGTCGGCGGCCATCGTGCGCTTGTCGTAGCCGTTTTTCGGTTTGTCCGTGCGGCCGTAGCCGCGCAGGTCGGGGGCGATCACGGTGTGGGTCTCGGCGAGCGGGGCCAGGACGTGGCGCCAGCAGTGCGACGTCTGCGGCCAGCCGTGCAGCAGGAACAGCGGCGGGCCGTCGCCGGCGCGGAGGTAGTGCATGCGGAGGCCGTTCACGGTGGCGACGTTCTCTAACCGGTTCATGGGGTTAGACGGTAGCGCTGCTTCTAACTGTCTTCAAGGGTTAGAGTGAGAGCATGGAGTGGGTCTTCGACGGCGGACGGCCGTGCCTCGACCTCGTCAACACGATGCGCAACCGGCACTCGATCGGTGTCGAGCTCCTGACCGGGCCGGACGCGCTGGCCGAGTGGCTCTCGCTGGCGGGGCTGACGACAGGCCCGGTCCCGGTGACGGCGGGCAACGTGCTGGCGGCGAAGGCGCTGCGGGAGGCGATCGACCGGGTGCTGCTGCCGCCCGAGGAGCTGTCGTCGATGGACGTCGAGCTGGTGAACAACGCGGCGGCTTCGGCCCCGGCGCCCCCACCGCGCCTGGCCCTGGTGGGCGGTGCTCTCCGGCGGGAGGTCCCGGCCCCTCGCGACCCGGTGGCGGCGGCGTTCGCGGCCCTGGCAGCGGACGCGATCGACCTGGCCACGAGCGAGGCATCGGTCCGCGTGTGCGCGGCGGACGACTGCGGCCTGCGGTTCTGCGACGCCTCACCCCGCCGCAACCGCCAGTGGTGCTCGATGTCCCGCTGCGGCAACCGGGCCAAAGCCCGAGCCCACTACGCCCGCACCGGTCCACAGGCAAGGCGAGATGTGGACAACCCGGCCTAGCAGGCACCCGCGCCACAGATTTTCGTCAGAGGCGCCCGATACGCTGGAGACGGGGGGCGCCCCCGCGGCCCCACCCGCCCGGCACGCCCGTGGTCGGCCCGTTCAGCCTGGCCGGCCACCCGCGGCCCGCCAGCCCGGCACCGTGTCGCCCCTTCAATCACGCGTGATGCCCCCTCAATCACGCGAGATGCCCCCGCAATCACGCGTGATGCCTCCCCAAGCACGCGAGATGCCCCCGCAATCACGCGAGATCGCCCCGCAGGCACGCGAGTTACGCCTTCAACCACGCGAGGTCCGCCCGCCATCGCGCGAGTTCTGCCTTCAATCACGCGAGATCCGGCTTCAGGCGCGCGGGGCCGAGCCGGGGCCGTTGCCGCCCACCAGTCGCTCGTAAACCCGCGGGTGCGCGCGGAACCACACATTCAACTTCCCGATCCACCGCATGTGCGCCGTCCGCAGCCCTGCCGGCACCGGCGTCGCGAACAGCCGCACGGCCGCCGCGAACCGATCGAACCTTCGCTGGTCCCGCGCCGTCCACTGTAGACCGATCCGATCCCGGAAGGACGGCGGCAGCGTCGCCCGGATCAGGAACATCTGCCCCCTCGCCTGGGCCCGCCGCAGCGGGAGCCACCAGCGGTCCGGCAGCCACTCGACCGGCTTGCGCACCGTCCGGATCGTCTCGAACAGTTCCTCGATCGTCCGGTTCGCCGCGAATCCCGCCACCATCGAGTCGTAATACCGCTCGAACGCCGCCCAGTCCGGCGGGAAATGCCGGACGCCCAGCATCCGGCCGACGTCGCACATCTGCTCGTAGTACTCCGCCAGCTCCGATGTGGACAGTGGTCGCCCGAAAAACCGTTGCGCGTCAACAGGAACCTTCACCAGCGTCGCGTGCACCCACGCGTACGCCGAAGGATCCAGCGCACTGTACCGCCGTCCGTCCGCGATGCCCGTGAACGTCCGGTGCAACGCCCGCAACCGGGCGGCTTCCACCCGCGCACCCGCCACACCGCCGTAGACGTAGATCGACAGCGACGCTCCCGTCCGCATCAGGCGCGTCCACGGGTCCGACGTGTAGTCCGAATGGTCGCGCACGCCCGCCGCGACTACCGGGTGTGCCACCTGCAGCACCAGCACCTGCCCGGCCAGCAGCACGTCGCGGAAGTCGCCGAAGTACTTCCACGCCGCCGTGCCGCGGACGATCGGGCGGGCCATCAAGCTCCGCGGATCAACATCATCAGCGGCTCCGCCACCGGCGTGTCCGTCTCGCCCGTCGCCAGCCGGCGCAGCTGCAGGCCCGCGATCAGCGCCACCACCGGGCCGGCCAGGCGGGCCGGATCGGGGACGCCCAACGCGCTGAGGATCGCCACCGCCAGCTCGTCGTACGCCGCGAAGCAACGCGAAGACGCTTCGTGCAGCTCCGGGTCGCGGGCCGACTGGAGGTACAGCTCGTGCGCGCCGAGCTCGTCCGCTCCGAACGGCAGCTGCGCGATGACGTGCTCGACGACCGACGCCGCCTGCTCGACCGTGAGACCCGCCGACCGGTAGCCGTCGACGATCGCGCCGAGCTTCGCCGTCTCCTCCTCCGCGAACAACAGCATCGCCTCGCGCAGCAACGCCGTCTGGCTGGGGAAGTGGTAGGTCAGCGTGCCGAGGGAGACACCCGCCGCGGCGACGATCCGGCGGTTCGTCAGCCCGCCGACGCCGTGTTCGCCGACGACCGTCAGCGCGCCGCGCAGAATGGCTTCCCGGGTGCTCACCAGCTTGTCGCGGGATGCCGTTCCGGCCACCGTTCGACCTCTTCCAGTTGCGCGGCAAGCGAAATCAGCCGCTCCTCGGCGTGCGACGGGCCGAGCAGCTGCGCGCCGAGCGGCAACCCGTCCGCCGTCTGCCCGGCCGGGACGTTGACCCCCGGCCAGCCCAGCACGTTCCACGGCCAAGCGTACGGGCACGCGGCGATCATGGCCTGGTCGGTCTCCCAGCCGGACAGCCCGTCGAACGTGCCGATCGGCGGCGGCGGGGTCGCGGTGGTCGGCGTCAGCAGGACGTCGACGCGCCCGAACACCGAACCGATCCGCCGGTGCAGGCCCGGCTCGAGGGCGCGGGCCAGCCGCAGCGCCGGGCCGGCCAGCAGGCGGCCGTGACCGGCGTTGCTGCGCGTGCGCGGGTCGAGCCCGGCCCGGTCGGGCACCCGCAGCGTCCAGTCGCGGACGCCGGTGAGCGAACGCGGCAGGAACGTCAGCCCGATCAGCCCGTAGTCCGGCTCGACCTCGACGATCTCGTGGCCCAGTCCGGACAGCGACTCGGCGAGCCGTCGCACGGCGGCGTCGACGACCGGGTCGAGCCGGGTCTTGGTGGCGGTGAACGGGATCCGCGTCGACAGCCCGATCCGCAGCTTCCCCGGCTCGCGCGCGGCCGCCGCGCGGAACACGCCGGACGTCCCGGCGGTGGCGTCGAGCAGCAGGGCGGCGTCTTCGACCGTGCGCGCCAGCGGGCCGAGCACGGTGAGGCCGTGGAACAGCTCGCCGCCGGTCGGGATCCGGCCGCGCTGGGTCTTGATGCCGACGAGCCCCGTCCACGCGGCCGGGATGCGCACCGAACCGGCGCCGTCGGACCCGAGCGCGGCCGCGATGACCCCCGACGCCACCGCGGCCGCGCTCCCGCCCGAAGAACCCCCTGGGGTGTGGCCGGTGTGCCACGGGTTGCGCGTCACGCCGAAGGCCGGGCCCTCGGTGAACGGCCACTGGCCCAGTTCGGGGGTGTTCGTCTTGCCGATGATCACAGCTCCGGCCTCGCGCAGCAGCGCGACGGCGGGCGCGTCGGCCGTCGCGCACGGGAATTCGCCGGAGCAGCCGAACGCGGTGGGCAGGCCGGTGAGGTCGACGTCGTCCTTGATCGCGACCGGGACGCCGAGCAGGGGTGCGCGGTCGCCGGCCTGCAGGCGCCGGTCCGCCTCCGCGGCTTCGGCGAGGGCTTCGTCGTCGCGGAGGTGCTTGAACGCGTTGAGCGTGGGCTGGCTGGCGTGCGCCCGGCCGAGCGCCGCCGCGGTGAGCTCGGCGGCAGTGACCTCGCCCGCGGCGAGCTGCGCGGCCTGGGCGGCGAGGCCCGTGAAGTCGAGGCTCATAGCGGTCATGGCGGCCCCCGAAGGTTCTCGTTCGTTCGAACGAACGTTACCGGATACCGGCGGTCTCCGGCTACCTCCGATGAGTTTTCGTGCCCCCGGCCGTCTACCCGGACGACGACTACGCGAGGAGAAACCATGGCCACGGTGCACGCGGGGATGAGCATGTCGCTGGACGGCTTCGTCGCCGACCGCCACGGCGGCACGGCCCGGCTGTCCGACTCCGCCGCGTCGACCGGCAGCGAGTGGATGACCGACCTGATCCGGGAGACCGGCGCGGTCGTCCTGGGCCGCCGGTCGTACGCGATGGCCGAGGACCCGGACTGGTACGCCGGCAACTACGAGTTCCAGGTCCCGATCTTCGTCGTCACGCACACGCCACCGGCCGACTTGCCTGCCCAGAACGAGAACCTCACCTTCACCTTCGTGACCGACGGGATCGCCTCGGCGGTCGAGCAGGCGCGGGCGGCCGCGGGGGAGCGGGCCGTCAAGGTGATCGGCACGAGCGTGGTCCGGCAAACCCTCCGGGCCCGGCTGGCCGACGAGCTGCACGTCCTGCTCGCTCCGGTGCTGCTGGGTGCCGGCCTGCCGCTGTTCGGCGATCCCGACCTCGACGGCGTCACGCTCCGGCGGATCGGCTTGCGCGAGGTCGGGCTGGTCACCGAGCTCCGTTTCCAGGTGCTTAACCCCCTATAGTGGTTAGAAACCGAGCCTGGAGGGCCGATGACGTTCGACTTCGCCGGATTCCCCGACGCCGCCCTGGCCGCGGTCCCCCGCGTCGACCTGGGCGGCTGGCCGACCCCGCTGCACGAAGCACCCCGGCTCGGCGAAGCCCTCGGCCTGCGGAACCTCTGGCTCAAGCGCGACGACGTGCACCCGCTCGGCGCCGGCGGCAACAAGCTCCGCAAGCTCGAATACCACCTGGGCGCGGCGAAAGCCGCCGGCGCCGGCACCGTGATCACGTTCGGCGCGCTCCAGACCAACCACGGCCGCCAGACCGCCGCCGCGTGCGCGAAGCTCGGCCTGCGCTGCGAACTCGTGCTCACCGCCAAGGTCCCCCGCGACGGCGAGGCGTACGAACGCGGCGGCAACCTGCCCCTCGACCGGCTCTTCGGCGCCACTGTGCACCTCTGCGCCGACGGCGAGGAGACCGGCCGCACCTACGACCGCCTGGTCTCCGAAGCGCACAAGGAGGGCCGGAAGGTCGCGACGATCCCGGTCGGCGGCTCCAACGACCTCGGCGCGCTCGGCTACGTCCGCGCCACTTACGAACTCGCGAAGCAGCTGGAAGAACGCGGCATCGAGCGCGCCCACCTGGTCGTCCCGCACGCCAGTGGCGGCACCGCGGCGGGGGTCGCGCTGGCCACCGCGCTCCTCGGCAACCTCGGCGTCGGCATCGCCTGCGTCAGCCACCCGCTCGACGAGGCCACGGAGAACCTCCGCGACCTCGTCGACGGCGCGGCCAAGCTCCTCGGCGTCGAACCGCCGTCGCTCGCGCACACGAAGCTGGGCGACACGACGCTCGGCCCCGGCTACGGCATCCCGACCGACGCCGTCTGGAACGCGCTACGGCTCTTCGGTCGCACGGAGGGCGTGGTGCTCGATCCGGTCTACACCGGCAAAGTGGCCGCCGCGCTGGTCGAATGGGCCGGCCACTTCGCCCCGGACGACCACGTGGTGTTCCTGCACACCGGCGGCATGCCCGGCCTGTACGGCTACGCGCCCGAATTCGCGGCGGCCGTCGAAGGCTGACTCCAGCCCGGTCGCCAATCCCAGCAGCGTGCCAAGCAGGACGACGTCGGCGAGCAGCAGCAGCCGTTGCATGACGCCGATCGGGAAGGCCGCGGAGACCTCGGGGAACGGCTCCACCCCGGCCTCGGTCAACCGCACGAACAAGAAGCTCAGCGCGAACAGCGCGAACGCCCCCGCGGTCAGCCGGATCGCCCGGACCAGCGCGACGCGTTCCGGGCGTCCCTTCAGCGGTTCCAGCAGTGAGATCGCCGCGCCGGGCAGGCTGCAGAACGCGACCAGGCACGCGTAGAGGTGGATTTCGCCGCTCACCGGGTCCGGCGCCTCGGGGTAGCTCGCCGGGAAGATCGCGGCCGCGGCCAGCCCGAGCGCCCACAGCGCGAGCAACAGCCGGGTGGTGCGCGACAGCGGCACGCCGGCGACCTGCAGCGCGCCGAGCACCGCGAGCGACCCGATGGCCAGCGAGAGGACGCTCGCCGCGAGCATCCCTTCGCCGCGGTCGGTCACCGTGTAGCTCGACAGCGTGTCGTACACCGGATTGCGTGAGCTGATGATGTGCAGCACCACGGCGGTGAACAGACCCCACCCGATCGCGCCCAGCGCGACGAGCCGCCACGGTCTCGTGCGCTTCCCCGCTTCTGTCCCCATGTACCCAGGGTCGCCGGAAACGCGACCCCCGTGATCAGGGAAGACCCTGATTAACCCCCTATTCGAAATCCACGAGGACGAGCGCCTGGTCGTCGTGCCGCTTCGGCCGTGGCCAGCGCTCGCCGTCCGGGTCCTGCTTCTCGGCGGTGCGGACGGCGTCCAGGACGGCGTCGGGCCCGTCGGCGCGGGCGACCGCCAGGACCTCGGGCCAGCCGAACAGCGCGTACTGGTCGACGCCGATGGAGACGCCGTCGCTGGCGAGCAGCACCGCGTCGACGTCGGCCCGTGGCCAGGTCCGCCGGACCGCGTGCGCGGCCGCGCACGGGTCGGCTTCGGCGACCCAGAAGCCGTCGTGGGCGTTGCGCCGGCGCCGGACGTCGGCACCGGTCTGGAGCAGCCCGCGCCGCCGCAGCCGCGCGAGCCGGTCGTCCGAGACGACGTCGGCGCCGAAGCCGCCGAAGCCGACCACCGGGCTGTCGGCGAGCACGAGGGCGTCGACGCGGTCTTCGAGCCAGCGCACGGCCGCGACCGTGCTCGACGGCGAACACTGCGGCCGGAGGCGGTGCTCGGCCGTGACGGCGGCGATCGCGCCGGTCAGGACGTCGGCGAGGTCGGCCGCGGGTGCCGCGCGGAGGTCGGTGGCGAGGCGCCGCGCCAGCCGTTCGGCGTACCAGCCGCCCGGAGGTTGCGTGGGGTCCGACGAGGTGGCGCCGTCGAGGACCAGCACGGCGTTGTCCAGCACGACGACGTGGTCCTCGGTGGGGCGTGGGTGGCCGTCGGCGCCCACCCCGGCCCGCTCGGCGATCGCGATCTCGGGCATCACCCGACTGTACGTCGCCCGTCCGGGGGCTTCGCGCCGAGCGGGCGCGGGCCCGGCGGACCGGACGAGTCGGAAGGCCGGCCTCGCGCCCGCCACCTCAAGCGCCGCCCTCGCGCCCGCCGACCTCGAGCGCCGGCCTCGCGCCCGCCCGCCCTCGCGCGCGCCCGGCCTCGCTCCTGCCGCCCTCGCGCGCGCCCGGCCTCGCTCCTGCCGCCCTCGCGCGCGCCCGCCCTCCCTAGGGGGCCGTCCCCAGGTCCAGTCTATCGAGAGCCCCCGACAAAAAGCCGCGAAAAGCGCAGTTCAGCGCTCCCTGTCCACAGCCTGGCGGGGATGTGGACAGCGGTCCCGGCAGCCTCGGCGGAAGCCAGAGCCGGAAACCAGAGCCGGAAACGTCGCGTCAACCGAAGTTGACAGCAACCGGATGTCAACGTAGGTTGACAAGCATGACGGAAGCGACGGATTTGGCCGCCCGGGCGGGTGACCGCGATCCCCGGGTGGGGCTGCGCGCGGTCGCCGCGCTCCGGCGGCTGCTGGAACAACTGGAGGCCGTGCAGGTCCGCAGTGCGCGGGTGCAGGGCTGGTCGTGGCAGGAGATCGCCGCCGAGCTGGGGGTCAGCCGGCAGGCCGTGCACAAGAAGTACGGGAGGCACTGATGTTCGAAAGGTTCACGGCCGACGCGCGGATGGCGGTCGTCGAGGCGCAGATCGTGGCGCGGGAGTCCGGCTCGGTGGAGATCGGGCCCGCTCACCTGCTCGCCGGGCTGGTGAAGACCGACGTCGGCGTGCTCGCCGAGCTGGGCGTGTCGACCGACGACATCGCGGCCGAGCTGGCGCGCACCCGGCGCCGTGGCGGGGTGAGCGACGCCGACGCCGAGGCGCTCACCGAGTTCGGCATCGACGTCGAGCAGATCGTCGAACGCGTCGAGCAGACGCACGGCGAAGGCGCGTTGGCCGGCCGGCTCGGGCCGGTCAAGCGCGGGCACATCCCGTTCACCGCGCAGGCGAAGAAGACCCTGGAGCTGAGCCTGCGGGAAGCCGTCCGGCTGGAAGACAAGCGCCTCGGCCAGGAGCACATCCTGCTGGCCCTGGCCCAGCAGCGCGGCCCCGACGAGGTGCTCGCCCGGCACGGCGCCGACTACCTGACGCTGCGCCGGGCCGTGCAGCAGCGCAAGGCAGGCTAGTGAACGGCCTGCTGCTGTTCGCGCCACACGACCAGCGGCAGCAGCGCCTGGGTGAGCGGGCCGATGGCGAGCGCGTAGAGCACGGTGCCGAACCCGAGCGTCCCGCCGAGCGCGAACCCGGCGACGACCACGGTGACCTCGATCCCGGTGCGCACCAGCCGGACCGACCGGCCGGTGCGCGCCGCGAGCCCGGTCATCAGGCCGTCGCGGGCGCCCGGGCCCAGCCGGGCGCCGACGTAGGTGGCGGTCGCGAAGCCGTTCAGCGCCACTCCGCCGACCAGCAGCACCAGCTGCCACGCCAGGTCGTGCTGGTCCGGCAGCACCGCGCGGACGACGTCGACCGTGACCGAGATGACCACGACGTTCGCCACCGTGCCGATCCCGGGCCGCTGGCGCAGCGGGATCCACAGCAGCAGCACGGCCACCGAGATCACGCCGGTCACCGTGCCGAAGGTCAGCCCGGTGTGCTTCATGACGCCTTCGGCCAGCACGCCCCAGGGTTCGAGGCCCAGGTGGGCGCGGGTGAGCATGGCGACGCTCGCGCCGTAGAGGGCGAGGCCGGTCAGGAGCTGGACGCTGCGGCGGACGGGGTCGCGGGTGATCCGGACGGGCCGGAGATCGATCTGAGCCACGCCGTTCACTATCGAGGGCAAGTGGCCTGGTAAACCATAGCCAATTCTGGAATATTGGCCTGATGGAACCCGTGATCCCGCTGGGTGGACGCATCTCCGGTCCGCGATTGGCTGTCATGCTGGGCTCGTGGCGGCAAGGCGGCTCCCGGCAGGGAGCCGCCGACCTGGCCGCGGCCATCGAGCTGCAGGTGCTCGACGGCCAGCTCCCGCTCGGCACCCGGCTGCCCGCCGAGCGCGAGCTGGCCGACGCGCTCGGGGCGAGCCGGACGCTGATCGGCGCGGCGCTGGACCGGTTGCGGGACAACGGGTTCGTGGCGAGCCGCCGGGGCGCCGGCTCGTGGATCACCGCCCCCGGCCGTCGTCGCCGCGCCGAGGCCGTCGCGGACGGCGGTGACCTGATCGACTTCGCGCACGCGTCGCCGTCGGCCCCGCCGGGCATGGTCGCGGCCATCGACTCCGCGCGCTCCGCCCTCGTCGAGCACCTCGGGGAGCACGGCTACCAGGAGCGCGGCCTGCTCACCCTCCGGGAGAAGATCGCCCGGCGGTACACCGAGCGCGGGCTGCCGACGACGGCCGCGCAGATCATGGTCACCAACGGCGCGCACCACGCGTTCGTGCTGGTCCTGCGAATGCTGACCGGGCCGGGCGACCGGGTGCTGGTCGAGCAGCCCACGTACCCGAACGCCCTGGAGGCGATCCGGGCCGCGCACGCCATCCCGGTCCCGGTGGCGCTCGACCCGGCCGGGGCCCGCGGCTGGGACATCGCCGGCGTCGACGCCGCCCTGCGCCAGGCGTCCCCGCGGCTGGCCTACCTCGTCGTCGACTTCCAGAACCCGACCGGCCTGCGCCTGGACGCCGAGGGGCGGCACCGGCTCGGCGCCGTGCTGTCCCGCGCCCGGACGCCGGTGGTCGTGGACGAGACGCTCGTCGAGCTCGACCTCGAGGGCGATCCCCTCGACGGGCCGCCGCCGCTGGCCGCGTTCGCGGGCGACCTGGTGATCTGCGTCGGCTCGGCGTCGAAGTCCCACTGGGGCGGCCTGCGCCTGGGCTGGATCCGCGCGTCGGAGGACCTGCTCGGCCGCCTGGTTTCGGCGCGCTACGCGGTCGACCTCGGCTCGCCGGTCTTCGAACAGGTCGTGTTCTCGGAACTGCTGGAAGCCGACGGCTGGGCCGCGCTGGCCCGCCGTCGCGAAGACCTGCGAGGCAACCGCGACGCGCTGGCGGCCGCGGTGAACGCGCAGCTGCCGGACTGGACGTTCACGCTGCCGAAGGGCGGGCTGTCGCTGTGGTGCCGCATGCCGGAGCCGGTGAGCTCCCGGCTGGCGGTGGCGGCGGCCGGCCACGGCATCCAGGTGGCCCCGGGGTCCCGGTTCGGCGTCCACGGCGGCATGGAGCGCTGGATCCGGCTGCCGTTCGCGTTGCCGCCGGAGAAGATCGGCGAGGCGATCCGCCGGCTGAGCGCGGCCGAAGCGTCGGTCCGCGGTACTCCGGCGTCCTTGGACGCGCCCATCGCGTGAACGAACCGGTGCGCCGGATGCGAGCCCGCTCCCAGGGATGGGCGGCGTTCATGTGCAGCCGGCGCACCGGTTCGTCGTTCCACACACCCGCTCACGGACGTGACCCCGTTCGCGGGTGCCGCGGCTTCCCGGCACAGCCCCTCGACGTGCCGGGAAGCCGACGGCTCAGGTGCGCTCGCGGTACTGCGAGCCCTCGCTCGGCGCGGTGAGCGAGGACTCCCGGAGCGCACCCGGTGTGGGTCCCGGCGCCACGGGGGCAGCGCGGCGCCGGGACCGGGATCCGACCCGGCCGGGCGCGGTCGGCCGGTCGGAAAGACTGTGGGTTCGCATGGTTTTCGCCCCTGGGGTACGTCGGACGCGCGCGGGCGTCACGAGACGTGAAAGAGCCACGAATTTCGCGTTGGAGCAGGGGAAACGTCACGCCTCAACGGCGTACGGGCGCGGCTTGACGATCTTGATTTGGGCGCACTTGTCCCCGGCTGCCCGGTCGGGGGTCAGTCGGGGGAGGTGGTGGGCAGGGCGGCTTCCCTGCCCGCGCCGTCGACGTCGTGGTCGCGGCTGGTGCCGATCAGCTTGAGCTGCGTGGTGGTGACGTCGTCGGTGTGGACGGCGAAAGCGTGGCGGGCGCCGCCGGAGCCGTCGTGGCCCGGGGCCGCGGTGGGGGCCGGCGCGCTCGGGGCGGTGGTGCCGCCGGGGAGGCCCGGCGTGGAGTCGCCACCGCCGGTGGCGTGCGTGCCGGAGTCGCGCGGCTGGTCCTGGACCGCCGGAAGCGCCCGCGCCTGCCGGACGACCAGGTGCACGACCGCGGCCCGGGTGGTGTGCTGCGGGGCGGCCGTCGTGGTGGCGATGGCCGGGACGGTGCCGTCGGCGGTGGCCGGAACCGGGGCGACGAGGGTCGTCACGACGGGGACGGTCACGGTGACGCCACCGGAGTTCGAGCTGCCGCCGAGCACCGGGTTCAGGATGTCGTCGAGGGGCAGCAGCACGGGCGCCTCGGGGTGGCCCGCGGGCGGCTGGGTGAGCGGCGCGAGCACGGTGTGGGACAGCGTGTCCGTGACGACGCCGACCGTGTCCGTGACGGTGGTGAGGGTGCTGCCGACCACGTCGAGGACGCTGCCGACGAGGCCGCCGAGCAGGTTGCCGCCGGAGGACATCGCGCCCGGCTCCCCGGTGGTGTCCTTTGTGGTCGTTCCGCTGACGGACTTGAGCGTGCCGCCGACGAGGTTGCCGAGCAGGTTCCCGCCGCCGGAGGTGGCCTTCGGTGCTTCGGAGGCGTCCGAGCCGGTGGTCTTCTTGGTGGTGGTCTTCTTGGTGACCGTGGGCTCGTCGGCGGAAGGGCTTTCCGAGGCGACGGCCGGTGCTTCGGTCTCCGACGTGGCGGTGGTGGCCGGTGCCGGGGAAGCGCTGTCCGGTGCCGTGGCTGCAGGCTCTTCGGCGGCCGAGCTGTCCTTTGTGGTCTCCGGCGCGGTGGTCTCCGGCGCGGTCGGCGGCTCGTCCGCGGATGGCGGTTCGGCGCTGTCGATCTTCGGCTGCGCGGCGCACGGGGCTTCGCCGGTCTCGTGGTGGCTCTTGCGGTGCCGGGCGTGCCAGAACGGCTTCGCGGCATGGTCCACAGTGGAAACCACGGGTGCTTCGGGGCACGTCGGCCGGTCGGCCGCGGACGCGGTGCCGCCGGACAGCGCGGCGCCGAGCAGCCAGCCCGCGAGGGTCAGGCCGCCGGCGACGAGGATCTTGGCCGCGGGGCGCTGCAGCGACGCCGTCCACGGGCGTGGCGCGCGCCCGCGCGCGTGCGAAACGGTTTCACCCGGTGTGAGCGCAGGCCGAACGGGAGCGTCGCGGCGCGCGTCCGCCGTGCTGCTCACCGCCACCACCACCGTCCGCGCCTGAGGCTCTCGCGTCGCCCGCTCGAGCCTGATCTTGCTGGGGTCTTTCTCCGGCCAGGTCGCAGTTCCCCCGGGGCTGCACTCTTTCTAGCACCGCTCGGGAGTCTTTCATCTCTCCCGCCTTCGATCCAGCCCGTAAGGCCCAGCGGCCCTACCGGGCAAGGGAGGTGCGGCCGACGAGTTGATCACTCTCAGTGCCGTTCGGGCGCTTGCTTACGGCCATTCGGACGAGCGCTGCAAATTGCACGTCCCGCCGTTGACCTGATGTTTCCGCGCCGCCGACCGCACTCGGTGCCCGAGCGGTTCCGCTCGGTGCGCGGACCGTGATTTCGGCCAAACGACCGGAACTTCGCCCGGGATGTGGGACGAGCACTGGGCCGAACGGGGTCACCCACGCGATTTCGGTTGCCCTGCGCCGAATCCGCGCGCCGCGAACCGATCCCGGATCCGGCTGCGGTGCGTGATCACGAGCGTTGGCCCGGCGCTTCGCCGCGGCGTCTCGCGTGGTGGACGGTCGGCAGGCGGAGCACCGTGCCGCGGGCCTCCCGGCGCCCACCGCGGCCGTTGCGGGAAGCAGCCCAGGCCATCGCGGAGAGTGACGACTCGGCGCGGCAAGTGGTGGACGCGCGGCCGGCCCCACCCGGGCCCCGGCGCCCGTGCCGCACCGGAGCCCCGCCCCGGTGCGGCGGCCGAAACGGCCCGGAAGACGTCTACTCAGCCGGGCCGCGGTGATCAGACCAGTTTGCGCAACCGGGTGATGGCCTCGTCGATGACCTCGTTGCGCTTGCAGAACGCGAAACGCAGCAGGTGTTTCCACTCGTCCGGGTGATCGGTGAACACCTTCACCGGCACCGCGGCGACCCCGACCCGGCCCGGCAGCTCCCACGCCAGATCGGCGGCGTCGGTGAAGCCCAGCGGGCGGACGTCGACGCAGACGAAGTACGTGCCCGCCGTCGGCCGCACGGCGAACCCGGCGTCGGCGAGCCCGGCCGAAAGCCGGTCGCGCTTCTCCCGCAGCGACTCGCGCAGGCCGTCGACCCAGGGCAGCTCGTGGTCGAGCGCGTGCGCGACCGCCGGCTGCAGCGGCCCGCCCGAGACGAAGGTGATGAACTGCTTCGCCGCCTTGACCGCCGCGACGAGTTCCGGTGTCGAGCAGACCCAGCCGATCTTCCAGCCGGTGCAGTTGAACGTCTTGCCGGCGCTGGAAATGCTGACCGTCCGCGGCCGCATCCCGGGCAGCGTCACCAGCGGGATGTGCTCGGCGTCGTCGAACACCAGGTGCTCGTAGACCTCGTCGCACACGGCGATGAGGTCGTGTTCGACGCACAGCGCGGCCAGCGCCTCCAGCTCGGCGCGGGTGAACACGGTGCCGGTCGGGTTGTGCGGCGAGTTCACCAGGATCGCCCTGGTCCGCGGCGTGACGGCGGCGCGCAGGCCGTCGACGTCGAGCCCGAAGCGGCCGTCCGGGCCCTCGACCAGGCCGACGACCCGGCGTTCGGCGCCCGCCATCGCGACCGCGGCGGCGTAGGAGTCGTAGTACGGCTCGATGACGATCACCTCGTCACCGGGCTCGGTCAGCGCCAGCAACGCTGCCGCAATGGCCTCGGTGGCGCCCGCGGTGACCAGGATCTCCGTGGCCGGGTCGTACTCGGTGCCGTAGCGCTGCCGGTGCCGCGCGATCGCGGCCCGCAGCTCGGGCCGCCCGGGTCCCGGCGGGTACTGGTTGGCCCCGCCAAACAGGGCGTTCTTCGCCGCTTCGAGCATGCCGGCCGGGCCGTCGGTGTCCGGGAAGCCCTGGCCGAGGTTGACCGCGTTGTGCTCGACCGCCAGCGCGGTCATCTCCGCGAAGATGGTCGAGGTGAACGGCCGGAGGCGGGGGACGAGAGCAGGTTCGCGCACGATCAGCCATCCTCACGGACAATGGCGATGTGGAGCAACTGACCCCCGCGAAGGTGACGCCCGCCGACCCGCCGGGCGGCGCGGCCGGTGAAGAGGAAAAGCGGCGCTCGCTGCGCAAGATGAAGCTCGTCGCGCTGTCGTTCCTGCTCGGCGCCACGCTCGTGTTCCTGCTGACCAGCTGGGCGCAGGCGAGCGGCTGGCCGGGCTGGGTCGGGTACGTGCGCGCCGCGGCCGAGGCCGGCATGGTCGGCGCGCTGGCCGACTGGTTCGCCGTCACGGCGCTGTTCCGGCACCCGCTGCGGCTGAAGATCCCGCACACGGCGATCATCCCGAACAAGAAGGACGCGCTGGGCAACAGCCTCGGCGACTTCGTCGGCTCGAACTTCCTGTCCGAGGAGGTCGTGCGTGACAAGCTCAAGCGCGTCGAGATCGCGCGGCGGCTCGGCGGCTGGCTCGCGGAGCCCGACAACGCCGAGCGCGTGACGTCCGAGCTGGCGACGGTGGTCCGGGCGGCGGTCAAGGTGCTTCGCGACGAAGACGTCCAGGCGATCATGGAGCAGGCCGTCGCGCGCCGGATCATCGACAAGCCGTGGGGCCCGCCGCTGGGCAAGATCCTGCAGGGCGTGTTCGCCGACGGCGCGCACCACAAGCTCGTCGACCTGATGTGCGACCGCGCCTACGAGTGGGTGCGCGACAACCACACGACGATGCTGCGCGTGGTGTCGGACCGGGCGCCGAGCTGGTCGCCGAAGTTCGTCGACGAGATGCTCGCGGACAAGGTCTACGGCGAGGTGCTGTCCTTCGCGTGGGCGGTGAAGACCGACGTCAACCACCCGATGCGGCTGGCGCTGGACAAGTTCCTCGGCGAGTTCGCCCAGGACCTGCAGACCAACCCCGACGTGATGGCCCGCGCCGAGCAGGTGAAGGGCCAGATCGTGCACCACGAGGAGGTCCAGCGGCTGATCGGCTCGGCGTGGAGCACGGCGAAGGAGATGCTGCTGACCGCGGCCGAGGACCCGTCGAGCGAGCTGCGCCGGCGCGTCCGGCTCGGGCTCACGTCGCTGGGGCAGCGGCTGATCACCGACGACCAGCTGCGGTCGAAGGCCGACGGCTGGGTCGAGGGTGCCGCGGCGTACCTCGTGAAGAACTACTCACGGGAGATCACCACGATCATCACCGACACGGTCGAGCGATGGGACGCCGAGGAGACGTCCCGCAAGATCGAGCTCCAGGTGGGCCGCGACCTGCAGTTCATCCGGATCAACGGCACGGTGGTGGGCGCGCTCGCCGGGCTCGTCATCTACGCCGTCGCGGAGCTGCTGTTCTGATGGCCGGGACCTATACCACACCCGGGGGACCTGCAAACCAGTTGTCCACAGGAAGCTGAGTTATCCCCCGGGTTATCCACAACTTTTCACGGTGATGGCCTAACGGCTGTCCACAACGTGTGGGGGTCCGGGGCGGCTGAGGCGTGGATATGTGGTGCTTCGTCCCCAAGTTGTCCACAACCGTTCGAGTGTCCGCCGCTCGGTTGAGGGCGCCTCAGCCCGCGGCGGCGCGGGCCCGCCAGCCCCGCGCCTTCTCCCGGTTGCCGCAGACGCGCATCGAGCACCACGTCCGCGATCGGTTGCGCGACTCGTCGTAGAACGCCCACAGGCAGGTGTCGGCCGGGCAGATCTTCAGCCGGATCCACTCCCCGCGGACGACCAGCCGCGCACAAGCCGCGAACACCGCCCCGACGACGTCGTCCGCCACCAGCGTCGGGCCCTCCGCGGTCAGGGAAATCCGGGTCGCCACGTCGACGCTGCCGCCCGGCAGCCGCGGGTCGCCGATCGCCGCGCGCAGGGCGTCGCGTGCCGCCCGGGCCTCGGCCGCCGGGTTGGCCGCCAGCGCGTGCGCCGCCGCCCACTCGCGCCACTGCCCCGGATCTTCGAGCAGGTCGGTGCCCTCTTCGACGTTGACCGTGTTCAGGAACTCCACCACGAGGGACGCGTCGGTGTGCACTTACCGAGTGTACGGCGGTTGCCACCCGGCCTGCTAACCCACATAATCCCTTTACTGGTTACTTACGATCGAACCGAAGGGAGCGACGAATGAGTGCGGTTCCGACGCTGGGCGTGGTGGCCCTCGACTGCCCCGACCCGGTGGCGCTGGCCGGCTTCTACCGCGCGGTGCTGGAGTGGAACGAGCCCGAGGTGGCCGAAGACGGGCACTGGGTGACGCTGGCCAACCCGTCGGGCGGCGCGGGCATCGCCTTCCAGCGGGTGCCCGACTACCGGCCGCCGGCGTGGCCGTCCGCGGAGAACCCGCAGCAAATGCACCTGGACCTGAACGTCACGGACATGGAAGCGGCGCACGAGCGCGTGCTCGGGCTGGGGGCGAAGCTGCTCGACGACAACCCCAAGACGTTCCGCGTCTACGCCGATCCGGTGGGGCACCCGTTCTGCCTCTGCGCCTGCTGACGCGTTTTTGCGTAGGCTCTGCGGTGTGATTTGTCCGAAGTGTCAGAACCAGATGCGGACCCTCGACAAGAACGGCATCCACATCGACCAGTGCGACGGCTGCCGCGGGATCTTCCTGGACCGCGGTGAGCTCGAAGCGATCGTCGGTGCGGAGAGCTCGTTCTACGGGCAGCAGCCGCCGCCGTACCAGGGGGGACCGGCGCCGACGGCGCACTACGGCCGCCCCGACTCGCCGCGCCCCTACCGGGGCGGCTACCCGGATTCGCCGAAGGCGTACCGCGGGGGCTACGCCGACTCGCCGCGGCCGCACCGCGGCGGCTACTCGGATTCGCCGCGCCCGTACGGGCACGGCCAGCACGGCCACGGCCACCGCAAGCGCAGCTTCCTCGAGAACCTCTTCGACTGAGATGGGGCTCGACCTGCGGATCTGTCCGGCCTGCGGAGACCGGGCGGACCGCCCGGTCGTCGCGGGCGCGATCGTCACGTGCGCGAAGTGCGGGCACGAGTGGCCGTTCCGGAAGCTGCCGCTGTTCGCGCTGACCGGCCCGAGCGGCGCCGGGAAGTCGACGATGGGACCGTTGCTGGCCGACCGGTTCGGCGGCGACGTCGTCGTGCTGGACCAGGACATCCTCTGGATCCCCGCCCTGCACGACGACGTCACCGACTTCCGCTCGATCTGGCTGCGGATGGCGACGATGCTGCACCAGAACGGCCGCCCGGTCGTGCTGTGCGGGACGGTGGCGCCGCCGGAGTTCGAGCAGCTGCCGGAGCGCGCGTTCTTCAGCGACATCCACTACCTGGCGCTGGTCGGCTCGCCTTCGTCGCTGCGAGCGCGCCTGCGGGCGCGACCGGCGTGGCGGGAGTGGGACGAGGCGCGGATCGACGAGATGCTGGAGTTCAACGACTGGCTGCGGAAGTCGGCGCCTGAACTCGGTGTCGACCTCTTCGACACCACGGACGTCGCCACGGAGGCGACGGCCGACCACGTGGAGAAGTGGATTCGCGCGCGGCTGCCGTGACCCGCGAGGGCACTTTCCCGTGAAAGTGCCCTCCGGGATCAGGCCAGTGGCCAGGTGCGGCCGTCGGGGGAATCGAGCCAGAACTCCTGGCGGTCGGCGGTCACCGTGACCCCGAACCGGTCGCGGTCCGGTTTGCCCAGCTCGCACCACTCGACGTAGGCCGCTTCGGCGAGCTCCCACAGCGCCCTCGGCCCGCCCTGGGCCACCTCGTCCGCGCCGCCGCGCTTGCGGTGGCGGACCCACGAGCCGTCCGGGTGGACCAGCGCGACGCTCGGTGCTTCGTCGTCGCCGCCGTCGCGCACCGGCCGGACGCCGGGCAGCGCGAGCCCGGCGTAGAACTCGAACTGCCGGCGGGGCTGCAGCACGGCCGGCAGCGGCAGCCGCGTCTGTTCCCAGTCGCCGCGCGCGGGCATCGGCAGCGGTCCGGTCTCCGGCAGCCGGTGCGCCCGCAGCGGCATGAACCGGCCGTCGCGCGCGAGGACGCGGCCCTGGCCTGTGCCGTCCTCGCCGGCGACCAGCCGGACCAGCCCGGCGCCGATCGGGCGGTTCAGCGTCGTGACGATCAGGCCGCCGGGTTTCGTCTGCGCCAGCCAGGCCGCCGGGATCGACGACACCGACGCCGTGCACAGCACCCGGTCGAAGAGCGTGCCGGCCGGGAAGCCGAGCGCGCCGTCGCCCACCACGCACGCCGGGTGGTGGCCCGCGGCGGCCAGCCGCTCGCGCGCCGCCGCGACGAGCACCGGATCGATGTCCACTGTGGACACCCGGCCGGACCCGCAGCGATGGCTCAGCAGCGCGGCGTTGTAGCCGGTGCCGGTGCCGATCTCGAGCACGCAGTGCCCGTCGCGCACCCGCAGCTCCTCGAGCATGATCGCCATGATCGAGGGCATGCTCGACGAGCTCGTCGGCGTGCCCGCCACCGGGCCGGTGCGCCGGGCGAGCTCCCAGCGGCCCGGGTCGTCGTCGAGCTGCGTCACCAGCACGTCGCGGGAGTAGACGGTCTCCAGCCAGCCGGGGTCGCCGCGGTCGACCGCCGCCCACAGCCCGCCCGCCGGCACGAAGAACCGCGGCAGGAAGACGTGGCGGGGGACGGCGCGGAAGGCGGCTATCCACTCCGGGGCGTGCAGGACGTCCTCGTCGAGCAGGTGCTCGACGAGGCGCCGCCGCAGCCGGGCCGAGCGCGTCATGCGACCACGGTAGCGGTGAGCGTCACACCCGATGGTTGCAAGCAGGGTGCTTGCAATAGCTAGCACTCGCGCGTACCGTCGAAGGTGTCGCGAGGAGGTGACCGGATGACAGAGACCGGTGGGACGTCAGGATCCGGCAGTCCCATGGAGAAGGTCGCGGACATCGCTTCCGACATCGGCGAGTACATCCGCCAGCAGCGCAACACCGCGAAGATCTCGTTGCGTCAGCTGTCGAAGCTCGCCGGCGTGTCCAACCCGTACCTGAGCCAGATCGAGCGCGGGGTGCGCAAGCCCAGCGCGGAGATCCTGCAGCAGATCGCCAAGGGCCTGCGCATTTCGGCGGAAGCGCTGTACGTGCAGGCCGGGATCCTCGACCTGCCGACGGGCGGGCCGGTGGGCGACGCGATCCGCGCCGACGCCGAGCTGACCGAACGGCAGAAGCAGGTCCTGCTCGACGTCTACGAGTCCTTCCGCCGGGAGAACGCCGCGGCACGGCCGGCCGCCGCTCCCGCTTCGGACACCCCAGACACCGCACCAGCCGTGAAAAACGAGGAGTCAGCATGACCACCCCCAAGACCGAAGACGTCAAGAAGGCCGTCACCACCGCCCTCGACCAGGTCCGCACCCCGCTGCTCGCCGCGCTCGGCGCCGGCAACCTGGCCACCCACGCCGTCACCGACGCCGTGGCGAAGGCCAAGGAGAACGTGACCAAGAGCGGCGAGGTCGCCCGCAAGAACCTGCAGGAGCTGCCGACCGACGTCGAGAGCCTCCGCGAGAAGCTGGACCCGGCCGAGCTGCGCAAGGTCATCGACGAGTACACCGAGGCCGCGCTCAAGCTGTACAACAAGCTGGCCGAGTCGGGCGAGCAGGCGTGGGACAAGATCGCCGCGCAGCCGCAGGTCAAGAAGGCCATCGAGCAGCTCGAAGAGGCTCTGACCACCGCGCAGGGCCAGGTCGAGGGCGTCACCGCCGAGGTGCGCGAGCGCGTCGACGGCGTGCTGGGCACCTTCACCAAGCGCACCCGCTCGGCCGGCGAGAAGACCGCCCGCAAGGTGACCGAGGTCGCCGGCGAGGCCGCGGACGCCATCGAGGAGCTGGGTGACGACGTCGCCCACGAGACCCGCTCGGCCAGCCGCCGGGTCGCGAACAAGACGGCCCCGAAGACGGCCGCCCCGGCCCGTCGCACGACCACCAGCGCCGCCGCCAAGAAGCCGGCCGCGCCGAAGACCGAGAAGTAAAAACGCCGTGAACACCCGGCCCCGCCATCGGCTCCCCGGTGGCGGGGCCGGGGTCGTTCGGGTGGTTTGCCGTAAGCTGTGACTGTGCTAGTCGCCATCTGGATCCTCAATGTCATCCACTGGGGCAGCGCGCTGGTCGGGCTCTTCGCCTTCGTGCACGCGCTGCTGCAGCGCGCCGACGCCTATTCGGCGGCCGACCGCAAGACCAAGCCCATCTGGATGCTGATCACCGGCGGTGCCACGCTCGCCATGGTGCTGTTCCCCGTGATGGGCCCCGGGATGATCTTCTACGTGCCGGCCATGGCCGCGACCCTGGTCTACATCGTGGACGTCCGCCCGAAGCTGATCGAGGTCCAGCGCGGCGGCTCCAGCTGGTAGTCGCGGTCTGATCGGCGACGATCGGCACGGCTACTCTGGCGAGGTGACCTGGACCATCGCCGGGAGCCTCACCGTCGTTCCCGCCCCCACGCGTACTGACCTGCTCGCCGAGCCCGTGGCCAAGGCCCTCGCCGCGCTCGCCGACCCGGACGCCGTCGGCGTCGCCGAGATCGACCCGTCGCTCGCCGACACCGCCGCCTTCTGCGAGGCCTACGGCTCGCCGCTCGAAGCGTCCGCGAACTGCGTCGTCGTCGCCGGCAAGCGCGCCGGCGAAGTCCGCTTCGCGGCCGCGCTCGTGCTCGCGACCACCCGCGCCGACGTCAACGGCGTCATCAAGCGCCGCCTCGACGTCCGCAAGGCGTCGTTCGCGCCGATGGACGAAGCCGTCTCCCTGACCGGGATGGAGTACGGCGGCATCACGCCCGTCGGCCTGCCCGCCGAATGGCCCATCCTGCTCGACCGCCGCGTCGCCGACGCGCCCGAGCTCGTCATCGGCAGCGGGATCCGCGGCAGCAAGCTGCTGATCTCCGGCGCCGCACTGGCCGCCCTGCCCGGCGCGGAGGTCGTCGAGGACCTCGCCCGGTGACGTCCGTCTGGCTCCGGTACCTGACCGGCGCCGACATCGACGCGCTCGGTGTCACGGACGCCGACATCGTCGGCGCGGTCGAGGACGTGCTCGCCGACCACGGTCGTGGGCAGGTCGTCTTCGAGCCGCGTACGCACCTCGTGCCGGACAACGGCGGCAAAGGCCACTTCAACATCCTTCGCGGCCACTTGTCGGCGAAGCAGGTCAGTGGTGTGAAGGTTGTCGGTGACTTCGTGGGGAACTTCGAACGGGGCCTCCCTTCGGAAATGGCGTTGATCCTGCTGCTGGACCCGGACACCGGCATGCCGCGGGCCATCGTCGACGGCACGATGATCACCGAGGCCCGCACCGGCGCGATGACTGCCGTCGGCGCGAAGTACCTGGCCCGCCCGGGTGCGCGGGTGCTCGGGCACATCGGCGCCCGCGGTACCGCCTGGTGGAACGTCGTGCTGCTGGACTCCTTGTTCGACTTCGCCGAGATCCGCGTGACCAGCAAGCGCCCGGAGTCACGCGAGGACTTCGGCCGCCGGCTGTCCGAACGGCTCGGCAAGGACGTCCGCGTCTGCGCCACGGCCGAGGAGACCCTGGACGGCGCGGACATCCAGGTGGAGGCCTCCCGGCTCGTCGAGCCCGAGGCGCTGGTGCGCCGCGAGTTCCTCCGGCCGGGCACCTTCCTGGTGCCCTACGGCACGATCAGCGCGCTCGAGCTCACGCTGCTCGACGACATCGACAAGCTGGTCGTCGACGACTGGCGCGAATCGCGGTCCGGCAACCCGCGGTTCGGCGCCCTGCGCCCGCAGCTCGACGCCGGCCTGCTCACCGAGGACAAGGTCCACGCCGAGATCGGCGACATCGTGGCGGGCAGCAAGCCCGGCCGCGAGCACGACGCCGAGCGGATCCTGTTCTGGCACCGCGGACTGTCCACAACGGACATTGCGGTGGCGACCATGATCCTGGCCCGTGCCGAGGCTTCCGGCGTCGGCACCATGCTGCCCTACCGATGATCGTCTCCGACAGCGAGTTCGCCGAGAGTGAACGGTGGATTCTGGACAAACCGCTGGTAGAGGCCCTGAAGCGGCGTCGGGAAGAGCTCTTGACGGCCCTTGCGGAGCGGGAGGAACCGCTCTACGGCGTCACCACGGGGATGGGGCGGCTCGCGGGTGTGGAGCTGGATCCGCGGCAGCAGGCCGAACACCAGCGCAACCTGCTGATCGGCCGCGCGGTCGGCGGACCGCCGTGGCTGCCGCCCGAGGACGTCCGCGCGCTGCTCGTCGCCCGGTTGCGTGACTTCCTGCAGCCGTGGTCGGGGGTGAGCCCGGAGCTGGTGCAGTTCCTGGTCGACCGCCTGAACGACGGCTTCACTCCCGCCGTCCCGCGCTTCGGGCTGGGCAGCTCGGGCGAGATCATCGCGCTGTCGCACGCGTTCCAGACGTTCCTCGGCATCGGCACGGTGCTGGAGGACGGCGTCGAAGTACCGGCCGCTTCGGCGCTCGCCGCGCGTGGTGTCGCGCCTTTCGTCCTGGGGCCGAAGGAAGGTGCTTCGCTGCTTCAGGGCTCTCCGCTGGCGGTGATGCACGCGCAGCGCGGCTGGACCGAAACCCAGCAGCTCATCGACCTGCAAACGCTCACCGCGGCCATGGCGATCGACGTGCTCGGCGCGCCGCGCGAAGTGTTTTCCCCGGTCATGGCAGGCGAAGACGACCACCTGCGTACGCTGCTGCACGAGCTGACGGGGCTGGTGGGCAGCGGCCCGGTACGGCCCGGAGTGGTGCAGGCGCCGCTTTCGGTGCGGGTCGCGCCACGGGCGCTGGCGCACGCGTCCCGCGTAAACGGTGACCTGCACGAGACCCGGCGACGCTGGGAAAAGACGCCGGGCGATTCGCCTTCGTTCGTCGACGGTTCGTTCCTGCCGGGCACCGGGTACCACGCGGTGGACCTGGGGTTGCGGATGGACGCGGTGACGGCTGCCTTGGTGCACCTCGGCGAGATTTCGGTGCAGCGGACGCACCGGCTGCTGGACGAGCGGTTCAGCGGGTTGCCGGCCCAGCTCACGGCCGACCCGGGGCCGCGCGCGGGATTGGCGCCGCTGCACAAGCGAGCGGCGGGCGAGTTGCACGCACTGCGCCGGCTCGCCTCCCCGGCAACGCTCGGTTCGATCGACACCTCGGCAGGCCAGGAGGACGTGCAAGCGTTTGCGGCCGCGGCGGGCGAGCAGTTGCGCGCGGCGGCCGCGCACCTTTTCGCGATCACGGCGTGCGAGCTGATCACGGCGTCGCAGGCCCGGTACCTGGCGGGCGGCGAAGGCGGACCGGGCCTGCGTGCGGCTTACAGGTGGGTGCGGTCGGTGGTTGCGCCCCTGGACGAGGACCGCCCGCTGGGGCCCGAGATCGAGCGGCTGATCAGTGCGTGCCGGGCGGCTTTCTTCAACGACTTGGCGACGCTCACCTGAGTGCAGGCCTCTTCGTCCGCGGCTCTGGCCAGGTTCCGGCGAAGTCGCGGCAAGGGTTCGTACGTCGCGAATGACTCATTCGAGACGTGTGAGGTCCCCGATGAGTCATTCGCGGCACCGGCGACCGCCCAGGACCCTCGGCCTCTTTGGCGCCTCAGCCACTCGGCGAGGCGCACCAGCGATCGACTTTGCCGGAATCCCGCCCTCGCCCGCGGGGGCGCCCCGTTACCTTTTTCGTAGTTCCTGATCAAGGAGCTGTGGTCGCCAGGCCCGGCATGACTCAGGCCCCCAGTCGCTCGCATGATCCGGGGGGTGGTGTCACCGGGTCTGGTGGCATCGAGGGACC